>CAKPSF010000014.1 GCA_934183305.1 uncultured Clostridia bacterium | reverse complement strand
GGAGGTGGCGATAGTCATTGTGTAACGAATGTATAACAATTAAAGCCAAATAAATAGAAAGAAATGAGGAAATAGTTATGAACATTAGTTACACTAGAATTGGTGATTATTTATTACCAGATTTAAAATTAGAAGATAAAGAAAGATATAATATAGGAAAGTATGGATTGCTTAAATTAGAGTATCTAAAGAAGAATAAAAGAGGATTATATACTGAATTACTTATGAAAGATAAGGTGAATAAGTATTTGCATGATATTGATATTACTCTTATGGAAAAAGAACAAAATTTAATTAAAGAACTTGCTGAAAAAGAAAATGTTACTGAAGAATTAAAAAGTAGTATTCAAATGTTATGGATAGGTAAAATGAACAATATAAAAAATAGAGTAGAAGAAATTATTTTAAAGGAGTATATCTATGTGTGATATAACTGATAAAGAATTTGAAGAAATATATTTACCTTGCTATAATAATGTTAATGATTATTTAAATAATTATGTAATTCCAGATCTAGTAGCATTTTATTTAGCAAATGGATATAGTAGACATTGTTTATCAGATTGTTCTTTAAGAAATCATATTAACTCTGCAATAGATGTATTTAATTGTAGATGCGATATGAATAAACTTATACCTAGGGTAAAAGAAATATTAAAAATCAAATATAATTTAGTAGTAAAAAATAGTAATCCATTAAGATTAAAAAGATATTATTAAAGAAATTAACACTATCAGAAATGGTAGTGTTTTTTGTTTGTAGGAGTATATTTATTGTCTAGCCAGCACTGAATTTGTACTCCCGTACGAAATTCGTATGTGGGAAATGTCCCAAACCCTTGATTAAATCTGCAAAAAGTGATATCATTATATCAAGATATAATGATATCATAAATAAAGAGGGATAATATGGATAAAAAGAAAGAAGAAAGAGTTCCAATACCTTTAAGAATGTCTAACGAATTATATAAAAAGATTAGAAATATAGTTAACAACAAAAAGGATAGAGAACGAGGTTATAGTATAAATAAATTTGTTATTGAAGCTATAGAAGAAAAATTAAAGAAGGAGTCAAAGTAGTATGGCAAAAAAAGAAGTTAAAACTGATTTATGGGTATATGATTTATTAAAGGATGCTAAGATTAAAATCGATGCGCAAGGATGTAATATAAAAGAAATAGATGAGGCTTTGAAGACAGCTTCAAAAAAGGGAACTGGAAATTATGGTTATCCTGAATATTGTGGTGTAGTTAAAGATTTTATTATAGTAATTGAAGATAAAGCAAATAATGATAAACAGGCAAAATTTGATGAAAATGGTATATTAGATATGAATGTTTCATCTATTACAGATTATGCGTTAAATGGAGCCTATTTTTATGCTAAACATATATTAGATAATACAAATTATAAGAAAGCTATTGCATTTGGGATAAGTGGTGATGAAAAACATCATACTATTAAACCTATTTATTTGGATGGCAGAGAATACTTTATGGATTTGCCAGAAGTTGAAAGTTTTATTTCCTTTAATAGTGATAATATAGATGAATACTATATAAGAGAAATTTTAAAAGAAGATACAGATGAAGAGAAAACAACTGCTGAAATTTTGAAAGATGCAAAAGAATTACATGAATATTTAAGAAATTATGGGAATTTAAGTGATAAGGATAAACCTTTAGTAGTTAGTGGGATTTTATTAGCATTGAAAGAAATAGAATACAAAAACTTTTCTATAGATGATTTAATTGGTGATAAAGTTAAAACTGATGGTTCAAAAATTTACAATGCTATCAAAGATAATTTAGATAGATCTCAAGTTTCTCCTGAAACTAAAAAAGATAAATTATTATCCCAATTTTCGATTATTAAAGATACTGTCATTTTAAATGAAAAAAATGATATCTTAGGGAAAACACCGTTAAAATATTACACAGAATATTTGTATAATAAGTTATATAAAACAATTAGATATAATCAAACATCAGAAGATTATTTAGGTAGATTTTATGGCGAGTTTATGAGCTATTCTGGTGGAGATGGTCAATCATTAGGGATTGTTTTAACACCAAAGCATATATGTAATTTATTTTGTGAATTAATTGATTTAAAACCTGAAGATGTAGTTTTAGATCCTTGTTGTGGAACTGCTGGATTTTTAGTGTCAGCTATGCATGATATGTTAAAAAAAGCAAATAATGAACATGAAAAAACGTCAATAAAAAGAAATCAACTGCATGGTTATGAACTTCAGCCTTATATGTTTACTATAGCAACAACAAATATGATTCTTAGAGGTGATGGAAAAAGTAATTTAATATGTGACGATTTTTTGGCACAAGACGCTAATAAATTACAATTAAAAGGTTCAACAGTAGGTATGATGAATCCACCTTATTCAATGGGAAAAGTTAGCCCTGAAAAATGCGAATTAAGTTTTACAGAACATTTATTAGATAGTTTAGTAGTTGGCGGTAAAGCAATTGTCATTGTTCCTCAAAGTACGATGACTGGAAAAAATAAGTATGAGCAAAGTATAAAGGAAAATATATTAAAGCATCATACTCTTGAGGGTGTAATAACTTTAAATACTAATACTTTTTACGGCGTGGGTACAAATCCTTGTATTGCAGTTTTTACTGCTGGTATTCCACATCATAAAGATAAAATTTGTAAATTTATTGATTTTTCTGATGATGGTTATGAAGTTCAAAAACATAAAGGTTTAGTAGAAACAGAACGTGCAAAGGATAGAAAACAACATTTATTAGATGTATGGTTTAATAAAATTGAAGCTCCAACAAAGTTTTGTGTAGAAACTTCTATTGATTCAGATGATGAATGGTTACATTCGTATTATTATTTTAATGATGAAATACCAAAGGATTTAGATTTTAAAAATACAATAGCAGATTACTTGACTTTTGAAATAAATATGATAACACATGATAGAGGTTTCTTATTTGATGCTGAGGAGAATAAATAAAATGTTAAAGGAAAATATTAAATGGGAAAAATTTAAAATAGAGGATGTACTTGGTAATTCAAATAATTCTAAAGCATATCATAGTGAAAAATTAAAATTTATTGTAAATGATGAAGAAGGCATTCCTTATGTAACTAGAACGAATTTAAATAATGGACTTTTTTCAATAGTAAAGTACGATGATTATAAAATTAATCCATCAAATACAATAAGTTTAGGTGCAGAAAATGCAAAGTATTTTTATCAACCTTATTCATATATAACAGGAAATAAAATGTATTATTATAATTCATCTAAAATTAATAAATATTCTGGGTTGTTTATAACAAGATGTTTGAATGATTCAATAAAAAATTGTGGATTCGGTTATGGGATGGGATTGACTGGCTCTAGGTCTGATGCTAGAAGTTTTATGCTTCCTGTAAATGATAAAGAAGAACCAAATTTTAAATTTATGGAAGAGTATATGAAATCTATTTTACAAAAAGAAATAGACTGTATTAAAAATTATTGTAAAAAAACATTGTGCCAAATTGAATATAAAGAAATAGAAGAATTAAATAATAAAAAATGGAAAGAATTTAATATAAAGAAGATTTTTGATTCTGTAAATAGAGGAAAAAGATTAAAAAAAAGTGATCATAAATCAGGGGAAGTTCCATATGTTTCTTCGACAATGATGAATAATGGTGTTGATAATTTTATTAGTAATAAAGAAGGTAAGCGATTTAATAATTGTATTACTATTGCTAATAGTGGTTCTGTTGGCGCATCATTTTATCATCAATATGAATTTATTGGTAGCGATCATATCACATCATTAAAAAATGATAAATTTAATAAGTATATTTATTTGTTTTTAACAACTATAGTTTCAAGAATAGGGAATAAATATAGTTTTAATAGAGAAATAAATGATTTTAGAATTAGTAAAGAAAAAATTTTGTTACCAGTAGATGAAAACGATAATCCGGATTATGAATATATGGAACAATATATAAAAAATATAATGTTTGAACAATATAGTAAATATCTGCAATTTTTGGAGGATTAAAAATGAACTATAATTTAGGTAAATTAGAAAAAATAACAAATTTAAGAGAAGTCTGGAAAAATGAAGCCACAGATTTTACAAAATGGTTGGCTAAAGAGAATAATATTAAGTTACTAAGTGAAGAACTTGGATTTAATATTACTGTAGATGAAACAGAAGCTTCTACTGGAAGATATAATGTTGATATTAAAGCTCATGAAGAGGAAACAGATAAAACAATAATAATTGAAAATCAATTAGAAATGACTAATCATGACCATTTGGGAAAAGTAATTGTTTATTCTGCTGGATTTGATGCAGACATACAGATATGGATTGTTAAAGATGTTAGAGATGAACATAAACAAGCTGTTGATTGGTTAAATGAACATTCTGATGAACATATTAATATATTCTTAGTTCAAATTGAATTGTGGAAAATTGGTGATTCTTTAATTGCTCCTAAATTTCAAATTATAAGTAAACCAAATAATTGGGCTAAAGCAATTAGAAAAAATGTTTCTAAAAATATGAGTAATGCTTCAACTATTCAATTAAACTTTTGGGAAGATTTTAAAAATTATTGTGAAGATAAAAAAGTTAATTTTTCACTTATTAAACCATTGCCGCAACATTGGTATAATATCTTTATAGGTAGAAGTGATTGTCATTTAGATTTAACTTATAATACTAAGAAACATGAAATTGCATGTGAACTTTATATAAATGACAATAAAGATTTATATTATTTATTAGAACAATATAAAGAAGAAATTAATGAGAAGATATCATCAAATTTACAATGGATGCCATTAGAAGGTAAAAAAGCATCAAGAATCAAATTAGTATCTAATTTAGATGTTGATCCTAATTCTGAATCTTGGGATGAAGCCTTTGAATGGATGAGCAATAATGTTGAATTGTTTAAGAATACATTTAGAAGATATTTAAAATAATAAGAAAAAATGATATAATATTTGTGAATTAAAAGGAAGCGCTAGTATAGGCTTATAATAGTTTTGTATTGCGCTTTTTTTGTTATAGGAGGTATCAGTATGTTAATAAAAGGAAAAGCAAAAGACTTGCTAGAGGATTCAATTAATAATGCATTATTGGCAGTTGAAATATATAATAAACCTAAATTAGAAAATCGAATAAAAAGTTACATAGTACATATGAATATAGCTTGGACAAAAGCGTTTCATGCTTATTTTCATAAAACAATAGGTGAAAAATATTTTTACAAGGATTCAAATGGAAAGTATCAAAGAATTGATGGTGAAAAACGTACTTGGGAATTAAAGACGTGTATGGATAGATATAAAAAACTTAATAATGCAGCATATATGAATAACATATTTTTTATAAAATTACGTAATAAAATTGAGCATAGTTATTTAAATTGTACGGATTTAGAGATAAAAATATTTGGTGAGTGTCAATCTTTGTTATACAATTATGAAAATTTTATAATTGAAAATTTTGGACAAGAATATTCTATTAATGTATCATTGCCATTTTCTTTGCAATTTTCGGAATTAAGAAACGAAAAATCATATAAATCAAGCAAAATGTTACTATCAAAAGAAATGTCTAAAATAAATGAATTTATTGATAAGTTTAGAGATAGTTTATCCTCAGAAGTTTATTCTATGCAAGAGTATAGTATTAAATTAGTGCAAATACCAATAATATCAAATACAAATAAAGGAGATTTAGCAATTCAATTTTTAAATTGGGATAAATTAACAGAAGAAGAAAAACAAGAAGTAGAAAGGCTTACAGCTTTAGTCAAAAACAAAACAGTAATAAAAAGTATAACAAACGCAGATAAAATGCTTCCGGGTACAATAAATAATAAAATAAAAGAGAAATATCCAAAATTCAACTTAAATATTCATTCATATTTGACATATATATTTTCAATAAAACCTTCTAAAAAATTAGAACCGTCTAAAGATCCTTTTGATACAAATACAAAGTATTGCTATTATGATCAAACGCATAAGGATTATCAATATACAAATGAATGGGTGGAATTTATAGAAAAATTATTAACCGAAAATAAGTTGTCAATTGAAACAATTAAAGAATTATATAGAGATAAATGTAAACTTGAAATCCAAGAATATGAATAATAATTGGGAGTACAGAAATGTACTCCTTTTGCATGTTTTGTACAATTTCTTTTTATTTTAATTTGTTATAAGATGAAAACACCTAGGGAAAATAGTATTTAAAAGTGCACTTTTATTGTCTCAAGATATATCTTATATATTGATTATTATGGATAAAGAAGAATTCATAAATGTATTTATTTTAAAATCCGTATT
>CAKPSF010000013.1 GCA_934183305.1 uncultured Clostridia bacterium | reverse complement strand
CGCTATTATTCCATCTCCTGTTATTGCATTTATTGCTACTACTGCTAATATTAATAACACAACAATTGTTATTATTAGCGCAATTAGGGTAATTCCTTTATTCTTTTTTTGTTTCATAATTTCTCCTCCTTTGAATTTTTATTTATAAATTTAAACGCAAAAACGAGAGATAGTATTACCCATCTCTCGCATATATCTTTAATAAAGCATATTTCATGCTTTTTTTATTATTTTTTAGATTACATTGTGTGTGTGTGTGTGTGTGTGTACAGCCTCAATAGTTACAACGTTTTTCATTCACTTTCTCCTTCTTTTGTTTTTATTTTACATTTATGTTTTTATTGTATATTTAATTTATTTTATTGTCAAGAATTATTTTATTAAAATTTGTTTATCTAAACAAGTAGAATATATATATGTTTTTACAACTTTTCTATTTAATGATTGTTCTAATGCCATATCATATAATTCTAGTTGTTTATTATATTTTTCTAAAAGTTCTTTTTCTTCTTTTACATAGTCTGTTTTATAATCCACTAAAATCAATTCATCTTGTTCATTTATATAGAACAAATCTATTATACCTTGCACTAGTATTTCTTCTTGTAAACCATTATTATATATATAGTCTGCTGATAAACTTATATAAAAAGGTTTTTCTTTCTCTACTATTTTTGCTTTTTTTAGTTCTTGCCATATACTTGAATTAGTAAAGTGTAGTATTTTATTAATGTCAATATTATCCGCTTCTATTTTAGTTATTATATTTTTAAATAACAATTCTTCTATTAATTTTTGTATTTTTTCATAAGTATAATCTTCTTTTTCATTTAATCTCTGCATACATAAGTGAATTAATGTTCCTTTTAGTGCACCTGATAATATATTATTCTTTTCATTTAAAAATTTAGGAGTTTTAGTAATTTGTTTTGATAATTCCTCTTCATTTGCTAGTTGCTTAATTTTACTTACAGAAGATTTACTTTCTATTTTGCTAAGTTCTAAATATTCATATTTCCATTCTAACTTATTTTTTATCTCATTGGTTTGAAGTTCATCTGGTTCTAATTTAACATTTTCTAAACTGATCTTATTTGTAGTTTGATTATTTTCTTCTTTTTCTATTATTTCGTCTTTAGTAATGTTTTTGAAATCCATTATATTTAAATCTTTATTTTTTAAATATACTAGCTCTATCCAATCTAAATACGATTTATATTTTTTTAATATATTCTTATTTATTTTTTCTTCACCTGAATAAATATTTAACAGTTCTTGTTTTTCTTTTAATTGTTTTTCTATATCGTTTTGTACTCCTGTTATTATTAGCTTTTCCTTTGCTCTTGTTAATGCAACATATAGTATTCTCATTTCTTCTGATATTATTTCTTCTTTTGATTTCAATTTTATAGCTTCTTTTGCTAAAGTAGAATATTGTAATTTTTTATCTGTTTCTATATGTGTAAGTCCAAATCCCAAATCCTGATGTAATAATACTTGATTATTCAAATCTTGCACATTGAATTTTTTATTGCTATTGCATAGAAATACAACTGGAAATTCAAGTCCTTTACTTTTATGAATACTCATTATTCTTACTACATTTTCATTCTCACCTATTAATTTTGCAGATGATAAATCTCCGCTACTTGTTCTAACTTTATCTATAAAATTTATAAAATTATATAATCCTTTAAAACTAGCATTTTCATATTGTTTAGCTTTTTCGAACAGCAATTTTAAATTTGCCTGTCTTAGTATGCCATCTGGCATTGCACTAACATAATTATAATATCCAGTATCATTATACAGCTTCCAAATAAACTCATCTAGTTCTAAATATTGAGCTTCTTGCTTCCATGAATTAATCTTATTAAAGAAATCCAGGATTTTCTCTGATAATTTTTCTTGTTTCTTAGTTTCTGCATATTTTTTCATTATTTCATAGAAGCTCTTTTTCTCTTTAGTTTCTAGCCTAATACTAATAAGTTCGTTATCTGTGAAGCCACCTATTATACTTCTTAACACACATACTAATGGTATATCTTGCATTGGATTATCTATTATTTTTAACAAGCTCATTATTACTTGAATTTCAATAGAATTTAAATATTCTAAAGAAGTATCACTATATACTGGAATATTTAAATTTGAAAGTTCTGTTTCAAATATGTTTGCTTTATCTTTTGTTGACCTTAAAAGAATTACTATGTCTTTATATGTAATTTCTCTATTACCATATTTCTTATCAAATACAATCCTCTTTGAGTCAAGTATCTGTTTAACTTTTTTTGCAACAAACTTTGCTTCTAATTCAATATTTTCAATTGGTTCTTCAATAGTTGCGTCACTTTCTTCTTCCTCATCTTCTTTATCGTTTTCTTTATTATCTATTACGCAAATCTCTGTATTTGTTGCAATTCCGTTTTCCACCTCTTCATATGAAGCACCTAAATTTAAATATTCTTTTTCATTATAGTTTATATCGCCTAATTCTTTAGACATTATATCTTTAAAAATAACATTTGTAGTATCTAATATATTTTTTCTGCTTCTAAAATTTCTAAATAATTGTATTTTTGTTTCATTATCCAAACAATTAGATGTATCTTCATTTACATTGTCATATTTTTCATATTTTTCTATAAATAATTCTGGCCTTGCTTGTCTAAATTTATATATACTTTGCTTAACATCTCCAACCATAAAAATATTTCTTTTATTAGAAATTGCAGTTAATATACTTTCTTGAACCAAGTTCGAATCTTGATATTCATCTATTGCAATTTCTACAAACTTATTACTATATTTTAGTGCAGTTTGTGTTGGTACATGGTTTCCATCTTCATCTTTTTTTAATAAGATATTTAATGCCATATGCTCTATATCACTAAAATCAACTACATTTTTTTCTTTTTTATTTTGTTTTAGTAATTTATCGTATTGGGTAACTATATTTTTTAACGCATCTAACGTATTGTACATATAGCAGATATCTTCATTGGCTTGTTTAGAATTACTGTCTATTATTTCTAAAATCTTTTTTATTTGTTTTTTTATTTCATTTCTTTTTTCTTTGCTGATTTCTTTTTCTTCTAGTTCTATTTTTCTATCAACTGGCCATTTATCAAATGTCATACTAAGTGAGTAATTGTATATATCGTCCCATTTTTCTAATTTCAAAATGTTATCTAAAACATCTATATCTTGATTTAAAACAGCTACATATTTTTTAAGTTCATCAAATTTTATTATATTATCTCTTACTTTTTGTGTTTTTATTTTAGCATCTAATATTTCTTCTTTTACACTATTAATAATAATTTTACCCCATATAGTTTGTGCAAAATCATTGTTAACTTCATCATTTAGATTATATTTTAAAGTTTGTTTTTCCAACCATTCTATTGGAAATGGTGTGCTTTGAATAAAATTGTATATGTTTAAGATTAATTCTTTTAATGGTTCATCTCCAATATATGTAGTATATGTTTCAAGCAAATTTAAGAAATCTTTATCTTCTGTTTCGTATTTTTCTTCAAATAGATCTTCAATAGTTTCTTGTTTTATAAGTTCTAGTTCTGCTGTATCTGCGATTCTAAAATTAGGTGAAATATCTATTTCATAAAAATTATTTTTTACAACGTCTAGACAAAATGAGTCTATTGTACAAATACTTGCTCTACCAATTAAATTTATTTGTTTCTGCAAATGAACATTTTTTGGTTCTTCTTCAATTTTTTTATATAATGCCTCTAATATTTTTTCTCTCATTTCAGAAGCTGCTGCATTTGTAAATGTTACTATTAATAATTTATCTATGTCAATTTTTTCGTTTATAATTTTATTAATAATACGCTCAACTAAAACAGCTGTCTTACCGCTTCCGGCAGCAGCCGCAACTAATATGTTATTCCCATTCTTTTCTATTGCTTGTAGTTGTTCTTTAGTCCATTTAACATTACTCATTTCTGTTCCTCATATTATTTTAATATATTTCTTGCTGTTTGTACTCCTGATGCTGAAGCCATCATTAATCCTCTTGTTAATCCTCCACCATCGCCTATTGAATATAGACCTTTTATACTTGTTTCAAATTTATTATTTATTGCTATTTTATTACTATAAAACTTAATTTCCGGTCCATATAATAAGTTGTCTGGATTTGCAAATCCTTCTATAACTTTATCTAGTGAAGCTATAAATTTAAGTATATCTGTCATTGTTCTATATCCTAAGGCAAATGTTATATCTCCTGCTACTGCAGATTTTAATGTTGGTACAACAGAATTATTTTCTAATTCTTTTTCCCATGTTCTTTTTCCTCTATAAATATCACCCAATCTTTGTACAACTATATTTCCATTTCCTAGTGCATTCAAATTTTTAGCTACATTTCTTCCGTATTCAATTGGTCTATTAAATGGATAGTTGAAATTATGAGATACAAGTATTGCTAAATTTGTATTTGTGCTTTTTCTTTCTTTATATGAATGTCCATTTACTAATGTTATATTATTATCATATACTTCTGTTGAAACAAATCCACTAGGGTTTTGGCAGAATGTTCTTACCTTATCTCTAAATGGGTATGGTCTTGATATAAACTTTCCTTCATACATATATTTGTTTACATCTTTCATTACCTTGTCTGGTAATTCATATCTTATTCCTATATCAACTGTTCCTGCTGTAGTTTTTATATTATGCTCATCACACATTTTTACAAGCCAGTTTGCACCTTTTCTTCCAACTGCTAAAACTACATTTTCTGAATCTATTTCTTCATCTTTGTCATACTCTTCAACTTCTGCATATTTTGCTGGTCTAATTTTTACACCTTTTATTTTATCATTTTCCACTACTAAATCACTTACTGTAGTTTCAAATAATATGTCTATTCCATTATCTAATAAATATTTTTCAATTCTTCCATAAAGTTCATGGCTTTTTTCTGTTCCTAAATGTCTTATTGGAATATTTACTAAATTTATATCTTCTTTTTTAGCTTTATCATATATCTTTTTAACTTCGTCTTTGTAATCTACACCTTCCAACTTAGTATCTGCTCCAAATTTTAAGTAGATTTTGTCTGTATAATCTATTAGAGCTTTAGTTTCTTCTACTCCAACATATTCGTGTAATACTCCACCTATGTATATATCATCATCTTCTTTATTATATAAAGATAACTTTCCATCTGAAAATGCTCCTGCGCCAGAAAAGCCACAAGTAATATTACACATTGGTTTACAATGAATACACTTTCCTAGTTTTTCAATAGGGCAATTTCTATTTTCAACTCTTTTTCCTTGTTCAATTAATAATATTTTTTTACTTTTGTTTAACTGTATAGCCTCATAGGCTAAAAAAGCAGCACTTGGTCCAGCTCCTACAACTATAATGTCATATTTCTTCACAAAAATCACTTCCTTAAGTTTTATTATATTGCGATTATATCATTTAAATCATATTTTATCAATATTTGATCTTTTATAAAAAAATACTTCCTCTATGAAAAATTTATTTTACCATAAGGAAGTATTCATTTGAATATTTATTTTTTACACAAAATTTCTTACACTCTCGAAATATATAATGGTAATACATGATCACCACATATTACCATTACAATATATATTAAAATAAATTTACACAGTTAACTTGACAAGCTCTTACAGTAGATTTTAACACTCGCAAAATTATAGTATTTCGCCAGCGTTCAGTCCTACATATATAAAAGTAGGCGGAAGGAACGGAAAGAATAGTTATCGTCGACACTGGTCGCGTTGAAGCTGCCACGCAAGCTCGTGTAGCCGTCGCTTCTGGAAAAACCACCACGTACAGTGCAAGGTGTGTTGTAATTGCTATAGGTCTCTGTTGACCATTCCTGGTAATTACTTGCCATATCATATACATTACATATTACATCTTTTGTACTCATTCCTGATGTTCCTTTATTTGCTAAACTACTATTTACACTTTTTTTACTTGCATATGTTGAGTTGTCTCCAAATTCCTGAAAAAAGATTATTGCTGTATCCCATGCATAACTATTTACTAAATCACTTTCATATGGTTTATTTGTATACATATTTTGGCATCTCTCTGATGCTTGTGGTTGAGTTACATAATTATATACATAATCATTTGCCTTTAAGGTTACAGAGGTTAAAGCATTTGTTTTGGAATTTCTTACTTTTGTAGTTCTTGCTTCATATCTTCCTATATAATATCCTCCATTAAGATTTGCTTTTGTACAAAAGTCTCCTATATTTTTGGCTATTGAGTTTTTATAATTAGGGCTATGGTTCGTTTCTGTATCTTCTGTATAATTAATACTGATTTTTACTTGAGTTTCATAATCACTCGCATTTTGTGCTACTGTATATGTTCCATCTGCATTTTTAGTAAAATTTTTATATCTTCCTAATGTTATTGTTTTTGCATTTGCTTCTGTTTTTTCTGCATCTGTATATATTTTTCCTACTGGTATCCATACAAATTGATTTCCTGCTGTTTCTGCTTGTGTATCTTCTACTACTATTCCTTTTGTTACATCTATATCATCTGCTGTATATCCTGTTGTATCATCTACTAGTATTTTAAATCCTGCTGGTAACATTATTTTATTTCCATATTCATCTAATAATGGTATATTATCTGTTGTACTTAATACTTTATTTAAATTATTTTTTAGTTTTTTTACTGCTCCTGGTAGATTATCTTCTATATAATCTTCATATCCACTTATAGTAGCTGATTCATTTGTTTGTGCTTCTGAATATTTTGTCTTTGCATTTTGTGCATGGTTAAGTATTCCATTTCCACTTACTGCGCTTATTGCTACTACTGCCAATATTAATAGCACAACAATTGTTATTATTAATGCAACTAATGTAATACCTCTATTCTTTTTTTCTTTCATTATTTTTTCCTCCATTAAATTCTTTTTTATAAATTTAAACACAAAAACGAGAGATAGTATCACCCATCTCTCGCATATATCTTTAATAAAGCATATTTCATGCTTTTTTTATT
>CAKPSF010000012.1 GCA_934183305.1 uncultured Clostridia bacterium | reverse complement strand
TTTGGTCATCAGTAGATACTCTTACATAAATACCACATCTCATAGTTTTCCTCCTTTCATTAAATTTCGAGAAATATAAAAATACTTCTCATATGTTTCCTCACAAATAAGCAAAAAGTATAGTCTAAAATTAAAATTTTTTCAAAAATTGTGTAATTTCTTTAATATTATACTTTTGATTATGCTCTTTAATATAAAATGGTTTATTTGATATTTCATTAACTTTGTATTCTAGTATTGTAAGAGTAGTAGGATATGTAATTTTATATTCAGTAGGTGTTATTACTTTTAAATTGGTGTGTATAATAGTTTTAATTTGTCCTAATTTAACCTTATATTTAAAGTCTTTTAAGATGTCGGTTAAATCTTTATTAGGTTTTAGTTTTTCAATTACTTTAAATTCAAGCATGAAAAAAGTCCTCCTTTCTGTGATAAGAGAACTTTTTAAGTTTTATATAAAATAAAAACTTACGAACAATTAAGTCCGTAAGTTGATTTCAAATGGAGCCACTAAGCAGAATCGAACTGCTGACCTACGGGTTACGAATCCGTTGCTCTACCAACTGAGCTATAGTGGCAATTTAAATACATAGTTATTTTAACATAATTACTACTAAATTTACAATAGATTTTAGAATAAAACACTTGAAAAATATGGGCAAGATAAGTATAATTTACTAAGACGAAATAAAGAGATTAAATAGGAGATACACAAAAATGCCAGAACCAGTTGAAATAACAAAAATGAGAGAAAATTGTAATGATAGAGATTATGTTTTAAATGCAGTGTCTAATCAGGGAAGTTTGCTAGATTTCGCAGCTGAGAATTTTAAAGATGATAGAGAAATTGTTCTTGCTGCAGTTGATAATAATCCTGAAGCATTAGAGTTTGCAAGTGACAGGTTAAAATGCGATAGAAAAATTGTATATAATTCTGTAAGTAAAGTTGGATGGACATATTGTTACACAGGTGAGAGTTTATTAGAAGATAAAGAATTATTACTTTCAGCTTTAAAAGTATCGGGACAAGTCTTGTATTATGCAAGTAAAAAGATGAGGGACGACAAGGAAGTTGTTTTAGAAGCTGTAAAAAATAAAGGACTAATTGTTAAGTATGCTAGTAAGAGACTAAGAGCTGATAAAGAAGTGGCAACTGAAGCGGTAAAACAAAATAAAAAATGTTATGAATTTCTAGAAGAAAGTATAAAACAAGATGAAGATATTAAAGCTTTATGCGAGTAAAAATAACAATCAGAATATTATATAAAAAATAATTTATTTTATAAAAATAGTGCACAATTAATATAAAGTATGATAGAATAATAAAAAATAAATTTGGAGGTTTTTTATGAGTGACATTAAGTATAAGAGAGTATTATTAAAACTTAGTGGAGAGGCATTAGCCGGTGATCAAAAAACTGGAGTAAATCCAGATGTTATAGGAAAAATATGTGATCAAGTTAAAGTATTAATTGATATGGGAGTTGAAGTATCAATAGTTGTTGGAGGTGGAAATTTCTGGCGTGGCAGATATGGACTAAATATGGAAAGAACAACATCAGATTATATGGGAATGCTTGCAACAGCAATGAATGGTTTAGCACTTCAAGATTCTTTAGAAGCAAGGGGAATGCATACAAGACTTCAAACTGCTATTGAAATGAGAGAAATTGCAGAACCATATATAAAGAGAAAAGCATTAAAACATTTAGGAAGAAAGAGAGTTGTAATATTTGCATGTGGAACAGGTAACCCATACTTTACAACAGATACAGCTGCTGCATTAAGAGCTGCTGAAACAGAAGCAGATATAATACTTTTAGGAAAAGCTATAGATGGGGTGTATAGCGCAGACCCTAAACTAGACCCAACAGCAACAAAGTTTGATAAAATATCATATTTAGATGTTTTAAATAAAGATTTAAAAGTTATGGATTCAACAGCAACAGCACTATGTAAAGATAATAATATTCCAATAATGGTGTTTGGAATTGCAGAACCTGAAAATATGGTTAAAGCTGTATTAGGCCAAAATGTTGGGACACTTGTAGAATAAAAAAGGAGAAATGAAAAATGGATTTTAGTGAAATAGAAAATAAAATGGATAAAACAATAGATGTTTTTAAAGTTAGTTTATCAGAAATAAGAGCAGGAAGAGCAAATCCTGCAATATTAAATAAAGTATCAGTTGAATATTATGGTACACCAACACCAATTAATCAAGTAGCCGGAATTTCTGTTCCAGAGGCAAGACTAATTGTTATTCAACCATGGGATGCTAGTATATTAAAAGAAATTGAAAGAGCTATACTTGCAGCTGATATTGGAATTAATCCAAATAATGATGGCAAAGTTATAAGACTTGCTTTCCCTGAACTTACAGAGGAAAGAAGAAAAGATTTAGTTAAAGACATTAAAAAAATGGCTGAAGAATCTAAAGTAGCAATAAGAGCAATTAGAAGAGATGGAATAGATAAAGCTAAAGCTATGCAAAAAAATAGTGAAATAACAGAAGATGATTTAAGAGGAGCAGAAGAAACAATACAAAAAATAACTGATAAGAAAATAGAAGAAATTGATAAAGTTTTAGCAGATAAAGAAAAAGAAATACTTACAGTGTAAAATTTACTATAAATTATAATAAAAAGGAATATATTTATATGGAAGAATTAAAAAACATACCACAACATATAGCTATTATTATGGATGGTAATAGAAGATGGGCTAAACAAAAGAATTTAGATATAAGACTTGGACATAAAAAAGGTGCAGAAACATTAGAAAATATAGTTAAGTATTGTAATAAAATTGGTGTAAAATATTTAACAGTGTATGCTTTCTCAACAGAAAATTGGAAAAGAAGTAAAGAGGAAGTTTCTGCATTAATGCTATTATTACAAAATTATTTAGACAATTTTGCAAATATGGCAGATAAAGATAATATAAGAGTAAAAATGCTAGGAAGCAGAGATAAACTATCAGCTGGATTGTTAAAAAAGATTGATAGCACAATAGAAAGAACTAAAAATAATACAGGTTTAACTTTTAATGTTTGCTTAAATTATGGAGGTAGACCTGAAATTGTTGAGGCAGTAAAGAACATAGCTTATTTGATAAAAGATAACCAAATTGATGTTAATGATATAACAGAAGATTTGATTTCAAACAATTTATATACTGCTGGTATGCCAGACCCAGATTTAATGATAAGAACTAGTGGTGAAGTTAGAACAAGCAATTTCTTACCATGGCAACTGGTATACTCTGAGTTCTACTTTATAGATAAATTATGGCCAGATTTTAATTCGGAAGATTTAGATAAGGCGATTGAAGAATATAATAGAAGAAATAGAAAGTTTGGAGCTAATTAAACAAAACTTGTTTAATTTATAATATATGTAATAAAAAGAAGGGAAATAGTAAAAACATGGATTTTAAAAGATTAAGTTCAGCGTTGCTTGGATTGCCAATGGTAATTGTTGTACTATTATTTGGCAATAAATATGTAATTGATGCAGCACTTTCAATAGTAGCGATTATTTCTTTACATGAATATTTTAATGCTTTTAAGGAAAAACATAAACCAATAAAATGGATTGGGTATTTATTGGCATTTCTAATTTGTTTTATCCACTTAATTAGTCCTGAACAGCTATTTATGTATATTGGATTATCAATACCGTTTATAGTAGTAATCTTGTTTATAGAACTAATTTTTAAGAATTTAAAAATAAATATAGTTGATATAGCCATAACTTTATTTGGAATATTCTATATAGTGCTTTTTACAATGTTTATACCTTTACTAGCTGGAGCACAAGATGGAAAGATGTTAGTTTGGTATGTTTTAATAAATGCATGGGGAACAGATATTTTTGCATATGTAACAGGTAAAACACTTAAGTTAGGAAAACACAAATTCAGTAAAATTAGTCCTAATAAATCCATAGAAGGTTGTATAGCAGGTGTACTAGGAGCTGTAATTTTATCTGTAATTTATACTTTTTGTTTAGAAAAAATTGCTAGTATATATGTAATGTCATATATAAAAGTCATTGCAATGGCAATTATTTTAAGTATAATTGGACAATTTGGCGATTTTGCGGCATCTAGTATAAAAAGATATGTTGGTATTAAAGATTATAGTAATCTAATACCAGGACATGGTGGATTACTGGATAGAATAGATAGTTTAATATTTATTGCACCATTTGCATATATATTATTAGTGATGATAATATAATCTAGGAGGAAACAATTGCTTACTTTTTTATTAAATGCTTTAAAAATAATAGTAATGCTAGGATTTCTAGTTTTTATACATGAAGGTGGGCACTTTCTGATAGCAAAATTATTTAAAGTAAAAGTTAATGAATTTGCGTTAGGATTTGGACCAACAATATTTACAAAAGAAAAAGGCGGGACTAAATATGCTCTTCGCCTTATTCCTTTGGGAGGATTTGTAAGTATGGAAGGAGAAGAAGAACGTTCTGATAAAGAAGGTTCTTTTAGCAATGCTAGTATTCCTAAGAGAATTTTAATTGTAATGGCAGGAGCAATAGTAAATATTATATTTGGATTGATTGTATATTTTCTACTTGTTTCATTTGTTACTGATTTTTCAAATACGTCAATAGAAAATAATTTATTAAATAAATTGGCTTATGGATTGGCTAATACAAAAAATTTCATTTTGTCTATAATAGATAATCTAAAACAGCTATTTACTGGAAAAGTTGGAGCAAATCAAATGGTTGGGATTGTTGGAATTTCTGATATAGTTGTAAATACAAATGGATTTATTGAGTATTTATATATAGTTGCTTTAATATCATTATCACTAGGAATAACTAATTTATTACCATTACCACCTTTAGACGGAGGAAAAATTTTAATATATATTATAGAGTTAATAAGAAGAAAACCAATGAAAGAAGAAACAGAATTAAAAATCCAAACTTGGGGATTTTCGGTATTAATAGCTCTATCTATATATGTTACATGCAATGATATAATAAGAATATTTTAAAAAATAGGAGAAAAAATACTAATGTCTGCAGAATTAAAAACAGTTGGTCAGGTTTTTCCAGATGAGAAATTTGATGATTCATTATTAAGATGTAAAATTAAATCAGCTAATTTATACAAAAAAACAAATACAATAGCTTTACTTTTAATATCTAATGAAAAATTAGATTTAATTAGCATATATAAATTTGAAAACTTTTTAAAAAATAGATTTAATGTAAAAGATGCAAGAATAGTAATAGAGGCAGATATTAATTTTGATATAAATATAGAATGGATAGGAATTGTTAGATATTTAAATATAAAACATCCAATGACGAAGGCAATACTAATAAATAGCAAACCAATCCTACAAGATAAGAACTTACTTGTGAAATTAGCTGTTAAGGGAAAAGATTTTCTAATAGGTGGCGGATTCGAGAAAGAATTAGAAAAAATATTAAATGATTTTTATGGTCAAAAAATAAAAGTTGAATATGTAGAAGAATTGGATGAAGAATTAGTCAAAAGATATGAAGAAAACACAAAACGTATAGAAAGAATGGCAATAGAGCTAGCATCACAAGAAATTGTTATTACTGAAAAAGAGGAAGAAAAGGCTAAAAAAACAAGTAAAGATAATAAAGAAGATAAAAAACTTAATGAAAATGCGCCTAAGGAACAACAGCCAGTTATAGAGTCAAATACTCCAATAGCTAGTGAACCAGCTGAAGTTACACCTTTAATTTTAGGGCGTTCATTAAATATAAAAGAAACTTTGGTTAAGGTCGAAGACATTGGTGTAGATAGTGGAAAATTATCTCTAGAAGGCGAAATAATTAATATGGATTCTAGAGAATTAAAAAGTGGAAAATTCCTTGTAATGTTTGATTTATATGATGGCACAAGCACAATAACTTGTAAAGCTTTTGTTGTGCCAGAGAAAGTTAAAGAAGTCAGCAAAAGACTTAAAGATGCAAAGGGAATAAAAATTGAAGGAACGGCACAATTTGATCCATTTTCAAAAGAGTTAGGTGTTATTGCTAATACAATAATAGAAACACCAGGTAGAAAAAAAGATAAAAGAATGGATAATGCAACTGAAAAAAGAGTTGAACTTCATATGCATACTCAAATGAGCCAAATGGATGGAATGACGTCAGCTAAAGACTTAATAAAAAGGGCAATGAGCTGGGGAATGAAATCAATAGCTATAACAGATCATGGTGTTGTACAAGCTTTTCCAGAAGCACATAAACTATTAGGTAGAGATAATCCAGATATGAAAGTTATATATGGTGTTGAGGCATATCTTGTACCAGATAAAACACCAATAGTTTCATATCCTAGAAAACAAGATATAGATACTGAATATTGCGTATTAGATTTAGAAACAACAGGTTTTTCATTTAGAACAGAGAAGATAACAGAAGTCGGAATAATGAAAATAAAAAATGGTGAAGTAATAGACAGTTTTGAAACATTTGTAAACCCTGAAAAACCTATTCCATATAGAGTAGTTGAAGTTACTAATATTACAGACGATATGGTTAAAGATGCTCCTAAAATTGATGAAGTATTTCCTAAAATATTAGAATTTGTTGGAGATAGTGTTTTAGTAGCTCATAATGCTGATTTTGATATAGGATTTTTGAAATATAATGCAGCTCAATTAGGATATAAATTAGAAAATACATATTTGGATACACTTAGACTTGCGAAAGAATTATTTCCTAATTATAAAAAATACAAACTTGGAATAATTGCTGAAAATCTAGGAATAAAAGTTGAAGTTGCACACCGCGCTTTAGATGATGTTGATACAACTGTTAAAGTGTTTAATGTAATGACAAAAATGCTAAAAGAAAAAGGCGCTAAACTTGTAGATGATATAGATAAAGTTGCAGCGGATGAGGAATATGTAAAAGATGCATATAAAAAGCTACCTGCATATCATGCTATAATATTAGCTCAAAACTATGTAGGACTTAAGAATTTATACAAATTAGTTTCGTTGTCACATTTGCACTATTTTTATAAAAAGCCAAGAATATTAAAAAGTTTGTATAAAAAGTATTCAGAAGGATTAATTTTAGGAAGCGCATGTGAGCAAGGAGAATTATATAGAGCAATAGTTGGCGGAAAAGATGATGAAGAAATTGAAAACATTGCTAGAGATTATGACTATTTAGAAATTCAACCTCTTGGAAATAATGAATTTATGGTGCGAAATGGAACTGTTGCAGATAGAGAAGCATTAAAAGATATAAATAGAAAAATAGTTGAATTAGGTGAGAAACTAAGTAAATTAGTTGTAGCAACTTGTGACGTACACTTTATGGACCCACAAGATGAAATATATAGAAGAATTTTACAAGCTGGACAAGGGTATGATGATGCAGACCAACAAGCACCACTATATTTAAGAACTACAAATGAAATGCTTGAAGAATTTGAATATTTGGGTATGGATAAAGCGTATGAAGTAGTTGTAACAAATACTAATAAAGTTGCAGATATGTGCGAAAGAATATCACCAATCTCACCAGAGAAGTGTCCTCCTCATATTCCGGGATGCGAAGAAACAATAAAAGAAATTGCATATAATAAGGCTCATGAGTTATATGGAGAAACATTACCAGAAATTGTACAAACAAGACTTGATAAAGAATTGAACTCAATTATAAGTAATGGTTATTCAGTTATGTATATAATTGCACAAAAATTAGTTTGGAAATCAAATGAAGATGGATATATAGTTGGATCAAGAGGATCTGTTGGTTCTTCACTTGTAGCGTTTATGACAGGTATTACAGAGGTTAATTCACTTCCACCGCATTATAGGTGTCCTAAATGTAAGTATTCTGAGTTTGAAGATTATGGAGTTGGTAATGGATTTGATTTACCAGATAAGACATGCCCTAAATGTGGAGCTAAGCTTGCAAAAGATGGAATGGATATTCCATTTGAAACTTTCTTGGGATTTAATGGAGATAAAGAACCAGATATAGACTTAAACTTCTCAGGAGAATATCAAGCCAAAGCTCATAAATATACAGAAGTTATATTTGGAAAAGGCACAACATTTAAAGCTGGAACTGTTGGTACTGTTGCGGATAAGACTGCCTTTGGCTATGTTAAAAAATATTTTGAAGAAAGACAAATTCCAGTTAATAATGCTGAAATTGCGAGACTTTCAACAGGTTGTACAGGAATAAAAAGAACAACTGGACAACATCCTGGTGGAATTATAGTTGTTCCAAAAGGAAGAGAAATATATGAATTTACACCAGTTCAACACCCAGCAGATGACCCTAATTCGGATATTATAACAACCCATTTCGATTATCACTCAATAGATGGAAACTTATTAAAACTTGATATACTTGGCCATGATGATCCTACAGTTATTCGTATGCTACAAGATTTAACAGGAATTGCACCACAAGATATACCTTTAGATGATAAAGAAACAATGTCTATATTTAATTCAACAGATGCATTAGGGGTAACACCAGAGCAAATACACTCACAAGTTGGAACTTTTGGAATACCTGAGTATGGAACAAAGTTTGCACGAGGAATGCTTTTGGATACACATCCTACTACATTTGATGAATTGATACGTTTATCAGGATTATCTCATGGAACCGATGTATGGCTTGGAAATGCACAAACTTTAATTGAAGAAGGTGTTGTTACTCTTCAAGAAGCAATATGTTGTCGTGATGATATAATGATATATTTAATAAAAAAAGGATTACCTCCAGATAAAGCATTTAAAATAATGGAATCTGTACGTAAGGGAAAAGTTGCAAATGGAAAAGAAGACAAATGGCCTAGCTATATAGAACTTATGAAAGAACATGGTGTTCCAGATTGGTACATAAAATCTTGTGAAAAAATTAAGTACATGTTCCCTAAAGCCCATGCTGCAGCATATGTTACAAACGCATTTAGAATTGCATGGTTTAAAGTTCATATTCCGCTTGCATATTATGCAGCATATTTTACAATTAGAGCTAAAGCTTTTGATGCTAGTTGCATGATTTATGGAAAAGAAAAAGTAAAAAATAAGATGAAAGAAATAGAAGTTAAGAATCAGAAAAAAGAAGCAACAAAAGTTGAGCTTGATATGTATGATGATTTGGAAATAGTGTTAGAAATGTATGAAAGAGGATTCGAATTTTTACCGGTAGATTTATATAAATCAGATGCAACAAAATTTAAAGTTGAAGGCGATAAAATAAGACCACCACTAAACAGTATAGCGGGACTTGGAAATGTTGTTGCAAACAGTATAGATGTAGCAAAAGCAGAAGGCGAATTCATGTGTATAGATGAATTACAACAAAGAGGAAAAGTTGGAAAAACAGTAATTGAATTATTGAAATCATTTGGCTGTTTAGATGGAATGTCACAAAGTAGCCAATTAAGTCTTTTTGGATAGGAGAAAAAATGCAATTTTTAATAAAAACAGGATTAATTGAATATTTTACACCATTAAATGTAACAATTTATTTATTAATAATAAATTTAATTGGAATACTTATAATGTACATAGACAAAAGAAAAGCTAAATATGGAAAATGGAGAATACCAGAAAAAACATTACTTATAATTGCACTACTTGGAGGCTCAGTAGGAACAATTATTGGCATGTATGCATTTAGACATAAAACCCAAAAATTAAAATTTATATTTGGATTTCCAACAATATTAATCTCAGAAACAATAGTAATAACATATTTTCTAATAAAATATTAAAAATAATGTCTTGACAATAAAATAAATTAAATATACAATTATATCATAAAGAAGATAAGTGACAGTTTTTTATTTGCCAATAAAAACAAAAGAAGGAGAAAATAAATGAAAAACGTTGTAACTGTTGAGGCTGTACACACACACACACACACACA
>CAKPSF010000011.1 GCA_934183305.1 uncultured Clostridia bacterium | reverse complement strand
ACACCATTACCTAATATGCAAATTAAAAATTCTACAGTAAAATGTACTGCAAATAAACGGAATATGCTTTTCAATAGCAAATTATGGAATAATGAGTATTACAAACACTAATATAAATGCTAATTCCGATGAAAACAATGCATATGGCATTAATAATGGGACTGATGCCACAATGAGTATTACAAATACAAATGTATTTGCTGATGCTTCAAGGGGATATGCTGATGAAGTATGTTCTATAGGAATTAGTAATAGTGGAGAAATAAGATTTTATTCTGGAAGTGTTTATGGAGTTCATTCGGGATTACAAAATAGTGCTGGAGCAAAATTATATATATATGGAGGAACATTTGATGGATATGTGCATGGAGGAATATATTTTTCACAAGGAGAAAATGGAGAAGCATATGTAGAAAATGCAACATTACAAAGTGGACCATATAAAGGAAAACATAGTGAAAGTCAAGATTCAGGACATTGGGGATGTTTATATATAGGAGGCGGAAGTGAAGCAAACGATTCAAACAATAAAGTGTATATGGATAGATGCACATTGCTTTCAGCAGGTTTAGTATTAAGAGGCTCAGATGGAGAAACAAATAATCAATTATATATAAGTAATTCAACAATGGAAAGTGGAACAACAGCAAGAATAGATAAAAATCAAAAATTATTTGTAGGAAAGGGAACAAATATAACAACAGCAAATGTATCAAGTGCAGACAGAGTAGAATTTACAAATGAAGAATATAAAAGATAACAGAGGCATTTGAAATAATCAATAAAAAAACAATCTTTAAAAAAGGTTGTTTTTTTGATTAGTACACATAATTGATAAAAAAATATGCAGAACAAAAATTTGTAAACTTGTTAATTATGCAAATGTGAACAAATTGTGAAAAATATTCTCTATTTTCAGTTATTCACAGAGTTATCCACAATATCCACATGTAAAATAATGAAATAATATGTAAACTAAAAACACTAAAAATACATTACATAAAATCTAAACTTGAAACATTGTTGTAAGAACATTGAAATGTTTTTGTAATATTTATTGACAAATATATGAACAAAAACATTGAAATATAAGCAATTCTACAACTTTGACTATAAAACAGAAAAATTATTGATTTCAAATAGTCAATATTACACAAAATTAACAATAATATTACAAATATCATAATATATATTATGATATTAAAAGTAAGGAATGTGAATAAAATGATGTTTTTAAATAGATTGTGGAAAAATAGAAAAATAAATAATGGGCTTAATAGATATATAAAAGAAGTAAATATAAAAGATATAAATTTAAGAAATTATGTTGTTGTAGATGTAAGAAGTAGACGAGAATTTAGAGAAGGACATATAAATGGAGCATTAAATATTCCGCTTCCAGAAGTTAAAAGAAATATTGAAAGATATGTACCAAATAAAGAGAAAAAAATTTTAGTATGTTGTAGTTCAGGAATAAGAAGCAAAAAAGCAATAGAAACAATGGAAGATTTAGGTTACAAAGAATTATACAATTTAAAAGGTGGACTAGAAAATATTTAAAAAAATATTGTAAAAAATTTTTTTATTGATATAATATGTATATATCAATAAAAGGAGAAGAAGAGTTATGATAAAAAAAGTTGCGATTTTAGCTAATGGTGGAGATGTTTCTGGTTTTAATGCAGTTATTAGAGGCATAGTAAAAACAGCAGAACATCATGGAGTAGAATGTTATGGATTTATAGAAGGATATAGAGGTTTATTAAAAAATGAATATATAAAATTAGATTCAGCAACAACTGCATCAGGAATACTTCATAAAGGAGGCTCTATTATAGGGTCTTCAACTAATGCAAATGTATTTAACTATAAGGTTGAAGAAAATGGACAAGTTGTATATAAAGATTTATCTGATGTATGTGTGCAAAATGTTAAGAATGATGGATTCGATTGTATATTTACTTTGGGTGGAGATGGAACTCAAAAATCAGCTAGAGATTTTTCTTTGAAAGGTTTAAATGTAATAGGAATACCTAAAACAATAGATAACGATGTGGCATGTACAGAAATAACATTTGGATATAACACAGCTGTATCTGTTGCAACAGAAGCAATAGATAGACTTCATTCAACAGGAGAAACACACCATAGAATTATGGTTTTAGAGGTTATGGGAAGATACGCAGGTTGGATAGCTTTAGAATCTGCAATTGCTGGTGGAGCTGATGTATGCTTAATTCCAGAAGTTCCATATGATATAAATATAGCTGCACAAAAAATAGAAGAAAGAAAGAAAATGGGAAAAAGCTTTAGCGTTGTAGTTGTTGCAGAAGGAGCAATGCCAAAAGGTGGAACACTTACAGTGGAAGATGTTAGAAATAATGGTGCAGGAGTTGATAATACAAAATTAGGTGGAATTGGAGATAGAGTTGCTAGAGAGTTAGAAGCTATAACAGGACTTGAAGCTAGAAATACAACACTTGGATATATGCAAAGAGGAGGAACACCAACAGCATTTGATAGAGTATTATCTACTAAATATGGTGCTAAAGCAATGGAACTTGCATTAGAAGAAAAATTCGGAGTATTGACAGTTATAAAAAATGGAAAGTTGGATTATGTTTCATTAGAAGATGTTGTTGGAAATAACAAACAAATTGGTGCTGTTTCTGGAAATACAGCTGAAAGTAATATAAGAAAAGTATCTAAAGAACATGATTTATATAAGACCGCTTTAGATATTGGAATTTCTTTTGGAGAATAATTGACAAATTAATTGCATAGATATAAAATGTAACCGAAAGTTAGAGGCTTTCAAAATATAATAAAGAGAGGAAGAAAAATATGGAAGAAAAAGAAGAAAAATTTTCAATTGATACTGAAAATTTGAAAAATGAAACTGCTGAAACAGCAAAAAAAGTTAAGGAGTCTATGAAAGAAACAAACATAAAAGACGAAACAATTGCAACAAAAGGTTTTATTACAGAAATGATTAAAAATCCATTAGAAAAAATTAAAGAAGTTGCAGAAGATAACTCAGCTAAATTCTTTAAAACAGCATTGTTTTTACTAATTATATGGACAATTGCGGTATTTATAAAATCAACACAACAAACAATATATCTTTTTGGATTTTCAAGAGTATTTAGCAATATCCTTGCTGTGTTAAAGAAAATATTAACACCAGCTATAGGAATTTTAGTATATTCAGTAATTGTATTATTACTAAATACTAAAAATAAAAAATCTTTAACAACAATAATTTCTACAGTTACAATTGCGCAAATACCATTAATAGTTGCAGACGTAGTATCTTTGCTTACAATAATTAGTAAAAATATGTCAACAATAACATCTCCATTTGCTAGTTTATGTTTTGCTATATCAATAGTATTAAGTTTCTTTGGATTTAAATATTTATTTGGAAAAGAAGAAAGCAAAGACTTCATAAAGAAATATGTATTAATACAAGCTATTTATGCTGTTTGTTATATAGTAATTAGACTATTAGGAATTTATATTTATATGTAAATATGCTAATGATGTGACGGAATTTCTTAACAACATATGTGTTGCCAAAGGCAACTTAACCTTGTTGTATACGTGAAAAATGTAGGTTTTTTAAATTTCAAGTTTAAGAACTTACATTTTTTTCTTTTTCCTTATATATAGTATTGTAAAAAACTTCTAAATAGTATAAAATATAGAAGAAATTGTTTATTTAAGGAGATATATAATGAATAAGAAATGGGTATGCAATGAAGCAGATTTAAAAAAAGTTGAAGAAATAAAAGAAAAGTATAATTTAACAGATTTAGTTGCTAATATTCTAGTTGGAAGAAATATTGCTGAAAATGATGAAAAAATAAAAATTTTTTTAAATCCAACAAGAAATGATTTTTATGACCCATTTTTATTGCCAGATATGGAGAAAGCCGTAGACAGAATAATTGAAGCTGCAAACAATAAAGAAAAAGTTATAATATATGGCGATTATGATGTGGACGGAATAACAAGTATTTGCGTTTTAAAACAATTTTTAAAAAGTATTGGAATAGATGCTGCACATACAATACCCAACAGACTAGATGAAGGATATGGTTTGAATAAAGAAGCTGTAAAAAGAATTGCAGATGAAAAATATAAACTAATGATTACTGTAGATTGTGGTATTTCTGGAATAGAAGAAATAGATTATGCAAATTCTTTAGGAATAGAAACAATTGTAACAGACCACCATGAGCCACTAGATAATTTACCAAATGCAATTGCAGTAATAGATCCTAAAATAAAAACTAGTAAATATCCATTTAACCAATTAGCAGGAGTTGGTGTTGTATTTAAATTGATCCAAGCAATTGGTAAAAAATTAAATATAGATGAAAAAGAATATCTAAAATACTTAGATTTGGTTGCAGTTGGTACAATTTCAGACATTGTTCCTTTGGTAGATGAAAATAGAGTTATTGCAAAATTAGGTTTGAAACTAGTAGAGGTAACTAAAAATATTGGTTTAAAAACATTAATAAATAGTTTAGGATATAAACAAATAAATTCTATGACAGTATCTTTTGGAATTGCTCCCAGAATTAATGCGTGTGGAAGAATGGGAATGGCAGAAGAAGCTTTAAAACTATTCTTAACCACTGATACACAGGAAGCATTAAAACTAACAGATAAATTAAATGAGTATAATAGAGTACGTCAAGAGATTGAAAAAGGAATATATGAAGATGCAATCGAAAAAATTAAAAATGACAATGTTAAAGAAAAAGATTGTATTGTATTAGCAGGTGAAAATTGGCATCATGGAGTAATTGGAATAGTTGCTTCAAAGATAACTGATATGTATTTTAAGCCTACTATATTAGTTTGTATGGAAGAAAATGAAGGAAAAGGTTCTGGAAGAAGTATACCAGGTTTTGATTTACATAACGCGCTTTGCAAATCAAGCCAATATCTTCAAAAATATGGCGGACATGAAATGGCAGTTGGGTTAAGCCTACATAGAAAAGATTTTGACAATTTTAAAAAAGTATTTGAAGATTATGCTTGCTCATGCAACTTAAGTCAAATAGTACCTATAATAAATATAGACAAAGAAGTAACAGATAAAGAACTTACTGTTCAAAATGTTAAAGATTTACAAAAGCTAGAACCATTTGGTGAAGCAAATAAAACTCCTCTATTTTTATTCAAAAATTTAAGAATAGATTCAATACGTTCATTAACAGAAGGCAAGCATATGAAAATTACTTTAAAAACTGAAAATGGAAATATTATAACTGCTATGGGATTTAATATGGGAAGTAGAGCAGAGGAATTTTTAATTGGAGATAGAGTAGACATTGTTGGAGTCTTAGAAATTAATTCTTTTAATGGTATGGATTCTATACAATTTAATCTTAAGGATATTATGAAATCCTTATAAACTTTCTAAAGATTTTAGGTTAGAATGGGGATGAAAAAATGACTGAAAATAAAGAAGCAGAAATTAATGATATAATTGCAGAATTAAAAAAGAGAAAAAGAAAAGCTAATATAAAATTAGTTTTAAAAGCATATGATTTTGCAAATGAAAAACACAAAGGCCAACTTAGAAAATCAGGAGAACCATACATAATACATCCGCTTCAAGTTGCATATATTTTAACAACAATAGATATGGACGAAGCAACAATATGTGCAGCTCTTCTTCATGATGTGGTAGAAGACACTGAAATTACGCATGAAGATTTAATTAAAGAATTTGGAGAAGAAATTGCAAATTTAGTTGATGGTGTTACCAAATTAAGTAAATTACAAGAATATACAACAATAAAAGAACAACAAGTTGAAGATTATAGAAAAATGTTCTTAGCAATGGGAAAAGATATTAGAGTAATACTAATAAAACTTGCAGATAGATTGCATAATATGAGAACATTAAAATTTTTAACAAGAGACAGACAAATTGCAAATGCAAAAGAAACAATGGACTTATATGCACCACTTGCCAATAGATTAGGTCTTTATTCTATAAAATGGGAACTAGAAGATTTATCTTTTAAATACTTATATCCAGAAGAATATAGAGAATTAGTTGAAGGAATTGATAGAAAAAGAGAAGAAAGACTTGTATTTATAGAAAAAATAATGGATAAAATCCGCCTAGAATTAAAAAGAAATCGTATTGATGCAGAAGTAACAGGAAGAGCAAAACATTTATATAGTATTTATAGAAAAATGAAAAGAGATAATAAAACTTTAGATGAAATATACGATTTATTTGCATTGAGAATACTTGTTAACTCAGTAAAAGACTGCTATGCAGCTTTAGGTGTTGTCCATGAGCTATACTCACCAATGCCCGGTAGATTTAAGGACTATATTTCAGTTCCAAAATCAAATATGTATCAATCATTGCATACAACATTAATTGGGCCTAAGGGAACACCGTTTGAAGTTCAAATACGTACTTGGGACATGCATAGAGTTGCAGAATTTGGTATTGCTGCACATTGGGCATATAAAGAGGCTAATAAAGAAAAAAAATCAGTAGTAAAAGTTGAAGAAGATAAACTTGCATGGCTTAGAGAATCATTAGAATGGCAAAAAGATATGCAAGATCCAGATGAATTTTTAAATACATTAAAAACAGAATTATTTGAAGATGAAGTTTATGTATTTACTCCTAAAGGAGATATAAAAGTTCTTCCTAAAGGTTCAACTCCAATTGACTTTGCATACCATATTCATGCTGAAATCGGGCATAAAATGACAGGTTGTAAAGTTAATAATAAAATGGTACCTATAATTACAAAGTTAAAAAATGGAGATATTGTTGATATTATAACTTCGGATGCGCCAAAGGGACCAAGTAGAGATTGGTTAAAATATGTAAAAAGTACCACTGCTAGAAATAGAATACTTAGCTGGTTTAAAAAAGCTGAAAGAGAAGATAACATTGTAAAGGGCAAAGACTTAATTGAAAAAGAAATAAAAAGAATTGGTATGAGCCAAACAGAACTATACAAACAAGAATATGTTAATGCAGCTTTAAATAGATATAAGTTTGCAACAATAGATGATATGTATGCATCTGTAGGATTTGGGGCAATATCACCATCTAAAGTTATTTCTAGAATGCTAGAAGAATATAGAAAAGAACACAAAGAATTAAACATAGATGAAAAAATAGAAGAATTGGCAAAATCAAAGAAGATAAACAAGAAAACTTCAGATAATGGAATAGTTGTAAAAGGTATTGATAACTGTTTAGTTAAATTATCAAAATGCTGTAATCCACTTCCAGGCGATGATATTATTGGATATATTACTAAAGGAAGAGGAGTTTCAGTACATAGAACAGACTGCGTTAATGTAAAAGAATTACTAGATGAAGATAGTAGGATAATAGATGTAGAATGGTATAATGCAAACAAACAAGCTTCATATACAGTTGATATAGAAATTTATGCAAATGATAGAAGCGGCCTTTTAGCAGACATTATAAAAGAACTTTCAAACTTAAAAACAAAACTTTTAGCAGTAAACTCAAGAGCAAATAAAGAAAAAATTGCAATTACAGAAGTAAGCGTAGAAGTAGAAAACTTAGAAGAATTAAATAAGATTCTAAGAGTATTAAGAAAAATAGATAGTGTTTATGAAGTAAAGAGAAAGAAATAGTAAGAAGGGATAAACAAATGATTTTAAAAAGAATAAAAGTTGGAACACCAATAGCTGAACCAACTAACTGTTATGTTATTAAAGATGAAGAAACAAATGAAACTATGGTAATTGACCCAGGTGGAGATGCAGAAAAAATTAGTAATATGCTTGATATTTTAGAGGCTAAATTGAAATATATATATTTAACACACTGCCATGCAGACCATATTGGAGCAGTTAATCAAATTCAAAACAAATATGGAGGAAAAGTATTAATTCATAGAAATGGTGCTGAAAATCTGGAAAATGATGATATAGTTCTTGCAAGTTACATTGGAGAAAATAAGATAATATTAGAAGCAGATTCTAGAGTCGATGATGAAGATATTTTACATATTGGAAATATAGAATTTAAAGTATTATATACACCAGGACATACAAACTGTTCTACCTCATTATATTGTGAAAAATATAAAATGCTTTTTTCAGGAGATACAATATTTAGAGGAACATGGGGAAGAACAGATTTGCCAACAAGTAGTTTTGAACAAATAATGGATAGCATAACTAAAAAAATACTTGTATTACCAGATGATACAATAATTTATCCAGGACATGGAAAATCAAGTATGATAAAAGAAGAAAAGTCAATATACTTAGATTTAAAACCAAGACTAGATTATTAAAAATATATAAAAGGAGTGATAAATATGATACAAAAACCAAAAGGAACAAAAGACGTTTTGCCAGAAGAAAGTATTAAATGGAATTATATAGAAGCTGTTGCAGATTGTACTTTTTCTAATTATGGATTTAAAGAAGTAAGAATACCTACATTCGAATATACAGAGCTTTTTGAAAGAGGAGTTGGAGATACAACAGATGTAGTACAAAAGGAAATGTATACATTTGAAGATAAAGGTGGCAGAAGTGTAACATTAAGACCAGAAGGAACAGCAGGAATTGTAAGAAGCTATATAGAAAACGGAATAGCATCTAAACCTTCACCTTTTAAAGCAATGTACCACATGCCTATGTTTAGATATGAAAATGTACAAAAAGGTAGATATAGAGAATTTAATCAAATAGGCGCAGAAATAATAGGAACCTCATCATATTTAGCAGATGTAGAATTAATATCTATGGCATATAAATTTTTAAAAGACCTAAACTTAGGAGATGTTATATTAACAATAAATTCAATAGGATGTCCGGAATGTAGAAAGAAATATCAAGAAGCTTTAAGAGAATTTATCGGAAAGAATATAGAGGAGTATTGTTCTACATGTAAATCAAGATTTGAAAAAAATCCAATGAGAATATTAGATTGCAAAGAAAAAAGGTGTAAAGAATTAAATCAAGGTGCACCAATAATATTAGACTATTTATGCGAAGAATGTAAAACACATTTTGAAAATGTTAAAAATGCACTAGATAAGTTGAATATTGAATATGAAATAGATAGTAATATTGTAAGAGGACTAGATTATTACACAAAAACTGTATTTGAATTTATATCTAAAAAAGACGGATATACAGTCCTTGCAGGTGGAAGATATGATGGACTAGTAAAAGAACTTGGAGGACCAGATACTCCGGCAGTAGGCTTTGCAGCAGGAGAAGAAAGACTTCTTTCGCTAATACCAGATGAAGACGTAGAGGATTTGCCTATTGAAGTGTATATTGCATCTATGGGAGAAGAATATGACTTAACAGCAATGCAATTAGCAAATGATTTAAGAGATAATATAAGTGTTCAAACAAATATTTCTTCAAGAAGCTTTAATGCCCAAATGAAATATGCAAATAAAATTAATGCACTATACACAATTGTTATTGGAGAAGATGAAGCAAATAATAAAAAATGCAAAATAAAAAATATGGCAAATGGAGAAGAAACAGAAATAGAACTTAATGCAGATGTAATTTCAGAAAAAATACTTGAACTTGAGGAAGATTTATAAAACTAATCATATTTTGAAAATTTGTTTAATATATTTTAAATATGTATATTAGACAAAGGAGAAAATAATGATTAAAACAATTAAATTAAGAGAACTAATAAAATATCTAGTAGGATTGATAGCTTTTATAATAATAGCTGTAGGCTCTACTAGATTTTTTTTGAGTTATAGAAACAAAGAAGAAAAACAACATTTAATTAATTTTAATGTTGTGTCCATTATTAAATCTAATATTATTGTAAGTGAACTTGAACAAACGATAGATGTAATGGGACAAGAAAACAATAACAAGAGATACACTTCTAGAAGCGGGATTAATAGATTACTTAGTGTAGAACTACCTAACATTGAAAAGGATGAAAATGAGAGTAAAGAAATAGCAAAAGAAAATGAAGAGGAAAAAGAAAGAACAATAACAGAAATTAAAGATACATATACAAATAAATATGGAAGTGTTACTGTAAAAAATTTAACAGATATAAAACTTACTGAAAGTATTTTGAAGCCAGACTTTATGGTCTCAAATAAAAAAGATATATTAATTTTTCATACTCATACATGTGAAAGCTATACACAAACTAAAGAAAATTCATATAAACCGTCTGGAAATTTTAGAACTACAGATTTAAAATATTCAGTGGTTGGGGTTGGCAGAGTTTTAGAAGATGAACTAAAAAAATATAAATTTAATGTTTACAGAGATGAAACAAAACATGATTATCCTGCATATACTGGTTCGTATACTAGGTCACTTGAAACGGTAGAAAAAATGTTAAAAAATAATAAAAACGCAGAAATTGTATTTGATGTGCATAGAGATGCAGTAGGAAGTAAGAGTGATTATGCTCCAACAGTAGAAATAAACGGAGAAAAGGTTGCACAGCTTATGTTTGTTATAGGAACAAACGATGGGGGTGGAAAACATCCTAATTGGAAAAATAATTTAAAGTTTGCTGTAAAAATTCAAGAAAAAGCAAATGAAATGTATCCTGGTTTATTTAGGTCTATTAATTTAAGGAGCTCAACATTTAATCAAAAGGTTACAAATGCAGCTTCTATTATAGAGGTTGGAGCAACGGGAAATACGTTAGAGGAAGCGGAAGCAAGCATGAAGTATCTTGCTAAAGTCTTAAATGAAGTTTTGAATAATTAAAAGAAATACTAAAAAAGTATTTCTTTTTTTTATGTTTTTATATATAATATATTCATAAATTTATAATAGGAGTATTTAGAATGAACTTACCAAATAAATTAACAGTTTTAAGAATAATTTTAGTGCCAATAATGGTAATTATACATTACCTTCAAAATTCAATAGGGTTAAGTGTAACTTTTTTGAATATTTCAATTGCTAATTGGTTAATTATTTTGATTTTTAGTATTGCTTCATATACAGACCATTTAGATGGAAAAATTGCAAGAAAGGAAAATATGATAACTAATTTCGGAAAGTTTGCAGATCCATTAGCAGATAAAATATTAGTTTTAACTGCAATGCTTTTATTAGTTGAAGATGGCAAACTTCCAGCATGGATTCCAATTATTGTTTTATTTAGAGAATTTGCTGTTTCTGGATATAGGCTAATTGCTGTACAAAATAATGGAAAAGTAATTGCAGCTAATATATGGGGAAAGACAAAAACAGTTTCTCAAATGATTGCAATTATTTTAATGTATTTGAGTAATTTTTCATATTTTAGCTTTATATTTAGAGCGTCAAGTTTTGAACAAACATTTAATAATTCTGCACTTATATATATGAATAATATAGAATTTGCTATTAATATTTTAGCTACTCTATTTATGACAGTATCTGTAATTGCAACTATTGTATCTGGATGGAGTTACTTGAAAAATTCAAAAGAATTATTAAAAGATTGCTAAATAAATTTTTTGTTTTGGAAAATTAGCAAATGGTGAAGGGGTTAATAATGAATAAGCAACAAATAGAAAAAAGAATTAAAGAGTTGAGAAAAAAAACTGAATATTATGCTAAAAAATACTATGACGATGACGCGCCAGAAATAAGTGATTTTGAGTATGATATGATGATGTTAGAACTTAGAAATTTAGAAAATGAAAATCCTGAGTTTATATCAAATGATTCATTGACTCAAAAAGTTGGAGGAACTGTAAAAGAAGGATTTAATAAAGTTACACATATTGTTCCTTTACAAAGTTTGCAAGATGTTTTTGATTTCGATTCTATTACAGCTTTTGATGAAAAAGTTAAAACAATTGCAAATGATAATAATATTAATCTAAAATATGTTGTTGAAACAAAAATTGATGGACTATCTGTTGCTTTAGAATATAAAAAAGGAAAATTTATTAGAGGTGCTACTAGAGGAAATGGATTAGTTGGAGAGGATATTACTGAAAACCTAAAAACTATAAAAAATATACCAATGGAATTAAAAGAAAAAGTAGATATTATAGTTCGTGGAGAGGTTTTCATAGGTTCAGAAGAGTTTGAAAAATTAAATGAACAACGAGCTTTGGAAGATGAACCTTTATTTGCAAATGCAAGAAATGCTGCAGCAGGCTCATTAAGACAGTTAGATAGTACAATTACCGCTCAAAGACCTTTAGATATTTTTATATTTAATGTTCAAAAAAGCGATGATATTCAGTTTACCTCTCACTATGAAAGTTTATTATATCTTGAAGAACTTGGATTTAATGTTAATCCAGTTAAGATATTATGTGAAAACCTAGAAGATGTATTTAATGCTATAAATAAAATAGGAAAAGAACGCCCAGATTTATCATTTGGAATAGATGGAGCAGTTATTAAGGTTGATGATTTGGAATTAAGAAAAATATTAGGTCAAACTGCAAAAGTTCCTAAGTGGGCAATTGCTTATAAGTATCCACCAGAAAAAAAGGAAACAATAGTTAAAGATATAATATGTCAAGTTGGAAGAACAGGAGCAATTACTCCTCTTGCAATACTAGAGCCAGTTATTGTTGCGGGTTCTACAATATCAAAAACCACACTTCACAACGAGGATTTCATAAAAGAGAAAGATATTAGAATAGGGGACCATGTTTACATTCAAAAAGCTGGAGATGTAATTCCAGAAGTGGTTGAGGTTTTAAAAGAAAAGAGAACAGGTAAAGAAAAAAAATTTGAAATGCCAAAAACTTGCCCAATATGTGGTGGAGAAGTAGTTAGAGAGTTTGGAGAAGCTGTTTCTAGATGTATCGGAATTGAATGTCCTGCACGTACATTAAGAAATATTGCACATTTTGCTTCTAGAGAAGCTATGAACATTGATGGTCTTGGAGAGGCAATAATTGAACAATTATTAGAAAATAAACTAATTGAAAATATTGCAGATATATATTATTTGAAATTTGAAGATATTGCATCTTTAAAAAAAGATGGAAAAAAATTTGCACAAAACCTAGTAGGCTCTATAAATAAAAGTAAAAATAATGATTTAGATAGATTGATTTGTGGGCTGGGAATAAGGAATGTTGGCTCTAAACTTGCTAAAGTGTTGGCTAAAAGATTTAAAAGTATGGATAATTTAATAAACGCAAGCATAATAAACTTAAATTCAATTGAAGAAGTTGGAGAAATTATTGCAAATAACATATACGAATTCTTCAAACAAGACCAAACAATTGATTTAATTAATAAATTAAAAGAAGCAAATGTTAATATGCAATATCTAAAAGAAGACACTAATGATGAAAGATTTTATGGGCAAACTTTTGTGTTAACAGGAACTCTAGAAAAATACACAAGAGATGAAGCAAGTGAAATTATTGAGAATTTTGGAGGAAAAACATCTGGTTCAGTATCTAAGAAAACAACATATGTGCTAGCGGGTGAGGACGCTGGAAGCAAATTGAGAAAAGCAAATGAGCTAGGAGTTAAAGTTATAACAGAAACCGAATTTGAAGAAATGATAAAACAATAGGAGAGGGTATGGATAAAAATTATAAATTACATGATTTTGAAAGAGATTTAAATAATGGATATAAAATATTTTTAACATATGTTAATAATAGATATCTAATATATAAAACAACAGAAAATTGTTATACTTTAGAATTATTAGATTATGATGAAAGTAATCCACAACCAAGAATATCTATGATTACTAAAAAAAGAATGAAAGAGATATTTAAGTTCTCAACTGAATTAGAGTATAAAGTATAAAAAAATCCCTTTGTATAAACAAAGGGATTTTTTAAGACTCAGCAGGATTTACTATTATTGTGTTATATTTATTAAAAACTACAAAACCAGGTTTTGCACCATTTGGTTTTTTAATATTTTTAATTAATGTATAGTCAACTGCAACTTTATTTTCATTGCTTGATTTGCTATTTAATGCAGCAAGTTTAGCACATTTTGCTATTATTGGATTATCATCATTTATAAGTGCATTATTGGTTTTCAACAAGACGTGACTGCCGTGAAAGCCTTGAACGTGAAACCATAAATCATTTCTATCAGATAGTTTAAATGTAATATAATCATTTTGCCTATTATTTTTACCAATGAATATTTTATAACCATCTATAATTATTTCTTTGATTTCTAAAGTTTTATTTGTTTTCTTATTTTTGTTGTTTTTATTGTTTCTTAATATTGTATCAGATATTTCTTGGTATATTTCATCAACTTCCTGTATATTTGAACAGTTTTCTAAAGAAAATACAATGCTTTGCAAATACTGGATTTCATCTAATATTTCATTTTTTTGCAATGAAACTATTGCTAAAGTATTTTTTAATTTATTATATTTTTTAAAAAAGTTTTTAGCATTAATTGCTGGAGTATATTTATTGTCTAACTTAATATTTATTAGATTATTATTATCATAATAGTTTTCTAGCTCAATGTTCGAAATATTAAAGTTGTTATTAATTTTATATAAATTTGCAGTTATTAATTCTCCATATAATTTATATGTATCCATATCTTTACATTCATTAAGTTTGTTCTGGATATTTAAAAGCTTTTTATTATATTTATTAAGTGATGATAAGATTAATTTTAAAATATTATTTCTGTAATTTTTAAAAATTTCAGTGTTTTCCTTATTAAAATAAAAATCATCAATAAAAGAATTTACAGATATGTTATTATTTTTATTTAAACATACGGTAAAGTCTTGTTTATTATTAAATTCAAAAGAAGCACAAGTATTATTGTATGAATTTAAAATACTATTAGAATAATTAAAAAACTTAATTAAATCTTCATTTGTGAAATTAGATGCAGATATGTTTAAATTATTCAATGTAAATGTAACGTATTGTCTACTTACACCAGTGAAAAGTGATGGGATTATATCTATTAAATTTACATTTGATTTGGAATTAATTAAATCTATAAATTGATTAATATTTGTTTCTAATAGATTGTTTTTTTCTGATACAGGGTAGATATATGGGTTGGCTGGCAAAATTGTTCTTAAGGCATTCTCAGACGAAATACGTCTTATTGAATCTATAATAATATCATTATTATTAATTAATATGATATTACTATGTTTTCCCATTAATTCAATAACTAGTTTATATACTACTTTATCATTTAATTCATTAAAATTTTCTAATTCCATTATTACAATTCTATCTAAATTATAAGTCGAAATACTTAAAATTCTAGAACTAGTTAAGTATTTTCTTAAAACCATACAAAAATTTGGAGCTGTTTTTGGATTGTCCTTTGTATGTTTGGTTAAATTTATTCTGTAATTAGATGCCTCTATGCATATATCTAATAAAAGTTTTTCTTTATTATATATATCCAAGATTATTTCATTTTTATTTGGTTCATATATCTTGTTTATTTTTCCACCTATTAAAAAACTTTTTAGTTCATTAACAATAGAATGTGTTAATATACCATCAAATGCCATTGTTTTCTCCTTGCATTATATAAAATTTTTATAATTATATTATAATTTACTAAAATAATCAATAAAACACTTGAAATACCTAAAATATTTAGGGTTTAGGTATTGACAATTCATTTTTTTGCAAATATAATTGTTTAAAGTACAAAATACGGAGGCTTTTATAAATGGGAAACGCAAATGTTTTTTATTCACTTGATACAAATTATAATTCTATGTCAGATGAAGAACTTATATCTTTGGTTAAGTCAGATGACAAATACGCTCTTGATTTCATAATTGAAAAATATAAAGATTTAGTTAATATGAAAGTAGGAAAATACTTTATTATTGGTGCAGAAAGAGAAGATATAATCCAAGAGGGAATGATTGGCTTATTTAAAGCCATTCAGTCTTTTAATCCTGACAAACAAAATTCATTTAAAACATTTGCAAATATGTGTATAGAAAGACAGTTAATAACTGCAATAAAAACATCTAATAGACAAAAAAATATGCCTTTAAACTCATATTTATCTTTAAATACAGCAGCTTACGACGAAGATGAAGACACAAGTGTATTAGAAATATTTAATTCTCATACAACAGAAGACCCTTTAGATACAATTACCAAAAAAGAATATTATGAAAGAATAGAAGATGCAATAGATAAAAATTTAAGTGATTTTGAAAAACAAGTTCTAGCACGTTTTATTCGCGGAGAAAGCTATGTTGCAATAGCTGAAAAACTTGATACACAAGTCAAATCAGTAGACAATGCAATACAAAGAATTAGAAAAAAAGCAATAAAAAATATAGTGGATAGTGAAGATTAAGGGATATATTATCCACTTATTGTATATGCTTCTATAGCTCAGTAGGTAGAGCACAGCCATGGTAAGGCTGGGGTCGCCGGTTCGATTCCGGCTGGAAGCTCCATAATGTGTAATTATAATTGCAGTGAATAGTTAATAGTAAAATTTAAGAAACTATTAACTATTCATTTTTAATTATTGATTATTTTTGAAAAAAGGGTTGCTATTTATTGTCATATCTTGTAGAATAAAATTAGAAAAAATAAAAGGAGGGAAAACTATGTATAATTATTCATATGTAACAACTAGTGCTAATATGACAGATGCTAGTTATGCTGCTTTAGGTGGAGTTCTTGGAGGAGCTTTAGCAGGAATGGCGATGGCAATATCTTTAATATCTTTAGTAATTGGAATATTAACCATTATTGCAAATTGGAAGATATTTACTAAAGCTGGACAAGCTGGATGGAAATGCTTAATACCAATTTATAACCTAGTTATTTTATTTAGAATAGCTGGAATATCACCATGGTGGATACTTGCATACTTAGCTACATTTATACCAGTTGTTGGTTGGGTAGTTTCACTTGCACTTTCAATCTATTTAATGGTAAATCTTGCTAAAGCATTCGGAAAAGAAGGCGGATTTGCAGTTGGATTAATATTGTTAAATACAATATTTATGATGATACTTGCATTTGGTGACGCAGAATATCAATTAGACAGTAATGAAGTATAATTTTATAAAAAATATAAAAAGACTTTAAGTATTCATAGAATATTTAAAGTCTTTTTTGTATTCCTATTCTGCTTAAACATTATAACATTTCTTTTAAATGCTCTAAAAATTACTAACAAGATATTGACAATATTGTGAATTAAATATACAATAACATCATAAAAATGTAAAATAAAAACAAAAGAAGGAGAAAATAAATGAAAAACGTTGTAACTGTTGAGGCTGTACACACACACAC
>CAKPSF010000010.1 GCA_934183305.1 uncultured Clostridia bacterium | reverse complement strand
AGCAAAATTAGAAAATTTAGAGAAAGTGCAACAAGCACACACAGCAAAATTAGAAAATTTAGAGAAAGTGCAACAAGAACATACAACAAAACTAGAAAATTTAGAGAAAGTACAACAAGAACATACAGCAAAATTAGAAAATTTAGAGAAAGTACAACAAGAACATACAGCAAAATTAGAAAATTTAGAGAAAGTACAACAAGAACACACAGCAAAACTAGAGAATTTAGAGAAAGTACAACAAGAACATAGTCTAAAATTAGAAAGATTAGAAGATGGACAAGAGTTTAATTTCAAAAGGATTATTGATCATAATTTGAAAATTGATAAATTAATTGAGAACCTAAATGTATCTGATAAAGTAGAAAAGCTACATTTTGAATATGTTAGAAATAAATTTGAAAGACTAGAGAGAAAAGTTGATTCAAATTTTAGAGAGTTAAATGATAAAATTAAAGATATGAGGGATATAATTATAAAATTTGACAACTTAAATTTTAAAGGCATAAATGATTATGAGAGAATAGTAATAAATGATTTAGAAAGCAGAATATCAATATTAGAAGAAGAGTCTGAAACATATAAATTAAATTAAGTGAAAAAATATATAAAATTGTATCGAAAATATTTGACATTTTAATTGTTTTAATAGATAATAAAGATGTTAAATTACAAATGAATTTTATGGAAAAACACAAGGGAGGAAATATATAATGTATATGTTTAACAGAATAACTGTTAATCCACAGTTACCAAGTAGAATTAATAAACTTTCAGAGATTTCTAATAATTTATGGTGGTCTTGGAATACAGATTTTCTTAAAATATTTAAAGAAATTGATATTGATTTATGGGAAAGAGTAGAAAAAAATCCAGTTAAATTTCTAAAATTAGTTTCTCAAGAAAAATTAGAACAGGCAGTACAAAATCCTTTAATACTAAAAGAATATGATAAAATTGTTGATGATTTTGAGGGATATATAAATAGCAAGAACACATGGTTTTCAAAGAAATATCCAAATAATAAAAATGATTTAATAGCATATTTTTCAGCAGAGTATGGGTTAGATGAAACTGTACCAATATATTCAGGAGGATTGGGGATATTATCAGGCGACCATTTGAAATCTGCAAGTGATTTAGGAATACCATTAGTTGCGGTTGGGCTTTTATATAAAAATGGATACTTTCACCAAAAAATAGATGGATATGGAAATCAAAAAAGTATATATAAAGATATAGATTTAATGAATATGCCGATAAACCCAGTTAAAGGAAAAGATGGCGAGGATTTAAAGATATTATTAAAATTACCTGGACAGAATCTATATTTGAAGGTTTGGAATATAAAAGTTGGTAGAGTAACATTATATTTGCTAGACTCTGATATTCCAGAAAATACAGATGAAAATTATAGAAATATTACTTTAAGATTATATGGTGGAGACCAAGAAATGAGAATAAAACAAGAAATTGTTCTTGGTATGGGAGGAGTAAATTTATTAAAAACTTTAGAACTAAATCCATCAGTATATCACATGAATGAAGGACATTCATCATTCTTGTTATTAGAAGTTATGAAAAATATAGTTAAGGAAAAGAAAGTAGCTTTTTCTATTGCAAGAGATATAACTTCTTCACAAACTGTATTTACAACACATACACCAGTACCAGCTGGAAATGATATATTCCCAGTAGAACTTGTAGAAAAATATTTTAAAGGTTATTGGACTAAACTAGGAATAGATAAAGAAACATTCTTAAGATTAGGTATGAAACCAAATGATAGTATGGACAATGGATTTAATATGGGAATACTTGCTCTTAAAATTGCAGGAAAGAAAAATGGAGTAAGTAAATTACATGGAGCAGTGTCAAGAGAGTTGTTTGGTGATGTTTGGCCTAATATTGCAGCAAATGAATCTCCAATAACACATATAACCAATGGAGTTCATACATGTTCATGGCTTGCACCTAATATTAAAAAATTATATAATAAATATTTAACTCCATACTGGCAAGATAGTATACAAATAGACGATACATGGAAGAAAATTGAAAATATTCCAAATGCTGAACTTTGGAATGAACATATGATTAGAAAACAAAGATTATTAGAATTAGTTAAACAAAATGTTACAGCAAGTATGAGAAGTAATGGAAAAAGCTATGAAGAAATAAATGAAATTACATCAAAATTAAATCCAAATGCATTAACAATAGGATTTGCAAGGAGATTTGCTACTTATAAAAGAGCAACATTAATATTTAGAGACTTGGAAAGAATAACACAAATACTAAATAATTCAGATAAGCCAGTTCAATTAATATTTGCTGGAAAAGCACATCCGGCTGATAAAGAAGGACAAGATTTAATAAGATATATTTATGAAATTTCAATGAAACCACAGTTTAAAGGAAAAGTATTTATCTTAGAAAATTATAATATTGGAATTGCAAGATATTTAGTAAGTGGTGTAGATGTATGGCTTAACAATCCTAGAAGACCAATGGAAGCATCTGGAACAAGTGGTCAAAAAGCATCTGTAAATGGAGTTATTAATTTTAGTGTACTAGATGGATGGTGGGCAGAAGGATATAATTCTAAAAATGGTTGGACAATTGGGACAAATGATGAATATGATTCTTACGAAATACAAGACAATGCTGACTCAGCAAGTATATATAACACATTAGAAAATAAAATAATCCCTATTTATTATGATAAAAATAAAAATGGTATTTCTGAAAAATGGATACAGATAATGAAAAATTCTATTATTTCAACAGGTGGAAGATATAGCACATCTAGAATGTTATGTGATTATACAAATAAATTATATATGCCATTAGTTGAATTAAATAAAAAATATTATACAGATTTATCAAATGTGGCATCATATAATGAATGGAAAGACAAAATGTATATAAACTGGGATAAAATTAAAATAGAACAATATAATAACTTGGATAATATATCAATTGATGCAGGAAATAAAATAGAAGTTAATTGCAAAGTAATACTTCCGGATATATCAGTTGAAAATATAAATGTTGAAGTATATGCAGGAAGAATTACTGATAATGGTACAATAGAAAACATAACTATAATGCCAATGGAATTAATAGATAGCAATGATGAAGCAAGAGAATATATGTATAGAGCAAAATTAGAATTAACAACAGGTGGAAATTATGGCTATACATTTAGAGTAATGCCAAAGCATGAGATGCTATTAGATGCAGAAAACTTAGATCTAATAAAATGGATTACACAATAAATTTGTTATTACCATATAGTGCTTGACAAATTCGAAAAAAAAGAGTAATATATAAAACATTAGAAAACAAATTCGAATAGGAGATGACGATTATGGAAGAAAAAGAAATCTTATTAACTCAAGAAGGATATGACAACTTAGAAAAAGAATTAGAATATCTAAAAACAGAGGAGAGAGCAGCTATTGCAGAAAGAATAAGAGTAGCTCTTGGATTTGGAGATTTATCAGAAAATTCTGAGTATGATGAAGCTAAAAATGCACAAGCAGCAAATGAAACAAAAATAGCTGATTTAGAAAATAAAATAAGACATGCAAGAATAATTGATGAATCAGAAATCGATACAAAAACAGTACAAATTGGAAATACTGTAAAAATAAAAGATTTAGAATTTGATGAAGATTTAGAATATACAATTGTTGGTTCTACTGAAGTAGACTTAGCAAGTGGAAAAATTTCTAATGAATCACCAATTGGAGCAGCGTTACTTGGAGCTAAGAAGAATGAAGTTGTTGAGGCTAATACACCAGGAGGAATAGCTAAATTTAAAATATTGTCAATAAAAAAATAGTTAAATAAACCTATTAATTAGATTCTAATTAATAGGTTTTGTTTTTTCTTTTAATCTTTTTTTGTTTATTTTAATAAAAATGTTGAAAAAATATTATTGTTGATATAAAATCTTATTGCTATCTAAATAATATTAAGGAGGAAACAAAGTGAAGAAGATAAAAACAATAAAATTGATACTTATTATACTTATATGTATATTAATAATGATGGTGGGATACGTTGGAATATTTAAAAAGGCAGGTAATGCTTATAAAAATATTTTACCAACATATAAATTTGCTTCAGATATAAAAGGAGCAACTATATTGGAATTTGAAGTTGATGATTCAAAACAAACTATATATTATGATAAAGAAGGAAATAAGGTCGATTCTTCAACAATAACAGAAGAAAATGAAAAAGATTATACTAAAGTTGAAGAACCAGTAAATTCCACTGAAAGCTTGAATAATGAGAATTATAAAAAAGTTATTGAAATAATGAAAAAGAGGTTAGAGTTTTTAAAAGCTGATCAATATAGACTAGATTTAGATAATAATAGTGGCAAAATAATTTTAACATTTGAAGATGAATATGAAGATGATATAAAGTCGTTTTTACCAATGGAAGGAAAATTACAATTGGTGGATACAAATTCATCAGATGTAATACTTGATTATACGGATTTTACAGCAGTAGAAACAACATATGCAGCTAAAGACGATGGAAGTTATGATATATATTTAAGTTTAAAATTAAACAACAGTGGATTGGAAAAATATAATAAATTTGATAATTATAAAAATGCATCTGTGGAAAAAGATGATGACGAAACTGATACAACAAATAAATTTAAAATATCATTTGATGGAGAAGAACTATATGAACTAGAATATAATTCTTATACTCTAGCAGGAAAAACATTAAGAATTACAACATTATCTAATGTAACATCTAACTCTACAATTCAATCTAAAATGAATATGAATACAGTTGTAAGTAAGCTTTCAACAATTGGAAAATTGCCAGTTGTATATAAATTAAGTGCACAAGAATATGTTAATTCAATTGTACCGCAAGAAGCTATTAACAAAATAATAATTGGACTTGCTATTTTGTGTGTAATCTCATCAATTTATTTTATAATTAGATATAGAGTTAATGGTATATTATCAGTTATAACATTTATTACAAATATAGCTTTATTCTTAATAGTTATAAGATTAACTAAAATAGAAGTTTCATTAAATGGATTTGCTGGAATGCTTGGACTAATAGTTTTAAATGCAATATTAGTAAATAATATTTTGAAATGTATTAAAGAGGAAGATAAAAGTTTTTCTGAGAATATAAAAAGTGGTTATATGAAATCTATTGATGCCTTAGTGATATCATTAATATTATTTATGATATTCTCATTTGCAAGCATGACAACAATTAGCTCAATGGGATTAGTTTTCTTCTGGGGATGGACGGTTACTGTTTTTGGAAATTTACTATTTACAGTTCCATTACTTTCAGTATGTAAGAAAAACTAGGAGGGAAGATATGAAGAAATTACTAGAAAAAAATAAAAAAGTTTTGATAATATTACTAATATTAATTATAATATCTGGAATAATAGTTATAAGCACCGTAGGATTTAGAAAATCTCCAGAATACACAGCTGGAACAAAAATCGAAGTATATATTCCAAAAGGATATGAGAAAAATGACATAATGGACATTGCTAATAAGACTTTTAGCAATAGAAATATAGTATTTTATGAACTTGAAAAATTAAATCAAGTTGCTTGTATAAAAATTGATGAATACACAGAAGAAGAATTAACATCATTTAAAAATGAAATAGCACAAAAGTATTCGATTGAAATTGAAAAACTTGAAATATATGAGGTTAAAGTTCCAGAAACAAGAATAAGCAGTTTAGTAGTGCCTTATGTAATGCCAACTATAATAACTACATTAGTAGCCTTAGTATATATATTTATAAAAAACCTAAAAACGGATAATAAATTAAAAAATGTACTAGGTATGCTATTATCTCTTGTAGTAGTTGAAGGATTATATTTTAGTTTGATTGCAATAATTAGAATACCTTTTGGAATATTAACAATGCCATTTGCACTTGCGTTATTTATAATAACTTTATTAGTACAACCAAACTGTACAAAAAACTAAAAAATATAGCTACTATTTATTTGTAGCAAATTGTAAAAAACTATAAATTCTAGAAAGAGAAGTTAGATAAATGCAATATGATATAATAGAGTTTGAACCAAAGAAACATAAAATAAAAATAGTTTTAATCGTAATGTTAGTTGTAATATTTATAGCTTTTTTTAGCATCTTGGGAATATACTATGCAAGAATTTATAATATTAACATTATTAAAAAGAAAAAAGAAAAAATAATGTCAAATCAGAATAAATATAATCAAGTTGTGGAAGCAACGGATAGTAATAATTCAGAAACTACTAAAGCAGAAAATACAAATATTAAAGAAAGAGAGCATGTTAAAAGAACTTTACTTCCAGTATATTCTGAAAATGCCAAAAAGCAAATGAAGAATATATATAACAACAAAGCTAAAATTGCTTATCTTACTTTTGATGATGGCCCCTCTAGCGCGGTTACTCCACTAATACTTGATTTATTAAAAGAGGAAAATATTAAAGCTACATTTTTTGTATTAGGAACAAGCGTTATGAATAATCCTGAATTGCTTAAAAGAGAATATCAAGAGGGACATTATATTGCAAATCATGGATATACACATAATTATTCTAAAATATATAGTAGTGCTGAGAATGTTTTAAGAGAATATAATAAAACTGAAAAATGTATACAAGATGCAATTGGAAATAGTGATTATAAATCACATTTGTTTAGATTTCCTGGCGGATATTATGGTGGTAAATATGCCAAGATAAAAAAAGAAGCAGCCAAAATATTAAATGAAAATGATATATCATATATCGACTGGAATTGTTTAAGCAAAGATGCAGAAGGAGCAAATACAAAAGAAAAAATATTGGATAATATAAAAAAATATAGTAAAGATAAAGGAACACTTGTGGTTCTTATGCATGATGCATCAACCAAAATATTAACATATGAAACTTTAAAAGATGTTATAGATTATTTAAGAAGTGAAGGTTATGTATTTGAAAACTTTTATAATATAATGCAATAAATAAAAAACAAATTAATTAAGGGAGGTAATTTTTATGCCATTAGTAACGACAAAAGAAATGTTTGAAAAATCAATAAAGGAAGGATTCGCAATAGGTGCATTTAATGTAAATAACATGGAAATTATACAAGCAATAGTAGATGCAGCACAAGAAGAAAATTCACCAGTAATATTACAAGCATCATCAAGCGCTATAAAATATGCAAGACCTGTTTATTTAAAGAAAATGGTTGAAGCAGCAGTTGAAGAAACTAACATACCAATTGTATTGCATTTAGACCATGGACCAGATTTTGAAACTTGTAAAGCTTGTATAGATGCGGGATTTACATCTGTAATGATAGATGGCTCAAAATATGATTTTGAAGAAAATGTAGCATTAACAAAACAAGTTGTGGATTATGCACATCCAAGAGGAGTTGTTGTAGAAGCAGAACTTGGAAAATTAGCAGGAATAGAAGATGATGTTAATGTAGCTGCTAGTGATGCGATGTATACAGATCCAATGCAGGCAAAAGAATTTGTTGAAAGAACAGGATGTGACTCATTAGCTATAGCAATTGGAACAAGCCATGGCGCATATAAATTTAAAGGAGAGGCAAAACTTAGATTTGATATATTAGCTAAAGTAAAAGAATTAATACCAAATACACCAATAGTATTACATGGAGCATCAACTGTAATTCCAGAATTAGTTGAAATGTGTAATAAATATGGAGCAGATATACCTGGAGCAAAAGGAGTTCCAGATGAAATATTACATGAGGCAAGTAAATCAGGTGTATCAAAAATAAATGTTGATACAGATTTAAGACTTGCAATGACAGGGGCTATAAGAAAAAAATTTACTGAAAATCCATCAGTTTTTGATCCTAGAAAATACTTAGGACCAGCTAGAGATTTAATAAAAGAAACTGTACAACACAAAATTAGAGATGTGTTTGGATCATCAAATAAAGCATAAAATAAAAAAGAAAATTGAACATAACGTTCAATTTTCTTTTTTAATATACTAGGAAATTTCTCATTTCCTAGTATATTAAAAATGCTATAATCGCTATTGCCTTTGAGATTTCCTCATTTCATTCGGAAACTCAAATCGGCGAGAACAAAGGGCGACTAAAGTCGCTTTGTTCTGTTTTTACAAATTACTTTTTAAAACTCTTTGTATTTTTCGTTCAGCATCTTTTTTGGCCATATCTTCACGCTTATCATATAATTTTTTACCTTTTCCAATTCCTAATTCTAATTTTACAAAGTTATTTTTAAAATAAAGTTGAATAGGCACAAGTGACATACCTTTTTGATTTATGTATCCAATTAATTTGTTTATTTCTCTTTTAGTAAGTAATAATTTTCGTGTACGAAGAGGATCTTTATTAAAAATATTTCCATGTTCATAAGGACTAATATGCATACCATAAATATATGCTTCACCATTTTTAATATTAACATAAGAATCTTTTAAATTAACTTTTCCAAGCCTAATTGATTTTATTTCAGTACCAGATAAAACGATTCCTGCTTCTAATTTATCGTTGATAGCATAGTTGTGATATGCTACTGGATTTTTTGCAATAATTTTTTCCATTACATTCTCCTTTTCGCTAATATTATAACATACATTTTAAATAATATAAAGAAAATGGAACTTGAAAAATCAAATTCCATTTCAATTCTTATTCATGATTATAGTTTTTATGTTCATATTGAGCACCATAATACCATACTAATGCAACAATAACAATTCCTACAATTCCTAATATTAACCAAGTCCAGGCAGTTGAAGAAAGACCAATTGCATTATTTGTAGCAGATGTTCTAGTTGCAGTATAATCCATTCCACCATTATTCATGCTAGTAGCTCCAACAATTGAATTGCCAGCACTTTGAGTTGTATTTATTGCATCTTTTCCTAAATTTGCTGCACCGTTTGCTACGTCTTTAACTCCATTTCCAATAGCATTTCCTACATTCATTACAGCATTTTTTGTAGAATTTAATGCTTCAGTAGCAGCAAAAGAAAAAGAGCAAATGCTAATTAAAAATAAGCTAAGAATTAATATTATGGAAAACATTTTTTTATTCATAATAAAAACCTCCTAAATTTCATATAATAATATTATTAAAGTTTTGGAGATTTTTATACATTATATAAAAGGAAAAAAGTGGAAAAATCCACTTTTTAAAATATTTATTTTAATTTTATAATTATTGCAATTCCAAGAAAAACTAGAACTACACCAACTACTATTAAAATTATATTTATCATATTTCCTATTGAAAGCTCGCCTTCATCTTGGTAATCACTTGTAGTTGTTGTAACTGACTGAGAAAAATCTCGTGATGAAATTGGAGAAACACCATCATTATTTGAAACACTTTGATTATCATTTTGGTTAGCTGAATATATTGTATTATCTATTGTAGTATTAGTTAAAGAATTTGACAAGCTTCTTGATAAATCTGTAGCATAGCAAATATTAAAGAAAAAAACAAAACTTAAAATGAAAATTATTCCAAAACATAAAAATTTTTTTGACATTTTTATATACCTCCAATTATTCTTATTGATTATATTAAATATTTTAACATAAATTAATAATTTTTGTCCATATATAGTTAAATAAAAAAGCATTATTTATAATATTTTTCATATAATTTATAGGAGGATTTAAAAATGGCATATTCAGATAGGGAACTTTTAGCTAGAATTATAGAATGTGAGGCGGGTGGAGAAGGAGACAATCGGAATGAAAGCAGCAGCAAGCGTAATAATGAATAGAGTTAATGTGTCAGCTGGTGAGTATTCTAGAATTTCGCAAGGAGGAAACATTAGAAATATAATTTATCAACAAGGACAATTTGATTGTGCTACTGATAATTTATTTGGAAAATATAATCCTCAAAATATTTATAATATGAATCCTACTGATGTACACTATTATATTGCAGATTGGGCTTTAGCTGGAAATAGATTATCAGAAATAGGAGAATGTCTTTGGTATCTAAATCCATTTTCTGCAACATGTGGTTCAACTTTCCCATATAATGGTTCAGGCACATTTCATACAAGACTTGGAGAACACTGCTTTTACAGACCAACGGATTTGTATTATAACACATAAATAGGAGGTTTAAATATGGTAAATCCAGAAGATTTAAACAGAAGAAACAGAATGCAAGAAAATGTTCAAAAACAAGAAATTAAAGAAGAAAAAAATGAAAATAGACAAACACAAAACAATACACCAGAAGTATTAACAAACCCAATATATACACCAGGATTCTTAAGAAGTCAAATAGGAAAATTAATGAGGGTAGAATTTTTAATAGGAACAAATAATATGGTAGATAGAATAGGATTTCTAGAAGAAGTAGGGGCAAGCTACATATTATTAAGATCATTTGAAGGAGATAGTTTAATATATGCAGATATATATGCAATAAAATTTATAACAATATCAGCAACTTATGGTGGAACAAATAATTTTAGTGGTATGAACACTAACAATATGATGAATGCATATAATCAAAATATAAACAGATATTACTAATTTTATGACAATAAAAATGTGAAAAATAACAACAAATTATTGACACATTATTAAAAGTGTGTTAATATATTTGTTGTTAATAAAAATGCGGATGTGGCGGAATTGGTAGACGCGCTGGTCTTAGGAACCAGTACCAACGGTGTGGGGGTTCGAGTCCCTTCATCCGCACCAAGAAGCGAGGTCAAAAAGGTGACCTCGCTTTTAGTTTGTGTTTAAATTTTAATATAAGTATATAAGTTTTGTAAAATATATGTTAAAATATGTACATAAGTAAAAAGGAGAAAATAAAATGCAAAAAAATGAAGAATATATTGTAGATATAATAGATAATGGCTTTGAGGGCGAAGGTATTGCTAAAATTAATGATTTAACAATATTTATACCAGGAGCAATTAAAGGCGAAAAGATAAAAATAATAATAGTAAAAGTTTTAACTTCATATGCTTTTGGAAAAATTCTAGAAATTATAAATTCTTCTGAAGATAGAAATACTAATGTCGATTGTAGCACATACAAAAGGTGTGGTGGATGTAATCTAAGACACGTAAATTATAAAACAACTTTAAAAATGAAAAAAAATGTCGTACAAAATTTAGTAAATAAAAATTTGAAAACCAAAATTATTGTTAAAGATACAATAGGAATGGAGCACCCATTTCATTATAGAAACAAAGCACAATATCCAATTGGACTAGATAAGAATGGAAATCCAATGATAGGAGTATTTGCAAATAGAACACATGAAGTGATTCAAATAGATAAATGTTTAATTCAAAATGAAGAAGCAGAGAAAATTGCAAAATTTATATGTCAATTTGCACAAAAAAATAATATTAGTGTATATAATGAAAAAACATGTCAAGGGCTATTGAGACATATAGTTGTAAAAGTTGGCATAAAAACAAACCAAATAATGTGCATATTGGTATTAACTTCGGAAAAGTTTCCAAATGAAGAAAAATTAATAAGTGAATTAACTAAACAATTTCCTAATATAACAACAATAGTTAAAAATATTAATAATAAAAATACAAATGTAATACTTGGAAAAACAAATATCAACATATTTGGTAATGGATATATATATGATAAATTAGGAGATTATACCTTTAAAATATCTCCACTATCATTTTATCAAATAAATCCAATACAAACGGAAAAATTATACGATTTAGCTTTACAAGCTGCAAAATTGACAGGAAAAGAAATAGTATTTGATTTGTATTGCGGAATAGGTACAATTGGAATATATATGGCAAATAAAGCTAAAAAAGTATATGGAATAGAAATAGTAGAAGACGCAATTAAAGATGCAAAAGAAAACTGCAAAATAAACAATATAACAAATGCGGAATATTATGCTGGAGACACAGAAAAACTACTTACAGATTTAATAGAAAACAAGAAAATAAAACCGGATGTAATAGTGGTTGATCCACCAAGAAAAGGATTAGATAATACAACAATAGAAAACATACTAAAAATAAAACCAAAAAGATTAGTATATGTAAGTTGCAACCCAGCAACATTAATGAGAGACTTATCAAAATTAGAATGCGAGTATGAAATAAAAGAAATTCAACCAGTAGATATGTTTCCATTTACATCACATGTTGAGTGTGTTTCGTTGATGTGCTTAAAATAAATACATTAAAGAGAAGTTAATAATTGGGGAGAGATATATAGATATATAAAAAAAGAAAATTATTAAAGGAGAGATACATGTTAGAATTAAAAAATATAAAAAAAGTGTATGAAACTGGGGATGAAAAAGTTGAAGCTCTGAAAGGTATAAGTATAAAATTTAGAGAATCTGAATTTGTTTCAATACTTGGGCAAAGTGGATGTGGAAAAACAACATATTAACAAAAAACCTAATCAATTATCTGGTGGTCAAATGCAAAGAGTTGCAATAGCAAGAGCATTAGTAAATAATCCAGATATAATATTGGCAGACGAACCAACTGGAGCTTTAGATACAAAAACAAGTATTCAAATAATGGATATTTTAAAGAAAATATCTAAAAATAAATTAATAATTATGGTAACGCATAATCCAGACTTAGCAGAAAAATATTCAAGCAGAATTATAAAAATATTAGATGAGGAAATTACACAAGATTCCAATCCAATAAATAATAAATAAAGAAGAAATACAAACACAAGAAAAAGAAAATGACAATGAAAAAATAGTACATGAACAACAATATATAAAAGATATGCTTGCAAGCTTAAGTACAAATGATCTGAAAAGTTTTAACCAAGTAATAAATGAGCAACATAGTAAAATAGAAAAAGATATAGCAAGTATAAAATACTCATATAGTGTTTCGCCTTTAATATATACTAAAAATGCGGAAAACAAAGTAACAAAACTTAATCCAAATGATGCTATTTCTATAGATAACAAGAAATTACAAAGTGCATTTAATATAAAAATAGACCAAAATTCAATTCAGCAACAAACACAAGGCTATATGTCTGAAATTTCTAATTCTATAACGACAGACATAACTCCTACTCAAAATGCGTTTAGTAATAATTTAAATACTTTGGCAAATGATATGTTTAGCAGTTTAAGTGGAAAAACTATAAAACTAAATGAAATAGATAATATTGTTTCTAAATATTTAGAAGAATATAAAGCATCGAATTTGTTAAATGAAATGGAAAAAAATTATGTTATACCTAAAGAAACTCTTAAAGCAACTTATTCAGGTTTACTGAAAACTTTATTACAAATATATATAAATGCATATTATTCAACAGAACAAACTTTAACAGAAGATATATCTAATCCAACAGCAAAAGTTATATCAGACATTACATCTAATGTCATAACAGAATTTTCTAAAAGCACCGCAATAATTAAAACTTCAGAAACAATGGCTAAAGCTATGACTGAAGCTACTATGAAAAAAGCCATATTAGGCAAAGTAGGAGAATTAATGAATAATTTAACCAATAGTTTTGCTTCTGCTTTTAATGTTGATCAAGAGAAAATAGCTAGTGCATTTAAATTAAAAATGACAGAAGAAGAATTAACAAGAATTATAACAGCAATGATGACAACAAAAGACAATAATGCAAAAACTAATTTAATTTCTCTTGAATTGCATTTGTATCAATTTCGTTAGTTGTTTCATCAATAATGATTGGAATAATAACATATATTTCCGTATATGAAAGAACAAAAGAAGTAGGAATTTTAAGAGCAATTGAAGAATCTAAGCATAATATATCCACAATTTTTAATGCAGAAACATTTATAATTGGACTTTTATCTGGAATTTTAGGAATAGAAATAAGCTATTCTTTAATACCAATAATAAATAATATCTTACATCATTTTGCAGGTGACATTCCATTAAGTGCTGTATTAAAATTGGAAAATGCATTTTGTTTAATTAAATACAAATCAAACGCCATTAGTATGGGAATTGAATCCATCAAAAAATAATGGATATCCAAATTTAATTGGAGTAGGCAATTAGATAGAAACAGATAAATAATAAGGTATATAAATGAAATGAATATTTTATGGTTCGCTTCATTTGTACACCTTGTTTTTTTATGCGAAAAATGTTATAAATATATATTAGAATTATTATTTTAGATGTAAGGAGAAGAAATGTTTAAATTAGTATCGGAATATAAACCTACTGGTGATCAACCAGAAGCAATAGAGTATTTATCAAATGGAATAAAAGAAGGTAAAAAATTTCAAACACTTCTTGGTGTTACAGGTTCTGGAAAAACTTTTACCATGGCTAATATAATACAAAAAACACAAAGGCCAACACTTGTGTTAGCACACAATAAAACTCTTGCTGGACAACTTTATAGCGAATTTAAAGAATTATTTCCAGATAACAGGGTGGAATATTTTGTAAGTTATTACGACTATTATCAGCCAGAAGCATATATTGCTTCTTCAGACACATATATAGAAAAAGATTCATCAGTTAATGATGAAATAGATAAACTTCGTCATTCTGCAACTGCTTCTTTATTTGAAACAAGAGATGTAATAATTGTTGCATCAGTTTCTTGTATATATGGTTTAGGAGACCCAATAGATTATGAGAATATGATAATTTCATTAAGACCAGGAATGCAAAAAACTAGAGATGAAATATTAAAAAAGTTAATTAAAATGCAGTATACAAGAAATGAGCTTGATTTTAAAAGGGGAACTTTTAGAGCTAAGGGAGATACAATTGAAATATATCCATCAGACCAAAGCGAAAGTGCAATAAGAGTAGAAATGTGGGGAGATGAAATTGAAAAAATCTCTGAAATTAATCCATTAACGGGTAAAGCAACAGGAACAAGACAACATATAATGATATTCCCAAATTCACATTATGTAACAACATCTGAAAAAATGGAAAGAGCGATAGGAACAATTGAAAAAGAACTTGAAGAACAAGTTAAATATTTTAAGTCTCAAAATAAATTAATAGAAGCACAAAGAATAGAAGAAAGAACGAATTTTGATATTGAAATGATGAAAGAAACAGGATTTTGTCAAGGAATAGAAAACTATTCAAGACATATAAGTGGTAGAGAACCAGGTTCGCCACCATTTACATTATTTGATTATTTTCCAAAAGATTTTCTACTATTAATAGATGAATCACATGCTACTATTCCACAAGTAAGGGCTATGTATAATGGAGATAGGGCAAGAAAAGAATCTTTGGTTAAATATGGCTTTAGGCTTCCATCTGCATTTGATAATAGACCACTAACATTTAAGGAATTTGAAGAAAGAATTAATCAATGTATATTTGTAAGTGCTACTCCAGCAGATTATGAAAAAGAACATAGCAAGAAAAATGTTATTGAACAAATTATTCGTCCGACAGGATTGTTGGACCCGGAAATAGAAGTAAAACCGATAGAAAACCAAATAGATGATTTGATAGCTCAAATTAGGATAAGAGCAGAAAAGAACGAAAGAGTTTTAGTTACAACATTAACTAAGAAAATGGCAGAAGATTTGTCGTCTTATTTATCTGGAATAGATATAAGGGTAAAATATATGCATTCAGATATAAAAGCCTTAGAAAGAATGGAAATAATAAGAGATTTGAGGCTAGGAAAATTTGATGTTTTAGTTGGAATAAATCTTTTAAGAGAAGGGTTAGATATACCAGAAGTTTCGTTAGTGGCAATATTAGATGCAGATAAAGAAGGTTTTCTTCGCTCAGAACGTTCGTTAATTCAAACTATTGGACGTGCTGCAAGAAATTCTAATGGAAAGGTTATAATGTATGCGGATGAGCTTACAGAAAGTATGGAGAAAGCAATAACAGAAACAAATAGAAGAAGAAAATTGCAACAGGAATATAATAAAAAACATGGAATAACACCAACTACAATAATTAAATCTGTAAGAGATAGTATTAAAGCTACACAAGTTGCAGAAATAGAGGAAGAATATAATATATCTAAGGATGAAACAATAGAAGAAATTATAGCAAAATTAACAGATGAAATGTTAAAATGTGCAACAGATATGGAATTTGAAAAAGCTGCAGAATTAAGAGATAAAATAAAGGAATTAGAGCAATATAAATAGTAATTAATAAACCCCCCACTGTAAATTTTACAGTGGGGTAAAAACTAATATTGGCTATAAATTATGCAGTTATATTGTTAATCTCGCTTTTTCAGCTATAACGTATAATTCTTGGGCAAAATTATTGACAGAAGCTTTTGGAAATGTTTGGATAGTTCCATTAGTATATGCATGTACTGTGGGTGGAATGTAATTTCCGAAGGCTTTGCACCAATTAATTGTGGCAGAATACAATCCTTGTTGGGTAGATGGCTTTACATTTGAAATGCGAAAGCCTTGCTTTCCTAATCTTTTCATTTCTGAAGAATAAAGAAGATAATCTAAAGAAAATTCTCCTTTTTCCGCTACAAGGTAGAGTTTGGCTTCCCGTATTTCATTGCGACTTGAATAACTATGCATATTGTTATCTCCTTTTAAAAATAAATGGTACCAATATTAGTTTTAGGCAAATAGTAACAAAATTATGTTACGAAAGATTTACCGTAATTATTATTTTAACACATTATGCAAAATAATTCAACTACTTGAAACATCTTATAATTTATATTGCATAAATAATGTCAATGTGTTAAAATAGCAGTAAGTTATAATTGGAGGAATTTAATGCAAGACAGACAAAAATATATAAGAAATTTTAGTATAATTGCACATATAGATCATGGAAAGTCAACCTTAGCAGATAGACTAATTGAAATGACAGGAGTATTATCTAAAAGAGAAATGGAATCCCAAGTTCTAGATAATATGGAGCTTGAAAAAGAAAGAGGAATCACAATAAAATCTCAAGCGGTTAGAATGAAATATAAAGCTAAAGATGGAAATGAATACACACTTAACTTAATAGATACACCAGGGCATGTAGATTTTAACTATGAAGTGTCAAGAAGCTTGGCTGCCTGTGATGGTGCAATACTTGTTGTTGATTCATCGCAAGGAGTGGAAGCACAAACTTTGGCTAATGTATATTTAGCTTTAGATAACAATTTGGAAGTATTACCAGTGTTGAATAAAGTGGATTTACCAAATGCAAGACCAGATGAAATAAAAAAAGAGATAGAAGACATTATTGGACTTCCAGCAATGGACGCACCATGTATTTCTGCAAAATCAGGTTTAAATGTAGACCAAGTTCTAGAAAAAATTGTAACAGATATACCAGCCCCATCTGGAGATGAAAATAAGGCTACAAAATGTTTAATATTTGACTCATACTATGACAATTATAAGGGCGCAATAGCTTATGTAAGAGTTAAAGACGGAAAAGTTAAAGTTGGAGACGAAATAGAATTTATGGCAACTGGTAAAAAATTCACAGTAACAGAAGTTGGGTATTTTACTCCTGGAAATTATATGCCATTAAATGAATTGTTAGCAGGTGATGTTGGATATATTGCGGCTAGCATAAAAAGTTTATCAGACCTACATGTTGGTGATACAATTACTTTGGCGAATAATCCAGCTAAAGAACCTTTGAAAGGATATAAGAAAGTACAACCAATGGTATATTGTGGATTATATCCAATAGATGGTAGTGAGTACGAAAATTTAAAAGTTGCACTAGAAAAATTACAATTAAATGATGCGTCGCTTGTATATGAACCGGAAACATCAGCAGCTTTAGGTTTTGGGTTTAGATGTGGCTTTTTGGGGTTATTACATCTAGAAATAATTGAAGAAAGATTAGATAGAGAGTTTGATTTAGGACTAATTACTACGTCACCATCTGTTATATATAAAGTGCACAAAACGGATGGAACTGTTATTGATTTATATAATCCTTCTGAATTACCTGCTCTTCAGGAAATTTCATATATAGAAGAACCAATGGTAAAAGCCGAGATATTTACTCCTAAAGAATATGTTGGAAATATAATGGAAATATGTCAAAGAAGACGTGGAATATACATAGATATGAAATATTTAGATGCAGATAGAGTTACACTTATATATGAAATGCCATTAAATGAAATAATTTACGATTTCTTTGATAATTTGAAATCAAAAACTAAGGGGTATGCATCATTTGACTATGAATTTAAAGAATATGTTCGTTCAGAGTTAGTGAAATTAGATATTCATGTTAATGGCGAAAGTGTTGATGCTTTATCGTTTATTGTACATAAAGATTCTGCATATACTAAAGGAAAGAAAATGGTTGAAAAACTAAAAACGGTAATACCAAGACAGCTATTTGCTATACCTCTTCAAGCAGTTGTTGGCGGAAAAATAATAGCAAGAGAAACAATATCTGCAATGAGAAAAGATGTGCTTGCAAAATGCTATGGAGGAGATATAACAAGAAAGAAAAAGCTGTTAGAAAAACAGAAAAAAGGTAAAAAGAAAATGCGTGAAATAGGAAACGTTGAGTTACCACAAGAAGCATTTTTATCAGTCCTTAAACTAGATGAAGATTAGAAGAAATAATAATTTTATATTAGGAGAAAATAATGAAAAATAATAAAACAAAAAAGAAATTTGATTTTCAACCTCATGCATCTAACTTAAGAAAAAATGGTAATAATAAAATGAAAGAAGAAAAAACAAATATAAAAGCAAGCAACAATACTTGTTTTGATGACCAGGTAGAAGGAAGAAACTCGGTATTAGAATTACTAGAATCAGGAAAAGATATTAACAAAATATTTATATCAAAAGGAGAAAAACAAGGTTCAATAAATAAAATACTTGCTAAAGCAAAAGACGAAAAAGTTATAGTTGTTGAGGTAGATAAGAAAAAATTAGATGAGATGAGCCAAACAGGAAACCATCAAGGCGTAATTGCAGTTGTGCCACCTTTTGAATATTGTGAAATTGATGATATTTTAAATGAAGCTAAAACTAAAAATGAAGACGCATTTATTATAATACTTGACGGAATTGAAGACCCACATAATTTGGGAGCAATTATCAGAACAGCAGAAACTGCAGGTATACATGGAGTTGTAATTCCCAAGAGAAGGGCAGCATCTGTAAATAGTACTGTGAATAAAGCTTCTGCTGGAGCAGTGGAACATATGAAAATCGCTAGAGTTAATAATATTAATGATACGATTAAATATTTAAAAGATAAAGGGCTATGGATTATTGGAACAGACGGAAAAGCCCAAAAGTATTATTATGAACAGGATTTAACAGGACCAATAGCTTTAGTTATTGGAAGTGAAGGATTTGGAATGAATAGATTAGTTGAAGAAAACTGTGATATACTAGTGAAAATTCCAATGAAAGGAAAAATCACTTCACTAAATGCTTCTGTATCAGCGGGAATAGTGACGTATGAAATAGTAAAACAAAGAAATTTAAAATAAATTTATGTATAAAAGGAGTTTTAATTATGAAAAATAAAAAAATTATAATTATATCAAGTGTTGTATTAGTAATAATAATTGCCATACTATTAGGAACTTTATATTTTACTACCGACCTATTTAAAAGTAATAAGGACTTGTTTTATGAATATATAGGAAAAACTAAATTTATTGATTCTAATTTTACACAAACATATTTAGCTTCTTATAAAAAAATTCAATCGAGTGATTATTCTTCTAGCATGGTTATTGATTTCTCAGAAAAACAAACAAATGGAACAGAAAATAATACACAGAAAATATTAGAGATAAAGTCTAATGGATTAAAAAGCGTAAATAAAAACCAAGCCTATAATGATTATACAATTACAATTGAAAATCAACAATTGGGAACAATCAAGTTTCTAAGAGACGGAAACATGTATGGATTTGGAGCAGATAATATATTGTCAAAATATATTGGCATTGAAAATTCAAATTTAAGAAACTTTTTCTCAAAACTTGGAATTTCACAAACAGAAGATTTACCAGATGAAATACCTACAATTAACATAGATAAAATACTTGAAATAGATTCTAATGCATTGGCAAGTGTAGGCAAAAAATACTATAATGTTTTATATAATAATATAGACAAAACACATTTTTCTAAAATCAAAAATAAAGATAAAACCGAAACTATAACTTTATCATTGAATGAACAAGAAACAGCAAGTATTATTCAAGAACTATTGAAAACAGCCAAAGATGATACAGAACTTTTAAACTTCATTACAGATAAAGCCAAAATGCTAGGGTATAATAATGTTAATAACACAACGATTCAAAATGAATTACAAAGTTATATAGATAATATTTCAAATAATTCATATACAAATGAAGTTGATTTTCTAGTTATATCATTTAAAAAGCAAGATAAAAATGTAGAAACTATATCTGTTCAAGTCAAACAAAAAGATGAAACGGAAGAGGGAATGTCAGCATATAAAAAATATGAAATTATATATGATTTATCAAAAGAACAAACAGTTAATATAACAACTAAAGAGGATGGATCTCAAACTTTAAATTTGACATTAAATTATGGCTATAATGAAAATAACATAGCTACTAATATTGTTTTGAACGATAGCGGTAATAATGCGGAAATAAAATTACAAATGAGCAACTATAATAGTGATAAAATTGTTATCAATTTAAATCTTGTTTATAAATCACTTGAAGATGAACAAGAATATGAAGTGAATTTAGTAAATAATATTAATATAAAAGAAGATATTCAAATTGAAAAGCTAACTACCGAAAACTTTGCAAAGTTAAATGACATGACTGAACAAGAATTGAGTATGTTATTTAATGCTATTACAAATAGAATAATAGCTGTATATGGCGAACAAATTGGTATTCCAGTTCAATAAAAAACAATAAAAAAACTCCTTATTTTTAGGGAGTTTTTTATATGTCGAAAAAATATTTAAAAAAACTTAAAAAAAATTAAAAAAAGTGTTGACTTTTGTTTATGGAGGTGTTATACTTAAAAAGTTCCAACGCGAAGGAGGAACAAAGTACATTGAAAAGTAAACAGTAAATCCTTTAAGAGACCAAGCGGTAATACAAAGTATTACCAAATAAAT
>CAKPSF010000009.1 GCA_934183305.1 uncultured Clostridia bacterium | reverse complement strand
AAAACAAAAGAAGGAGAAAATAAATGAAAAACGTTGTAACTGTTGAGGCTGTACACACACACACACACACACACACAATGTAATCTAAAAAACAATAAAAAAAGCATAAAATATGCTTTATTAAAGATATATGCGAGAGATGGATGATACTATCTCTCGTTTTTGTGTTTAAATTTATAAAAAATTTAATGGAGGAAAAATATGAAACAAAAAAAGAATAGAGGCATAACCCTAATTGCCCTAATAATAACAATTATAGTGCTGTTAATATTAGCAGTAGTAGCGATAAGTGCAGTAAGTGGAAATGGAATACTTAACCATGCTCAAAATGCAAAAACAGATTATACAAAGGCACAAAAAAATGAGCAAGATATGCTTGAATATTATGAAGCAACTTTATCAGGAAAAGTAGGAACATGGAAACAAGAAGGAGCAACAATAACAAAAATAAATTCAGATGGAACCAAAACACAACTAAAAATAGGAGACTATGTTGCATATAATGAAGGAAACTTTACACATACACCAGTAGTAGCAAATGGAGCAGGAACATCAAAAACAGGAGGAAGTGGTAGTACTGGTTATACATTAGCAACAAGTGAATTAAAAACAGAAGATTTAAAATGGAGAGTGTTAGGAGTAAACGACAAAGGAGAGCTAGAATTAATAAGTGCAGATACAACAACACAAATCTTGTACCTAGCAAATGATGAAGGGTATGTAAATGCAGAAGATAATTTGAATAATTTTTGTTATGATTTATATGGACAAGGACAATATGCAACAGGAGCAAGAAGTTTAAAAGTAGAAGATATAGATAGGTTATCAAAATATGATAAAACAACATATAGTGGATATGGAGTAAAATTGCAATATAAGGGAGATAGTACAAAAGATAAAATACAATACTCAAAAGATGGAGGAACAACCTGGGCAGATACAAGTCATACAACTTTTAGATTACCAAATGAAGAAACGGCAATAAGTAAATCAAATCCAGGAACAAAAGAATTAGAGTATACTTATTACAATTATAATATAGCAAATAATATAACAACAGAAGATGGATATACAAGTGAAGAGGCAACAAACATATCAAATATGATAACAAAAGGGACAGGAACATCCAATATAGCTCATTGGCTTGCTTCGCGCTGTGTTAGCTGCAAATCTATCAATGCGAATTTCGGCGTGCGCGGTGTGTTTAGTGGCTGTGTTAGCTGTCACAACTTGTTTAACTCTAGTGATGGCTTCGGCTTCGGCAACTTTCGTGTGCGCCCCGTAGTTTCTCTAGCATCTGATATCCAAATAACAGGAACAGGAGACAACATAGGAAGTTCAAGTAACGAGTGGCAATTGAGTAAATAAAGAGCTTTTCAAGTTAACTGTGTAAAAAATAAATATTCAAATAAATACTTCCTTATGGTAAAATAAATTTATCATAGTGGAGGTATTTTTTATGAGCAAAAAATGTTTACCATTAAATTTGTATTCCTATTCTTTACAATATTTAAACCTTGTGATATATTATTACTAGCAAAAAAAGAAAAGAGGAGAAATAAATGAAAATAGGTATTGTAGGACTTCCAAATGTCGGAAAAAGTACAATGTTTAATGCAATTACTAATGCTGGTGCAGAGTGTGCTAATTACCCATTTTGTACAATAGAACCAAACATTGGAGTAGTTCCTGTTCCAGATGAAAGATTAGATGTTTTAACTAAGATGTATAATCCACAAAAAACTACTCATGCTGTAATTGAATTTGTAGATATTGCAGGGTTAGTAAAAGGTGCAAGCAAAGGAGAAGGACTAGGAAATAAATTTTTATCTCACATTAGAGAAGTGGATAGTATAGTTGAAGTTGTTAGATGTTTCGAAAACCCAAATGTTGTTCACGTAGATGGAAATATAAATCCAACAAGAGATATTGAAACAATCAATTTAGAATTAGTATTTGCAGATTTAGAAACAGTTGATAAAAGATTAGAACGTGCAAAAGTTAAGCTAAAAGCAGATAAAAAGGCACAATTGGAGATTGATGTTTTAAATAAATTAAAACAAGCATTAGAAACAGGAAAGGCTGCGAGAAGTGTCGATTTAAATGAAGAAGAAAAAGATTTAATAAAAGATGTATATCTTTTAACATCTAAGCCTATACTGTATATAGCAAATGTTTCTGAAGAACAATTAGCAGACATTGAAAATGATAAATATTTTAATGAAGTTAGAGATTATGCGAAAAATGAAAATGCTAAGGTTATTCCTTTATGCGTTAAAATAGAAGAAGAATTATCTTCTTTAGACGGCGAAGATAAAAAAGAAATGTTGGAAGCTTTAGGATTAGAAGAGTCCGGACTTGATAAAGTTGTAAAAGCAAGCTACGATTTACTAGGACTTATGTCATTTTTAACTGCTGGAGAGCCAGAGGTTAGAGCGTGGACAATAAAGAAAGGAACTAAAGCACCAGAAGCAGCTGGAAAAATACATTCAGATATTCAAAGAGGTTTTATAAAAGCAGAAGTTGTAAGCTTTGATGATTTAGTAAGAGAAGGTTCAATGAATGCTGTTAGAGAAAAAGGACTTCTAAGAATGGAAGGAAAAGAATATATTATGCAAGATGGTGATATTGTTCTTTTTAGATTTAATGTGTAATTTATAATATAAAGGAGGATAAATATGAGTGAAGAAACTAAAGAATTAAAAGAAAGGTTATTTAACAAAAAAGAGAATGGATGGCTTAAAGTTGATGGAGAAAAAGATAAAATAATAATGAACTTTTCTAATGAGTATATTTACTTTTTGAATAATGGAAAAACAGAAAGAGAATGCGCAGCATTTGCAAAGAAAATGCTAGATGAGAATGGATTTAAATGTATTTGTGAATATGAAACTTTAAAACCTGGTGATAAGGTTTACTATATTAATAGAAATAAAAGCGTTTATGCAGCTGTTATAGGAAGCGAGGAAGTACAAGAAGGAATAAATGTTGTTGGAGCACATATAGATTCACCAAGATTAGACTTAAAACCAAATCCATTGTATGAAGATGGGGGATTTGCTTACTTCAAAACACATTATTATGGTGGAATAAAAAAATATCAATGGACTACAATTCCACTTGCAATACATGGCGTAATAGTTAAAACAAATGGTGAAAAAATAAACGTAAATATAGGTGAAAGCGATGAAGATCCAATATTTACAATTACAGATCTTTTACCTCATTTAGCTCAAGAACAAATGGAAAGAAAACTTAAAGAAGGAGTTAAAGGCGAGGACTTAAACCTTTTAATTGGAAGTAGACCATACAACGATAAAGAAATTGACGAGAAAGTAAAATTAAACATTTTAAACATTTTAAATAATAAATATGGAATAACAGAAGCAGACTTTTTAAGTGCAGAATTAGAATTAATACCAGCATTTAAAGCAAGAAGCTTAGGATTTGATAGTAGCATGGTTGCAGGTTATGGACAAGATGATAGAGTGTGTGCTTATACTGCAATAAGAGGATTATTAGATACTCATAATCCAGAAAAAACTGCTGTAATGATTTTATCAGATAAAGAAGAAATAGGTAGTGTTGGAAATACTGGAATGGAATCATTGGTATTTGATTATTTCATATCAGAAATATTAAACAAAACTGGAGAAAACAAACCAGACTTAATAAGAAAAGTATTTTGCAATTCTAGAATGTTATCTTCAGACGTTGATGCAGGATTTGACCCAATATATGCAAGTGTATCAGATACAAAAAATGCAGGATATTTAGGTAAAGGAATTGCTGTTGTAAAATATACAGGAGCAAGAGGAAAATCAGGAGCATCAGATGCAAACGCTGAGTTTGTTGCAGAAATAAGAAAAATGTTAGATGACAATAAAATAGATTATCAACTTACTGAACTTGGAAAAGTTGATGTTGGTGGTGGAGGCACAATAGCATACATTTTAGCTAATAAAGGTGTAGATGTAATTGATTGTGGCGTGCCGGTATTATCAATGCATGCACCATATGAAGTGACTTCAAAGTATGATATATATTGTGCATATGAAGCATATAGAGTTTTTTGGAACTAGAAATAAAAAAGATAAATAAAAAAATGTGATTTTTAAATCACATTTTTTTATTTATTTTCTTCATTATTTTTTACAGTCATAACTTCTTTACCATTATAGTAACCACAATTTGAACATACTCTATGTGGTAATACAGCTTCATGACAATGTGGACAAGTAGCTAATGTTTTGTTTTCTAATTTCCATGTTGATCTTTTTAAGTGTGTTCTAGCTTTTGACCATCTTCTTTTTGGTTGTGCCATTTCAAATCCCTCCTCTGTAAATAGAAACGATATCTATATATCTAATTTTTATTCAAAATAATTAGTCACTAAAAAATTATACAATTTTTTTATTTATTTGTCAAGACTGAATGCAAATTTATTGGTAAATTTGAAATGTTGATAAAAATATGATATAATCATAATAGATTTGGCTAATACGCCATAGTTAATAATCATACAAATACAAATAAATAAAAGGAGAGACTTATATGAGATTTCGGAAGAAAAACAAATATTCATCAGAATGTGTATGGGGAAATGAAGAAACTAAAAAGAAAATTAAGGTAAACATTAGGTCGGAAGTTAAACTTGATGAAGAACAAGTTGATCGTATTACTAATATTGTTAAAGAAACCATTTCGCAATCATATTACGATCCGTGTTTTCATATTTCGAGAAATGCTTATCATCTAATTGATAATGTTACTTCAGTAAGGACTTGGTTTATTAAAAAAAGTGATAATGTCATAATTGAAATCGCAGGGCAATAGAAATTGTTCATTTGTATGATAAAGTAAGGGGTGTAGTTTTATTCTACATCTTTTACTTTTTTATTTAAATATGTATTTTCAATGTTTATAAAGTATGATATAATGCAAAACAGAAAGGTGGGATTATATGCCTAAAAGAGTTGATAAAATTAATTACTATTTAGATATAGCTGAAACGGTGTCAGAAAGAGGAACTTGCTTACGAAAAGATTATGGCTGTATTATAGTTAAAAATGATGAGATTATATCAACAGGTTATAGTGGAGCACCTAGAGGAAGAACTAATTGTATTGATTTAGGGTATTGCATTAAAAAGAAACTTTATCCAGAAATCCATCATGGTGGACATGATGCATGCAGAAGTGTTCATGCAGAACAGAATGCAATAATTAGTGCTGCAAGAAAAGATATGCTCGGAGCTACAATGTATCTTGCGTGTAAAAGAAAGGATACTGGAAAATACGAAGATGGCGCAATGTGCTGCCAAACATGTAGAAAATTAATTATTAACGCAGGAATAGAAAAAGTTTTTGTTAGAGTGAATAAAAGAAAATATCTAGAAGTAAATGTAGAAGATTGGATTAATAACGATGAATTATTAGAAGGCATCACTACGTATTAGATTTTATATTTATAAGGAAATGAGGAAAGAAAAATGTCAAAACCAATAATTGCCATAATTGGAAAACCCAATGTTGGCAAGTCAACATTTTTTAATTATATTGTTGGACAAAGAATATCAATTGTTGAAGATACACCAGGAGTTACAAGAGATAGAGTTTATTCTGAAACCGCTTGGCGTGATAGAATATTTACTGTTGTAGATACAGCTGGAATAGAACCAGAAACTGATGATATAATTATAAATCAAATGAGAAAACAAGCAGAAATAGCAATACAAATTGCTGATGTTATCTTGTTTTTAACAGATATAAAGCAAGGCGTAACCGCAGCAGATAAAGATATCGCATTAATGCTTAAGAAATCAAAAAAGAAAGTTATTTTAATTTGCAACAAAGCAGATAATTTTGGAAAAGAATCAGATGATATATATGAATTTTATAATTTAGGGCTTGGAGAACCTATGGCAATTTCGGCTGCAAATGCTAAGGGAATTGGCGATGTTTTGGATAAAGTATATGATTTACTTCCAGATAAAAATACTTTAGAAGATGATAACGAAATAATAAAAGTTGCTGTAATAGGGAAACCTAATGTTGGAAAGTCTTCTTTGGTTAATAAGATATTAGGAGAAGATAGATTAATTGTAAGTGATATTGCGGGGACAACTAGAGATGCAATAGATTCTGATTATCAAAATGAATTTGGAAAATATACTTTTATAGATACAGCAGGAGTTAGAAAGAAAAGTAAGATTAAAGAATCTATTGAAAAGTTTAGTATTATGAGAACTCTATTTGCTATTGAAAGAAGCGATGTTTGCTTAATGATGATAGATGCAAATGAAGGTGTTACAGATCAAGATGCAAAAATTGCAGGTGAAGCTCATGAAGCTGGCAAGGGAATTATTATTGTTGTAAACAAATGGGATGAGATAGAAAAAGATAATAATACAACGGAAATATTCAAAAAAGATATTTATAATAAATTATCTTACTTGAATTATGCGCCTATTATATTTATATCTGCTAAGACAGGTCAAAGAATAAATAAACTATTTGAATTAATTAATCAAGTTGCAGCTAATAATGCAATGAGAATGAATACATCTGTTATTAACCAGGTACTGAATGAAGCAATTGCTTTGGTACAACCACCAACAGATAAAGGAAAAAGACTAAAGATATTTTATATGACACAAGCATCAACGAAACCACCAACATTTGTAGTATTTGTTAATGACAAAGAATTGTTTCATTTCTCATATGAAAGATATTTGATTAATCAATTGAGAAAAGAATTTGGTTTACAAGGCACACCAATTAGAATAATTGTACGAGAGAAAAAGGAGGAGAAATAATGGTACCATATTATATAATAATAGGAATAATCGCTTACTTAATTGGAAGTATTAATTTTTCAATTTTGATAAGTAAAAAATTTGCAGGATTTGATGTAAGAGAAAAAGGAAGTGGAAATGCAGGAACTACTAATATGCTTAGAACAGTTGGAAAAGGAGCTGCTATTATAACTCTTATACTAGACATATTAAAAGGAGTATTAGCAATTTATTTTGCAATATTTTATAGATGGTTATGCTTAAAACTTGCACAAGTTGAAATTGATACATCAATACTTGTACAAATATCAGGTATTTTTGTAATAATAGGACATACTTATCCAATTTATTTTGGATTTAAAGGAGGTAAAGGAGTTGCAACTGCTTTAGGAATACTTTTAACAACAAATTATCAAATTGGATTAATATGTTTAGTGTTTGCATTAGTATTAATAATTCTAACAAGAATGGTTTCAGTTGGCTCACTTGGAGCAGCAATATTATTCCCTGTTTTAACATTATTCTTGAAAGAAAACTATATTGTACCAGGTAATTATTTAATATATAGCATAATAATTGCATTGATTATAGCATTTAATCATAGAAGTAATATAAAGAGATTATTCAATGGAACTGAAAACAAGATTTCTTTCAAAAAGAAGGAGGAGGTTGCTTAATGAAAAATATAGCAATAATAGGAAGTGGAAGTTGGGGAGTCGCTTTAGCAATCCATATGGCTAAGCTTGGTAACAATATTAAAATATGGTCTTTTATGAAAGAAGAAGCAGACTTAATTAATAATGAAAGAAAATGTAAATTCTTGCCTGATATAGAATTACCAGATAATATATTAGCTACTCAGAGTTTTGAAGAATGCATAAAAGATTCAGATTACATATTCCATGTTACACCTTCTAAAGTTGTAAGAAGTACAGTAAAGCAATATAAAGATTTTGTAACTAAACAACCAATAATAATGTGCTCAAAAGGATTTGAAATGGAAACACTAAGTACATTAGATGAAATAATCACAGAAGAATTACCACAAAATCCACAAGCAGTATTGTCTGGCCCTAGCCATGCTGAAGAAGTTTCAAAAGGAGTTCCAACAGCAATGGTATTGGCGTCTGAAAATAATAAATTGCTTAGTGAATTACAAGATTTATTAATGAATGAAAATATGAGAATATATTTATCACATGATGTGAAAGGTGTAGAACTTGGAGGAGCTTTAAAAAATATAATAGCTTTTTGTGCGGGAATACTAGTAGGAATGGATTTGGGAGATAATTCATTCGCAGCACTTATTACTAGAGGTTTAACTGAAATTTCAAGATTAGGAGAAGCATTGGGAGGCAAAGCTGAAACATTTTATGGACTTTCTGGTTTAGGAGATTTAATTGTAACCTGTTCAAGCAAATTTAGTAGAAACAGAAAAGCAGGTATACTAATTGGCGCTGGAAAAACAATAGAAGAAACAAGAAAAGAAGTTGGAATGACTATTGAAAGTATAGATAATATTGATGTTGCATATAAATTAGGAAAAATGTATGGAATTGAATTGCCAATTGTTAATACTGTTTATGCTGTTTTATATAATAATTTGGAACCAAGAAAAGCATTAACTCAGTTAATGACACGTGACAAAAAGTTTGAGTAAATTTAAATTTTTGAATAAAAAAATAAAAAATACAAAAAATAAGAAAAAATGGAGGTAGTATTTATGGATTTTTTTAATAAAATAGGAGACATAGCAAATAAAACATACAAAAAAACTAGTCAAAAAACTGGTGAAATAGCAAAAGAAGCAAAATTAAAAATGAAAATGAGTGATAATAAATCAAAAATTAATAATTTATATGGAGAAATTGGAAAGATTGTATATCAAAAATACTTGAACAAAGAAGAAGTAAAAATAAATGAAGATTTAAATACTTATTTAAATCAAATTGATGAATTATCTAAAGAAATTGAAACATGTCAAGAAGATATTTTAAAAATTAAAAATAAAAGAATATGCGAAAATTGTTATGCGGAAATTAATTTGGATGCTAAATATTGCCCACATTGTGGCTTTGAGCAAAAAGAAGAACAAGTAGAAGATATAAAAGAAGACAAAACTTCTGATGAAGAAGCAAAAGAAATTGAGATAGTTGAAGAAGATAATGATAAAGAGTAGAAAAGAGCGACTATGTCGCTTTTTTCTATGGAAATCTTTCGAAAATATATCGGATTAATTTATCTGCATTATGTTCTGTTACATTGATATAAACGCCTTTATCTAAACTAATCCACATATTAATTTTATACTTATAATTATTTTCTATAAATGTTCCAATGATGTCTGTAAGTTCAGTGGGATTATCATAATCATATTTCCACTTTAACGGATTATCTAATATTATTTCTTTTTGATACATTAAATTTAAGAATTTTTGTATTTCACCTGGAATTGTGCTATACAAGTTTACATTAACTTTCAAATTAATCACCTAATTATATTATTTGAAATTATAAAATTCATATACAGAGAATAAAAGGTAAAAATTAATGAAATAATAAAATAAAGGTGAAATATATGAATATTTTGAATAAAAATAAAGTACTTTTTATTTTCATTTTTTTTATGATTACAATTATAATTCTTACATTTATACTTATAAGAAAAAGTAGTAATAGTGATAAAGATAAAATTGATAACGAAAAGATATACTATGAAATTAAATATATTGATAATGAACTCATTGAAATTTCAAATTTAATAAATAATTCATTATTAAACATTAAATGGAATGATTTGAATAACAAAGTAAATATACTTTATAATTATTGGAATTCAGCAATATTAGACTTTAATGAGCTAGCTATTGATAATGCAATACTAACAAATTTTGGAAAAGATTTAGATAATTTAAGTATAGCAATAAAAAATAAAGATAAACAGTTGTGTTTTACTAATTTATTGGAATTATATAATAAGGTTAATATTTATTATGAAAAATCAAATTATAAACAGGAATATATTGGTGTAATTAATGCAAAATATTATCTTTTGAAAGCTTGTTCAATTGTAGATACAAACAATTGGACTTTAATGTATGATAATATTTTAGAAGCAGACAAATGTTTATTAAACACTATTAACACAGTTGATAAAAACGAGTATGTACAATACAACTTAAATCAAGCATATGTTGCAATAAAAGAATTAGAAAATATTATAAATATAAAAAATTCAGACATTTTTTATTTAAAGTATAATATCGTAATGAGTAAAATAAAAAATATATAAAGTTTGACTTTTTTTAAAATTAATAGTAAAATAGAAAAAGAGTGAATTAAATAGTCGCTGGTAGATTTCGCAAGGAACTACGAGAGGAAAGTCCGGGCTCCATAGAGCAATGATGCTGGTTAACGGCCAGTGAGGGAGACCTTAAGGAAAGTGCAACAGAAAATAACCGCCACATACGTGGTAAGGATGAAAAGGCGAGGTAAGAGCTCACCGCCAATATGGTAACATGTTGGGCTGTGTAAACCCCATCTGGAGCAACACCTAATAAAGAAGGTTAAGACTGCTCGTCATCTTCTTGAATTGGTGGCTTGAAACGTATAGTAATATACGTTCTAGATAAATGGCTATTCACGACAGAACCCGGCTTACAGATTTACTTATATATGAAAAGAAATAGGCTAAACCTATTTCTTTTTCAATTTAGTAGCAATCTTTTAATTATTTATTAATTTTTTCATATCTTCTGGTAATTCAGCTATAATTGATATATTTTCTTTAGTAATAGGGTGAGTAAAACTAACTTTATATGCATGCAATGCTTGTCTATTAATTAAATTTGATGGAATACCATATAATGTGTCTCCAAGTATTGGATGATTAATAAATTGCATATGTACACGAATTTGATGTGTTCTACCAGTTTTTAAAATACATTTTATTAAAGAATAGTTATCAAAATTCTTTAATAACTCAACAATAGTAATTGCTTCGCTTCCATTAGCATTCACACCTCTCTCTATAATGCTATTTTCTTTTCTTGATATTGGAGCAGATATAATTTGCTCTTTTTTAGATAAATTTCCATTTACTAACGCAAGGTATTCTTTTTTAAAATTATCGGTTTTCATTTGCTTTATTAAACATTCTTGAATATATTGATTTTTAGCAAAGATAACAATTCCAGAAGTATTTCTGTCTAATCTATTTACAGGTCTTATTTTACGTTTTAATGATATTTGATTGAAATAGTATTTGACTCCATTTGACAAGCTGTCACTATAATGCTCCATAGATGGATGAACGGGAATTCCAGCAGGCTTATTTAATATCAACAAGCTTTCATCCTCATATAAAATATCTAATTTCATCTTTGTAGGTACAATATTTTCACTATCTTCGTTAAAGTCTAAGTTAACAGATAATATATCTCCAATAGAAAACATATGATTTATATATACAGGTTTACTGTTAATATAAATTTGACTTGTATTTTTTAATTTTGCAATTAATCTATCTGACATTAAGAATTCTTCTTTTAAAATTGCTTTTATACTCTCATATTTAGTTAAGTTTGTTATTTTATATTCTAATTTCATAATAGATTAAGTATACAAACTTTAGGTTTAAATGTCAAATTTTATGTTGATAAAGTTACATAAATATGATAACATATATGAAAATTATATAGAAAAGAGAAAATTATGAGAATAAGATTTAAACCTTGGGCTAGACCTGAACTTGAGGCTAGCTATTTTTATGAAGATAATCCAGAAGAATATATTGGAAAATGGAGAGAAAAATTTAAAAATAAAGATAATCCTTTATATATTGAATTGGGATGTGGCAAAGGAAGTTTTATATCTGAACTTGCTTTTAAGAATCCAAATATAAACTATATAGCAATTGATTTAGTAGATGCAATGCTTGGACTTGCAAAAAGAAAAGTAGAAGAAAAATATAATGCCAATAATATCAAGGTTGAAAACTTAATATTGGTTAGGTATGATATTGAGAGAATATTTAATATATTTAATAAAAATGATAAAATTGAAAGAATTTATATAAATTTTTGTAATCCTTGGCCTAAAGCAAAACACAAAAAGAAAAGATTAACTCATACAAGACAGCTTGAAAAATATAAAGAATTTTTAGTTGATGGTGGAGAAATTTATTTTAAAACAGATGATGATGGATTATTTGATGATAGTCTAAGTTATTTTACTGAAACTGGATTTAAAATTATTTCAAAAACATTAGACTTGCATAAAAATGATATTTTCAATGGACAAAATATTGTAACAGAACATGAGAAAATGTTTTCAGACGAAGGTATAAAAATAAAGGCTTTAATTGCAAGAAAATAAATATAAATTAGTATATATTTAGTAAAAAATACTTGTGCTTTTTAAGAAATATTTATATAATATAAAAGGTTTGAAAAAAGAAAGGAGAATTTTAATGAATTTTATTGATACAATAAAACAAAGAGCAAAAAAAGATATTAAAACAATAGTGTTACCAGAAAGTAACGATGTACGTACTTTAGAAGCTACTCAGAAAATTTTGAATGAGGGTTATAGCAAAATTGTATTAATTGGTAACGAGGAGAATATATTGAAATTAGCAAAAGAAAATAATTTTAATATTAATGGCGCAATTATAGTAGATCCGCTTAAATCTGATAAATATGACGAATATGTAAATAAATTTTATGAATTAAGAAAAGCTAAAGGAATTACTTTAGAGAAAGCAAAAGAAATAATGCAAGACTATGTGTATTTTGGTATGATGATGGTGAAAAATGGAGATGCTGATGGTTTAGTTAGTGGAGCAGCACATTCAACAGCTGACACTTTAAGACCAGCACTTCAAATATTAAAAACAGCACCTAATACAAAGCTAGTATCTGCATTTTTTTTAATGGTTGTTCCAAATTGTGAATATGGAGAAAATGGAACATTTATATTCTCAGATGCAGGATTAAATCCAAATCCAACAAGCGAAGAATTGGCTGAAATAGCAATTTCATCAGCAAAAAGCTTTGAACAATTAGTAGAGAAAAAAGCAAATGTTGCAATGCTTTCATATTCAACATATGGAAGTGCAAAATCAGAATTAGTAGATAAAGTTGTAGAAGCAACTAAAATGTTAAAGGAAAAGGCACCAGAATTAAATGCAGATGGAGAATTACAATTGGATGCTGCTATTGTTCCAGAAATTGGAAAAAGCAAAGCTCCTGAAAGTAAAGTTGCAGGACATGCTAATACATTAATATTCCCAGATTTAAATGCTGGTAATATTGGATATAAATTAGTTCAAAGACTTGGAAAAGCAGAAGCATATGGTCCACTATGTCAAGGAATTGCAAAACCAGTTAATGATTTGTCAAGAGGTTGCAGCAGTGATGATATAGCAGGAGTCGTAGCTATTACTTCTGTTCAAGCACAAGCAAAATAAATAAAAAAGAGAGGAATTAGTAAAATGAAAATTTTAGTTGTAAACTGTGGAAGCTCATCTTTAAAATATCAATTAATTAATATGGAGGATGAAAGTGTTTTAGCAAAAGGAAACTTTGAAAGAATAGGGGAGAAAGAAGCATTTTTAACTCATAAGGTTAATGGTAATGCTACTGTTATAAAAAAGCCTGTAATGAATCATACAGAAGCTTTAGAAGTTATTTTAGAGCAATTTATGAATCCAGAATATAAAGTTATAGAATCTTTAAAAGAAATTGATGCTGTTGGACATAGAATTGTACATGGTGGAGAATTATTTGATAAATCAGTATTAATAGACGAAGAAGTAATTGAAAAAATAGATAAATGTGCAACATTAGCTCCATTACATAATCCAGCAGCAATATTAGGAATTAGAGCATGTCAAAAAGCTATGCCAGGCGTTCCAATGTCTGCAGTATTTGATACAGCTTTTCATCAAACAATGCCAGCTGAAAACTATATCTATCCAATACCATATGAATTTTATGAAAAATATAGAATTAGAAAATATGGAGCACATGGAACATCACACCAATTTGTTGCAAATTTAGCTGCAAAATTAGAAAACAAACCAATAGAACACTTAAAAATCGTAACATGTCATTTAGGTCAGGGAGCAAGTATAACTGCTGTTGATGGTGGTAAATCAATAGATACATCAATGGGACTTTCACCTCTTGGTGGAATACCAATGGTAACACGTTCAGGAGACTTAGATCCATCTGTTGTAACTGATATTATGGAAAAAGAAAATTTATCTGCAAAAGAAGTAAATACATTACTTAACAAAAAATCAGGATTATATGGTATAACTGGTCTTGACCCAGACTTTAGACAAATAGAACTTGCTTCATATGAGCCAGATAAACCAAAAGCCCATATAGCAATAGAATTATTTACAAAATCAATTGCGCAATTTATTGCTAAATATGCTGTATCTATGAAAGGAATAGATGTAGTAGTATTTACAGGTGGAATTGGAGAAAATCAAATAAATATTAGAAAGAAAATCTGTAAAAATCTAGAATTTATGGGACTTATAATTGATGAAGACAAGAACAATGTAAGAGGAGAAGAAGTATTAATCACTAAACCAGAGTCAAAAATAAAAGCTTATGTAATTCCAACCAACGAAGAACTAGTAATAGCAAGAGATACACAAAATTTAATTAAATAGGAGAATAAAATGCAAGAACATATTGAATTAGAAGTTTCACTTGAAAAAATAATGGCTAATATTGCTCAAACAATTTTTCTGATTAGTAATTGTAAAGATACAGAAAATAAAAATGATTTGCAAAATGAGTTGAATCAACTTATAGATTTGGAAGAACAAGCTTATAAAGGAAATAGAGAGGCTGTAAAAACAATACTTAACAAGGAGATAAAATATGAGTAAAAAAATAGTTTCAAAAGAAGTGTATGATGAACTTATTAATGAATTACCGGAAATTATAATAAAAATGTTGCCAGATGAGCCTATTAATTTATTAAAGTATGCACAAAGGGTAGAAAAAATACGTTTTGCACCAAATTTAAAAGATGATGTAAAAGTATTAATGGAAAAGTGCTTGTTAAGTGATAAAGAGTATCTAAGAACTTTTTATTATGCTATGGCTATAACATTTTATCATAAAATACCAGTGGAAGAACCACAGATATCTATTGTTGCTGCTCAGACTGGTAGTGGAAAAAGTAATTTAACTGCTAAACTATTAAGAAATAATGAAAATTATATTTTTGTAGACTCTGATAAATATAAACATTTTAGATATGATGCACAAGAAATAGCTAAAAAGTATCAAGTCTTATATCCATTTTTAACTGGACCTGATGGTTATGATTGTGCAGATAATATTTATAATTATGCAGTAGATAACAAGTATAACATTATAAAAGAAACTGCACCATCAGCAAATAAAGGATTATTAGGAATAGATGAAAATGAATTAGTAAAAAAAGGATATAGCATTAATGTACATATATTAGCTGTTGGAGAATTAAATAGTATATTATCTTTACATGAAAGATATGAAAAGCAAATATTATCAGGATTAAGAACAGCTAAATTAACTCCATTATCTAGACACGATGAATCATATAATGCATTACTTAAAAATGTGGAGGATTTATTAAATAATAATAATATCTCAAATATATATGTATATAAAAGAGGAATTAAAGAAGAAAATTTTGACCCTAAGTTAGTTTTCCCTTCAGCTAATATCAACAATCCTCTTCAAGCAATTGTAGAGGCTAGAAAAGAAGATAATAATAAAACTAAAAAAGAATTTACTGATAGATATAATTTGATTTTTGAACAAATGAGCAACAGAAATGCTCCTAAAGAACAAATAGAACAATTAGAATCTGTAAAAAAAAGATATGAATCTAACATAGGGGAGGAATAAATTTTGGATGATATTGAATTAGATATTAAATCTGATATTGCCATTGATATAGTTATGAACAATATTGCAACTTTAACTAATGAATATTCAACAACGAAAGATAAAAATAGAAGTAAAGAGTTAAAAGAAAAGATAGATATATTAAACCAAATAAAAAATGAAGTATATTTGGGAAATGAAGATATAATATTAAATGTTATAAAAAAAGGTAAAGAAGGAATATTGTAATATGGATGATAAAATTTTTAGAAATATAAGTACTGATGTATTAAATAGAGTAAAGGATAAATTAAATCCTGATTTTGTTAGCGAATTGCCTGCTTCACCTGAAGAATTATTATCTTTTGCAAAGAGAAGAGTTGATCCTGTTATATCAGATAATATAACGTACTCATTAGGACAATCTATGTTAGCTCATAGATTATCAGATGAAGATTATTTACTAACATTCTTTAATGTGGTTCATTCATTTTTTTATGGAAAAGCAAAAGCACAAGGTCAAAAGAAATCTTCAATTATTATATCTCAAACTGGAGCAGGAAAAACAAATTTAAGAAACCTAATTCTAGAATATAATGACAGCATAGTAATTAATCCGGATTTATGTAAAAAGTTTAGACCAGATTCAAAACAAATTTTTCAAGAGGATCCTACTCACTTTGGTGCATTAACAGGAATTGATTCGTATGATCATTCAAATAATGTAAGCGCTCTTGCTGCTGAAAAAGGATATAATTTATTATTCGAATGTGCTCCATCTGAAAAACAAGGATTAGTTGGAGTTGATATTGAAAATTTAGTAGAGAGTAATTATAAAATTGAGGCAAAATTTTTGGCAGTTGGTGACTTAATAAGCTCAATTGCAATTCACAAAAGATATGAAGAAAATCCAGAAGCTCCTGGTGCAAAACTAACTGATTTAAATAGACATGACGAATCATATAGAGGCACTTCTAGTGCGATTAGGTTGTTAGAACCAAATCATATTCAAATTTATAGAAGAGGAACTAACAAAGAAAAATATGTTCCTCAAGAATTAACTACAATAGATTATAATTATACTGCTGAAGAGTTTATAGCAATATTAGCACGTGAAAGAAGAAAATCAAATCACGATTATGTATTTAATAACTGCGGGAAAAATTTTCAAGAAGATTTTAATAGAATAAAAGCACATATGATTAAAAGAAATGCACCTCCTGAGCAACTTTCACAATTAAATTTAATTTATGATAAATATATAGCTTATTTGAATTTTATTAAATATCAGGAAGAAAGTGAAGGATGTATAGAATTATAATTTATATAACCAACCAATAAAAACAAAACTAGAATAAAATTCTAGTTTTGTTTTTTATTATTCTTTATAAGTATCATTATATTCATAATAATATAGGTTGAATTTGTTCACTATCTAAAGCATATTCAAGAGTTTTTTTAATATAAGTTGTATCAAATACTATAGAGCGAGGTTTAGTAATAGGATTATCTTGCCTAAATGGGACAAAATAAATATTTTTTCTATTAAGTAGTTTTCCAATGTTTTCTGCACTATTTGATAATCCATCATTTGTAGAAGGAGCTATAATTAGTGGATTGCCATTTCTCAAATGAGATTTTGCAGCCATAAGTACTGGAGTATCTACTATACCATTACTTAATTTTGCCATTGTATTTCCTGTACATGGAGCGATTATCATTATATCTGTTAGATGTTTTGGGCCAATAGGTTCAGCGCCTTCAATTGTATGAATGATTTTATTGTTGGTTAATTCCTCGATTTGTTCAATAAATTCTTTTGCTTTACCAAACTTTGAATTAAGCTTGTAAGCATTGTACGACATTATTGGCAGTATATTAGCTTCTTCCTTTACTAGTTCTTTCATTTGTAATATAGTATTCTTAAATGTACAAAAGGAACCTGTTAAGCAAAAACCTATGTTTTTATCTTTTAATTTCAAAGAATTTTCCCTCCTTTTATATTAATAATACTTCTTTATATTTTATGTTTTTATGTAAAATTGGTTACTAATAAAACAAAGCTATATACTTCCACTTAATAAAAAAATGCAAAGGAGTTTTTAAGTCCCTTTGCATTTTTTATTATATTATTATACCATCATCTTCATATTCATAAGCACTTTTCATTGAAAGTTTTCTATAAAGCTCATAACTTTCTGATCTTTTACTTATATCTCTTTTTATCTTATCTATATCTTCTTGAAGAGATAGCGTAATACTAGAATAGTCTAAACCTTCTAATTCAGATAAAACAAACATATCTTCAATGTGTGATAATTCAAGACTATCTGTTGAATCTATTATATCACTTACTAGGTCTTCTTTATCTAATTTTAAATTTCCGACTTGAAGTAAATCTTCTATGATTTTTATGATTTCCTGAGATTATAAGCGATGAAAGAGAATTGATACATTCTTTCAATAAAAATTTATAGTCTAAATATTCATCCTCAGAAATTTTTGATTGCATATTTAAACAAAAGTCTGGATTAGTTTCTCTAATAGCTTCAAATGTTGAAGTCCTTTTAGAAAGCTCATCTGATAATTCATCAAGAGTTCTTTCAGCAATAGAAATTGATTCTACTGCATATTGTTTATTATTTTCATATTCTTCAGTATTTTCATTTCCTTTTCTAAATGGAATAGGTGTTATTACAAGATCTTCAAGGCGATTAAAAACAAAACCTATGTCATTGTATTTTATTAATTTTTTAACAGTGGCTAGGATTTTACTTTTTACCAATTCAATATTATTTTTCATAAAACTACCCCCTAGACTTCTATTATATAAAAAAATTTATATATTGTCAAGTTAGCCATATTTTTAATATAATAATGTATAATAGAAAGGAGAAAATATGAGGAAATTAACATTATTATTTTGCGTATTGACTTTAATATCATTATTTCCATTTTTAAGCTATTGTTTAGCTTTTGAGCCGTCTAATGACAATATATATAAAGGCATAGATGTAAGTCAGTGGCAAGAAAATATTAATTTTACCAAAGTTAAAAATAATGGGATTGAAATTATCTACATAAAAGCAAGTCAAGGCAATGATTATATTGATCCATATTTTATAAGAAACTATGAAAATGCTGAAAGTGTTGGGCTAAAAATAGGAGTTTATCATTTTTTAACAGCAAGAAACGTAGACGAAGCAAGAGATGAAGCAGATTTTTTCTGTTCAGTTATAAGCAATAAGAAAATAAATTGTAAATTAGCAATGGATTTTGAATCTTTTGGTAGATTAAATAAAAATGAAATAAATGAAATATCATTAGCTTTTTTAGAAAGAGTTGAACAAAAAACAGGTAAAGAGGTTGTAATATATAGTGATACATATAATGCCAAAAGAATATTTAGTGAAGAATTAGCAAAAAAATATCCAGTATGGATTGCAGAATATGATGTTAATAAACCAAATAACAATGATAAATGGAATACATGGATTGGTTTTCAATATACAGACAAAGGGAGAATAGATGGAATAAGAGATTTTGTAGATAAAGATTATTATACATCTGATATCTTTTTGAATGATGAAAGTCCAATTAGAGAAACTTCTCATAGAAATAATGTAGAAAAAACAAGAACAATAAGAGTAAAAAGGGGAGATACATTAAGTAAATTGGCTATAAAATATAAAACTACCGTTAATCTAATTGTGGAGTTTAATAATATAAAAAATAAAAATTTGATTTATACAGGTCAAATACTAAAAATTCCATATGCAACACAAGATGAAAAAGGTGAAACCAATCATATTTTATACACAATAAAAAGAGGGGATACATTGTCACAAATTGCTAAAAGGTATAATACAACAGTTAATGAGCTTGTAAAATTAAATCATATAAAGAATCCAAATTTAATATATGCTGGAGATACATTAAAAATTAAAAATGAAAAAATAAAATAATAAAAAACAAACATTTTTTCTCTTTTTTTAAAAAAAGTATTGACAAAGAACTTATGTTCGTATAAAATTAAATCATAACAAACGAACAGATATTTGCAAAATACTTTAAAAGAGGAGTTTAAAATGAAAAGAAAAATAAATATAAAAAAATTTTTAAGAAGTTCTATAATTACAATATTTTTAATAATAATATTAATTTTAATATTAAGCAATATAAGTTTATCTCATAATAATGTAAACTACAAGAAAATTTCAATTCAATCAGGAGATACATTATGGAGTATTGCTAAATTTGAAAAAGACAACAATGAATATTTTGTGGATAAGGATATTAGAGATATAGTATATGAAATTCAAGATTTAAATAAACTATCAAGTAGTAATTTGAAAATAGGTGAGCAAATAAATATTCCTACTATTTAAGGGCAAGTAAAAACTGCCCTTAAAATTTCATTAATTACTTTTTTATATGTTTGCTAAAGGATTACTTTCAATAGCATTTCTAACCTGAGAATTTTCAACATGAGTATATATTTCTGTTGTAGAAATACTTTCATGTCCCAATAATTCTTGTAAAGCTCTAATATCAACACCTCCATATTGATACATTAAAGTTGCTGCCGTATGCCTTAATTTATGTACAGAGTATTTATTTACGTCTAATCCTGCTTTTTGTAATTCTTTTTTAACAACGCTTTGCACAGTTCTATTACTAATTCTTTCTTTACGTTCACTTAAAAATAAAGCATCTTTTGAATCGTATTTAATACCTTCTTTAGGCCTAGAATTATGAATATAATCATTAATTGCATTTACACAAGCTTTATTTAAATATATTGTACGTTCTTTATTACCTTTTCCGATAACAGTCAATTTATTTTCACTAAAATCGATATCTTTAATATTAATTCCAACTAACTCAGATAAACGAATGCCACAATTTAAAAATATAGTTATTATTGCATAATCACGTTTGGCATTTCTATTATCTTCTTCATTTGAAGTTATAGCTAGAAGTTTCTTACTTTCATCTAAAGATAGATATTTAGGCATTCTTTTTTCCTGTTTAGGTGTTTCTAGATTTTGAGCAGGGTTTATATCTATTAAACCAGCTTTTTGAGATAAATATTTAAAAAATATTCGTATAGTTGAGACTTTTCTTGCTCTTGTAGCAGCCTTACTATGATGCTCTGTTGTTAAATATGATAAAAAAGCATGAATATCATCAAGCTTAATCTTCTTTATTTCAGATATAGGTATATCTAATATTGTTATAGCAGAAAAATCTGTCTCATTTGTCAATTTAAAGCGTAATTTAATAAATCTAAGGAACATAACTAAATCATAATTATATTCTTTTATTGAATTAGGTGATTTATTTAATATTGTAACAGAATAATCTAAAAAAGAATTTAAATAATCTGGGTTCAAACTTCTATCTATCATTTTTCCTCCAATAGTAATTTTAAATACATTAAAATTTCTCTAATTAGTATAACATACTTTTTCTAGAAATTCCATTTATAAAAATAATATTGTAAATTATTCAATATTATTTAATATTTTATTGTTAAAAGATTAAAGGTATGATATTATGTTTTGAAGAGTAGAAACACAAAAAATTTGAAATTCATAGGAGGTTATAAATGTTAGATAATATAGAAGTTTTATATCATAGTAGTATAAGAATTAATGAAGAAAAAATAATTTATATAGATCCATTTAAAATAGATAAAAATTATAATGATGCAGATATTATTTTTATAACACATGACCATTATGATCATTATTCAGAAGAAGATATAGATAAAGTAATAAATAAAAATACAATTATAGTAATACCAGAAGAGCTGTTAACAAAATTATTAAGAAAAGGAATTAATAAAAATACAATTGTTACTGTAAAGCCAAACAAAGAATATATAGTGCAAGGAATTAAATTTGTAACAATACCAGCTTATAACACAAACAAAACTTTTCATCCAAAAGAAAATGATTGGGTTGGTTATATTATTACACTAAAAGGTTTTAGATATTATATTGCAGGAGATACAGACGTTACAGTAGAAAATAGAAAAGTAAAATGCGATGCTGCTTTTGTTCCGGTTGGAGGAACATATACAATGAATTTCAAAGAAGCAGCACAATTAATAAATGTAATACAACCTAAAATAGCAGTTCCAATTCATTATGGCGGTATAGTTGGAACAGAGCAAGATGCTATAGACTTTATAAAATTATTACACCCAGGTATAAAAGGTATAATTTTAATGAAACAATAAATATACAAGCTAAAATAATAAACGCAAAGCCACATCTAAATATAATAAATTACGAAGATTTAAGGAATTTTTTAATAAATGCAACTAAGGAAGATATAATTGAATATGGAAAAAAAGATTATGAAATAATGAAAAAAATGCAAGCATATATAGGAATAAGTGCACCAACATCAGATAACTCCTTAAAAGGCGTATCTCAAGAAAAATTAGACTTGTATAACAGATATTATACTGCTTTGGTACATTTAGAACAAAGAGTTAAACATACAAAATGGTGCATTTTAAGATATCCAAACGAATATTTTGCCAAAAAAAGTAATATGACACTAAATGAATTTAAAGATTTTTATTACAATGTTTGTAATGTTGACTATAATAAAATGAAGATTGCGATGGAACCTTTAAAAGAATTAATGAATAAAACTGACAAAGTGCATATTGTGGCACCTGGAACTGACTTAACATTTAGCATAAATGGAATTCCTGCAGAAAAATATTATGGAACATTTAATATACCAGATGGTGAAGTTGCAACATGTCCAGTAAAAAATAGTGTTAATGGTTACATTACTTATAATACTAAAACAAAATATAATGATATTATATTTGAAGATATAAGGTTTGATTTTATAAATGGAAAAATAGTAAAAGCAACAGCTAAAGAGAACTCTAAAGAACTACATGAAATTCTTGATACAGATGATGGAGCTAGATATATTGGAGAATTTGCATTTGGACTAAACCCATATGTTAATAATACAATGTGTGATACATTGTTTGATGAAAAAATAAATGGAAGTTTTCATTTAACTCCAGGAATGGCTCTAGAAGAAAGTGATAACGGAAATAGGTCAGCAATTCATTGGGATATAGTTAAAATTCTTAGAAAAGAATTTGGTGGTGGCGAAATTTATTTTGATGATATACTAATAATGAAAGATGGAAAATTTATATTAGAAGAGCTCAAAGAATTAAACGCTGAAAATTTAAAATAAACAAAGAAAATAAGCAATTAAAGGTTATATAGAATTTTTTATAAATATCTAAAAATCAATAGGGAGTAGGAAAATAGGCAAATTTTAGATATTTCACTATAAATAAAGTTATAAAATTTAATTTTGAAATTTTATAACTTTGAATTTTTATAAATAATTCTAAAATCGAACATTTGTTAATTATGTTCGTGAATAAAAATTATTATAAAATTTTATAATTACTTATATAAATATTATATAAATTTAGATTATTAATTCATAATATAATTTTATATGTTTGAACGCGCCAAAATCAATTTTAAGACATTTTTATATGAAACTTAACAAGTTATATGTTTAGATTATAATGGTCAATTTGTATAATCTTATAGAAATGCTTAATTTTAGGCATCTTTTAAAAAAGCTGAAAAATGGCTAAAAAACGACGCACGAGAATCGATTTTAAGGCTTTTTATTTTAAAAGTAATATAGTTATATACCTCAAAAAATGCCTAAAATAAGCTATATTGCTAAAAGAGAGGCTTTTTCTATTTTTTATATTTTACTCCTATTCTTATTTGCGCAAAACTTTGATAATATAAACTAAATGTAACCTGTTTTTATGTGTACAAGGATACATTTGTTAATATATATTGAAGAGTTTATTATAAAAGTGGTATTTTTGTACTAGTTGACAATTCAAATAATAAGACGATATAATTATTATATAAATAAATACTGCCTACTAGGAGGCAAAGAGTAAAATACCCTAGACAATCGATTAATCAGCCACCCAGTTGGCAAAGAGAAAATACACTGGTGAATAAATTTGGGAGTCTTTGTACTCCCTTTTTATTATATAAAGAGTAAGATGGAAATTATAGAAGGAAAATTATATTTTATAAAAGATAAATTTATTTAAAAGTATAATCCCAAATATCATTTGCTGGAAAATAAAGTAGTTGAAACAAAATAGAACAATTGGCTTTAAAGTATATGGAGAAACCGAAGCACATTATACAAAAATATATATTTAATTTATAATTAATAAAACATTAAAATGAAAAAATTTAATAAAATTTTAAATCTTTTTTATATTTTTTTAGGTTATATTATATGTAAGCTAGTTTATAAAAGAAAGAAAGGAGGTATTTACTTGGAAGATAAAGAATTAATCTATAAA
>CAKPSF010000008.1 GCA_934183305.1 uncultured Clostridia bacterium | reverse complement strand
ACACACACACACACACACACACAATGTAATCTAAAAAACAATAAAAAAAGCATGAAATATGCTTTATTAAAGATATATGCGAGAGACGGGTAAATTTTTTACCTGTCTTTTTTGTGTTTTAAATTTGGATTGTTTTAAGAGAGGAAATGTCATTAACAAGTCGAATTAAAAAAGACTAAAATAAAAAAATAAATTCTGCGAATAATATGAAAAAAGAAATTGATAAATAAAACAAACTGTTATATAATGTCAATGGAAATCAAAGGAGGAGAAAATATGGAACGAAAAAAGAATAAAGGAATTACCCTAATTGCATTAATAATAACAATTGTTGTACTATTAATACTAGCAGTAGTAGCAATAAATGCAATAACAGGAGATGGAATAATAGCACATGCAAGAAATGCGCAAAAAAATTATATGGATGCAACTAAAAGAGAAGAAGATTTATTAAAATATTATGAAGGTGTATTAAATACACAGGAAATAATGCCAACAGTAGCAGAATTACAAGAAAAATATGAATTTTCATATTATACAACATTAAGTAAAGCAATAGAAGATGTAAATGGAGAAACAACAGCAAATGCAGATTCAACAAAAGAAAATGCTGGCGCAGGAATATATAAAGATGAGAATAACAATGTAGTTGTTGTGTTATTAAAAAACACAGAAGAAGCAAGTAAATTAACAATAAATAAAAATGTAGAACTAAATTTGGGAGGAAATACAATAACATTAACAACAAATGAAGCAGAGTTATATTTTGGAACATCAACAACAGCAACAATAAATGGAATGTTACAAGGAAGTAAAATTCAAAAAGACGTTAGTGGAGATGCTAGTGTGGCACCTAAATTAATAAATGCAAATGGTGCAAATATTAGTGTACAAGGTGGAGAATATTTGTGTAAGGTTAATAATACAACATCAGGATGTTTACCAATAAAAATTAATATAACTAATGATGCTAATATTAAATATTGCAAGATATATTCTGAAAATAGTAAAAATGCAACTGGGATACAATTGCAAGCTAATAGTGCAAATATCGAAAATTCTGTAATAGAAGTAAATAGTAGTGTTAATGGGATGGCTCAGGGAATAAAGCCGGTTAAAGCAAAAATGCCTAATACTCAAATTAAGAATTCTGTTATAAAAGGCACATCAAATGAGCGGAAATTGCATTGTAATATCAGCTTATGAGCTAATGAATATTACAGATGTAGAAGTGATAGGTTCTTCTACAAAGGGGATTGTGTATGGAATAGGAAATTATACAACAGATGCTAATTGTATTGTGAAAAAAACCAAGATAAATATTAGTTCAGTTGAGCGGAGAATATATAAATGGAATAATGAATCAGGGAACACTAGAAATTTCAAACTCTGAAATAAATGCTAATTCTGCAAAAGGAGATGCATTAGGAATTGAAAATTCTATAACTGGTGCCAATACAACAATCCAGAATAGTAATATAAGTGTTAATGCAAATAAACAAGCTTCATATGGAGTTGCAAATGCTTCTGGTGCAAAAATGACTGTTATAAATACAAATGTATTTGCAGATGCTACGGAATCATCAGGAAGTGGCCCAAATAATGGAATTGGAATTAGTAATTCTGGAGAAATGAAGTTTTACTCAGGAAGTGTTTATGGAGTTCATTCAGGAATACAAAACTCAGAAAATGGAAAATTATATGTATATGGAGGAACATTAGACGGATACGGGCATGGAGGAATATATTTTGCACAAGGCGCAAATGGTGAAGCGTATGTAGAAAACGCAATATTAAAAAGTGGAGAGTATAATGGACAACATGATGAAAGCAAATTTACAACAATTCATGGAGGAAGTTTTTATATAGGTGGAGGAACAGCAGCAAATAATTCAAACAATAAAGTATATATGAATGGATGCACATTAACTTCTGTTGGCGGAACAATTGGAGTATTAAGAGGAACAAATGGAGAAACCAACAACCAATTATATATAAGTAATTCAACTATAGAAAGCGGAAAAAAGATGAGAATAGATGGAATTCAAAAACTATTTGTTGGAAAAGGAATGACTATAACAGAAGCTGATGTTACACTAAGAGCAGATTCAAATGGAAATACATCAACATTTGCAGATACTGTAAAAACTACAAATGAAGAGTATAAAAGATAATATTTGTCATATAAAAAATAATGAGTGGAGCTTATGTATCCACTCATTATTTTTTTCGTTATTGTTTTAATAAATTTCTAATTACATTATATAAATAAGGTTTATATTCTTCAATAGGTAAAGGCTTTTTATAAATTATAGAATCGAAGCAAGTTGAACTTACAAGTTCTATTATCATAAATAAAGTAACCTTTGGATTCTGTAAATTTAAGTTATTTTCTTTAACGCCTTTTAAAAATAATCCATAAAGGCTTTCTTCGTCTGAATTTTTTTCATTATATATTTTTGTGATTGTTTCGTTATAAACTCCCCAGGATAAATTTTTTGAAATGAATTTTAAAACTAAAGGAGCTTTAACTAATTCATCTATAACATAGTTAATAATAAATATAATCTGGTCAGAAAAATTTTCAATATAATTGCTTTTCATATGCTCTAAAGCATCATTAAATAATTTTTCTGATTTTTTTGTTATTAATATATCACGTATTTCATATTTATCTTTAAAATATAAATAAAAGGTTCCTTTTGCTACATTTGCATTATCAACTATATCTTGAATAGAAGTGTCTTTAATACCTTTTTGGGTAAAAAGTTTAAATGCAGTGTCTAATAACCTAGATTCTTTTTCGTTTTTTTGATCTGTTAAACTCATAAAAAATCCCCCTTATGAATATATTATTACACAAAATGAACTAATAGTCAATAATTCAAATGAATTTTTTGCTATAATACAATACTTGAATAATACTATAAATATCACTTGTAACAATAAAAATGCATAAATAATAAAATATTTATAAAAAAGTATTGACTAACGGTCATAAAAGTATTATTATATGTAAAGTGACTGAAAGTCATAAGAGAAAGGAGAGCAAAAATGCTTAAATTTGGAGAATTTATATGTAAACACAAAAAAACAATTCTAATAATAGCATTAATATTATTAATCCCATCAATTATTGGAATGAAAGCTACTAGAATTAATTATGATATTTTAGTATATTTGCCAGATAATATAGAAACAATTAAAGGTGAAAATATTCTTTCAGAAGATTTTAACATGGGAGCATATTCTGTTGTTGTATTAGAAAATATGAAAACAAAAGATATTTTAAAACTTGAAGATAAGTTTAAAGAAATTGATAATGTAGAAAAAGTAGTTGGAATTTCTGATGTTCTAGGAACAAGTATACCAGTGGAGATGATTCCGAATGAAATAAAAGATAAGGTATACAAAGATGAAAATACTATTTTACTAGTTACTTTTAAAGATAGCATTTCTTCAGACACAACTATGGAAACAATAGAGAAATTAAGAGACATAACAGATGAACGTTGTAAAATTAGCGGAATGTCTGCAACAGTCTTAGATACAAGAGATTTATCTAACTCAGAAGTTGTAATATACGTTATAATTGCAGTTGTGCTATGTTTAATAATTTTACAATTAGCACTAGATTCATATGTAGCACCAATATTCTTATTGCTTAATATTGGAACAGCTATATTGTACAATATGGGAACGAATATATTCTTAGGAGAGATTTCATATATAACAAAAGCAATAAGTGCAGTATTACAACTTGGTGTTACAATGGACTTTGCAATATTCTTATACCATAGTTATAAAGCACAAAAAGAAATATATAGTAACAATGACGAAGCAATGGCACATGCAATTTCAAAAACATTAGTATCTGTAATTGGTAGTTCATTAACTACAATAGCTGGTTTCTTAGCTTTATGTAGTATGAATTTAACACTTGGAAAAGATATTGGTATAGTTATGGCAAAAGGTGTTTTACTAGGTGTTATTTGTGTTGTTACAGTATTGCCAGCTATGATATTAGTATTTAATAATTTAATAGAAAAAACAACACACAAAGAGATATTACCTAAGTTTAAAAGAGTAAAAGACTTTAATATAAAACATTACAAAGCAATAATTGTTTTATTTATAATAATTTTACCATTTGCAATTTATGGATATAAAAATACAGATGTTTATTATAACTTAGACAAATCATTACCAGAAAGTCTACCTAGTATTACTGCAAACAAAGAATTAAAAGAAAAATTCGATATGGTATCAACAGAAGTAATATTAGTTGATGCAAAATTACCAGATTATAAAGTAAATGAAATGCTAAAAGAAATTGATAATGTTGAAGGTATTGGATGGACTTTGGGATATCCTAAAGTTTCAGGAGTTTTACCAGAGCAAATGCTTTCAAACGATATAAAATCTATATTTGAAAATGATAAATATCAAATGCTTTTAGTTAGTTCTAAATATGAAATGGCAACAGATGATTTAAATAATCAGGTAAATGAAGTAAATCAAATTATAAAAAAATATGATAGTAACGCAATATTAGCTGGCGAAGGTCCTTTAATGAAAGACTTAGTAGAAATAAGTGATCACGATTTTAATAGCGTAAATACATTTTCAATTGCAATTATATTTGTAATAATGATATGTGTTTTAAAATCTATCTCATTACCAATAATTTTAATTACTGTAATTGAATTTGCAATATTTATAAATATGGGAATACCAGCATATACAAATACATCTTTACCATTTATAGCTTCAATAGTAATTGGAACAATTCAATTAGGAGCAACCATAGATTATGCAATTTTAATTACAACTAAATATATTGATTTAAGAAAAGACGGAAAAGATAAATATGCTGCAATAGATGAAGCGTTAGGAACATCAATATCATCAATAATAGTAAGTGGTTTATGTTTCTTTGGAGCAACATTTGGTGTTGGTGCATATTCAAAAATAGAAATGATTGGTTCATTATGTACTTTAATGTCTAGGGGAGCAATTATAAGTATGGTTGTTGTTATTACAGTATTACCAGCATTTTTAATGTTATTAGATAAAATTATTTGTAAAACAACAAGAAAAATGAGTAAAATAAATAATTAGTATATGAAAGGAAGAAGAAAGATGAAAGAAAAAGGATTAAAAATAATATCAGGAGCTTTATTACTTACAATGACAGCATATACTGCACCAGTATTTGCTTATACAAAAGATGAAACAGTGTACTCTAAATTAGATGCAAATGGTAGTAAATATCAAACTATTGTAAGCACACATTTGAAAAATGATAAAGAAGATGAAACATTAAAAGATTTATCTGATTTATTAAATATTACAAACACAAATGGAGATGAAACATTTGAACAAGATGGAAATTCATTAATTTGGCAAGCAAATAAAGAAGATATATACTACGAAGGGGAAAGTCAAAAAGATTTACCAATAGAATGTAATGTAACATATGAGTTAAATGGAGAAAAAATTGCAGCAAGTGAACTTGCAGGAAAATCAGGAAAAGTAAAAATAACTTTAGATTACACAAACAAAGATTCACATATTGTTAAAGTTAATGGGAAAAATGTAAAAATGTATACACCATTTGTTGTTGTAGCAGGAACTATAATAAAAAATGATAATAATAAAAACATCACTGTTTCAAATGGTAAATTAATAAACGATGGAAGTAAAACAGTTGTTATAGGAATGGCTATGCCTGGTTTACAAGAAAGTTTAGGTGTTAGTAAAAAAACAATAGAAATACCAAGTAGCATTGAAATTACTATGGATGCAGAGGATTTCGAATCTAGTAGCATAATAACATATGTAACTCCAAAAGTTATAGAAGAAGATGATTTAAAATTATTTGATAAAATAGATAGTTTATATAATAAAGTTAATACATTGCAAGAAAGTGCAGATAAATTAGAAGAAGGTTCAAATCAAGTAAGCAATGGCATATCTACTGCATATGATGGAGCAAAACAAATAACAAACAAAGTTAATGAGTCAACTAAAAGTTTAAAAAATGATAATACAAATGCTTTAGATTCAAAAACTTTAGCAGCAATAGAAAAACAAGCTGAAAATAGTTCAATATTAACAGATGAACAAAAACAAGCTATTATTGCAGCAGCAGATGCTGGAATTGATGCACAAGCTGATACAATAAAAGAACAATTTGTTGCAAATGCAAAAGCAATAGCAGAACAAACAGCCATTGCAACAACAAAGAAAACTGCAAATGAAACAGCTAAGGCTGTAGCAATGCAAACTGCTATGGATACAGCAAAAAGTATAGCAATAGCAAGCGCTAAAAATGCAAATCCAAATTTAACACAAGAGGAATTACAAGCAATTGGAACAGCAGCAGCTAATAATGCAAAATTATCAACAGAACAATTAAATGCAATTGGTAAACAAGCAGAAAACTTATCAGATGCAAAAATTAAACAAATAAAAGCTGAGGCAGATGCAGGAATAGAAGCACAAAGAACAACAATTGAAAAACAAGGTATTGCAAGTGCAAAAGCAATAGCAGAGCAAACAGCATTAACATCAGCTCAATCTGCTACAACATTAGCAGCTAAAAAAACAGCTACATCTGTTGCAACAACTGTTGGAAATAAAGTAAAATCAGAAGCAAGTAAAAAAGTAGCATGTCAAATGAGTACATTAGGAGATGGATTAGAGCAATTAACATCAGGATTAAACGAATTGAATAATGGTTCAAGTGAATTGGCAGAAGGAATGTCAAAATTTAATAATGAGGGAATAAAACAAATCTGTAATTATATAAATGGAGATGTAAAAGACATAACAACAAGAGTACAAAAATTAAGTGACTTATCAAAACAATATAATAATTTTACAATGTTAAACGGAAATAACGAAGGAAATGTTAAATTTATAATGATTATAGATGCAATAAAAAAACAAGAAGACAATACAAAAGAACAAGCAATATTAAACAATAATGAAGACAATAAAAATGAAAAACAAGAAAACAATTAATATATCTTGACAAAAAAATATACTATGCATAAAATTATTGTGCATAGTATATTTTTTGAGGTAGAATATGAATATAAAAAAAGATTTAATAAATTTAGCAGATAGTAAATATAAAAAATTTCATAGCAATTTATGTCCTGGTACAAATAATATATTAGGAGTTAGGGTTCCAGTTCTTAGAAACTATGCTAAAGAAATAAGTAAAGATAATAATTTAGAAGAATTACTAAAAATGATAGATGATGAGTATTACGAAGAAATTATGTTACAAGGAATGCTTATCGGATTAGAAAAAAATATTAGTTTCGAAAAATTAGAACAATATATAAAGGCATTTGTACCCCAAATAGATAACTGGGCTGTTTGTGATGTTTTTTGTGCTGGTTTAAAAATTACTAAAAAATATAAAAAAGAAATGAATATACTAATAAAAGAATATTTAAAATCAAATAATGAATTTGAAGTTAGATTTGCAATTGTTATGATTTTAGATTATTATGTAGAAGAAGAATATTTGAAAAAAGACTTTGAAATATTTGATAAAACAAAATTAGATAAATATTATGTGAAAATGGCTGTTGCTTGGGCAATTTCAATATGTTTGATTAAATATTATGATGAGACATATGAATATTTAAAAAATAATAGAAGTTTGGATATGTGGACATACAACAAAGCAATCCAAAAAGCTATTGAATCTTATAGAATAACTAATGAACAAAAAGAAAAGCTAAAAAAAATGAAAAAATAATTTTATTAGAAATATGTCTGGAGGAGAAATATATGGAGCAAGAAAAGAAAAAAAGTTTTACTATTTTAGGTACTAGCATATGGAGAATTTTAGCATATTTTATTATATATAGTTTTGTTGGATTTATAATTGAAACCTTATTTGCATTAGTTTTTTATAATGTTTTAGAAAGTAGACAAAGTTTCTTATACGGACCATTTTGTGGTATATATGGAGTTGGTGCTGTATTTATGTATGTTGTTTTAAATAGATACTTTAAGAAAAATAGTCACTTATTATTTTTAGGAGGCTTTATTGTTGGCTCGTTTGTAGAATATATTTTGAGCTTTTTAGGAGAAATAATTTTAAATGTAAGATGGTGGGATTATTCAAATAGATTTTTAAATATAAATGGTAGAATTTGCTTTTTATATTCATTATTTTGGGGATTATTAGGTGTATACTTTATGAAAGTTATTAATCCAAAAGTTGATAAAATAATAGATTTTATTAAGAAAAAGGTTAATATTAAGATTATAAAAACAATAGTGATTATATTATTTGTATTTCTTTTAGTAGATTGTGCAATATCCGGATTAGCGATTGAATATTACTTAGTTAGACAAACTGTGCAAAATAATTTAGATGTTTCTAATAAAAATGATATAGTTAAAATATATGATAAAATATATTCAAATGATAACAGAGTAAAGATTATTAATAAGTTTTTTAATGATGAAAAAATGGTAATAACATACCCTAATTTAACAATAACATTAAAGGATGGTACAGTTAAAAGGGTAAGAGAATATTTACCAGATATAAAACCATATTATTTCAAATTTAATGTAAAGCAGATAAAAAATGAAATTATAAATTAATTATTGTATAAATAGTATAAAGCCTCAGGCAACTCGCCTGAGGCTTTATACTATCTATTGTTGTTTTGGTTATTATTATTGTCTTGATTATTACTATTATTGTTATTGTTGTTTTTATTTTTCTTTCCCATAAAGCACCTCCGAAAAATTTATTAATAATATTGTTTGCAAAATTAAAAAAAATATTCAAAACTTAAAAAAATAATAAAACAAAAATAAGAATGCAAATTGCATTCTTATTTTTGTTTTGTTTGGTTTACAGAAAAGATAAAAATGATAATTGTACACTTTTCTTACCTATAACAGGTTCTTTTCTGACTACAGCCACAATTTCGCTTCCGTAATATAAAGGAACGGTAGAATCTACTATGCCGGCTATAGACTTGTTAATGCAAACATGGTATCCGCTTCCATCTGGTACAGAATCAAAAACTTTACATGTAACAACATCACCTTTTTGTAGCACATCTGTAAAATGTGGCAAACAAGATAATCTTGAAAGCTCAAACCAGTTATTTAGTGGGTCAAAATTTAGCACATCAGTTGGAAAAGTATCATATAATTTAAATCCAATATCTCGTATGTTTCTGAATCTTACTGGAATAAAATTTCTTTTTGATAATTTTCCGGTTATTCCTGCTCCTATATCTACAAATGCAGAAAGAGAAGAGAAACCTGTTATTGTTGAATATTCAAAGTGATTCTGGTGTGCAAAAATTGACAAAGCTTGTAACATGTGCCGTTTTCTTGAAAGTACAATTTGAGGCTTTAAAGATGTTACTTGTGCTCTGATATCGTGTCCTACAAGAGATATTATACTTGGAGAAATACGATCATCTTTAAAAGCTGGATATATGCTAGCATCTTCAAAAGGAATAATACCATATAGTTGATTACCTAAATCTACTTCAAGAACCTGATCATAACAATCTAGCCGGGTGACTTTGCAAGTAATTGTTGTATCATCAATGTATGAACGTGATATTTTTTCCAAATTCATATTTTCATCTAGATGATACATTGCTTCGGGTAAGTAAAGCTGTAAATCGTGTTGCATAGTTGAAACCTCCAAATTTTTTATTCTACAATAGTAGTAATAATATTATATCACAAAATTCAATTTTAAACAACTTTATGTAGATTTAAAATAAGAGTTTAAATATATATTTTTTTAGTTCTAAAAAATATATAAATGAATATATATAATATACGGGGGAATACAAATGATAATTATTAAATTTATAATGCTTTTACTTGTTTTTATTGTATGCAGTTTTCTTGGAAATATTATTGCAAAAAGGTATAGTTTAAGAGTTAAAGAATTAAATGAGTTCAATGTTGCTTTAAGTATAGTGGAAAGCAAAATTAATTTTACATATGAACCACTTCCGGAAATATTCTTAGAAGTATCTAACATGGTAGATAAAAGTATTTCTCAAATTTTTAATAATGCATCGCAAAACATGAGAGAACATAATGCAAAAGAGGCTTGGGAAAATTCATTTGAAAATGTTAATAGTAATTTATCTAATGAAGATATTGAAAATATAAAAAGCTTAGGCAAAATGCTTGGACAAACAGATAAACAAGGACAAATAAATCAGCTGGAAATGACTCAAACGTTAGTAGAAATGCAAATAAAAAAGGCAAAAGATGAAGAAAGTAAAAATGCAAAGATGTATAAAACACTTGGAACTATTGTTGGACTAGCTATTTTTATTATTCTAATATAAATTTGGAGGATACATATGAATATTGATTTACTATTTAAAATTGCAGCAATTGGAATACTGGTTGCAGTATTGCATCAGGTATTAGTAAGAGCAGGACGTGAAGATCAAGCTATGATGACTACACTGGCAGGTTTAGTTATTGTACTAACAATGGTTATAAAGGAAATAAGTGGACTATTTAATACTGTTAGAACATTATTTAACTTATAAAAAGGAGTAAGTAATGGAAATAATAAAAATAATAGGAATAGGCTTAACTGCACTTATTGTAATAATAGTTTTAAAACAATATAAACCAGAATTTGCTATATATGTTTCTATTGTTGCTGGAATATTAATACTTGGACTTTCACTTTCAAGTTTTTCTGGAATAATTAATTTATTAAAAGATATTTCAAGTAGAGCAAATATAAATAGTAAATTTTTAGGAATTATATTAAAAATAACAGGGATTGCAATTTTAACAGAATTTGCAGTTAGCATATGCCAAGATACGGGTGAAAAAGCTATTGCAAATAAAATAGATATTGGAGGAAAAGTTATAATTATGACTATATCTTTACCTATAATTTCTTCTTTGTTAGAAGCTATACTAAAAGTTTTACCATAAGGAGAAATATACAAATGAAAAAATTTTTAGTAATTCTTTTTGTACTAATTTCAGTAAATGTATCTGTGTTTGCAACAGATATTAATGTTTTAGAAAGCCAGCAACAATCATTAGGAATATCTGATTTTATATCTACTTCAAAAAAGTATACAAATGGAACTTTAGACGGTATTGACTTAAACAATGCTTTTGAAGCTGCAATTACTGGAAGAATAGGCAATACAAATTTTTTTAATAATTTACTTAACATATTAGGAAGAGAAACAAAAACAGCAGTTAGTAATATAGGAATTATAATGATAGTTATAATTATACATAGTATTTTAGTTACAATAAGCGATGGACTTGGAAATAAAAGCGTATCACAAATAGCATACTTTGCAGAATACATAATTATAATAACTCTGGTGTTAAATAATTTTTCAGACATAATAAACATGACAAAAGAATCAATAACAAACCTAGTTGGATTTTCAAATTCTCTTATACCATTGTTATTAACATTAATGCTTACAACTGGAGCAATAGTATCAGCAGGAGTTATAAAACCAATATTGTTGTTATTAATAAATTTTATTGGGAATTTTATTATTGACTTTATTTTACCATTAACAATAATTGGAACAACTTTAGGTATTGTTTCTAAGATATCAAATAAAGTAAGAATTGATAAAATATCTAAATTTATGAAATCAGCAGGAGTTTGGATATTAGGAATTATCATGACACTATTTGTTACAGTGCTAAGTTTAGAAGGAAGTATTACAGAAACTGTTGATGGAGTTGCAGCCAAAACAACAAAAGCTGCTGTTTCTACTGTAATACCAGTAGTAGGAAAAATACTTGGTGATGCAACAGATGCAGTTATAGGGTGCGCAGGAATATTAAAAAATGCAGTAGGTTTTATTGGAATAATAGTTATTATAGGAATATGCACACTGCCAATTATAAAATTAGCACTTTTAAGTTTTACATATTATATTGCTTCATGTGTTTGTCAGCCTATTGCAGATGAAAAGATAATAGGACTATTAGACTCCATTGGAGATACTTTCAAAATATTGCTTGCAATAATCTTTTGCGTTGCTGTAATGCTAATAGTTGGACTAACAATAGTAATAAAAGTATCGAATGGTACTTTATTATATAGATAAACTAAGGAAAGAATAAATATGATAAATTGGTTAAGAAATTGGTCTAATCAAGTAATTGTTGCTGTTATTATTGCAACAATTATAGAAATGATTGTGCCAGAAGGAAATAACAAAAAATACATAAAAATGATAATTGGGGTGTATGTGCTGTTTACAATAATACAACCAGTTATAACTAAATTAACAGGAAATGAAATAAACTTTAAAGATTTTAATTATAATAAATATTTTAAAGATACAATTCAAACCTCAAGTAACGCAGACAAATTTGAAGATACTAATTCTAAATTAATTAAACAAACATATATAGATAGTATAAAGCGTGACATAAAGCAAAAGGTTGAACTAAAGGGATTTAAAGTATTAAAGTGTGAAACTGATATAACGCTGGATGAAAATTTATTAAAAAGTATAGAATTAAGTATAGAAAAAGTAAAAAAAGAAGAAAATGAAAATTCAAATAACAAAATACAAGTAAATGAAGTTAATATATCTAAGAATGTAATTAGTGAAAATAAGAAAGAAACAATATCAGAAAAAGACAAAGAAGAATTAAAGAAATACTTATCAGAAGAATACAAAATAGATGTAAAAAATATAAAAATAAACTAAAGAGGAGGAAAGTATGTTAAAGGAAAAACTTGAAAATTTTTTTAAAGGTAATGGAGATAACAAAAAGAAAACCGAAAATCTAGTTTTTTTCCTAATAATTCTTATTATTACAGTTATTGTAATAAATGTTATTTGGAAAGACGACAAAAAAGAAGAAGACAAAACAAGTAGTAATTCAAAAAAATTGGCAGAAGTTACTGAGAAAAATTATACAGAAGATACATTAGAAACACGACTCGAAAATATATTATCTAATATAGTTGGTGTTGGAAACGTTGATGTTCTTATTACATATAATGAAACAGAAGAAATAATTCCTATATATAATAAAAATGGCAAAAAAAGTACAACAAATGAAACAGATTCTTCTGGTGGAACCAGGGTTGTTGAAGACAGTGAAACAAGTGAAGAAGTTGTGCTAGAAAACAATAAAATAATTACTCAAAAAACAGTTAGTCCTAAAATAGAAGGGGCAATAATTACTGCTACTGGAGCAAATAATTCAAATGCTAAAGCATATATAATACAGGCAGTAGAAGCAGCAACACGGCTTACCTACACATAAAATTCAGGTTTTTGAAAAGAAAAATTAGGAGGAAATTTTTATGAAATTAATTAAAAAAAATCAATTGACTATATTAGTATTAGCTCTAATGCTAGTAACGGCAGGATACTTAAACTATAATTCTAGTGTACAAACAGGAACAGAGATTGCAAGTATTGGAGATGCAACTTTAGTAAGCACTAACTTATCTAATAGTATAAATACAGCTCAAAATTCTGCACAAAATGTAACTGAAAATACTGATAATACTGTTCAAAGCTCAGTTTCAACAACAGAAGAAAATACAGTTCAAACAAATTCGGATTTAGCAAATGAAGCAGAAGGTTATTTTAATGCTTCAAGATTAGAAAGAGATGTAATGTATTCACAAATGCTAGAAGGCTATCAAAAAATATTAGATAACAATAATTCAAGTGAAAAACAAAAAACAGCTGCACAAAAAGAAATTGAAAATATAAATAAAACTAAAAACAGGATAATGATTTGCGAAAATTTAATAAGAACAAAAGGATTTAATGATGTCGTAATTTTTGTAAACGATGATAGCATAAATGTTGTAGTAAATAAAGATAACTTAAAAAAAGAAGATACTGCACAAATTCAAAGTATAATTGCAAGAGAAATGAATGCAAAAATTGATGATATACATATAAGTAATAAGTAGAAAAAGAAATAATAAAAAGATAATTAGTATTTGCTAATTATCTTTTTTTATGTTACCATATATCTATATAAAAAATGTAAGGAGATTGTAAAATGAAAATATCAACTAGAGGTAGGTATGCATTAAGGGTTATGATTGATTTGGCATTAAATGATAATGGAGATTATATTGCTTTAAAAGATATTGCACAAAGGCAAGAGATATCTAACAAATATTTAGAACAAATTATTTCACTTTTAAATAAAGCGGGCTTTTTAAAAACTGCCAGAGGAAATATGGGAGGATATAAATTAAGTAAAGAACCAAAAGATTATATAGTTGGAGATATTTTAAGGGCTACTGAGGGTGAATTGTCTCCTACTTATTGTTTAACAGAAGAAGGGACATGTTCTAGAAAAAAAGATTGTAAAACATATAATTTCTGGAAAGGCCTAGATGATGCAATAAAAGAATATGTTGATAGCAAAACTTTAGAAGATTTGTTGAAATAAATCGAATTATGAATTATAATATTCTTGAAAAAATTATAAAGGAATGAAATAATGATAAATTTACTTTTATGTGGAAATGAAAAAGTATTTGATGGAGTGCTAACTGAATTAATTTCTATTACCAATAGAACAGAAGAAACGATTAGATGCTATATTTTTACAATGGATGTTTCAAGAATAAATCCGAATTATACATCAATTAAAGATGAACAAATTGATTTTTTAAATAAAGTTGTGAAATCTAAAAAAGAAGATAATTCAGTAATAAAGTTAGATGTTACAAGTTTATATGAAAAAGAATTTGGACGGTTGTAAAAATGAAAATGCATATTGCACACCATATACTCTACTTAGATTATTAGCGGATTTAATACCTAATATACCAGATAAGTTGTTATATCTAGACATAGATATGATGGCAGGAGGAGATATAGATAAATTATATAATATAGATATATCAGATTATGAATATGCAGCTGTAAAAGAAAAATATGGATGTTGGCTTATTAGACCAGATTACATTAATGCTGGTATGCTTTTATTAAATATGAAAAAAATAAAAGAAACAAAGCTTTTAGAAAAAGCTAGAACTTTAATAAAAAACAAAAAAATGCTGTTTGCAGACCAAGATGCAATATTTTGGTCTACAACAAGAAAAAAGATAATTCCAAGAATATATAATGAACAATCTAAATTTAATAAAAAAGATACAATAATATGCCATTTTAGTAAAAGATTAATGTTTAGACCATATCCACATACTGAAAATATTAAACAATGGCAAATTGAAGAAGTTCATAAAATATTAAAATGCCAAGCCTTTGATAATGACTTAAATGAATATTTAAATTGGAAAAAACAATATGAAATCGAAAAAATAAAAGGGGAAAATAATGAAACAGAAAAATAAAATACCAATCTTTTTTGCAGTAGATGATGAATATGTACCATTTTTGGCAGTTGCTTTGCAGTCATTAGTGGAAAATTCAAAAAAGGAAAATTATTACTTAATTAAAATTTTATATACTAACATAACAGACGAAAATCAGGAAAAAATAAAAAAATATGAAAGCGAGAATATTAATATTGAATTTGTGTGTTTAAGTTATTATATAAATAAAGTTAAAGATAAACTTTATACACGTGATTATTACTCTAAAACAACATATTTTAGATTGTTTATACCAGATTTATATCCACAATTTGATAAAGTGTTATATTTAGACAGTGATATTGTAATATTATCAGATATAGCAGACTTATATAATGTAGATATGGGTGATAATTTGTTAGCAGCAGTTCCAGATGATGTAATTCAAACAATAGAAGTATTTAGAGAATATGCTGAAAAAGTTGTTGGAGTTGCAACTTATAAAAACTATTTTAATGCTGGAATATTATTAATGAATTTAGATGAACTTAGAAAATTTAAATTCCAAGAAAAATTCTTATATCTACTTGAAAAAGTAAAATTTTCTGTTGCTCAAGATCAGGATTATTTAAATAGATTGTGTAAAGGTAGAGTAAAATTGCTTGAAAATACCTGGGATAGAATGCCAATAGGCGGGGATATAATAAATAGAGATGAGTTACATTTAATACATTATAATTTAGCATTTAAACCATGGCATTTTGAAGATATATTGTATAAAGAATATTTTTGGCAATATGCTGAAAAAACAGAGTATTTTGATAAGATATTAGAAATAAAAAATAATTATACTGATGAACAAAAATTCCAAGATAGAGAATCAGATAAAAAATTAAGAGAACTTGCACAAAAAGAATGTGACTGCGTTGGAGATGATAGAAATTATAGGGGAATGTAATGAGAGAACAAGTAAAAGAAAAAGCGCAAGATAGACTTGAAATTTTAGATGAAATTGAAAAACTAGAAAGAGAAGGAAAGTTTGATGTCGATCCTGAAAAGGATCCGCCAACCATAGTTTTAACACCTGAAAATGTAGACTATTTGAAAACTAAAAGTACAAGTAAAATAAAAAGAAGGGTAGCACAAAGAATAGGTGAAAGATTCTTAGATGAAATACTAAGAACAAATAAATTAATAATAAAAGACATAAATGGAATTGAAAATCTTAATAACATCAAAACTGGTGCAATAATAACTTGTAACCATTTTAATCCTTTTGATTCTTTTTCAGTAGAAAAAGTTTTTAGAATGTCAGGATTAATAAAAGAAAAGAAATTATTTAAAGTAATAAGAGAGGGAAATTATACGAACTTTCCAGGCTTTTATGGTTTCTTGTTTAGAAATTGTGATACTTTACCATTAAGTTCTAATACTAAAACTATGGTACAATTTATGAAATCTGTAAAAATCATATTAGATAGAGGAGATTTTATACTAATATATCCAGAACAAAGCTTATGGTGGAATTATAGAAAACCAAAACCATTAAAAAATGGAGCATTTAAAATTGCTGCCAAAAATAAAGTGCCAGTTATTCCAATTTTTATAACAATGCAAGATAGCGATATAATTGGAAATGATGGATTTCCAGTACAAGAATATATAATAAATATAAGTGAACCGATTTATCCAGATGAAAACTTGTCTGAATTGGAAAATCAAGAAATGATGAAACAAAAAAATTATGAAATCTGGAAGAATATATATGAGGACTTTTATAAAATACCACTTGAATATACAACAGAAAATAAAGAACAATTAAAGGAATTAATATATGGAAAAAAGACAAGTAATATATTATAAAGATGAACTAAACGATGAATTTGCTCCATCTAAGTTAACACCAAGAGTAATAGATAAAAGCTTTAGATATGAAAAAAATGCAATCTGGGAAATATGCTCAATAGCATTGCAAAATATTCTTAGTATTCCAATAAAAATTGGCTATGCAAAACTTAAATTTAAAATTAAGTTTGTTGGAAAAGAAAAGTTAAAAGAATATAAAAATAGTGGATATTTCATTTATGCAAATCATACGCAAAGCTTTGCAGATACATTTATTCCAAGTATTGCAAATTATCCTAAAAGAAATTTTTTAATAGTAAATCCAGTTAATATATCTCTTAAGGGAACAGGAAGACTAGTAGAAATGCTTGGAGCAATACCAATTCCAAATACAAAAGATGCAACAAAAAATTTTTTGAAAATTATAAATAAAAGGATTGAAAGCGGTTCATCTGTAACAATATATCCAGAAGCTCATATTTGGCCATATTATACTAAAATAAGGCCATTCAAATCTGTTTCATTTAAGTATCCTGTAAAATTAAACAAACCATCTTTTTGCATAACAAACACATATCAAAAATACGGAAAAAATAAAATTCAAATTGTAACATATGTAGATGGGCCATTTTTTACAGATGAAACTTTACCAGCTAAAGAAGCACAAGAAAAATTAAGAAATGAAATATATAATTGCATGGTAAAAAGAAGTGAAAATAGTAATATAGAGTATATAGAATATATTAAAATAGACAACAAAATAAATTAAATATAGATTAGAGGAAGGGTACGGTTATGAATAGAAAAGTAATTGTAGTAGTTGTTTTAGTTATAGCAACTGTTTTAAATATAATTTTATTTAAAAATTCTTATAATGTGAAACTGAAAAACAATAAGAACGAGATAAATATGGAGAATGTTAGCAATTTTAGCTAACATTTTTTCTTTTTATTGCATAGAAAAAATTGAAACTTTTTCTGAAACAACAAAGTTAGGTTACCTTGGATAGTGCATATTTGCAAAGTAAAATGCACATGTAGCGAAGCTACGTTTCTTAGAAAAATTATAAATAAATATTGACAATATAGTAAATTAAATATACAATAACATCATAAAAATGTAAAATAAGAACAAAAGAAGGAGAAAATGAATGAAAAACGTTGTAACTGTTGAGGCTGTACACACACACACACACACACACAATGTAATCTAAAAAACAATAAAAAAAGCATGAAATATGCTTTATTAAAGATATATGCGAGAGATGGGTGATACTATCTCTCGTTTTTGTGTTTAAATTTATAAATAAAAATTCAAAGGAGGAAAAAAATGAAGGAAAAAAGGAATAGAGGTATTACCCTAATTGCATTAATAATAACAATTATAGTACTATTAATATTAGCAGTAGTAGCAATAAGTGCAGTAAGTGGAAATGGAATACTAAATCAAGCTCAAAATGCAAAGACAAAATATTCAGAAGCACAAACAAATGAACAAACAAGATTAGATGAATATTCAGAATATTTAGATACAGAAAGTTCAAAAATAAATGGTAGAGGAACAGGAGATACAGTAACAATAACAGCAACAAATTACGGAGATAAAGTAGTATATTCAGCAGGAGGGGTAGATGACTGGAAAATATTTTATAAAGATGAAAATTATGTTTATATAATAACAAGTGATTATTTAAGTAATGCAAACTTGCCAACAGACTTAAATATGAGTGAAGATGGAACATATGGTGCATATTGGGATTATGGTAACTTTACAAGTACAGGAGCATCAACAATAACAACAGCAATAGCAAACAAGTATGGTTTAGGTTGGCTAAGTGCTAACTCAAGCTCAACGAATGATAATGCAAGAGCAACAGCAGATTTGTTAAATGTTACAGCTTGGACAGCAAAGTTTGGAAATGCAAGTAAAGGAATAGAAGCAATAGGAAGCCCAACATTAGAAATGTTTATAAAAAGTTGGAACGAAAAAAGTACAATACAATTAAAAACTGAGAATAATGCAACAGGGTATTTTGTAGGACCAACAACGACAGCAAGCTTGGAAGAAGCTGCCAAAGCTTCCGAAGATTATGAGGATGAGGATGAGGAACCAAAAGGCGGATATTCTGTAATTGTATCTGGCGATACAAATTTGTATAAAGCAGGAAGCTTGTATTTCCCATATACAGATGAAAAAGATGATTGCTATGGCTACTGGTTGGCTTCGCCTTCTGCCAATGGCAATGGCTATAATGTTATGCTTGTACACTATGTCGGCACTGTGCTTGACAACAGCTATTTCATCAAGAAATATGGCGTGCGTCCTGTAGTTTCTCTACCATCTGATATCATAGGAGAAAAAAACGCCTCAGGAGCTTGGACAGTAAATTTGGATTAATTTATAATGAGCTTGTCAAGCTAACTGTGCAAATTCTAAAAAATGAATTTTAGGGTTTGCACAATTTTTTTACATCAATCCCTATTGACATACTAGGAAATAAGTTGTATAATTCCTATTAGTTTAGTATGAAAAGGGGAAGGAAATGGAAAACGTATATTTTGATAATGCTGCAACAACAAAGCTTGATGAAAAAGTTTTTGAAGAAATGCTACCATATTTAAAAGAAAAGTATGGTAATGCTTCAGCAATATATAAATTAGGAAGAGAATCAAGAAAGGCTGTTGAAGATTCAAGAGAAGCAATTGCTAAAATTTTAAATTGTAAACCATCTGAAATTTATTTCACAGCAGGTGGAAGCGAAAGTGATAATACAGCAATAAAGGGAATAGCACATAGCTATAAAAATAAAGGAAATCATATTATTACATCTAAAATTGAACATCCTGCTATTCTAGAAACTTGCAAAGAACTAGAGAAAGAAGGATTTGAAGTATCATATATTTCAGTAGATGAAAATGGAATTATCAATTTAGATGAGCTAAAAAAAGCTATTAAACCAACAACCGTTTTAATTACAGTTATGTTTGCAAATAATGAGATTGGTACAATTCAACCAATAAAAGAAATTGGAAAAATTGCAAAAAACAATAACATTTATTTTCATACAGATGCTGTACAAGCAGTTGGAAATTTGAAAATTGATGTTCAAGATATGAATATAGATGCATTATCTTTATCTGGTCATAAATTTTACGGACCAAAAGGAATTGGTGCTTTGTATGTAAAGACAGGAGTTAATTTCAAAAAATATATTGACGGAGGTCATCAAGAAAGAAACAAGAGAGCCGGAACAGAAAATGTAGCTGGAATAGTTGGTATGGCTAAAGCTCTTGAAATGGCATATGAAACTCTTGAAGAACATAACAAGACAATTAAAGATTTAAGGAATTATTATGAAAAACAAATAGAAGAAAAAATACCATATATAAAAATAAATGGAGATAAAGAAAAAAGATTACCAGGAAATAGTAATATTTCTTTTAGATTTATTGAAGGCGAAGGCTTGCTTTTAAATCTAGACTTAAAAGGCATTTGTGCTTCTAGTGGAAGTGCATGTACATCTGGTTCACTTGATCCATCTCACGTTTTACTTGCAATTGAATTGCCACACGAAATAGCACATGGTTCTTTGAGAATATCAATAGGAAAATATAATACAAAAGAAGAAATAGACTACTTAATAGAAAATTTAGTAGAAATAGTAAATAGATTAAGAGAAATGTCACCATTGTGGGAAGAATTTATAGAAAAGGAGAATAAATAAATGGATTATTCAGATAAAGTTGTAGATCATTATACAAACCCAAGAAATGTTGGAAAAATAGAAGATGCATCTGGAGTGGGAGAAGTTGGAAATCCGGTTTGTGGAGATATTATGAAAATGTTTATAAAAGTTGAAAACAACATTATAACAGATGTTAAATTTAAAACTTTTGGATGTGGAGCTGCTATTGCAACAAGTAGCATATCTACAGAAATGATAAAAGGAAAAACAATAGAAGAAGCACTTAAATTAAAAAACGGTGATGTTGTAAAAGCTTTAGATGGCTTACCACCTGTAAAAATACATTGTTCACTTCTTGCAGAAGAAGCAATACATGAAGCAATTGCAGATTATTATAGAAAAGAAGGAAAGATGACAGAAGAAAAAATAAAAGAAAAGTGTAATTTAAAAGAACATCATTGTGAACACTGTGGCTAAATTTGTCTAAAATTATAGAAAAATATTTGAATCAATAAAATCTTGGAACAAAACAAAATCACTAAACATAAAATATAATGCGAGGTGAATAAGATTGAATTGGTTTGAAGATTTAAACCCAATATTCCAAGCATTAATTGCGGGAACTTTTACTTGGGGAGTAACAGCATTAGGCGCACTTGTTGTTTGTTTTTTTAAAGAAGTAAATAAAAAAATATTAGACACAATTTTAGGATTTAGTGCAGGAGTTATGATTGCGGCGGCGTTTTGGTCGTTGCTTAGTCCATCAATAGACTTATCTATTGAATTAGGCTACATAGCATGGATATTACCGGCTATTGGATTTATTATTGGTGGATTCTTTGTATTAATATCAGATAAGTTTTTAGATAAAGCTTTAAAAAATAAAGATAGTCTTAGAAGTTCAAACTCATTAAAAAGAGTAATACTTTTAGTTTCAGCTATTACAATTCATAATATTCCAGAAGGCTTAGCAATTGGAGTTGCGTTCGGAGGAATAACAAGCAATATTCCTGGAGTTACAGCAATTGGTGCATTAATGCTAGCACTTGGAATAGGAATACAAAATTTTCCGGAAGGAGCTGCAGTATCTCTTCCATTGAGAAGCGAAGGATATTCTAGGTTTAAAAGTTTTATGATAGGGCAGGCATCAGCGTTGGTTGAACCAATTGCGGCAATTATTGGTGCTGTACTTGTAATTTATATTAGAAGTCTGTTACCGTTTTTACTTGCATTTGCTGCAGGAGCAATGATAATAGTTGTTGCAAGAGAATTGTTACCAGAATCTGTAAAAGAAAATAAAAATTTATCAACACTAGGATTAATTGCGGGATTTGTTTTAATGATGGTACTAGATGTTGCTTTAGGGTAAAAATAATAAGATTAAACAGATAGTTAGCATTGCTAATTATCTGTTTTTGTGATAATATATTAATATTAAATAGGAGGAAGAGTTAGAAAATGACAATAGATGAATTAGATAATTATATTAACAATAAAATGAACAAAGAAGGAAACTTTATTATTTTTACATATTATGAAATAAGAGTAAAAATGAATCTATCAAAAGAAGAAGTCGTAATTGCAACAGATTTAATAAAGAAAAAACTAGAAAATAATAATTATACAGTTCTTTTTCCTGGTGACGTATATTATAAACATAATCAAAAAGTTACAGTAAAAGAAAATGAATTGTTAGTTGCAATAAAAAATTAAAGTTTAATAAAATAGCAAAAAATACTACACAAAACAAGAAATATGTGCTAAAATATTATAGCAAATAAAAATAAAAAAGGAGAGTGAAAGCAATGTCAGGACATTCAAAATGGCATAATATTCAAGCTAAAAAAGGTAAAGCTGATGCAGCAAGAGGAAAAGTATTTACAAAATTAGGAAGAGAATTATTAATAGCAGTAAAAGAAGGTGGACCTGACCCAGCTGGTAATTCTAAGTTGAAAAATATAATAGCTAAGTGTAAGGCAGCAAATATGCCTAACGATACAATAAATAATGCAATTAAAAAAGCATCTGGAAGCACAGAAAATTACGAAGAAATTACATACGAAGGTTATGGAACAAATGGTGTAGCAGTTATAGTAAGTGCTGCAACAGATAATAAAAATAGAACTGCAGCAGATGTAAGACATGCATTTGATAAATCAGGAGGAAATCTTGGAACTAGCGGTTGTGTATCTTATCTATTTAATAAAAAAGGTTTAATAGTTATAGATAGAAGCACTACTGATTTAGATGAAGATAGCATGATGATGCTTGCATTAGATAGTGGAGCAGAAGATTTTGAAGCTTCAGAAGAAGTATATGAAATTACAACAGATCCATCTAGTTTTACAGAAGTTAGAGAAGCATTAGAAAAAGAAGGATTAGAATTCTTAGAAGCTGATGTAAAATTAATTCCAACTACATATATAGAATTAAGTGAAGAACAAGGCGAAAAAATGCAAAGACTAATAGATAGACTTGAAGACTTAGACGATGTAGTAGAGGTATATCATAACTGGGCAGAATAATTAGTTCTAAAATATAATAAATTGAATATAATATATAGAGATAGACAAGCTATAAGTCTATCTCTAATATTTTTTGAGGAAATTTAAATTAATGGAGATATTGGAGTATTTTCCTTTACATATAAAAAATGAATTAAGTAAATATATAAATTCTAATAAACTTGAAGAGATAAGAGTCCGAAATCAAAGACCAATTATTTTGAAATGCAATAATGTTTTAATAAAAACACAATATTTTGTAAAAACAGAAGATATTTTAGAAATAATGCAAAAAATAACAGAAAATTCTTTATATTCATATCAAAAACAAATTTCGGAAGGGTATATAACGCTAAAGGGAGGACATAGAGTTGGAATATCTGGAAATGTTGTAATGGAAAATGAAAAGGTAATTAATATTAACTATATATATAGTTTGAATTTTAGAATTGCAAATGAAATAATAGGAGTATCAAATGAAGTGTTTAAAACAATATATAACGATGGAAATATATTAAATTCACTGATACTTTCACCACCAGGAGCCGGAAAAACTACACTTTTAAGAGATTTAATTAGGAATTTAAGTGAATATAAAACAGTTGGAGTTGTTGATGAAAGAGGAGAAATAGCAGCAATGTACAAAAATAGTCCTCAGAATGATTTGGGAGTACAAGTAGATATTTTAAATAATATCCCTAAAAGCATTGGAATGAAAATGTTGATAAGAAGTATGGCACCAGAAGTTATATGTGCAGATGAAATTGGAACAAAAGAAGATATAGAAGCAATAAAATATGCTGTTACATCTGGAGTTAAGGGGATATTTACTGCGCATGGTGATAATATAGAAACATTAAAAAAGAATCCAATTTTAAAAGAATTATTACAGGAAAATTTAATTGAAATGCTAATAATATTGGATAAAGAAAACAGAAAAAATATAAAATATATTAAGAATATTGACAAAAATATTGATTTTTAAGCAATTATGGTATAAAATATATAGGATTTTATTATAATAATATGGAGGTAAATAGAAATGGCAGAAGTATATATGGCAGGAGATGTAAGAAATGGAACAACATTCGAATTAGATAATTCAGTATATAAGGTAGTTGAATTCCAACACGTAAAACCAGGTAAAGGTGCAGCTTTTGTTAGAACAAAATTAAAAAACGTTATAACTGGTGCAGTTTTAGAAAAAACATTTAACCCATCAGAAAAATTACAAGGTGCAGAAATAGAAAAAAGAGATATGCAATATCTATATAATGATGGTGATTTATATTATTTTATGGATAATGAAACATATGAACAATTACCACTTAACAAAGAGCAATTAGGTGATAGTTTAAAATACATAAAAGAAAATATGTCTGTTAAAGTTTTATCTTTTAAAGGTAAAGTATTTTCAGTTGAACCACCTATGTTTGTTGAATTAGAAGTTACATATACAGAACCAGGATTTAGTGGAAATACAACAACAACTTCTGGAAAACCAGCTACACTAGAAAATGGTTATGAAATATCAGTTCCTTTATTTATTAACATTGGAGATGTTATTAAAATAGATACAAGAACTGGTGAATATATGGAAAGAGTTTAGGAGAGTATTAATGTCAGAGTTACAAGAAAAATTAAAGAAAATAATGTTAGATATTGAAAAAAACATTAAAGATGAAAAAGAGTTAGAATATGTTAAAACTCAAATTTACAATATATATAACTTGTTCTTAGATGAATTTGAAAAAATAGAAGAAAAATATAGTAGTAGAATGGATAGCGTTTTTGCTAGATGCCAAATTATGGAAGATAGAATGAAAGAAGTAGAGGATTCTATTAATAAAATTCAAACAGATATATATGTTAACGATGAAGACGAAGACTTTTCATTTGATATAGAATGCCCATATTGTAATGCTGAATTTACAGTGGACTGTTCAGATGAATTAAGAGATAGTGTAACATGTCCTGAATGTAATAATGTTATAGAATTAGATTGGAATGATGATGACGATTGTTCACATGGATGCCATGGTTGTGGAGGTTCTTGCGAAGGACATCATCATGAAGACGAAGACGATGATATGTAATTAAAAATAATCTAATGGATTGACGGCTTTGCCGTCTTTTTTTATTGTAAAATGTAAATGGGGACCAGTTGTAGCACCGTTGGTTGGTTTGCCATTTGAATCTTTATAAGGGTTATTTAAAACTCCATATACATTTTTAGGACCAACATATCCTATTACTTGACCTTTTGAAACTATGTTTCCTTTTTGAATTATGTAGTTTGGAGAAACGTGATGGTATATAAATTGTAAGTTATCCTTTTTTAATATAATAGCATATCCGCCAGAACCATTAAAACCTATAAAAGAAACGACGCTATTTGTGGGGGCAACTAAGCTCGCCCCTTCAGGTCCTGGAATGTCTAAACCTAAGTGATAGGAACTTGCACCTGCTACTGGCGAACTTCTTTTTCCAAAATATGAACTTATTCTTGTATAACCTGGAATTGGCCAGCAAAATTCAGAATCTGAAACATTATAATATTGCATTAATTCATCAGAATTACTGTTAAAGTTTGAGGAAGATATGGTTGGAATAAATAAGTTTGGAATTAAAACTATAATTAAAATAAATATAATAAAAAACTTTGAATAATTAGACATAAAAAACCTCGAATTAAAAATAAAGAATAAAAAGAAAAAAGTGCTTTGGATTTCCAAAGCACTTTGGCAGGGGCACTAGGAGTCGAACCTAGCTCAGTGGTTTTGGAGACCATTATACTACCGATGTACTATGCCCCTATCTCAAGTACGTTATCTATAATAACACATATTTTAATTATATGCAAGAATAATTATTGAATAACTTAAAAAAATATTGTATAATATTTATTATATGGGGGTGTATTTGGTTTCGACAATAATCTAGAAGCATAAATAGCGAGTAGTGGATGGTTGCTTTGGCCACTTTAAAAAAGCAAAATTAAAAATAAACGCTGATAATAATAGAGAATTAGCATACGCTGCCTAGTCGCAGCGACGTCTTATCTATAATGCCCACGTTGTAGAATAAGGCGACGAATTAGTGGGGAACGAAGCTATTTTTTGTCTTGAAAATAGTAGGTAATTAAAGACTACTTTAATTATTAGTTTGTTTGTTAACTTTTAGTTAAAGAAATTTTAATAACAAACTGCACTCGGAGAAGTTTATGTGGAAGGGTTCTTGGACAGGAGTTCGACTCTCCTCACCTCCACCAAAAGTACTACTTATTATAAGTAATAATAGGTAAAAATGAATTGAATGATTAATAGTTAATGAAGAATGAAATTTTTAAGTATTAACTTTTAATTATTCTTTTTTTACTTTTGTTGAAAATATAAAGATAAAGTAGCCTGTCGATTTTTGACGAACGATTATTGTTGCAAATATATAAAAAGTATTGTATAACTATTATAATGATTTATTTATCTAACAGACAACTTTGGCTAGACAAAAATTGAAATTTATTTAATTCTTTTTTATTTCCAATAGAAAAGCGAAAAACGAATAAGAAAGGAGGTTTTATGAATAAAAAAATAAAATATCTTTTGGGTATTGTTATTATTGCAATGCTTTTATTAAGTATATTTTATATTAATACTGAACATGAATATGATTTAACTTTACCTGATGAAGTCAAAACAGATGAGCAATATTTAGAGGTATCTTATCATAAAGAAGAACCAATTGAAGATGAAACGGTTTTAGGAATTCTAGAAATAGATAAGATTAATTTGAATGCAACTGTGAAAGAAGGCAGTACCTCAGAAATTTTAAAAGAATATATTGGACATATAACAGAAACAGCTAAATATGACGGAAATATTGGACTAGCTGCACATAATAGGCTTAATAAATATTCATACTTTGCAAGGATTAATGAACTAAAAGAAGGAGATAAAATAAAATATAAAACTAAATTTTACACTAGAGAATATAGAGTTGTAAAAAAAGAAGTAATATATGATACAGATTGGTCATATCTAAAGAATACCAACGATAATAGAATTACAATGATAACTTGCATAAAAAACAAACCAAACCAAAGATTATGTGTACAAGCAGTAGAAATATAAGGAGGAAAGTAATATATGAAAAATAAAATATCAATAATTATTTTAGTTTTAATAACTTTAATGAATATAATTTTACCAGTAATAAATGCAGCAGAAATAGCAAAAGCAGATTTAATTTATGACCATAGTATTAATACCCATATTAAATTTTATAATGCAGGAAAATGGTATCCGATTAAATGCGGATATATTTGCTATAAAATAGATGGAGAAAAATACCCAACATATTGTATAAAACATGGAGTACATGGAGTTGACGAAGAAGGGGATTACACGGTTACAATTAATGATTTACTAAAAGATAAACTTATATATAATACAATACTAAACGGTTATCCATATAAAACACCTGAGCAATTAGGAGTAGAAACAATAGATGATGCATATGTGGCAACAAAACATGCAGTAAATACTGTATTATTAAATAGAGATGTATACTCATTTTATAAAGCTGCTGATGAAAAGGGAGAAAAGATAATAAATGCAATATATGAAATATCAGAAAAAGGAAAAGCGGGAAATGAAATAAATCAAGATGCAAAGCTTAATATTACTAAAGTTGGAGATTTTATTGAAACCGAAAACTATTATTATCAAGAATATAAAGTAACAGCAGATAGAAATATTTCAACATATAGAATAAAGGAAATATCTAATTTTCCAATTGGAACATACATTTGTGATATCAATGGCGCAAAAAAAGATTCATTTAACAGCAATGAAAAGTTTAGATTAGCAATACCTAAAGAAAAAATGAATGAAAACATATCGGGAAATATTAATGTATCTGCATATTGCAATACAAAACCAATATTCTTTGGTGAAGCCCCAAGAAACGATGTACAAAATTATGCTGTGACATATAAGCCATATGCAGAATATAGTTCATCTACTAATTTTAATATTAAAACAAATACGGCAAGTATTAAAATTATAAAAAAAGATGAAGAAAGTTTAGAGCCAATAAAAGATATTGAATTTGGTTTATATAAAAAAGATAATACGTTAATTCAGAAAGCAAGCACTAATAAAGATGGAATAATTATATTTAATGACTTATATCAAGGAGAATATATTATAAAAGAGGAAAAAGCAAATGATAACTATTTAAAACGAAACGAAATATTTAACATATCTACACAATATAATAAACAAGTTATAAAAGAAATAACTAATAAACACAAAAAAGGAAATTTAAAAATAACTAAGGTAGATAAAGATGACAATACTATAACACTTGGTGGAATAGAATTTGATTTATATGATTCTAATAATAGATTTATAAGACATTTAATTACCGATGCTAATGGAGAAGCTATTATAGATAATATAAATACAGGTTCATATATACTGAAAGAGACTAAAACTAAGAAAGAATATAATCTTTGCGTTGATAATAATATATTAGTTAAATGGAATGAAACTTCAAATATTTTAATAGAAAATGAAAAGAAAAAAGGGCAAGTTAAAATAATTAAAGAAGATAAAGAAAATAGTAATATAAAACTAGAAGGAGTTGAGTTTCAATTGACTGATACCAAAGGCAATGCAATATGTAAATTAACAACTAATAAAAATGGTGAGGCAATAAGCGATAAACTACCTATCGGAGAATATATAATAAAAGAAATAAGCCTTGGAAAAAATTTAAATTATATATTATTAGATGAAAGAGAGTATTTAATTAACATTCAAGATAAAGAGATAATTGAATTTGTAGCTAAAAATGAATATAAAAAGGGCAATTTAAAAATAACAAAAGTAGATAAAGACGATAATAATATATTTCTAGAAAATGTGGAATTTGATTTAATTGATAGTGATAATAATATTGTAAAAAAATTGAAAACAAATGAAAAAGGAGAAGCATATATTTCTGATATAAAAGTTGGCAAATACATATTGAGAGAAACTAAGACGTTAAAAGAATATTGTTTATGTGAGGATGAAGTTGTAAACATAAGTTGGAATCAAACTTCGAATATATTAATTCAAAATGAGAAAAAGAAAGGACAAGTAGAAATATATAAAATAGATCAAGAAGATAAAACTGTAAAAATAAATGGAGTTATATTTGATTTAATTGATTCAAATGGTAAGGTGGTAGAAAAATTAATAACTGATTCTAATGGATATGCTATTAGCAAAAACATTCCAATAGGTGAGTATTATTTAAAGGAAATTAAAACTGACAATAAATATGTGTTAGATAACAAGACTATTAAAATTAATATAGAACATAATAAAACATTAATCAAAACGATAGAAAACATAAGAAAAAAAGCAACAATACAAATAATAAAGAAAAGCAGTAATTATAGTTATGTTTTAAATAGAAAAAAAGGAGAATTTTTATCTGGAACAGTATTTGAAATATATAACAATAATAATGAACTTGTGGATATAATTGAAACAAATGAAAAAGGGGAAGCGGAATCTAAAAAATTAGACATAGGAAGATATAAGGTAAAAGAGAAAAAATCAACAAAAGGATATTTACTAAACAATAATGAGTTTCTTATAAACTTGACAGAAAACAATCAAGTAAAAATTCTAAATGTTGAAAATGATCCAATTCTACCCGATGTAAAAATAGAAAAGAAAGGCCAGGAATTTGCAGAGAAAAATGAAGAAATAAAATATGAATTTGATGTTAGAAATAACAGCAATACTCTTCTAGATGAGCTTTGTTTAAAGGAAATTTTACCATATAAACAGATTAAAGTCACTAAGCTAGTAACGGGAATATATAATGAAGATATTAATTATAAGATTTATTACAAAACAGAAAATGAAGAATATATATTATTAAAGGAAGTAAGTTCATCAACTAGTGAATACATTGATTTAGATAATATTTCTAATGAAGGTTCGATAATAGAAATTAAAATTGAATATGGAAAAGTATCTAAAGAATTTAAAAGCATAATTAACCCAATGCTATATGCAAAAGTAAATGACAATGTAAAAAAAGGTGAATACATATATAATATCGCACAACTATATGGGAAAATTGATGAATTTGAAGTTAAGGATAAAAGCGTATATACCACGCAAATCAAAGAAAAAGAAATAATAAAAAAGTTACCAAAAACGGGTTGCTAAAATTGTCAAAAAAGTATATAATGGTTTTGACAAAAAGATATAAGGAGGATATGAAATGAAAAAAGAACAAATTGAAGATATGAATAATATGGATTTAATGAAAGCAATTTACAAAGAAGTAAAAGAAACAAAAACAATAGTAGAAGGGCATACTCAAATACTAGAAAGACACGAGAAAATTTTAGAAGAACATACTGAAATATTAAAAAGACATGAAAAGATTTTAGAAGCTCATACAACAAAGTTAGATAATTTAGAGAAAGTGCAACAAGAACATACAACAAAACTAGAAAATTTAGAGAAAGTACAACAAGCACACACAGCAAAATTAGAAAATTTAGAGAAAGTGCAACAAGCACACACAGCAAAATTAGAAAATTTAGAGAAAGTGCAACAAGCACACACAGCAAAATTAGAAAATTTAGA
>CAKPSF010000007.1 GCA_934183305.1 uncultured Clostridia bacterium | reverse complement strand
TGTGTGTGTGTGTGTGTGTGTGTACAGCCCCAACAGTTACAACGTTTTTCATTTACTTTCTCCTTCTTTTGTTTTTTTACATTTTCATGATGTTATTGTATATTGAATTCACAATATTGTCAATATTTTGTCTGTAATTTTTCTATGGCATTTTTGAAATCATTGGTATATTTGATTTTTTATTAAAAATGTTGTATAATAGTTATTATAAATAACTAGACTAGTCTAGTAATATTGGAGGTAAAGTTATGACACCTGAACGGATTTTGGATATTTTAGTAAATGCTGGTCCTAGTTACCTGCAGACTTTAAGTTCTGAGGAATTGGAAGAAATTGTTGAGTTTCTTAGAATAAAGGACTCTGAAATTAATTTTATCCTCAAAAATCGTTCAACTGTTAGACTTCGTTTTTCCTCACTTAGAGGATAACGAAAAAAGATGCGAAGATTTAATTTTCTTCGCATCTTTTTTCTATTTTTGTAATCATTTTTAGTGCCTTTGGTCGTTCTACTATTATTATATGCCCGCACCCTTGACATTCCAATTTAAAGTCTACGCCAACTCTTGTAATTTTCCATAATTTGCTTCCACATGGGTGTACTTTTTTTGTTCTTACAATATCTCCTACATTGTATTCCATAATTTAAACCCCTTTAATAAATCGTAGTTTATCTAATAGAAATATCTATATAATTTAATTAAATGCTTTTAGTCTTTTTATTACTGTGTCTTTTCCTAATACTTTTATTATTTCATATAGGTCTGGTGTATTTGTTTTGGATGTAAGTGCTATTCTTATTAGTGTACTTACATCTCCTACGTGTGCTTCATATTTTTCTGGATTTGCTTTAAATTCTTTTACTTCTCTTGCATAACCAAATTCTTCTGCTAAGTCTTTTAATTTATCAAACCATGTTTGTTTGTCATCATTTATATCAAAATATTTATCTGCATAAATGTTTAGAATTTGTTTGATTTTTTCCTTATCTGTTATCTTTTGTAACTCATAGTTTGATTTTATTTTTTCAAATTCTTCATCATACATATATCCTATATTTTCTTTTAGGTCAGACCATTTTGCTATGTCTTTTCTTGGTTTTTCGTTTCCTCTTTCTATTCCTAATACTTTAAGTGTATATTCTTTATCTTTTTGTAGCAATTCAGCTAATTCTTTATCAAATTTATTTGCCCATTCTAAAGCTTTTTCATATACTTCTTCTGCTGAATATTTTGATATTACAATTTTTGCTACGTCTAAAAGTTTCACCATATCGAATAAAGCTCCACTTACACTCATTTTATTTAATTCAAACTTAAATTCAGAAATATCTGCGTTTTTGTTTTGTTTTCTCCAGTTTTCAAAATTTGAGTTTGCAATATTTAACAAATATTCTTTTACTGCCAAACTTGGTATTCCCAATTCAGAATAATATGAAACTGCTGCTTCTGGATCTTTTCTTTTACTTAATTTACGTTTATTTCCATTATCATTTTTCATTATTGGAGATATATGCGCATACTTTGGTGGTTTAAATCCCATCTCTTGGAATAATTGTAAATGAAGTGGTACAGATGATAGCCACTCATCTCCTCTTATTACATGTGTTGTATGCATTAAATGGTCATCAACAGCATGAGCAAAGTGATAAGTTGGAAGTCCATCTGCTTTTATTATTACTATATCTTGGTCATTTTCTGGAAATTCTACATTTCCTTTTATAACGTCTTTGTGTTTTATTTTTCTGTCTTCTCTTCCTGGAGATTTAAATCTTATAATATATGGATTACCTGCTTTTATTTTTTCTGCTGCTTCTTCTACTGATAAGTTTCTATATTTAGCCCATACCCCATAATATCCTGGCCTAACTTTAGCTGCTTCTTGAGTTTTTCTCATTTCGTCTAATTCTTCTGCTGTTGCAAAACAAGGATATGCTTTACCTATTGAAATCATATACTTAGCATATGCTTCATATATTTCTTTTCTTTGACTTTGTTTATATGGTCCATATTCTCCCTTGCTTTCATCTTCTGAAATCATACCTTCATCTGGTATAATATTAAAGTCATTAAATGATGAAATTATATTTGTTATTGCATTTTCTACTTCTCTTTTTTGGTCTGTATCTTCTATTCTTAAGAAGAACACTCCATTTGTACTTAGAGCTGCTGTTTTAGCAACTAAACCTTGATACAAAGTTCCTATATGTGTAAATCCAGTTGGGCTTGGTGCAACTCTTGTAACAATTGCTCCTTCTGGTAAATTTCTTGCTGGATATTTTTCTTCATAATATGAAATATCCTTTGCATTTGGAAATATTAAATTTGCTAAATCTTTATAATCCATTTTTCATTTCTCCTTTATATTCATTAACTATTCTCTAGTAATCTTCAAAGCAAATTACAGTTTCTATACTTCTGTAATTATTGGTAATATCATTGGGTTTCTTTTTGTTTTTGCAAATATATAGTCTCTTAAACCATCTTTTAAGTTTGATTTAATTCCAGACCAATCTTTTATTCCTTTATTTGCACATTTATCTAATTCCCTTTGAACTGTTTTCTTTACATCATCCATTAGGTTTTCAGATTCACGTACATATACGAATCCTCTTGAGATTATTTCTGGTCCTGAAACAACTTCGCCATTTTGGTCCATTGTTATAACTACAATAATTAAACCATCTTGTGATAAGTGTTGTCTATCTCTTAAAACAATGCTTCCAACATCGCCAACTCCCAGTCCATCTACTAATACTCTTCCCGATTGTACTGTTCCAACCATTTTAGCGCTATTTTCACTGATTTCCATTACTCTACCATTATTCATTATAAATATATTTTCTGGTGGAATTCCAACACTTACCGCTGTTTTAGCATGTGCCATAAGTTGTCTGTATTCACCATGTACTGGTAAAAAGTATTTTGGTCTAATTAATGATAACATTAGTTTTTGTTCTTCTTGGCATGCGTGTCCTGATACATGTATATCTGCCAAAGAACTATATACAACTTCTGCTCCAATTTGCATTAAATCGTCTATTACTTTAGATACATATTTTTCATTTCCTGGTATTGGATTTGCAGATATTATAATTAAGTCGTTTGGTGTAATTTCAACTTTTCTGTGTTCACCAGATGCCATTCTTGTTAAGGCTGACATTGCTTCTCCTTGACTTCCTGTTGTTAAAATTACTAATTGTTCATCTGTATAGTCTTTAAGCATATCTATATCTATAAATGTATTATCTGGTACATCTATATAGCCTAATTCCATTGCTGTTTTTATTACATTTATCATACTTCTTCCACAAACAGAAACTTTTCTATTATATTTAACTGCTGAGTTTACAATTTGTTGAATTCTGTGAATGTTAGATGCAAATGTTGCAACAACAATTCTTTTAGAACAATTTAAGAATAGTTTATCGAATACTTCTCCAACTGTGCTTTCAGACATTGTATAGCCTTTTCTTTCTGAGTTTGTACTATCTGAAAGTAATGCTAAAACTCCTTTATTTCCAAGTTCAGCAAGTCTACCAAAATCCATTTTTTCATTGTCTATTGGAGTATAATCAATTTTAAAGTCTCCTGTATGAACAATTACTCCTGCTGGTGTATGAATAGCAAGAGCAACAGAATCCGGAATACTGTGGCAACTTCTTATAAATTCCACTTTCATTTTTCCAAGATTAATTTTATCGCCTTGATTTACTATCTTTAACTTTGTACTTCTTAATAATTTATGTTCTTCTAATTTATTTCTTATTAATCCTGCTGTTAATTTTGTTGCATAAATTGGTACATTTATTTGCTTTAAGAAATATGGTATTGCTCCTATATGGTCTTCATGTCCGTGAGTTATAACCATTCCTTTAATTTTTTCTTTGTTTCTTTCTAAGTACGAAATATCTGGTATAACTAAGTCAACACCAAGCATATCATCTTCTGGGAATGCTAAACCACAGTCAACAATAATCATTTCATTTTCATATTCAAAAACTGTAATATTTTTTCCTATTTCTAACAATCCACCTAAAGGTATTATTTTTACTGGACTTTTCTTAAATTTAACCTCTAAGTCTTGATTAGATATTTTATTTTGTTTTCCCTTCTTTGTATTTTCTTTCTTTTCTGTTACTTTATTCTCCCTCTTCGCACCATCTTTTTTATAATTTTTTCTGTATGGTGTTCTTCTTTTTTGATTTGTTGTAGATTTTTCTTCTACATTTTCAGTATTATTTTTTAAATCTTCCATTTTTCATCCTTTCCATTAAGTTTAAAATAAAAAGTAGTTTAAACATATTAAACTACTTTTACAAAAGAAAATTATATATTTATTTATAACAATATAGTAAGATATATATTTATAATTCGAACAATACACATCTTTTATCTATATTTTATCCTCAAATGTTTCCGCTTCTCTCTTTTATTCATCTAATATGTTATTATTTAAACTAAATCTCTTCTTTACCACATATTGGTAATCACTGTTTAATATTATACAACATATTTTAGAATCTGTCAACTTAATTTGAATTAAGCATTGATGCACCTATTATTCCTGCATCGTTTTCATATTTTGCTATTATAATTTCTGGAATTTTATTAAGTAAATACTTCTGAATTTTATTTTTTAATTTAGGCATAAATATTTTTTCATAATAAGAAAAACTTCCACCAATGCATATTGCATCAGGTTCGAATATCTTTATTAAATTTGATATACCAACAGCAAGAAAGTCTGTATATTTCTCTATTATTTGGTTAACTTGCTCACTTTTTTGACCACTTTCTATTATTTCAAACATTTTAAAGCTTGTTACTCTTTCAATATTAAATAATTCCTCAATTTCAGTTCTAAATGCTCTCATTGATCCATATTCTTCAAAACAACCATTTTGCCCACATCTACATTTTCTACCGTTTATTTCTATAATCATATGTCCTACTTCAAATCCTTGATATTTATTTGGGGTAACTAATTTATCATTATAAAAATATGCTCCTCCAATTCCTGTTCCTAATGCTAAAAAGATACAATTATTGTAATCCTTTAAATTTCCTATTGTTTTTTCACATAGCCCAGAACATTTTACATCATTTTTTAAATACACCGGTATGCCAAATTCTTTATTTAGTATTTCTGGTAAATTTATTGTTTGACCATTTTTAGTTACCACACCATTCACAATATCTGCTGAAGGAAAACCAATTCCTATTTTTTCAATAACAGCATCTGGTCTTTCTTCTTTTATTTCATTGATTAGTTTTTTTATATATATTTCTATACTATTAAAAAAGTTCTTCTTTTCCTCTGCAGTCCAAATATGTTCTTTTTGTATAATAATATTATTTTCTTCATTCACAAGTCCAATTCCAACATGGCTTCCACCTATATCGATTCCTATTCTCATAACAATTTTCCTTTCTATTATACAAAATGAAGAATGAATAAAATATATTCACTCTTCATTATATTTATTATACGCCCGCTGCCGAGAATAACCAGCCACCCATATATGCATTGATACATGGAACTATTACTACAATTACAACAAATATTAATGCTATACCTACAATTACATAAACAATTTCTGGTAATACTTTCATTATCTTTGTAATTGTATTGTCTATATCTATTTGTAAATATTCTAATAGTTTTGCCATCATTTCTTTAAGGTCTGTACTCATACCAATGTTTAACATTTCAATAATCATTGGTGATGCAAGTCTAGATCTTTCAAATGATTCCACCCAAGATTGTCCAAGTATAATATCATTAATTGATGATTCTATTATTGATCTTAAAACCACATTTTTAACTACATTCTTACTTGTTTCCAAAGAATCTTGTATTCTTATTCCGTTATTTAAATTCAATAACATTGCTCTTGCAAACCTTAAAAAGTCTAGTGAAAAAATTAGTCTTCCAAACAAAGGCATAGTATATTTAAAATAATCAAAATTGTATCTTCCTTTAGGAGTATTTATATACGCTATTACTGCTAAGACTATTGCTCCTATTATTGCAATTGGAATATACCAGTATTGCATCATAACATTTATTGCTTTTGAAAACCATAAAGTTATTGCTGGCAATTTTTCAGTTGATCCCATTGACTCAAATAAATTTTGAATTATTGGAACTACTACAAGCACACCAATTACCAACATTGCAAGTATCGCAACAAACATTATAGCATTTGGTATTAATATTCCTCTTAACTTTTTATTAAATCTTTCTGTTTCATCTAAATATTGAACAGCCTCTTGCAAAGATTTTGTAAGAGATCCTGATTGTTCTCCAACTCTTATCATGTTTATATAAAGATATGGGAAAACATCAGAATAATATTCCATTGTAGTATACATGTTTTCACCGGCTTCAACACCAGCCAATATATCTTTAATTATTTCTCTTAGTTGTGGGTTTTCTGTGGTTTCTATTATTGTACTTAAAGCATGTATATTATTAAAATTTGCCTTTTTTAACAAATATAAATCTTGTGTAAATATTACTAAATCTCTCGATGTTATTTTAGTAGTAATATTTATTCCCATTCTCTTTAAAAGACTTTCTTTTTCTGTTTTTTCTGTGGTATTAAAATAGCTATCTGTATCAATATCTTTTATAATATCATTTACATCATTTATATTTCTCTTTTGTTTTTGAGACCCTCTTGAGGTAATTCTTTTAACTTGTACTATATTTATTGGTGTAAGGTTGTTTCTTTTTAGCTTCCTAATTAATGATTTTCTATTTATATCTTCTACCTTATTTCTTACTATAGTACCATTATTAGTAACAGCTCTATAAACAAAAATTGGCATAGCCTATTTCCCCCTATTTTATAATCCTTTATCTTTTTTTATTCTTAATTGCATTATGGTTCTATTTAAAATTTCTATATTTTTTTCTTCTACTTGAGCTTTTGCTTGTTCTAAAGTTATTTTATCTTCAACAAATAATTTTGCAATAGAATTAATCAAGCCAATGCTTCCATTATCTGAATTACTTTGTATTGCATCCTCAATTTCAGAAACACTTAGTTTTTCTTTTCTTATTAATCCAGAAACAATGTTATCTACTACCATTACTTCTGGCACTAATACTAGTTTGTCATTTTTCCCTGGTAATAATCTTTGTGACACTACTAATTTTAGAAGAGATGATAATAGGTATTTTACAGTTGTTTGATCTGAAATTTCATAAAAATTTATCATTCTGTCTATTGTTTCAGCACATGACTTTGTATGAAGTGTACCAATTACCAAGTGACCAGATTCCGCTGTTTCAATTGCAGCTTCCATAGTTTCTCTATCTCTTATCTCTCCTATTATTACTATATCGCAGTCTTCTCTTAGTGAGTTCTTTACTCCATCACTAAATGTAAGTGAGTCTCCTCCAAGTCCAACTTCCTTTTGTACAATCATAGACATTTTAGATGTATGTTTATACTCTATTGGATTTTCTAATGACAATATTTTTTTGTTTTGTGATTCATTTATCTCATTTACTAACGCATTTAATGTTGTAGTTTTACCAGAGTTTGTCTTTCCTGTTACTAAAATTAAACCTTGTGGTTGAAATGTCATTCTTCTAACAATATCAGGAACTCCCAAATCTGCATATTTAGGCAATTGTTTCTTTATAAGTCTTAGTGTAAATATTGGAACACCGTCTGAAAGTGATATATTAATTCTTAATCTTATATCTTTGTATTCATATGAAGTATCTAGTTTCTTAGTTTCTTTAAACAGGTTATCTTTGTCCAAATTTCCTTTTATTATTGAATCGTATATATCATACATATCATCTGGTGTTAATGGAGCATATTTTTCAATCTCCTCTAATTTTCTAACAATTCTTATCATTGGTTTTAAACCTGATATTAAATGTATATCTGATGCATCTTTCTCTATAGCTATATCTATTAAATCTTCTATTTGTACCATTTTTTCAATTCCTTTCTAATTTAATAATAATTTTTTATTTAATTCAGGCATATTAGTTAAACCATCTATTACTTTTCTAATACCATCTATTTCTAATGGTTCATACCCATATTTTAACGCTTCTTTTTTTATTTTTATTGAAGATTCACCATTAGATATTAATTCTTTAAGCTCATCATTTATTTGCATTACCTCAAATATACCAATCCTGTCTATATAACCAACATTATTGCATTTTTTACATCCAACTGCATCATATGTTTTGCCATTCTTCATATCAAATTTAATACCATATTTTTCTTCAACTGATTTTATTATTTTTAATTCTTCTTCGTTGAAATCTCTTTCTTTTGCACAGTCTTTACACAATCTTCTAACCAATCTTTGAGATGCTGTTGTTGCTAAAGTACTTGCTATATCATAATTAGATACTCCAAGTTTTCTAAGTCTTGTTATAACTTCTACAGCATCTATTGTATGAATAGTAGATAATACATAATGTCCAGTTTGTCCAGCTTGCATTGAGATTTCAGCAGTTTCCTTATCTCTTATTTCTCCAACTAATATTATGTCTGGGTCTTGTCTTAATATAGTTCTTAATGAAGAAGCAAAGTTAGTTTTTGAATCCATTTCAACTTGATTCAAACCTGGTATTCTTATTTCAACCGGATCCTCTATTGTTGTTATATTTACTTCTGGTCTATTTAAGTCATTTATAATTGCATATAAAGAAGTTGTTTTACCTTCACCTGTTGGAGCTCCCATAACAGTAATACTATTTCTTTTTTCAAAGCATTCATGTATTCCTTTGTTTTTAGGAAATCCTAAATCATACAATCCTTTAATATTTTGATTTTTCTTTAATAATCTTAAAACAAATTTTTCTCCAAATATATTTCTTTGAGAAGAAACACGTATGTTATATTCTGGATAAACAATTATTCTACCATCTTGATCTTCTTGCTTTTCTTGATACATATTAGAAATTGCTTTTAAACGTCCTACAACTTGTGTTTGTTTATCTTTTGGAAGTTCTACAACAGTATATAATTCACCATCTATTCTATATCTCACTCTCAATTTATCTTCCATTGGTTCAAAATGAATATCACTTGCTCTTTTGCTCATACCTGTTTTTATTATAGAATCAATTAATTTAACAACGTCCTCATTTGTGTTAATGTTTTCGTCTGCTTTTCCTTCTAGTCTGTTTATAATTTCATTAATATTAGATTCAAATGTTATAAATTTTTCCATAACAAGACCTTTATTTAACAATAAAAGCCTAACTTTATCTATATTAACTTTATTTGCAGTATCTGCAAAGCATACTTTTACTTTTCCTTGAGAGATATAGAAAGGAATAGCCTTACAAGTTTTAGCTATATCTAAAGAAATGTATTCTTCAACATTTAATCTAACATCATTAAATCTTAAGATAATACCTTTTTCGCCTAAGATATCTCCAATTGCATCAATTAATACATTTTCATCGCAATCAGTTGTTTCTTTAAGTATCTCACCAATTTTCATTTTTCTATGTGTTTTTTGATATTCTATTGCTGAATTGATTTGAGTTTCTGTAACAATTCCTCTTCTTACCAATTCAACACCAATGGGTAATCTTCTATCGTTTTCCATATTATCCTCCTAATATATATCTTCAATTTTATAGTTTATTGTTTTTTGAAAATCTTGAAATTCTATGGTGACTTCAACAATATCTGTTCTTTCATTTTCCTTAAAAGAAAACGAAGCATTTTCTACATTTTTACATATCATTAAGTTGTTATAGTATATTGAATTATTAGAATATGAAAATGAATTTCCAGAAGTAAATAAAATGTAGTTGTTTTCCAGTTTATCAATTTTATTATTTAAAGTTTTAGCTTCTTTTAGAAAATACATATTAAACTTATTAAATTCAATAACTTCCTTTGTATCTGCTTGCATACTATCAGTATTTTGATAAAAACTAGTTATTATACTTCCAAGCACTGCAACTACTATTGTCATAACAATTACATATGCTACCAAGGATACAAGCGTAATTCCATTTTGTTTTTTCATATTTACTCCTTTGCTTTTAATCTTTCCATTGTAACATCATACGTCTTATTTCCAACTTTATATGATAAAGAAATAGATACTTTTTTTATTATTTTTTCATATTCATTCTGATCTAGTTCTGTAACATCTGTACTAACAGTGTAATATCTTCCGACTTCAATTGGCACAAAATTGCTAATATTATCTGATGTTATATCATCAAAACTAGCTATGCCAACATTTTCAAAGGTTTCTGTAATATATATTATAGCTAAAGCTTCTTTTTTTATTTTTTTGTTTTGTAAAGCATTATTATACATTAATGAAATTATTATTGTTGAAAATATAATTATAGCAATTATCGCTACTGCCATATCAACTTCAATAAATCCCTTCTTTTCCTTAACCCTCATCTTTGTTCCTCTCTAAATAAAATAATTTATTAACATATTTGCAGTTAAAATAATTATTATATTACTAACACTCAAGTAAAATCCAATTGGTAACTGCTTTTTTTTATCTTTACTTAAAATATTATGAACTGCTACAATTAGTAAAGTTAATATAACTGAAAGAATAAATAACTTTGCTCCACAAAGCACAATAATATAAAGTGCCAAATATAAAACTTGTATATAATACTTTTTCGTCATTGTAACCATTGAAAATATATTGTCTAAAATTAAAATCAAAATTAATAACATTAAATATATAACATATTGATACACATTAAAAACTCCTAATGTATATTGATATATCATATACATTATTTCAAACAAATAACCAACAAATATAACATTCTTGTTTATTGTTATATTTTCTTTGTCTATACATGCAACAATGCATAATATAGAAGAATATATTAAAACAGTTACAAAATTTATTTGATTATTTATATTGTAAATTGTTACTTTAAAAGCTAATGCAAAAAACAAGAAAGTAAAACCAGATAATAATTCTAAAATTAAATATCTAGGTCTAATTTTATTATTGCAATATCTACACTTTCCTCCAAGGAAAATATAACTAAACACTGGAAATAAGTCAAAAAATCCTAATTTATGATTACAATTAGGACAATATGAATGTTTTATTAATATATCTTCTTTTTTAGGAATTCTATAAACAGCTAAAGTAAAAAAGCTTCCAAAAAAAGTACCTATTATAAATATTATTGCATATAAAAAAATGTTCATATTTCAACTATGATATATTAATTAATATCACATTTCTCCCTTCATATTTTAAAAATAAGCATATGCATCATTATTGCAATATGGCGCATATGCTTATAAAAATACTATTGTGCTCTCTTAGCTTCATTATCTAAGTAGTTTTGATAAGTATTTATGGTAGTTGCTTCGTTTGTTTGTGCAGCTTGATATTCGCTTCTAGCGTTTTGAGCATGGTTTAATATACCATTTCCAGAAACAGCAGCTATTGCAACAACAGCTAATATTAATAATACTATTATAGTGATTATTAATGCTACTAAAGTAATACCTTTTTGTCCTCTCATCTCTTCTCCTCCTTTGCTTTAATAAATATATATATATACATATATTTATTTATAAAAAATAAATATACTATAAACTATTTTGTACCATCATCGTCATAAAAATTTTGACTATTGTTGTTATCATTATTATCAGATGATGATGTAGTATTGTTTTCACTTGTTGATGTTCCACTAGATGCAGAGACTTCAGCAAATGGATTTTTTCTACCTTTATTATATTCTTTGTTTTTTTCATATTTTTTCAAATCGGTAGAATCTATATAATAAGTAGTAACTATTTGTTTGGTTTCTTCTTCTTTTCCTTCATCTAAGTCTTTTTGCATTTCTTCAGAAAGCACATATTCTTCAGCTTCTGGAATTACTTTACTTAGAGAAATCTTATCGTAAAATAAGATTGATAGTACAAGAAGTATTGTAATTACAATTAACAAACTTATTATTATATCTTTAACTATTCCAAATTTTTCGCTTTTCATATACTCTCCTTTTTCGCAAAATTATTATTGTAATATGCTTGATGAAGTGTTTTGTACACTATTAGATGTTTTTGAATTTGTACTATTATTGTTTGCATTATCAACAACTGATGTTGTAGTAGTATTAGATAAGTCTGAATCTGTTTCAGTTGATGTTTGAGTAGAAAGCATTTCCTTTATGTTAACATTTTTAATAGTAAAGTTTGCTAATACTTCCTCTCCATTACCATTCATTTTAAAATTGTATATTCTAAAATTCAAATCCGAATTATTTTCTATATCTGATATAAATTGTGATATATTTGCATATCCACCGCTAACACTAAAATTCAAATCATACAATGTTTCTTTTACACTAGTAGATTTTTTTACATCCATACCTATTTTTAGATTTCTAGTTGTTGCATATTTTCCAAAAGTTCTCCATAAATAATCTATGTCATATTGTTTTGTTTCATATATCTTATTATCATCATCTTCAGCAAACCCTACAAGTTCTTCATATTTTTGTTTTTGTATTTTATGTTTTGTATAAGTATCTTCTAGAGTTTTTACGTTTTCTGGAAAATCTACTGATGAAAGATTGCTAGCTACTGTAATTTTTTCATTTAAAGTTTTGTTTTTTTCTATTATCTGTGAAATTGATAAAATTTGAAAATTTCCAATTTTAATTCCAATAACAGATGTATATACTAATAGTAAAACAAAAACTAATAATAATATCATTGTTATTCTATTTCTCATGGCAATTCTCCTTCTATCGTAACAATTAAATACCCAGATTGTATAGTTCCAGAGTCAGACACAACATCTTTAAGTATTTTCTCAGTTTTTAGTTTTGCCTTAAAATAAGCTGCTTGTTCGTACTTTGTAGTTTTAGCAATTATAACAATATGGCTATTAGAGGTATTTTCTATTGATGTTAACTGTACATTTTTAGGTATAATTGCCATAATATTATTCAACAAATTAGGTATTGTATTTTTATATCTTTTGTCTTCCGAATTTGCATCATTCATATTTTGAATATTGTTTATTATAGTTTGGTAATCAGTTATTTGAGCATTAAATTGTTTATTATATTCTTTTATTTTTTCTATTCTAGAATTTGTATTTGCAATAGCAACTTCTGTTTTTTGTATTTTGTTGTTAAACTGATTATTTATAATAAATCCGCCAAGTAAATATGTGAAAGTTAATATTCCAAAAGTCAAAAATGCTGTATTGTATTGTCTGCTGAACTTGCTTAAAAACTCATCTACCGCCTTTGCTGCATCTTGTGTATTCTTTTTTGAAGCATCGCTTGACAAAAACATTTTAAATTTATCTAATGAAGTTTCTTTCAAAAAGTTAATTTCGTTCTTCTTTTTATCTAATCCATATAAAGCTATAGATATAGCCGAATTTGCTTCAATATAATCTTTTATATTAATTTTCGAATTATTATTTATAAAACTTGGTTTTAGAACTTCACATGGTGTACTTCTTAATGCATCTTGAAAATATATATCTATATTATTTATAATTGCAAGTGTACCAGTTAAATAAACTTTATCAATTTTTTCAAGGCTTTCGTCTACTGTTTTTCTAACCTCAGAAGCAAGTTGATAGCAAGTAGGCATTATATCGTCTAGATAATCATTTTCTTCGTATTGTAAATCTTTATCATTTTCTGTATATATAGTAGAATTTTTGCATATCTCATATGATTTCGAATATGAGTTTTCTTTTTTATTTACATTATCTAATACATTCTTAGCGCCAACTTTAATAACATTAATATCTAATATTCCTTTTTCTGATACTTTAGTAATTGTTGTATCATTTTCCATATTAACAATTAAGACAGTACTTTTTTTCTCTTTTTTTATTAAATTTGGTATTGTTACACTTACAGGAAATATGCCATTTATTTTGTTCATCTGGTTTTTTCTTTGAGCTATGCTTGTCTTTGGCATTGCAATATGAATAACTTGCAATCTTTCATTTTCCTTTGTTCCTGTAAAGATATATCTTTGTTCATATATATTCTGATTAATATCTCTTTGATTGCATATATCCTCAAATTCAGTTTTTATAACACCTGCTATGTCTTTTTTGTTAAGCATACTAAATACTTCAATTTTGTTGTAAATCTCTTCATTTGTATTAATGCTTATAGTAGTATCACTTTTAAAACTATAAGTTTCCTCAATAATTTGATTTATTGTTTCTTGCAAATTATCATAAAATTTAACACCAAAAGATTCAACTTTAATTGCTTCATTATTGCTTCTTGAAACTTTTGCATATTTTATTAAGTTATTTTCTATATATAAACCTAAGCAACTTGACATTGTAGAATCCTTTCTTTATTTTATAATATTATTTTAAATAATAAACAAAAAATAATACTTGTATAAATTTTATTTTTTTACATTTTTTTCATATATATTTTATTATTTTATTAAAAAAAGTCAACTATATGTCTTTATTTGTAATATAAAAATAACTTTTTTGTAATATTTTTGTAATATTTCTTTTTTCCTTACGCACATCGCGTTTTTATTTTATTTTCAAATGAATAAATTATCCAAAAATGGCAATTATATGTTATAGAATAAACTTTTTTAAAACATTCATAAATAATTAATTTTTAATTTATGAATATAATTATTTTTTCCAATCAGGAGGTTTTTATGAGTACACAAAAGCATTTAATTATTACCGGAATTTCAAATATATCTTGGAAAGATGCAACATTAAAAGCAATAAATGAAGTTTCAAAAACAATTGATTACATTTCATCAATAAAAATTTTAGAACAAAGAGCAAATATTTCTAATAATCAAATAACAGAATATTTTGTTGATATAGATCTAAGTTTCATAATTGATGAAAACAGACATTAAGGAGGTAAATATGGAGCCATTAGATAATCAAAAGACTTATCAAAATTATGTTGATAAAAAAACGCCTAATTCCCCAATCTTCAAAAATTGTTTTAATGCATTTTGGGTTGGCGGATTAATATGTGTTATAGGACAACTTATAAATTTATATTGTAAATCTAAAGGATTAGATACTCAAATTTCTGGAACCATTGTTTCTATTATACTTATTGGAATAAGCGCATTTTTAACAGGTTTGAATTTATTTAACAAAATAGGAAAATTTGCCGGTGCCGGCTCTTTAGTTCCTATAACAGGTTTTGCAAATTCAATAGTTTCTCCAGCAATGGAATATAAATCAGAAGGATATGTTATGGGCGTTGGAGCAAAAATGTTTACCGTTGCAGGGCCAGTTCTTGTATACGGAATATCTAGTTCAGTAATTATAGGTATGATTTATTTTATATTCAAATAATTTTCAGGAGGTATTATGGAAAAGTTAGGAAAACAAACAATAAAATTTAGTAACCCACCAATTGTAGTAAACACTGCTTGTATTGTAGGTCCCAAAGAAGGTGAAGGTCCTCTTGCAAACTATTTTGATAAATGTTTAGATGATGAATTTTGGGGAGAAAAAACATGGGAAAAGGCAGAAAGCAAAATTATTAAAGAAACTGTAAATTCAGTAATAGCAAAATCAAATATACCAAGTTCCAACATAGATTACTGTTTTGCAGGTGATTTATTAAACCAATGTATATCTTCAAGTTTTGGTTTAAGAGACTTGAATATTCCTTTTATAGGAATATTTGGAGCATGTTCAACCTTTGTAGAAGGTTTAATTTTATCTAGCATTTTTATTGATGGAAAAGCAGGTAATAATTGTATATGCGCGGCTTCCAGTCATTTTTGTAGTGCCGAAAAACAATTCAGATTTCCATTAGAATTAGGAAACCAAAGGCCACCTTCTTCTCAATGGACTGTTACTGGTGCCGGAAGCGCAATCGTTTCTAATTCAGGAAGTGGTCCAAAAATAACTTATGCAACAATTGGAAAAATTGTAGACATGGGAATTAAAGACGCTAATAGTATGGGGGCTGCAATGGCTCCCGCAGCATTAGACACAATTTTAACACATTTTAAGGATACAGGAAGAAATCCAAGTTACTATGATGCTATTTTAACTGGGGATTTAGGGCACATAGGTAAAGAAATAGTAATAGATCTCGCCCAAAAACAAGGATATAATATAAAATCAAATTATAATGATTGTGGAGTTTTAATTTTTGATAAAGAAACTCAAGACACTCATTCTGGAGGAAGCGGATGTGCATGTTGTGGAACTGTGTTTTCAGGTTTTTTATACAATCAATTACAAACTGGCAAAATCAAAAAATTATTATTGGTAGCAACAGGAGCCCTAACAAATGCAACAAGTTCCCAACAAGGTGAGTCAATTCCAGGAATTGCACACGCAATATCAATAGAAATTTAATAATTAACGTTAATAATAAATAGTTTTAGTTGTTTTTAAAGCTATATATTTCACTATTCATTATTTATTTGTAATTTATAATGTAAATTACAAATGAGAAAGGATGTTTAAAAAATGCTTGACTTTTTTCAAAATATAAATTATATGCAACTCTTATATACTTTTTTAGTTGGTGGAGCTTTGTGTTTAATAGGTCAAATCTTAATAGATAAAACAAAATTAACTCCAGCAAGAATACTAGTTATATACGTTACTGTTGGTGCAATCTTAGGTGGAATAGGTGTTTATCAATATTTAGTCGATTTTGCTGGCGCTGGTGCCACAGTTCCGCTCACTGGTTTTGGCTATAATTTAGCTAAAGGTGCAAAAGAAGCAGTTGACCAATACGGTTTCGTGGGATGCTTTATCGGCGGTACCAAAGCAGCTGCCGGTGGAATTGCTGCTGCAATTTTCTTTGGATATATCGCTTCCCTAATTTCAAAGCCAAAAATGAAGAAGCAGTAAAAAACGAGGTAAAAACAAATCATTTTCGACTTGTTTTTACCTCGTTCTTAATTGTATTATTTATGCTTTTTTAGCTATTTCAGCTATTTTTGCAAATGCTTCTGCATCTGTTACAGCTATTTCAGCTAACATTTTTCTGTTTATTGCAACATTAGCTTTTTTTAATCCAGATATTAATGTACTATATGTTAATCCATTAATTCTAGCTGCTGCATTAATTCTAGCTATCCATAATTTTCTAAAATCACTTTTTTTATCTTTTCTTCCTACATATGCATACATTCCAGATTTCATAACTGCTTGTTTAGCTGTTCTAAATCTGTAACTTTTTGCTCCATAGTAACCTTTTGCTTGTTTTATTATTTTTTTATGTTTTTTTCTAGTAATTTTAGCTGTTTTTACTCTTGCCATTTTCTATTTCACTCCTTTATTCATTAATTTCCATATGGTAATAATTTTTTGATTCCTGCTTCGCAAGTTTTATCTGCATAAGCATTTTGTATCTTTCCAGATTTCTTTTGTCTAGAAGTTTTGTTAGCTAAAAGATGTCTTCTATTTGATTTTGTTCTTTTAACTTTTCCAGTAGCTGTTAAACTATATCTTTTTTTAGCAGCTTTATTAGTTTTTAATTTTGCCATAATAATTCTCCTTTCAAAACTCTTTTATATTTATTCAAAATTATCTTATTTACTAGATAAAATTATAAACATGTTTTTTCCTTCTAAAGATGGTTTTTTATCTACATTTGCGATATCTTCCAATTCTTCTGAAAATTTATTTAATAAATTTTCTCCTGCTTTAACATAGTTTAGTTCTCTTCCTCTAAATCTAACTGTAATTTTAACTTTTGCACCATCCTCTAAAAATTTTCTTGCATTTTTTGCCTTAAAATTAAAATCATGGTCTTCTGTATTTGGCGTAACCCTAATTTCTTTAAGTTCTGAAACCTTTTGTTTTTTCTTAGCTTCTTTTTCTCTTTTAGCTTGCTCAAATTTATGTTTTCCATAATTCATTATTTTGCAAACTGGTGGATTTCCGTTTGGAGCCACAAGAACTAAATCTAATTTTTTTTCTTCTGCTAAGTCTAATGCTTCGTTTGAAGACATTGTTCCAAGCTTTTGTCCTTGTTCATCAATAACTTGAACTTCTTTAAATCTGATTTTTTCATTAATTGGTAATTCTTGTTTTATATTAACACCTCCTAATATTTAATACAAAAGAAAAAAGATTGACACGCTTTGTCAATCCACTACCATAATAAAACATCTATAAATTTAACATTTTATTTACCTTTTCCTTTAATTAGTTAAGGTGAGAAGTGGATTACTTCTTCTTTTCAATATTAATATAATACAATATTTTATTAACAAAGTCAATATTTTTCCGCAAAATTCTTGACTTTTTTTTTATTTTGTATTAGAATATATAGGTATTTTAAGATTTGATGCAATTATAACTTCTCCCCGGTAGTTGTAATTAGCTTCATATAAATTATAAAAATAATGAATGGAGGGTAATTTTTACCATGAATAATACTACATATAGTGTAAAGAAAAGTGAAATTGAAAGCAAATGGTATATAATTGACGCAGCAAACAAACCATTAGGTAGAGTTGCTACTGAAGCTGCAAAATTATTAAGAGGAAAACACAAACCAACATATACACCAAATATTGATGTTGGAGATCACGTAATAATACTTAACTGTAACCAAGTTATTTTAACAGGAAATAAACTTAACCAAAAAGTTTATAGAAGTCATTCAGGATATATTGGTGGAATGAAAGAAGTATCTGCTAAAGATATGTTAGAAAACAATCCTGAAAAAGCAATGATGTTAGCTGTAAAAGGAATGCTTCCTCACAACAGATTAGGAGCAGACCAATTAAAGAAATTAAGAGTATATGCTGGTAGCGAACACGAAAATGCTGCTCAAAAACCAGAAATCTGGAATTTTTAATTAGAATTTAAGGAGGAAAAATAAATGCCTAAAGCAAAATCACAAAAAACAGTATTTTATGGAACTGGTAGAAGAAAAAGTTCTGTAGCAAGAGTTAGATTAGTAGAAGGAACAGGAAAAATTACTATCAACGGTAAAGATATAGATGAATACTTAGGACTAGAAACATTAAAAGTTATAGTTAAACAACCATTAGTTGCTACAAACACATTATCAAAATACGATGTTATAGTTAAAGTAACAGGTGGTGGATATACAGGTCAAGCTGGAGCAATCCGTCATGGTATATCAAGAGCATTATTAGAAGCAAATGCTGAATACAGACCAGAATTAAAATCAAATGGATTCTTAACAAGAGATCCAAGAATGAAAGAAAGAAAGAAATATGGTCTAAAAAAAGCAAGACGTGCACCACAATTCTCAAAGAGATAATATATATACAAAAAATCCAGAATTTATATTCTGGATTTTTTATTTTTATATAAGTTTTTAAAGATTATAAAATCTTTTTTGTTTTACATCTTTCTAAATACTCCACCAACTTTTCCAAGTATTTTACAGTCTGGTACAATAATTGGATCCATTGTAGAATTTTCTGGTTGTAATCTTATATGATCTTTTTCTTTATAAAAAGTTTTAACTGTTGCTTCATCATCTATTAATGCAACAACTATTTCTCCATTATTAGCTGTATTTTGTTTTTTAACTAGTATATAGTCTCCATCTAAAATTCCAGCTTCTATCATACTTTCTCCTCTAACAGTTAGCATAAAGCTTTCACAATTTCCAACAAAATCTATTGGAATAGGAAAAGTATCTGTTATATTTTCAACTGCAAGAATTGGAGCCCCAGCAGTTATTTTACCTATAACTGGTACATCAACCATTTCTCTATTTGAATAAAAATCCTTTGTAGTATCTACTGGTTTGTTGCCAGTACTACCTTTTAATAGTTTTAAAGTTCTACCTTTTTGAGATTCTTTCTTTATATAACCTTTTTGTTCAAGTTTTTCAAGGTAGCCATGAACTGTTGCAGTAGATCTTAACCCTACTGCTTTTCCTATTTCTCTAACTGATGGTGGGTACCCATTTATTTTTGCTTGTTTTTCTATGTAATCTAATATAGCTCTTTCTCTTTTATTTAAAACACTTGGATCTTTTTTACTCATTTAAAAATCACTCCTCATTTTTTATTCTATTACATATTATCACACAAACAAATATATGTCAAACAGATTTTTGTATTTTTCACAAAAAAGAATAGTTTTTACCCTATTCTTTTTTTAATTATACCACTCAAATTCCCATTCAAGCATTTTTACAGTGTCCCCTTCTTTAATTCCCTTTTCTTTTAGTTTAGCTTCAATCCCTAACTCTCTTAGCTGCTTTTGGAAATAGTGCATTGATTCATTATCTTGAATATTTACTCTTCCCATTAGTCTATCAACAGCAGGACCTGATACAATATACTCTCCTTTTATATTTTCAATTTCAAACTCATCTTCATCATCTTTTAAAGTATATACAACTCTATCTTCTATTGGTTCTATTATTTCTTCTTTTGGAAGTTCTTTTAAAAGTTCAGACACTCTTCTCATTAATTCTTTTATTCCATCGCCAGTTACTGCAGATATTTTAAATATTTCTATGTTTTTTTCTTTTGCCATTTCTTCAACTTCTTTAAGTAATTTTTCATCTTGCATTACATCTATTTTGTTTGCAACTATTACTTGTTTTCTAGTAGATAATTTCTCACTATACTTTTTAAGTTCCTCATTTATAATTTTAAAATCTTCTACTGGATTTCTTCCCTCTGAACCTGATACATCTAGGAAATGAAGTAACAACCTTGTTCTTTCAATATGTCTTAAAAATTGCAAACCTAATCCCGTTCCCTCACTAGCGCCTTCAATTATACCAGGAATATCAGCTATAACAAAACTATCTCCATATTCTCCTTTTACTACTCCTAAGTTTGGAACTATAGTTGTAAAATGATAATCTGCAATTTTAGGTTTAGCTGATGTAACTTTAGATATAAATGTAGACTTTCCAACATTAGGAAAACCTAGTAACCCAACGTCTGCTAAAAGTTTTAATTCTAATATAAATTCTTTTTCTATACCTTTTTCTCCGTCTCTTGCAAATCTTGGTGCTTGTCTTGTTGATGTTGCAAAATGCGAATTTCCTTTTCCACCTTTTCCACCTGGCAAAATAAGTTCAGTTTGTCCAATGTCTGATAAATCTGTTACAACTTTTCCAGTTTCAGCATCTTTAACAACGGTTCCAGCAGGAACTTTTATATATAAATCCTCTCCACTTTTTCCAAATCTATGTCCACCTTCACCGCTTTTTCCATCTTCCGCTTTAAACTTTCTTTTAAATCTGAAATCAAGTAAGGTATTCATATCTGGATCAACTGTAAAATATATACTTCCGCCACGACCTCCGTCTCCTCCATCTGGTCCACCGGCAGCAACATATTTTTCACGTCTAAAAGTTATAGCTCCATTTCCGCCATTTCCTGATTTTGCTGTGATTTTTACATAATCAATAAACATGTAATTCTCCTTTTCTAGTCTAGTAATCTATTTTCATAGCTTTTTTAACTTTCTTTATAGTTTTAGTTGCTTCTTCTCTAGCTTTTTCAGTTCCTTCCATTAAAATTCTTTTTAATTCTTCTGGCTTATCTTCATATTGTTTTCTTCTTTCTCTTAATGGCTCTAATTCTTTTATAATATTTGCTATTAATTGTTTTTTACAAGCAACACATCCACGTTTTCCGGCTTTACATTCTTCACATATTGTTTGAACATCATCTTTGCTAAATAAATTATGATAATATGCAACCATACATATATCTGGATTTCCTAGATCATCTTTTTTTATTCTTCCTGGGTCTGTTAATGCTCCCATTACTTTTTTAGTTATTTCTTCATCACTGTCTGATAAGTAAATAGCATTTCCTAGAGATTTTCCCATTTTTTCGTTTCCATCTAATCCCTTTATTCTTTTATTTTTGCTTAAAACGATTTCTGGTTCTTTTAAAGTTTCTCCATATATACTGTTAAACTTTCTTACTATTTCTCTACACTGTTCAATTAATGGTTCTTGATCTTCACCGGCTGGAACAATATCAGCTTCAAAGCAGGTTATATCAGCCGCTTGACTTACAGGATATCCTAAAAATCCATATGTAACGCTCTCGCCAAACACATCTCTTTTTTGTGCTATTTCTGTTTTCACCGTTGGGTTTCTTTGAAGTCTTGAAATTGTAACTAAATTAGAATAAAAAACTGTAAGTTCCGCAATTTCTGGTATCATTGATTGCAAGAAAATAGTAGTTTTAGTAGGATCAATTCCAACAGATAAATAATCCAAAAGCACATTATATACATTATCTCTTACTTTTTGAGGATTATTGAAATTATCTGTTAAAGCTTGAACATCAGCAATCATAACAAATTGTTCAACATTTCCATCATTTTGTATTTTTACTCTATTTTGAAGTGAACCAAAATAATGCCCAATATGCATTTTGCCAGTTGGTCTATCGCCAGTTAAACTTCTTTTCTTTTCCATATTATCATCTCTCTTCATATTATTGTTTTAAATTTTATCTTTTTCTTTTTCGAAATTAAAATATCCAATTGCTGTAATTGCAATTACCATTAATAAGAATGATAACGCTTTCCATATTCCACTTTCTAACAATACTATTGCAAACAATCCTAACGCTGCAGTAATTGCATACATTATAAATACCGCTTCCCTTTGTGTAAAACCTTTTTTTAATAATGTATGGTGTAAATGTCCTTTATCTGGTTTCATTATTGCTTTTATAGATTTCCCTTTAACTATTCTCCTTACTATTGCAATCAAAGTATCTAAAACAGGTAATCCTAAAACTATTAGTGGTGCAACAATTACTACTAATGTATATGTTTTAGCAACTCCAAATATTGATATTACTGATAAACAATATCCTAAAAAATTAGAACCAGCATCTCCCATAAAAGTTTTAGCTGGATTAAAATTAAATGGTAAAAATCCAGAAAGTGCTCCTGCTAACGCTGTTATTAACAATATTGCAATTATTGGCGAACCATTTAATGCAAATATAATTAATAATGATATACATGATATTAATGCAATACCTGATGATAGTCCATCTAGTCCATCTATTAAATTAATTGCATTTGTAATTCCAACAATCCAGCCTATTGTAAGTATAATTGAAAATGCATTTGGCAAACCTATGTTATATAAAAATGGAATATTAACATTATCAATTCTAAGTCCAAACAAAACCACAATTACTGCTACAACTATTTGAGCAGCTAACTTTACAAGTGGTGGTAAATCTTTTAAATCATCTATAAAACACACAATTGCAATTATTAATCCTCCAATAAAGAATCCAATAAGTTTCATATATGTATTATCTTCAGCTAAGTTTATGCTTTTTTCTATACTAAGTACAATTAAAAGATATATTATTGAAACCAAAAAGCCAGCAATAATTGCTAATCCACCAAGTCTTGGCATTGTAGTTGTATTAACTCTTCTTTCGTCTTTAGGAGTATCTACCGCTCCAAGTTTTTTAGCTAATGTTATTGTATAAGGTGTTACAACAAATGTGGTTATAAAAGCCAACATAAATGCTATTGCAATATCTCCCCACATAACAATCTCCTCCTAAATTATTTCATATTTTCTTTTTCTATTTCATTAATCATATTTAATCTTTCTAAATGTCTTCCGCCTTCAAACTCTGTTGCTAAAATCATTCTAATAATACAGATAGCATCATTAGTTGAAAGATATTCTGCTCCCAATGCTAATACATTTATATTATTATGTAGTTTAGCAAATCTAGCAGATTCTTCACTATAACAATTTGCACATCTTATTCCTTTAAATTTATTTGCAACAATAGACATTCCATATCCAGTTTTGCAAATTATTATTCCCAAATCATATTTTTTACCTTGTACTTCTTTGCAAACTTCTTTTGCAATATATGGGTAATCTGCTCTTTCTTCTGAATAAACTCCAAAGTCTTTAAACTCTATATTTTTCTCTTCCAAATATTTTTTAATTTCTTCTTTTAATTTGTATCCTCCATGATCTGCGCCAATTGCTATTTTCATATACACTACCTCCATTATTTCATATGTAATAAATATAACATATTTGAATATATTTTACAAGAAAATAAGCATATAAATTGCAATTTGATTTGCAAATTATTAGTTTTCGAGGTAATTGTATGAAATTGTTTTTTGTAAAGTTAAAGAGGAATTTTATTCCTTTATTATTTTTCGCTTTTATGTTATGTTTGATATTTTTTTCTAAATCAAATATTGTGGCAGTAAAGAATTCTCTTAACATTTGGATTAACAATGTGGTTCCTTCTCTTTTTCCATTTTTTATTGCAACAGAACTTTTAAATAACACTAATATTCCAAGACAAATTGGTTATGTTTTTAATAAAATCATGAGACCTTTATTTAATGTTCCAGGCATTGGAGCATATGCATTATTTATGGGAATTGTTAGTGGTTATCCAGTTGGTGCTAAAATTGTTACTAATTTCAGGAATAATAACTTATGTACAAAAGAAGAAGCCGAACGATTAATAACATTTACTAATAATTCTGGTCCATTATTTATTTTAGGTACTGTTGGAATTTCTCTTTTTTACGATTCTTCTATTGGCATATTACTTTTATTTACACATATTTTAGCGTGTTTAAGTGTCGGTATAATATTTAGATTTTGGAAATCAAAAACAAGATATTCAAGAAATGTAGATGTTTTATCTAATAATTTAACTTTTAATTCATTAGGCGAGGTAATATCTAAAAGCATTTTGTCTGCAATTAAATCTATTGTTTTAATTGGAGGTTTTGTTGTTTTATTTGGGATTATTATTTCAATTTTAAGAAATACGCAAATTTTGAATTTCTTAGTTATTTTAATAACTCCACTTTTTAATCTTGTACATATTAAAACAGATTTCATAATTCCTATTATTACTGGAATTATAGAACTTACAAATGGTATAACAATGATAAGTTCTGTTGCTAGTAAAAATCTTGGTGTAAATGTGATTATTGCAGCATTTTTACTTGGATTTGGTGGTATTTCAATAACTCTTCAGGTTTTAAGTATAATTTCAAAATCAGATATTTCTATAAAGCCTTATATGCTTGGAAAACTTTTACATGGAATATTAGCTTCTTTTTATACCTTTTTAATTATTTCTTTTATTCCATACTTTAATTATTTAACAATATATTGAAAAAGCAATGAGAATTTCCTCATTGCTTCTTCAGGCTTATTAAGTAAAGTTCTTGGTAAAACTTCTTCTATGTAACGGACATAAGCCATATTCTTTTATTGCTTCTATATGTGCTTTGGTTCCATATCCCTTGTGCTTTTCAAATCCATATTGTGGATATATTTCGTCCCATTGGCGCATTATTCTATCCCTTGTTACCTTTGCAATTATTGATGCAGCAGCAATCGAGTAGCTTTTAGCATCTCCCTTTATTATTGACTCATATGGTATTCCAAGAGTATCTATTTTTGTTAGTGCATCAACTAAAATTATATCTGGTTTTACATTTAACTCCGTTAAAGCTGTTGTTAGCCCTTTTTTAGTCGCATTTAAAATATTTATATCATCAATTTCTTTTTGATCTATTATTCCAACTCCCCATGCTATTGCATTTTGAGTTATCTCTTCATATAGTTTCTCTCTTTTTTTCTCAGATATTTTTTTAGAATCATTTACTCCTTCTATAAATGAGTCCTCTGGCATAATAGCTGCTGCCACAACTACTGGTCCCGCTAATGGTCCACGTCCAGCTTCATCAATTCCACAAACTAACTTTTTTCCTTTTTGGTGCCATTTATTTTCAATTTCTTTTAAGGCATTTAATCTTTCAATTTCTTTTTCTTTCATTTCTATGCTCCATATATTTTTTCTAATATAATATATTAAAAAATTATATTAGTCAAATCACAATTTCTTTTATTTTTTTTCACATTCTTTTCACAAAATTGTTGTATTATTGGTATAATTTAGGATATATTAATATCATACTTATTTAAGGAGGTTCTTTTAAATGGAAGAAAATAATGAGATTAAACAACCCACATACAAAGCTTATTCAAGCAACGAAAAAACAAAATCAGGATTTTTTAAAAATTCTTTTGTACCATTTTGTTCAAGTGCTTTAGGTACATTTTTAGTAATTGGCGTTTGTTTTGGAATGCCAAATATAAGAAATAAAATTTTAAACAGCAATAATACTTATACTAACAATGGACTAACAATAACAGAAGGGCAAGTAGCTAATACAATATCAATTACTGATTATTCTAACACCGCAATTGCTGTGGCAAATAAAGTATTACCATCTATTGTTGGAATTACAGTTGAATATAAAGTTAATTCTATGTTTGGTGGAAGCTCAACTGCATCCGGTGCAGGTTCTGGTATTATTGTAAGTTCAGATGGATATATTTTAACAAATAACCATGTTGTTAATAGCTCTAGTTCTTCATCTTATTACCAAATAACTGAAGCTACTAATGTAAAGGTTAAATTATATAATGACGACACAGAATATGATGCAACTGTTGTTGGTAGTGACTCTCAAACAGATTTAGCTGTTATAAAAATAAATAAAGACGGTTTAACTGCTGCAGAACTTGGCGATTCTGATTCTGTTCAAGTTGGAGAATTTGCAATGGCAATAGGTAATCCACTTGGCTTACAAAGTAGTATTTCTTGTGGAATAATTAGTGCTAAAAATCGTGAGGTTCAAGATTCCGATACACGAACAACATATAAATTAATTCAAACTGATGCTGCAATAAACTCTGGAAACAGTGGTGGCGCTTTAGTAAATGCAGATGGAAAAGTAATTGGTATAAACACATTAAAATTATCCGGAACCGGAGTTGAAGGAATTGGATTCGCTATTCCTATTAACTCAACAATATCTGTATATAACGAATTGAAAACTAATGGAAAAATTGCTAGACCATTTATTGGAATCACAGGAATCGATATAGACGAAGCAAAAGCAAAACAATATAATTTAGTTGAAGGTGTATATATTAAATCAATTGATAATTTCTCAGCAGCTGAAAAGGCTGGATTAAAAATTGGTGATGTTATAATAGAAGCTAATGGAACAAAAATAAAAACTATGGAAGAATTAACTAATATTAAAAACACTCTTAAGATAGGTGATAAAATGACATTAAAAATAAATAGAGAAGGAAAAGAAAAAGAAATCACCTTAACATTACAAGAGCAATAATTAAGTTAAATTATACAAAAGAACTATCAAAATCTGATAGTTCTTTTTCATTATAAAAACTTTTTCTGTTCACACAAAAGTCATAATTAACTGTTATATTATATATATAGTAAATAAGATAAAAACATATCTATTTGCTACAAACATCCCCTTTTATTTTTAAAGCTAGAATAAAATTCTAGCTTTTTATAATTTTAAGCTTCTTTGTCCTTCAATCATGTTGTCTGATTTTGTTTTATATAATAACTTGCTTGCGTCTTCTGTTATATTCATGATTATTCCTGATAATATTACTCCTATTATGCTACTTGTTAATACTCCTATTGCCATAAGTAAATTATTAATGTCTACATGTGCTTTTATTAGTCCACTACATAAAATATTGCCAGATATTTGCATAACACTTACAAATATATATATTGCCATTGCAGTAATTGTTGCTTCAACAGTGGTAAATACTATGGTTATAAACATCTTTTTGTTTAATCCATTTATAAGCAATGAAATTAATATAACATCAATTAAAGAAATTATTATAGTTGTAATTAATAGATCAAAATCTTTATATGCATTTATCATAAAAATCCCATATACTGATAGTATTATAATTCCAGTTATAATTAATGGTTTTATTGATTTCTTTTGTATCATAAGTATTACTAATAACAAGCCTAAGATTGAAGAACAAATTATATAACCATAACTAATATTTTCCTTAAAATTAACTGCTGTAACTTCTCCTTCTTTTTCTTCAAGAGTAACTATAATTTTACTATCTTTTTGAAGTTCACTTTTAATGTAAGTATCATCTGCACTTTCAGATAATGTATAATCTAAATTATATTCTTCATTTTTGTATTCGCCTTCTAATATTCTTACTTTTACTTCTTGAATTTTTTGTATTTCCTCACTATCTTCTTGTTTAACATCTTTAGGTTCTTGTGTTTCTATTACTTTTGCTTTGGCATTTGTTTTTTCTTCATTTGCATAAACTGATAATCCAATTCCTAATACTAAAAATATTATTAAAATTGCTATAACTGATTTTTTCATTTATTTCCCCTACCTTTTAAATTATGACACATAAATTATAGCATGAATTTATAGTTTTTTCAATTACTTTTTTCCGTAAGTTAAATAGCGTTTTTCTATTGACTATAAGTACGTTTTGGTGTATTATTATACTTATAGTAAAATAAAGGAGAGACTTATATGTTATGTTCAAAATGTAAAAAAAATAAAGCTACAATTTTTATTAATGAACCAACCGAAGATGATCCAAATCATTTAGTTGGTTATTGTAATGATTGTGCTAGGGATAAAGGAATTTTAGCAGATAAAGCAAACAATTCTAACGCTAATTCTGCAAACAATATAAACAACATTAACTTAGATAATGTTGCATCTCAATTTGGTGTTATATTTAAAGATTTAACAAATTCTTTAAATACAGATAATATTGACATTGATGATATGGATGAAAATGGTGGTATACCAATTGGCTCTATATTTGGAATGTTTGGTGGAAATCAAAACCCTAATCCAAATTCAGAAGATCCGCTTCATGCATCAAGTAACAGCAACAAAAAGGTAAAAGTTGATAAAAAACCTAAGGATAAAAAAAGAAAATACCTAGACACATTTGGTACCAACTTAACTAACAAAGCTAAGAATAATCAAATAGATGCTATTATTGGTAGAGATAAAGAAATAAATAGAGTTATACAAATATTAAACAGACGTACAAAAAACAACCCATGTTTAATAGGTGAACCTGGTGTTGGTAAAACAGCTATTGCTCAGGGTCTTGCTTTAAAAATCGCCACCCAAAATGTTCCTGCAAAATTACTAAATAAAGAAGTATATTTACTAGATATGACTGCTGTTGTTGCAGGTACACAATTTAGAGGACAATTTGAAAGCAGAATGAAAGCAATTATTGATGAATGTAAATCTTTAGGAAACATTATATTAGTAATAGATGAAATTCATAACATAATTGGTGCTGGTGACTCTGAAAATTCTATGAGTGCAGCAAATATTTTAAAGCCTTCACTTGCAAATGGTGAAATTCAAGTTATTGGTACTACTACAATTAGAGAATATAGAAAATACATCGAAAAAGATTCTGCATTAGAAAGAAGATTCCAAAGTGTATTAGTTGAAGAACCAAATGTTGAAGATTCTATTAATATATTAGAAGGAATTAAAAAGTACTACGAAGATTATCACAAAGTTAGAATTTCTACAGATGTTATTAGAAAAACTGTTATAATGTCTGAAAAATATATACATGATAGATTTCTACCAGATAAAGCAATAGACATTTTAGATGAAGCATGTTCTAGGAAAAATCTAGATAATGTTGAATTATTTAAATTAGAAGTATTAAAGAATGAACTTGCAAATGTTCAAGCCCAAAAAGAAGAAGCTGCTCAAGCTGATTCCACAGAGGATTACCAAAAAGCAGCTGATTTAAAAACAAGAGAATGTAAACTAATTGAAGATATAGATAATTTAACACAAAAATTAAAGTTACCAAATATCACAGTAGAAGATATTGCAACTGTTATAGAAAACTGGACTAAAATTCCAGTTAAGAAAATTACAGAGGCTGAAACAGATAAATTGCTTAATCTTGAAGCAAATCTTCATAAAAGAATTGTTGGTCAAAATGCCGCTATTGAAGCCGTTAGTCGTGCAATTAGAAGAAATAGAGCAGGTTTAAAATCTAGTAAAAGACCACCTTCATTTATATTTGTTGGTCCTACTGGTGTTGGTAAAACTTGGCTTGCAAAATCTTTAGCTTATGAAATGTTTGGAAGTGAAGATGCAATAATCAGAGTAGATATGTCAGAATATATGGAAAAACATTCTACTTCAAAATTAATTGGTTCACCTCCAGGCTACGTTGGTTATGATGATGCAGGACAGCTTACTGAGAAAGTTAAAAGAAAACCATATTCAATTATTCTTTTAGACGAAATTGAAAAAGCTCATCCTGATGTATTTAATATACTTCTTCAAGTATTAGATGATGGAAAACTTACAGATTCACAAGGAAACACAGTAAGTTTTGAGAATACAATAATTATAATGACATCAAATGCTGGTTCTAATTTAAATAACAATTCTATAGGCTTTGGAGATAATTCAATTGTTAATAATAATAAAATCTTAGACAGTTTAAAAGATGTATTTAGACCAGAATTTTTAAATAGAATTGATGAGATTGTTACATTTAATATTCTAACATCTGATGAATTAATGCAAATAATTGATTTAATGTTAAATGACACAAGAAAAGCTTTAGCTGATAAAAATATTACACTAAGTATAACATCAAATGCAAAAAAAGTTTTATTAGAAAAAGGAACAGATTTAAAATATGGAGCACGACCATTAAGAAGAGCTATCCAAAGATATATAGAAGATGAACTTTCTGAAAAAATTCTTCGCGGTGAACTTAAAGATGGTCAAAATGTAGAAATAGATGAAGTTAATAATGAATTTATATTCTCTATTAAATAGTGGAGGTAAATATGTTAAAATATATTCCTAATATTCTTACAGTACTAAGATTTTTCTTAATACCATTTGCTGTTATGTTTCTTATTAATGACCAGTATCTATTAGCAATAGGAATTATAACTCTTTCTGGTTTAACAGATGTGTTAGATGGAGCAATAGCTAGGAAATTTAATTTTGTAACTAATTTTGGAAAATTGGTAGACCCATTGGCAGATAAAGTAACTCAAGTTTGTATACTTTGCACTTTAGTAATTAAAAATATTATTCCTTTATGGATTTTAGTTATAGTACTATTTAAAGAAATTGCAATGGTAGTTGGTGCATCATTCCTTTATGGGCAAGAACTAGTTGTTTCTAGCAAATGGTATGGTAAGTCTGCAACAGTTTTATTTTATTTTGCAATTATATTATCAATGATTTTTAAAGATTTAAAAATTGATACTTGGGTTGGATTAGTTTTATATTATATAGCTTTAGGTATGACTATCTTTTCTCTTATTATGTATTTTAGAGAATTTTACATACGTGGCTATTTTAAAAAAGAGAATTTAAAAATGAATGAAATTGTAAAAAAAGATGAAGAACAAAAATAATTTGTTCTTCTTTCTTTTTATTCATAATCTTCAATTGTACTAGTTAAGTTTTCTTTTCCAAAAATTATTATACCAGCAGTTAATTTTAATATATCTTCTTCCGTTAAATATTCAGTAGTTATACCTGTTTGCTCATATTCTGTCTCTTTCCCATTTTCATCTACATTGTATATAACTATAACATTATTCTCTAGTTTTATTTTATAGTGTTCATTACAAAACTTTTCTTCTTGTTTTGATACTTCAATTTCTTTGGGTGAAAATTTTTCTAATGTCCAACTTTTGCATCTATCTTTAAATTCTTTTTGTGTTAAATTTACTAATGAGGTATCTATATCTTCATATTTGGTAGTATAATGCTTACATTTTGTATAATATGTTTTATATATAATTAAAGTCTTAGGAGTTGTTTTCTCTTCACTATTTGATACTTCTATTGATGCCTTAATTTGATTATTTAAAATAGTATTATTGAGGTCTTCATGAGGTACAAAATCATTATCATTATTTTTATTAAAAACATTAATTCCAAAGTATATTCCAAGACCAATTATTATAAGTATACATATCACAATTATTATACTTTTTTTCATAAATATCATTCCTTTTTTATTTTTTAGTATTATTTACTAAAAAATAAAAAATATACTAATTAATCATTTTCTCTATTAATATCTTTCTTTTATTATTTATTTTTATCATTATCTCTCCCATTTCGTCTGTTCTGTAAACTTTTACATTCATCTTTTTTAAATTCTGAATTGTAATATTGGATGGATGCCCAAATTTGTTTTCTTTTCCAACTCCTATTATTGCGTATTTAGGTTTTACAGCATTTAAAAATTCAAGTGTAGTTGATGTTTTTGAGCCATGATGTGCAACTTTTAAAATATCCGTTTTCAAGATTTTTAGATTATTTTCGTATTTTTTTAATATTTGCTTTTCTGCCGCTTCTTCAATATCGCCTGTAAATAATACTGATATTCCCCTACTCACTAGCTTGCATACCAGCGAATTATTATTTAGTTTATTTTCTTGAATACAGTCTTGTGTGCTTGGCCACAAAACATCAAAATATGTGTATTTATCTATGTTTATTTTTTGTCCCGCTTCAACTTCATAGACTTTTATTTTATTTTTTTCTATAATTTTTAAAAATTCAGTATAATTATTAGAGCTTTCAAATTGTTTGCCTATTATCACATTTTTAACTTTCATGTTTTCTAATATATACATTAAGCCTCCGGCAATGATCAGTATCAAAATGTGAAATGAGCATATAATCGACTTGAGTTATTTTCCTATCTAACAAATATGGAAAAAGAGTATTTTTACCAACATCAAAATTTTCATTGCCTCCACCATCAATTAAAATTTTTTTATTGTTTGGAGTTAAAATTAGTGTACTATCACCTTGTCCAACATCTATAAAGCATATTTTAAGATTTTTAGGAATTATTTTTAGAATTAAAATAAATAGAATTAAAGTTAATATTAAGATAAAAAATATTCTTCGTTTTTTCTTTATAAAACCAAAGATTCTCTTATATATAAGTATTATTTTTTTAGTTATAAATCTATTTGGATATTTTTTTATAATATAAATAGAATAGAAAACGATATACAATGAAATATAATAAAAAACTATAAAAATCAAATTGGGTGTAGAAACAATTATTTGAGAAAGTGGGATCTTACTTACAAAATTACTAGTAAATATTAAAAGTTTTAACAAAATATTATATGGAACTGAAATTATATAAGCTACTTTTAAATTAATAAAAGATAATATAATTAATAGCATTCCTCCTAGAGTTATTGGTTCCATTAATATTCCAGCTACTAAATTAGAAATAATAAAGTTTAACGAAAATGTATTAAAGCTATACATCATAATTGGTATAACAATTATATTTGCAGAAACTGTAATTAATACATTCTCTATTAGATATGAAACTATTTTTTTATTTTCTTTGTTTGTACATTTGTATAATTTTCTTATTTTTACAACAAGTACAATTCCTATGGTTGCTGAATATGAAAGAATTAATCCAATATCTAGAAGTTTATATGGATTAAAAATAAGTATTAATAAAATAGAAAAGCTCATAGAAGTTTTTATATCTTGTTTTCTGTATAATACAATTTGCAATAGAACTAAACTTCCCATAATAACAGCTCTTACAACAGACGGTGTAAAATCTGTTATATACATAAAGAACATCAAGAACAATATAATTAATACATTACTTAACTTTTTACCAATTTTATTTAACCTTAAAATGATACTAAGACCTGATATAATACATGCTATATGTGCTCCAGATACAGCAAGTAAATGAGATAGACTACTTATTTTAAAACTTTCTTTTATATCTTCAGCAAGTCCATTGTCATATCCAATTAATATTCCCAAGAATAAATCCTTTGTATCATGTGGTAATATTTTTTGTATATTATTAATTATTTTATGTTTTACTTTATATGCAAATAAATTAATTTTACTCAAGTTATTATGTTTTATTACTTCAATTTTACTTGCCTTTAATATTCCATATATTCCCTGCGTTTTTAAATATTTTCTATAATTAAAGCCTTTATAATTTCTCGCTATTTCTGGAGTAGTATATTCACCAAAAAATTTTATCTTATCTCCATACTCAATATCTTTACTATATTGTTTAGAAATTCTTATTAAAAAATTAGCCTTTAATTCTTCAACTTTTATTAAATATGTATTACTATACTCGCTTTCTTTTTTATCACTTATTATAGTTGCAACAAACTCTTTACTGGTAAGATTATTATAAACATTATTATATGTCTTATTAATTATTAATAAGTAAATAAAAGCCACAAACATAGATATTACAAAAGCAATAATTGTACTTTTCTTAAAAAGTATCTTTATTATTCTGCTAATTTTATAATTAGATTTATTATCCATCCTTTTTAAAGTTATTAATAGTACAAGTATTCCTAAAAAAACATAAGAGACTATATTAAAATATAGTCCCCATATTATACCTGTTATAAATCCTAAGGTTATTACATAAATCGGTCTTTTCAATTATGTACTCGCTTTCTGCTCCCCTTATTTAATTATTCTTCTTGCCATTACAAATCTTTTATTGTAATTATAGCCTCTTGCATCCAAGTCTGTAATAGTTACCCCAACACCAGGCTCTGATGCATGTATCATTTTGTTATCTCCAACATAAATACCAACATGACCTATTTTTGTTAAAGATTGATTCTTAAATATAAGTATATCTCCTATTTGTAAATCATCTTTACTTACCTTAGTTCCATTGTTAGCTTGACCTGAAGATGATCTTGATAATGAATATCCAAAATTTTTGTACACATATGATGTAAATCCTGAACAATCAAATCCTGATTTAGGAGTTGAACCGCCATATGTATATTTATATCCTAAATATTCTTTAGCATAAGCAACAACTTTTTCACCAGTTACTGAACTTGATGTAGATGAACTAGTAGATTCATTAGTAGTTTTTTCTTCTTCACTATTGCTACTTGTATCCTTTTTTTCTTCTCTTGAAACATCTTCTCCACTTCTAGAAGATGAGGTTTCAGTTTTTGTTTCAGTTTCTTTTTTATCTTGTTTACTATCAGCTAACAATTCTTTTGAAATATATCCTGTTTTTCCATCAACTTCAACCTTATACCAAACAGAATCAACATCTTCAATTATTGTTACTTCATCATTTAATTTTAGTTTTGCTAATACTTTCGAACTTGTTGATGCAGTTTTTCTTAAATTTACTGTATCATATTTTATATATGCTGTTTTTTTAACTTCACTCTTAGTTTCAGATTCTTCTGTTTTAGTATCAGTAGTTTCATTTTCTGTTGTAGAACTAGATTCTTTTGATTTTTGTTCTTCTTTACTAAATATATTATCTGTTCTTACCCAGCCAAATATATTATCTGCTGAAATATATGTCCATTTTCCTGTTTCTTCAATAATATCTATTAACATATCATTTGATGTTGTATATATAACACTTGAAGAAATACTAGGTATTATCTTTAACTCTGATTTACTTTTTAAATATTTTTTTGTTTCTACTTCTGTTGTCTTTTCATTATTCTCAGTATTATTGTTTTGTTCTTCTGACTTTTCATCAACTGTTGTTTCATTGTTATCTGATGAAGTGCTATTTTCTAGCTCTGAATCATCTACTTTTACATATGTTCCAAGTATATAGCCTGTCTTTCCTTTAGCTTTAATCTTATACCAATCTCCATCTTTTTCTAAAACTTCAACTTTATCATCCTGAGTAACATACATAATTCTCTTTGAATCTTTTGAAGCCTTTTCTCTTACATTCACAGTTATTTCTGTAACAACTCCAGTTGCTGCAAAAGCTCTTATATTTAGCAAAACAGCTACAAACATTGATATTAGTAATGAAATTTTTATTTTATTTACAAGTTTCATAATTTCTCCTATTATTTGTTCTTAGATTACCTTTTTAGCTTTAGTTTTAATTCTTTCAATTTGTTCTTCCGTAAATAAATTTCATACTGAGATTATATCTTTATTTTAGAAAAATGTCAATAAATTTGGCATATCTTTCACAAGCCATTTCCAAATATGTTTCAAAGTCAATACCATTATTTCCATTCGGTTTATCGGATATAGCTCTAATAACAACAAAAGGCATATTATCCAATGTGCATACCTGAGCTATTGCAGCCCCCTCCATCTCTGTACAAGCAGGTTCAAATTCTTCTTTTATTTTATTCTTCACATCAACATCTTGTACAAAAATATCTCCTGTTGCAATAGTCCCAATAAATGTATTAAAATTCTCGTCCAAGCTCTCCATAACATTTTCTGTTTTATTAATTAAATCTTTATTAGAATAAAAATACTTTCCTAAGTGTGATATATATCCCTTCTCATGTCCTCCAGCAGTAATATCAAAATCATGTTGAACTAATTTATCTGCTATAACCACATCCCCAATTTCAATATCTTCTTTAAGACCACCAGCTGTCCCAACATTAATAATATAGTCTAGTTTATAATTATCTATTAATATTTGTGTAGTTCTTGCAGCATTTACCTTACCCACACCACATTGAACAAGAACAATATTTTTATTATGTATCTTCCCTTCAATAAAAGTCAATTCATAAATATTATTTATTTTTATATCTTCCATCAACTTTTCAATAGCAGCTACTTCTTCAGTCATTGCAGCAATAATGCCTATATATTCCATACAACTCACTCCTTATTTATATACATAATATTTTATTATATTTATAATAGTTTGTCTATATTTAAGCATAAAAAAAAGAGTTGTAATTATATTACAACTCTCTTTTAAATGACGTATAAAGTTAAATAACTAAGCTAATTCAACAACTGCTCCAACTTCTACGAATTTAGCTTTTAATTCTTCAGCTTCTTCCTTAGCTACACCTTCTTTAATTGTTTTTGGTGCTCCATCAACTAAGTCTTTAGCTTCTTTTAATCCTAATCCTGTTGCATCTCTAACAACTTTGATTACTTGGATTTTGTTAGCTCCTGCTTCTTTTAATACTACATCAAATGATGTTTTTTCTTCAGCAGCTCCTGCTACTGCTCCAGCTGCTGCTGGTGCTGCAGCTGCAACTGCAGATACTCCAAATTCTTCTTCTATAGCTTTTACTAAATCAGCTAATTCAACTACTGTCATTTTTTTGATTTCTTCAATCATTTCTTCTTTACTCATTTTTAAATCCTCCTAAATTTTTTTTATTCCTCGTATTCTGATAGGGTATCGAGGCCATCCCTTTAATAATAATTTTTTAAAATACATAAATTAATTAGAAGCAAGTATAACAAGGCAATCGAGCCAAAAATCCGCAGTCGTACTTTTTGTACGTCGAGGACATTTTTAGGCGAAGATTAACGCAGTTATACGCCGCTTATCATTAATTTAGGCAACTTCTTTTTGATTCTTAACTTGATCCAATGCAACTGCAAGTTTTGAAATATTTCCAAGTAATGCACCAGCAAGCATACCAATAAGTGTTTCTTTTGATGGTAATTTTGCAAGAGTTATGATTTCTTCTGCAGACATAACTTTTCCATCTATAATTCCACCTTTAATTTTGTAAAACTCATTGTCTTTTGAGAAGTTATAAATTGTCTTAGCTGTTTCTAAATAATCTTCACTATTCATTACTACAGCTGTTGGACCAACTAATAAATCTTCTAAACCTGCGTATTCACATTTTTCTAATGCTCTTCTTGTTATATTGTTTTTTATAACTTTGTATTCTGAGTTAGATTTTCTTAAATCAGCTCTTAAACCTGTAACGCTATCTACTGTAATTCCTCTATAATCTGTTAAAAGAACTATTTTAGATGCTTTAATTTTTTCAGCTAATTCATTAACCTCTTTTTCTTTTTGTGCTATGATTTTTTCATTTGCCATTTGTATCTTTCACCTCCTCAAGATTTGCGAAAAACAATTTTTATTATATTTGTTTTTCATTTATTATATAAATTAAAAAACTCTGTATATGTCCAACCGAACATATACAGAGTGTATAAATTAAATACATTCTTTTTTCTGTATACCTCGGTAGGACTTATATAAATTGCCTACTTTCTTAGGTTATTTATTATATTTTCTTATTTTACATATATACTTGGTCCCATTGTTGTGCTTACTGCAACACTCTTAATGTATTGACCTTTAGCTGCTGCTGGTTTAGCTTTTATTATAGCTTCCATAACAGTTTCATAGTTTTCTAATAATTTTTCAGCTCCAAATGAAACTTTTCCAAATCCTAAGTGAATTATATTAGTTTTATCTAATCTATATTCAACTTTACCTGATTTAATATCTTTTATTGCTTTTGTAACATCCATTGTTACTGTTCCTGATTTAGGGTTTGGCATTAAACCTTTTGGTCCTAATACTTTACCTAATCTTCCTACTACACCCATCATATCTGGAGTAGCAACTATAACGTCATAATCAAACCAGTTTTCTTTTTCGATTTTTGGTATTAATTCTTCTGCTCCAACGAAATCTGCTCCTGCTTTTTCAGCTTCTGTAGCTTTATCGCCTTTAGCGAAAACTAATACTTTTAAAGTTTTACCTGTTCCATTAGGAAGTACAACTGTACCTCTAACTTGTTGTTCTGCATGTTTAGAATCAACACCTAATTTTACGTGTAATTCTACTGTTTCATCAAATTTAGCTTTTGGAAACTTTTCAATAGTTTCAATAGCTTCTTTTGCTGAATAATCTTTTGAGCTGTCTACTAATTTTTCAGCTTCAAGATATCTTTTTCCTTTTTTCATTTTAAAACCTCCCTTGGTATTAACGGATTTCTCCTCCCAAAAATTTATATTGAAAACGATTTATCGTTTTTACAATCTTTTAATTATATAGAATGAATTAGAAGCAAGTATAACAAGGCAATCAAGCTGAAAATCCGCAGTCGTACTTTTTGTACGTCGAGGACATTTTCAAGCGATGATTAACGAAGTTAGACGCCGCTTATAATTTATTCAGAAACAATAACACCCATAGAACGTGCAGTCCCCTTAACCATACTCATAGCTGTTTCTAAAGATGCTGCATTTAAGTCTTCCATTTTTTGTTCTGCTATTTGTTTTACTTGATCCATTGTTATTGTTGCAACTTTATCTCTATTTGGTTTTCCTGAACCTTTTTCAATTTTTAAAGCTTTTTTGATTAAAACTGCAACTGGTGGAACTTTAGTGATAAATGTAAATGATTTATCTTTATAAACAGTTATAACAACTGGTATTATCATACCTGGTTGGTTAGCTGTTCTATCATTAAATTCCTTAACGAATTGCATAATGTTAACACCACTTGATCCTAAAGCTGGTCCAACTGGTGGAGCTGGTGTTGCTTTTCCTGCTTCTATTTGTAATTTAATTACGTTTGTAATTTCTTTTTCTGCCATTTTTTTGGCCTCCTTATTTCATTTTTATATTTTCTGTACTTGAGAAAATTCTAACTCTACTGGTGTTTCTCTACCAAACATTGAAACTAAAACTTTAACTTTGTGTTTTTCTTTATTTATTTCTTGAACTATTCCAACAAAGTTCTCAAATGGTCCATTCATTACTCTAACAGAATCATTAATGTCATAGTCAACGTTTATAGGAACATCTTCAAATCCCATATTTCTAATTTCTTCGTCTGTTAAAGGTATTGGATCTGTTCCAGACCCAACAAAACCTGTAACCCCTCTTGTATTTCTAACTATATACCATGATTCTTCTGTAACAATCATTTTTATAAGTACATAACCAGGGAATACTTTTTTTAAATTAGTTTTTTTCTTTCCATCTTTTATTTCTATTTGTTCTTCCATAGGAACAACAATTTCAAAAAAGAAATCTTCTAACTCTCTATTTTTTATTGTTTTTTCTAAATCTGTTTTTACTTTATTTTCATATCCTGAATATGTATGAACAACATACCATCTAGGATTAGAATCATAATTCTTGTCAGACATAAAAGACTCCTCCTAATTTTAAATATTATTCTACGATATTGTTTTCTGTATCATTTTCTACACTAGAAGCTTCATCAGTATTTGATGTAGTGCTATTATTTACAGAATTAGAATAACTTTCTTGCACTTTTGCTTGCAATTGTGCATTTTGTTTATTTAAAAATTCAAATCCCATATCTAATACAAAAACAATAATTCCTACAACAAGTACAATTGTTATAACTGCTATAGTATTATTTAATAATTGCTTTGGAGTAGGCCATACAACTTTTTTTAACTCAGCTTTAAAGTCTTTAAAAAAACGTCTTTTATTTTTTTCTTCTTTTTTAGTTTTTTTAACATTATCTTGTTTAATATCTTTTTTTGCCATTTTACTTCCTCCTAAAAACAGCTATTATTTTGTTTCTTTATGTGTTGTACGTTTTCCGCAGAATTTACAATATTTAACTATTTCTAATCTGTCTGTGTTATTTCTCTTATTTTTTGAAGTCATGTAATTTCTTCTTTTACATTCTGTACATTCTAATGTTATATTTTCTCTTGGTCCTTTTGCTGCCATTTTATACACCTCCGTAGCCTCTTAGGCTTTTTTAATTTTGAAACGATGTGAGTATATGCCATTTAAAACATATACTAAAATATTTTACCACTATTGGCAAGGTTTGTCAACGAATTTATATGAATTTGTCAAAAAAATAAGGCTTTTTTGCCTTATTTCTTTCTTTTCTTTTTTTGCACCGAATAACCAAACTTTCCAACCTTTTTTCCTAAAGCATAATATCCACCATTTGCGTAAGCAATTAAGTTACATTTTGATACATCAAATGCTCCTTTTTTATCAAAATATTTTTCATCTGCATTTATTGCTAAGACATCAGCAATAAACATATCATGACTTCCTAATCTTTTTATTTCTCTTACTTTACATTCAATTGATACCGGAGATTCTTCTATCATTGGACATTTTACAAAATTCGCTTTCTGTTTTGTTAAGTGCATTTTTTCAAACTTATCAAAATCTTTTCCTGATTTAACTCCACACCAATCAGTTGCATAAGCTAAATCATTTGTTGTTAAGTTTATAACAAATTCTCCTGATTTTTCTATAATATCATGTGAATATCTTTCTGGTCTTACTGATATGTATACCATTGCAGGGTTTGTATTTATAATACCTGTCCAAGCCACAGTAATTATATTAGATTTTTCCATTGTTCCACAGCTTACCATTGCTGCTGGTATTGGATATTCAAATGTTCCTGGTTTCCAAGTTATCTTTCCCATTTTCTCCTCCTATAAAATTGTAATTTCTCGCTATCATTAACATGACTCTTTCTCAACTTTATTCAAATAGAAATTATATATTTTATTGTTTGCTATAT
>CAKPSF010000006.1 GCA_934183305.1 uncultured Clostridia bacterium | reverse complement strand
ATTTATTTGGTAATACTTTGTATTACCGCTTGGTCTCTTAAAGGATTTACTGTTTACTTTTCAATGTACTTTGTTCCGTCTTCTAAGTTGGAACTTCCAAATTATACTATCATTTAAAACTAATGTCAACACTTTTTTGAAAAATTTTTAATTTTTTTGCAAAATAAAAAATCAGTAATTTTTACGGAACTAATAATATGTCATTTTCTAAAAAATATTACTAATTTTTCATTAATATATTTTTATTTTCATCAGTTTCAAACTAAATATTATTTTAGCATAATTTATGTATACAAGTCAATACATTTTTTTAAAATTTTTAATTTTTTTCAATTATTTTTTGTATCAAGCTTGTATAATATATATTAACATATTTTTTTCGTTTTTTCAACACTTTTTTCTTGGTAATTTTTGTCTAAATTTCTACTAAAATTATTTCTTCTCCTATACATTTTATCTTTTCCCAAGGTATCACTATTTCATCTTTACCTGAAAATATATTAAACATTTTATTATTGCCAGGTACAATTATAGAAGTTATAATACCAGTTTTCAAATCTGCTGTTACATCTTGCACATATCCGCAATCTTTTCGCATCTGAAATATTTATAACTTCTTTATGCTTAAAATCAAGTCCTTTTTCTCCCATTTTATAACTCCTTTTTTCTTATATAATATATGTAAATAATTTATTTATATTACCTAAAAAATAAAAGTGATTTTTTAACCACTTTTATTCTTTATATATTTTTATTTTTTATAAAACTTTCTTTAAACTCTTCTGATAATATATCCATTTCTATTCTATCATAATATTTTCCGTTCACAAAATCTGCCTTTCTTCTTCTGCCATATTCTTTAAATCCACATTTTTTATAGCATGCTAAAGCCCTTTGATTGAATTCCAATACATCTAATTTAATATTGTTTAAATTTAAATAGTTAAATCCATAGTCTAGCATTAATCTTATTGCTTCAGTTCCATACCCTTTATTTCTTCCGCTTTTGTCTCCAATAAATATTCCAAGCGTTGCTCTTCTGTTTATATTGCAAATATTGTCTAGACTTATTGTTCCTATTGCAATATCATCTTCTAATCTTACTATCATAAATTGCATTTCTCCTTTTGCATGTTTCTCTAGGTATTCTTTCTCACCTTCTAATGTAGTATTAAAGCAACTTCTTCCCAAATAGTCTGTTGTATCAAAATCATTCATCCATTCCGTAAATTTCTCATAATCTTCAGTGTTCATTGGTGATAAATATATATTTTCGCCAACCAATTTCTTAAAATACTTCATTTTTTTCGCCCCTTTCCATTCAAAAAAGCCCATACAGAAAAATCACTTAAGACTCCTCTGTAAGGGCTTTACTTACTTCTAGTGTAATAGCTAATTTATTTAGCTACCTATACCGCTCGGATTTTTATTTCCTAGATATACTCTTAATATGTTTAAAATTCTAACATATTTTCGTATTGTTGTCAACTGTTATTTATATGCTTTTCTTATTCTGGATATAGCACACTTCTCTAATCTAGATACTTGTGCTTGTGATATTCCTATTTCTTCAGCCACCTCCATCTGTGTTCTGCCATCAAAAAATCTTCTTGCAATTATTTCTTTTTCTCTTGCATTTAGTTTTTTTAGTGCTTGTGCAATAGTTAAATTTTCTACCCATTTTTCATCTATATTTTTATTATCTTTCACTTGGTCCATTACATATAAGTTTTCTGTACCATCTTTATATATTGGTTCTTGTAAAGAAAGTGGATCTTGTATTGCATCTAGGCTCATTGATATTTCTTCCTTTTCCACTCCAAGTTCTTTTGCAATTTCTTCTATTGATGGTTCTTTTCCTGTTTGCCTAACCACTCTTTCTTTAACTTGTAATACTTTATATGCCAAATCTCGTATAGATCTACTAACTCTTATTTGATTATTATCTCTTAAATATCTTCTTATTTCTCCAATTATCATCGGAACTGCATATGTGCTAAATTGAACATTTTGATTTAAGTCAAAATTATCTATTGCTTTTATAAGTCCTACACACCCAATCTGGAATAAATCATCCGCATTTTCTCCTCTGTTATAAAATCTTTGTATTACGCTCAATACTAATCTTAAATTTCCACTTATAAATTCTTCCCTTGCATCCATATCTCCATTTTTTATCTTAATTAATAGTTCATTTTTTTCTTCATTTGATAATGCAGGTAATTTAGAAGTATTTACTCCACTTATTTCCACCTTTTTTATCAAATAAACAACCTCCTTTGGAAACAACTTTATTGTAATTATTTCCAAAACGGTTATTATTTATTCTTTATTTATCCTGTTTTACTTAATATTTCCTTTTTCATTTTACTTATTATTTTCTTTTCTAGCCTTGATATATAACTTTGTGATATTCCAAGCATATCTGCCACTTCTTTTTGCGTTTTTTCATTTCCAGTTTTAAATCCAAATCTAAGCTCCATTATATCTTTTTCTCTTGAATTTAATTTTTTCATACATGCTCTTAATAATTTTTTATCTACTTCATCTTCAATTTCTTTCGAAACAACATCAGAATCCGTTCCAAGTATATCTGATAATAATAGTTCATTTCCGTCTCCGTCTTGATTTAATGGTTCGTCAATAGATATTTCTCCTTTTAATTTATTGCTTCTTCTTAAAAACATTAGTATTTCATTTTCTATACATCTTGATGCATATGTTGCCAATTTTATATTTTTACTTGATTTAAATGTATTAATTGCTTTCATTAATCCTATTGTTCCAATAGATACTAAATCTTCTATTCCTACTCCTGTATTTTCAAACTTTTTTGCTATGTATACAACTAATCTTAAGTTTCTTTCAACTAATGTCTGTCTAGCTTGTAAGTCATTATTTATTTCTAACCTTTTTACTAATTCTTCCTCTTCTGCTTGTTCTAATGGAGGTGGAAGTGATTGACTTCCAGCAACATAAAACACTTCCAAGTTATCTTCTAAATAATTAAATCCCATTAGTTTAGACTTTAATATTTGAATTATATTCATTTAAATCACCCGTCCTTAAATCATTCTCTAATAAGTTTAGTCCCATTAAGCCTGAATATAGTCCATTTTTTGATATTGCATTATTATATATTCCTATTACAATTTTTTTTCTAATTTCTTCTCCTTGGTCAGTATATATTTTTATATAATCCGGTCTAAATCCAACTATAATACCATTTTGCTTTCCAACTGTTGAAAATGGTATTATGCAAAATCTGCTTTGCATTTCTTCTGTAATTTCATTAAATACATTATTATTTAATATTTCATCCATATTTTTTAGAATATTGTCTGGAATAAATGTTTTCATTTTACTTGCTTCAACAATCATAACTGGTGTATTAGTTATTGGCTCTGTAAGCAAATTTCCAGTATCCAATATAACCTTAATTCCAATATTTTTTTCTTTATAATAAATCTTCACATTATATAGCAAATCCTTTTGTTCAAATCTATTTTTTATAACATTAAAAGAGATTACTGTTATAAAAAATCCTACAATTCCTCCAAGAATTGCTATTTTTATCGGATATGTTCCTACCAATGTTCCATTTATATATTTTATTAAACCCGGACTTATGCAATATAGTAAATAATAAGTTGCTCCACCAAAGCAAAATGAAGTTAGATAAAATATAATAACTTGCTTTAGTAAACTTTTAAAATTTTTAGAATGAAATGCAATATATACCATACAAACCGAAAGCACAATTTTAACAAGCTGATTATTATAAATATTCAGTTTCATAACATACATAACAATTGCATATATTGCTCCAATGATGCTTGCGCATATAATTCTATATTGCTTAATATCTATTTTGCATATTATTCCAGTAGTCAAAATAATAATATAGTTCATTATAATATTTTGAATCAATATTAAATCCACATATACTGTCATACAACACCACCCAAGTTGGAACTATCTATATTATAGAGCTATGTTCTTTAAAAAGCTGTCAGTTCTTAGGGTAGAAAAAAAGAAATAATCTACAATTTAAGATTATTTCTATACTTTTATATTATAATATCTTATAATTTCCCTTAGATCATACAATATTTAAAATAATTTACATATTTAGAACATTAAAAGACAAGCCACTTCATAGCTTGTCTTTTAAATAAATTTAACTTAATTATTTCTTTTTATTTCTTAAGAATGATGGTATATCTAAATCTGAAGATGAATTATTGCTTTCTGAAGATGATGGGATTGAATTTACTTTTTTATCCCAAGCTTTTGAAACTAAATTTTCAACTCCTATACTTGTTAATGGTTGTTCTGTTTCAAATCCAGTTGCAATAACTGTTATTACTATTTCATCTCCTAATGATTCGTCTATTACAGAACCCCAGATAATGTTAGCTTCTGGATCTACACTGCGTTGAACTAATTCAGCAGCTGTATTAATTTCTTGTAATCCTAAATCACTACCTCCAGTAATATTAATAATAACTCCTCTTGCTCCTTCTATTGATGTTTCTAGTAATGGACTTTGAATAGCTTGTTTAGCAGCATCTTCTGCTCTGTTTTCTCCAGATGCTCTACCAATACCCATATGAGCCATTCCTCTATTTAACATTATTGTTTTTACATCTGCGAAATCTAAGTTTACTAATCCTTCAATTGCAATTAGGTCTGATATACCTTGTACACCTTGTCTTAATACATCATCAGCCATTTTAAATGCTTCAACAATTGAAGTTTTTCTATCAATTATTTGTAATAGTTTATCATTTGGTATTACTACTAATGAATCAACTTTTCCTTTTAAACTATCAACACCACGTTCTGCTTGTGCTAGTCTTTTTTTACCTTCAAATGTAAATGGTTTTGTAACAACTGCTATTGTTAATATTCCCATTTCTTTTGCTGTTCCAGCAACTATTGATGCAGCTCCTGTACCTGTTCCTCCACCCATTCCGGCTGTAACAAATACCATGTCTGCTCCTCTTAAAGCTTCTCCAATTTCAGCTCTACTTTCTTCTGCTGCTTGTGCTCCTATATCTGGGTTAGCTCCTGCTCCTAAACCTCTTGTTATTTTTTCTCCAATTTGAATTTTTGTTGGGGCTTTTGATTTTTGAAGAGCTTGTCTATCTGTGTTAACTGCTATAAATTCAACACCTTTTATTTCTGCTTCTATCATTCTATTAACAGCATTATTTCCTGCTCCTCCAACACCAATTACTTTTATTGTTGCTGTTCCATCTATCATTTTGCTATCCATTTCTTCGTATTCTAACATACCATTTCCTCCTAAAATTTATATAATTTAAAATTGAAAACATTTTATTAAGAGTAAAAAAACTCTTTTATTCTATCTATTATATTTTTAAATATATTTTCTTCTAGTATTGTATCTATACTACTTGCTACTGATTTTGTAAAAGGTCTTGCAGCAATGTACCTTACTAAAGAATATGCTGTTCTAAAGCTAGGTTTTACTGTGCTAATTAATCTTCCAGTAGACATTTTTACAGGTATATTTAATGCAATTTTTCCAGCCACGTCGCTTTTACTAATATTAGTTATGCCTTGTCCTGTTAAAATAACATTATTTATTTTTGCCTTTATTCCTTGTGAAATTATATCTTTATTTACTAATGCAAATATTTCTTCAATTCTTGCTTCTATTATTTCAATTAACTCTGAACTTTTTATTGTTCTTGTTTTGCTAATACCATTACAAGTATTTAATATTACATCATTGTCATTATCTATGAATGACTTAAGAGCTAAACCATATTGTCTTTTTAATTTTTCAGCTTCTTCTAGTGATATATCTAACACAACTGCAATATCATTTGTAATATTATTTCCTCCAAGAGGTATTGTGTTTGTATATACAAATCTGCTTCCTTCAAATACTCCTATATCAGTATTTCCTGCTCCTATATCTAGCAACATAATATTATCATTAAGTTCATTATTATCTAATATTAAATTTCTTTGTGACAAAGTATTTGGTATTATTCCATCTATTTCTAAATCTGCTTTTTTAAATATTTGATTTAATTGTTTTATATAATCTTTATCAGCAATTATTACTTCTGCATTTATAGTAAATGAACCACTAAAACTTCCTATTGGATCTGATACAGTTCGTCCATCCTCTAAGACGAAATTTTCAGGTACTATATCTATTATTGTTTTATTTTCTGGTAAATCTATATCTTTAACTAACATTAAACCTGAGTTAATATCTCTTGTTGATATCCCTGCAAATTTATCTTTTATTTCCTTTATTACGCTATTTTGAACAATTGTTACATATTTTCCTGGAATAGTTACATATGCAGAATTAATTCTCAAATTAGCTTCCTCTTCAGCATCGTTAATTGTTTTAGCAATTGCCATTGCAACTTCATCATCATTAATAATTTTACCTTTTTTTATTCCGCTACACTTTGCCTTGGTCATACATATAATTTCAATTTGATTAAAATTATTAACTTCTCCAACAACTGTTGAAACCTTGGAAGTTCCTATGTCAATGCCGACAATTATATCTCCTATTGCCAAGCCTAACTCCTCCAATTTTTAATTTATATTTTTTCTCACCTAAGAATATTATATTTTTTTAAAAAAGTCAATAGAATTTGTAATATTTTTGTAATATTTTTGTAATAAATAAGAAATATTGTTTTTTTCAAAAACTTATAATATAACTACCCGTTATTTTTTTCTTCTTTAGACCATTTTTCTACATAATATCTTCTTATCATTCCTAAATTATTAAACATTCTACCAACAAAAACAACTATTGCTCCAATATATATATCTACATTTAATTTTTCTCCTAAATATGTAAGTAAAATTGAAAGTATTGCATTTCCAAAGAAACCTGACACAAAAGTTTTAAAATTAAATTTTCCATTTAATGTTGCTACAATTCCACCAAAAACAGAATCTAAAGCAGCAACAATTGATATTGCCAAATATGAAGAATACACATATGGAATTATTGGTAAGTTTATACCTATAATTGCTCCTAATACGCAACCTACAACTATTCCTAAAACTATCATTTTTCTTCCTCCTTATAACTCTATATATCTTAAGCTTACATCTTTTGAATATTTATTAATTTTTATATTGTTTTTTTCTTGTATATCAATTAAATACCCTTCTTTATTTTTATAATCATAATATCCATTTTTTATTGTAAGTGCACTTTTTAGATATGTTTTATCTCCTATTACTTTTACTACATATGGAGATGCAACATTTCCATCATTTATTTTAATATATCGTGTTGATATATTAACTATATTAGTTAAATTTACTATTCTTTCGTCATTTATTGATATTGCTTTAGCTCCAGCTGCTCTCAATTCGTTAACCAAATCTAATAAATCTTTATCTTCGTAAGCTCTTGTATTTGTATCTGTTAAAGTTATTATTAAACCATCACCGTACATATCTGTCAATCCAAAATTTTCTTTTGCCTCTTGTAGTTCTTTTTCAACTAGTTCTCTTGTTTCGTTGTTACTTTGTACTTTGTCTTGGTATTCTTGAATTTTTTGGTTTGTTTCTGTTAGTTTTTCATTTGTTTTCTCATACTTTTCTTTCCATTGAGTTACGGCTTTTTCTAATTCTTCTTCTCTCATTGATTCTATTTGAGCTATATCAGTTTCATTTACTACTCTAAACTGTGCAAACATTACGCATACTAGTATAAGGCTCATTATAGAAATTGTAATTATCATAATTATTTTATCTTTTTTCATATTATACCTCCATTATTCTATAACTCCATTATATTTGTATATTGTAATATTATTTTGTTTAACAATACTTGAAACTAGCCCATAATCTTCTAATTCTTCTAGTTTTCCACCTGGTCTTTGTAATGCTCCCAAAATTGTTTCACTAGAACCAATTGCTTTAATAACAAATGGAGAACTAACTTTATTTCCATTTATTAATATAACATTTCCATCACAAGTTATAGATGTTGAATTAATAATTCTTTCATCATTTATTGATATTGCTTCTACTCCTGCATTTTTCAATTCATTTACTAATCTTAATAAATCTGTATCATGTATTAAGTAATTACTTATATTGTCAAGTAATCCAATATTTTTATTAGTCATATTTTTATTATCTGCAACTGTTAATACAATTCCTTTTCCTTTAACATCTATTGCACCTGTTAATGAATTTAATGTTTTTAATTCATTTTGTAATTCTGAAGATGTTTCATCTTTGCTTGTTGCTAATTTTCTTTGTTTTTCAAGTTTATTTTCAGCTTTTTCTAGGTTCTTATATTCTTCTTCGTATTTTTCTTTCCATTTTAATACTTCTGTTTTTAGTTCACTATTACTAGTAAACCCTGTTAGTTTGTTTGCATCTTTTACAGTTTTATATTGAACTATTATTGCAACTGTTAATACAAAACACATAACTCCTAAAACTATTTCAATTTTATTTTTGTTCATTTCTTACCTCCCAAATATTTATTTCATTTCTCTTGAATAAGTTCTGTTTCTCTCTATTAAATCCTCCCTTACAAATATTTCCCTACTTTCATTTTTTTCTTTTTGCATTATTGTTACAGCAGAATCCATTTTTTCAACTAAGTTAGAAGAATTTCCTAAATATACTTTCTTTTTTTCTTTTTCAAAATATACAATATAATCCGCTGTATTAGATGTATCTATGCTAGTAATCTCACTTTCTACATTATTGTATTTGCAATAATTAGAAATTTTTACAACTACATCTAATTTTATTAAATCATCATTACTTAGTCTTGCTCCAATCTTAATATCTCCTTTTAAAGAATCTAGCCCAATTATTAATGGCAACGATAATTTTTCTTCACTTATTTCTAATATATATCCTTGATTATTTAAATACATATATTTTCCTAAGTATTCAGCTTGATATGCAACAGTTCTTTCTGTTATGTATAATTCTACTGTACTTGGAAGTTTTCTTTTTACAATAACATCTTCAACATATGGATTTTCCTTTATATTTTTCTTTACTCCATTACCAGTAAAAGCAAATATATTTGTACTTCCAATATTTATTTTACTCAAACTAATATAAGTATCATCTGAATTTTTACTACCTCCGATAATTTGAATATCAGAAACATTAAATACAGGAGTTGTCAAATAATAAATTATTCCACCTAAAGCTATAATAAATAAGATTACTATGCTTATTGCAACTTTCCTTCTATTTATTCTTTTTATTTGTACTTCATCTTTTTCGTCTGTTATTTTTGGATTGTTTTTAGACTTATTGATATGATTTTTTTTATGAACAGTAGTATTTCTTTTAACATTTTGATTTTTCTTAATGCTTGTACTATCTTTCTTTTTTTTATTAGTACGAGCAGGCTTCTTTTCTACTCGTACTTTTTCTTTAGCCTTAGTTGTAACACCTATAATAATTTCATTATCTGCATTATATTTATTATCGATTTTAGAACTCTTACTTTTCTTATTTATTCTGGCCATTTATACTATCCTTCCTCTATATAAATATTAGCTCCTAAACTCCTAAGTTTTAAATCTAAATTTTCATATCCTCTTAGTATATATTCTATATTATCAATATAAGTCCTTCCTTTTGCATTAAGTGCTGCAATAACTAGAGCTGCTCCACCTCTTAGATCTGTTGCTTTAACATTTGCTTTATTCAATCTTTTTATGCCTTTTATAACTGCAGTCCTACCTTCTATTGTAGTCTTTGCTCCCATTTTAGTTAATTCATTTAAATACTTATATCTATTTTCAAAAATATTCTCAATAATTATTGATGTGCCTTTAGCCACTGTTAAGACTGAACCCAATATTGATTGTAAATCTGTAGGGAAACCAGGGTAAGGCAATGTTTTTATATCTACCGCCTTCAACCTTTTAGGACTTTTTAATATAACCTCATTTTTACTTATACTAATTTCACAGCCCATTTCCTCAAGTTTTTTTATTAAAGTATCAATATGCTCTGGTATTACTTTTTTTAATGTAATATTTCCGCCTGTTATCGCAGTTGCACATAACAAGGTCCCAGCTTCAATTCTATCTGGAATTATATTATAACTCAAATCTTGTAATTTTTCTACACCTTTTATAATAATATTATTCGTTCCAGCACCAGAAATTTTTGCTCCCATAGAATTTAAAGCATTTTGCAAATCAATAATCTCAGGTTCCATAGCAGCATTATTTATTTTAGTAGTTCCTTTAGCAAGAACACTAGCAAGCATTATGTTTTCTGTAGCTCCTACACTTGGGAAATCTAAGTTTATGTCTGTTCCAACTATTTCATCAGCCATACATACTAATTCTCCCGATTCTTCCTTAACATTTACTCCTAATTTTTCAAATGATTTTATATGCAAATCTATTGGTCTGGAACCAATATCGCATCCACCAGGATACGTAAAGGTAACTTTTTTACTCCTAGAGAGTAATGCACCAGCTATAATAACTGATGACCTCATTTGACTCATTAGATTATCTGGTATTTCATAATTAGTTATATTTCTTGAATCAATTACTATTTTACCATTTGTTTTCTTTATCTTGCAACCTAATCCTTCCAATATTTTAAACATCATTTTTGTATCATGAATATTAGGTACATTATATAATTTATTTATACCTTTATTTAATAAAGTAGCCGCAATAATTGGTAATGATGCATTTTTAGAACCAGACACATATGTAGTTCCTTCTAATCTTCTACCACCTTCTATAACAAATTTTTTCATAAAAAAATTCACCTTCCTTATGTAACTTGCTATATTTTATGTTACATTTACGTAAAAGGTGAATTTTAAATTATTTTATAACTCCAGGAACTCCAACGACTGTTGAACTGTCTGGTATATCTTTTAGCACAACAGCATTGGCTCCAATTTTTACATTATTTCCAATTTTAATTGGTCCTAAAACTTTTGCTCCACAACCCACAATAACATTATTTCCTAAATCCGGGTGTCTTTTAAATTTGTCTTTTCCTGTTCCGCCTAAAGTTACACCATGATATATCGTGCAACCATCTCCCATTGTAGTAGTCTCTCCTATTACTATTCCCATACCATGATCTATAAATAATCTTTTACCAATTTTAGCCCCCGGATGGATTTCAATTCCAGTTAGGAATCTAGCAATCTGTGAAATAAACCTTGCAATAAATTTAAAATTAATATTACTAAAAAAATGAGCTATTCTATAAAATAATAACGCATGAAATCCTGGATAAAGTAGAATTACATACAAAACATTTCTACTCGCCGGATCCTTATCACTAATATTTTTAGCATCTAAATATAACTCTTTAATTCCTCTAAACATAAAAATCACCTAATATATTATATTTTTATATAATAATTAGGTGATATATATTACATCTTAACTACTAACTTATCAATTTTAGAATGAATATATTTTTCCAATTTATCCATAAATATATTAGGTTGTATTTCTTTTTTTGCAACCATGTCTAACCCTTTTTCCCAGCTTGCTGTTAATTTTGGATTTAGCATATCTGGCATTGAAGCATATACAATATCAAATATTTTTTCTCCTTTTTGAGTTGGAGTTATTATTTGTGTTTTATTATTTATATTTATGTATTTTATTCTTTCTAATTTTTTTATAATCTCGGCTCTTGTTGCACTTGTTCCTATTCCTGCACCTTTTATTTGTTCTCTTAGTTCTTCATCTTCAATCAATTTTCCTGCATTTTCCATAGCCAAAATCATAGAGCCAGAATTATATCTATTAGGTGGTGATGTTTCAGCATCTTTAGTTTCAAAATTATTTATCTGTATTATCTGTCCTTTTTTTAATGAAGTTAAAACTTCTAAATTATTTTGCGTTGCATCTTTTTCTTGTTCTTTTGTAGAATCATTTGAGGTTTCTGGTTTTAAAACTTCTAAATATCCTCTATTTGTACATACTCTTCCATTTGCATAAAATAATTCCTCTTCAACTTTAACAGTTACATTAATTTTGCTATATTCTGCTGGAGGATAAAAAATACTCAAAAACCTTTTTACTATTATTTTATAAACTCTTTTATGAAGTTCTGGTAATGCATCATAGTTTTCATATCCCTGTCCTGTTGGAATTATAGCATAATGGTCTGTTATTTTAGAATCGTTAACATATTTGGTCTTTACTAAATTAGTAGAATACTTTTCATCTACCATTTTATTAATATATCCTTGAACCTCCTCGTCTTTGAAACCTCTAGAAATTCCATTTAGGTTTTTAGTTATAACCTTTGCAACAGCTGTTGATAAAACTCTTGCATCTGTTCTTGGATATGTAACTAATTTTTTTTCATATAAATTTTGAATAATATCTAATGTTTCATCCGGCTTTATTTTAAATATTTTTGTACATTCGTTTTGAATTTCTGCCAAGTTAAATAAAAGTGGAGCATTTTCTTTTTGTTTTTGTTTTTTGACTTCTATAATTTCTGCTTGTTTATCTTTTAAATAATTTATAAATTCTTTTATATCATCTAATTTTTTAAATCCACTTTCATTATATAATTTAGGAGAATTATACATTTTTGATTTTTCATTTACTTTCCATTCTGCATCAAATTCCGCTTCTTCACTGCCAAATTTTCCAATTAATTTATAATATTTAGTTTTAACAAAGTTTCTTATTTCTCTTTCTCTTATTACAACCATTCCAAGCACACATGTCATAACTCTTCCAACAGAAATAGAAACTTTTTCCTCATCTATCTCTTTAGCTAAACGTCTTCCATATATTATTGACAATAACCTTGAAAAATTAATTCCTATTAGATAATCTTCTTTAGCTCTTAAATAAGCTGAATCAGATAGGCTATCATATTCTGACAAATCCTTTGCCTCTCTTATTCCTCTTAATATTTCTTCCTCTGTTTGTGAATCTATCCAAACTCTTTTCATTTTAGCATTTGGATTTGGCTTTGCCATCATAAATACAAGTCTTTGTATGTACTCTCCTTCACGTCCAGAGTCTCCTGCATTATATATTTCTTCAACATCTTCTCTTTGCAACAAACTTTGTACTATTTCAAATTGATTTTTAACCGCTGGTATTATTTCATATTTATACTCTTCTGGTAAAAAAGGCAATGTATCTAATCTCCAAAGTTTAAGTTTTTCATCATAAGCTTCAGGATAAGACATAGTAACTAAATGTCCTACACACCAAGTTATAATCCAATCTTCAGACTCTAGATAGCCGTTTTTTCTAACCGTATTTTGCTTTAAGGCTTTAGAAAACTCCATTGCCACAGAAGGTTTTTCTGTTATTAGTAATTTTTTAGGCATCTTTTTCCTCTTTTAATTTTTTATTTATAAATTCATTTGCAGTTTCTCTTATCTTTTTCATCTGTTCATTTGTTTCTTTATTTTCAAAATTAAATCTATCAATTATTTTATCACTAAAATTATTTTCTTTTATTATTCTATAACTTTGTCTAAAATTAATATCATATATAAAAGCTAATGTTCTTATCACTCTATCTATTTGAGCTTTAACAATATCACTTTGTATTAATTTATTATTAAAAAACTGCTCAAATACTTCTTTTGTAACTATTTGTTTCTCAATTATGTTCTTATCTTCTTTCATAGACTCGAATGTTGCTTGATACATAATATCTATTTTATCAGCATCTCTTATTATATGACAAAATAACTTTTCTTTGTCATTTAATCCTTCTTCTACCTTATACTTATTATGATTATAAACAGCCTTTTTTATAAGTCTGTCATATTTATTTGTTTCAATATATTCTCTTAAATAATTATTTTTCTCTAGTATTTTTACTCCATATTTCCCATGGTCAAAGCTTTTTGAGTCCACAAAAGTTTTATATTGCGTATATTGCTCAAATCTTGCTATATCATGCAAAACTCCAATTAATTTAGCTAATTCTATTTCTTCGTTATTTAAATTTAGTGAGCATGCAATACTTTCACATTGCTTCTCAACTCTAAAAGTATGTTCAACCTTTCTTTTAATATGTTGTTCATTCAAATCAAATTTATTAGTATAATTTTTAAACTCATTTTCTGCTTTTTCTAAATTTATCATATTTTCATCTCCAAGCTTTTATAATTATAAATATAAATTTCAAAAAAGTAAATATCTTTTTTACATTACCCTTTATTTTCTCTTTAAAATAGTGTATAATGTCGTATATTAATATACTTAAATAGAAAGAAAGTGATAAATAAATGGCATATGATTTTCAAAATATAGAAAAGAAATGGCAAGAATATTGGGATAAAAATAAAACTTTTAAGACTGATGTATGGGATTTTTCCAAACCTAAATATTATGCTTTAGACATGTTTCCATATCCATCTGGTCAAGGTTTGCATGTTGGGCATCCAGAGGGTTATACTGCAACAGATATAATGTCTAGATTTAAAAGAATGAATGGATATAATGTTTTACATCCAATGGGTTGGGATTCTTTTGGTCTTCCAGCAGAGCAATATGCAATAAAAACTGGTAATCATCCAGATATTTTTACAAAACAAAATATTGCGACTTTTAAAAGACAATTAAAAATGCTTGGTTTTTCTTTTGATTGGGATAGAGAAATTTCAACTTGTGATCCTTCTTATTATAAATGGACACAATGGATTTTTAAACAATTATACAAAGATGGTCTTGCAAAGTTTATAGATATGCCTGTTAACTGGTGTGAAGAATTAGGAACTGTTCTTGCAAATGATGAAATAATAGATGGAAAATCTGAAAGAGGTGGCTTCCCTGTTGTTCGTAAAAATATGAAACAATGGGTACTAGATATTCCTAAATATGCAGAAACACTACTTGCTGGACTAGATAACATAGATTGGCCTGAGTCTACAAAAGAAATTCAAAGAAATTGGATTGGCAAATCTGTTGGTGCTCATGTAAAATTTAAAGTTGCAAATCACGATTTAGAATTTACAGTATTCACAACAAGAGCAGATACTTTATTTGGAGCAACATATTGCGTATTAGCTCCAGAGCATGAATTTATAAATATTATTACAACCGCAGAACAAAAAAATGCTGTTGAAGAATATAAAAAAGTTTGTAGTGCAAAATCCGACTTAGAAAGAACAGAATTAAACAAAGAAAAAACTGGTGTATTTACAGGTGCATATGCAATCAACCCTGTAAATGGAAAAGAAATTCCAATATGGATTTCAGACTATGTTTTAGCTTCTTATGGAACTGGTGCTATTATGGCTGTTCCAGCACATGATGAAAGAGACTATGCTTTTGCTAAAAAATTTGGTTTAGATATTATTCCAGTTTTAGATGGTGGAGATGTATCCAAAGAAGCATTTACTGGTGATGGATTACATATTAATTCAGATTTCTTAAATGGATTAAATAAAGAAGATGCAATTAATAAAATTATAGCATGGCTTGAAGAAAAAGGAATTGGAGAGAAAAAAGTAAATTATAAATTAAGAGAATGGATTTTTGCAAGACAACGTTATTGGGGTGAACCTATTCCAATTGTTCATGTTGGAGATGATATGATTGTTTTAGACGATAAAGATTTACCACTTATTTTGCCTGTACTTGAAGATTATCGTCCTTCAAAATCTGGAGCTTCACCACTTGAAAAAGCAACTGATTGGGTTAACGTTGAAATTAATGGTAAAAAAGGAAAAAGAGAAACAAGTACAATGCCTGGTAGTGCAGCTTCTAGTTGGTATTTCTTAAGATACATAGATCCAAATAATAATGAAGAAATTGCAAACCAAGAATTGTTAAAACATTGGCTTCCAGTTGATTTATATGTTGGTGGACCTGAGCACGCTGTTGGACATTTGTTATATTCAAGATTTTGGAATAATTATCTATATAATAAAGGTATAGTACCTGTAAAAGAACCATTTGCAAAACTTCGTCATCAAGGTATGATTTTGGGTTCAAATGGAGAAAAGATGTCTAAATCAAAAGGCAATGTTGTAAATCCAGATGATATGGTTAAACAATATGGTGCAGATAGTTTAAGAATTTATGAAATGTTCATGGGACCAATAGATGCTGCTAAGCCTTGGGATCCAAATGGAATTGCAGGTTCTAAAAACTTCTTGGATAGAGTTTGGAGATTATTTGTAGAATCTAATAAAATTCAGGAAACTGAAAATAAGAATTTAGAAAAAGTATATAACTTTACAGTTAAAAAAGTAACAAACGATTATGAAACTATGAACTTTAATACTGCAATAAGTCAGATGATGATATTTATAAATGCTGCTAATAAAGAAACAATATTACCAAAAGAATATGCAGAAGGATTTTTGAAATTATTAAACCCAGTGGCACCACATATTACTGAAGAATTATGGAATATTCTAGGTCACGATAATACAATATCATATGAAGCATGGCCTACATATGATGAAGAAAAATGTAAAGACGATGAATATAATTTACCAATACAGGTAAATGGTAAATTAAAAACAACAATTACAATAGCTTATGATACTGATGAAAATATTATAAAAGAAAAAGCTCATGAAGCTGTCAAAACACAATTAGAAGGTAAAACAATTATAAAAGAAATTTACGTTAAAAATAAAATTTATAATATAGTTGCAAAATAAAAATCACCAATCGGTGATTTTTATTTTATCTTTTTTAGTTTTGCAACAAAAAATCCTTCATAATACTTAGTTGGTTCAACACAAAGTGCTCCTTCTATTTTGCAAGGTAGTTTTGGAATATCTCCTTGAATTTCTATTGGAACAACTTCTACCTTTGTGCCTTTAATTGCTTTGCTAATTATATCTTCATTTTCCTCTTGTAGAATTGAACAAGTTGAATATACCATTTCATGCCCTGGTTTCAAAATTTTTAATGCTTCTTTTAATAATGTAAGCTGGCTTTGAGTTGTTTTTTCTAATAATTTTTCAGTAAATCCATTATATGTTTTTTCATTTTCTAATTCTATTGTTCCGCTTCCGCTACATGGTGCATCAAGTAATATTTTATCAAAAGCAAAATAATCATTTAATCTCCTACTATCTTCCTTTAAAATACTAACACTTGTTGCCCCCTGTTTTTCTACATTATATTTCAATTTTTCTATTCTAATATTATTCATTTCACAAGCAGTTATATGTGCTTTATTATTTGTTAGTGCTGCAATTTGAGTTGTTTTTCCACCTGGTGCTGCAGTCATGTCTAATATATCTTCATTTTCTTTTGGTTCTAAAATAATTGGTGGCAACATTGAAGATAAACTCTGCAAATAAATACTTCCATTTTTATAAATATCAAGTTCTTTAATTTCTTGTTCATTAGTGTTCTTTATAACTAATGCCTCGTCACAAAAACTTACTTTTTCAAATTCTATATTATTTCTTAAAAGTTCATTGCATATTTCTTGGGAAGTGGCTTTTATAGTATTCACTCTTAAACTTACAACTCTATTTTGCGAATATCCATTTAGTATTTTACTAGTTATTTCCTCTCCATATTGTTTATTTAATTTTTCTATTAAAAATAGTGGCACTCCTTTTTTATCTTCCATTACTTTATTCTCCTATTTTCCTATTTTCTTAGCTATAACATTATATATATGCCAATGTTTCATTTTGCCTAGTCCCGTCTTAGCATCCTTTTCGATTTCTTTAAATACTATTATTTCATAGTTTTTAAATAAGTTAATAACTTCTTCTTTGGTCATAAACTTCATTTGTATTTTTGTTTTATTCCATGAATCATTTACTCCAAAAAAGTTTCCAACAAAATATCCGGTTAGGTAAAATACTATTATCGATTTCTTCCCACATTGCATAAAATTTATCTTTTATGCAAAAAGGTAAACTAAAATTAGCAACTATTAAATTAGTATTTTTTAATTTAACATTTTCAAATTCTTGTTTTTGAAAAGTGAATTTTTTTAATTCTTTTTCAGTCAACCTACTAGCAATTCTTTCTTCAACGTCTTCTCTGTCTATTGCTAATACATCCCAATTGTTTTTTATTAAGTATACAGTATCATTTCCAGCACCGCATCCCAATTCTATTGCATTTTGTGCATTACTCTGTATATTTTCAACAAAGTATTTAACATTGTTATTAGGAATATTAGACTTTGTATTATCGTAATATTTTTCTATATTTATCATACATTTTCTCCATTTATTACCTTTTATTTTGTATGTACATCAAGTTGATTATATGGAATTTGTATATTTCTTTCGTCAAGTTCTATTTTTACTATTCTTAATATTGCTCGTTGTATTTGAAACTTATTTTCTATTTTGCACCATACTCTCAATTTATATTTTATTGCCGAATCAGCAAATTCGCTTATTCCTTCATATTTTATATCATTCACATCAACATTTTCTTTTACTTTATTTATAATTTCGTTTAAAACCTCTTCCATTTTTTGTATGTTTTTTTCATATGGAAGCGGAATATCTATATCGAATCTATTTGCTAAAACTTTTGATTTACTTATATTTCTATTTGCAATAACAAGTACATTAGGATTATTTATATCTTCTATTTTAGTATTCTTAATTCCTAATCCAATAACTTTTCCTTCTACATCATCTATTTTTACAACATCTCCAACTGAAAAATAATTATCTACTATAATGTTAAATCCCATAATAATATCTTTTAGTGCGTCTTGTAAGGCTAATCCTACTATTATAGATACTATTCCTAGTCCAGTAATTATAGATGTAACATCTATTCCATTTATTTGTAATACTATTAAAATTGCAAGCACTACAAATACATACTTAAAACAGCTATTAACCAATTTTAAATATGTTTTTTTCTTTTTATAGTTTCTTGTATTTTTAGGATCTATTTTATTTACTATTAGATTAATTAATTTTTTTATTATTTGATATATTGCAAAAATTACAACTAATGCAATTATTGATGTTATAAAGTTTTGATGTGATAAAACCTCTTTTATTTTTTCTATATTCATATATATCACCTTCCTAAAATATTTTAAATTTACAATTAAATTCTAACATAATTATATTTCCATTGCAAACTAATTTTTTTGTGTTTTGTAACATAAATGTAATATTTTTTTATGCAAATTTTGTTGTATTTTTGGAGCTTTATATTATATAATATTGTTGGTATGTTATACAAAGGAGAGAAAACTAAGGTGAGTATAAAGTCTGACCTTCGAAAAGAAGGAATTGAAGTAATTAAACAATTAAATACTCTTAAGGTTAATGGTATTGCTACAAATATTGCCAAAAAATTAGTAGATAATTTTCCAGAGCAAAACTTCAATTATCATGAATTATTTACTAGAATTTCTAGACTTAATATGTATATAGCCAAAATTCCTAGTGGTGTAGCTGCAAAATACTTTTATAAGAATTCATCAATTTATTTTGCAGAAAATACAGATTTAGAAAACTTAAGTGATGTAGCAATTCATGAATGCATTCATTCTTTACAAAGTGAAGTTAATTCTAAAAACAAATTAGTTAAACTTGGGCTTTGTGATTTTACAGACATAAAGCTTTCTGGAATGGCCTTAAATGAAGCTGCTGTTCAATTAATGACTATGAAATGTAGTAAAGCAAAATTTGATACAGTTAAATATTTTGATATTGAACTTCCTTCTAATAGTCCAGATTACTATACTTTAGAATGCAATCTAGTAAGACAAATGGCATATATAACAGGCGAATATGTTTTATATAACAGTACCTTATATGGAAATGATAACTTCAAAAATAAGTTTATTACTTTAACAAGTAAAGAAGATTTTGAAATAATAAAAAATAATATAAATTCTATTATGTATTTAGAAGATCAATTAAATGATATTTTAGAAAAAGTTCAAAATAGTAATGTTATAACAGCTGAAACAGCAAGACTTATGAAAAAATCCGCAAAATTAAAAGAAACAATAAAAAAAGGATTTTTAATGACTCAAAATAGAATTTTTACAAGCTTTTTTGATAATCTATTTGACTCATTATATACTCCAAAAAGCATGGAGAATTATAGAAATGCATTATACACATATAGAAATTTTATAGGTGTTACTGATGATTATACATTTTTTAATGATTATTATATTAATAAAATGGCTGGATTAGAAGAAAAATATAATAATATGCCAAATAAGCCTTTAGCATTAGTTCCAGTAAAAGAAACTTTATTTGGAAATATAATTAGAAAAATTAAAACTTTAATTGGATACAATTACAATAAAAAACGTAATTATAATTACAATGATATTAATATGAGATAAAAAATAAAGAAGCAAATGATTCTTTATTTTTCTTTGTTAATTATATTTTTAGCACAATCAAATCCGCTTCTAGCTGCCCATGCCACAGTTTGTTTATTTCCAGCAATGTCTCCAATTGCATATATCTTTTCTTTTGATGTTCTATGATTCTCGTCAGTTTTTATGTATCCCCATTTATTTACTTCTAAACTAAGTATGTCAATTAAATCATTGTCAGGTTTTGAACCAACTGCCATTACAACATAATCAATATCTATTAAATAATTACTATTTTCTATATTTACTGGAACTCTACGAGTTTCATTTCTTTTTTGCACTAACTCTGTTTTTATACATTCTATTTTTCTACTTTGCTTATCATAAAATGCCTTTAAAATATTAGTTTGAAATAAAAACTCTATTCCTTCACTTTTTGCAGCTTCTATTTCTTTAACTTCTGCCGGCATTTCTGCTTCTGACCTTCTATAAATAATATTAACTTTTTTAGCTCCTAATCTTTTTATTGTTCTTGCAGAATCCATTGCTACATTTCCACCACCAATTACAGCTACTTCTTTATTGTTAAAATCAGGCATATTTCTATATTCTAATAATTCATTTCCTCCTAATACAAAGTCTAATTCTTCCCCAGGAATATTCATTTGGCAAGATATATTTGCTCCAAATGAAATAACAACATAGTCAAACTCTGCTTCTAATTCTTCAATGCTTATATCCTTCCCTAATTCAATATTTACATGTGTTTCAATATTATCATTTAGAATAAATTTTTCTATCCAATTATCTAATAGTTTTTTATCTAGTCTAAAGTCCGGTATTCCATATCTCAAAAGTCCTCCAAGTTTAGAGTGTTTTTCAAATATAGAAACTTTATAGCCATTTTGTGATAATAAATAACTACATGCTAATCCTGATGGTCCTGACCCTATAACTGCCACTTTTTTACCATTTACCTTCAAACCATTTTTCTTAAAATCAATATTGTTTAATGCAAAGTCTCCTACAAAAGCTTCTAGTTTTCCAATATCAACACTATTTCCTTTTATTCCTCTTACGCAACTACCTTCACATTGTTTTTTATGTGGACATATTCTTCCACATATTGGTTCAAAAATGGTAGTTTGACTTAGTATTTCAAACGCTTCTTCATATTTTTCTTCTTTTACGCAATTAATAAAATCCGGTATATTGTTTTGTAAAGGGCACCCTAATTTACAAGGTTTATTTTTACAATTTAAACAATATTTAGCTTTTTCATTTATTTCTTCTACTTTACCATTCATTCTTACTCTACATTTTTTCCTTTACTAATTTTAAATCTCGCCAAAAATCTATCTTTTTACTTTCATCTCTTAAAAGTGCTGCTGGGTGAAATGTTGGCATATACCAAATTCCCCTTTTTTCTATCCACTTTCCTCTGGCTGATGTTATTCCATATTCTTCGCCAAGTATATTCTTAAGTGCCGTACTTCCTAAAAGCACTATTATTTTAGGTTTCACAAGCATTACTTGATTTCTCAAATAATCCATGCATGCCATAACTTCATCTTTTTCTGGATTCCTATTTTTAGGTGGTCTGCATTTTACAATATTCGCAATATATACCTCTTCTCTTTTTATATTCAAGGCTTCAAATGCCTTATTCATAAGTTGTCCGGCCTTGCCAACGAATGGTTCTCCTTGAATATCTTCGTCTGCTCCTGGTCCTTCTCCAATAAACATTATATTTGCATTTTTATTTCCGCAACCAAATACAATGTTTTTTCTTTCAGTACATAATTTACATTTATTACAATTTTTAATTGAAGCTTCTAATTCTTCCCATGTTTCGTACATATATTACCTCACACAATTTTCTAACAACTTAATTTTTACCTCTTCTTCTGTATTTATTTCTGCCATTGTGCCTATTGGAATTACAGTTTTTCTTTCACAATGTCCAAAATTATTTGATTTTATTATTGGGAAATCATATTCTCCATCTAATACGTCTAATAATATTTTTTCAAGTGCTATTTGACTTTCATGCTCATAATTTCCTACCCATATTCCTTTTATTTGGTCAAATACTCCATTTTGTTTTAAATGATACAAATAATGACTTACAAAACTTGGATTTGATTCATAAGCTAACTCTTCTATAAATAAAATTTTATCTGTAAAATCCATTTTATATTTTCCAGAAACAAGTCCTGTTACTAAGCTTAAATTTCCTCCAACTAATATTCCTTTTGCCTTTCCTGGTTTTATTGTATCATATTTATCTTCTTTTGTACCAAATTCTAAACTTTTATCTTGTAATCTTTTAATTAGCTCATTTGCAGAATATTTATCTATTCCATTCCAATCTGATATAGATTTAAAATTCGGTCCATTAAAAGTTACAAGTCCTGTTTTTGAATAAATAATATTGCAAAGTGCTGTTATATCGCTATATCCACATATTATTTTAGGATTTTCTTTTATTAGTTCATAATCTAAATAATCAAATGTAGCATTACAGTCCCAGCCACCTTTTGCACAAATAATAGCTTTGACATCTTTATCTTTAAATGCATTATTTAAATCTTCTGCTTTTTGTTTTGCAGTTGCCCCATAGCCAGTTGATTTTTCTTTTACATATTTTCCAAATTTTATTTTATATCCTAGATTTTCAAAAAACTTTTTAGAACTTTCAATTTCTTCTATTTCTTCTTTTTTTATAGTTTCAGATGGTGCAACAACTCCAATTACATCTCCTGCTTTTATAGCTTCTGGTATCATAATTTCCTCCTTAAACTAATTCTATTAATGCTATACTTCTTCCTGATTTTTCTTTCTCTGCCCTAAAAGAATGACAAATATCACTTTCGCATACTGTACAAATTTTGCTATCTATTATATTTTCTTCTTTCAATCCTAAGTTTAATAAATTCTCTGTATTTATTCCTAAAGTATCTATATAATATTTAGGTTCTTTTCCAATTATATAATTATCTATGTTTTTTAAGTTTTTAAACTTATTATAAAACATATCTCTAACATCTTTGTCAACTTCAAAATGGCATTTCCTAATATGTGGTCCAATACAACATATTAAATCTGCTGGATTACATTCATATTCTTTAATTAATTTTTCTACTGTTTTAGAACCAATTTCTTGATATGTTCCTTTCCAGCCTGAATGAGTATTTGCAATTACATTTTTCACCGGGTCAAAAAACAAAAGCGGAGTACAATCTGCAAAGCACAAAGCTAAGGCTTTATTTTTTATATTTGTTGTTAAAGCATCTACATCATCGAATTTAGGATTATATATTCCTTCATCTCCATCAACAATTTTTTCTACCCTATCTGTATGTGTTTGTTTTGGTCTACAAATATCATTAATGGAAATATTAATTGCATTACAAATCTCTTTATATGAATTATCAACTTCATCTTTTTTAAGATCATATGAATCATAACCCGCAAAGTCTAATGGTTTTAAAGTAAAGCAATTGGTTATGTTTTTATATTGTAATAACCTTTTAAATTGAATATATTGTACTCCATTTTTGTTTATATGGATAACATTTTCATTTGATAAATTTTTCATAAAATCTCCTTACACAAGTTACAATTTTTCTAAAATTTCTGTTTTTGACGCATTTGGAATGTAGTTATAATTATTGCCACACATTTTAGAGTTAAATCCGCATATTGCTTTGAAATTGCAATAATCGCAGGCTGTTTTTTTATTTTTATATAAGTATATTGGTTTTTGCTGTATTTGTCCAGTTAATATATTTTGTGAAATTTCTTTAATTATCTTTTCTATTTTTATTTGCAATTTTTTAAAATCATTTTTTTCTAATACACTTGGTTTATTTTTGCTTAAATTACCATCTTTATCTATATATGCAGGTACCATATTTGAATTTCCTTTTACTAAATTATTATCCATCATTTTCACTACATTTACATCACCTAATATAAGCCCATTCATTTTAAAATTGTTGCGTATTTCTTGTTCAAGTTGCTCGTCTGTTAAGTGTTTATTTTTCGCTTTTATAACTGGCTCTATTAAATTGAAATATAATGTTCCAGCAGGAATAGCTTCTTCTTTCTTAGATACTGCATCTAAATATGTTAGTAGTTGAATTTGTATACCTGCTACCACCTCATTTAAGTCTACATTTTTTACAGATGATTTATAATCTATTATTCTTATGTATTTTCCATCTTTGTTTTCTGCAATATCCACTCTATCTATTTTTCCGATTATCTGGACCTTTTTTCCATTCTCTAGGTTCACTTCTATCGGCTCATAACTTTTGCCTTTTCCAAACTCTATTTCTGTACCAAGCAATTTAAAATCGCTATATTTTAGTGTGTTTATAATATATTTTATTGCATTCGTTATAACTTTTTTTAATCTTCTTGAAAGTACAATATACTTTGGAATCGCATTAAAAACATAGTTTTTACTCAAATTTAATTTATTCTCTACTATTTCTTTAACTATTTTTTCTATTTCTTCTTCTGAAATTTCTTTTAAATTTATTTCTTCTTTATTTATGAAACTAAAAAATTCATCTATAACTTCATGCATAAATGTTCCTGTATCCATATTTTGCAATTTAAGTTCTGTATTTTCAGACAATTTCAATCCATATTTTAAGTAATATGAAAATGGACATCTACGATAACTTTCCAGCTTAGAAATACTTGTTTCAAAGCTATCTCCGTATAATTTTTGTATATTAGATTCATTAAGATTATTAGGAATATTAGTATAATTAAATCCATTTAATGCTACAATTAATTTCTCTTTGTAAAGTTCATCTTGCATGTATATATCATATATTCTAAACCACGTATTATCAATTTTCTCACCATCTAAATATTTTCGTAAATTTAATAATAGTAAGTCAAATGTTACATCTTTTGATGATACATATGTTTTTTGTTCAATTATATCGCTTTCTTCTTTTAAATCTGGAAAAATCTTTTTTATTTTGTTTAATAAAATTGATTTTCTAAGACCTTTTCCATCATTATCTGATGCAGAATAAGACAAATATAATTTTTCTTCTGCCACACTAAAAGCTTTATATATATTGAAGTTTTCATCATATACTTGTTCTTTAGTTGTTTTTGCAAGTTCTAGTCCTTTTTCTTTTAAATAAATTCTTTCCTCGTCATTTATAAATCCTTCATTTTTGCTATTGCTTGGGAATTTTCCATCATTTAGTCCTATTATAAATACAGCTTTTTTATCTTCACTTCTGCTTCTATCAACATCTCCTACTATTACTTCATCTAAAGTTGCCGGTATTTTTCCTAATGATGAATTATTTATTCCCACTTTTAATAAATTGATATAATTTTCAAAACTGATTTTTTCATCACCTAAGACTAGAACTAATTCATCTAAAATATCTATTAATAAGTTCCAACTTGTATTATAAATATTAGCCAATTCTATATTACCCATCTCTTCAAAAGCTGTAATTTTGTTTTGCAATACTTCTCTAATATTATTCTTTTCTAAAAATGTATATATTTCTAAAGTTATGGCTTTTATTGTTTTATCTTTATTAAGATTTTCTTTTAGATTTAATAATGGATTTATAATCTTATCTTTTATGCAATTCAGCTCTTCAATATTGCTATTCCCATCTACATTAATTTCAAATTTATTAGTAAATTTTCTTACTCCATTAATTCCAATCTTCTTGCAATAATTTTCGAATTGATAAATTTCTTCATCTTCCAAATCAATAAATCCTGTTTTTATATAATTAATAACAGCTTCCATTGAAAAGCTTTTAGAATATACTTCTAACAAAGAAATTAAATATTTTACAAGTATATTTTGATTTAAATCCTTTTTCTCATCAATAAATACTGGAATATTGTATTTTTTAAATATTGATTTAATAAGACTTGAATAATCATCTGTATTCTTTGTAATAACTGATATATCCTTGTATCTATAACCATTGTCTCTTACAAGCTCAGTTATATTATTTGCCACATATTCAACTTCAGTATAATTATTATTTGCAAGAAACAATTTAATAGCATTATTTTCTTTTAAATATCTATCAGATTTCGTTTCATAAAGATTGTTTGATAGGTATTCAAGTTCATTACTTTTAAACCTATATGTTTTTTCAAGTTTTATTGGCTCTGCAATTTTAATATTGTTTTTCAATGCAATTTCTTTTAATTTTTGTATAGTTTTTTTATTAGGTGCAAATATATCCGTATCAGAATTATACATACTTTCAAGAGAATCTGTACACATTGTAATGTTTACTTCATTTGCTTCTTTTAGTAATTCTTCTATTATACTATATTCCTGCTTTGTAAAACCTGCAAACTCATCAATAAATATGTATGTTTCCTTAAACATATCACTTTTACATACTTTTTCTTTAACAATACTAAGTAAATCGTCATCATCCAAATATTTACTATTTATTACGTTATTAAATTCCTCATATAAAATACTAATATCTTCTAATTTTAGTTTTATATATTTATCATCTATTTTTTCTTTTCTTTCATTTAATAGTTTATCATCTATATTATTTTTTTTAAGCTCTGTTATCATTCTTAAACTTAGATCTAAATTTTTGTCTGTCTTTCCTAGAAATTTTAAGTTATTTTTCTGTTTTTCCATTATGTGTGATAACAACATAGCTTTTCCACAATTTGTTATCTTTTCTTTTGCTGCATTTCCTTCACTATTTATAATTCTATGTGCAATACGCTTAAAGGTTATAACTTCAGCACACATAACAGCTTTATTTTTTAAGACTTTCATAAGATGTTTCTCAGCCGAAAAAGAAAATTGTTCTGGAGTTATTATATATACTTTTTTATTTTCTTTTATTAAATTATTAATTTGATTAAAGCATAAACTTGTTTTACCAGTTCCGCTTTTACCATAAATAAATCTCAAACTCATTTAATTATTCACCATATATATTGTAACATAAATATAAAAAAATACCAGATTAAATCTGGTATTTTTAATATACTTTATTTTTTTTATCTTGATTGATAATCTTCTTTCATTTTGTTTATATCGCTTTCAATATTTAATTTATTATCTCTTCTTAAATAGCCTGTTATTTTCCTTCCTGCTATTGCGCCATGCATTCTAACATTATTCAATAATTTTGATTTATTAAGTTTCTCACTAGTATAATGATATGCTTTTTTAGGTAAAACTTTTAGATCATTTAAGAAAGAGGCTCTATCTTTTATTGAACTAATTATTCCTTTAGAATTATCAGTTCTAGAATCTTGTGAAGGATTTCTATTTTCACTTGGTTCTGGAAGCAAATCTACCCATCTATTTAAAAGCTTTTTTTGTCCTGGCAAATGACTTAAGAATTTTTTAACTGTATACCATGGAATAGCTTTAAAGTCTGTTCCTAAGTTTTTATTATCTCTTAAAGCATATCTATTTAACTGTCTAAAAGTTTTGTCTGTTATATTATAATCTCCCTCTAGATTAATTTCATACTTATCAAATGGTAATTTAGAAATATCTCCATTTACAACTGCAGAAATATATGCTTCTGTTAAGTCTATTTCTTGCTCCTCTAATAAAACTTTTAATACTGCGGGGTTCATTTTCCTTGAATGCATTTTTAATAATTTGGCAGCGCTTTTTCCGCCCATCCTCTTTAAAAATTCACTTAATTGTTTTTTTATAGCTTTTTTATCTTTAAAAGCTTCATCTAACGAATAATTTGATTCATAGTATTGTCCATTTTCTGTCCTATAACAATAAACCATTCCACTCTCAGCATCTATTGAAACATTAAGTTCATCTATTACTGGTGGATCTTGTACTGGTGGTTTTTGCGTTGGTGGATCTTGTACTGGTGGTTTTTGTGTTGGTGGGTCTTGTACTGGTGGTTTTTGTGTTGGCGGATCTTGTACTGGCGGTTCTTGTGTTGGTGGGTCTTGTACTGGTGGTTCTTGTGTTGGTGGGTCTTGTACTGGTGGTTTTTGTGTTGGCGGATCTTGTACTGGTGGATCTTGTACTGGTGGAACTTGTACTGGTGATTGTTTTTCTTCTCTGTTTATAGCCTCATTTATTTTCTTTGCATCCTGTTGATACTCATTATCTACTTCAACTATATACTCTTCACATTTTAATTTAGCATCCTTTAAATTAGATAAATTATCTATTATTTTATTAGCCTCATCATCTAATTTTCTAAACTCTTCTCCATTTGTTGCCACCTTAACTTTTTTAGTTACTGTAACTAATTTTCCTTCACTATCTCTTTCTTCAAAAGTTTGCTCTTTTTCTTCATATTCAAGTTTAAATTTATGCTTTTTCAATTGAATAGTTTTAAGTTCTAGTTCCTGTTCCTCTATCTCTTCTTGTATATTTTTTTGTTCTGTAACTAGTCTCTTTTTAGTACTATCTCTCTTTTCATAAATCTGTGATTGTTTCCCTCTTCTTTCTTCTAAAGTAAGATCAGGATTTTCTATTTTTTCTTTTTCGGAAAGTAATTCCTCATATTCTTTTTTTATTTCTTCAATTTTCTGTTGTTCTTCTTTAATATATCTTTTATAATTTCCAATAGTCACATGCATTTCAACATAATCCATTGTACTTGTATCTAATAAGTCAAGTTCTTCTATAAAAGCTTTTAGAATACCTTCTTCTCTATCTAACGATTGTTTTTTATCTATCAATTTGTTTTCAAACTCTTCAGTAATTTGTGGTTCTAAGCTTTCTTTAAATTCATTATATTCTTTCATAATATCTTCAATATTTTTTATTCTATCTTCCATAAAAAACTCCTTTTATACGAACAATATTAATAATATTTTACCATATTTTTCTAATTTTTGCAAACACTAATCTAATTTTAGTATAGACTAGTTTATTGTTATATTCAACAAATTTCATAAAATATTATAAAAATGTAAAATATTTGTAATAAAAAAGCAATAAAGAAGTCTATATATACTCCTTTATTGCTTCTAATGATATTTTAGATAACTTTGAATATCTTAATTTTTTATCTTTGATTTTTTCTTCTAGTTCTGGTAATATTCCAAAGTTTGCATTCATTGGTTGAAACTTTTCATTTGGTGTTGATATATATTGTGCTAGTGCCCCTATGACAGTTTTGTTTGGGAATTTGATAACTTCCTTATTATTATATAATCTAGCAGCATTTAAACCTGCAACTAATCCAGAACTAATTGACTCTACATATCCCTCAACACCAGATATTTGACCTGCAAAAAATATATTTTTACTTGTTTTTAATTTATATGTTTCATCTAATAATTTACTAGAATTAATATATGTATTTCTATGCATTACACCATATTTAGCAAAATCTGCATTTTGTAATCCTGGTATTAATGAAAAAACTCTTTTTTGTTCTCCAAACTTCAAATTAGTTTGGAACCCAACTAAATTATAAATTGTAGCTTCTTTATTATCTTGTCTTAGTTGTACAACAGCATATGGCCTTTTGGCTGTTCTTGGATCATCAAAACCAACTGGTTTTAATGGGCCAAATCTTAATGTATCAATACCCCTTTTTGCCATTATCTCAATAGGCATACATCCTTCAAATATTTCTTTCTTTTCGAAATCGTGCAATGTTACTATCTCTGCATTTACTAATTCATTCCAAAAAATTTCATATTCTTCTTTATTCATTGGAAGATTAATATAATCTTTACATTCCAACTTTTGCCTTGTTTGCCACTCTTCAATACTTTCTTCTTTCTTTTTTTCTTGGCTATATCTATCCCCATAAAATGCAATACTAAAATCAATACTATCTTTAGACACAATAGGTGCAGCTGCATCATAGAAATATAACTCATTTTCTCCCGTTAATTCTAATATTTTGTTAGACATCTTCTCAGATGTTAATGGTCCAGTAGCAATAATTGTAATTGCATCATCTTCTATTTCTTGAACTTCTTTCTTTATTATCTCTATATTTGGATTATCTTTTATTTTATCAGTTACTAATTTAGAAAATTTTTCTCTATCAACTGCTAATGCCTGGCCTGCAGGTACTGAAGTTTCATCTGCACATTTTATAAGCAAAGAGTCTAATATTCTTAATTCTTCTTTAAGCAACCCACATGCATTTGTTAATAAATTAGATTTAAAAGAATTACTACATACTACCTCTGCTAAATTTTCGCTTGAATGAGCTGGTGAAAATTTTATTGGCTTCATTTCATATAGTTTAACTTTTATTCCTTTTTTTGATATTTGATAGGCTGCCTCACATCCAGCAAGGCCTCCTCCTATTACATTAATATAATCTTTCATTTTTCTCCTTATATAAATTGTAAATTACTAACTATTCAAATAATCCTAATATATCTTCTTTAGATAATTTATTTATAAATTTTGTGTCCGTACTTAGCATATTATCTATTAATTCTTTTTTTCTTTGTTGTAGATCGTATATCTTTTCTTCTATCGAATTTTTGGTTATTAATTTATATACTTGTACTTTTTTGGTTTGCCCAATTCTATGTGTTCTATCTGTTGCTTGGTTTTCCACAGACAAATTCCACCATGGGTCATAATGTATTACCATATCAGCTGAAGTTAAATTAATTCCTGTTCCTCCGGCCTTTAGCGAAATTAAAAATAATTTTATATTTTCATCTGTATTAAATTGTTCTATTAATTCAAATCTATCTTTAACATTTGTTTTTCCTGTAAGTTTTAAATAACTTATTCCTTCTTTTTTTAGTTCGCTTTCAATTATTTCAAACATAGATGTATAACCAGAAAATAATAAAATCTTGTGTCCACTTTGAATTCCATCTTTTATAAGTTCAATACATTGGTTTAGTTTTCCACTATCTTCTTTATAGTTTGATATAAATAATGATGGGTGACAACATATTTGTCTTAATCTTGTTAGTAATGCTAATATTTTAATTCTACTTTGTTCAAATCCTTTATCTTCAATTTCATCATGTAACTCATCTCTCGCTTCTGCTAAATATGATAAGTATATTTTTTCTTGTTCTTCTGTCATTTCATTATTTAAAACTATTGTTGTTTTATCTGGAAGCTCTTTTAAAACTTCTTTTTTTGTTCTTCTTAAAATAAATGGCTCTATTATCATTTTAAGTTTATTTAATACTTCTGTATCATTTTCTCTTGTTATTGGTATTTCATAATTTTTCTTAAATTTCTTATATGTAAACAAATAGCCTGGCATAACATAATCAAATATAGACCATAATTCACTTAATGAATTCTCCATTGGTGTTCCCGTTAAAGCATACTTTGTTTTTGCTTTAACTTTCTTTATTGCTTTTGAATTTTGTGTATTGTTGTTCTTAATATATTGAGCCTCATCTGCAATTATATATCTAAAAGTATAATCTAATTTTTCATATTCTTCGATGTCTCTTTTTAACAAATCATATGATGTAATAACCAAATCATAATTTTTAATACTATTAATTTTCTTAATTCTTTCGTCTGATAACCCATTTATAATTAAAATATTCAAGTCTTTCGCAAATTTTTCCGCCTCATTTTTCCAATTTAATGTAAGCGAACTAGGTGCTACAACTAGTGAAGCTTGTTTCGTTTTTTCCTCGTTTTTTGTTGTAATCAAAACTGATAATATTTGAATTGTTTTTCCAAGTCCCATATCATCAGCTAGTATTCCTCCAAATCCATATTTATCAAGCAATGAAAGCCACGCATTTCCAACTTTTTGATAATCACGTAACACTTCTTTTAATTCTTCTGGTACATCAATTCTTTCTTCAACATTTTTACTTTCTTCTATAATATCTTCATATTCTTTATTTTTTGTTACATCAACTTGCGAATTTTGCGCTAATAATTTATCTAGATATAACGCCCTATTTACTGGAATTTGTATTATATCTTCATTTTCTTTATATTGTAAATCTAATCCTTCAAACAAGTTATTTAAAAACTCAACATCTTTATTGTTTTCTAAATTTATAAAACTTCCATCTTTTAGTCTGTGATATTTTTTATTTAATTTATATTTTTGTAAAATCTCTTTAATCTCTTTTTTATCTATTGGTAGTTTTTCTAAATCTATTTCTAATAAATTATTATTTACCTTAACCCCTACAACAGTTTTACCAGATTTTTTAGATTTTTTATTATCAAATCTATCTGTTGTATACACTTTAGAAATAGCAATATAATCATCTAATTCATCTTCTATAAAGTTATATATTGTGTCATCACTTGTAATAATAAGTCTACTATTTTTTTCATCCAACATGAAACCAGAATTTATTAATTTGTTTAAATAAATTGTTTCCTCTAATAAGTTTCTATTAACATCATTATTTTCTTGCTTATCTATTGGATTTATTTCTATATTATCATAACAAAACTTTATATTAGCTATAAGATAATTTCTATTGTCAAAATCTAAAAATAACTTTATATTTAAATCCTGAGGTATATATTTTTTAATATTTTCATAAACTTGTTTGCTAACTTTAGTACTTTCCTTGATATTTGGATATATTAAACTAAAAAAGTTAGTTAAATTTTTTTTATAAATATGTATACTATTTTTATAATTATTAAGAAATGTTTTTAAAACCATATATTCATTTTCTATAAATTGTTTATTACATTTATAGATTTTTCCATTATAACAAATATAAATGTAATTATTGGTATAGATTATATAATTAAATTTATCTATGTTTTGTTTTAATGTAAGATAATAGTGATCTTCTATTAACTGTAATTCAAAATCCAGTTTTAGATTTTCTCCTGTAATATCTACATTTTTTCCATTTATTTTAATCTCTAAATTATTTAAAATAACATAATTTAATACACTGTCTAGAGCTGCAAGTTCAACTAATATTTTTTCTTTAAAATATTTTTGGGTATAATACTTAGTATTTGGTTTATTTTCAAAATGAATAATATCAATATATTTGCTTAAAACTTTCTTATATATATCATCATCGCATTTAATGTTAATTATAAGTTCTTTACTTGTATTTCTTTTTATATTTTGAAGATTATTATAGAATTTGTCTAAATCTATAGAGTTATTATTAACTATTTCGTCTTCTTTTAGTTCAATTTTTAAACTATTAGTTTCGTCATTATATAAGAAATATGGAATTGTTTTTATTTCTTCCATAATTCTTTTAGTATAGTTTTTACTATCAAATCTTTGCTCATATATTTTTTCTAATAATTCTTTAAACTCCCTATTACTTCTCCCTTGCATTATCTTCTCCTATAATTAATTAATGTATATTATTATATAACAAAAAAATAGAAATAGCAAATGCTATTTCTATTTTTTGTTTTCTTCTTTTTTAGGTTTATTCCAAGATATATAATCACAAGTTTTTGGGTTATTTTCACATATATAATAATTTTTTCTTTTCTTAGTTTTTCTTACTTGTACTTTTCCTCCACATTTTGGGCATGGTACATCTATTGTTTCTACAAATGGTTTTGTATTTTTACATTCCGGATAACCAGGACATGCCAAGAATTTTCCAAACCTACCATATTTTATAACCATCATTTTGCCACAGATATCGCAAGGAACATCTGAGACTTCTTCTACTAGTTCAACATGTTCAAGTTCTTTATTCGCTCTTTCTAGTTCCTTTGAAAAAGGTCCATAGAAATCTTCTATAACTTTCTTCCATTGTTGTTTTCCAATTGCAATTTTATCAAATTCAGTTTCCATATTTGCAGTAAATTCTTCATTTACAATTTCCGAAAAGTTTTCGACTAATAATTTATTTACAACTTTTCCTAAATCAGTTGGAATTAATTGTTTTTTTTCTTTTTCAATATATCTTCTCTCTAGAATTGTTGTAATTGTAGGTGAGTAAGTACTTGGCCTTCCTATTCCTTTTTCTTCTAATGTTTTAACCAAACTTGCCTCTGTATACCTTGGTGGTGGTTGAGTAAAGCTTTGTATTGGCTCAATTTTTTCTTTTTTTAGTTTTTCACCTTCTTCAAGCTCTGGTATTTTTCCATCTTCTTCTTTTTCTTCTTGGTCTTTAGATTCTACATACAAAGCCATAAACCCCTTAAATTTCAAAGTTTGACCATTAGCTTTAAAATTATATTCACCAGCATCAATTTGTGCTGAAACTGTATCATATATTGCTTGTGCCATTTGACTTGCTAAAAACCTATTATATATTAAATTATATAATTTATATTGGTCCTTACTTAAGGAATCCTTTATATCATCCGGTCTTAAATCAATATATGTTGGCCTTATTGCCTCATGGGCGTCTTGGGCCTCATCTTTAGTCTTATAATATCTATTTTCATAATAGCTTTCACCATATGTTTCTACAATTTGTTTTTTAGCTGCTGCTCTTGCAACTTCTGAAATTCTTGTAGAATCGGTTCTCATATAAGTAATTAAACCAACAGAACCTTTTCCTGGAACATTCAGACCTTCATATAGTCCTTGAGCTACTGACATAGTTTTCTTTAAAGTGAATCCCAATTTTCTAGAAGCCTCTTGTTGCATTGTACTTGTTGTAAATGGTGGAGCTGGTGTTCTTTTTTTCTGTGCCTTTTTTATTTCTTTTACAATAAATCCTGCTTTTTCTATAGTTTTTAGAACTTCATCAACTTCTTCTTTAGATTTTAGTTCCAATTTTTTATTGTTTTTTCCATAAAGTCTAGCTTTAAACTTTTCCTTTTGTTTTAATAAATCAACTATTATATTCCAGTATTCTTCTGGTATAAATCTCTCTATTTCTTCTTCTCTATCTACTATAAGTTTAACTGCAACAGATTGTACTCTTCCTGCTGACAAGCCCCTTCTTACTTTTGCCCAAAGTATTGGACTTATTTTATAACCTACAATTCTATCTAGTACACGTCTTGCTTGTTGAGCATCTATTAATCCTTTATCTAATTCTCTAGGTTTTTTTATTGATTCTTTAACTGTATCTTTCGTAATTTCATTAAATGTAACTCTACATTTTGACTTTTCATCTATATCTAATATATGTGCTAAATGCCATGCAATTGCTTCCCCTTCACGGTCAGGGTCAGTTGCAAGGTACACTTGTTTAGCGTCTTTTGCATCTTTTTTTAAAGACTTTATTAAATCTCCTTTTCCTCTTATATTTATATATTCAGGTTCAAAATCATTCTCAATATTAACACCAAGCTTAGATTTAGGTAAATCTCTAATATGTCCCATTGAAGCCACAACCTTTGTGCTTCCACCTAAGAACTTTTTTATAGTTCCTGCTTTTGCCGGTGATTCCACAATAATTAATTTATCTGCCATTATAATCTCCTCTTATGCTTAAATTACTTTATAGATTCTATACCATATTATTAGTTTTTGCAATAAAAAATGCAAATTATTAAAAAAAGAGATGTTTTTTCATCTCTTTTTAATAGTTTTCTTTTAAAAAATCTTCAATTACGTATTCAGCTGAAACTGGTGTGACTTTATTTGTTTTTAACTTATCCAGAATTGTATTTATTTTCAGTTCATCTCTAATAAATTCTGGAATATTTGTTTTTTCTATATCTACTTTATCATCTATGTATGATGTCTTTATTATTTCTATCCCATATTTTATTTCATTTTGTACTTTTTCTTCTTTAGTTTTATAATAATCCAATTTTATTGGATACGCTACTCCTATGTTTCTCAGCTCTTCTCGACTCATAAAAGTACTGCCAAAAAAGTATTTCATTATTCCCTCCCCTTTTGTATATTACAACATTTTAACTATAACGCTAATTTGTCTATCATGCAACTACTTTCGAACGCATAAATTAACTATATTCGACATTGTTTAGCATTTAAAAAAAGAAAGTGACCACATTTTATCACTTTCTTGGTATTTGTAACACAAACTTAAGTTTTCATTAACATTTATGTAATATTGCATCTTTAATTTCCTTATAAATTATATCCAAAGAATTTTGGTTTGATATTTTTTTAGCGTTTTCTCCCATTTGTTCCAACAATTTTTTATTAAATATTAACTCTTCTACTTTACTATTCAAATCTATATTTTCTAATTCTTCATTTAAAATAATCTTCGCAGCTCCAACATTTTCTAATACTCTCGCATTATATTCCTGATGATTTTGTGATACTCCTGGAAGTGGAATAAATATAGCCGGTTTTCCAACTAAAGATACTTCATTTATAGTCATCGCTCCGCTTCTGCAAATAAGTAAATCTGCCACATTCATTATTTCTTCCATATTATAAATATATGGATATACTTTTGTGTTTTCTATATTATTAATATCTATACCATCTTTTTCTAATTCTTCTTTTATTACATCATATTGTATAGGGCCTGGAGCCCATATTATTTGATAATTTTTATTTGATTTTTCCTTAACAATTTTTATTATAGTATTGTTAATAGCTCTAGCTCCCTGACTACCACCAAATACAAGTAATATTGGTTTATCTACACTTAATCCCAATTGTTTTATTAAATTCTCTTTTTGATTTTTAGTTAATTTTAATTTTCCCATTTTGCTTGGATTTCCAGTTACAACTATTCTTTTTGCTCCTTGCAACCTTTCTTTAGCTGCATCAAATCCAACCATTATAGTATCTGTTCTATTAATAAGCATTTTTACTGCTTTGCCAGGAAAAGCATTGCTTTCATGTAGCAAAGTAGGTATATTCATTTTATTTGCTTCAGTTATAACTGCTCCACAAATATATCCACCTGTTCCTATTACCACATCTGGTTTAAACTCTTTTATTATTTTTTTAGCTTCTCCAAAACCTTTTAAAGTTTTTACTAATTTTTTAGGATTAAGACTTAAGCCACAAGCATCTATGGCTTTTAGTTTAAAACCTGCTCTATTAACTAAGTCTTGTTCTAACTTTTTTCCTGTACCTATAAATATTATTTCTGAATTAGGTTCTTCTTCTTTTATTTTATTTGCTATTGCTATACCAGGATTAATATGCCCACCTGTTCCTGCTGCGGCTATAATTGCTCTCATATCTTTTTCCCCTCCTTTGATGCCTTTGATATATTAAGCAATATACCAACCGAACATAGTAATATTAAAAGAGAAGTACCGCCATAACTAAAGAATGGTAATGGCATACCTGTATTTGGCATTGAAGATGTAACAACCGCAATATTTATTATTGCTTGAAGTCCAACCATTGTTGTAATTCCTATCGCTAGAAGACTTCCAAACATATCTGGCGCTTTTATTGATATTAATACACCTCTCCATATAAATAATGCAAATAATACTATCACAAAAGCACAACCTACAAATCCTAATTCTTCTGCAATTATTGAGAAAATAAAGTCATTGTGAGCTTCTGGCAAATATAAGTATTTTTGTGTACTATTTCCCAAACCAACACCAAATAATCCACCAGAACCAATTGCATATAAACTTTGAATAACTTGCCATCCATCTCCTTTAGTATCTTTAAATGGATCCAAGAAAGTTACAATTCTATTTAATCTAAATAATCCTTTTTTAGTTATCTTAGCATACATAATTAAGCCTAAAACTCCTGTTGCCGCTCCTGTTGTTCCCCATGTTAAAAAATATCTTAATTTAGTTCCAGCCATAAGCATCATTATAGATACAATCATAATAATTAACAATGTTGAGCTTAAATGATTTTGCACCAAAACAAGAATACCAATCATTGGTATTAAAAACATTAGTGGATAAAAAAATCCTCTTCCCATCTCTCCTAATCTATCTTTATTTTTTGTTAATAACGTAGCATAAAAAATTATTAATCCAATTTTTGCAAGTTCTGATGGTTGAAAGCTCATAAAACCTAATTTAATCCATCTTCTTGCTCCGTCCTGCATCTTTTCCCACAACAATAACAGCAAGGTTTAATAAAATTACACCAACATAGATTATTTTATAGAATCCTTTATAAATTTTATAATCAATTTTAGAAATAACAAACATTGCAAATAGTCCTAAGGCAGCGCTAATAGCTTGTGTTTTTACATATGCATAACAGCTTTTTCCCTCTGATATTGCAGTAGGAGCACTGGCAGACATAACCATTATCAATCCTAATGCAAGCATTAAAAACACAACAATTAGTAATACATAGTCTATATTATTCTTTGAAAAATTTCTTTTTGTTTCTCTAGTTTTAGTCATGTTTATTTTTCTCCTTAATTTATATTATATTAAATCCTATTATACAAAATACTAAAGTTACCAAACTAAATACAATTACAACTTTATTTTCATTCCATCCTGACAATTCAAAATGATGATGTAAAGGAGTCATTTTAAATACTCTTTTTCCTGTTTTTTTGAAATATACTACTTGTATAATAACAGATATAGTTTCTATAACTGGAATTAATGCTACAACAATAAGTATTAAAGGCATTTTTAAATATATAGCCATACTTGCTACAACTCCACCTAGTAGTAACGAACCTGTATCTCCCATAAATACTCTTGCTGGGTACATATTAAATATTAAAAATCCTAAATTTGCTCCACATACAATACTACCAAGAATAACAACTTCCTTAACATCATTAATTATTCCAACAACAGTCAAAAATGCAATAATAATTGTAGTAACACTTGTTGCCAAACCATCAATTCCATCTGTTAAATTTACAGCATTTGTTGTGCCTAGCATTACAAGAATAATAAAAGGTATATATATAATTACTGGCATTGATATGTATGTTTTAGCAAATGGTATTAATGTATCTGTACCAATATTTAAAAATTTTACTAAATACATTACAAATACAACTGATATTATAAGTAGCCCAAGCATTTTATAAGCTGGTTTTAACCCATCAGTATTTTTTAATACTAATTTTTTGAAATCATCTACAAATCCAACCAAACCAAAGCCTAATGAAACTAAAGCTAATGGTATAAATCTTTTTATTATTTCTGTTTGTTTATTTATATACATTACATATATAAATAATGCCATTACAATTAATGAAATAATCATTATAACTCCGCCCATTGTTGGAGTTCCTTGTTTTTTTAAGTGGCTTTGTGGTCCTTCACTTCTTTCAATTTGACCAACTTTAAGTTTTTTTAATATAGGTATTACAACTAATGACGCTATTAATGATGTCAAAAATGACAAGATTAATATTTTTATTTCATAACTCATTTTCAATTTTCCTTTCCATTTGTACTTTGAATATTATTGTTTTTTATTTTTATCTGCCAATCCTTGTATAATATCTTTAACAATTTTTCTTTCATCAAATGGTAGTTGTTCTTTTTCAATTTCTTGATACATTTCATGACCTTTTCCCGCAATTATCAAAAGGTCATTTTTCTTTTCCATAGAAATTGCCTTAGCTATTGCCTCTTTTCTATCTACAATACACTCATACTTTCCTTTAGTTTTCTTTAACCCATTTTCTATTTGTTCAATTATTTCTTCTGGTTTTTCTGTTCTTGGGTTGTCTGATGTAATAATAGTATAATCTGCTAATCTTCCTGATATTTCTCCCATTATATGTCTTTTATTTTTATCTCTATCTCCACCACATCCAAACAAGCAAATAACATTTCCAGTCGTATATTGTTTTGCTGTTTTTAATATATTTTCTAAACTATCAGGTGTATGGGCATAGTCAATCATTATTTTTAGGTCTAATTTATTATCAACCAATTCACTTCTTCCTAAAACTTTAACATCTTCTAACGCTGCTTTTATTGTATCTTTATCTATATTAAATAATTCTGCTACTTTTATTGCAGCCAAACTATTATACACACTAAATCTGCCAGGTATAGAAACCTTAACCCTTTCATTTCTATTTTCTAATTTAACTTTAAAATCTGCATATGTATTTGTTACAGTTACATCTTTAGCCAACAAATCACAATAATTATCTATTCCATATGTAGAAACATCACATTTGTTTTTAATTTCCTCAATAACTTTATATGTATAAACATTATCTGCATTAATTATTGCATATTTACACATATCAAAAAGTTTTACCTTGCAATTTAAATATTCTTCCATATCTTTATGTTCTGTTTTGCTTATATGATCTTCTGATAAGTTTGTAAATATTCCAGCGTAAAATTCTATTCCTGCAACTCTATCAAGTTTTAAACTTTGAGAAGAAACCTCCATAATAACAATTTCAACTCCAAGTTCATACATTTTCGCTAATATTTCTTGTAGCTTATTTCCTTCTGGTGTAGTTCTATCTGAATTTTTTACTTTATTGTCGCCTATATATACAGCAATTGTTCCAATAAGTCCAACTTTTTTTCCTGCTTTTTCAAAAATTCTTTTTAGCATAAAACTTGTCGTTGTTTTTCCTTTTGTTCCAGTTATTCCTATAACTTTCATCTTTTTAGATGGATTATCAAAAAAATTGCAAGAACAAATTGATAATGCAAGTCTTGTGTTAGGAGCCATAATAAATGTAATATCTTTATTATTTATAAAAGCTTTATAGTTTGCTCCTTCTTCAAATATTATTGCTTTTGCACCTTTTTCTATTGCTTTTTCTATAAAAGTATGACCATCATATTCATAGCCTTTAATTGCTACAAATAAACTTCCTTGTTTTACAGTTCTATAATCACATTCAATACTTGAGATATCTAAATTTAGACTTCCCTTTGCTTTTAGTCCTTCAATTCCTACTAAAACACTTTTTAAATTCATATTAGAATCTTCCTTTCTATTTTTCATTATTATATAATTAAATCTTTTGTTTGTACAGTGTTAAATCTCAATTTATTCAATTTTTAGTTTTACTGTACTTCCAGCGTTTATTGTAATCCCAGCACTAGGAATTTGTTCCTTAACAATAATCTTTTCTTTGTCTTCCTTATTAACTTCTATATCATATTGAGCCTTTAAATTGTTTTCTTTTAATATACTTTCAGCCTCTTTTAGTGTCTTATATTTTATATCTGGAACAATTACGCTTTCATTAGAAACTTTCGTTTCTTCATTATCCTCTTTTAACTCTAAATATGGTAAAACTTCTCCTAATATTTGACCTGCAACTGGTGCCGCAACAGCACCTCCTTGATGTCCTCCCTCCCCTGTTGGATTATACAAAGTTACAAGTATTGTTACTTTAGGCTCTGATATTGGCGCCACTCCAACAAATGATGTTACGTACTTATTAGTATTTACTCCATCTTCTGATGTTCCAGTTTTACCTCCAACTCTAAATCCTGCAACTTTAGCATTTTTTCCGGTTCCTTCTGCTACAACAGATTCCATCATACTAAGTACGCTTTCGGCACTTTTAGAAGAAATAACATCACCGTGTACATTCTGGTTGAAATTCTTCAATTTCACCAGTCACAGAATTAATAGTACCTTTTACTAATCTTGGTTTCATTCTTTTACCTTTGTTTGCTATTGTTGATACCATTGTAATCATTTGTATAGGAGTTACTTCAAATCTTTGCCCAAAAGATATTGTTGCAAGTTCTACTGGTCCAACTTTAGATTTATCTAAAAATATTCCTTTTGCTTCCCCTGGTAAATCAATTCCAGTTTTATTTAAAAATCCAAATCTCTCTAGATATGAATAATAAGTTTCAACACCTAATTTTTGTCCAAGTCCTATAAAGATAGGGTTACATGAATTCATTAATGCTTGCCTTAAACTTTGACTTCCATGTGGTCTATAATATCTCCAACATTTTATTCTAACTCCTGCAATTGTTATACTTCCAGAACAGCAAAACTCTCCTGAGTTGTCTGGAGAAGTTATGCCTTCTTCTAATGCTGCTGATGTAGTAACAAGTTTAAAGGTAGAACCAGGTTCGTATGTATCAGCTATTGCTTTATTTCTCCACATAGCTTGCAAAGCTTCATTTCTTTCTTTGGTAGATAATGCATCCCATTTTTCGCTAATTTCATTATTAACAATTTCATATGGCTTATTTAGGTTATATGTTGGATATGTAGCCATAGCTAATATATTCCCATTGGTTGGATCCATTACAACAACATTTCCACCATCAGTACATTTGTTATCAATACAAGCTTCCTCTAAATATTTTTCTACAATCGATTGAACTCCCATATCTATTGTAGTAATAATTCCGTTTCCATCAGTAGCATTTATATATTGTTCAACCGTTCCATCAATTTCTTTTCCAGAACCATCTTTTACTCTTGTAATTCTTCCTTTTTCACCACTTAAAATCTTATCATATTTTGCTTCTATTCCACCTAACCCTTGATTATCACTACCGCAAAAGCCTATTATATGTGAAGCAAAATTATTGTATGGATAATACCTTTTTGTATCTTCATCTATATTAATTCCTTTATTAAAATTATTTTCAATTAGCCATAATCTTAATTTATCTACCGATTCTTTTTCTTCTTTTCGTGCAATTGTTTCTATTGAACTTCTTTTTTTCACTTTTTTTAAAACCTTTTCATAGTCAAGTTCAAATATTTCACTTAGTTTTCTAGCTATTATTTCCTTATTTTTTTCATCAATGTTTGTTGGATTAATTGTTACTGTATATACAGTTGAACTTACTGCAATTTCAGTCATATTAGAGTCATAAATTGTTCCTCTTTTAGGATTAATTTTTCTATCCAAAGTTTGCTGTTCATAAGCAAGTGCTTGCAATTCTTCGCCACTTATAAATTGTAACCATGCCACCCTTATTATTAGTGCAAATATTATTACACTAGCAGTAATTAATAAATATATCATTCTTCTCTTTCGACTAATATTTTTCATAGAATCCACCCTTTAAAAGTAATGCATAAATTGCAAATTTAAATTATTCTATTTAATAATATTAGTCTAGGTTTGTACTTTATACGAAAAAAAGAAAATAGCTTGCTTATTTAAACTATTTTCTTAAAAAATATTTTTTATTTTATTAATTATTTTTTGAAACCAACTATCTTCTTGAATCTTTACTCCCTCTTCTGAAGATTCAATATAATCATGTTTATCCAAACTCATATAAACAGTTTGTGAATCCCCTAATTTTTTTAAGCCTAATTCACTTTGTGCTTTTTCTTCTATTGTTCCTAGATTTGTCTTGCTTTCTATATTTACTTCTATTTGTTTATTATCCTTTTGTATACTAGATAACTGTGTTTTTAATTCTTTTATATCACTATATTTTTCAGCTATTAAGGCGTTTCTATAACTTACAGCAAATAATACAACAAATACAACTGCAATTCCAAGAATTATTGAAGAATTAACTTTCTTTACTGCTTGTTGCCCAGATATCTTTTTATTGTTCTGTTTTTGGTTCCTTTGTTTTGCAGTACTTTTCTTAGGATACTTTTTTCTAGCAGGTGCATATTCTGGTTGCAACTTTCTTGGAGAAGTTTCATATTGATATCTACTTGTATTATATCTTGCCATAAATTATTCACCTCCTAACTTTTTTCAAAAATTCTTAGCTTTGCGCTCTTAGCTCTTGAATTACTAGTTATCTCATCTTGTGTTGGTAATATTGGTTTTTTTGTTAATATTTTTCCCATAGACTTATATCCGCATACGCAATATGGTAAGTCTCCTGGACATGTACATTTTCCTTGTGCATCAACAAATGCATCTTTAACTGCTCTATCTTCTAATGAATGAAAAGTTATAACGCATAGTCTTCCACCTGAGTTAAGTACATCTATACAATTTTTAATTGTATTATATAATGGTCTTATTTCATCGTTTACTTCTATTCTGATTGCTTGAAATGTTCTTTTTGCAGGATGTCCATCTTTTTTAGCAAAACCCGGAATCGCACTTTCAATTATTTCTGCTAATTCCTTTGTTGTTTTAATTTCTTTATTTTTTCTATATTCGCATATTTTTTTTGCAATGTTTTTGTTAAACTTTTCTTCGCTATACTCATAAATTATCTGAGCCAATTTTTCCTGTGTATAATTATTTACTATGTACTCAGCAGTCAGATCGTTAGTTTTATCCATTCTCATGTCTAATGGAGCCTCTTGTGTATAACTAAATCCTCTTTCTGCTTCATCTAACTGATATGACGAAACCCCTAAGTCTAATAAAATACCATCAACATTACTAATATTTAAGTCTGTTAAAATTTCTTTAATATCATCATGGTTGCCATGAACATAAATAACATTTTTATATTCTTTAAGTCTTTCTTTAACAACATTTAAAGCTTCTTCATCTCTGTCAATTCCTATTAATGTTCCTTTAGGTGATAATTTTTTCAAGATTTCAGCACTATGCCCTGCTCCACCTAATGTTCCATCTACATATATTCCATTTTCTTTAATATTCAAACCATTTATACATTGGTTAAGTAATACTGGTATATGTTTAAATTCCAACTTTCGCTCCTTAAAGTAATTTTAGGCGGGCGTAAACACCCGCCTTGCATTTGTATATTGATATTTTTTCTTTTGAAATTACACATCATCTTTTGTAATTAAAATCTTTTGTATAATTTCTTTTGTATAAGGTTTCCTTTGTATTTCTAGCATATTCTTTTGTATTTACTTAAAAATTTTATCTTTTGTATCTTTAAGCCATATTAAATGACTTTCATCTTTTGTATAGTTTTTTCTTTTGTTTATCTATATAAACTTTTGCAAGTTATATACCAAGCATTGTCATATTTTCTGCTATTTCATCTGCAGAAATATTTTCATCGCTACTATATTTTTTCCAGTTTTCCTTATTCCAAATTTCAATTCTTGTTCCTACACCAATTATAATAATTTCTTTTTCAAGTGTTGCATAAGTTCTTAAATTGTTTGGTATTAAAAATCTTCCTTGTTTATCTATCTCGCATTCAACAGCTCCAGATAAGAAAAACCTTACAAAATCTCTAGCATTTTTATTGGTAAGTGGTAATGTTTTAAGTTTTTCTTCAAAGTTATTCCATTCTTCTTTAGAATACGCAAATAAACATCCGTCAAGTCCTTTTGTTACAATGAACTTTTCGCCGATGTCTTCTCTAAGCTTTGCTGGCATTATTACTCTGCCTTTAGCATCCACGCTATGCTCGTACTCCCCTATGAACAACCTTGTTTCACCTCCACTCATTTTTGTGGCACTTCGTACCACTTTCTACCACCTTGTATACATTTTAATATAACTTTTTATATAATGCAATACTTTTTTTAAAATTTTAAAAATATTTTTTTAATATTAAAAAAAGCTAATAGCAAATATTTTACTATTTGCTATTAGCTCTTTACTTTTTCACTATTTTTTAGCCATTCCTAATATTCTTTGTTTTACTCTTTTACCATAAATCCAGTAGCTATCATTCTTGTTTTATGTTTTCCGCTTCCGTTTACTGGATCATTTATTAATTTTCCTTCAACAACAAGTCCACAAGATGTTCCTCCATCTAAGTTTGCTGCGTTATATGCTCCATATCTTTGCATTATTTCTGTTAAATCTACCATGTCTGCTCCAGGTCTTCCTATCATTCTGCCATCTATTACTAAAAATAAAACAATACCATCTTTTCTTTGTCCAATTGCAGATCTTGGTGCTGTTCCCCAGCCACCATTTCCTTTAATAAATGATGCTTTTCCATTTACAATTAAAAATGGTCCAAATGAAACTGCATCTCTAACTCCCTTATTTAAAGCTTCCTTAGCAGTCATTTTGCCTAATATTAGCTTGTTTTCATTAGTAAGTCCTATTATTCCACCTGATTTTTTATAAGTTTTGTTGCTAATTACTTTTCCATCTTTTATAACTATACCTTGTGGAACACCACCCAAACTATTATAATTTGGATCTATAAATCCACCACCATTAATTGCAACAACTGCATTATTTTCTTTGGCCATATCAACTAAATACTGTCCTTTTGTTCCCAAATACTTAGTACTACAAACTGAAATTTTAGATGGATCATATACAGCTACCAAATGTCCTGTATACCCTTTTCCACTTATTTTTATCACTTTATATAAATCGTTTCCTTCATCTTTTTTCAAAATTGCTTCTTCATATTCGTTTTCATATTTTTCTTCTTCAATTACAGCCACAATTTCAACTTCTTCTGCATTTGTACTTTCGCCAGTTTCTATTACAGCATTATTATTCAAAACCTCATTTATAGTTTTGTCGCTATAAAAAGATGTACACATCCATTGATGACTTAATGTTGTCATTGATGTAGTTATAAGCCAGTCTCTAAAACCATGCCATGGTCCATATAAAAGTACTAAACCTGAAACTGCACCAATTATAAATAATATTAAAATAATTTTTACTATTAAAAGTTTAACTTTACCTTTTTTCTTCATTTGTTTTTCGTTACTGCCTTCCATTTTTTCCTCCTTGCTAAGCTTTTGCAAAAATTTAGACAGAATTTAATTCTGTCTAAATTTTACTAATATATATTATACAATTTTATTCTACAAAAAGCAACATATATTTTTATTTAAGTTTCAGTATTTTATGAATGAAATAGAATTTTGTAGGGGCAGGTCTTGTGCCTACCCAATAAGTCCTACATATATAAAAGTGGACGGAAAGAAAGGACATCGAGGGCACTGGGCGTGCCGTAGCTGTTACGACGGCTCGTGTAGTAGAGGTTGTCGTCGCAATAACCACCACGTTCAGTGCAAGGAAGGAAGGAATGGCTATAGGTCTCTGTTGACCATTCATAACAATTACTTGCCATATCATATACATTACATATTACGTCTGTGTTTCCAGTATAATTTGTTCCTGATGTTCCTGTATTTGCTAACCTACCATTTACACTTGTTTTACTTGCATAATTTTCATTTTCTCCAAACTCTTGGAAAAAGATTATTGCTGTATCCCATGCATAACCATTTACTAAATCACTTTCATATGGCTTACTTGCATACATACTTTGACACAAACTAGATGCCTTCTTTTGTGTTACATAATTCCATACTTGTGAGTCTGCTTTACTTACTAATTTTAGTTCTTTTCCACTTTCTGCTACATATCCTGTCCAATCTATAGTATTTTCATCATTAGATTCACTTATATTTGAAGCATCATAATTCTCTACTCTTGCCTCATATCTTCCTATATAATATCCTCCACTTGAATTTGCTTTTGTACAAAATTCTCCTATATTTTTTGCTATTGCATTACTTTGGATTGTATTATATTCCGTATAGCTATTAGAACTACTACTACTAGTTATAGGAGTTGGTGTTGCATATTCACTTGCATTTTGTGCTACTGTATACGTTCCATCTGTATTTTTAGTAAATTTTTTATATCTTCCCAAATTTATTGTTTTTGCATTTGCTTCTGTTTTTTCTGCATCTGTATATATTTTTCCTACTGGTATCCATACAAATTGATTTCCTGCTGTTTCTGCTTGTGTATCTTCTACTACTATTCCTTTTGTTACATCTATATCATCTGCTGTATATCCTGTTGTATCATCTACTAGTATTTTAAATCCTGCTGGTAACATTATTTTATTTCCATATTTATCTTCTAATGGTGTATTATCTGTTGTACTTATTACTGTATTTAAGTTATCTTTCAATGCTTTTGCTACTGTTCCTTCACCATTTATTTTTGAGCTTTCTGTATCTAAATATTCTGAATATTCATCTAATCTTGTTTGCTCATTCGTTTGTGCTTCTGAATATTTTGTTTTTGCATTTTGCGCATGGTTTAGTATTCCATTTCCACTTACTGCACTTATTGCTACTACTGCTAAAATTAATAATACAATAATTGTTATTATTAATGCAACTAGCGTTATACCTTTGTGTTCTTTTAATTTTTGTTTCATATTTTTTCCTCCTTCGATTTATATTGGCATATTATAACATTTTGTTTTATGTGTCAATTCTTTTTTATATTATTTACAAGATTTAACCTTTTTATTTTAATCTTTTTAAATTTTGAATTGTTCATGGCAAGTCAAAATTTAAACGCAAAAAAGATAGATAAAAATTTATATTAAAAATTCATCTACCTTATATTTATCTGTGTAGGCAGGCATAAAACCTGCCAATGCATTTATATTTACCTTGTTATTAAATGCATATAATAATGCATTTATTTTTTCTTTTATTAGATTACATTGTGTGTGTGTGTGTGTGTGTGTGTGTACAGCCTCAACAGTTACAACGTTTTTCATTTATTTTCTC
>CAKPSF010000005.1 GCA_934183305.1 uncultured Clostridia bacterium | reverse complement strand
AGTACCTCAGGTATAGTTTTTGACACATCAACAACAGCAACAATAAATGGAATGCTAAAAGGAAGCAAAATAGAAACCCAAATTAATGAAACTGTAACTTCAGACTTTATATTAATAGATGCAGAAGGGGAAAACTTTAATTTAATAGGTGGAGAATATGTAAATAATATTAATAGTTCAGGAGCAGTTATACTAATGAAAGCTGAGTTAACAAATTGTTTTTATATGAAAAAATGTAAAGTGCTATGCTCTGAAAGTGCTAATGTAAAAGGAGTACAAATAAAGGCTGATAATGCTAATATTGAAAATTCTGTAATAGAAGTAAATGGAAAAACTACGGCTCAAGGAGTGAGAGTAACAAAATCTACCTCGCCAGTTAATACACAAATTAAAAATTCCACTGTAAAAGTTGCTTCAAATAATGGAAGTTGTGCTGCAATAACGAATTATGGAGTTATGAATATAGAAAATACGGAAATTAATGGAAGTTCTGAAAACGGAGGCGCAAATGGAGTAATAAGCTTTAAGGACGCAAAAATGACAATTACAAATACTAATATATTTTCAGATGCTGCATATAGTGATGATTCTAAGGCAGCAGTAGGAATTAATAATTTTGGAGAAATGAAGTTTTATTCAGGAAGCGTTTGTGGAGTTCATTCTGGAATGCAAAATTTGCCTGGAGCAAAATTATATGTGTATGGAGGAACATTTGATGGATATGGACACGGAGGAATATATTTTGCACAAGGAGAAAATGGAGAGGCATATGTAGAAAATGCAACATTGACAAGTGGAGAGTATAGAGGAAAATATGATGAAAGTAAATTTTCACTTGCACATGGAGGAAGTTTCTACATAGGTGGAGATACAGGAATAAATAATATAAAAGTATATATGGATGGATGTACAATAAAGTCTGTTAAAGGAACAATGGGAGTATTAAGAGGTTCAGATGGAGAAACAAATAACCAGTTATATATAAGTAATTCAACAATCGAGAGTGGAAAAAAGATGAGAATAGATGAGAATCAAAAATTATTTGTAGGAAAAGGAACAAATATAACAGAAGCCAATGTATCAAGTGTAGATAGAGTAGAATTTACAAATGAAGAATATAAAAAATAAAACTGAATATAAAAATTACAGCTTTGATGGAAAAATAATTGCAAAACGTTTGAAAGCGATTTAGTAAATAGTTATGCATGGAATACAGTAATAATATTTTTCCAGGAATTCGGAGGAAATGCTTCATATGCACAACAAAACAGTGCAAATACTGATAAACTGGCAAACACAGGAATTTCAGGAATAAATTATACTGGAACTAAAGATGTAATATGCAACGTGGATGATGAATACTATTTCTTCTAATGCTTATAATTCGTTTAGACCAGTTATATATATGTAGAACAGAGCGCTCCATAATAGGAGCGCTTTTTGTGTACATTCTATTTAATTTGACAATTTTAAAAAATGAATATATAATAAATTACATAAATACAATAAAAAAGGAATTAAAATATGAAAAGATTAAAAACGTTTTTATTATATGCATTAGCAATTGCAGGGTTATGGATTTTTTCTAATGTTATAATTTATATATCATTAAATAGTACATATAAAAATATAAATGCGAAAGTATATACTAATTCACCACAAATAACAATATTAAGAAACCAAGCAACATATGTAAACGGTGTTATAAATGGTAGTATAAAAAACAACACACAGGAGATAATAAAAGATAAATATTTGAAAATAGATTTATATTCTTCAAGAGATGTAAATTTGGGAACAAAGTATGTTAAAATAGAAAATTTGGAACCAGAAAAATCAATGGATTTTGAGATGGGATATAGATTTACAAATGTAGATTATGCTACATTAACTGTTACAGATAATGCGAATGGAGCTACTGAAGAAGAATTTATGTCTCAAGAAACAAAAACATCTCTAATAATAGGAACATTATTAATTTTATATTTTATATAATGGAAAATAAGAAATTTTCTATTATATAAAAAAAGTCTTGAAATTTTTTAATATATGTAATATAATTGTAACGAATTTGCAACAAAAAAGTAATATTCGTTACAATTTTTATTGTAATATATAAGGAGTAGATATTATGTTTGGTTTTGGACAAGATATAGCAATAGACTTAGGAACTGCAACAGTTATAGCCTTTGTTAAAGGAAAAGGGATTGTTTTAAGAGAGCCTTCAGTTGTTGCCGTAGATAATAATACAAATGAGGTATTAGCAGTTGGACAAGAGGCAAGAAGAATGTTAGGAAGAACACCTGGTAATATTGTTGCCACAAGACCATTAAAAGATGGAGTTATATCAAATTATACAGTAACAGAAAAAATGCTTAAATATTTTATAAATAAAATAGGCGGAAAGACTATGTTTGCACCAAGAATAATGATTTGTATTCCATCACAAGTAACAGAAGTTGAAAGAAAAGCAGTTATAGATGCAGCTTCACAAGCAGGCGCAAGAAAAGTCTATTTAATAGAAGAACCTATTGCAGCAGCTATTGGAGCAGGAATAGATATATCAAAGCCATGTGGAAATATGATAGTTGATATAGGTGGAGGGACAACAGATATAGCAGTAATTTCATTAGGAGGTTCTGTTGTAAGTTCATCAATAAAAGTTGCAGGAGATAAATTCGACGAAGCAGTTATTAGATATATAAAGAAAAAACATAATGTAATAATAGGAGAAAGAACAGCTGAAGAGTTAAAAGTAAATATTGGCTGTGTTTATCCTAAAATACAAGATGTTGAAATGGATATAAGAGGAAGAGATTTAACAACAGGTCTTCCAAAAACTCTTACAATACATTCAAGTGAAATGATGGAAGCTTTAATTGAACCAGCTATGCTAATAGTTGATGCAGTTCATAGTGTATTAGAAAAAACACCACCTGAGCTTGCAGCAGACATAAGTGATAGAGGAATATATATGACAGGTGGAGGAAGCTTGCTTGATGGACTAGATAAATTATTACAAGAAAAAACAGGAATAAACGTAATGATAGCGAACGATACAGTGTCTTGTGTAGCACTTGGAACAGGAAAAGCATTAGACAATTTAGACATACTTGATGGAAAAAGAAAATAACTATAACAACAATGCAAATCTAATTAACGTGCAAAGCGTACGAATTATAGATTTGCATTTTGTTTACTTAAACCAATAAATGAAATAGGAAATGGAGAGAAAATGAAGAAAGTAGCATTTTGTACATTAGGGTGCAAAGTAAATCAATATGAAACAAATGCAATGGAGCAAAAGTTTATACAAGCAGGTTATGAAATAGTTGATTTTAGTGAAACAGCAGATATATATGTAATTAATACTTGTACTGTAACAAATATGTCGGATAAAAAATCAAGACAAATGATTAGAAGAGCAAAGCAATTAAATAAAAATGCAGTTGTTGTAGCTGTTGGATGTTATGTACAAACTGCTAAGGAAAAATTAGAAAGCATAGAAGAATTGGACTTAATACTTGGAAACAACGAGAAAAAAGATATAGTAAAATATGTTGGAGAACATAAAAATGGTATAAAACAAATTAAGTATAATGATGTATTACATCAAGACGAGTATGACGAATATGGATTTGTAACCCATATAGAACAAACAAGAGCAATAGTAAAAGTTCAAGACGGATGCGATAGATTTTGTTCTTATTGTGCAATACCATATGCAAGAGGAAAAGTTAGAAGTAGGAAAATAGAAAATATAATAGAAGAAATAACTAAACTTGCAGAAGACGGAATAAAAGAGGTAGTTGTTACCGGAATACATATTGCATCATATGGTAAAGACTTAAAAGAAAATATTGGTTTAATAGATGTATTAGAAAAAATAAACGAAATAGAAGGCATACAAAGAATAAGATTGGGCTCTTTAGAGCCAATGCTTATAAATGAGAACTTCTTAAATAGATTATCTAAATTAGAAAAAATATGCCATCATTTTCATTTATCTTTACAAAGTGGATGTGATGAAACTTTAAAAAGAATGAACAGGAGATATACAACAGAAGAATTTAGAAATGTTGTGAAATTACTAAGAAGTACATATGACGATGTAATTTTAACAACAGACATAATTGTAGGATTTCCTGGAGAAACAGAAGAAGAATTTGAAAAAACATATGAATTTCTAAAAGAAATTAACTTTTATAAAATGCATATTTTTAAATATTCTAAAAGAGATGGAACAAAAGCTGCAATAATGCCAAACCAAATAGCACCAAATATTCAAGAAGAGAGAAGTAGAAAGTTAATAGAGTTATCAAATAAAAATCAAGAAAAATACAATGCTTCATATATTGGAAAAACAGTTCAAGTGCTATTTGAGGAAAAAAACAATGATTATATAAAAGGACATACACAAAATTACTTAGTAGTAAATATTAAAGGAGATATAGAAAAATTTCATAATCAAGTTGTACAAGTAAAAATAACTTCGGAGTTAGGGGAAGACTTACTTGGAAATACTGTAATACAAATGTAACTTAAATGTAACAAACATTTAACACAAAAACTATTGAAAAAAATCAATATTTGTAATATAAATATACTAGAAAATAATTATATTACAAATGAAGATGAGGAGGAGTGAAAATGAGCGATATGTTTAAACCAGTAGATACAGCATTACCAGTACAACAAGGATTTTGGTCAAGATTTAAAGCATTCTGGCTACAAGATGCAGAAGAATTCTTAAACAAAGAAATAGTTGTAGAATTAACACCAAAACAACAAAAAATGGAAAGAGAAATAAACGAATTTTTACATCAAGAAGTTACATGGCAAAAAGTACATGATTTCTTATTTCAAGAAGTTTCATTTGGTAAAAAAAATAAATAATTCCAAATGATTTGATTAACAAAATAAATTTAATAAAAAACAAAAAGAATACTTTACAAGTATTCTTTTTTGATATACAATAATGTAGTCTTAGAAAGACGAATTTTATTTACGGATACACATTTTAATTGTATCGGAATGGAGGAAAAATATGGCAGTTAAAGTTGCTATTAATGGATTTGGACGTATAGGACGTCTTGCGTTTAGACAAATGTTTGGAGCAGAGGGATATGAAATTGTTGCAATAAACGATTTAACAAGCCCTAAAATGTTAGCTCACTTATTAAAATATGATTCAGCACAAAAAAGATATGAAAAAGCTGATACTGTAGTTGCAGGAGAAGATTCAATTACAGTTGATGGAAAAACTATAAAAATATATGCTGAGAAAGACGCAAACAATTTACCTTGGAGAGAAATAGGAGTAGATGTTGTATTAGAATGTACAGGCTTCTATACATCTAAAGAAAAAGCAACAGCACATATAAATGCAGGTGCAAAAAAAGTAGTTATATCTGCACCAGCTGGTAATGATTTACCAACAATAGTATACGGAGTAAACGAAAATATTTTAACACCAGATGATAAAATAATTTCTGCAGCTTCTTGTACTACAAACTGTTTAGCACCAATGACAAAAGCACTAAATGATTTTGCACCAATAAAATCAGGAATAATGACAACAGTTCATGCTTATACTGGAGATCAAATGTTACTTGATGGACCACACAGAAAAGAAGATTTAAGAAGAGCTAGAGCAGCAGCAGTTAATATAGTACCAAACTCAACAGGTGCTGCAAAAGCAATTGGACTAGTTATACCAGAATTAAATGGAAAATTAATTGGATCTGCACAAAGAGTTCCAGTTCCAACAGGTTCAACTACAATATTAATAGCAGTTGTAGAAGGAAAAGATATAACACCAGAAAAAATAAATGAAGCAATGAAAGCTCAATCAAGTGCATCATTTGGATACACAGAAGAACCATTAGTATCTTCAGATATTATAGGAATAACATATGGATCATTATTTGATGCAACTCAAACAATGGTAACAAAAATAGACGAAGATTTATATCAAGTTCAAGTTGTTAGCTGGTATGATAATGAAAATTCATATACAAGTCAGATGGTTAGAACTATTAAGTTTTTTGCTGAATTAGGCTAGATAAACAAATGAAAAGCAGCATCTCGCGTCGTTAAACTTCAATTTAAATTTAATCAACGTACAACAGTACGCCTCATAAATTTAAATCTTGTTTGCCTAGCGATATACTACTTTTGCTTTGTTGAATATTTGAGTTTAAAATTTATAAAAATATAAAAGAGAATGGGGGTTGGAGTTTCGTGTTTGGTTTTTAAAATTTAATGTTTTGAAATGTAGTCAAAACACAAATACCAAATACTAAATTCTAGCCTCTAATTTTATATATAAAATTGGAGGTTTTTTAAATGAATAAAAAGACTGTTAGAGATATAGATGTAAAAGGAAAGAAAGTTTTGGTTAGATGTGATTTTAATGTTCCACAAGATGAAAATGGTAACATCACAGATAACAGAAGAATAGTGTCAGCTTTAGATACTATTAAATATTTATTAGATAATAATGCTAAAATAATTTTATGTTCTCACTTAGGAAGACCAAAGGGAGAATTTAAAAAAGAATTTTCTTTAGCGCCAATAGCTACTGAACTTTCTAAGTTATTAGGAAAAGAAGTAAAACTTGCAAAAGATGTTATTGGAGAAAGCGCTCAAGAATTAGTAAATAATATGAAAGATGGAGATATTGTTTTATTAGAAAATGTTAGATTCCATAGAGAAGAAACAGACAATGATCCAGAATTTGCAAAAAAACTTGCATCATTTGCAGATGTATATGTAAACGATGCATTTGGAACTGCACATAGAGCACATGCTTCAACAGCAGGAGTAGCAGCATATTTGCCAGCTGTTTCAGGATTCTTAATTGAAAAAGAATTAGACTTTATGGGAGAAAAATTAAATAATCCAGAAAGACCATTTATGGCAATACTTGGAGGAAGAAAAGTATCAGATAAAATTGGAGTTATAGAAAGTCTATTAGAAAAAGTAGATACTTTAATGATAGGTGGAGCTATGGCATATACTTTCTTTAAAGCAATGGGATATAACGTAGGAAATTCAATTTGCGAATTAGATAAATTAGATTTAGCAAAAGAATTAATGGAAAAAGCAAAACAAAAAGGTGTTAAATTCATGTTACCAGTAGATACAAGAATTGGTAAAGAATTTAAACCAGATACTGAAAGCAAAGTAGTTAGATATGACGAAATTCCAGATGGTTGGGAAGGCTTTGACATAGGAGATGAAACAATAAAACTATATGTTGAAGAACTTTCAAAAGCTAAGACTGTTGTATGGAACGGACCAGTTGGTTTATTTGAATTTGATCAATTTGCAGTTGGTACAAATAGCTTAGCAAGAGCATTAGCTGACTTAGATGCAGTTACAATAATTGGTGGTGGAGATTCAGCAGCAGCTATTGAAAAATTAGGAATATCAAATAAATTCTCACACATTTCTACTGGTGGTGGAGCTTCTCTAGAATTCCTAGAAGGAAAGAAATTACCAGGCATTGAATGTTTATTGGATAAATAAAAGAGGTAATTATGGTAATAACTTTATCTGGAGTTACAGGCTCAGGAAAATCATATTATAAAAAAATGCTTCAGGAAAAATTAAATTTAGATAACCAAATTATTTATACAACTAGACCTATACGAACAGGAGAGGTTAATGGTGTTGATAAGTTTTTTGTTACAGATGAGGAATTTGATGAATTAGAAGCAAGTAAAGAAATAATTGTTACATTTGAATACTTAGGGTATAGATATGGGTATGAAGCTTGTAAAATTAAAGCTAATACTTGTAGTATTATTGAATTGCATTATAAGATAATATCTAAATTAAAACAAGAAACTAACGATGTGTTTTCAATATATATAATCCCTAAGGATATAGAGATTGCAAAGAACAATCTTAAGGCCAGAAAGTTAGAAAAAAATCAAGAAGATTTAAGACTAAAAGAAATAGAAGAACAGGCAAAAGAATTTGCTCAAAATAAAGAATTACAAAAACAGTTTGATTATATTTTTCACAACAACTATGATGAAACATCAACAAAAGAGCTTATAAATGTTTTAAAAAAATTAAATATTAATTAAGGCGATATAGCCTTATAGGAGGTTTTTATGAGAAAAAAAGTGATTGCTGGAAACTGGAAAATGAATATGCTTCCAAATGAAGTATTGGCATACATAGAAGAGTTTATTCCATTAGTAAAAGATACTAAAAATGAAGTTATATTATGTGTTCCTTATACAGATTTATTTTATGCACTTCTTTCTGCACAAAATACAAACATAAAAATAGGTGCACAAAATATGCATTGGGCAGAAAAAGGAGCATACACAGGTGAAGTATCTGCTAAAATGCTAAAAGCAATAGGAGTTGAATATGTAATAATAGGACACTCTGAAAGAAGAAGTTATTTTAATGAAACAGATGAATCTGTTAATAAAAAAATTAAAGCAGCTTTTGAAAATGAGTTAAAACCAATAGTTTGTGTTGGTGAAACATTAGAAGAAAGAGAAGCAGGAAAAACTGCTGATATTATAACAAATCAAACAAGATTAGCTCTAGATGGTTTGTCAAGTGAACAAGTTAAAAATACTATAATTGCATATGAACCAATATGGGCAATTGGAACGGGAAAAACAGCAACTTCTGAGGATGCTAACAATAGCATAAAAGAAATTAGAAAAGAAATTGAAAAAATATATGGAAAAGATGTGGCAGAATGTGTTATAATACAATATGGCGGTAGCGTAAAATCATCAAATGCAAAAGAACTATTTAGTACATCAGATATAGATGGAGGACTAGTTGGAGGAGCAAGTTTAGTTCCAGATGAATTTGCAAAAATCGTTAATAGTATTTAGAACTTAGAAGTTAGCGTTTTTTATAGTATCAATGAATTATAAATGTGTTTAACAACTAATTTTTAATTTGCAATATTCAATATTAGAAAAGAGGGAAAACAAAAAATGAGTAACAAGTTAACAATGCTAATGATATTAGATGGATTTGGCAATAATTCTAACACTTCAGGAAATGCAGTTCAAATTGCAAAAACCCCTAATATAGATGAACTAATGAAAAAAAATCCAACAACACAAATTCATGCTAGTGGATTAGATGTTGGATTACCAGATGGACAAATGGGAAACTCAGAAGTTGGACATACAAATATAGGTGCAGGAAGAATTGTATATCAAGAATTAACTAGAATTACAAAATCAATAGAAGATGGAGATTTCTTTAGTGTACCAGAATTATGTGCAGCAATAGAACATTGTAAAAAGAATAATTCAAAATTACATATAATGGGACTCTTATCAGATGGTGGAGTACATAGTCATATGCGTCATCTTTTTGCAATATTAGAACTTGCAAAAAGAAAAGGATTTGAAGATGTTTATGTTCATTGTTTTCTAGATGGTAGAGATACACCACCAGCTTCAGGTGAAAACTATATATTAAAACTTGAAGAAAAAATGAAGGAGAAACAAATAGGTAGAATTGCTACAATATCTGGAAGATTCTATGCAATGGATAGAGATAAAAGATGGCAAAGAGTTGAAAAAGCATATAATGCAATGGTAAGAGGCGAAGGAGTAAAAAGCACTTCAGCTGAAATGGCAATAGAATCATCATACCAAAAAGAAGTATTTGATGAATTTGTTGAACCAACTGTAATTTGCAGTAATGGTAAACCAGTTGCAACAATAGATGATAATGATTCAGTTATATTCTATAACTTTAGACCAGATAGAGCAAGAGAGATAACAAGAGCTATTGTAGATAAAGATTTTAAAGATTTTGAAACTAAGGATTTGAAAAATCTATATTTTGTATGTTTCACACAATATGATGAAACAATGCCAAATGTTGAAATAGCATTTAAACCAACAGTACTTAAAAATACATTTGGAGAATACATAAGTGGTAAAGGTTTAAAACAATTAAGAATTGCAGAAACAGAAAAATATGCACATGTTACATTTTTCTTTAATGGAGGAAACGAAAAACAATATGAAGGAGAAGATAGAATATTAGTTCCATCTCCTAAAGTTGAAACATATGACTTAAAACCAGAAATGAGTGCATATGAAGTTACAGAAAATGTAGTGAATGCAATAAAGAGCCAAAAATATGATGCAATAATATTAAATTATGCTAACCCAGATATGGTTGGACATACTGGAAATCTAGATGCAGCTGTTAAAGCAATTGAAGCAATAGATGAATGTGTTGGAAAAGTAATTAAAGCAATAGAAGAAGTTAATGGTGTTTTATTAATTACTGCAGATCATGGAAACGCTGAGCAAATGATAGATTATAAAACAGGTGAACCACATACTGCTCATACTACAAACCCAGTACCATTAGTATTAATTGGTATGGAAGATGTTAAATTAAAAGAAGGAAAACTAGCTGATTTAGCACCAACAATGCTTGATATAATGGGATTAGCCAAACCAGAAGAAATGACAGGAGAAAGCTTACTAGAAAAATAGAAGGTGGAAACAAATTGGTATTAGAACCTAAAATTCAAAGAATTTATAGAGAAATACAAAAAAAGCTATTCTATATGATTCCGGAGAAGTGGAGTAAAGTTTATCTTTATTCCTCTATCCTTGAACGTCAAAATCATTTAGAAACAGGTGAGCTATACTTCTATTACATACCCAAAGGAGTACTTAAAAAAAATCCTGTAAATGTGTATGAGATACCAACTAAATTTAGTATTGATGAAGAACAATATTTAAAGTTAGTTGACAATCTATATGCGCAAATAAGAAGATTACAACAAACATGTGTTGAACTTGGAGAAGAAAAATGGAATAGTGTAATAATATCCATAGCTGATTTTAAGTTCAATGTAGAATATAATTACGATAATTTAGGCTTTAGCAGTTATGAAAAACATCTTATATTTAGATATAAATATTTGGAATATTCTTTAGAAAGTTTTAATAAAAATGAAAGAGATATAATTAATCAATATTTATACTATACAAAATATCATAAAATCAGAGTTAAAAAATATACAGAACCAATGTATGAAATGCCATTTGAAATTATAGAAGCGGGAACTAAGAATGGAAGCATACAGTATGTAAAAGATGATGATGTAAGACTTATAGAAGAGAAAAAAGAAATAAAAAGTCAAATTCTTAAATCAGGTTTTTAAATAAGTTATTAATAAATATATTAATATATAAAAATTGAAAGGAGCAATCAAAATGATTTATTCAAAAGAAGTAGAAAATATGTGTCCAGTTGCAAAAGGAGTAGACCATGGACCAGCACCAATACCAGAAGAAGGTAAATGGGTAAAAGCAAAAGATATAAAAGATATATCTGGATTTACACATGGAATTGGTTGGTGTGCACCTCAACAAGGAGCTTGTAAACTAACATTAAACATAAAGGAAGGAATAATACAAGAAGCATTAGTTGAAACTGTTGGATGTAGTGGAATGACACACTCAGCTGCTATGGCTGGTGAAATATTAGTTGGAAAAACAATATTAGAAGCATTAAACACAGACTTAGTTTGTGATGCAATAAATACTGCTATGAGAGAATTATTCTTACAAATAGTATATGGTAGAAGTCAATCAGCTTTCTCAGAAGGAGGACTTTCTATTGGAGCAGGGCTAGAAGACTTAGGAAAAGGACATAGAAGCCAAGTTGGTACAATATATAGCACAGCTATAAAAGGACCAAGATACCTAGAACTTGCAGAAGGTTATATAACAGATATAGCATTAGATAAAGATAATCAAATAATAGGTTACAAATATGTAAATCTAGGAAAAATGATGGATAACATTAAAGCTGGAATAGAACCAATGGAAGCAATAGAAAAAGCTTCAGGAAAATATGGAAGATTTGATGAAGCTGTTAAGGTTATTGACCCACGTAAAGAATAAATATAAACAAATAAAAATTTGTTTAGTAAAAGAATTAATGGCTAAAAAATAATAGTGAATAATACAAAATTTGTAAAGCAAATTTTAAAAAGGAGGAATAATAATGGCAGTAACTTTTGAAAGTTATGAAAGAAGAATTGATCAAATAAAACCAGTAATGGAAAAATACGGAATAAAAGATTTTGAAGATGCACTAAAAATATGTACAGATAAAGGATTTAATCCTTATGAAATAGTAAAGGGAGTTCAACCAATATGTTTTGATAATGCTGCTTGGGCATATACTTTAGGAGCAGCTATTGCAATAAAAAAAGGTTGCACAAAAGCTCATGAAGCAGCTAAAGCAATAGGAGAAGGTTTACAATCTTTCTGTATACCAGGTTCTGTTGCAGATGATAGAAAAGTGGGCTTAGGACATGGAAATTTAGCATCAATGCTTTTATCTGAAGAAACAAAATGTTTTGCATTCTTAGCAGGACATGAAAGCTTTGCAGCAGCAGAAGGAGCAATAGGAATTGCAAAATCTGCAAACAAAGTTAGAAAAGAACCATTAAGAGTTATATTAAATGGTTTAGGAAAAGATGCAGCACAAGTAATATCAAGAATAAATGGATTTACATATGTAAAAACAGACTTTGATTTCTTTACAGGAAAAGTTAAGGTTGTAGAAGAAATATCTTACTCAGATGGAGAAAGAAGCAAAGTAAGATGCTATGGAGCTAACGATGTTAGAGAAGGTGTAGCAATAATGTGGTTAGAAGATGTAGATGTTTCTATAACAGGTAACTCTACAAACCCAACAAGATTCCAACACCCAGTAGCAGGAACATACAAAAAAGAAAGATTAGAAGCTGGAAAGAAATATTTCTCAGTTGCATCAGGTGGTGGAACAGGTAGAACATTACATCCAGATAATATGGCTGCTGGACCTGCTTCATATGGTATGACAGATACAATGGGAAGAATGCATTCAGATGCACAATTCGCAGGAAGCTCTTCAGTACCAGCACACGTTGAAATGATGGGATTAATAGGAATGGGTAACAACCCAATGGTAGGTGCAACAGTTGCAGTTGCAGTTGCTGTAGAAGAAGCAATGAAAAAATAGAATAAACTAAAAGATGACAATTCTGAAATGAATTGTCATTTTTTATTGTATAGAAAAATAGAAGATTTTTGCGTATACAACAAGGTTAAGTTATTTTAGACAATGCATATTTGCGAAGCCACTTTTCTTATATAATAAATTATAGCAATTTATTTGACAATTATAAATAAGAATATTACAATATAAAAAACAAAAAATATGGAGAAAAAAATGAAAGAAATTTGGGATATCTATAACGAAAACATGGAAAAAACAGGAAAAAATTGTATAAGAGGAGCATATGAGCTAAAAGAAAATGAATATCATTTAGTTGTACATATTTGGATAATGTCAAAACAAGGAAAAATACTGTTAACACAAAGATCAGAAAGCAAACAAACAGATCCACTAAAATGGGAATGTACAGGAGGTTCTGTATTAAAGGATGAAGAACCAATATATGCAGCATTAAGAGAAACAGCAGAAGAAATAGGAATAAAACTAGAAAAAGAAGAATTAAAATTAATAAAACAAGTAAGAAGAGATAAAAACTTTCAAGACTTTTTATTTGCATACTATGTAATAAAAGATGAAGATATAATAAATAAAATAAAATTTATAGACGGAGAAGTAAAAGACAAAAAATGGGTAACAAAAAAAGAATTTGAAGAAATGTACCACAAAGGTGAAGTGCTATCAAATTTAAAATATATATTAGAAGAAAATATTGACACAAAAAATAGAAAATGATATAAAATTAAAAATAATTTGAAAAATACCACCTTATTGTTGAATTAGATGCAATAAAGTGGTATAATTTTTTATTGGGAAAATAAAGAAAAGAAAGGTGATTTTTATGATAGAAAAAAGAAAGGTAGTATTAGTAGGTACAGGATTTGTAGGAATGAGTATGGCATATGCAATTGTCAATCAAGGCATTGGTGTTAATGAATTAGTATTAATAGATGTATTAAAAGACAAAGCAGAAGGTGAAGCGATGGATCTATCAGATGGAATACCTTGTTCACCAAGTCATATGGTGGTAAAATCAGGAGATTATTCAGAATGTAAAGATGCAGATATAGTTGTTATAACAGCAGGATTAAACCAAAAACCAGGTCAAACAAGATTAGAGTTATCACAAGCAAATGCTAAAATAATGAAAGATATAACAACACAAATAGTAGAAAGTGGATTTAAAGGAATATTTTTAATAGCATCAAATCCAGTAGATATAATGACTAAAGTTGTTCAAGAAGTTTCAGGATTTCCAACAAATAAAGTTATAGGTTCTGGAACAGCACTAGATACATCAAGATTAAGATATCAAATTGGAAAATATTTAAATGTATCTAGTAAAAATATACATGCATATGTTATGGGAGAGCATGGAGATTCATCATTTGTTCCATGGGAACACGCATATGTAGGGTGCAAAAGAATGATAGATATAATGAAAGATAGTGAAAGAGATTTTGCAGATTTAGATAAAATATATGTAGAAGTAAGAGATTCTGCATATGAGATAATAAATAGAAAAAAAGCAACTTATTATGGTATAGGCATTGGATTAGCAAGAATAGTTAAAAATATATTAAATAATACAAATGAAATTTTAACAGTTTCTGCTTACTTAAATGGAGAGTATGGACATAAAGACATATACATTGGAATGCCAGCTATAATAAATAGCAATGGTGCAAGAGAATTACTTGAATTGGATTTATCAAATAAAGATCAAGCAAAGCTAGATGAAAGTTGTAAGATATTAAGTGAATATATGCAAGAAATAAGAAAAGAAATATTATAATCATTAAAGAGATGTAAAAGGCAGGTTTTATACCTGCCTTTTAATGTACAATTACTTTATAAAAAATGCGAACACTTTTTCTATCTTTTTTATAAAAAGTATTGACAAACCGAAAAAGTGTTTGTATAATAATAAACGAACAGAGGTTCTAAAAGATAAATATAGGGGGCTAAAAAATGAAAAATGTAATATCATATACAGTAAATAAAAATTATAATAATGAATTATACTTATCAGTTCAAAACGGAGAAGTTGTAGTAAGTGCCCCATGGTATTATTCTGGTAATGAAATACAAAATATTATTGAAGAAAAGAAAAAATGGATATTAAACAAAATAGAAGAATATCAAAAGAATCACGAGAAAGAATATATAAGAAATGAAGTAGTAAAATTATTAGGGGAAGATTGTAAAGTTAAAATAAATTATAAAAATCTAAAAAAACCTACCTTAACAGTAGAAGGAAAAAATATAAAAATCTGTTTACCTAATAAATATAAAAAACTTAACAGAGATGAAATTTTAGTAAAATTAATAGAAAAACTATATGATTTAGTTGCTAATAAAGAAATTGAATTAATAATGGAAAAAATAAGAAAACAATTAGGTTTTGCACCAGAAAATTATGAAATTAAAAGAATTGACAATAAAATGGCGGACTGTATAACTGAAGAAGGGATAATTACAATAAATCCAGATATAGTAAAATATAGCAGGCAAATAATAGAATGCATCTTAATACATCAATTTGCACATTTAAAATATAAAACACATTCAAAAAAATTTGAAGAGATTATAAAAAAATATATAGTTGATATTGATGAATATAATAGAATAAAATGTCAAATTAAATTCTAGTGGAATTATATATGTATCTAAAAATGTCGAAACCTTGGAAGTTACTAGAAAACTCATAAATAACTTATATATAGAAATTGAAATATTTAAAACAATGTGATATAATGGAAATATAGTTAGTTAATAAACTATTATTAGGAGGTCTTGTTGTGAAAAAAACTGACTTAAAAGATTATGTTCGGAAAATAGCATTTGGGGGAATGGTGTTATTCACAATTCTTCTTGCTTCTTGTGCTGCAGTAGGAAAGTATGGTATTTTATCATATGCGTCTGTAGTATTGTATGCAACATGCAATCTTATGTATGTTCTTTGTTCAGAAGCACCTAATAAGTTGCTGGCATACTTGGCATTGGAGATTATTCAGCCCATTCCACTTCTTATAATTCTTTTTGTAGATGCTATTCTTAAGTAATCTAAAAATGAGTCTATAAGTATAGGCTCATTTTTTATTGCATAGAAAAAATCGATAATTTTTGGTATACAATATATATTTGTAAATACAATTTTATTATATTTTTAACTAAAAATATAGAATTATTATGCTAAATGTGCTATTATATATAAAACCGAAACATTGGGGTATCGCCAAGCGGTAAGGCATCGGACTCTGACTCCGACATTCCTGTGTTCGAATCACAGTACCCCAGCCATAAAGATTTTTTAGAAATGTATATGAATAATTTTCATATACATTTTTAAGTTAATGGTGCGAATTTGCAATATTATGTAAATAGTGATATAATATTTAGACATGAGTTATTTACTTTAAAACCTCTATAAGGCTATTGCCAAATAAAAACTAAGGGAGGTAGATGGGTTTTAAGTAAATAAAACTAAAAAATAAGAAGGAGTGCCATTATGATTAGCGAAATTCACACGATACGGAGCTTTAGAGGAAGTGGTCTTGGGATAATTAGGCTGAATAAATTAGCCTATCCGGATAAGACTAAAATCAAAATTACAATTGGTGGCAGAGATGTAAAACCAATTGCTTTTGATACCTATGGACATCCGATAATAAGCGAAAGCAATTTTGTTTATTATCAAGCGCTGAAGGCAAACGCTGATAGGAGAGCAGACACTTTCTTAGTAGAGGTTTGCTATGAACCGAAACCATTTTGCGTTCGTCGAGAAATCTACGATTCAAAAGATGCAATCGAAAAAGTTGCAAATGGAGGAGAATTGGAAAAATTAAAAGCAGTGCTTATTTACAGAAAACAAGCAGCTTTTATGAAAATGGAATTGCATAAATTTTTGCTGTATGGAAAATATGTGCTTTCTTCCAATGGCCACATTTACTTTGCAGAAAATGTACCAATTGAAGACTGGTTAATAAATGAAGCAAATGTGGTTGAAATCGATGGAAATATCGAGATTTCTACTGGAAAAGAGGTTCATATTCCAAGTGAAGATGATGTCTGCGCTGTGTGTGGAGAAAGATTCACATTGAAAGATATTGAAAACTGCCTCATCACAGAAAATGACAATCTTGAGAAAGTACATTGCATGTGCAATGAACAGTTCACTACTGAAGTAAACATGAAAAGAGCATCCCAAATCATTGATGCAATTTATGATGGAAAACCAGAAGTAGAAGTCAGAAAGGAATATGACGAAGAATCTCAAAAAGAAAAGATATGGTATTGTTATAAAACAAATCAAGGAACCATATCGATTCGATTCAAGCGCAAAGTAATTGTACTTGAATGGCATGATAACTTTAAGCCATTTAACATGAATATCTTTGCTGATGAACGTGTTACAAAATATGATAGGGGAATACATGCATGGTCGAAAGATGATGCAATACGCTATCTTAGTATGGCTAAAAAAGCTTAATCATTTAAAACCCAAGAGGGCTACGAAAAATTTTCGTGGCTCTTTAATATTGTTTAGACTTTACAATAATATGGAATTTATGGAAAATAAATAATAATATAAAATTTGTGTTGATAAAAAAACAACTATCTGATACAATTAACATATGTTTAAGAAAGGGAGGATTAACATGAGTGAAACTTGCAAATGCCAATGTGGCAGTAAAGACGAAAAATTAGAAGAAATACTTAATAAGTATGAAAAGAACAAAAGTAACTTAATACAAATCTTAAATGAAGTACAAGAGTATTATGGTTACATTCCAGAAAAAGCACAACTTGTAATATCTAACTATTTAGGTATGGAGATGGCAGAAATTTATGGAGTTATAACTTTTTACTCAAGATTTACATTAAAACCAAAGGGAAAATATAACATAGCTGTGTGCTTAGGCACAGCATGCTTTGTTAAAGGTTCAGAGAAACTATTAGACACAGCAAAAGAAGCACTAAAAATTAAAGAAGGAGAAACAACAGAAGATGGCAAGTTTTCATTAGAAGCAACAAGATGTATAGGAGCTTGTGGACTAGCACCAGTATTTACAGTGAATGATGAAGTTTATGGAAAAGCAACACCAGAATTAATGAAAAAGGTAATTGCTGAATATAAAGATAAAGAATAATATTATTTGGAGGTATAAATGAAAACTCTAGAAGAGATAAATAAAATAAGAGAAGAAAAAAGAAAAGAACTTGATTTACGTGTAAACTTAAATGCTAATACAAGAGAAAAACATATATTAGTTTGTAGAGGAACTGGTTGTACATCTTCAAAATCACCTAAAATAATTGAAGAGTTTAGAAGAATATTAAAGGAAAAAAATATTGAAAATGTAAGAGTAATTCAAACTGGTTGTTTTGGACTTTGCGCTAAAGGCCCAATAGTAATAATTAGACCAGAGGATACATTTTATGCAATGGTTTCACCAGAAGATTGTGAAGAAATAATCAATACACATATTATAGAAGGAAAAAAAGTTGAAAGATTACTTTGTAAAGATATAGACGGAACATTAGTTGATAGATTAGATGAATTAAACTTTTATAAAAAACAACAAAGAATTGCACTTAAAAACTGTGGAATAATAAATCCTGAATGTATAGATGAATATATAGCATTTGACGGATATAAAGCTTTAGAAAAAGTTTTAACCTCAATGACTCAAGATGATGTAATAAATGAGGTACTAGAATCTGGATTAAGAGGTAGAGGAGGAGCAGGTTTCCCAACAGGCAAAAAGTGGATGTTTACAAAAATGGCAGAAGGAGACCAAAAATATGTTGTATGTAATGCAGACGAAGGAGATCCAGGAGCATTTATGGATAGAAGCATATTAGAGGGAGATCCTCACTGTATTATAGAGGCTATGATGATTGCAGGATATGCAATTGGAGCAGATAAGGGGTATATATATGTTAGAGCAGAATACCCAATAGCTGTGCAAAGATTCCAAAAGGCAATAGACCAAGCAAGAGAATACGGAATACTTGGAAAAAATATATGGGGAACAAACTTTAGCTTTGACCTAGAAATAAGACTTGGAGCAGGGGCTTTTGTATGTGGAGAAGAAACAGCACTTCTTGAATCTATAGAAGGTAGACGTGGGCAACCAAGACTAAAACCACCATTTCCAGCAAATGCAGGTTTATGGCAAAAACCAACATTAATAAATAATGTTGAAACATATGCAAACATTACAAAAATAATATTAAATGGTGCCAAATGGTATTCAAGTATTGGTACAGCAACATCAAAAGGAACTAAAGTATTTGCTTTAGGAGGAAATGTTGTAAACGTTGGATTAGTTGAAGTACCAATGGGAACAACATTAAGAGAAATTGTATTTGATATTGGTGGAGGAATACCAAATGGGCATGGTTTTAAAGCAGCTCAAACAGGTGGACCTTCAGGAGGATGTATACCAGCAGAGCATTTAGACACACCAATAGATTATGAATCTTTAGGAGCAATTGGCTCAATGATGGGTTCTGGCGGACTAATTGTAATGGACGATACAAAATGTATGGTAAATCTTGCAAAATTCTATTTAGGATTTACAGTAGATGAATCTTGTGGAAAATGTACTCCTTGTAGAATTGGAACAAAGAGAATGCATGAAATATTAGGAAAAATAACAGAAGGTAATGGAACAATAGAAGATTTAGAAAACTTAGAAACTTTAGCTGTAAATATTAAAAAAGCATCTGTATGTGGATTAGGTCAAACAGCACCAAATCCAGTATTATCAACATTAAAATACTTCAAAGATGAATATAGAGCACATATAATTGAAAAAAGATGCCCAACAGGAGAATGTAAGGCATTAGCAAATATAGAAATTAATCCAGAATTATGCAAAGGATGTGGAATTTGTAAAAGACAATGCCCAGTAAATGCAATATCTGGAGAACCAAAGCAACCACATAGAATTAATCCAGATGTATGTATTAAGTGTGGAGCTTGTGTAAGTAAGTGCCCATTTAAAGCAATATCTAATTAGAAAAATAGAAAAGGAGAAGAAAATAATGTCTGATATTATAAAATTAATGATAGATGGTAAACAAGTGGAAGTTCCAAAGGGAACAACAATATTACAAGCAGCAAAAAAAGCACATATTGAAATACCAACCTTATGTTTTTTAAAAGAAATAAATGAAATAGGCGATTGTAGAATGTGCCTTGTAGAAGTTGAAGGAAGAAGAGGTTTTGTTACTTCATGTATTCAAAAAGCAGAAGAAGGAATGGTTGTAAGAACAAATACAATGGCATTAATAGAAGCAAGAAGAATGGTTTTAGACTTGATTTTATCTAATCACCAAAGAGATTGCTTAACATGTACTAGAAACGGAAATTGTGAACTTCAAAAATTAGCAGAAGAATTTAATGTTACTGGAATAAAATATACCGGAAAAGTTCAAAAACATAATATTGATGATAAATCTGCATCTATTGTTAGAAACTTTAATAAATGTATATTATGTAGAAGATGTGTTGCAACATGTAAGAATGTTCAACAAATAAGTGCAATAGACTGTATAAATAGAGGATTTGATTCTTGTATATCTACATATGGAGATAGCAGTTTAGCAGATGTAAACTGTGTTTTGTGCGGACAATGTATAGAAAGTTGCCCAGTAGGAGCTTTAACCGAAAAAGATTCTACTGAATTTGTATGGAAACAATTAAAAGATGAAGATAAGTATGTAGTTGTTCAAACTGCTCCAGCTGTTAGAGTAGCACTTGGCGAAGAGTTTGGAATGAATATTGGAACAAATGTGACAGGAAAAATGGTTACAGCTTTAAAAAGATTAGGATTTGATAAAGTATTTGATACAAATACTGGTGCAGACTTAACAATTATGGAAGAAGGAACAGAATTTATACAAAGAATGAAAAATAGTGGAGTTCTTCCAATGATTACTTCTTGTAGTCCAGGATGGATTAATTTCTGCGAAAAGAATTATCCTGAACAATTACAACATTTATCAAGTTGTAAATCACCACAAGCAATGTTTGGAGCATTAGTAAAATCATATTTTGCAGAAAAATACAAAATAGACCCAGCAAAAATAGTGGTTGTATCTGTAATGCCTTGCGTAGCTAAAAAATATGAAATTACAAGAAAAGATATGGATGGAGCAGGGTACAACGATGTAGATGCAGTAATAACAACAAGAGAGTTTGCGAGAATGATAAAACAAGCACATATTAATTTTAAATCATTGGAAGATTCTAGTTTTGATGATCCAATGGGGGAAGCAACTGGCGCAGGTGCAATATTTGGAACAACAGGTGGAGTTATGGAAGCGGCATTAAGAACTGTTTCAGAAGTTGTTACTGGTAAAGAATTAAAGAAAATAGAGTTTAATGAAATAAGGGGAAGTGCTGGAATAAAAGAAGCTACAATTAATCTAGATGGAAAAGAAATAAAAATTGCAGTAGTATCTGGATTAGCAAATGCTAGAAAAATAATGGACGATATAAAGGCTGGAAAATCTAAATATAGTTTTATAGAAATAATGGCATGTCCAGGTGGATGTGTAATGGGTGGAGGTCAACCAATACATAACTCAAAACAAAGAGCTGAAATAGATATTAGAAAACTAAGATCAGATGCACTTTATAGTATAGACGAGAAAAGCATAATAAGAAAATCACACGAAAATCCAGTTATTCAAAAACTATATAAAGAATATTTAGAAAAGCCAGGAAGCCATAAAGCACACAAATTACTTCATACAACATATGAAGCAAGAGAAAAATATTCAAATATAAGATAAAAAGAACAAAGCGACTTTAGTCGCTCTTTGTTCTTGCCGATTTGAGTTTCCGAATAAAATGAGAAAATTTCAAAGGTAATAGCGATTATAGCATTACAATATACTAGGAAATAAGAAAATTCCTAGTATATTATAAAAGGACAGATTTTAGGTTAATCTGTCCTTTAACATGCTTGCAAAACTAGTATATATATAGTATAATAGATTATGTAAATCCTAAAAGGAGAAAATAAAATGTCAAAAACCATAAGAACTATAAAACAAGGTGAACAACATATAAGCTATTTTTCGAATAATGAACTTGATGCTGATATACTATTTAGAGAAATACAGAAAGATACAATTGGAAAAAGTGGATCTTGTCCTACATGGGGATATATATACCAAAATAAAAATGGAAAACCTAAATATAAAGGGATTGGATTATATAAGGAATATGATTATGATGCTCCGCATGCAGCATATGCAGAAAAAGTATGGAGTATTGTAGGAAAAAGTGTATTAAGAGATACTAGAGTTCCTGATATAGATATAGTAGAAGCAACAAAAGGAGAGGCGGGAGTCATAAGTTATAGGGTGTTAGACAATGACAAAGAAGATTTAATACATATAAGAGATATATTATTTAATAAGTTTCAAAGAGCGGATTTTAAAGAACAAAAAGATATATTTAGTATGGAGGATTTAATAGAATGTATTGGAATGCAAATAGAAGATAGAGGAAACTTTATAGATGTGAGAAAACAGTTGATTCATACTTTACTATTAGATGCTATTACTAATAATGGAGATAGACACGGAAATAACTGGGCGATTATAAGAGATAAAAAAACTAATAAATATAAGCTTGCAGATTTCGATCATTCAAGTGCATTTGTAGATATGTTTAGTGCAAAAGAGTTTTATACTGCTGGCGGTTGGGTTAGCTCATATATAACTACAACTCCAAATAGAAAGAAATTTATGATGGGAGCTTGTGGAGATGAAATTATAGAATATATATTCAAAAATTATAGAAAAGAGTTTGAAGAGTTTTCTACTATTTTTGATCAAAATTTAGACAGTATTATAGAAGAAATTGAAAATGAAGAATTAGATGTTGATAAAAGTAGATTAATACGAAAACTTAAAAAAAGGAATAACATCTTGAAAGAGAGAATAGGTAGAGAGGAGCAAGAATATGAACGATAATAAAGATTATGTATTTCATTTAAACTGGCAAGATAGAGAGAAAAATTCATTTAGAGTTGGATTCTTAGCTGAAATAGAAAAAGAATTTTATTTTATATTAAGTAAAAGAAAAACGGCAGAGTCAGCGTATAAAAGAGGTTTTGTTGGAATACCTGGTTTTAAAGTTGGTGAAATATATAAAAGTACAGAATTATTTGACTTTTTTGAAAGAAGAATATCTAGTAAAAGATTAGAAGATCCATGTGAAGAATTAGCTCAAAGCGGAGGAATATCTATGGTAGATAGTTTTTACCTAGAACAAGTCTCTGATACAATGTTACCTAAATACAAAAAAATTATATTAAAAACGTATGAAATTCAATGTAAGAAACAAGAACTTGAAAATAATAAACAAAGTATTGAAAATAAAATATGTTTTGGAGATTCTTCAAGCAGATAATACAAAAAAGCATTATTAAATAATGCTTTAGACTGTTGACAAATTTCAAAAGATTTTGTTAACAGTTTTTTTCTAATAAAGATTGACAAAATAAGTAAATAAAATATATAATAGCATCATAAAAGAATACAAACAAAAGAGGTGGAAAAATTATGAAACAAAAGTTAAAAGAGTACAAAGGTATAACGTTGATTGCATTAATAATAACAATAATTGTATTATTAATATTAGCAGTAGTAGCAATAAGTGTTGTAAATGGAAATGGAATACTAAATCATGCTCAAAATGCAAAGATTGAATATTCACAAGCACAAACAAATGAGCAAGCAACATTAGATGGATACTTAGAAAAATTAAATACAGAAAGTGCTAAAATAAATGGTGGAGGCTCAGGAGCAAAAACATTAAAAGATAGCTTAAATAAAGTATTAAGTACAAAAGATAATACACCATTAACAGATGAATATGAAAATAAAATAACAGTGCCAGCAGGGTTTAAAATATTGGTAGATGACACAACAAATTATACAGCAGACAATATAAATGTAACAAAAGGAATAGTGGTAGAAGATGGAGAAGGAAACCAATTTGTATGGATACCAGTAGGAACAATATATACAAATACAGAAAAAACAGAAAGTAAAATAATAACATTAGGAAGATATGAAAAGTTTACCAAAAATGAAGATGGCACATATACAGTAGCACAAGATGCAAATGAAGCCACAAACCAAACAAAAGTTGGGATTATTTATACAGAAGACACAACAGCAAATCATGGTTCAAAGAAAAATGCAATAGCAAAAAACATAGAAGAATTTTGTACAAAAGCAAATTCAAGTGGAGGCTATTATATAGCAAGATATGAAGCAAGAGTAGAAAATTATGATGTTTCAAATATAAGTACATCTAATAGTGATAAATCTACAGACTGGACAGGTTATGTGGCAGAAAGTGGAAAAAGTTTGAAGTTAGTAAGTAAAGCAAATTCGCAAGTATGGAATTATGTAACACAAAATAAGGCATCTAGTTTATGCCAAAGTATGTATACAAATAAGCCATATGAAAGTGATTTAGTAAATAGTTATGCATGGGATACGGCAATAATATTTTTCCAAGAGTTTGGTGGAAATTCAACATATGCAAGTGAAAGAAGTGTAAATAGAGGTTTAGAAAATACAGGAACATCAGGCACAAGTTATAATGGAACAAAAGATGTAATATGTAATGTATATGATATGGCAATTAATTGCGGTGAATGGTCAACAGAAACCTGTGGCGACGACGATGCTTATAATTTACGTGGTGGTCATTACTACGACAACCACTACTACGCGGGTACTCGTTACGGCGGCAGCGCGTCCCTTATCTTCGATTTCTATTCTTTTCGCCCACTTTTATATATGTAGTACTTTAGTGCATTCGCCCCTAACGGGGCGTTTTTTTGTGCTTAGCAAGAAAACAAAAAGAGTGTTAAAATCTAACTAGCTATATGAAGGAAAGTTTAATTCTTTTTGTTTAGAAATATTAAAAAAAGTTAATAATCTACACATGGAGGTAGATTATATGAAAATTAAAGAGATAAAAGGAATGCAGGTTTTAGACTCAAGAGGTAATCCAACTGTTCAAGTTAAAGTATTAATAGAAAATGGTATAGAAGGAAAGGCAATTGTTCCATCTGGAGCATCAACAGGAAGCTTTGAAGCGGTTGAGTTAAGAGATAATGAAAAAGATAAATATAATGGCAAAAGTGTAGAAAAAGCAGTTAGAAATGTTAATACAATAATAAATGAAAAACTAAGAGGAGAAGATATATTTAATCAAGCAAAAATAGACCATAAAATGATAGAATTAGACGGAACCAAAAATAAATCAGAGCTTGGAGCAAATGCAATTTTAGGGGTATCACTTGCTTGTTGTGATGCGGCAGCAAAAGCATTAAATATGCCTTTATATAAGTATATAGGTGGAATAAGTGGAACTAACATGCCAATACCTATGATGAATATATTAAATGGTGGAAAGCATTCTGATAATAATGTAAATATTCAAGAATTTATGATTGTACCAGTTGGTGGAGATAATTTTAAAGAAAAAATGCAAATTGCTTCAGAAGTATACCATACTTTAAAAAATGTATTAAAGAAAAGTGGACTATCAACAGCAGTAGGAGACGAAGGAGGATTTGCACCAAACTTATCAAGCGATGAAGAGGCATTAGAGTTAATAATAGAAGCAATAGAAAAAGCAGGGTATAAATTAAGAAAAGATGTTGCATTAGCATTGGATGTTGCAGCAACAGAAATGTATGAAGAAGCACAAAAACAAAAGAAAACAGGGTATTTATTTTGGAAAACAGGACAGCTAAAAACAACTAAAGAAATGATAGACTATTTAGAATATTTAACAGATAAATATAGTATTATATCAATTGAAGATGGACTTGCAGAAGAAGATTGGGAAGGCTGGAAGAATTTAACTATAAGATTAGGTAAAAAAATTCAATTAGTTGGAGATGATTTATTTGTTACAAATATTGAAAGACTAGAAAAAGGAATAGAAGGAAACATAGCAAATAGTATTTTAATAAAACCAAATCAAATAGGAACACTAACAGAAACACTAGATGCAATAAAATTAGCGAAAGCAAATGGATATAGTACAATAATATCACATAGATCTGGTGAAACAGAAGATACATTTATAGCAGACTTGGCAGTTGCGACAAATAATAAATATATAAAATCAGGAGCACCAGCAAGAACAGACAGGGTAGCTAAATATAATAGATTACTAAATATAGAAAACGAGTTGTTAATGGGACAGAGTTTTTTGACAATTTAAAAAATTAATTATTGCTAAACTAAAATCTTAAAAAGAGCTAAGATTTTAAGAGGCTTTAATAATAACATAAATTAGAATGTAGAGGATAGGTTTTGTGCTTATCCTTTTTGATAAAATTAAAAACAAAGATTTAAGATTATAGAAAAATGTAAAATCAACTCTTGTGCCTAATTAATTATTGTGATATAATCCAAAACATATATACTAAAATATGGAGAAAAGAATGAAGGATAAATATTTTAGACTAAGTGATAATTTTAAGGCAATAATTCATAATGTAATACCAGATAAAACAATAAAAAGAATGACTTTAATTCCAACAGGTTGGACTAATATTGTATATGAAGTTTCAACAAATGATGGAAACTACTTTTTTAGATTTCCAAGAGATGAGTTTTGGTCTAGAACAATTGTAAAAGATTATGAATTTGCAAAGTTTATAAATGGAAAAACGAGTTTTAATACAATTAAACTAGAGTTATTTTACGATAATGAAAGACCATTTAGTATGCACCAAAAAGTTGAAGGCACTCCACTTGCAGAAAAAATGAATGACTTAAATGATGAAGAAGTTGGAATTATTTCAGAAGAAATTGCAGAGTTTATGAATGAACTTCATAACATAGATTATTCTAAATCTAAAATATTTAATACAAATAATATAGGTTTAAAATTAAAAGACTTTTTGGATGAATTATTATCTGTTCATATAACAAAAACAAATAGAAAGTTTTGGGATGCAATACCAATGAATGAAGAACCTAATTGTCTTGTACATGGAGATTTAAATTCTAGTAATATTTTATTAGACGAAAATAACCATATAGCTGCAATAATAGATTTTGGATTTGCAGGTTATGGAAATAAATATGATGATGTAGCAAGAATAATTGGAAGATGCCCAGATAAATTTAAAGAAAAAATAGTTAAAAGTTATGAAAGCTTTTCTAAATTTAACCTAGATGAGAAAACTTTAGACGAAAATATACAGACATGGAGCAATATAGATAATGCATATATTGGGTATATGAGAAAAATAGGAATATATGAATAAAAATATTTCTTGCAATAAATTTGTTTTTGTGTTAATATAATATATGTATAAAATATAATCTAAAAATAAAGCAAAGTATGATAAGTAAAATTATATTAAAGAGAGATAGATTATAGCTGAGAAATCTATTAATATATATTTATCAGAAATTTCACTTTATTGGACTTCTTTTGAAGAGTAGTAGATAGAAGCGGTGGTTACGTTATAACCATAATGAGGTCAATAAAATTGGCAAAATTAGGTGGTACAGAGATATAAAGAGTCTCCCTATAATATATAGGGGAGGCTCTTTTTGATACAAGGAGGTTATAAAGTTATTATGAAAGAAAAACTTGAAGAGATTAGTAAAAAAGCAAAAGAAAGAATTGATAATGTTAAAGACATGCAATCGCTTAATGACTTAAGAGTTAAAGTATTAGGAAAAAAAGGTGAACTTACAGAAATTTTAAGAGGAATGAAGGACTTAACTGCAGAAGAAAGACCTGTAATTGGAAATCTGGTAAATAAAGTTAAAGCAGATATTGAAGCTTCAATAGAAAAAGCAGAAAAGATACTTAAACAAAAAGAATTAGAGAGAAAATTAGAAGAAGAGAAAATAGATATAACTCTTCCAAGTTCTAAAATAAAAAGAGGAAGTAAACACCCAATAAATAGAACAATAGAACAAATACAAGATTTATTTGTATCTATGGGATATGATGTTGTAGATGGTCCAGAACTTGAAACAGACGAATTTTGTTTTGAAAGATTAAATTTACCAAAGGGACATCCAGCAAGAGATATGCAAGATAGTTTCTATATTACACCAGAATACTTATTAAGAACTCAAACATCTGCAGTTCAAGCACGAACAATGCTTGCTAATGAAGAAAAATCACCAATAAGAATAATCTGTACAGGAAAAACATATAGAAGAGAAGACGATGCAACACATTCACATCAATTTAATCAAGTTGAAGGTTTAGTAATAGACAAAAAAGAAAGAAATGTATCTTTAGCAGATTTAAAAGGAACTTTAGAAGTATTCGTTAAAGAAATGTTAGGAGATAATTTAAGCTTGCGTTTTAGACCAAGCTACTTCCCATTTACAGAACCATCATATGAAGTAGATGTAACATGCTTTAAATGTGGAGGAAAAGGCTGTAACCTATGTAAACAAACAGGATGGATAGAAATACTAGGAGCAGGAATAGTACATCCAAACGTATTAAAAATGAATGGATATGACCCAGAACAATATGGCGGATTTGCATTTGGAACAGGAATAGACCGTTTGGCAATGTTTAAATATGGAATAACAGACATGAGATATTTATATCAAAATGATGTGAGATTTCTTTCTCAATTTGATCGCAAAGATTAAAAATTTTTTTGACTTGTTTGGGGACGGGGCAAAAACAAGTCAAAAATTAAGAAAAAATTAAAAATAATTTTAAAAATAAAAAATGACTTGTTTTTGCCCCGTCCCCAAACAAGTCAAAAAAGGAGAAGAGGAATGAAACTAAGTACGAATTTTGTTAAAGATTACATAGATATAGATGTTGATGTTAAGACTTTGGCTGAAGATATGACTAGAGTTGGAAATGAATATGATTCTGCAGAGAATTTGATTAATGCTACGAATTTAGTTGTTGGTGAGGTTGTAGAATGTGAAATGCATCCGGATTCAGACCATCTACATGTATGTAAAGTTAATGTTGGAAATGAAGTATTACAAATTGTATGTGGTGCACCTAATGTTAGAAAAGGTTTGAAGGTAATTGTTGCTTTAGATGGTGCTATTCTTCCAGGTGATTTTAAAATAAAGAAGGCAATGAAAAGAGGAGTAGAGTCTAATGGAATGTTATGCTCGCTTTTAGAACTTGGAATTGAACCTAAGTTTTTAAATGAAGCTGAAAAAGCTGGAATACATGAGTTACCAGCTGATAGTAAACCAGGTGATGACCCAATAAAAGCATTACAAATGGATGATTCTGTAATTGATTTTGAACTTACAACAAATAGAGGAGATTTGCTTAGCATTTTAGGTATGGCATATGAGTTAGGAGCAATTTATGATAAGCCAGTTAAAGATGTAGATTTATCTCATAACGAAAGTGGAGAAGATTTAAATAAAAATTTTAAGCTAAATATAAATACTGAAAATTGTAGTGTATTTTTAGCAAAAAAGGTTGAGAATGTTGTAATAAAAGAAAGCCCTAAATTTATTCAAAATAGATTAATTGCATCTGGAATTAGACCAATAAATAATGTAGTAGATATAAGTAACTATGTAATGTTAGAATTAGGTCAACCATTACATTTTTACGATGCAGATAAATTAAATAATGAAATTGAAGTTAGAATGGCACAAGAAGGAGAAAAATTAACAACTCTTGATAATATACAAAGAACTTTAACTTCTGATGATATTGTAATTTCAAATGGAAAAGAAGCAATTGGCCTAGCTGGCGTTATGGGTGGACTAGATACAGAAGTTGCAGAAAATACTAAAAATGTAATAATAGAAGCTGCTGTTTTTGATAGTGTAAAAGTTAGAGTTACATCGAATAAAATATTAAGAAGCGAAGCAAGCAATAGATTTGAAAAAGGACTAGACCCAAATAGAACATATATGGCAGCAGAAAGAGCAGCTAAACTATTAGCAGAATATGCAGAAGGAACAGTTGTAACAGGAACAGTAAAATATGATACAACAAACGTAAAGCCTAAAACAATTGAAATTACTTTTGAAAATATAACAGATGTACTAGGAATGAAGATACCAAATGAAGACATATTAGAAGTATTTAGAAAATTAGGATTTACATATGAAGTAAAAGACGAAAAAGTTTATGTAACAGTACCAACAAGAAGATTAGATATATCAATAAAAGAAGATTTAATTGAGGAAGTTGGAAGAATATACGGACTAGACAATATACAAGGAAAGTTACCAACAGTTCCTATGAAAGAAGGAAGTTTAGACAAAACAGATAGAGAAATCAGAAATAAAATGATTTCTTTAGGATTAAATGAAACTTTATCATATGTATTAGTAAGAGAAGACGAAGCAGATGGCTTTACAACAGACGAATTTGAAAAAGTAAAATTGTTAGATCCAATTACAGAAGAAAGAAGTACATTAAGGTATAGTGTTTTAGCATCTCTTTTGAAAATATACGAATACAATAAAGCGAGAAATGTTAAAGATGTATCTATATTTGAAATTGGAAAAGGTTTTTACAAAAAAGAAAATTATGGTGAAGATAAAAAACTTGCAGTATTAATGTCTGGCAAATATTATTTAGGAATAGAAAATAAAAAAGATGTTGATTTTTATGTAGTAAAAGGTGTGGCAGAGGAAATACTAGATTACTTAGGGTATTGCGGAAGATATAGTTTTGTATTACCAAATAAAATGCCTAAAGAAATGCATCCAGGACAGACTGCAGCAATATCTGTAAATAACGATATTGTTGGAATGATAGGAAAACTACATCCATCAGTAGAAAAAGAAGATGTATATGTATTAGAAATTAATTTAGACGAACTACTTAGCAAAAGAACAGGAAAAATGAAATTTAAAGAAATTTCTAAATATCCAGAAATAGCAAAAGATTTGGCAATAGTAGTAGATAAAAATATATCATCAGATGAAATAGCAAAATTAATAAAGAAAGCAGCAGGTGCATTGCTAACTAAAATAGAAATATTTGATGTGTACGAAGGAATAAATATTCCTAAAAATAAAAGAAGTATAGCATACTCATTATCATTTGGAACAATGGATAGAACATTGACAGATGAAGAAATAAATAACATAATGAGTAAAGTAATAGAGAACTTACAAAATAAAATAGGGGCAGAATTAAGAGGATAAAACTAAAAATGACAGATTTAATATCTGTCATTTTTAGTTACTTTATTATTGTTCTATTTTCATCTGCACCAACACCAATATATTTTACAGGTACACCAGAATACTCTTCAATAAATTTTATATATTTTTTTGCCTTTTCTGGTAGTTCTTCATATGTTGTTGCGCTACTTGTATCCCAATTTCCTTCGAATGTTTTATAAATTGGTGTGCAATTTTGTCTATCTATTGGCACATAATTTATTTCTTTACCATTGTAATTGTAACCAATACAAACTTTGATTTCAGGAAGTTTTCCAATTGTATCCATATGATTTATGCAAAGACTTGTTAAACCATTTATATATTTTGCGTTTTTAACCATAACCAAATCAAGCCATCCACATCTTCTTGGTCTGCCAGTAGTTGTTCCATATTCGTGACCTAATTCTCTAATTGCATTTCCAGTTTCATCTAAAAGCTCTGTCGCAAAAGGACCTTCACCAACTCTAGAGCAATATGCTTTCATAACTCCAATTACTTCATTTACAAGTGTTGGACCTATTCCAGCTCCAGAACATATTCCACTTGCATTTGGGTTAGAAGAAGTAACAAAAGGATAATCGCCATGGTCTAAGTCTAAATATAATGCTTGAGCACCTTCTAAAATAATATTTTCATTATTTTCGTAAGCATTTATAATTGCAGCTTCTGAATCTCCAATTAATTCCTTTAGTTTTTCTCCATATTCTAAACATAAATTATATTCTTCATCTTCAGATATTATTGGATAATCAAATTGTTTAAATAATGCATTTGCTTTTTTTAGTGATTGACTAATTTTATTTTTTAAAGTATCAGTATTTTTTAAGTCTATCATTCTAATATTTGTTCTGTCACATTTTTCAGAATAACTAGGGCCTATACCGCATCCAGTTGTACCGACTTTATTGTCCTTTAGCATTTCCATAAGTGAATCAAGAGCAATATGATGAGGTAAAATAATGTGAGCTCTATCACTTATTAATAATCTTTTGCTATCTATATCAATTCCATTTTTTTTCATTTCTTCAATTTCAGATACAAGTACTTTAGGGTCAACTACAACACCGGGTCCTATTATAGAAAGTACTCCATCACGAATAATTGAACTTGGAAGAAGATGCATAGCAAATTTTTTTCCATTTGCAACAACAGTATGACCTGCATTATTTCCGCCTGTTGAACGAATTACTATAGACGCGTTTTTGGATTCAAAATGAGAAACACGACCTTTTCCTTCGTCTCCCCATTGTATTCCAGCAATTACTTTAACCATATTTTTTACCTCCTAAATAAAATACAAATCTATTATAAATAAAATTTAAAATATTTACAAGAAAAAAACACATATTATTCATAATTTAAAAGTATAATGCTAATATCAAAAGAAAGAAGGTGGACATAATTAACGAATTAAGTTTAAAAGATAATCAAATAATTTCAAAAGATGATAATTTTGAAAAGCTTATGATGATATATACTTTGGCGTTGGCAGAGGCTAAAAAGAATGTGTTGGAACTTCAACAACAGCTAAATAAACAAAATAACTATGATGTAATTACAGGAATTAGCACTAGAATAAAAGAACCTAAAAGTATAATAGACAAGATGAATAAAAAAGGGTATAGTTTAACTTATAAAGATTTAATTGAGAATATAAATGATATAGCAGGCTTAAGAATAGTATGTACATCTGAAAAGGCAGTATATGAAATTGTAAAACAAATATCAAATATGAAAAATATGAATGTAATTAAAAAGAAAGATTACATAAAAAAGCCTAAAAGAAGTGGGTATTCAGCATATCATGTAATTGTAGAAGTACCTGTAATTATAAAAGAGAATCGAATATGGGTTAAGGTTGAAATACAAATTAGGACTTTAGCGATGGATTTTTGGGCTAACATAGAACATAAATTAAAATATAAAAATGAAAATAAAATATCACAGAAAAATAGTAGTAAATTAAAAATATATGCAAAAATTTTGCAAATAATAAATAAAAAAATGGAAAAGATATATAGAAATAATTATAAATATATTGAAAATTAAGTTTTGTTGCAATATAATTAGAAGCATAAAGGAGGTAAAAAATATGGAACAAATTTTGAAAAAAATGGGATGGGCTTCTATTGTTACTTCTATTGGGTTTGCATTAATAGGTTTAATAATTGCATATAATCCTAATACAACTTTTCAAGTGGTATCTTATTTAATTGGAGCAGTATTCATAATATATGGAATTATTAAAATGATTGAATATTTTAAAATGAAAGGTTCGTATGACCTATATAATTATGAGTTAGTATATGGAATAATTTCTATTCTTTTAGGAATAGTAGTTATAGTTTGGAATGGCATGATAGAAACTTTACTTAGAATATTTGTGGGTATATGGATAATTTATAGTGGAGCAATGAGATTTGGACTAGCATTAAAATTGCAAAAAATGGATTCAGATAATAAAGTTTGGTTAGTAGTTCTTTTAATATCACTTGCAATATTGTTCTGCGGAATATATGTATTAGCAAACCCAGGAACAGTAATTATGACAATTGGAATAATTATGGTAGTATATGCAGTTATGGATATAATAGAAGAAATAATATTTATGAAAAAAGTAAAATATTTAGAATAAGAAAATTCTCAGGCATAGACCTGAGAATTTTTTTGCTTTTAAATCTCATTAATTAAACTGTTATATTTATCAACTAAAGTTTGAGAATAGAATACAATTTCATCATTTTCTATTTTCCAACTTCTTTTATTTTTAACAAGGAAATTTATAATTTCTTGTTCTTGATTTATAAGTTTTTTAAAATCATTTAAAGAAGCAGTAAGTTCTTTTTTAGTATCTGCAATCTCTGAACTACTTTCATTATCAGCAACTGTATATTTTTTATATAAGTCAATATAGTAATCGTCTAAGTTTTTATCTTTAATAAAAGACATTGCTTTTTCTTCAGTGAAAAAAGCAATTAAATCTTCTGATATTTTATCTAGTTCTTCACTGGCAGTAGATAGATTCTTTTTTGTTTTTACGAAATCTGGACCATCAGTTTTATAATTTTCAGCAGAAACAGCATTAATAATATCATCACTATCAAATAATCCATCTAAAGATTTAATAGAACTTATAAAACTACCTATATATGCTTTTACAGAGTTTTCTACTTCTTTATATGAGCCAGTTGTTATGGTTCTATTTAATTTTGTTTCTAATTCATCATATTTTAATGGATACGTATCCATTGAAGACAATAATTCATCTAATTCGGCTTCTAGATTTTTTTCTTGTTTCAAGTCTTTTATAACAAGGAAACCTATTATAGCTACTATTATTAAAACTATAATAACTATTGCAATAATAATTTTGGTGCTTTTTTTCATATATTATTCCTCCTTTTAATTATGTGTTTAATTATAACATAAAGAAGGAATAATGCAACTTGTTATAAAAATTTCTTTAAATCATCAATATTTTTTTCTTGAAGTCTAACAAAATCAGAAAGTAGATTTTCAATTTCGGGAGTAGTAAAAGAACACTCATGCAAAAGCTTTGTTCCTTTAATAACACCCATATCATTTCCTTGAATTAAAAGTTCAGAAAGTTTAGAATTACTTTTATCATTTAATGTACTCATTTGTATTCCAGTCCAAGCCATAACCTTTTGCATAGATGGAACATCATCCATATCTTCTTTATTTTGAACTAATAATTCTTGAGTTCTATCAAAGATGTTTTGGTATTCATTGTGTTGTTCATTTAAAAGTTTCTTGAACTTTTCATCTTGAACTTTGTCTGTTACCATATTAAGAGAATCCATGCCCATTTTTGCATCTTTGTTAATTTCTTTTAAAATTTGTATTTCTTTCATATAAAATCACCTCAAATATATTCTTAACATTATATAAAAATAATATACAAAGAAACGTATATATTAACCAAACTTGCAAAAAATGCCCAAAAGTGCTACAATATGATATATATACTTATTATACTTAAATTGGAGGTATGCAAAATGAAAGCGTTCTATCTTTCTTTAAAAACTGAACGGTGTGATCCACCACAAATGTTAAAGGTGACTGGAACATGTACAGCATTTGAAGGAGGAGAAGTACTTTTAATGAGTAAGATTCTGAAAGTACTCAAAAAACTTGAAAAATTTGGAGGAAGGATATTTAAAAGGCATTTGGAAAGAACAAATTCTGGAGAAATAATTATATTTTACTACCTGATTTTTGCAAGTCAAGAAGATGCCAATGAAGCATTCCAATTAATTAGAGAAGGAGCTGGTTAATAACCAGCTCTTTCTTTTTTGGATAAAAAACATTATCTAATAAATACAAAATAATTGTAAAAAAATGTATTGACAATAAAGTAAATTGAATATAAAATAGCATCATAGAAATGTAGGAGTTTAATATGTATATAAAATATAAACAAAGGAGAAAATATGAAAGACGTTGTAACCGTTGGGGCTGTACACACACACACACACACACACACATGTAATTTAAATAATAATAAAAAAAGCATGAAATATGCTTTATTAAAGATATATGCGAGAGATGGATAATTCATCTCTCATTTTTGCGTGCATAAATTAATTGTATATTGAGTCTAAATGGTAGGCGTAAAAGCTATTTCTATAATGTTCTACCATATAAAGATAATAGGGTTATTAAATTTTGTAAATAATATAAAAAATAGTTGACACTTAAAACGAAATGTTATAATATGTCAATATAATCTAAGGAGGAAAAATATGAAACGAAAATTAAAAGAACACAAAGGTATAACGCTTGTGGCGTTAATAATAACAATTATTGTACTATTAATCTTAGCAGTAGTAGCAATAAGTGCAGTAAGTGGAAATGGAATATTAAACCATGCACAAAATGCAAAAGAACAATATTCGGCAGCTCAGAAAAATGAAAAAGATATGCTATTAGCATATGAATATGAATTGGAAAAGAATAATGGTTCAGTGCAAACAAAAGGGGAGTATGAAATAAATAAAGAACTAAATGAAAAATATGCAGGTTTGAAATTAGGTGATAAAGTAAATTACAATGTCCCAGCAGGAAAAACATATGATGGGGAGTGGAGAGTAATTGGAATAGAAAATGGTCAAGTAAAATTACTAGCAACTGAAGATGTTACAACAATAAAATTTAAAGGAAGTGAAGCAGGATGGAGTGAGACGGAAAAAAGGTTTGTGACAGCAGAGACAGCATTGGATACAGAATGTAAGTCATACTTAAATACAGACCAAGCGACAGAAGCAAAAAGTATAAGAATAGAAGATGTGGATAAAATAACAGGATATGATAAAACAACTTATGGAACTAATACAATAGAACAGTATGGAAATAAAGTTACATATAGTATAAATGCAGATGGAAAAGTTGAATATAGTAGTGATGTTGTCAGTGGAACATCAACACAAACAACGTTTAAAGTACCAGGTACAACATCAAACATAACAGGCTCATATGAAATAATAAATAATGCATATACTTATGATGTAGATCAAACGACAGAATTAAAGGATAAAACAAGTAATGTATACAAAATGCTATTAGGAAACGACGATCAGTATTATTGGTTAGCATCATCTTATGTGTGGACTTATGAGAATGGACAAGTTCTATTTGGACTAAGAGCTGTATTTGGAGGAAAAGTTCAGCCTTCTATGCCTGTGTGGTTTTCTTATATGGGTGAGTATGATGATACTAGAGGGGTGCGTCCAGTAGTTACTTTGAAATCTAATGCTAAACTAACAAAACAAGCTGATGAATCTTGGAATATAGAATAAATAAAATAGTGCAGAAAACTGCACTATTTTTGTTTTATAAGTTCAATTCTTTTTATATAAATTCTTCTGTTCAAGTTTTAAGAAGTGTGATATAATAAAATTGTAATGTTTAGGAGAAAAATATGAAAAGAGAAAGAAAGTTTTTATATAATTTTTTTAAAGTTATATATACTGTTTTATTAAAAATTTTATATAGACCTAAAATAATAGGAAAAGAAAATATTCCTGAAGATGGAGCATTAATATTTGCTGGAAATCATAGAAGAGCATTTGACCCAGTTATGGTTATGATGTGTACTAAGAGATATGTTCACTATATGGCTAAAGAGGAAGTATATTTTGGATTGCATGGATTAGTTTTTAAAGCATTAGGAGTTATAAAAGTATATAAAAATAAATCTGGAAATGTTAGGGCCGTTATGGAAGCAGAAAGAATATTAAGTAATGGTGGAACAATTGGAATATTTCCAGAAGGAACTAGAAATAGAACAAAAGAAGAGTTACAAAAGTTTAAACACGGAACTGTTGTAATGGCACAAAAAACAAATACTCATATATTACCATTTGCAATAAGAGGAAAATATAAAGTATTTAATAGAGATTTAACCTTAGAATTTGGTAAACCAATAGATGTTACAAATATGGAAACAGAAGAAGCAAATAAATATTTAAGAAATGAAGTATTAAATTTACTTAGAAAGTAGGTAATTATGAAATACATATTTGTTATTAATGCAATTGCCGGAAGAGGAAAATACAAGAAGATTCTACCTAATATAAAAAAAGCTTGTAGAGAAAAACAAATTGAATATGAAATAAGATACATAACAGAAAAAATAAGTGGAGCTGATATTGCAAGAGAATATAAAAATGAAGAAAATGTTATATATGTTGTTGGAGGAGATGGAACCCTAACGAGAACAATACCAGGAATAATTGGAACAAAAAATAAATTAGCAATAATACCGTCTGGTTCTGGAAATGATACTTATAAAACAATAAAAACTCTTCCATATGGTGAAAATGTAATAGACTTAGGAAAGATTAATAATACATATTTCATAAATGTTGCTTGTGCTGGGTTAGATGCAGAAGTAGCAAATAATATAGATAATTTAAGAAGTTCGATTATACCTACAAAGCATTTATATACTGCTAGTATAATATATACATTTTTTAATTATAGATTTAAAAGAGCAATATTTAAAACAAAAATAAAAAATATTTCTGCTAAGTATTCAACTATAAGTATATGTAATGGCGCATATTATGGAGGAGGCTATAAAATAGCTCCTAAATCACAGTTAACAGATGGACTACTAGATGTTTACTTTATAGATAAAATGTCTAGAGTTAGAATAATTAAATTATTATTAAAATTAAAAAATGGAAAACATGAGGGAAAAAAGAAAGTACATAAATTTAGAACAAATCATGTTGAAATAGAAATTGAAAAAGAAATAACCTTTAATGTGGATGGGGAAAAGTTAACAGATAAAAAATTTATAATTGATTTGTTGCCGAAGGCAATTACTGTATATAATGACAATGAATTTGTTGAAAAACTTATAAATAATTAATATTAGAAAATCACCTAAATATAATTAGTTAGGTGATTTTTTTGAAAACAAAAAAATATAATAGAGCAGAAGTTGTAAAATACGCACAAAAGTGGGCTTATAAAAGAAATCCATTATATTATAATTTTGATGAAATTGGTGGAGATTGTACATCACTTGCTTCACAGTGCATATATGCTGGAAGTAAAATTATGAATTATAAAAAACATATTGGTTGGTATTATAACAATATAAAAGACAGAACTCCTTCATGGTCTGGAGTAGAATTTTTGTATAATTTTTTAGTAAGTAATAAAGGGGTTGGACCAAGAGCTGAGTTAATAAAAAATGCAGATGATTTAGAAATAGGAGATTTAATTCAATTAAAATTTAGTTCAATGCAAAGATTTTCACATAGTCTAATAATTGTAGATAAGAAACGGAAACGGATTAGATAATATTTTTGTTGCTACTCATACTGAAGATGCTTATCATAAAAGTGTGGCAGAATACTATTTTGAAAATATTAGATTTTTGCATATAAATGATGTTGGAATATGGTAAAAAAAGAAAAATAACATTGACAAAAAAATTTAATATATATAAAATATAAATATAGGAGTATTAATATGAACAATAGACCAATAGGAGTGTTTGATTCTGGAATAGGTGGACTAACAGTATTAAGAGAAATAATAAAAATACTACCAAATGAAGAGTATATATATTATGCAGATACAGATAATGTACCATATGGAATTAAACCTAAAGATGAAGTAAAAAAATATATAAATGAAGCTGTAAAATTTTTAATTAGCAAGAATGTAAAAACAATTGTAATTGCATGTAATACAGCAACAAGTATTGCAATAAATGACTTAAGAAAAGAATATTCATTTCCAATAATAGGAATAGAGCCAGCAGCTAAACCTGCAATAGAAAATAGAGGACAAAAAAAGGTGCTTATAATGGCAACTCCAACAACAATAAGAGAAGAAAAATTGCATAACTTATTAGAAAGATTTAATGCAGATGAGTTTGTAGATTTAATAGCAATGCCTAAACTTGTGGAATATGCAGAGGCGGGAGATTTTAGTTCAAACAATGTTAAAGAATATTTAAATGAACAACTTAAAAACTTTAATTTACAAGATTATTCAGAAATAGTTCTTGGTTGTACGCACTTTCCATTCTTTAAAGAAGAACTTAAAAAAATAGTGCCTAAAGATACAAATATAATAGATGGAAGCAAGGGAGTCGCAAATAGGCTGAAAAATGTATTACAAGAAAATGACTTGCTTGGAAATAATAATTTAAAAATAGAATATTATTATTCAGGAAGAAAAGTAGAAGATACTACTAAACTAGAAAATATGTTAAAAAACTTGACAAAGCAATAGATTAAATATACAATAAAATTACAAATGTAAAATAAGAACAAAAGAAGGAGAAAGTAAATGAAAAACGTTGTAACTATTGAGGCTGTACACACACACACACACAATGTAATCTAAAAAATAATAAAAAAAGCATGAAATATGCTTTATTAAAGATATATGCAAGAGACGGGTAAATTTTTTACCTGTCTTTTTTGCGTTTAAATTTATAAATAGAAATTCAAAGGAGGAGAAAAATATGGAACGAAAAAAGAATAAAGGAATTACCCTAATTGCATTAATAATAACAATTGTTGTGTTATTAATATTAGCAGTAGTAGCAATAAATGCAATAACAGGAGATGGAATAATAGCGCATGCGAGAAACGCCCAAAAAGATTATATAGATGCGACTAAAAGAGAAGAAGATTTATTAAAATATTATGAAGGTGTACTAGATACACAAGAAATAATGCCAACAGTAGCAGAGTTACAAGAAAAATATGAATTTTCATATTATACAACCTTAAGTAAAGCAATAGCTGATGTGAACGGAGAAACAACAGCAAATGCAGATTCAACAAAAGAAAATGCAGTTGCAGGAATATATAAAGATGAAAACAATAATGTAACAGTTGTATTGTTAAAAGATACAGAAGAAGCAAATAAACTAACAATAAGTAAAAATGCTATATTTAATTTAGGAGGAAACACACTAAGTTTTACAACAAGTACCTCAGGTATAGTTTTTGACACATCAACAACAGCAACAATAAATGGAATGCTAAAAGGAAGCAAAATAGAAACTAAAATTAATGAAACTATAACTTCAAATTTTATATTAATAGACGCAGAAGGAGAAAACTTTAATTTAATAGGTGGAGAATACGTAAATAATATTAATAGTTCGGGAACAGCATTACTAGTAAAAGTAAAAGTAGCAAATGAATTTTATATGAGAAAATGTAAAATATATGCTGAAAATGCTAACAATGGTGCAAGAGGAATGCAAATACAAGCTACTAATGCTAAATTAGAAAATTCAAATATAGAATGTACAGCATTAAATGGATTGGCGGATGGAATAAGAATAGTAGCGGGGGAAGTTGCTATTAATAGTTTTACTTTAAAAGTAAAGTCAACTCAGGGAATGGTTACAGGTATACAAAATTCTGGAACCGTAGAGGTTACAAATATAAATTTAGAAACTTATTCTGAAAAACAACAAACAATTGGTATAGCATCTTTAAGTGGTATTATGAATATTCGAGATTCTATTATAAGAGAAGATTCTATTGAACGGACCTGTATACGGAATAGTAGCACAGAAGGAATCTGTATCATCAGAAATTACTAATATTAAAGTGAATTCTAATTCTAATAAAAGTACTGCATATGGAATTTTGATTAATAGTATTAAAAAAATGGATATTGAAAGATCAGAAATAAATGTTAATTCTGATGCAAAGGCTGCATATGGAATTTCGAATGCTAACAAAGATTCAAAGATGTCAATTACAAATACAAATGTATTTGCAGATGCAGAAGGTTCATCAGTAGATACTAGTTATTCAATAGGAATTAGTAATTATGGAGAATTAATTTTTTATTCAGGAAGTATTTATGGACTTCATTCAGGAATTACTAATCGTGCAGATGCAAAGCTATATGTATATGGAGGAACATTTGATGGGTATGGACATGGAGGAATATATTTTGCACAAGGAGAAAATGGAGAAGCATATATAGAGAATGCAACAATAAAAAGTGGAGAGTATAAAGGAAAACATGATGAAAGCAAATTTTCACTCGCACATGGAGGAAGCTTCTATATAGGAGGAGGAACAGCAGCAAACAATTCGAATAATAAAGTATATATGAATGGATGCACAATAACATCTGTTAGTGGAACAATGGGAGTATTAAGAGGTTCAGATGGAGAAACAAATAACCAGTTATATATAAGTAATTCAACAATTGAAAGTGGAAAAAAGATGAGAATAGATGAAAATCAAAAATTATTTGTAGGAAAAGGAACAAATATAACAGAAGCAAATGTATCAAGTGTGGATAGAGTGGAATTTACAAATGAAGAATATAAAAGATAAATATGAATTAGTGGTACAATTATGTACTACTAATTTTTTTATATTACTAGAAAAAATGTATTATTTATGCTAAAATATAATAGTATGGAGGAATAATAATGAACGTAGGATTTATATCACTTGGATGCAGTAAAAATTTAGTAGATACAGAGATAGCAATTGGAATATTTAAAAATAAAAAATATAATATTGTAAATGACCCAAAACAAGCAGATATTATAGTAATTAATACTTGTGGATTTATAGAATCAGCAAAAGAGGAAGCTATTAATACAATTTTAGAAATGGCAGAATATAAAAAGAATAGATGCAAATATCTAATTGCAATGGGATGTTTAGTAGAAAGATATAAAAAAGAATTAGAGAAATCTTTGCCTGAAGTGGATTTGTTTATTAAGTTTTCAGACTATAATGAATTTGAACATGAAATAGATAAATTAATAGAAAAAGAGGACTATGAAGAAGAAAAAGATTTTAATAGATTAGATAATTATTTAGATAAAGTTATAACAACAGGAAGTAAAACAGCTTATTTAAGAATTGCAGAGGGTTGTAGTAATAGATGTACATATTGTGCAATTCCGTATATAAGAGGACCTTTAGTAAGTAGAAAATTTGAAGATATAATACAAGAAGCCCAAAGTTTAGCTAAACAGGGTTATGAAGAAATTATAGTTATTGCTCAAGATACAACTAAATATGGAATTGATTTATATGGCAAAACAAGACTAGCAGAATTACTAAATGAAATCTCAAAAATTGATGGTATAAGGTGGATTAGATTTTTATATGCATATCCAGAAACAATAACAGATGAATTAATAAAAGTTGTAAAAGAAAATGATAAAATATGTAAGTACTTTGATATACCACTTCAACATATCTCAGATTCAGTATTAAAAAGAATGAATAGAAAAAGTAATTCAAAAAGTATTCATGAGTTAATTCAAAAAATTAGAAAAGAGATACCAGAAGCAATATTGAGAACATCATTAATTGTTGGATTTCCAGGAGAAACAAAAAAGGATTTTGAGGAATTATATAATTTTGTAAAAGAAACAAAGTTTGATAGACTAGGGGTATTTATGTATTCAAAAGAAGATGGAACACCAGCAGAAAAATTGCCAAATCAAATACACGGCAATACAAAAAAATCTAGATACAATAAAATAATGAATCTACAACAAGAAATATCAAGAGAGAACCTAGAAAAGAGAATAGGCAACATATATGAAACTTTAATAGAAAATAAAACTTTTGACAATAAACATTGGATAGGAAGAACTAAAATGGATATTCCTGAAATGGATGGCGTTGTGTATATAAAAAATAATGGCAATGAGGACTTGATTAATAAGTTCATTAATTGTAAAATTATAGATATAAAAGACTATGACTTAATTGGTGAATATAAAAAATAAATTTTGCACTAAAAGAAAGGAAAAGGTGCTTTTTATGGATAAGAAGAGAGAAGAGTTGTTAGAAAAGTTAAAAGAGATAAAGGCAAAAGCAGAACATGATTTAAAAAACAATCATATTGGTTATGAAAATTGTATAATAAAAGATGTTATACATTATAATAAGAAGGTTGAATTGATTAATAAACAAACAAATCAAAAAGAAGAATTTGATCTTTGCGTTGTTGTGGTTGAAGATCCAGACACAAAAGAAACCTCAAGAATGTGTTATTTGAATGGTGAAGAAGTTGATTTTAGTGAGTTGATGTTAAAATATGAGTCACCAGAACCAATAAAAGATGTTATAAATAAAACGAAAGAAAATGAAGAAGAACCAGAAAATAATCAAGATAAAGAACTAAAAAGTGATGGATTAGAACAGTTAGAGCAAGAAAAGTTAAAAGAAAAAGATGACAAAAAGAAAGAGAATAGTAAAAGCACTAGAGAAAAACCAAAATACATAATTCAAACAGTAGATGTAGACAAAGCTTATGTTGATAAAATACATACTTTAAGAACAAAACTTAGGTTGCCAAGTGAAGTTAAAGAATTGGCTTTTGCATATCCAAATACAGAAGATGATAAAAAATTATCAGATGACTTGACTGTAATAATGTTAGACAATAAAGGAAGAAGAATAGAAGAAACATCTGGAGGAAAGAAAATTACAGATGTATTAGCTGTGGATGATGCAACTGGAGATAACCCAATGTATGATGATAATACCAAATTAGAACTTGGCGGTTATGCAGAGAAAAATAAAAATATGACAATGAAAAGATTTAAAGCAAAAGGGATTAATGATAATAATTTCTACCTTTCCATTGAACAAAAAGAAGTTGGAGGATATGCAGAGGTTTACTCTGGAGGTAGAACACATGATGGCAATGACCCGGTTGAAGTACAACTAGAAACAGATAATGTTGGAATTCAAACAGATTTGGAAATGCAAGAAATTATAGATGGAAGAAGAGGAATACACAATAGAGATAATATAGACCTAGAAGCAGATATGCATGAAAATCATGGAGATGATACTGATAAGATAAAAAAAGAAAATGCAGATGGAGATAGAAGTACACATGAAGTATGCGAATTAGATATTGTTCCTGGAACAGACAAAACTTGGGAGCAATGGGCTGATGAATTAGGTGATAGTAAAAAGAATTTGCAAGAAAGATTTGCAAGAGAGATTAATAAAAATCCAAAAAAACCAGAAGATATTGTACAAGATATAGAAGCAGATTATGAAATGCTAAATAATCATGAACACAATAAATTTTAAATCTATTTATGAAAAAAGAGCGAATCAGTTGATTCACTCTTTTTCTGTGTTTTATCTTCGACTGCTTGAATAAATGCATACTACGTGCCAGCCATCGCTTCGTTCTTCAAAATAGGAATCTAGTACAATCCAATCAAAAAAATGTTCTTTCCGTATTTTTTTAAGAAGATTTTCTGCCATTTCTCTTGTTGGAACGCCTTTTGGTGAGATGAAACAATCTTTTTTCATAAAACACACTCCTTATTTTTTTATAGCTAAATATTTAACTATTATTTAAATTATAACATAAATTTTACCCAAAATCAAAATACGATATGCAAGCCAATTGACAAATAAAATAATTATAAATATAATAGTCTAAGAAGTTTTTTAAAGGTGAGAAAGTAAATATGGAGAAAAACGAAAGAGTTGAAAAAGCAAGAAGTTTATATGAATCTCTTAAAAATGGAAAAGGACTAGCTACTTTGTTTGGAATTAGTTATTATGATGATGAAATAAGAGAGATAATAGAAGTACTAACTAACGAATGTAAAGCAACATATGTAGATAAAAATGGTATTAAAAAGAGACATGAAAGCGATATAGATATAAAAACAGTACGTGAAATTGTTGAACAATTGCTTTGCGATAAAGGAGAAATTAAAAATACATTAGTAGCTAAATTAACTAATCAAAGAGGAGTACCAGGAATAACAAAAGCTATGAAGATTGAAAAGAGAGTCTCTGAAAATGGATTACCATATTTAGAAATGGACAAACCTTTTCCGGATAATTTTACTAGTATATTGCTTGGAGAAAACAATAAGGAAGAATTAATACAAAACGTTATAAAACCATATGTAGCCAGACTTTCAAAGCAAACACCTCAATTATCTAAAAAACATTTCTTTTCTAGAATATTCAACCCTTTAAGTAGAAAAGAAATAACAGATAACGAACTTTTAAATAGATACTCACAATATTTAAGAAGCAATACAGATTTAAGTGATGACAAAATAGAAAATATGTCAAAATATTTTATTTATAATATTCTTGGAAATAATAAAATAATGCAAACTTTAATTGATGACGAGGTACAAGGAACTTCTTTAGAGGTTATAGGAGAAAAGAAGAGCAGAGGATATAATGGTATGCTTTCTAATATATCAAATAATTTATTTGATATATTGGGAACATTTGAGAATCCTAATAATGGATTAGAAGAAATAAAAGATATATATGCTAATATAACTGGACAACTTAAAGCTTTAGGAACGGAATTTGAAAAGGAACCAGAAAAAATTGAAGAACAAATAATAAGTATAAATAGAAATATAAACAGAAAAAGACAAGAATATTATTATGAAAATGGGTATAGAAGTATAAATGTTGGAGTAAAAGAAAGAGATGTTGGATTTGTTAATTTTAGAGACGTTCCACAGGCTATGAAATTATATGCTGAACAGTGTAGTGAACTAATTGAAAATGCAGACAACATGAATAAAGAAGAATATATAAGACAAGTTGCAAAAATGCATTTTAGATTTATACATATTCATCCTTTTCCAGATGGTAATGGAAGAACAGCTAGAGCGATTTCTAATATTTTTTTAGCAAAAAAGAATATGTGTGCTGTTTTCGACAAAGAAACAAAGGGAGACTATGCAAAACGAGTCGCATGGTTAGATAAGGATGACATAACAAAATATAAAAATGCATTGTGTAATGATGAAAAAGTATGTGATGAAATAGAAAATAAAACAATATATAAATTGGAAGAATATATTGGAATCGAAACATTAGGCGAAGAAGAATTATATAAGGATAGAAACATAACAGGAGAATTACCAAAAAGTAAGACAATTCAAAATGAACAACAGCGTTAAAAACAATTGACAAACAATAAAATTATAAATATAATTAGAAAAAAGATATTTGGAGAGGAAGTATTGAAATGGAAAAAGTTAGAGGATTTGAAATTGCAAAGGGATTTGAAAACAAAGGAATAAATTTACCAATAAGAAAAACAAAATATTCAGCCGGATATGATATAGAAGCAGCAGAAGACTGTATAATACCAGCATTTAAGCCAGGAATGGCTCCTACTCTTGTGAAAACGGGATTGAAATCATATATGGGAGAAGGGGAATATTTAATGCTTTGTAACAGAAGTTCCAATCCAAAGAAAAAAGGTTTGGTCTTAGCAAATAGTGTTGGAATAGTAGATGCGGATTATTATGAAAATCCAGACAATGATGGACATATTATGTTTGCATTTTATAATATAAAAGATGTAGATGTAGAAATAAAAAAAGGAGATGCTATTGGACAAGGAATATTCCAAAAGTATTTTGTGGTAGATAACGATAATGCAGAAGGAGAAAGATTAGGCGGATTTGGCTCTACTAATAAATAAAAATAGAGAAGGTTGCATTAAATTATGCAACCTTTAAATGTAAAAGGAAAAAACATGGACAAACAAAAAATACTAAATAAATATACAAAAACAGAAGATAAACTGCTAATTTCAAAAATGATAGATAAAATGGAATTGGCAATATCTAAAAACAAAGTAGAATATACAGACTTTTTAGATTTGTACCAAAAACATCTATTAGAAAGAATATTAAAACAAGAAAATATTAAGAATTATATTATTACTGGGGGAATAGAAGAAACAGAACGAAATATAATATTATTTTATCCAGAAAAATTGTCTAGTATTATAAATAAAGAGTATAGCAAAGCAATACCTATAAATTGCATACGAATAAAATTGCCTAAAGAAATGTATAATAAATATACCCATAGAGATTATTTAGGTGGTTTAATAAAATTAGGATTAAAAAGAGAAAAAATAGGAGATATACTTGTTTTTGAGGATGGGGCAGATATATTAGTGTTAAATGAAATTTCTAAGTTTTTAATTAGTAATTTAAATTCATTAACCAGATTTAGCAAATCAGTTATAGAAAATATTGAACTATGTGAAGTTAGAAAAAAAGAAGTTAATAAACAAGAAATGAGAATTATAGTACCATCAATGAGAATGGATTGCATTGTAGCTGAGATATTAAATACTTCAAGAGGAAATGCAGAAGAAATAATTAATACAGGAAGAGTATATGTTAATTTTGAAAATATAGAAAAACAAACTAAACAAATAAAAGAAAATGATATTATAACAATAAGAGGTAAAGGCAGATTTGAAATAGGAAGTATAGAAGGAAAAACCAGAAATGATAGAATAAAACTAATAGTAAATAAATTTATTTAATAAGAAAGGTTAAGAAAATGCGTATAGATAAATTTTTAAAAGTTGCAAGAGTAATTAAAAGAAGAACGATAGCAAATGAAGCAGCAGACAGTGGAAGGATAAGCGTTAATGGTAAAATTGTAAAAGCAAGTTATGATGTAAAAAAAGGTGATATAGTTGAAATAAGATTTGGAGACAAACTTTCAAAATTCGAAATTATAGAAATACCAGAAGTTGCGGGGAAAAACTTACCAGAGCTTATTAAAGTTTTATAGGAATATTTTAAACATATATGAATAAAATAAAGAGATCTATATCTCTTTATTTTTTTGTATGGGAGAATTCGCTTAGTTGGAGGTTTTTATGATATATGTACTTAACAAAAATAAAATATATTCATATGTAGTAGCAACTTTTATTGTACTTGGAATATTTGCATTTGGGGTTGGACTAACTCCAAATGAGGATGTGAAATTATTAAAAATTTCTTCTAATAGTATTAACAATGAAATAAAAGGGAATGATATCAATAATACAGCAAATATACATAAATAAATTGTAAAAAAGTAAAAATAATCCTTAAAATACTACAAAAATAAAGAAAAATATAACAAATTTAACTTTTTATGTAGACAAAACCATAAAAAGGTAGTATAATAGAAAGTGGCAATACAAAAGTTTGCATAAAAAATAGCTTTATGAATAGAATACTTAAGAATAGAAATAAAATATATTAGGGAGGAATAAAATTGGAAACAAATTATTCAGATAATAACCATTTAATGTTAGTGGGAAAGGTAACAAGTGAGAAAAGATTTAGTCATGAGACTTATGGAGAAAAATTTTACATATTTGATTTAGAAGTAGCACGTTTAAGTGATACAACAGATATTATACCTGTAACTGCATCAGAAAGAATAATTAATGATGATTTATTAACAATAGGAAACAAACTAATAATAAAAGGTCAATTTAGATCATACAATAGTTATGAAAATGAAAGAAATAAGTTAATATTAACAGTATTTGCAAAAGATGTTCTTACAGAAGATAAACTTACAGAAGAAGAACTAGAACAAACTAAAAAAACATCAAATGAAGTTAGATTACTTGGATATATTTGTAAAAACCCAATATATAGACAAACACCATTTGGTAGAGAAATTGCAGATGTTTTATTAGCAGTAAATAGAGCATATAATAAATCAGACTATATTCCATCAATTGCATGGGGAAGAAATGCAAGATTCTGTCAAAACTTAGCAGTTGGAACAGAAGTAAAAGTAGTAGGTAGAGTTCAATCAAGAAATTATGAAAAGAAACATGAAGATGGAACAATAGAAAACAGAGTGGCATATGAAGTTTCAATTTCAAGCCTTGAAGTTTTAAGTGATAATAATGAGTTTATTAAAGAAGATAAGGTTGAAGAAGCTGTATAAATAGCCTCTAGCTTTATATAAATATATATATTACAAGAAAAGAGAACTAAAATAAATTAGTTCTCTTTTTTCTTTTCTTTTTTTACTTGTGGTATAACAATTTCTTGTTTTTTATCATCATCATTTTTAATCTTAGGTTTAGCAATAGAAAGATGAGTAGAAACATTTGAAATTTCCAAATCTTTTCCATCGCCAGAAACAACTTCTATTTTTTTTGGTTCTTCACTCATATGCTCACCTCATATTTTTATTATAAAGTTATATTATCACAAGAAAAAATAAAAAACAATACATTATCACTACAATTTTTTCTTTTTATTACTATTGCAAATTAATTTGACTATTTTGGAAAAATAATATAAAATAGTATATATTATTTTAAGGGGAAAGTACTTAAGTTATGGAAATAGAAAAAATCAAACAAATAATTGAATCAATAATGTTTGCAATAGGAAGAGATATAAGTGTAAATGAACTTGCATCTGTTTTAGAACTTGCACCAGAAAATATTGAAGAAATTATTGAAAGTATGAAAGTAGAGTTTGACGAAGCAGGAAGAGGAATACAAATAATTAAAGTTAATAATGGTTATCAACTTTGTTCTAGAAAAGAAAATTATGAATATATATATCAGATTATAGATAAAAGAAATAAACCTAATTTGTCTCAGGCAGCTTTAGAAACATTAGCAATAATTGCATATAATCCTAAGATTACAAGAGCTGAAATTGAGTCTATAAGAGGTGTTAATTCTGATGGAACAATATATAAATTATTAGAACATAATTTAATAGAAGATGTTGGACGTTTAGATGCACCAGGCAGACCAACAACATATGCTACAACAAAAGAATTTTTGAGAATGTTTGGCTATTCTTCTTTAGAAGAGCTTCCAGAATTACCAAGATATAAATTAGACGAAAATCAACAAATAGTAATAGACGATTTAGTAAATAATGAAGAAAAAGAAGAAATAGACAATGAGGCTCCAATGCCCGAAAGGGAAGAAGAACTTGAGAAAAAGAATGAAAATAATTAATTGGAGGAGATAAAATGGAAAATAATGATTTTGTTAAAGAAATAACAAATATAGATGAGGATTTTGCTCAGTGGTATACAGATATAGTATTAAAAGCAGAACTTGCAGATTATACAGACACAAAAGGATGTATTGCAATTAAACCATATGGTTATGCTATTTGGGAAAATATTCAAAATTATACAGATAAAAAATTTAAAGAAACAGGAGTAGAAAATGTGTACTTTCCTGTGTTAATACCAGAAAGTTTATTACAAAAAGAAAAAGATCATGTGGAAGGTTTTGCACCAGAAGTTGCATGGGTTACAGAAGCTGGTGGAGAAAAACTAGATGAAAGATTGTGCATAAGACCAACATCTGAAACTATAATATCAACAATGTACTCAAAATGGCTTAAATCTTGGAGAGATTTACCATTTGTATATAATCAATGGTGTAATGTTTTAAGATGGGAAAAAGAAACAAGACCATTTCTAAGATCAAGAGAGTTTCTATGGCAAGAAGGGCATACAGTACATGAAACAGCAAAAGAAGCTAAAGAAAGAACAATGCAAATGCTAGATATATATGCAGATGTTGCAGAGAATTTACTTGCAATACCAGTTATAAAGGGAATAAAGACTGAAAGTGAAAAATTTGCAGGAGCTGAAGAGACATATACAATTGAAAGCATGATGCATGATGGCAGGGCATTACAATCTGCAACTTCACATTATTTTGGACAAAATTTTACTAAGCCATTTGATATAAAATTCCAAAACAGAGAAGGAAAAGAAGAGTATGCTTATCAGACTTCTTGGGGAAGCTCTACTAGATTAATAGGGGCATTAATTATGGCACATGGCGACAACAGAGGACTTAAATTACCACCAAGAGTTGCACCAGTTCAAGTAGTTATAGTTCCAATTGCACAACATAAAGCTGGAGTATTAGACAAAGTTTATGAAATAAAGAATAGTTTATCAAGTGAATTTAGGATAAAAGTAGATGATAGAGATAAATATTCACCAGGCTATAAATTTAATTACTGGGAAATGAAAGGCGTGCCAATAAGATTAGAAATTGGACCAAGAGATATTGAAAATGGAGAATGTATTTTAGTGAGAAGAGATACAACTGAAAAAGTAACTGTTAAATTAGATAATTTAAAAGAAGAAGTAGAAAAAATGCTTACAAATATTCATAACAATATGTTTGAAGAATGCAAAAATAGATTAAAAGAAAAAACAACAGTTGCATTAAGTTTGGATGAATTTAAAAACTCTATGGAAACAAATCAAGGCTTTATAAAAGCAATGTGGTGCGGAGATGAAGAGTGCGAAAATAAGATAAGAGAATTAACTGGTGCAAAATCAAGATGTATGCCATTTGAACAAGAAAAGATATCAGATAAATGTGTATGTTGCGGAAAACCAGCTAATAAGATGGTAGTTTGGGGAAAACAATATTAAAAAAATATAATAAAAACAAAAATCACTTCATAATATTAAATAGTATATATTATGAGGTGATTTTTACTATGGAAAAATTAATTTATTTGGATCACGGTGCAACAACAAGAGTTGATGAAAGGGTGCTAAATAAAATGCTACCATATTTTAGCGTGAATTATGGAAATCCATCATCAGCGTACTTTTTGGGAAGAAGAAATAAAAGAGTGGTAGAAGAAGCAAGACAAAATGTTGCAAGTTGTATAGGAGCTAAACAAAAAGAAATATACTTTACAAGCTGTGGGAGCGAGAGTGATAACTTGGCGCTAAAGGGTATTGCATATGCAAATTCATCAAAAGGAAAACATATTATAACTTCAAAAATAGAGCATTCAGCAGTGTTAAATACTTGTGCGACCTTGGAAAGACAAGGCTTTAGGGTAACGTATTTAAATGTTAATAGTAATGGAATGATTAATCTAGAAGAACTAGAAAATGCTATAACACAAGATACAATTTTAATTAGTATAATGTTTGCAAATAATGAAATTGGTACAATTGAACCAATACAAAAAATTGGGAAAATTGCAAAAAAACATAATGTATATTTTCATACAGATGCAGTTCAAGCAGTTGGAAACATATCAATAAATGTAAATGAATTGGGAGTGGATTTGCTGTCTATGTCTGCACATAAGTTTTATGGCCCTAAAGGAGTTGGAGCTTTATATGTTAGAGAAGGGGTAGAATTTGAAAGAATACAAGATGGTGGAGGCCAAGAAAAAGGAAAAAGAAGCGGGACAGAAAATGTGGCAGGAATAGTAGGCTTATCAACAGCAATACAATATGCATACAAAGAGATTGATTTTAATAATACAAAATTAACAGCATTGAGAAATTACTTTATAACTAGTCTACAACAAAGGTTTGAAAATATAAAAATAAATGGAGATTTGGACAATAGATTACCAGGCAATGTTAATGTTTCGTTTAAAGATATAGATGGAGAACAGTTATTATTAAAATTAGATGAATATGGAATATGTGCTTCTAGTGCATCAGCGTGTTGCACTGGAAGTAGTAAAACATCTCATGTGTTAACTGCAATAGGATTAGACAGAAAACAAGCATCAGGAACAATAAGATTTACACTTGGAAAAGAAAATACAAAAAATGAAATAGATTATGTATTAAATATACTGGCAAAGAATATTGGATTTGAAAAAAACTGAAAAGTATAGTATAATAATACAAATAGGATCAAGATCCTATATTTGTAAATGCCCCAAAAAACTTAAGGAGGAGACAGCGATGAAAAAATCACGGGAAATTATTTTAATTGCATTATTAATTTGCGCTATTTATTATAGCTGTGTGGTGGCTGTACTAATAACTCCTAGCGCATTGATTTATGCAATTGCAATATTCATTGCTATTGGCATTGTTCTTGCTTTATGTGGGCGGTGATTTTGCAATGAATATCAAAAAAACTCTCTCTACATTTATTGTAGAGAGAGTTTTCTTTTTGATATTAATTCTTCTAGAATTTGTATTGCATTTGTTGCAGCGCCCTTTCTTATATTATCTGCTACGACCCAAATGTTAAGACCATTTTTTATACTAAAATCTCTTCTAATTCTTCCAACGAAAACATCGTCTTTTCCTGAAACGTCAGTTGGGAGAGGGTATAGTTCTTTTTCTATGTTATCTATAACAGTAATATTTTTAAAATTTTCTAATGCTAAATAAATATCCTTTATATCAAATTCATTTTCAAATTCTAAATTTATATTCTCACAGTGACAATTAAGCACAGGAACTCTTACGCAAGTGGCTGTTACACTTAAATTAGGTTTGTGTAATATTTTTCTTGTTTCGTTTATCATCTTTTCCTCTTCTTTAGTATATCCGTTAGACTCAAATACGTCAATGTGTGGTAAACAGTTATTAAAAATTGGATAAGGAAATTTCTTGTTTTTTATTCCTTTAATACTATTTTCAAAATCATCAATCCCCGCCTTTCCTGCACCAGATACAGCTTGATATGTAGAATAAACAACTCGGGTAATATTAAATTTTTCATCTAAAGCTTTTAGCGGTAACATTGCTTGAATAGTAGAACAATTTGGATTAGCAATTATACCATTATTTAAAAAGGCATCCTCTGGGTTAACCTCTGGAACTACTAAAGGCACATCAGTATTCATTCTAAAAGCACTACTATTATCTATAACTACACAACCATTTTTACTAGCAATAGGTGCATATTTTAAGGCAGTAGAACCACCAGCAGAAAAAATAGCAAAATCAAAATGTTCATTAATAAAAGAATCCTCTTTTAACTCTCTTACAGTATAATCATTGTTCATAAAATGAATTACAGAACCAGCAGATTTATATGAAGAAAAAAGAACGTATTCATAAATAGGTAAATTCTTTTCTTCTAAAACTTTCAAAACGTTTCTGCCCACTAAACCAGTAGCGCCAACAATAGCTAACTTAAACATAAACAAAACCTCCACATTATTATATTAAAAAATAAAAAAAGACGTGAATGGGGACGGGGTAAAAACAAGTCATTTTTAAATTTTGACTTGTTTTTACCCCGTCCCCATTCACGTCAAATAAATTTGTTGCAAAACTATTGAAAAAAAGTCTTTGTTGTGGTATAAGTTATCTAGGGAAATTGTAATTTCCCTATGAAAGGTAATTGCAATAATATATGAAAAATATAAAAGATTATGACTTAGATGAACTAAAAGAAGAATTTTTGAAATTGGGTGAAAAAGCGTATAGAGCAGAGCAGGTTTTTAAATGGATTTATGTAGAGGAAGTTACTTCTTTTGATGATATGACTAATATTTCTAAAGAACTAAGGGAAAAGTTAAAAGAGGTGTTTAGTTTTCATAATTTTAAGATTCTAAAAAAACAGCAATCCGTAGATGGCACCAAAAAATACTTATTTGATATTTTAGATGATAATGCAATTGAATCTGTTCTTATGGAATATCATCATGGAAAAACAATATGTGTGTCTTCTCAAGTAGGATGTAAAATGGGTTGTAAATTTTGTGCATCAACAGGAATAAAATTTGCAAGAAATTTAACAGCAGGAGAAATCGTTGAACAAATTTTAGCGGTTCAAAGAGATGAACAAATTAGAATATCTAATATAGTCTTTATGGGAATTGGAGAGCCTTTAGATAATTTCGATAATGTAATGAAGGCAATAAAAATATTAAATAATCCAAAAGGATTAAATATAGGTGCAAGACATATTAGTATTTCAACTAGTGGCTTAGTTCCTAAAATATATGAACTTGCGGATAGAGATTTACAATGTACATTATCAATTTCACTTCATGCTACAAACGACAAGAAAAGAAGTGAAATGATGCCAGTAAATAATGCATATAATATAGAAGAATTAATGAAAGCTTGCAGGTATTACATTTCAAAGACCAATAAAAGAATATCTTTTGAATATGCTTTAGCAAAGGATAATAATGATAATTTAAAGGATGCAGAGGAACTTGCTAAATTATTAAAAGGGATGTTGTGTCATGTTAATTTAATACCGATAAATAAAATTGAAAATGGTGAATTTACTAAAAGTACAAATGAAAACATAATTAAATTTAGAGATTATTTAAACTCTAAAGGAATTGTTGCAACAATAAGAAGAGAATTAGGCTCTGATATTGATGCGGCTTGTGGACAATTACGAAGAAAAAATTTATAGATAAGGAGAAACTTCAGTATGAAGGTTTTTGCTAAATCAGATATTGGTAAGGCAAGAGAAATGAACCAAGATGCATATTATGCGTATGAACCAAGTGATTCTGTTGGATTATATATAGTCGCAGATGGAATGGGAGGATACAATGGCGGTGAAGTTGCAAGTACCATGGCAGTTAATGCAACTAAAAATTACATTGAATCAAATTTCTCTCAAATAGAGCATACTAAAGAGAGTATACTGGAATTAGTAAAAAATGCAATTGAATATGCAAATATGCTTGTATATGAAAAGGCTAAAGAAGTAAAAGAACTAGAAGGAATGGGAACTACAATAGAGGTTGCTCTTGTACAAAACAATAGAGTATATATAGGTCACATTGGTGACAGTAGAATATATAGAATTAGAAAGAATTTTATTAGAAAACTTACTACGGATCATAGTTATGTTGAAAAGCTGGTGAAGGACGGAACTATTTCGAGAGACGAAGCGGTACACCACCCAAAGAAAAATATGCTAACAAAAGCACTTGGATGTACATCATTTGTTGAACCAGACGTTAGTGTGAAAGGTTTTCAAAAAGATGATATATTAGTTATCACTTCAGATGGGCTTACAAATATGGTAAGTGATGAGGAAATATATAATATAGTAACAGATAATATAGAAGTTGCAACAGATAAATTAATAAATAAAGCAAATGAAAATGGTGGACTAGATAATATTACAGTTATTATTGTTTTAAATAAAAATAATCCTTAAAGTTGGAGGTTAAAAATGAATTTAGAAGGTAGATTGTTAGGAAATAGATATGAAATAATAGAGCAAATCGGAAATGGCGGAATGGCAACAGTATATAAAGCTAAGTGCCATGTGCTTAATAGATATGTTGCTGTTAAAATTCTAAAAGAAGAATATACCACAGATGATGAATTTATAAAAAGATTTAACACAGAGGCCCAATCAGCTGCTAGCCTTACACATCCAAATATTGTTTCAGTATACGATGTAGGAAGTGAAGGCGATTTACATTATATTGTAATGGAATTAGTTAAAGGAAAAACATTAAAAGAAATAATAAATGAAGATGGGGCGCTTTCTTGGAAATGGTCTGTTAATGTGGCAATACAAATTGCATCAGCATTAGAAACAGCCCATAAAAACAATATAATTCATAGAGATATAAAACCTCATAACATAATAATAACTGAGGACGGAATCGCCAAGGTAACTGATTTTGGAATAGCAAAAGCAGTATCAAATTCAACAATAACAGCATTTGGAAGTACAATGGGTTCTGTACATTATTTTTCACCGGAACATGCAAGAGGTGGATTTACAGATGCAAAATCAGATTTATACTCATTAGGAGTTGTATTATATGAAATGGTAACAGGAAGATTACCATTTAATGCAGATACAGCAGTATCAGTGGCATTAAAACATATGCAAGAAAGCCCAAAAGAACCAATGGAAATTAATCCATCTGTTCCAAAGTCTGTTAATGACATAATAATGAAAGCAATGAGAAAAGACGTTAGTTCAAGATATCAAACAGCGACTGAAATGCTTAGAGATTTAAGTAGAGCAATTAAAAATCCAAATGGAGATTTTGTTGTTATGGAAAGGCAAGTTGCAGATTCACCAACTCAAAGATTATCTACTATATATGATAAATCTGAGCTTGAAGATAAGAAAATGGATAAGAAAAAAGAAAAATCATTTTTTGCTAAACATAAGGCTTTGTGTTTAACTATTGCGGGAATTATTTTATTCGCAATAACAATAGTTGCAACGTATTTTATTATGAATGCATTTGAGAAAAAAGACGTTCAGCTTCCAAACTTAGTAAATATGGAGAAATCACAAGCGGAGGCAAAAGCAAAAGAATTAAAGCTTCAATTAGTGGTTGGAGAAGAAGCATATAATAAGGATGTTCTAGCAGGTTGTATAATATCTCAAAATCCAGCATATATGCCAGACTTTAAAATAAAGGAAGGTAGTGAAATTACAGTTGTAATAAGTAAAGGAAAAAACACAGTAGTAATGCCTAAGGTTGTTGGAATGGCCAAAGATGATGCAGTTTCTCAACTTGAAGACTTAGATCTAATAGTAAATGTTGTAGAGGAATATGACAAAAAAGTTGAAGCAGGATATGTAATAAAACAAGATGTTGATGCTAAAAAAGAAATAGATGCAGGAGAAACAGTAACAATAACAGTAAGCAAAGGTATTGAAAAGGTTATTGTGCCAAACCTAGTAGGAAAAACAGAAGCAGAAGCTAAGAAGGCAATAACAGATGCAGGTTTAAAACTAAAGAGTGTGTATACAGATAATGACGAGAGCAAAGCAGAAGGAGTTGTTTTGTATCAAGATGTTGAAGCTGATACAGAAGTAGAAAAAGATACATCTATTTCTATAACTATAAATAGATTACTACAAAAGAAAAAAGGAATAGTTAATGTAAATGTAAAATCTTTATTAGGTGGAAAGATTCCGAATGGATATAAAGAAGATGGAACTACGCCTAAAGAAGTAAAATTAAAAATAACTGTAAACGGTACTACAATTTATGAAAAAGATGTTGATCCTCGTTTAGAAAGTATTTCTCAAGAATTTTCTAATAAAGGAAATGTTACAATAAAAGTATTCCTAGATGGTGTAAAACAAGGAGAAGACAGATATCTAGATTTAGAATATGAAACAGAAATTACAATAGATTAATTTAAAAAATATTAGTATTTGTGGGAACTTTAGGGATGCCCCCTAAGGTTCCCAATTTTTAAGAGAGGAAACAATGCAAGAATTAGGAAAAATAGTTAATATTGTATCAAATATTTTTTATGTAGAAATTAATAATAAAATATATACATGCACATCAAGAGGAAAATTTAAAACTAAAGATTTAAAACCGGTTGTTGGAGATGAGGTCCTAGTTGAATTTGATAATGATATGGGAAGCATTGCAGAAATATTAAATAGAAGAAGCTATATAAAAAGACCTAAAATGGCTAATATTTCTCAACTTATATTTGTTATATCTGCTAAAAATCCAACACCAGATTTACTTATGTTAGACAAGCAATTGGCATTTGCAGAATTTTTAAAAATAAAGCCAATTATAGTTATAAATAAAGTGGATTTAGATAATGATATAGCAAATAATATAGAACAAGTATATTCTAAAATAGGATACAAAGTTATAAAAACAGTAGCAAAAGAAGAAAAAAATATTGAACAAATAAAGAAAGTATTAAAAAATAATATTAGTGCTTTTTCTGGAAATTCTGGAGTTGGAAAATCAACTTTAATAAATTCTATATTTACAAAGCAAACTACATTAGAGGGAGAAATAAGCTCTAAAAATAAAAAAGGCAAAAACACTACAACTTCTGTAAAATTATATAAAATAGAAAAAAATACATATATAGCAGATACACCAGGATTTTCGAATTTTGACGTATTTGAAATACCATATAAAGAATTATATAAGTATTTTATAGAATTTAATAATTTCACTAATGGATGTGAATATTTAGATTGCACACATATAAAAGAGAAAGTATGTGGTGTGAAGGACGAAGTTGGAAACAATATTTCTGAATTAAGATATAATAATTTTAAGAAAATATATGAAGAATTGAAAGACAGGGAGGATCATAAATGGTAGAAGTTTCAACATCAATATTAACAGTAAAAAAAGAAAATATATTAGGAACAATATATAATCTGGAAACGGCAAAAACAGATTATTATCACATAGATGTAATGGATGGAAAATTTGTAGAAAACAATACAAACGAGATTATGCAAGAATATACAAACAGTATAAAACAAATATCAAATTTACCATTAGATATTCATTTAATGGTAGAAGATGTACGCTCATATGTAGATGCTTATTTGCCATTTGAGCCTAATATAATAACGTTTCATTTAGAAGCATGTAAGAATAAAGAAGAAGTATTAGAATTAATTAAATATATAAAAAGTAATAATGTAAAGGTTGGAATAGCAATAAAACCAAGCACAAAAATTGAAGAAATATATGAGTATTTACCTCTAATACATTTAGTACTAATTATGACTGTGGAGCCTGGAAAAGGAGGGCAAAAGTTAATACCTGAGACAATACAAAAAATAGAAAGAGTAAAACAGTATATAGAAAATAACAAAATGGAAATAGATATAGAAGCAGATGGGGGAATAAACTTAGAAAATAAAGAAAGTTTAAAAAAAGCGGGAGTTGATATATTAGTAGTTGGTAGCTGTATAATAAATTCAGCTGATTACGAAAAAACTATAAAAGAAATGAGATAAACAAAGGAGGTAAATGCATGAATGTTTTAAAAGACGAAATAGATTACTTCGATTTTTCGATAGAACCAGGTTTGAAGCAAGTTGAAAGATTAAGTAAATTTGTAGGAATTATAGATATTTCTGTAATAACATATTATAAAGGCAAGAATAATATTGAGCAAACATATATGTCATTACTTAATCAAACTTTTCCTCATTGGGAATGGCTAATTGTTACAAATCAAATAAATAAAACTATATTAGATTTGAAAAAGAGAGATAAGAGAATAAAAATAATTGAAATAACAGAAGAAAGAATTGCTAAAGCACAATATATAGCAGCAGAACAAGCAAGCAGTGACATTATCCTATTGTTATCTGAAGATGACTTAATTGATAAAACTATGCTGGAATGCGGATATTTTACTATGCTTACAAATCCAGAAGGAGTTTGGGCATATTCTAGAATGGTTAACTTTGGAGAAGTAAAGGGATTATATAACAAAAAACTAGCAATTTATGAAATGACTAAGAAAAATATCATTTCTAAATGTGCATTTATCAGAAAAGAAAAGTTTTTAGAATTAGATAAATATATGAAGTTTCCAATAGAAATTCATGAAAACTGGTTTATGTGGTTGTTTTTCTTAAGTCAAAGATATGTTCCTATAAAAATGGACTTTTATGGATTTTGGCATAGAAAGAAGAACAAGCAAATTGTTGCAAATCAAGAAATTGAAAAAACAGATATAGAAAAAGAGTATATTGATAAAATAAAACAAAAAATGGATATGGATAAGGATATAGATACAATTCAATTTGATGAAATTTATCAAATTGAATATAAGGATATTCCTAAGATTGTTGATATTACTAAAAAAGACATATTCGAAAAAAATACAAAAAATAAAATATTATTTATAGTTCCATGGTTTGTTGTTGGTGGAGCAGATATATTTAATTTAAACTTAATAAAAGGATTAAGAGAAAAGGGTTATGAAATAAGTGTTGTTACCACAAAGAAATGTGACTACTATTTAAGACAAACAGTAGAAAAGTATGTAGATGAATACTTTGATTTAACTACCTTCTTAAAAGAAAAAGATGGGGCAAGTTTTATTTATCATATTATTAAAAGCAGAAAAATTAATTGTGTATTTATAACTAATAGCTTTTATGGATATTATGTGTTGCCATGGCTTAAATATCATTTTAAAGATATACCTTTTGTTGATTATATACATGCAGAAAACTGGACTTTAAGAAATGGTGGCTTTCCAAAGGATTCTAACTCAGTTGCACATTACCTGGATGCAACATATACCTGCACAAAACATCTAAAAGACATGATGTATCATATAATGAAGAGAAATATAAAAAATATAAAAACTATTTATATTGGTACAGATACAAATAAATATGATTGTAATGTGGTTTACGATGGGGAAGAAAAGCTTGCAAAAAAATATCAAGACAAAAAAGTTATTTTGTTTATAACTAGAATGGTACATTATAAAAGACCGCTATTTGCGCTAGAAGTATTAAAAGAGATTATAAAAGACAGAAAAGATGTACAAATGGTTATGGTTGGAGACGGTGCAGCGTACGAAGATGTAAAAAATAAAATAGCTCAGGAAAAATTATCTAAATATGTACAAATGTATGGTATGCAAGAAGATCCAAGAAAATTCTATAAAATTGCAGATGTTACTCTAGTATGCTCTTTAAGAGAAGGATTAACCTTAACAACTTATGAATCATTATCTATGGGAGTTCCAGTTGTTTCAAGTGATATTGGTGGCCAAAAAGAAATTATAGAGGATAATTGTGGAGAATTAATAATTCCATATCAAACACCAGAAGAACAATTCAACTTTGAGTATTCACCAGATGAAATTGAGGAATATAAGGTTGCTATTGAAAAAATATTAGACAATAAGGAGAACATTAATTACAAAGAAGTTTGTAGAAAAAAGATTATAGAAAAATTTTCAATTTCTAAAATGATATCTAACATGGATAAAGAAATAAGCAAGCTAATTAAAACAGGTTCTCAAATAAATAAAGACTATTGTAATAACCGTGAATTTGCAGAAAGATATTTACTAGTTAATAGTATGCTTGAAAATTTAAATAGAACAATTGAAAAACGCAATGAAGAAATTAATGAAAAATAAAAAAGAAACGATTAATTCGTTTCTTTTTTTAATTATTATCTTTCTTTTTATTTATATCAAATATTATTGCATCTTCGTTATCAAATAAGAAATTGCTATCTGTTGTATTGCTCTTTATTGGATCTACATCACCATTGTCGTTAACATCAAATTTTAAATTTTTTAAATCAAATTTTGGCTTTTTATTATCATCATCTTCAACATCAGTGGTTGCACCAGTTATAAATTTATTAAAGTTATATTGTTTACCTTCATGTTTTTCATGATATTTTGAAGCAAGATAATCTACTTTAATTACACCATTTGAATATTTTGCTTTAGTATCTTTAATTTTGAAGTAACATTGTTTGGCTCCTAAACCTTGAACTTGACCAGGTGTGAATTTTACCTTGTTTTCTAGTTTAGCACTGCCATAGTCTGATTTGTATTTAACATCTTCCGTGTTATAAGTATATGTAAAACTCCATTCTCTCTTTTCACCAATTTCATTAGACCACCAAGCATTATCTTCTGGTGTATTATTTCCGAATACAAATTTATTGTAACAGTTTGCAAGTATTATATCTCTATATTTTCCATCTTTTTCACCAAGTTGTCTTAAGTTTTGAGCTGAAATTATAATACCAACTCTATATTTTCTATATAATGTAAACATGTTTGTTGTACCATGTGTTATGAAATCTGGAAATTCATCTATGTATAAGAAGTGAGGAATTCTACTTTTTTCATTTCCAGGTCTTCTTAAAACTGAATATTGCATTAATAACAAGAAGAATAAACCAAATGCTGTATGAACTGCAGAACCTAAATCTCCACGTCTTGTACATACTAAAGTTATTTCACCGTTTGCTAAAGCCTTATCGTAATTTAAGTTATTTGTTCTATTACAAAGAATATTTTTTACACCAGGAACTCTTAACAATATATCTAATTGAGAAGCAGCTGGTTGAATATATTTTTCTGTATCATTTTTGTTAATTCCGTTAGCATAAAAATTCTTTTTAAAGTAGCCAAGTTGAATTTTATATTTTTTAGCAAGTTCTTCATTTTCCATTAATTTATTACACATATTTTCTACTAAAGAAAAATCATTGAACATATCAAGCATATCTTCTAATGTTGGTAAATCTCCGCCGTTAAGACGAGGATACATTTCCTTTAATAATATACAAATGTTTTCTACTGCTTGAAGTGAAGCATTTTGTCTGTAAGATTCTTCTAAATCTGTTCCAGCTTTTGAATACATTTCTTTTAAAACAGAAGAAATGATAAGCGAAATTCTAATTGGATCTTCAAAAGTAAATGGATTTAATCCTATTGAAGAAGAATTATTTGGGTCTATTAAATTTACTGGTATATTAAAGTTTTCAGCAACTTCTAACATTCTAGAAGTAGATTCATAATCTGGAGAAACAGATGTTATACCTACATCTCTATAAATAATGTTATCAGTAGAAGCATCTAAAATCATTTTACTTAAAAATGCTTTAAATACTTTTTCTTTACCATAAGTTGGTGAAATCATATTTAAATTAAAGTTTTTATTTAAGTAATCATTATCATAAGGTTTATTTAAAACTGCTATACGTGATTTTAATGCAGTATATCCTAATTCTTTTGAAGTCTCTTTAAAGAAAAATTTCTTTTCTAAATCCTTTGCCATCATAGGTTCAAATAACATTGATGTTTTACCACTACCAGAAATACCACAAATAAATGTTGATTGAAATCTTCCATTTTCAGTTATACGTACTTTATCACCGGTTTTTTTATCATCTTGAAATGGCATTTCACATGAGTATGCACCAATTCCGTCTTTAGGAGCAGTTAAATTAATACCTGAATACTCCATTATAGATTTTCTTATATTAGTAGTATCATTTACAGTTAAGATTAGCCACCTCATCAATGGGTAGAAAGTTACTAATGGTAAGTATGCTGCAATAGATTGAAAAGCTGGTTTAATTAAATAGGCTAATTCTGTAACTACACTTACATATCCAGGTGTAGACATAAACAACAACCAACATAGCAAATTCATCCACTGAATAGCCATTGAAACACCTATAATGTATAATGCGATGATGTACAAATATAAGAAAGTTATTTTCATTGAATCATTTTTAATAAATGATGACGAACATACAAACAAATAAGCAAATATAGGGCAAGCAAGAGCTATTGTGTAATGTATAGGACCCCAATATGATACTGAAACGCCTGTAAAAATCATAAGTAAAACTTCCATTAATCTATCTACTGCAAAGTAAATCGCTAATACAGTTAATATGTAAGTAAAAAACGTATTTCTATCTGTTTTAAGAAACTTTAAAAATTTATCAATAATTTTCATATTTTCCTCACTTTAAAAAATAAAATAACTATATATATTATCTTACAAAATCCCTAAAAAAACAAGGGTTTTGACAAAAAAATTGTAACTTGTATGACCAATATAATTGAAATCAATCTATTTTGAGCATTTTTTCAAAATTAGACCCTCCAAGCTAATGGGTATTCCCCGCCTCAAAGGGCTGTCAGGCCGTAATTTTTCAAAAAAGTCTCAAAATAGGTTGATATATATAGTAGCGTGAATCCGATTAATTTTGCAAACTACAATTTGTAAATTTTAAATGAAATTACTTGAATAAAATTCTATTTACTAATATAATTAAAAACAAGTATGCATAAGATTAAAATATAATGAAAGGAATGATTATGGAAAGGACTAGAAAATTAGAGAAAAAAGATGGATTTATGAAAGGTGTATTAGCCCTAATGATTTCACAAGTATTAATAAAAATGTTAGGGCTAGTATCTAAAATATATTTGACAAATAAAAAGGGATTTGGGGATGTAGGAAATGGTATATATGGAAGTGGATATCAAATATATGCATTGCTTCTTACTATTTCTTCAATAGGTGTACCTAATGCTATTGCTAAATTAATTTCGGAAAGAGTAGCAATAGATGACTACAAAGGTGCTCATAGAGTTTTTAAAATATCTTTATTAACTTTTGGATTAATAGGTTTAATAGGAACTCTTTTACTATTCTTTGGAGCAGAAACAATTGCAAATATGATAGAAGTACCAGAAGCAAGATTGTCACTTCAAGTATTATCACCATCAATCACATTTGTTACTATTGCATCTGTATTAAGAGGGTATTTTAATGGATTAGACAAAGTATCTGTTACTGCAAAATCACAATCATTAGAACAAGTATTTAAAACTGTTATTACAATTTCTGCTGTTGAATTTATAGGAATTGGTACTAATTTAAATACTACACTTATGGCAGCTGGTGCCAACCTTGCAACAACATTATCTGTTCTTTTAAGTTTCCTATATATATTAATGTATTATAGAAGCTTTAGAAAAATTGTAATACCAAAAATAAAAGAAAGTAAAAATTATAAATATGAAAGAATAAAGAAAATAGTAAAAAATATACTAATAGTATCTATTCCGATTACATTAAGTGCAATAATGTCTACATTATCAAAAGTTGTAGATATTGTTACAGTAGTAAAAGGGTTAAAAACATTTTTACCAGACACAATTGCAAAAGCTCAATATGGAATATTATCAGGCAAAGTAGATACTTTGGCAACATTACCATTATCATTTAACATAGCATTTGCAACTGCATTAGTGCCATCTGTTTCAGGATTAATGGCAAAAGGGGATAGCAATACTGCTGGAAAAAGAATTTCTTTATCATTACTAATTACAATGATGCTTGGACTCCCATGCACTTTTGGAATGATGGTATTTGCACAACCAATAATAAATTTATTATTTCCAAATGCAACAGATGGAGGATTTTTATTACAAATATTCTCACTTACAATAATATTTGCTGTTTTAATGCAAACAACAAATGGAGCTTTACAAGGATTAGGAAAAATAAAAGTACCTGCGATAACATCATTTATAGGCGTAATGCTAAAACTTATATTTAACTTAATCTTAGTACCAAATCCTAATTTTGGTGTTAATGGTGCAGCGATAGCATCAGTAATTAACAATTTTGTAGCGTTTTTATTAAGTTTTATTGTTTTAAGAAGAACAATAAAATTAAAATTGAATATTTTTAAATTTATAGTAAAACCAGCAATAGCAACACTGGGAATGTGTGTATGTTCATATTTTATTTATTCAATATTAGTTGGTATAATTTCAGCTAAAATTGCAACACTAGTTGGTATAGCGGTTGCAGTTGTAATTTATTTGATTTTGATAGTGATTTTAAAAATCTTTGATGAAGAAGAAATAATGATGATACCATATGGTACAAAGATTCACAAAATCCTTCAAAAGCTTGGTATATACGCAAAAAGAGAAGAATAGAATATAATAGGTATTTTACAAAAATTGGCTAATCTCTTACAGCGATAAAGGGTGCAAAGAAAAAAGTTCAAAAAAAAAGAAGGATTTTATTTTATTATGACGAATAATGCTATTGTAGAAAAAAATTCTACATATTTCAAACTTTTTAGGAGGTAAATTAAATGAACAAATCTGATTTAGTAGCAGCAATGGCTGCAAAAACAGGAGACACAAAAAAATGCGCAGAAGAAACATTAAACGCTTTCGTAGACGTTGTTACTGAAGCATTAGTTAAAGGAGAAAAAGTACAATTAGTTGGTTTTGGTTCTTTCGAAGTAAGAAAAAGAGCAGCTAGAAAAGGTAGAAACCCACAAACTAAAGAAGAAATAAAAATACCAGCATCAAAAGCTCCAGTATTCAAAGCTGGAAAAGCATTAAAAGATTTAGTAAATAATAAATAATTTATTAGATAGATAATGAATTCATTAAAGGACATCTGTAAAGGTGTCCTTTTAATATATAAAATCTAACTTAGTTTTCTTTTTTGTACTTTGTATGTTATTTTTGAGATAAGGGGAGCAGGAGTAATTTTCGCACCAAATCTTGCAAGCTTTATATCTAGTCCTGGAATTATATAAAACTTATTTAAGTGATTAATGGCATATTGAGCAACCTTCATACTATTAGCTTCTCTTAAATGAAATTTAACGTTAGCAACTTTGTTAAAATTTGTATTAACAGGACCAGGACATAAAATACTAATTCTAACATTTGATTTTTCTTTTCTTAACTCTTCACGAATCCCTTCTGAAAGTCTAACAATATATGCTTTTGTGGCATAGTAAGTTGCCATAAGTGGACCTGGCATAAAGCCAGCAATTGAGGCAACATTTAAAATATGTCCTTTATTTTCTTTTTTCATATCTATTAAATATAGTTTGGTTAGAATGTGGTAAGCAGTTATGTTTGTATTAATCATACTAATTTCTTTATCTAAATTTGTAATTGCGAAATTTCCACAATCGCCAAAGCCAGCATTATTAATAAGTAAATCAATATTTGGATTTTCAACATGTAATTTTTTGCAATTTTCGGAAATACTTAAATCCATGCTAATAATTTCAACATTTCCTTTAAGCTCATTTTTAACTTCATTTAATTTATCTGTATCTCTTGCAACCAATACTAAATCGAATCCTTTTTTATCAAGTATTTTTGCAAAGTCTCTTCCAATTCCAGAAGAAGCACCAGTAATTAAAGCCTTCATATTAAATTTCCTCCATATAGTATTTTATATATTTATAACATAAAAAATATAATATATGAAGTATTATTTACTAAAAAATTAAATATATGAAATATTAAAAGTACGAATTCCAGAAGAATATGGTGCTATGTCATATTGCTGAAAATATATAACTATATTATCTGGTGTTAAATAGAAACTTTTTGGATTAAATGTTTCTAGTACCAGATTACAAGTGTCTTCAAAGTATATTTCTGGTTTTTTTGCTATTTGCTCATTAATTTGTTTTAATATATTAATCATAAAATATGGGTTTCTTGGAAATAAATTATTTAATTCTATCATATTACCTTGTTTTAAGTTCCAAGTTTGAGAAGTTCTAATTGTAGATCCATGTGCACCACCAGAAAAGATGTACTCATCAGCATATAAACTTATGAGATTATTTGTATTAAGTGTTATTTCATAAGTCCTGTGAACCTCGTATTGCATAACAGGAAAATTATTTTCTTTATTATAATTATATAATTCAATTGCTTCTTTATATAACTCATTTTCAGATTTATTTCTTAAAGAAAATGCCAAATGCTGATTATACATATTGAATTTAAAAATACTTGCGTCTAGAGAATTTGAGATAATAGTTGGATATTCTATATGGTACTTTAAAACAAGCGTATTATCATAAAAAAGTTCCTTTTCCAAAATGTTATTTTTTATATTATTCATAAAATCACCTATTAATATTTTATTCGTAATCTTGCATAGTAGTAGGTTGTACCTTAAAATAAATAAAATTTTTTAATGTAATAAATGATTTGGGAATATATAAAGTAAGAAATAAAAATATTGCTGTTGATATTAAAAATGAAACAATATTAATTGATTTATTAGAATAAAAATTCATAAGATACCTCTCTAGAATAAAAAATAATTAGATAAAAACAATGTAATTATATAATTTATATAAAAAAATGCAAGTTTTTTTGAAAAATTTTTTAAATCTATTGACAAAGCTCTAAAAATAATTGTATAATAATTCTTGTCCAGTTCAAAAGACATAAATGCAGATGTGGCGGAACTGGTAGACGCACAGGACTTAAAATCCTGCGGTTGAATAAACCGTGCCGGTTCGATTCCGGCCATCTGCACCAATGACATATCTGTTCGAACTAAAGTGAACAGATGATACAAAAATCAATCAGAAAATAAAATCTGGTTGATTTTTTTGTTGCTTGATTTAATAAATATGTTTACTTTTATACGGTATAATTAAACTTTTCACGTAATAAAAAACAACGCAACTTTGGTTACGTTGTTTTTGTGAATTTCCAACGAAACTTTCCTTTCCATGCATCGAAATAGTAGCCGTAGCTAATATGAGATTCGATGTATTCTTTGTCTGTTACAGTTGCTTTCACAATTGTAGTTGCCGAATGGAAATTTTGTAAAAAATCCTGCATTGACATAGAGAATCTAAGATTATATACTATTAATAGAAAAAAGTTAAAAGGAGTATGAAATTATGGATTTAAATAAAGAAGTTGAAGAAATAAAAGAGTTGAATTAGATAAGGCATGGGAAACAAGTATGACCAGAAGAATATGTGTTTGTATATTAACTTATATTGTAGTTGTGATTTATTCTTATATAGTAAGAAAATATGATAATATATTTTTAAGTTCATTTGCAAGAGTAGCATCTTCAAAAGTAAATGTTACTACATTGCCAGAGGTAGTTACAGAAGTATTCTGATATTCATTGACTATTGTCAACATGTCTATCGTCATACTTAAAACAGGCTCTTCTTCCATTACCTGTAATGTAACAATTCTTCCATAATTGGGCTCAATTAACTTGATTACCTTCCGATTTCTTCGTACATCTACTTTAACGTGAGAGTTATCCCTTTCACTATTAAAAATGTTTTTAAATTCAGAAAATAATTCCATTAGAAATCCTCCTTCAATAATTATTGTGTTGCATATAGTTCTTAATGTAAAATTTCCAAGGAGATCACAAAAGATTAACATAAAAATCATATCATAAATTTATTAAAAAGTCTAGAAATCAATGATAACTATTTATAGATTTAAAATAGATAAGTCTAAAAAACAATGATAAATATCTCTAAAAGTTATAATGAATTATTTCACAATTATTTTGATGAAACTTACTAATATCTTTAGTTTTTGGGTTGAAGTATAAATGAATAGCCTTACATATGTCTCCATGTGTAACTATTAAAACATTTTTATTTTTGTAATTGTTTTTTATATATGTTAATATTGATTCGGTTCTATTTATTATACTTTTAAATCCTTCAGAATCTTTATATACAATATTTTTTGTTTTATCATACCAAATATTACTATCTAATATTTTTACATTAGCATAAACCATACTATTAAATAAAAGAATACAAGGCATTCTATTTTAAGGTGTATTATAATTAGATAATTACTTCCTATTTGACTAAAAATAGTTTTTATAATGAAAATATAAAAAAGTGGTTTGGCAATGTAAATCTTATATATATTTGTAATTTATGTAAAATTGTTGTATAATATATGTATAGTAGGCTTTTTTAGTCAGCTAGCCATATTTTTGAAAACAAAAATAATTAAGGAGGAAATTTTATGGCAACGCAGGTTATATTTGAGGAAGTCTCTCATGGTTTTCGGTTTGATAATAAAATGATTGAAAGAAAACACATTAAGAGCAAAATTGGAAGTGTGGAATATACACAAACCGAAGAACTTGAATTCAAAGACCCAGAAGCACGAGAAGTTTGGAGTAATTATGTTGAGGTTAACTCTAAAAATTATTCCATCTATTGTATTATTCGTTATGCAGTAGAATGGGCAAAGAACATGCAGTACCTTATGAAGAGAGGGGAAGGCATTACAGTTACAGATGTTGCTGAGAAAGCATTCAGCATTTTTGATGTAGAAGACATTAGCGCATCTATGTATGACTGTATGGTAAACATTTTACTTCAGTTTTGGAAATACGGTGAGGAACTTCGGAAGTGGAGCAGTAAGGTGACTTATGAGGAGATGGGATTGTCAATCCTGTTGAGCTGACTGACAATGTAGGTTAATTTCTGCATTGAAATTAAATCGTGTAAGTATTTATTTAAAGTACTTTTACACGATTTTTTTATTTGCAATTTATGTGTGATTGTATTATAATATTATATACAGACAACTTTATTAGTCGGTATAATATAAAAACTTAAGGAGGAAACAACTATGGCACTCACAACTACTGTTTATTATGAGGGAATTCTAAGTTCTGACAATACTACTCACGTTTTTCGGTCATTAATTCCAGGAGTATATAACATCTCTGTAAAATCCTTTAAAGACGGTGTTGCAACAATTAGTATTGCTTGTATAGATAAAACTATAACAGTATCAGAAATTGTTGCTGGATGCTTTGATAAGTATTCTAATTTTGAAAGTGAGCTTCTGCGAGCTTTTAATGCAGATAAGAATACGGGTTTTATTGGAATTGATTTGGAGCTTAATGGACTAACAGTTATGATTAGAAAAAGGAAACATAATAAGCAAAGAATCTATACTGAATGGAGCACATTGATCGATAAAAAATAACCATACAGATTCTTATTATACTGACAAAACTGTATGGCTGATTAGCCTAATAAAATAAGTTCTTTTCCTTTCAAGTGGGGAAAGAACTTATTTTGTTTTACTTTTCTATAAAGGTATGCTATACTTTTATAGAAGGAAAGGATAAAATGGAATATTTAGATGTATTAAATGAACAAGGAAATTTAACAGGAATAAAAAACCTAGAAAACAAGTACATATGGATGGAGATTGGCATAGAACTATACATGTTTGGATAGTAAATGAAAAAGGAGAAATATTGTTGCAAAGAAGATGTGCAACCAAAGATAGTTTCCCTAATATGTTAGATGTATCAAAAAGAAGAAATATCAGAAATACTATATGTTCCATATAGAAAATTTAAAGAAATGGTAACAAGCAAACAAAAAGATTTGATTTATAGAGAAGAAGAATTTAAATTGATTTTAGAAAAACTTGATAGCAAACTAAGCAGGGTATTGTAAAAAGAAAAAGAGAACTTTGAAATTTCAAGGTTTCTCTTTTTTTCATGTTGTTTTATTTGTAAATTAAAGTTCTTTTACATTGACATATAAGCTCGAAGATTATATAATATTAGTAGTTTTTATAAGATTATGAGGTATGAAGTATGAGCAAAAAAATTAAAAACATAATAGTAATTTTATTAGTATTAATTACAATAATCTTAGCAAGTGTAATTATATATAATAAAATAAAGAAAATGTATAAAGTTGAAGATGTTGTGGAAGAAAAATATCTTTTATTATTAAGTCAAAATAATGTTGGTGTTATTGATAATAAAGGAAATGTAATAATAGAACCACAATATTTTTCTATTCATATTCCAAATCCGTCAAAACCGTTATTTATATGTTATTACGACTATAATGAACAGACTAAAGCATATAGAACCAAAGTTGTAAATCAAAATGGAACAGAATTGTTTACTAGATATAATAAAGTTGAAACTATTGACTTAAATGAAATAGAAACAAGTATGCCTTATGAAAAAAATGTCTTGAAATACGAAGAAAAAGGCAAATATGGTTTAATAGATTTAAAAGGAAATGTTGTTACAAAAGCAGAATATGATTCAATAGATGGCTTAAGCAACAAAGAGGGAGAACTATTAATAGCAAAAGATGGAAAATATGGCGTAATAAATACAAGTGGTGCAGAATTAATAAAACCAGAATATGATTTTATATCTGGAGATGAATATTATACTAATGACAAAAAATATGCTTTGTCTGGATACATTCTAGGATTGAAAACAACAGATGGATATAGATATGGCTATATGAATTATAAAGGGAAAATTTTATTAGAAGTTGAGTATAACGATATAATTAGATTAGGTGGAATAGGTTCAGAAGATACAGATAAAGATGTTTTCTTAGTGGCCAAAAAAAATGGGCAATGTGGACTCATTAAAAATAAAAAAGTTGTACTAGACTTTAGATATCAATCCATAGATTATAGTGGCGTTAATAACTTTTTTATAGTAACTAGAAGTACAAAAACAGGTGTATATAACTCGCTAGGGAAAAAGATAATATCGGTAAAATACGATTCAGTGCAAGTACATAATAATTATATATATACAAAACTAAAAGATGAAGAAGCTTATTATAATTTAAATGGAAATAGAATAGACAAGAGTTCGATAAAAGAAGATGAAGAAAAAAGTGAAGATAAAGCAGAAAAAACATCTGTAACTGCAAAACTAATTCCAATAGAACAAGACGGAAAATGGGGATTTACTGATGAATATTCTAATATTAAAATTGAATGTAAATACGAAAAAGTAACAGAATTTAATAAAAATGGATTTGCAGGAGTAAAACTAGATGGAAAATGGGGTTCGATAAATGAAAAAGGCAAAGTTATAATTGAACCTGTATATAACTTAGATAATTTTTATGAAATAGACTTTATAGGGAAGTATTATAAAGTGGTATATGATTATAAAACTGTGTATTATTCAGATGATATATAATAAAAAAATATAGTAGAGGATGGATTAAAATGTTAAAAATAGATAATAGATTAATTGAACTTTCAAAAGTAGTTGAAGAGGAGATAAAAGAAGAATTTAAAAAGATTGATAGAAATACAATGTATAATAGTATGAAAGTATTAAATGCTTTTCAAAATAATAAAATATCAGATGTGCATTTTGGAAGCACAACAGGATATGGATATGATGATATAGGTAGAGATACAATAGAACAAGTATTTTCAGAAGTGTTAGGAGCAGAAGATAGTTTAGTTAGAAGTCAATTCATTTCTGGAACTCATGCATTGACAGTTACATTATTTGCTTTTCTAAGACCAGGCGATACAATGCTTAGTATATGTGGTAAACCATATGATACTTTAGATGAGGTAATTGGGCTAAAAGAAAATAAAAGCTCACTAAAATCATATAAAGTTAATTATGAACAAATAGATTTAATAGGAAATGATTTTGACTATGAGCAAATAAAAAGAAGAGTTGAACAAGGAAATATTAAATTAATAGAAATTCAAAGATCAAAAGGTTACTCAACAAGAGAAAGCTTGTGCATAGATAAGGTCGAAAAAGTTATAAAGTTAATTAAAAGCATAAATAAAGATATAATAATAATGATAGACAATTGTTATTGCGAATTTGTAGAAACAAAAACACCTTTAGAAGTAGGAGCAGATGTTATTGTTGGATCTTTAATAAAAAACCTTGGAGGTGGAATAGCACCTAATGGAGCATATATTGCAGGAAGGAAAGATTTAGTTGAACTTGCAGCTGAAAGACTAACAGCTCCAGGACAAGGAAAAGAAGTTGGACCAACACTTGGAATTAATAAAGCAATTCTTCAAGGACTATATATGGCTCCAAGTGTAGTTGCAAGTAGTGTGAAAACAGCTATATTTGCAAGTTGTATGCTAGAAAAATTAGGATATAAAGTTTCACCAAGATATAACGAAAAAAGAGCAGATATTGTTCAAAACATAGAATTTGGAGAAGCTGATAAATTAATTAAATATTGTCAAGGTATACAAATGGGTTCTGCAGTAGATTCAAACTCAATACCAGAACCATGGGATATGCCTGGTTATACAGACAAAGTAATAATGGCAAGTGGAAGTTTTACTCAAGGTTCTTCAATAGAAATAAGCTGTGATGGACCTATAAGACCACCATATATTGCATATATGCAAGGTGGATTAACATATGAATATGGAAAATTTGCAGTATTACAAGCAATTACTAATATGAATAATATATAACCAAGAAAAGAGGGTTAAATGAAGGTAGTAATTATTGGTGGTGGGCCAGCTGGAATGATAGCTGCGATATCATCTAAAGAAAATCATCCGGAAGATGAAGTAATAATATTAGAAAAAAATAATACTCTAGGAAAAAAATTACTAATTACAGGAAAAGGAAGATGCAATATAACTAGTAGCCTAAACATAGACGAATTTATAAAAAACATACCAGGAAATGGTATGTTTATGTTTAGTGCCTTAAAGAATTACACAAATGAAGATATAATTAATCTTTTGGAAAAAAATGGCGTACCAACTAAAGAAGAAAGAGGCAACAGAATATTTCCGGTATCAGATAAATCAAGAGATGTCTTAGAGGCATTTGAGAAAGAATTAAAAAGATTAAAAGTAAATATAAAATTAGAATCTGAAGTTAAGAAGATAAATAAAATAGAAGATACTTTTTATATAGATACAAATAATGAACAAATAAAAGCGGATAAATTAATAATTGCAACAGGTGGAAAGTCATATCCTTTAACTGGCTCTACTGGTGATGGGTATTTGTTTGCAAAATGGTCTGGACATACAGTTACAGATATTAGACCTTCATTAGTACCACTTGAAATACATGAAATAGAAGAATGTAGAATGATGCAAGGACTAAGCTTAAGAAATGTTGAGATAAAAATTAAAGATATAGAAAAAAACAAATTGATTTATGAAGATTTTGGAGAAATGCTATTTACGCACTTTGGAATATCGGGTCCGACAATTCTGAGTGGTTCAGCTCATTTAATACGATACAAAAATGTAGATGAATTATTAAAAAATAAAAAAATTAAAATAACAATTGATTTAAAACCAGCATTAACAGAAGAACAATTAAATCTAAGAATCTTAAGAGACTTTGAAAAAGAAAAAAACAAAGAGTTTAAAAATTCATTATTTGAATTGCTACCAAGAAAAATGATAGACTATGTTATTTTAAAATCTAAAATAAATCCAAATAAAAAAGTAAACGAAATAACAAAACAAGAAAGATTAAATTTAGTAAAACTAATAAAGCAAATAGAATTTAGTATAAAAGGAACAAGACCAATTGAAGAAGGAATAATAACTTCAGGTGGAATAAACATAAAAGAAATAAATCCATCAACAATGGAATCAAAATTAGTAAAAGGACTATACTTTGCAGGAGAAATAATAGACGTAGACGCATATACAGGAGGATTTAATTTGCAAATTGCATATTCAACAGGCTACACAGCCGGAAAATGACTTGTTTGACTTGTTTGGGGACGGGGCAAAAACAAGTCATTTTGATAATTAGTTTGCAAACTAAAAAAGAAAGTGAAAAAAAGACTTGTTTTTGCCCCGTCCCCAAACAAGTCAGAAAGAGAGATAGATGTTTAGGACAATAAAGGAAAATGTTTCCGCTGAAATTGTAGAGAAAAAATCTAAATTCATAGCAAGTATATTTTATGTAGAAACAAGGGAAGAAGCGGAAGATATAATAAAAGATATAAATAAGAAATATCACGATGCTAGACACAACTGTTATGCTTATCGAATTTATAACGAGTCTGGGATTGTAGAAAAATCAAGTGATGATGGCGAACCATCTGGAACTGCAGGTGCACCAATGCTAACAATCCTTTCTAAAAATAATCTTGCAAATGTTTTAGTAATTGTAACTAGGTATTTCGGAGGTATTTTATTAGGAACTGGTGGGCTTGTAAAAGCATATTCTTCAGCAACTGCTTTGGCTTTAGAGAAAGCAAATGTCATTGAAAAAAATATTGCGGAGTTATATAAAATCGAAATAAATTATACAGATTTAAATAAGTTTAAATATTTTGCAAATAAAAATAATATAAATATATTAAAAGAAGAATATTTAATAAATATAGAATTACAAGTTGCATTGCAAAATGAAAAAATATTAGATAAAAATGAAATAAATATAAAGAAAAAAGAATTTATTAAAAAAATATTTGTTTAAAACTGCTGTTAAATTGAGATTTTTTTAAATAATTTGAAAAAATTTCCAAAAAAGTCTTGCATATTAATTTAAAAAATAATATAATACAAAAATGTAAAATATTTACAATTTTTATTTTTTAGGAGGAAAAAAAGTGAAAGACAAAATTACTATTTTAATAGCAGATGATAATCCAGATTTTGCTAATACCGTAAGTGGTTATATAGAGGAAGATGATGACTTTGAAATAATTGCGATTGCAAGAGATGGAAGACAAGCAGTTGAAATGATACTAAATACAGAACCTGATGTAGCTTTATTAGATGTAATAATGCCACATTTAGATGGAATAGGAGTTTTAGAGCAAATTAATGCTGCAAAAATGAAGAAAAGACCACTTTGTATAATGCTATCTGCTGTTGGACAAGATAAGATAACTCAAAGAGCACTAGATCTTGGCGCTGAATATTACGCCATGAAGCCATTTGATATAGAAGTGCTATTGCAAAGAATAAAAGATATAAAAAGAGATATGCAACAACCACAATCTAAAAATAATAGTATAAATGGTTATAATATAAATAGTATGAATCCAAATATGATGATGAACTCTTATGTAGCTAGAGAAATCAAAACACCATACATAGAAATTTCACCAGAAAAGAAAAAGGACGAGGAGAACTTAGAAGCATTAGTTACTAATGTTATTCATGAAGTTGGAGTACCTGCTCATATTAAAGGTTATCAATATTTAAGAGAAGCTATAATGATGGTAGTAAACAATATTGATATTATAAACCAAATTACAAAACAATTATATCCAGACATAGCAGTAAAATATCATACAACACCAAGTAGAGTAGAAAGAGCAATCCGTCATGCAATAGAAGTTGCATGGAATAGAGGACAACCAGATGTTGTAGAAAACATATTTGGGTATACAATATCAGCAGCAAAAGGAAAGCCTACAAATTCTGAGTTCATTGCGATGATAGCTGATAAATTAAGACTAGAGCTAAAAACAGCATAAAAAAATAATAAACCTTTCATATTCATTGGTTCATGGATAACATGAATTTTGAATAGAGAGGTTTTTTATTATACACACATTAAATGAATTTGTCAAATTTAATTTATGTCTTGTAAATATTATAAAAACAGTGTAAAATAGTATATATTGAAAAAAGAGGGAAAGAGATATGTATTTAATAGTTGGATTAGGAAACCCAGAAGAAGAATATGCTAAAACAAGGCATAATATGGGTTTTGATACTATAAATAAGATAGCTGAAAATAATAATATAAAGGTAAATAAAAATAAGTTTAATTCATTATATGGAATTGGTGAGATTGAAGGCGAAAAGGTTATTTTATTGAAACCTCAAACGTATATGAATTTAAGTGGAAATGCTGTAAGAGATTTTATGAAGTTCTATAAGTTAACACCAAGTAATCTTATAGTTGTTTTTGATGATTTAGATATAGAGCCAGGTATTATTAAAATAAGAAAAAAAGGTGGACCTGGTACTCATAATGGAATGAAATCTGTTGTGGGGGAAATAAATTCTCAGGATTTTTGCAGAATCAGAGTTGGAATAGGAGAACCTAAGTTTAAGAATGACTTATTAAATTATATTCTAACTAAAATTCCAGATGATGAATATGAAGTGCTAAGAAAATCAATTAGCAATGCTGCGGTTGCAGTAAATGAAATTATTAAAAATGGAATCGATAGTGCAATGAACAAATATAACTAAAAGGAGATTTAAGTGAAAGAGATATTAATTAACAACCAAGAGGGCAAGAAACAAATATTATTAGTAGAAGATGGAAAACTTGTAGAAAAGTATATTGAAGATGATTCGGTTTTAAGAATTGAAGGAAATATATATATAGGAAGGGTAGAAAATGTATTGCAAGGAATGCAATCAGCATTTATTGATATAGGACAACATAAAAATACTTTTATTCATTTGAAAGATATATTGCCAAAAGTAGATATTACAAAAGAACACTATGTTGAAGACAAAAAGATTAAAGATGTGGTAAAAACTGGAATGCCAATACTTGTGCAAGTAAAAAGAAACTTTACTGAAGCCAAAGGAGCAAAAGTATCTACACATATAAGTCTAAATAGTAGATTTATAGTTTTTATGCCTAATACTACAATTATAACAGTTTCACAGAAAATTGAAGATGAAGCTGAAAGAAATAGATTAACTAATATTGCGACAAAATATTTGCCACAAAATTGTGGAGCTATAATAAGAACTTCTGCTCAAAATCAGCTTGAAGATGTAATTAAAAAAGACATAGAAGTTGCTAGTAAGAAGTGGAATGATATAAAAAGAATATATGATGAAAGCATAGAAACAAATAATTTTCCAAGATTAATATATAAAACTCATAATATTGTTAAGAAACTTATAATAGATTTGCTTGACAAAGATTTAGAAAAAATAACTGTAAATTCAAAAGAGGATTATGAGTATTTAAATAAAGTTATTGCTGAATTTGAAGCAAATAGTATTAAAGTGAATTATATAAATAAAATAAATATTTTAGAAGATAGACCACTATTAAAAGAACAACTAGACAAAACAGAAAAAAGAAAAGTTTGGCTTAAATGTGGTGGATTTATAGCAATAGATAAAACGGAAGCATTAACAGCAATAGATGTAAACTCTGGTAAATATACTGGAAGAGATAATGTGGAATCAACAATATTTAAGGTGAATAAAGAAGCAAGTATTGAAATTGCAAAACAACTAAGGCTTAGAGATATAGGCGGAATAGTTATTGTAGACTATATAGATATGAAATCAGAAGAAAATAGACAAAAAATTCTTGAGATTCTAAAAGAAGAATTGAAAAAAGATAGAACAAAAACACAAGTAATAGGATTTTCAAAACTTAATCTATTAGAATTAACGCGTAAACATATTTGCGAAAATTAATTGAATATAAAAATATTTTCTTGGGAATATTTTAATTAATAAATATTTCGGAGGAAAAAATGGAAGGAAAAAATTCAAAATCTGATAGTTATATAGTTAAAGAAGCGGAAAATATAATTGAAAAATATTTGAAAAAAAGAGAATTACGAGATATAAAAAATTATTATATTTTAGAAGAAAAATATGAAAGACTAAAAATAATATCAATTGCATTATTTGCCACTAGTAGTATTGGAATAATATTAAGTTTAATAATTAAGTAAGAAGAATAAACCTCTATTTTTTAGCATATAGTTTAAAAAACGTGCTAAAAAATTGGAGGTTTTTTTATGGAAAGAGTAATGACTGATGAAGAGAGAATAAGAAGAGCTATTGAAATATCGCAAAGAAGAAATAACTCATATTATAGAGAAAATACAACTAGAGTAAACGTAAATGAGAAAAAGGATTTTAGTTTATTTAAAAAGATGATTTTACAAACTTTAATTTGTTTAGTTATATATGCAATATTTTATTTAATAACAAATACAAATTATGTATTTTCAAAACAGATAATAGATGAAGCTAACAATATTTTGAATTATGACATAAATTTTAAAAAAATATATAATAATTGCCAAAGTTTTATTAATACTCAAATTAATTTTAATAATAGTGAAAAGAATGTGGAAAATAATAATGAGATGAGCAATGAAATAAATATAATAAGTGAGGAAGAGCTGCAAAATATACAAGTTGCTGAAATTAGTGATAACCTAGAAAACGAGGATTTACAGGAAATTGAATCAAAAGATGAAGAGAAAAAAGAAGAAAATTCTACCAAAGAGAAAACACAAATGGAATTAGATGCAGAAGAAGTAAAGAAAATATGTGAATTCCAAAAACCATTAAGCGGGAAAATTACTTCCGAATTTGGAGATAGAGAAGTAACGTCAAAAGTTATGAGTGCAGATCATAAAGGAATAGATATTGCAGCTAATAGTGGGACAAACATTTCTTCAGCAATAGATGGTGTGGTAAGTGTAGCGGAAGAAAATAGTGAATATGGAAAGTTTATAAAAATTACAAACGGAGAAGTAATGACAGTATATGCACACTGTAAGAGTTTGAAAGTAAAGGTGGGAGATAAGGTTAAAAGCGGACAGACTATAGCAACTGTGGGATCAACAGGAAATTCTACTGGACCACATTTACATTTTGAAATTAGATTGTCTAACAGATATATTAATCCAAGATATGTAATAGATTTTTAATAAAGGAGGAAATATATATGAATGTTAAGATTAATCTAAATCTATTTTTATTTTTAATTTTATTCTTAATTACAAATCAAATTGAAATATATGCACTGATAATGATATTTGCATTAATTCATGAAATTTCACACTTGATATGTGGCATATTGCTGGGATTTAAACCTAATACTTTTAGAATAATGCCATTTGGATTTTGCATTGAATTTGATGAACAAATTGAAGAATACAATATGAAGGTTGGCAAGTCAAATGAATTAGCAGTTAAAAAAATGCTAATTGCATTAGCTGGACCATTTGTGAATTTATGCATAGCGGCTATATGTTTGCTTGCGCATTTAGATAGCAATATTATTTATTCAAATCTACTATTGGCAATGTTTAATTTAATACCAATTTACCCATTGGATGGTGGAAGAATATTGAAAAATATTTTTAAGATATTATTTGGAAATAAAAAGGCAAATAAATATATAAATACAATCTCAAATGTATTTATAATTGGCATTACTATGGCATCAAGCATATTAATAATTACATATAAAAATATAGCTATTCTTCTTGTTATTATTGTTTTATGGATGATGGTTATAAAAGAAAATAAAAGGTATAATACTTACAATAAAATATGCAAAACAATTGACAAAACTTATAATTATTTATAAAATATCAATGTAAGTTTTTAACAAACTAAGGAGGAAATAATGAAAACTCAAAATGGTATAACATTAGTTTCATTAATTATAACAATAATAGTAATGGTTATAGTTGCTTCTACAACTGTTGGCGTTTCTTTAGATAGATTTGAAATAAATAGTTTTAATAAAATGAAAAATGACTTAGAACTTTTGGCAGATAAAGTATCAAATTACTATTTGCAAACAGGTAATATTCCAGTAGTGTTAGACTCATCTGGAAATAAAGTACAATATACATTTACAACTCTAGATTTTGGCAAAGATTCTGCGGATAATTCAGTTTATTATATATTAGATTTAGAAGCAATGGATGGATTACTTCTAAATTACGGAAAAGAAGGATTTGAAAAGCTAAATACCTCAGAAGATGTTTATGTTATAAATGAACAATCACATGTGATTTATTATGTAAAAGGCATAAAACTGGATAATGAGATTTATCATTACATCATAGGAAATAAACAAGATAGTAGTGTGATTTCGCCAACAACTCCACAAGTAAAAATTGCAAATGGAGAATTAAGAACAAATGAAGATGGAACCACATATTATTGGGGAGCTACTACATTGGAATTTGTTCCAGGAATAAGCAGTAATACTGAAATTGAAAAAACAACATATTCAATAAATGATGGAGCAGAAACAGATATATCAACATTAACTAATAACATATATCAATTAAATGATACAACTGCTGAATATTCGATAACATTAAAAACATATGGGACGAATGGAACTATTTCAACATCTAATAGTGTAATAAAAACAAAAGGAGCAATAGGAAGTTATGTGCAATATAACATGCCATATACAGATATGTATTCAGGAACAGAATATACAGCTGATAATGGTTGGAGATATTTAGGAAAAGACGATAATGGAAATTATTTAATAGTAAGTACAGGAATACCAGCAATATTGAATTATAGTTATAAATCTAATATTGGAAATATTGCAGATGGAGGAGGAAATACATGGTGGGCAACAAAAGCAGAAATAAGCTCAACAACAGATACACTATATAGAACAGATAAAGGTTATGATTATAATACAGATAATGGGGAACCAAATAGATATGCAGCATATGGTTTAAGGTATAAATTTGAGAGTATACAATTTACTTACCAAGCAAGTGGAACAAGTGTAAGTTCAGGAAATGAAAATACAGGAATATTTAGAAAAATAGGAAACACAACAAGTGGAACAGATATAAGCTTAAACTTTAGAGCAAGCGGAGTAAACATAGTAGATGTGCATAATTTAACATTAGCAGAGTTAAACAGGGCAACCAATAAACTAACAATGCCAAATGTAACAAGAAAAGACGACGATATAAGTGAAGGCTTTAAGGATTTAACTGGAACAGCGTTAGGATTATTTGATATGAAACAATTAGCAAATTATGGAGAATCTACTAAGTACTATTACTGGTTAGCTTCTCCAGATACGAGTGGCAGAAGTTTTGTGTATGATGTATACCACAGCTTAAGTTATGTTATTTGTAGCATCAATGGCCCACTACGGAATTCGACCTGTAATTACTGTTTCATCTAGTGTTAAATTAATAGACACAAATAATGATGGAATATTAGAAATCCAGTAATAATTAATTAAATAAATATTTCAATTTAAGAAGAAATATAAGGAGAAGTTTGTAATGAAAGATGAAAACAAAAAAACAAGTGGAAAAATAATAGCAAAAATATTAGTAGCAATTCTAGCGTTATTATTCCTAATTGTAGCATTTAAATTGGCACCGAACTATGAAATTAATGACACGTATGCTAAGAATAAAATTAATTTAATATTAAACAATAATAATGTTACAAAAAAGCTAAAAAAAGATTTATTTATAAATGATAAAAATGTAATTTATATGTCTAGAGAAGATATTAAAAATTATTTTGATAAATATATAATGGTTGATAAAGACAACAATCAAATAATAACAACTTTTGGAGAAAAAGTTGGTGTGTTACCATTAAATCAAAACATAATTACAATTAACGATTCAACAGTAAATGTTTTATCTGGGGCAATAGAAAAAGATGGAACTTATTATTTACCAATAAGTGAAATGTCAAAAGTATATAATATAGAAATTGAATATGTGAAAAATAAACAAATATTGGTATTAAGTTCATTGAATAGAGAATTAATTAGAGCAGATGTTGCTAAAAACTGTAGTGTTAAATACAAACCAACAACTTTTTCAAAAACTATTGATAAATTAAAAAAAGGTGACAAAGTAGTAAAAGTAGAAAAAATAAATGATAACTGGACAAAAGTTAGAACTAAAAATGGTTATGTTGGATATATAAAAACTAACATATTACAAAATGAAGTTTATGTTAGAGAAGAAATAAAAAATCTGGATACACCGGAAAAAATTAATTTGGTTTGGGATTATTATTCTGAATATGCCAAAGCACCAAATAGAAGTGGAACAACAATAGAAGGAGTAAATGTTGTATCACCAGCATTCTTTTCCTTAGTAAGTAAAGGAAATGGGGCTATAAATACAAATATAGGTGATAATGGGCTAAATTATATAAAATGGGCTAAAAGCAACAATTATGAAGTTTGGCCAATGTTATCAAATAATTCATATAAAGAAACAACATCTAAAATTTTAAATTCTTATGAATTGCGAACAAAGCTAATTAATGATATTGTTAATTTAGCGGTTAAGTATGAACTAGATGGGATTAATATAGACTTTGAAAACATGAATACAGAAGATAAAAATGTATTTTCAAGATTTATAATAGAATTAAAACCAAAACTTCAAGAAGCGGGAATAAAATTATCAGTTGATGTTACTGCACCAGATGGCGGAAGCAGTTGGTCTGAGTGCTATAATAGAAATGTTATAGGTGATGTAGCAGACTATATAGTATTTATGGCATATGACCAATATGGAACAAGTTCTAAAAAAGCAGGAACAACAGCAGGATTTAACTGGGTTGAAACTAATCTTAAGAAGTTTATAGACAGAGAAAAAATAGACTCAAATAAAATAATACTTGGAATTCCACTATATACAAGGTTATGGACAGAAAATAACGGAACCGTAACAAGCAAGACTGTAAATATGAAAAGCATAGATAAAGTATTGCCAAGTGATGTAAGTAAACAATGGGATGATGAACTAAAACAATATTATGTTGAATATACTGAAAAAGGCAAAACATATAAAATGTGGATAGAAGACGAAGAATCAATAAAGAATAAAGTTTCACTAGTAAGAACATATAACTTAGCAGGAGTAGCTGCTTGGGCAAAAGATAGAGAAAAAGATACAATATGGAGCATAATAAAAGAGGCGTTGTAATAATATGAATTTTATGCCTGTTAGTAGATATAAGATAGATGAATTTAAAATACAAATTTGTCTATCTTTTTTATATTTTGCATTGTAAAATAAGTAGAAAAATGATAAAATGTGTGTGTATTATAAAATTTAAAAGATAGCAAAAAAGATTGGAGAGAAAATAATGAAGGGATTTTTCAAATGGTTTAAAAATGAAGCACGAATGAAGAGATGGATGCTAGTAATTTTAGTGGGAATTATATTTGCATGCATTGGAATTTCAAAATTAATGGTTGCAAAAACAATATCTTTTGTTGGTGTTGGAAAGGTTGTAGCTTTATTTGTGGCTGGATTTATATTAATTATTATAGGGTTAGTATATGCCCAAAAAAGAGTGCTAGAAATATTAATTGAAGATACAGATTATAGAATGGATAATGGAAGTAAAGAAAGAAATGTTAAATCTTTAATTTTCAATAAAAAAGTATATCATGAGGGACCAAATGTTGTTGTAATTGGTGGGGGAACTGGGCTAAACACAGTTCTTAAAGGATTAAAAAAATATACAAGCAATATAACAGCAATAGTAACTGTATCAGCTTATGGAAAAGCACAAACTGAATCAAGAAAAAAACTAGAATTATTACCTATTGATGATATAAAAGACAGTATAATATCTTTAGCTAACGATGAAAATATGATGGCCGAACTTTTAAATACTGAGCTAAAAAATAGAAATCTAAAAGGATTAACTTTTGGAGATATATTCTTTACAACAATGAAAGAACAATTTGGTAATTTTTCAGAATCCGTTGAAAAAAGTAAAGATGTTCTAAATATAGTTGGTAGAGTTTTACCTGTTACATTAGATGAAATGCAAATATGTGCAGAACTTGACGATGGAACAATAATTGATGAAAAAGAAAAAATTGCACCAATTGTATATGATAAAGTCGCTAGAATTGAGAGAATATTTATAAATCCATCAAATTGTACCCCTGCTCCAGGAGTTTTAGAAGCCATAAAACAAGCAGATGCAATTATAATTGGACCTGGAAGCTTATACACAAATGTTATACCTAATCTTTTAATTAAAAATGTATCAAAAGCAATTAAAGAATCAAATGCAATAAAAATATTTGTAAGCAATATAATGACAGAACCAGGTCAAACAGATAATTATACATTATCTGATCATATAAAAGCTATACTAGATCATGCAGGAAAAGGAGTTATAGATTATTGTATATATGACTCTGGTGAAATTATTCCGGAAATTATAAAAATGTATAATAGAAAAGGACAAGAAGTTGTTGAGCAAGATATACAAAAATCAAAAGAATTAGGAGTAAAATTATTAGAAAAAAATCTATCACAAATAGTTGGCGAAAATGTTAGACATAATACAGAAGCAGTTGCAGAATCTGTTATAGAACTTATATGTGATGATTTAAGATTTAAAAATGAACAAGATGATCCTAAATATATAATGCTTCATACTAAATTAAGAGAAGAAAAGAAAATTAATAGGCAAATTAAAAAACAAGCCCAAAAAGAAAATAAAAATGTAAAAGTTAAAGAGGAAAAAATAGGCGAGAAGAAAAGAAACGAAAGTAAATTTGCTAATAAATATAAAGATAGAATTAAATCAATACAAGAAAGCGAATTTAAGAGAGAACAAAATATTAGATTGCAAAAAGAAGAAGAAGAAAAAGAAAAGTTTTTAAAAGAAATTGAGAAACAAAGTAACAAAGCTAAAAAATAGAAATACATTAAAAATGTAGGGAGAAACAAATGAATTTAGAAAGTGGTTTAAAAAAAGAATGGATTTTGACTAATGGAATTGGAGGATTTAGTTACTCAAGTGTTGTTGGCTGCAATACTAGAAAATATCATGGATTATTAGTAGCACCACTAACTCCACCTGCTAGAAGATTTGTAATATTATCAAAAGTTGATGAAGCACTAGAAATTGACAACAAAGAATATGTTTTATATACAAACATGTGTAAAGATTATATTTCAGAAGGGTATAAAAACCTTGCAAGATTTGAAAAGGAATTTTTTCCTATATTTTCATATAAAGTAAAGGAAACTCAAATTAAAAAAATTGTATGTATGGAATATGGAAAAAATACGGTTTGTATATACTATAAAATAAAAAATGGAGATTATAAAGCTAAACTGAAACTTGCACCAATTGTAAATTATAGAGATTTCCATACAATGAATACAAACCACGAATATAAACTAAACCAAACAATTAATAATAGGAAAGTTAGACTAATAATAGACGATAACAGTAGTTTTCCTGTATATATGTATGCATCAGAAGGAAAATATATCGAACATTTTAATGATACTTTTAAAAATATGTATTACATTGAAGAAGAAAAAAGAGGCTTTTATCCAGAAGAGAATTTATCTGTCCCTGGAAGATATGAAATAGAATTACTTCCAAAAGAAGAAAAAGAAATTTGTTTCATTTGTTCGTTAGAAAGCAATATAGAAGAGTTAGATACCAAAAAAGTTATTGATAATGAAATTATAAGAATTAATAATTTGATAATTCAATCTGGATTAATAGATATAAAAAAAGAAACAGACTCACAAGAGGATAAACAATATAGAAAATTAATTGAAAAATATATAATTGCATCAGATAGTTTTATTGTTAATAGACCTAATTTTAATTTACATACAATAATAGCAGGTTATCCTTGGTTTTTAGACTGGGGACGAGATTCAATGATTTCATTTGAAGGTTTGTTATTAATAACCAAAAGATTTGATTTAGCAAAAGAAATATTATTAACCTTTGTAAGAGACATCAAATTTGGACTTGTTCCAAATGGTTATTCTGGATTTGATAATAGACCATTATATAATAGTGTAGACGCTTCTTTATTGTTGTTTGAACAAGTTGAAAAATATTTAAAATATACAAAAGACTATAAATTTATACAAGATAATATATATAATAAACTTAAAGATGTAATAGACGCATATTCAAATGGCATAGATGTAGATGATAATAATATATACTTGGATGAAGATAACCTAATTTCATCTGGAACAGAAAAAACACAAAACACTTGGATGGATGCTAAATATTTAGATATGCCAGCAACACCAAGAAATGGAAAAGTTGTAGAAGTAAATGCATTATGGTACAATGCCTTAAAAATATTGGAAGAATTAGCAAATAAATTTGAAAATAAAAATATAGCCAATGTTTATAAAAATATGGCAGAAAAAACAAGGAAATCTTTTAATGAAAAGTTTTATAACAAAAAAAGAAAATGTTTATATGATGTATTAGGAGATAGTAAAATAAGACCTAATCAACTATTTGCACTTTCGCTTACATACCCAGTTATGGATTGCAATTCTGAAGAAACAAAAAATATATTTGAAATTGTAACAAATAAACTTTTAAATAATTATGGTTTAAAAACTCTAGCTAAAGGTGAACAAGGCTATGTAGAAGTATATGAAGGAAACGGCTTTAAACGTGATATGAGTTACCATCAAGGAATTACATGGCCATGGCTTCTAGGTTTATATTATAATGCATTAAAAAATCTAATAAAAGAGTCAAAAAACAAAACACAAAAAAATGAATATGAAAATAGATTGAAGGAATTTATAGAGAACACTAGAAAAACTTTTATACATTCATTAGACACAGAAGGAATTATAGGCAGTATATCAGAATTGTACGATTCTAAAAAACCACAATTACCTAAAGGAGCATTATCTCAAGCGTGGAGTGTAGCAGAAGTGTTTAGAATTATACTAGAAAAATAAGGAGCAAACATGAGAATTTTAGGAGTAGACCCAGGATATGGAATAACAGGATATAGCATAATTGATTATATTGGAAATAAATTTAAATTAATTGCAAGTGGAGCAATAACAACACCTGCAAAGCAATCGTTTCCATTAAGATTATCTCAAATATATACAGATATGCAAAATATAATTAAAGAATATAAACCAGATGCTATTTCAGTTGAAGAATTATTTTTTAATAACAATGTAAAAACAGCTATAAATGTTGCTCAAGCAAGAGGAATAATTTTAGTTTGTGGTTGTCAAAACAATATACCAACATACGAATATACTCCACTTCAAGTAAAACAAGCAGTTGTTGGATATGGAAGAGCGGATAAAATACAAGTTCAAAAAATGGTAAAAACAATTTTAAAAGTAGATACTCTTCCAAAGTTAGACGATATAACAGACAGTATGGCAATGGCAATTTGCCATGCACATTCAGCTAAATTTGCAGAAAAATTGTAATTTGCAAAATTAATCCGCTCTCAACTATTTGTTTTTATTTAATAGTTTTACGCTACTATATATTAATTTATTTTGAGACTTTTTTGAAAAATTACGGCCTGACAGCCCTTTGAGGCGGGGAATACCCGTTAGCTTGGAGGGTCTAATTTTGAAAAAATGCTCTCAAAAATAAATTGCTTGCAATTATATTTGTTATATAAATTACAATTTATATATGGAAATAAAAAAGAGGAAAAGTTAAATGACAATAACTGAATTAGAAAAAGAATTAAAAGAAAATAAATTAAATAGTATTTACCTGCTTTTTGGAGAAGAAACTTTTCTACTAGAAAGTTCTTTAAAAAAAATAAAAAAACTTTTTGGCGAGATGATTGTACGGAATAAACTATATTCAAATAGACGATACAAATGTTGAAGAGTTTATACCAGATTTACAAACTCCGGCTTTTGGATTTGAAAAAAAACTATTAATAGTAAAGAATTCTGGTTTGTTCAAAAAAGAAGGAAAAAAACAAACAGCAAAACTTAAAGAATTAAAAACAAAAGTGTTTGAGTATTTTTCTAAAAATATAGAAGAAATAAAAGAAAGTAATGTAGTGGTATTTGTTGAAGAAGATGCAGAAAATAATGACATATATAAGCTAATAAATAAAGAGGGAATTGTCTGCAATTTTGAAAAACAAGCACCGGCTCAAATTATAAAAAGATTAAAAGCTATTTTTAATGCATATAAAGTAAATGTAGATGAATCAACATTAAAATATTTAATTGAGTGTTGTGGAACTGGAATGCAAGAATTAATAAATGAGGCTAGAAAACTTATAGAGTATGCAGGAGAAGGCGGAAATATAACAAATGAAGACATTGATTTGCTTTGTATAAAAGAAGTGAATGCAGTTATATTCACATTAACAGATTCATTAGGAAAAAAAGATATAAAAACTTCTATGGAAACTCTAAAAAATTTAATATACAATAAAGAACCAATACAAAAAATATTAATAACATTATATAATCACTTTAAAAAAATATATATTACGAAATTAGCCTTGGAACAAAATAGAAATGTTGTAGAAGTACTAAGTTTAAAACCAAATCAAATATTTTTAGTAAATAAGTATAAAACGCAAGCTAAATATTTTGATATACAAGATTTAAAAAATATATTAAATGAATTAATATTATTAGATAAAAATTCAAAAATAGGTTTAATAGATTTAAATGTTGGGCTAGAAGCGATACTTTCAAAATATTGTAGCTAAGACATATTAAAAACTCCGGTTAAAAAATAACCGGAGTTTTTATTGGAAAATGAAAAAATTTTTTTCAAACAAGAAAAGCGATTGGTATCTGCATGATATACGTGTAATTGTGTATTGCGGGTGTGAGAACAATACTTAATTGTGAGTAAAAAGTTTCACTACTCGCTAAGTAAAACCCACAAAATACCGTAAATATCGACATGGATGCCGACGCATATTATTCACCTTCCTTATAATTTCTGCACTTGCTTATTAGCAAATACATATATATATTAACATAACTTTACATAAAAGTCAAGCGTGATTTTATTAATTTTTAAAAATCAATAAAAAATGGCGAATTAAAATATAAAAAATGAAGATAATAATAAAAATATAAAATTAAGGAGACAGTTTTTATGTATAATTTTAGAACTGATTTGGCAGATGAAAGAACAGATATATATAAGAAAAATAATAATTTGTTAAATAGTGTTGATGGAATTGAAACTACTATTAAAGAAGAAGGCAAAGTAAAGATAACTAATGTAAAAATAACTAATGATAATGGAGCTAATGCAATAGGAAAACCGATTGGAACATATATTACAATAGACATAAAAGAACTAAAAATTGCATCAGATGAAGAAATAGAAAGTTACAGTAATGTACTTTCAAATGAATTAAAAAATTTAATAGATGCACATGGAGAAAAACAAGACGAAATATTAGTTGTGGGACTTGGAAATATATATGTTACCCCAGATTCATTAGGACCCAAAGTTATAAATGAAATAGATGTAACAAGACACATTTTAAAATATATGCCTGAAGTTCTAGAAGAAGGCACAAGATCTGTGAGTGCAATATCACCTGGAGTGCTTGGAACAACTGGGATGGAAACATTAGAAATTATAGAGGGAATTGTAAATAATGTAAAACCCAAAATGCTTATTGTAATAGATGCATTAGCGTCTAGAAGTATGGAAAGAATAAGCTCATCAATTCAACTTTCTGATACTGGTATAGTTCCTGGAGCTGGTGTTGATAATACTCGAAAAGAATTATCACAAAATACATTAGGAATACCAGTTATCGCATTAGGAATCCCAACTGTTGTAGAAAGTGCTGTACTAGTAAATGATTGTTTAAATTTATTTATAACTAAATTACAACAGGATGCGAAATCAAATGATTATTTAAATGAACTAAAAGAAAAAGACAATTATGAAGAAATAAAAGAAGCACTAATACCTAACAATTATAATATGATAGTAACTCCAAAAGAGATAGATGAACTAATTGAAAATATGAAAGATGTAGTTGCTAGAGGAATTAACTTTGCTGTATAAGAAAATAAAAAAGATGGATATTTGCATATCCATCTAAAAAAGAAATGTACAGACAGTGTTATACTGTCTAAATAAAAACAAAGGAAAAAATAACAAAGTATTTAAACCTGTATCTATATATTAAAACAATTTGTTATAGATGTCAAGATAAAATGCAAAAAAAAATAATTTTTTTTAGTATAAATTAAAATGAATATTCCAGTATTTTGAAAAATATCCAGATAAACAATCAAGATCTTGACAATTATTAAAAAACGTATTAAAATATTAACATATTAAAAAACTAAGAAGAAGAGGAGTAAGTTTAAAACTACTATTCTAGAGAAAAGAAGCCATTGGCTGAAAGCTTCTTATAGCAAGATAAACTGAAGGTAGCTTTGGAGTTGATATATCGAAACTGAATTAGATATATCCGCGTAGGCTGTGTTAAAAGCTAATTAAGATGTATATAATAATTATTTATATATAAATTAAGGTGGTACCGTGAGATAAAAATCTTGCCCTTATATAGGGTGAGATTTTTTTGTTAATAGCTAATAGTGAAATCTACTATTAATTATTCACTATCCACTAAAATTAGAGGAGGAAATGAATATGAACGACAAGTATAATCCGAAAGATTTTGAAGAAAAGTTGTATGAGGAGTGGGAGAAAAAAGGTTATTTTAAACCTAGTATGGATAAAACAAAAGAAAGTTATTGCATTATGATGCCACCACCAAATGTAACTGGTAAATTACATATGGGACATGCACTAGATGATACAATGCAAGATATTCTAATTAGATTTAAAAGAATGCAAGGGTATAATACATTATGGCTTCCAGGAACAGACCATGCTGCAATCTCAACAGAAATGAAAGTTGTTCAAAAACTAAAAGAAGAAGGAAAAACAAAACATGAATTGGGGAGAGATGGATTTTTAAAAGAGGCTTGGGATTGGACTCATTTATATGGAAGTACAATTCAAAAACAACAAAGAATGCTTGGATGTTCTTGTGATTGGGAAAGAAATAGATTTACATTAGATGATGGAATGTCTGCAGCAGTTTTGGAACAATTCGTTAAATTATATAATGATGGATTGATTTATAAAGGTAAAAGAATGGTTAACTGGTGTCCAAGTTGCCATACTGCAATTTCAGATGCAGAAGTTGAATATAAAGAAGAGGCATCTCACTTATGGCATTTAAGATATAAAATTAAAGACGAAGACAAATATGTAGAAGTTGCAACAACAAGACCTGAAACAATGCTTGGGGATACTGCAGTTGCAGTTCACCCATCTGATGAAAGATATACAAATTTGGTTGGAAAAACATGTATACTTCCAATAGTAAATAGAGAAATACCAATAATAGCAGATGAATTTGTAGAAAAAGAATTTGGAACTGGTTGTGTAAAAATTACACCAGCACATGATCCAAATGATTATCAAGCAGGTTTAGACCATAACTTAGAAATAATTGAAGTATTTGATGACAATTGTATAATGCTTGATTTAATGCCAGAAGTTAAAGGTATGAAGGCAATAGATGCAAGACCAATTATAGTAGAAAAACTAAAAGAATTAGAAGCATTGGTTGGAATAGAAGATTATACACATAATGTTGCAAAATGTGAGAGATGTAAATCTACAATAGAACCTAAAATTTCAGAGCAATGGTTTGTAAGTATGAAAAAAATAACAGAACCTGCAATTGAAGCTGTAAAATCTGGCAAAGTAAGATTTGTTCCACAAAAATATGAAAAAACCTATTTAAATTGGGTAGAAAATATTAGAGACTGGTGTATTTCTCGTCAATTATGGTGGGGACATAGAATACCTGCATATTATTGTGATGACTGTGATCATATAACAGTTGCAAAAGAAAATCCGGGCAAATGTGAAAAATGTGGAAGCACACATATCCATCAAGATGAAGATACATTAGATACATGGTTTAGCTCTGCACTATGGCCATTTTCAACACTTGGTTGGCCAGAAAATACAGAAGATTTAAAAACATTCTATCCAACCAATACATTGGTTACAGGGTACGATATTATTACTTTCTGGGTATCTAGAATGGTTACATGTGGACTATATCAAATGAAAAAAGTACCATTTAAAGATGTAGTAATTCATGGATTAGTAAGAGATTCACAAGGAAGAAAAATGTCAAAAACTTTAGGTAATGGTGTTGATCCGATAGAAGTAATAAATGAATATGGAGCAGATGCTTTAAGATTCTCTGTTATATCAGGCACAACAGTTGGAAACGATATAAAATATATGCCAGAAAAACTAGAACAAGCATCAAACTTTGCAAACAAAATATGGAATGCAGCTAAATTTATAATTTCAAATTTAGCAAAAGAAGAAGACATAAAAGCATTTTGCGAAGAGGTATATAATTCAGGAACAGAAGAATATAATGCAAGTTTATTAAGAATTGAAGATAAATGGATATTAAATAAATTAGATAAATTAATTAAAGATGTAACAAACAATATAAACAACTATGAACTAGGAATTGCACTTGATAATATTTATAGCTTTATATGGAATGAGTTTTGCGATTGGTATATAGAAATGGTAAAACCAAGATTATATAGTGATAATTATGAAGAAAAAGTTGCAGTATGTGATATTTTAAATCATGTATTTGGAACATCATTAAAATTGCTACATCCATTTATGCCATTTATAACTGCTGAGATATTTAAGGAATTAGTAGAATATAAAAATAAAGACATTATGCTAAATAAATGGCCTCATATAAGAAAAAGTGAATTTGCTTTTGATAATGAAGAAAAAATATTAGAAAACTTAAAAGAAATAATAGTTGGAATAAGAAATGCAAGAGCAAATATGAATATACATCCAAGTAAAAAAGCAGAGCTAATATTTGTAACAAAAGATTATGCAAAAGAAATAGAAGAGTCAAAAGATTTTTTATTAAAACTAGGCTTTGGAAAAGAAATAAAGGTTCAAACAGATAAAACAGGAATTTCAGACAACGCAATTAGTATATTATCAAAAGGTATAGAAGTATACATACCATTTGAGGACTTGGTTGATATAAAAGAGGAAATAGAAAGATTAGGAAAAGAAAAAACAAGACTAGAAGCAGAAGTAACAAGAGGAGAAAAAATGCTTTCAAATCCAGGTTTTGTAAATAAAGCACCAGAAGCAAAAATAAATGAAGAAAAAGAAAAACTAGCAAATTATAAAAAAATGCTAGAAACAGTACAAGAAAGACTAAATTCAATAAAATAATATTGAAAAGTAGAGGGAAAATCCCCTCTATTTTTTTGAGAGAAAAATTAATAAAAGAATTATAAAAATGTGTTGACAATATTATAAAAAAAGAATAAAATATTAACGAACAAAAGTTCTTTTTTAAAGGAGAGGAAAATATGATTAGCACATTACATATAAAAAATATAGGAATTATAGATGATTTAAGTATTGATTTAAATAATGGTTTAAATATATTAACTGGTGAAACTGGTGCTGGTAAAACTCTAATAATTGACTCTTTAGGAATTATATCAGGTGAGCGTTTTTCTAAAGATATGATAAGAAAAGGAGAAAATTTTTCATTTGTTGAAGCTTGTATATACCTACCAGAAAATGAAATGGCTGTTGATGGCAATATTATTGTATCTAGAGAAATTTATGCAAATGGTAGAAATATGTGTAAAATTAATGGAAGAATGGTTACTGTAAATGAACTAAAGAGTTTTATGGAAAATGTAATTGATATTCATGGCCAACACGATAACCAACAATTACTAAATCCATCTACACATATTGAATATTTAGATAGCTTTGGAGAAGAAGAAATTAAAGAATTAAAAGTAAAATATAAAGAGTTATATAAACAGTATAATTCTATAAAAATAGAGCTTAAAAACAACTATGGAGATGACAAGGAAAAACAAAGAAAATTAGATTTATTAAAATATCAATTTGAAGAAATAGATAATGCTAATTTAAAATTGGGCGAAGATGAAAAATTAGAAGCAGATAGAAAAATAATATTAAATTCAGAAAAAATAAATGAAAGCTTAAATGTGGCAGATATGGAAATATCAGAACATTCAATTGATGCAATAAATGAAGCTATAAGAGCATTAGAAAAAATAGAAAACTTAGATGAGAATTATGCTAAAACCTTAAATTCATTAAAAAGCACATATTATGATATACAAGAAATTGGCAGAGATATTTCATCATTAAGAGAAGATGTATATTTCGACGAAGAGCAACGACAAGAATTAGAAAATAGGTTAGACTTAATATTTTCATTAAAAAGAAAATATGGAAATACAATTGATGAAATTTTAAAATATAAAAATGAAGTAGAAGAAGAAATTGTTAAACTAGAAAATATTGATGAACATAATAATAAATTAAAAAAAGAACTTGAACAACTTAGAAATGAAATGTTAGAAATTGGAACAAAATTAAATATACTTAGAAATAAATATGCAAAAGTTTTGGAAGAAAAAATAAACACAGAACTTGCAGATTTAGAAATGAAAAATGCGAGAATTAATATAAATATTGTATTTAATGAAGGAAATTTTAATGCAAATGGACTAGACATAGTTGAGATTATGATTAAGACTAATATTGGTGAAGATGCAAAACCATTATGCAAAATTGCATCTGGCGGTGAAATGTCTAGAATAATGCTTGCAATTAAAAATGTGCTATCAAATGTAGATAATGTACCAGTGCTAATTTTTGATGAAATAGATACAGGAATAAGTGGAATGGCTGCCAAAAGTGTTGGAGAAAAATTAAAATCAATATCTAAAATGCATCAAGTTTTGTGCGTAACACATTTAGCAAGTATTGCTGCAAAAGGAGATTATAACTATTTTATTTATAAAAAAGTTGAAAATGAAAAAACTATTACAAATGTACAATTATTAAACGAAGAAGAAACAATAAAAGAAATTGCAAGAATTGCAAGTGGTGATATAACAGAAATTTCTATTAATCACGCAAAATCATTAAGAAAATAAAAGTTATGGTAACATAACTTTTTCTTGATATGAAAGATTAATAATGATATAATTTGAATACAAAATTGAAAGGAAAAATGATATGGCAAAAAATAAAACTGTTTTTGTATGTAGCAGTTGTGGATATGAGTCACCAAAGTGGCTTGGAAAGTGTCCTGCCTGCAACGAATGGAATACTTTTTATGAAGAAAAGGTTGTTTCAAGTTCTAAAGGCAGTGTTGGAAAAAGTAAAGAAATTGCAAAGCCAATAGAATTAAATAAAATAGAAGGAAAAACAGACTTAAAAATAAGTACAGGTTTTAATGAATTGGATAGAGTACTTGGAGGAGGCTTAGTAAATGGTTCACTTATACTTTTAGGTGGTGAACCTGGAATTGGCAAGTCTACTTTAATTTTGCAAATATGTGATAAGATAAAAACTGATGGTAAAATACTATATATTTCAGGCGAAGAGTCAGGAGAACAAATTAAATTAAGAGCAGATAGATTAGGTGTAAAAAAAGACAATTTGCTATTCCTATCTGAAACTAATATTGAAAATATAGAAAGTAATATTTTATCTATTACACCTAAATTGGTAATAATTGATTCTATTCAAACAATGTTTTCAGAAGAAATTACATCTGCACCAGGAAGTGTTAGTCAAGTTAGAGAGATTACTGCTAGAATAATGAGAACATGTAAAGAAAATAGTATTACAACTATATTAATTGGACATGTTACAAAGGATGGAAATATTGCAGGCCCAAGAGTTTTAGAACATATGGTAGATACTGTTTTGTATTTAGAGGGCGAAAGATATTTTTCATATAGAATGCTTAGAGGAGTTAAAAATAGATTTGGTTCAACTAATGAAATAGGAATGTTTGAAATGCAAAATGAGGGCTTAGTAGAAATAACAGACCCGTCTAAAGTGCTAATATCAGATAGTGGAGAAAATCCAGCAGGTTCTGTAATTATTGCTACAATAGAAGGAACGAGACCTCTTTTGGTTGAATTTCAAGCCTTAACAACTCCTACTGTTTATGGTTTACCAAGAAGAACAGCAAATGGAATAGACTATAACAGATTAGCTGTTTTAATAGCTGTGCTTGAAAAAAAGGTTGGTATAAATCTAGGAAATCAGGATGTTTATTTAAATGTTGTAAGTGGTTTGAAAATAAATGAACCAGCAATAGATTTAGGAATAATTGCTGCAACTGTTTCTAGTTTTAAAAATATTCCAATAGACAAAAAAACAGTAGTATTAGGAGAGGTTGGATTAACCGGAGAAATTAGAAGCGTAAATTTAATAGAGAAAAGAATAAAAGAAGCAGAAAAATTAGGATTTAAAAAGTGTATAATTCCAGAAAGTAACAAAAAACTATTGAAAGAAAGTTATAAATTAGATATAATAGGCGTTAGTAATGTTAATGAGGCAATGAGAACTTTATTTAAGTAATACATTTTATTAAACTTCAATAAAAGAAGGGAATGAGATATGGCTAATAATAAAGAAGAAGAATTTATGAAAATACTAAAAATGGTTGCACCAGGAACAGATATTAGAGAAGGCTTAGAAAACATTTTAAAGTCAAAAACTGGTGGATTAATTGTTGTTGGCGATTCAAAAGAAGTGTTGGATATAGTTGATGGTGGTTTTTACATAAACGTAGATTATACACCAGCAAAGTTATATGAACTTGCAAAAATGGATGGAGCTATTGTTTTAAGTAGTGATTTAAAGAAAATTTTATATGCAAATGCACAACTTATTCCATCTTTTAATATAGAGACTCGTGAAACAGGAACAAGACATAGAACAGCAGAAAGAACGGCAAAACAAACAGGAAATTTAGTTATAAGTATATCTCAAAGAAGAAGTATAATTACTTTATATAAAGAAACTATTAAATATGTGCTAGAAGAAACTTCAAGCATTTTAGAAAAAGCGAATCAAGCTTTACAAACTGTTGAAAAATACAAAAAGGTATTTGATACAAAGATAAACATAATGAACGAGTATGAATTTAATGACATTGTTACACTAGATAATGTTTTAACTGTTATACAAAGAGCAGAAATGACAATGAGAATGGCAGAAGAGGTTAAGAAAACTATTATAGAATTAGGAGAAGAAGGGCGCCTTTTAGACATTCAATTAGACGAATTAATTGGAGGACTAGAAAAAGAAGAACAATTAGTTATAAAAGACTATATTGCCCCAGGCAAAAAAAGAACTTTAGACAAGGTGTTTAATCAAATAATAGAATTAGAATATGAAGAATTAATGAATCAAAATAAAATTGCTAGCATACTTGGATATGGCGATTTTGATAATTATGATGAAGTTGCAGTATATCCGAAGGGATATAGGATTTTAAGCAAAATTCCAAGAATGCCAAGCAATATTGTTGAAAATTTAATAAAATCATTTAAAACATTCCAACATGTAATTGCAGCTGATATTCCAGCTTTAGATGAAGTAGAAGGAATTGGAGAAGTAAGGGCTAAGAACATTAAACAATCTATAAAAAGAATGCAAGAACAATTTGTTTTTGATAATGTTATTATTTAATTAGAGAGGGTGAAGAAATTGGTTAAACAAGAACATGGTATTACTTTGGTAGCATTAATAATTACTATTGTAGTATTACTTATAATAGCAGGAGTATCAATAAGCTCTGGAACTGATTCAATAGAAGCAACAAGATTAAAAGGGTTTTATAGTAAATTAGAAATTATTCAAAAAAGGGTAGATGAGATTGCAGCAAATAACGAGACTTATACAGATGAAAATGGTAAAACTGTATACTTAAAAGAACAAGGAACTGCTTTTGGAGCGCTTGATAGTACCAAACAAGCAAAATTAGATAGTATAAATAGAAGCGAAAACTTAAATATAGATATTACTAAATATAGATATTTTACTGCAGAAGAATTAAAAAAGTTTTTTGAATTACTAGATTTTGATTACAATGTTTTTATTGATTTTAATAATAGAGTAGTTATTGCAGAAGATGGAATAGAAATAAATGGAAAAACCTATTATGCATTAGAAACAACTACATATTTAATAAAACAAAATGCAAGTAAAAATGTTGGAACGATAAATTCTCTTAAATATAGCGCAACTAGTTATGGAGATAATAAATATAGGATTATTGTAACACCAAGTAATACAATAGGAGATTTGGACGGAAGCGGAAAGCTAAAATATAAAAAGACTTCTACTAAGTATTGGGAAACATCAACAAATTTCGAAATGATTGTAGATGAACTTACACAATATAATATTTTATTTGAAGATACAAATGGAAATAAAATAGAAAAGACAATAAAACTTGAAGTAGATAGTAAGAATAATTTAGTTGTTACAGAAATTTAATAAAATGGAAAGGAAATTAATAAAAATGAAAAAGAAAGTAAATAAAAGAAAAGAAAATACTCAATTTATAGTTTTGCTATTAATAACATTAGCTGTTGCAGCTCTAATTGTTTTTTTATGTTTTGGGTATTATAAAAGTAAAACTCACGAAGTGAAAAATCCAATAGCTACTTTAAATATTAGAGATTATGGAACTATAAAAATAGAATTATATCCAGATAAAGCGCCAAATACAGTTAACAATTTTATAATGTTATCAAATAATGGATTTTATGATGGCTTAACATTTCATAGAATATTAAAAGATTTTATGATACAAGGTGGAGATAGAACAGGAAATGGTTCTGGTTCTCCAAGTTTAGCTTATCTAGACAATAGTATTTCAAAAGGCTCAGATGCAGACAAGGATTATAATATAGATGGTGAATTTTTACAAAATAATTATGAAGCAAACACTTTAAAACTAGAAAAAGGTGTAATTGCTATGGCTAGAAATGATTTTTCAAATTATGCAAGTTATTATCCTTCTTTAGTGGAAAAAGGCTACAATTCAGCTGGTTCACAATTCTTTATAATGACCACAGATGATAACATATCATTAACCGGATATTATGCTGGTTTTGGAAAAGTTATAGAAGGATTTGATGTATTGGAAAAAGTTGCAAGTGTGGAAGTTAAAAAATCAAGTGAAGAGGATACAGAAGAATCAACTCCAGTTAATGCACCAATTATAGATAATATAAGAGTTGAAACTTTTGGCGAAGAATATAGCAAACCTGAAACACATGACAAGTTTGATATAAACAGTTACTTTAACTCAATGATGTCATATAGTGTACAATAATCAAATTAAAAGAGGAGATACAAAAAATAAAATGAGCAAGATAGATTTAAAAAATACGTATTTAAAATTCTTTGAAGAAAGAGGACACAAAATAATACCTAGTGCTCCAATAATTCCTGAAAATGACCCAACATGTTTATTCAATACTGCAGGTATGCAACCATTAGTGCCATACTTGAAAGGTGAGCCTCATCCGGAAGGAAAACGTTTAACAGATGTACAAAAATGTTTTAGAACTAATGATTTAGATGAGGTAGGAGACAAAACACATCATACTTTTTTTGAAATGCTTGGAAATTGGTCTTTAGGAGATTACTTTAAAAAAGAATCTATTTCTTGGAGTTTCGAATTATTAACTAAATATTTAAATATTCCAGTAGAAAAATTGGCTGTAACAGTATTCAAAGGAAATGATATAGTACCTGCCGATACAGAATCCGCTGAACTATGGAAAGGATTAGGCATAGAAGAAAAGAAAATTGCATTCTTAGGAGAAGACGATAACTGGTGGCCTAATATGGAACTTACAGGACCATGTGGACCAGATACAGAGATATTTTATTGGAGAAGCAATGAGCCAGTTCCAGACAATTATGATCCGGAAGATGAAAATTGGGTAGAAATATGGAATAATGTTTTTATGCAATACAACCATGAAACAGACGGCACATTTACACCACTAAAAAATAAAAATGTTGATACAGGACTTGGAGTAGAAAGAGTAACAGCAATACTAGAAGGATATACAGACAATTATAAATCTTCTATATGGAGTGGAATAATTAAAAAAATAGAAGAATTATCTAATCATTCTTATGAAGATGATAAATATACAACAAGTATGAGAATTATAGCAGATCATATTAGGGCAATTGTTATGATTGCAGGTGATAATTCAGGAATAAAACCATCTAATAAAGATCAAGGATATGTGCTAAGAAGATTAATTAGAAGAATGATAAGACATGCCAAAAAACTAGATATAGATATATCAAATGATTGGGATAAAGAACTAGCAACATTAATAATTGATGAATATAAAGATTACTACAAAGAAATAGAGAATAATAAAGAAGTTATACTTGAAGTAATATCAAGTGAAAAAGTAAAGTTTAATAGAACACTAGAAAAAGGCTTAAAAGAATTTGAAAAAGTTGTTGCAAATAATAATATAAAAGAAATAGATAAAGATACAGCTTTTAGATTATATGATACATTTGGCTTTCCAATAGAACTAACAGTTGAACTTGCAAAAGAATTAAATTTAAATGTTGATGTAGACGGATTTAATAAAAAATTTCAAGAACATCAAGAAAAATCTAGAGCAGGAGCAGAACAAAAATTTAAAGGTGGACTAGCATCAACAGGAGAAATGGAAACTAAATATCATACTGCAACACATCTTTTAAATGCAGCATTAAAAAAAGTTTTAGGAGAGCATGTTCATCAAAAAGGAAGTAATATCACATCTGAAAGACTAAGGTTTGACTTTTCACACGATACAAAGATGACAGATGAAGAAAAACAAAAAGTTGAAGATTTAGTAAATGAATACATAAAAATGGCAATACCGGTTGAAAAATTAGAAATGAAAAAAGAAGATGCTATTGCTATGGGAGCAGAAGCTATGTTTATAGAAAAATATGGAGATATAGTAACTGTATATAAAATAGGAGATGTTTCTTTAGAATTATGTGGGGGCCCTCATGTAAAAAATACATCTGAACTTGGAAAATTCAAAATTAAAAAAGAAGAAGCATCATCAGCGGGTGTAAGACGTATTAAAGCAATTCTAGAATAAAGGAGAAAAGAATAAATGGAAGATTGTTTATTTTGCAAAATAATAAATGGTGATATACCTTCAGAAAAAGTATATGAAGATGATGAGATATTAGCTTTTAAAGATATACATCCTAAAGCACCTGTTCATATATTAGTTATTCCTAAGAAACATATTTCTAGTGTAATGGATATAGAAGAAAAAGATGAAGCTTTAATTGGTAGAATGTTTAATGTTATAAAAAAACTTGCCAAAGAATTTGGATTAGAAAATGGTTATAGAATAGTTAATAATTGTGGACCAGACGGAGGACAAGAAATTATGCATTTACATCTACATTTATTAGGTGGAAAAAAATTAAAAATATAGCGTATAAAATAATTGTAAACACTATCAAAAATGTGGTAAATATGTTATAATTAAATAGTATAATATTTTGCATAGGAGGAAAAAATATGTTTAATAATAGTAAATATGGAAACTTACTTACTGTTATATTAGTTATAGCTATAATTGCAATTATTGGCGTAGTTGGTATTATTGGATATAGAATTTTTAAAGCTTATTCTACCGACTCAGGAGCAGCAGAGGCAGCTAATAGATTTGAATTTACAGTAAATCCTGAAAACGTTATTGAACAAAATACAACAAAAGGTGAAATTGCTAGTGGAAATGATAATACTGTAACAGATAATCAAAAAACTACTACGTATAAAGGATTTGAAGTAGTTGGAACAATTCAAATTCCATCAATAAATGTAAAATATCCAATACTAGAAAAACTTACTACCAAATCATTAGAAACATCAGTAGTGCTATTATATACTTCTAACGGTTTGAATAATGTTGGAAATTCAGTAATAATAGGACACAATTATAGAAATGGAACAATGTTTTCAGATGTAAAAAACCTAGAAAACGGGTCAATTATATATATAACAGATATGCAAGGAAGAAAAGTTAAATATACTGTATATAATATTTATAGAGCATCTGGAAGTGAATCTTCTTATATGACTAGAAATACAAATGGAAAAAGAGAAATTTCTTTATCTACTTGTACTAACGATAGCAAGGCGAGAACTATAGTTTTGGCAAGAGAAGACTAAATTTAAAAAATAATCAGCTTATTTTTTAAAATTTTAAAGTAAAAAAGTACAAATTTACTTGACAAAATAATATAAAATGGTTTAAAATATTAATTGCACTGTTGGTAAAACAATAATAGTGCAAACGGTGGATGTAGCGTAGTTGGTTAACGCGCCAGTTTGTGGCACTGGAGACCGTGGGTTCGAGTCCCATCTTCCACCCCATTTATATATTGGGCTGTAGCCAAGCGGTAAGGCACCAGACTTTGACTCTGGCATGCGCTAGTTCGAATCTAGCCAGCCCAGC
>CAKPSF010000004.1 GCA_934183305.1 uncultured Clostridia bacterium | reverse complement strand
ATATAGCAAACAATAAAATATATAATTTCTATTTGAATAAAGTTGAGAAAGAGTCATGTTAATGATAGCGAGAAATTTACAATTTATATAATAGTTTTATAAATTTATGGGGCGACCAAAAGTCGCCTCTATATTTTTCAAGTATCCCACTAAAAGCCACGCTTTTAGGCTCTTATTGGGATTCGGGGCGGCTCCCTCTTCCTGCAAACTTTAAAAAAGTTTGAAAAAAATTAAAAAAATGCAACATTTGATAAAATTTTTGGCTTCATATATATAGAAATGTGAGGTGAGAAAATTTGATAAATATGAAAAGGTTTTACTCTATTTCTATATTGTAATTTAAATAAAAAGAGATAACAATTCTCTTTTTAGCATAACATTTATTAGAAGTGTTATGAAGGAGTTAAAAAGTAATGCAAATTACAAATACAGAAATACAAGGCACGAAGTATGTTCAAATTTATTTGACAGAAGAAGAACTCCAGAAAGAAGAAACAAAAGATTTAGTTAAAAAGTATAAACAAGAAAAATATAGCGTGGCTATTTTCGTAACTGGAAAAGAGAATTATCCCGAGATTCTTGAAAGAATAATTACGAAACAAGTGGAATTAAATAGAAATGTATGCTAACATGAAAACAAGCAATATCAGGCGAGATTTGGAGGATAAAATGACAGTTGTACGGATATTGTAGATTGTCTAGAGATGAAGATAAAGAAAACTATGCAAGTATTGAAGAACAGAAAAGAATTATTCAAGACTATGCAATTTCTCGTAATTGGACTATCTCAGACTTCTACATAGATGACAATGTTTCGGGATATACCTTTAACAGACCTGCATTTTCAAAAATGATTGAAAAAGTAAAAGGAGGAAAAATTGATGTAGTCATAGCAAAGGATTTATCAAGAATTGGAAGACATAACGGACGAGTATTAGTTTTAATAGATGAGTTTAAGAATATTCAAAAGAATTTAATATTAGTTTCTGAAATGGGTGGAACTTATGATGTTTTAAATGATAGAGATGATACTATTGGAATAACAACATGGTTTAATGAAAGATATGTTAAAGATTGTTCAAGAAAAACTAGAGACCACATGTATTCTAAACAAAAAACAGGAAGATTAATTATGGGAAATTATTATGGATATATAAAAGATCCAGAAGATATAACAAAGCTATATGTTGATGAAGAACTACGACCTGTTATAGAATTAATATATAAGTTATATACCGAAGAAGGAATTGGAAGAAAGAAAATTTGCGATATTCTAAATAGTAAATATAATTATCCAACTCCATCGGTTTACTATCAAATGAAACACCTAGAAAGAGGCAGAATATATAAACATCCTGTTCAAAAATTATGGTCCACATATATGATAAGAAATATTTTAGAGAATGATGTATATTGTGGCACACTTAGAACTCATAAGAAAAAGACTGTATCCATAAGAGGTAAAGCAATAAAGCTTCCAGAGGAAGAACATTTTGTGTTTGCAAATCATCATGAAGCAATTATATCTAAAGAAACCTTTAACTTAGCTCAAGAAATAAGAAAAAGAAAAGTAAATACAAAAAGCACATCAAGTACGAGAAAAAGAAATTATTACTTTTCAGGACTTTGCAGATGTGGTGATTGTGGCTTTGGAGTAAGTGGCATAACTATAACTAGAAAACAATCCCAAAAGGGTTATGAATGTTCACAATATAGAACTTATGGTAAAGCTAGATGTAAATGCCATGAAATTAAAGAATCAGATATAATTATACATTTTAAGGAATTTTTAAAATTCACTAAAAATAAATACATAGATGAAATAAATAAAATACAGCTTCAAACAAAAACTAATGCTAAAACAAATAATAAAGAAAAAATTAAATTTGAAATTGAAAACTTAAATGCTGAATACAAAGTTTTGATTAGTCAAAAAATTAAAGATTTAACTAATACTACAAATGAGTATCAACGAGAAATGATTGAAAATACATATAAAGAATTGGAAAAAGATAAAACTAATCGTATAGAACAATTACAAAAACTATTAGAGCAACAGCAAGAAGATTTAGACATAGAAAAGATAAAAGGATTAAAAACGGCAATAGAATATTTTGATGATATTCTAAAATCTAATGAACCCAATAGATATATTTTAGAGTGTTTAATTGATAAAATATGGATTTATCACGATAAAAGTGTGAAATTCGAGCTAAAACCTGAAATTAGCCGATTAATATAATATCCCCAAATTGAAGGCTTTTACCCCAGTTTGTACAACTGAAATGATTGCTTTTTCTAATGCAAATGAATTTTTTAAACAGAGAAATGCATGTTTATTAGGATTAAGTATAGACAGTAATCCTTCACATTTGGCATGGATGTATGATATTTATTTAAGAACCGGAGTTAAAATCCCATTTCCAATAATTGCAGATAGAAACGGAGAAATTGCAAGGAAGTATGGAATGATTTCTAGTGATGTTAGTAATACAGAAACGGTTAGAAATGTATATATAATAGATCCAAATGGAATAATAAGGTTGATATTAATATATCCAATGAATGTTGGAAGATGTATTCCTGAAATTTTAAGAGCCTTAGAAGCTTTACAAATCGCAGGAGAGTGCAAAGGCTCTACGCCAGCTAATTGGAGACTAGGAGAACCAATAATTAATCCAATCCCAACAACTTTTTGCGGTTTAGAAGAAAGAGTTCAAAATGTAAAAAATAACAAAAATGGAATGAGTTGGTATTTGAGTTTTAAAAATCCAGATGAATGTAAACAAAATACTGTTCAAAATAAAGAAATAAAAAAATTGGAAGAGAAAAAAGAAAAAAAGTGCTAATAAATTTTAAAAAATAACAAATAATAATTATATAAAAATTATTAGGAGGTTATTTTAATGGACGACAAACAAAAAATAAACTGTACAGTTGAAAGTTGTAAATATAATAATTGTGATAAGCAATTATGTGAGTTAAAACAAATAGTAGTATCTCCAACACCAAATTGTAATACAACTAAATGTGATGAGTCTATGTGCTCAAGTTATGAATATCAAAAGTAAATAATTTACTAAGTAATTTAAAGTGAAAAATCGCAGTTTTGCGATTTTTTGCTTTTTATAATTTGTCACTTGATTGTCATTTTTTATGTGGTATAATGAGTATAAAGTATAGATGGAGAAAAAGAAAGTAAAATGAAGAAAATAATTAAGATTTTAGTTGTTATATTATTTATTGTAATATGTATTTCTATACCATTTATTGTTAAAGGGTATAATTTATACAAAAAAGCGTTAGATGAAGTGAGTATTGAGGAAAAAGTTGAACAAATTCAAAGTAAAAGTAATTATACAAAACTTTCAGAATTACCACAAATATATATTGATGCCGTATTAGCAGTTGAAGATCATAGATATTATAAACATGGAGCAATAGATATAATTTCAATAGGACGAGCTATTGTAACTAATATAAAAGAAAAAGAATTTGCAGAGGGAGGAAGTACAATAACTCAGCAGCTAGCAAAAAATACTTATTTTACACAGAAAAAAGAAATGGAACGAAAAATTGCAGAAGTATTTATGGCTTACGAACTTGAAAGAAAATTAGGAAAAGATGAAATATTAGAATTGTATTTGAATACAAGTTATTTTGGAAATGGATATTATACTGTAAAAGAAGCAAGTAAAGGATATTTTAAAAAAGAACCTAAAAGTATGACTGCCTATGAAGCAACAATGCTTGCAGGTATACCAAATGCACCATCAGTATATGCTCCAACTAAAAATTTGAGTTTAGCTAAACAAAGACAAAAACAAGTTATAGCAAAAATGGTTAAATACAAATACTTAACACAAGCAGAGGCAGATAAAATATTAAAAGATAATGATTAATAATAAAAAATATTAAGTCGGTTTCTTATATTTAGAAATCGACTTTTAATATATAATCATATTATGGGTGTAATCCAAGTTAGACCAAGAATCTTTTTCATAACCTAAGGTATAAATATTTGTTGCATTTATATCTGTGTTTAACATATTTAATAATTGCTTACTTGGATTATTATCAATGTATTTTTTTACAGAGGTTATAATATTTAAGTTTGGATTTGCTCTTGAAATAACAGAAAGCAGTTCTTTTCCTTTGTTATTAAAACCAAGCACTCTAATATATGGTTGAGTCTTAAAAGATTCTTTCATATCAGTTTTTGTAATGCCTAGTAAAGCATAAATAAGTATTCTTTGAATTCTTGTGTTTGTATATCTTTTTGTTTTAATTATATTCATAAACTCTTCTAATGTGTTACAAGAATTGGCTGCATTTTTTATATTATGTTCTAAACCTTCAGCAACATCTGGTAAATTTGCAATTTCTTTTAACGACATTTTTCGTAAAGTATAAAGTATTTCTTTTTCAAAAGCAGAAATATCTTTAACATAATGACCTTTTAAAATGCTATTATATAATATTCTGTAAGAATTAGGTGGCATAAGTTTACTCATACCAGCTGGTTTATTATTTTTAATCATTTCTCGTATAGCAGTAGCACTAGCAAAGTTTCCATTAATATTTAAATCGTTGTATCCAACATTAACTCTTTTTACAGAAATAGGTTTAATTTGACTCTTAAGTTTTTTTAAAGCCTTAATATATTCAATTGCTAAAATGTTGTTTGGACTAGATAATACATTTGAATATTTTCTAATGTCATTTAAATACATAAGAAGTGCATTTTCTCTAGCTTTGGGAAATGAAATTCCTTTTGAAAGCTCATGTTTTAATATAGAAGTGAATTCTGTTGGTTGTTTATATAAAACAGTAGCCATTTTATCTAATACTTCTAAATCACAAGATTCACTACCAAAAGAAATATAATCAATAATTTTTAATGAGTCTAATATTTTTACTGCACCGTATGCAAAATTTTCTGCACTAGAAATGCTGTATATGGTTGGAAGTTCAATAACTAAATCAACACCGTTAGAAAGAGCCATATTAGCTTTATCCCATTTGTTAATTAAAGAAACATTTCCACGTTGAACAAAATTGCCAGATATAACTGCAATTGTATAGTCTGCATGTGCATTTTGTTTTGATGCTTCCAAATGATATTTATGACCATTATGAAAGGGATTGTATTCACCTATTATACCAACAACATTTGTCATAAAAATATAACTCCTTATTGTAATTAAAACTATTTACTGATATAATATCATAAAATGTTAAATAATACAATTAAAAAATAAAATAACATAGGAGAGAAGTATGGAAGAAGTAACAATCTATACAGATGGTGCATGCTCTGGTAACCCTGGACCAGGAGGTTGGGGAAGCATATTAATGTATAATGAAAACAAAAAAGAAATTTCAGGTGGAAAAGACAATACAACTAATAATGTTATGGAATTAACCGCAGTTATAGAAGGACTAAAACTTTTAAAATTTCCATGCAAAGTAAAACTATATAGTGATAGTGCATATGTTGTTAATGCTTTTAATCAAAAATGGATTTATGGTTGGCTAAAAAATGGCTGGAAAAATGCCAGTAAAGAACCTGTAAAAAATAAAGAACTATGGCAAGAACTATATGAATTAACTAAAATACATGAGGTTGAATTTATAAAAGTAAAAGGCCATGCGGATAATGAGTACAATAATCGTTGTGATGAATTAGCAAGAAATGCAATTAAGTAAAGCTGTCACTTAAAAGTCACAATGGAATAATATATTAAAACTATTATAGTATTAATAAAAGGGATAGAAATAATTAAATGAAAAAATGGAATAAAGTACAAATATTAAAATTAATAGCATTTGTAGTTGTTGTTGGAATTTGCATTTATGCTACTGTTTACCTATATCCAATAATTAAAAATATAACAACTCCAGAAGGACAGATTAAGTTTAAAAATGAAATAACAAACTCTGGGATTAAAGGTATGCTAATGCTATTCTACTTAGAAATTGCGCAAATAATTTTAGCGGTGTTACCAGGAGAACCATTAGAAGTATTAGCTGGTATGTGTTACGGCAGTATTGGTGGAACGATATTTATTATGTTCTGTGTATTTTTAAGTACAACTGCTATTTTTTATTTAGTAAGAAAATTTGGGAAAAACTTGGTATATGAATTTTGTAGTCAAGAAAAGATTGATAAAATAGAAAACAGTAAAATCTTTAATGATCCAAAGAAAATAGAAAAAATAATGTGTATATTATTTTTGATACCAGGAACACCTAAAGACTTGCTAGTGTATATTGGAGGATTACTTCCAATAAAACCTTCAAAATTCATATTAATTTCAACATTTGTGAGATTTCCGTCTGTGATATCTTCTACGATAGTAGGAAATAGTATAATAAATGGAAAATGGATGAATGCTGGAATTGTTTATTTATTAACACTTGTTTTTGTTGCTATAACAATATTGATAATTGATATATTCGATAAAAACAAAGAAGCTAAAAAGGCTTTAAATATTATTAAATAATAAAAGGGAGAAGAAATGAAAGACAGTAATATTAAAGTATTATCTTTGAAAATACAAAACTTACTTATATATTATTTTATATGCTCTATACTTGGATGGATAATGGAAGTTTTGTATGCATACAGTGTTTTTGGAACATTTGTAGATAGAGGTTTTTTATATGGACCAATGTGCCCTATATATGGTTGGGGAGCGGTTGCAATGGTACTAATAACCGAAAAAATAAGAAAAAAGAAGGTTAATACTTTAGGAATTTTCTTTATTGTAACTGCTATATTTACAACATTAGAATATCTTACTTCTTTATTTTTAGAACTTATATTTAATTTAAGATGGTGGGATTATTCAAACTATTTTCTAAATATTAATGGTCGAGTATGCCTAATATTCTCTATATTTTTTGGATTTATAGGCATCGTATTTGTTAAGAAAATATATCCAAGAATACAGAAATTAATAAAAAATATAAGAAAGAAAATATCTGTAAAAATGTTATGGGTAATTTTGGTTTCGCTTGTTGTAATATCTAATGTTGACTGTGTATTTTCAAGTATAAAATACATAAAAAAAGATGCAAACTCTATTGATGATAGAGTAATTATTCAAGAAAAGGTGCAAGATTAATGGAAAATATATTTACAAGAACTGAAATATTAATTGGAACAGAAAAATTAAATAAGATAAAAAATGCTAAAGTTATTGTATATGGGGTAGGAGGAGTTGGCTCATTTGTTGTAGAAGCATTAGCTAGAGCAGGAGTTGGACATATAATAATAATAGACTATGACAAAGTTGCAATCTCTAATATTAATAGACAAATAATTGCTACAAATGAGACTATTGGAAAATATAAAGTTGAAGTAGCGAAAGAAAGAATATTATCAATTAATCCCAATGCGGTAGTTGAAGCATATAGACCAGATGAGATTAAAAATGGAGAAACAAGTATAATAGATTCTTCTGTTGACTATGTTGTGGACGCAATAGATACAATGAAGAACAAATTAGAAATAATAAAAAAAGCACACAAGGAAAATGTGCCAATAATATCAGCAGCAGGAGCTGCAAATAAACTTAACCCATTAATGTTTGAGGTTGCTGATATATATAAAACATCAGTATGCCCAGTTTGCAAAATACTAAGAAAAGAATTAAAAAAATTAGGAATAAAAAAACATAAAGTAGTATACTCAAAAGAAGAACCAATAAAACCACAATATAAAGAAAATCAAGAAAAAGCATTAGGAAGCATTTCATTTGTGCCATCAGTTGCAGGACTAATAATAGCAAGTGAAGTAGTAAAAAATGTAATCAAATAATAAAAAATCAACTCGTTTTGAGTTGATTTTTTGTTTTATAATATTATGCAAATTAATCCGCCACTGCCTTCGTTTATAATTCTTTGCAGTGTTTCTTGTAACTTCATTTGAGCATCTTCTGGCATTTTTGATAATTTGTTTTGTAGTCCTTCGTTTACAAGTTCATGTAGATTTTTTCCAAATATATTTGATTCCCAAATTTTTAATGGGTCACTTTCAAATTCAGATAGTAAGTAATTTACTAATTCTTCAGATTGTTTTTCGGAACCGACTATTGGAGAAACTTCAGTTTCAATATCTGCTCTTATCATATGTATAGATGGCGCACGTGCTTTTAGTTTGACTCCAAATTTAGAACCTTGTTTTACTATTTCTGGTTCATCTAAGATTAATTCCTCAATAGATGGAGTGACAATTCCGTAACCTTTTTGTTTTACTTCATTTAAAGCAAATGAAATCTTGTCGTATTCTTTTTTTACAGTAGATAAAGTAGAAATTGTTGAGAATAAATCTCCTTCGTTGGAAATATTTACTCCAGATACTTCTGTTAATACTTTATAGAACAGTTCTTCTTTTAGCATTATTGATATATTTACTTGGCCATTACCTAAGTTAATATCATCACTGGTGCATTTGTCTACAACTTCACTATTTTGAAGATTTGAAATTGCATTATCAATTTCTTTTAATTCGTTAACATTACTAAAGGCATTCATTATATCACTGTAAAGAGTTGTTTTTAGCCAATGCGTGTTATCTAAAGTATCAATCCATCTAGGAAAATTAATGTTTATTTGGTCAATAGGAAATTCATATAAAACTCTAGAAAAAACATTATTTATATCATTTATTTCTAGATTTGAACAATCTGCTGGAATTACTGGAGCATTGTATTTCTCTTCCAATTCTTCTGCAAGACTTCTAGTGCTTTCTGAATAAGGTGAACTAGAATTTAAAACAATTGCAAAAGGTTTGTTTAATTCTTTTAATTCTCTTACTACACGTTCTTCAGCTTCTACATAATCATATCTTGGAATATCTGTTATACTGCCATCTGTTGTTACTAAGAGACCAATTGTAGAATGTTCTTTAATAACCTTTCTTGTTCCAATTTCAGCAGCCTCTTCAAAAGGAATTTCATCATCAGACCATGGTGTTTTAACCATTCTTGGCATATCATCTTCTAAGTAACCAATAGCGTCATTTACTAAATATCCTACACAATCTACTAAACGAGTTTTTAATTTTAAATTATCTCCTATGGTAATGTCAATTGCTTCATTTGGAACAAATTTTGGTTCAGTAGTCATTATTGTTCTACCTGCCGCACTTTGTGGCAGTTCATCTTGAGCTCTTTGCCTTTTGTATTCGTTATCTATATTAGGAATAACCAATAAATCCATAAATCTTTTAATAAATGTGGATTTACCAGTTCTAACTGGACCTACAACACCAATATAAATATCGCCATTTGTACGAGCCTGTATATCTTGATATAAATTTAAATTTTCCATTTAAATTACCCTCCTTAAAAATGTTTGTACAATAAACTTTATTAATTTATATTAACAACAAAAATTAATATTACAAAAAAATAGAAAAAAATTTAAATATCCTAAACTTGCAATAAAATTCCTTTTGTGCTATTATGATTTTGTTTAATTATGAATATACATTATATATAAACATTTTTGGAGGCGATTATATGAAAGAAGAAGTTATTGCTTTAGTTTTAGCAGCTGGTAAAGGAACCAGAATGAAATCGGATAAATCTAAATTAGTACATAAAATATATGGTAAAGAATTAGTAAGAAGAGTAGTAGAAACAGCACAAAAGGCTGGAGTGGATGATATTGTTACAGTAGTTGGCTATAAAAGAGAGCAAGTCCAACTAGTTTTGGGTGATAGTGTTAAATATGCATATCAAGATGAAATGTTAGGAACTGGTCATGCAGTAATGCAAGCGGAAAACTATTTAAAAGATAAACAAGGGAAAATTGTAGTTTTGAATGGTGATGTTCCAATTTTAAGACCAGAAACTTTAAAAGAACTTATAGATAAAAGTGTAAAAAATAAAGAATATGCAACAATTCTTACTGCAATATATAATAATCCAACTGGTTATGGAAGAATTATAAGAGATATTGGTGGAAATATTAAAGAGATTATAGAGGAAAAAGATTTAGCAGAAGATCAAAAGAGTATACAAGAAATAAATGCGGGTATATATTGTTTTGATATACAAGAATTATTGAAAGCTTTAAAAGAAATAAAACCTAATAATGCTCAAAATGAGTATTATTTAACAGATGTTGTTAAGATAATGAATGAAAAGGGATTAAAAACTGGAGCTGTAATAGTAGAGGATAACACAGAAATACTTGGAGTAAATGATAAATTGCAATTAGAACTTTTAACAAAAGTTTTGAAATTACGTATTAACCAATATCATATGAGAAATGGTGTAACAATAGAGGATATAGATAACACATACATATATGATGATGTTGAAATTGGAACAGACACTGTTATACATCCAAATACAACAATTAAAAATGATGTTGTAATAGGTAAAGATTGTGAACTTGGACCAAATGCATATATAAGAGAGGGATGTAGATTAGCAGATAAAGTAAAAATAGGAAGTTTTGTTGAAATAAAAAAAGCAATAATAGGTGAAGGGGCAAAAGTTCCACATTTATCATACATGGGAGATTGCGAGATTGGAGCTAAAACAAATGTGGGTTGTGGGACTATAACATGCAATTACGATGGATTTAATAAAAGTAAAACAATAATTGGAGAACATTGTTTTATTGGCTCAAATGTAAATTTAGTTGCGCCAGTAAAATTAGGAAAGAACTCATTTGTAGCGGCAGGTTCAACAATAACAAATGATGTACCTGATGATTCTTTAGCAATAGCAAGAGAAAGACAGATAAACAAAGATGGGTGGAACAAAAAATAATGCTGACAACTCTTGACTTTCTGCAAAAAAGTATGTAAAATATTAAGTTGTATGAAATTTAGAAGGGAAAAATTATATGAACGAATACAGAACACATAATTGTGGAGAATTAACAAAGAATGATATTGGAAAAAGAGTTAAACTTGCTGGTTGGATTCAAACAAGTAGAAATTTAGGGGGACTATTATTTATAGATTTAAGAGATCAATATGGATTAACTCAAGCTGTTGTTACAATAGAAAGTGGATTAATTGAAGAGGTTTCTAAAATACCAACAGAATCAACAGTATCAATAGAAGGAGAAGTTAGATTAAGACAAGATATTAACCCTAATATGAAAACAGGAGAAATAGAAATTATAGCAGATAAAGTTGAAGTGTTAGGAAAAAGATTAAAAGAACTTCCTTTTGAAATTAATACAGATAAAAATATAAGTGAGGATTTAAGACTTAAATATAGATTCTTGGATTTAAGAAATGAAGAACTTAAAAATAATATATTGTTCAGAGCAAAAGTATTACAATATTTAAGAAATCAAATGATAGAAAGAGGGTTTACAGAGGTACAAACCCCAGTTTTAACTAGTTCATCACCAGAAGGCGCAAGAGATTATTTAGTACCAAGTAGAGTGCATCCAGGAAAATTTTATGCGCTTCCCCAAGCTCCACAACAATTTAAGCAATTATTAATGGTATCTGGAATAGATAAATATTTCCAAATTGCACCATGCTTTAGAGATGAAGATGCCAGAGCAGATAGAGCGCCAGGAGAGTTTTATCAATTAGATATGGAAATGGCTTTTGCTACACAAGAAGATGTTTTTAATGTAATGGAAAAAGTAATGTATAATACTTTTAAAGAATTTGGTGGAAAAAGAGTTGCCGAATACCCATTCCCAAGGATACCTTTTAAAGAAGCAATGCTTAAATATGGTAGTGATAAACCAGATTTAAGAAATCCACTTGTAATTGAAGATGTAACAGAAATATTTAAAAATATTGATTTTAATGCATTTAAGGGTAAAATTGTTAGAACAATAACTGTACACAATGTACAAGAACTACCAAGAAAATTTTATGATGGAATGAATGAATTTGCTGTTCAAGAATGCGAAGCTAAAGGATTAGCATGGATAAAGGTTCTAGAAGATGGCAATCTTCAAGGCTCAATTGCAAAATTTATAGATGAAGCATCAAAAGAAAAATTATTAAAAACTACTAACACAAATGTGGGAGATGCAATATTCTTTATAGCTGAAGAAGAAGCAAAAGTAGCAACATTGGCAGGAAAAATTAGAACAGAATTAGGAATAAGATTAGATTTACTAGAAAAAGATGTATATAAATTCTGTTGGATAGTAGATTTTCCAATGTATGAAATAAATGATGAAGATAAATTAGACTTCTGCCATAATCCATTCTCAATGCCACAAGGTGGATTACAAGATTTAGAAAATAAAAATCCACTTGATATACTTGCATATCAATATGATATTGTATGTAATGGTATAGAATTATCTTCAGGAGCTGTTAGAAACCATGATCCAGAGATAATGGTAAAAGCATTTGAAATTGCAGGATATAATAAAGAAGTAATAGAAAATAAATTTCCAGCATTGTTTAATGCATTTCATTATGGTGCACCACCACATGCAGGAATTGCACCAGGTGTAGATAGAATGATAATGTTAATGCAAGATGAACCAAGCATACGTGAAGTTATTGCTTTCCCAATGAATAGTAAGGCACAAGACTTATTAATGGGAGCACCAGGAGAAGTTACACCAGAACAATTAAGAGATGTACATATAAAATTAGACATAAAAGAAAAATAATTGTAATAAAAAATACAAGCCTCTAATATAAATTTAAAAAATATATTAGAGGTTTTATTTATGAAAAATATTATTTATTTAAAAAACGTAAAAAATTATGAAAAGTTGTTAACAGATAAATTAAAAAAAATGCCAGTGTTTGCAAAGAAAATTATATTTAAAATTTATTCTTTTTTAAAAATAATAAGCAAAAGAAATTTGAATGGATTAGAAATATGGGATTTGCCAATAGAAAATATACAAAATGAAAAAGAAGTTATAAAGGCAATAAAGAAACTACAAAAATATAAAGATTGTATTTTTGTGTTATCTAAAGATTTGAATATTAGAAAAGTACATAAATTATTTGCAACATTAAATGTTGGCTATTTAGAACCTAGTATTAGTAAAAAAGTGTTACTATTTGAAGCTTTAAAATATATAAATAAAGTTCAAGGATTAAAACTAGATGAAATGGAGTTAACAATACTAGTAAATAATTCATCTAATTTAAATGTGCATTTAATAGAAGAACTTTCTCATAAAGTTAGAAATATAAAAATTGTAAGTAAAAACATATATAAATTTAAAAAAATAGAAGAAAAACTATATAATGAATACGGAATAGCTGTACAATTTTCCAATAGTTATAGAAGAAGTTTATTAAAATCTAAAATTATAGTTAATTTTGATTTTACACAAACTGATATTGATGAATATGTTATAAATGATAGTGCTATGCTAATTAATTGTACCTGCAATAGTATAAAAGTAAAATCCAAATTATTTAATGGAATTGTAGTAAATTCATACAAATTGAAAATAAAAAATATTTTGCTATTAGATGAGTTTGAAGATTTGCTTATATATGAAAGTAGAATTTTGACTAAAAATAATATTAATGAAATATTTGAAGAAGCAGAAGAGAATAAAGCTTCAATAATTGGATTTATTGGAAATAATGGAGCAATAACTAAAAAAGAATTAAAATCATTATTTTTGAAAAAATAAGAGAAAACACTTGAATAATATAAAATTGCTGTGGTATAATAATTATTGTTTTTTAAAAGGAAAGAAGGAATAAGAAATGAAAAAAGAAAATTTAAGAAAAACAAAAATTGTTTGTACTATAGGACCAGCTAGTGAGAGCGAAGAAATGCTAACAAAACTTGCAAATGCAGGAATGAATGTTGCAAGAATAAACTTTTCACACGGTGGATTTGAAGAAAATGCAGTAAAAATTGATACAATAAAAAAAGTTAGAACAGCTTTAAATAAACCAATTCCATTATGTTTAGATACTAAAGGACCAGAAATTAGAACAGGTAAATTGGAATCTGGAGACGAAAAAGTTAAAATCGAAGAAGGACAAAAGTTCACATTCTTACATGATGATGTAATAGGAAATAATACAAAGACATCAATAAGCTATAAAGGATTATCAGAAGATGTTAGACCAGGAGCTAGCATACTAGTAGATGATGGAGCTATTGAATTTAGAGTAGATGAAGTTGTTGGAAAAGATGTTGTTTGTACAGCATTAAATTCTGGAATGTTAGGAAGCAGAAAAACTGTTAATGTAAGAGGATTAAAACTAAACCTACCAGCATTATCAGAAAAAGATATATCAGATTTAACAAATGGTGTTAAAGCAGGATTTGATTATATATTTGCATCATTCGTAAGAAGAGCAGATGATTTACGTCAAATGAGAAAACTATTAGATGATAATGGCGGACAAGATATAAAAATTATTTCTAAAATTGAAAGTCAAGAAGGTATAGACAATTTTGAAGAAATATTAGAATTATCAGATGGTATAATGGTAGCACGTGGAGATATGTCTGTTGAAGTTCCATTTGAAAAAGTACCAGTTGTACAAAAAAGATTTATAAAAAGATGTAATGAAGTTGGAAAACCAGTTATAACAGCAACACAAATGCTTGAATCTATGATGGTTAACCCAAGACCTTCAAGAGCAGATGTAAGTGATATTGCAAACGCTACTTATGATAGAACAACAGCAATAATGCTTTCAGGTGAATCTGCAATGGGTAAACATCCAGATTTATGTGTTGCAACAATGGATAAAATATCTAAATCAGTTGAATCAGACTTAAATTATTGGAAAAGATTTACAAACAAGAGTGTAGACATGGATAGAGAAGATATTAAAAAACATGTTGCATATATAGCAACAGCAACAGCTAAAAATTTAAATGCAGATGCTATTGTTGTTTATACACATTTAGGAAACTCTGCAAGAAGATTAGCTGGAATGGGACCTGCATGTCCAATACTTGCTATAACAGATAACGAAAAAACTTTCTACCAATTAGGATTAGTATGGAATGTAACACCTATATTAGTAAAAGGTAAATCTTCAATAGATGAAACAATAGAAGCTGGAATTGAAGAATTAAAGAAACAAGAATATTTAGAACAAGGAGATATAGTTGTTATATCTGGAGGAGCAAAAATATTAAATAATAATTCTGAAAATCAAATAATCGATGGAATTTTAAAAATTTAATTATAGATTTTAATTTGAAGGCGTATTAAAAAATACACCTTCTTTTTTTGCACTTATTTAAAATAATTGTCATAAAATATATTATAAATTGTTTTAAGGAGGAAAAAATATGTTTTATAGAAAATGTGGCTGCTGTAATTGTATGAATGCATGTCCTCAATTTGAAGTAAATGAGTGCGATTTAGAAACTAAATGCAGTGATGTAAGTAACTATAATATGGAAATGGATGAATGTGCATGTGGATTTGCAGAAAACGATAATGGCTTCCCAGATAATCCAGTGCTTGGTCAAAGTTATGTTACATGGCAAGTTATGAATAATGTTTTTAAACCAGAAGTAGGTTTGAAATATGGAACAATATTCCCAGAATTAGTTAGTCCTTATTGCCCTAACCAATCAATAGAAGAAATTGAATATATTAGAATGACAAATAAAATAGGAAAGGGGTGCAATGGATAATGAATAACTGTGAATGTAACAATACTATGATGGCAAAAGACGAAATGATGATGAAAATAAAGGAATATCAATTCTCAATAATTGAACTTGCTTTATATTTAGATACACATCCAGACGACGAAAAGGCTCTATGTCTACACAGAAAATATGCAAACATTTTAAGAGATTTAATGGATAAATATCAAAAAGTTTATGGACCATTAACTATAAATTGTCCATGCAACAAATGGAGATGGCTAGAAGAACCTTGGCCATGGGAAAGGAGTAGTGACTGTTAATTATGTGGAAATATCAAAAAATGTTGGAATATCCAATTAATATAAGAAATAGAAATCCAAGACTAGCAAAATTTATAATATCTCAATATGGACGGACCTGACGGTGAAATAGGAGCTTCACTTAGATATTTATCTCAAAGATTTGGGATGCCAGATCAAAAAGCAAAAGCTATATTAAATGATATAGGCACAGAAGAAATGGCACATTTAGAAATGGTAGGCACAATGGTACATCAATTAACAGATGGTGCATCACCAAAAGAAATGGAAGAAGCAGGACTTGGTGCTTATTACACAGATCACGGCTGGGGAGTTTATCCTCAATCAGCAGCAGGAGTACCATGGTCAGCTACAACAATTGCTGTAAAAGGAGATCCAATTGCAGACTTACAAGAAGACTTAGCAGCAGAACAAAAAGCTAGAGCAACATATGAAAAAATAATGGATTTAGTTGGAACAGAAGATATGGATGTTTTAGAACCATTAAGATTCTTAAGAGAAAGAGAAGTAGTTCATTTTCAGAGATTTGGAGAAGCACTAAGAGGAGTACAAGATAAATTAGCACAAAAGAAATTCTATATGAATAATCTAAATAATTTGGTGGATACAACTAATAATCCAATATCTACAAATGACTGCGGATGCAATAATTAAAAATAAAGCGACTTTATGTCGCTTTATTTTTTAACTACTATTACATAATTTTTTTAATACCATAAGTATTATTTATTGGATCTTTAAATAGATTTATTTTTGGTGGAATATATGTAAACAAAATGAAACATATAAATAATATTCCTATAATTAGCCCTAGTATTGTTTTATTACATTTTTTATTATTAATAATTCTTTTAAATGAAACTAATTCACCAAGTATTACTGCTATGAAAAAGCTTGATATATCAAGAAAAGCATAATTTGCTCCAATTATTCCTGTATATGTGTAGAAGAATATAACAATAAATGATATTGCGATAATAATACCTAAAGCTTTTGAACAGAAAAAGTTTGGGTATGTTTTATTAAAAATATAATATCCTATAATTAAAGTGATAAACATTGGGAAAAATGCTAATTTTAAATGTTCCCATGTACTTTCGTTAACTGCACTAAAAGAGCCAATAATATAATTATTTCCGCTCCATTCGAATACAAAATGTAGTAAAGTTCCTAAAACGATAGCAAATATGATAGAAAAAATTTGAAATTTTAATAATTTTTCATTATTTTTCATAATGCAAACTCCTTTATAAAAAATTCTAATTAAATATATGTATTAATTTCAAAAAAATACAGATTTTAAAATTAATATTAAAATATCGTAGAAAATAAGTAAAAAGTATTGATTTTATTATTGTTCTTTGTTATAATATTATAGTTAATATCACACATAAGGTTAGTTTGGCTTAGTGCCTAAGGATTTAGGTTAGCAATTAAACGTAAACCTTGTGGAGGAAAAACTAAAAGGAGGAATTTAAAATGGCAGTAGTTGCAATGAAACAATTACTAGAAGCAGGTGTTCACTTTGGACATCAAACTAGAAGATGGGATCCTAAAATGGCTGAATACATATTCCAAGCTAGAAATGGTATCCACATCATCGATTTACAAAAAACTTCAAGAAAGATTGACGAAGCATATGCATTCGTTAAAGAACAAGTTGAAGAAGGAAAAACAGTTCTATTTGTAGGAACTAAAAAACAAGCACAAGAATGCATGAAAGAAGCAGCATTATCTTGCGGAATGTTCTACATTGATCAAAGATGGTTAGGTGGAATGCTTACTAACTTTAAAACAATTAGAACAAGAGTTGAAAGACTTAAAAAATTAGAAACTATGGAACAAGATGGTACTTTTGAAGTATTACCTAAAAAAGAAGTTATAGTTTTGAAAAAAGAAATGGCTAAACTTGAAACTAACTTAGGTGGAATTAAAGATATGGAAGAATTACCTGGTGTAATATTCATAGTTGATTCTAAAAAAGAAGCCATAGCTATACAAGAAGCTAAAAAATTAAATATACCAGTTGTAGGATTAGTTGATACAAACTGTAGCCCAGAAGATATTGATTATGTAATACCTGGAAATGACGATGCTATTCGTTCAGTAAAATTAATTGCACAAGTAATTGCTAATGCAGTTATAGAAGGAAAACAAGGTGAAGCTTTAGATTTAACAGTTGAATCAAACGAAGATAAAAAAGAAGAATCTATTGAAGAAGTTGTTGCAAATAGCGAAGAACAAGAAATAGTTGAAGAATAATAAAAATCAAATAAAAGTAGGCGGCACAAAATAATATCTGCCGCCTATATTCAAATTTATATTCTAAGGAGGAATAGATAAATGATTACTGCAAGTCAAGTAAAAGATTTAAGGGAAAAAACAGGTGCAGGTATGATGGACTGCAAAAAAGTTTTAACAGAAACTGATGGAGATATGGAAAAAGCAATTGAACTTTTAAGAGAAAGAGGAATTGCAAAAGCTGCTAAAAAATCAGATAGAGTTGCAGCAGAAGGTTTAGTTACTGCTTATGTTACAGAAGATGGAAAAGTTGGAGCGGTAGCAGAAGTTAATGCTGAAACAGACTTTGTTGCTAAAAATGATGAGTTTAGAACATTTGCAGCAGATGTTGCAAAACAAGTAGCTTTAAAAAATCCAAAAGATGTAGAAGAATTATTATCTCAAAAATTCATAGAAGACGAATCTAAAACTGTAAATGAAGTATTAACAAATAAAATAGCTACAATTGGTGAAAATATGTCAATAAGAAGATTTGAAAGATTTGAAACAACAGGTTTAGTTGAAAAATACATTCATGGTGATGGAAAAATAGGAGTTTTAGTTGAAATTGAAAATGGCGATAGTGAACTTGCAAAAGATGTATGTATGCAAATAGCAGCTGCAAAACCAGAATATTTAGATAAGGAAGCAGTTCCAGCTGAAAGATTAGACAAAGAAATGGAAATATTAAAAGCTCAAGCTATGAATGAAGGTAAACCAGAAGCAATAGCTGAAAAAATAGTTCAAGGTAGAGTTGGAAAATTTTATAGCGAAATATGCTTAGTTGAACAAGAATTTGTTAAAAATCCTGATATAAAAGTTAAAGATTTATTAGCTTCTAAAAATGCAAAAATAGTTAGATTTGCTAGATTTGAAAAAGGTGAAGGAATAGAGAAAAAAGAAGAAAACTTTGCTGAAGAAGTTATGAAACAAATAAAATAAAAACTTATAAAAGCCAGCTTATATAAGTTATTGAATAATCAATAATTTGTATAAGCTGGCTTTTTGTTTTTGAAAAATATTTTTTATGTGAATTTACTTGATAAATGCATATAAAAGTGATATATTACATATGTCATAAAATGGACTTTAATATGTTTAGGAGGATTTTGAATGGGACTATTTAAATCATACAGTGAAAAAGAAGTTAAAAGGGTTATGCCATTAGTAAACAAAATTAATAGCTTGGAGCCAGAAATGGAAAAATTAACAGATAAAGAATTACAAGCTAAAACCCCAGAATTAAAGGAAAAGTTAAAAAATGGTATGACATTAGATGATATATTACCAGAAGCTTTTGCAGTAGCCAGAGAAGCATCTAAAAGAGTTTTGGGAATGAGACATTTTGATGTTCAATTAATTGGTGGAATTATATTACATCAAGGAAGAATTGCAGAAATGAAAACTGGTGAAGGTAAAACATTAGTTGCTACATTACCAGTATATTTAAATGCACTTTCAGGAGATGGTGTGCATGTTGTAACAGTTAATGACTATTTAGCTAAAAGGGATAGTGAATGGATGGGAAAATTATATAAATTCCTTGGATTAACTGTTGGACTATGTATAAATGGAATGGATCCTGCTGCTAAAAGAGCAGCATATGCAGCGGATGTTACATATGGTACAAATAATGAATTTGGATTTGATTATTTAAGAGATAATATGGTTATTTATAAAGAACAAGCTGTTCAAAGAAAACTAAATTATGCCATAGTGGATGAGATAGATAGTATTTTAATAGACGAGGCTCGTACACCGCTTATAATTTCTGGTAGAGCTGATAAATCATCTGATTTATACAAAAAAGCAGATAGCTTTGTAAAAAGATTACAAGCTAAAATAATTGTAGAAGAAGATGTTAAGGATTTAGATCAAGCAGAAGACAATGAAAAATATGATTATATTGTAGACTTAAAAGCTAAATCAGCAACACTAACAGGAAAAGGAATTAAAAAAGCAGAACAAGCCTTTGGAGTTGAAAACTTAAATGACTTAGATAACTCAGAATTAGTTCATCATATTAACCAAGCGTTACGTGCTAATGGTGTTATGAAGAAAGATATAGACTATATTGTAAAAGATGGAGAAGTGCTAATTGTTGACGAATTTACAGGAAGAATTATGTATGGAAGAAGATACAATAATGGCTTACATCAAGCTATAGAAGCAAAGGAAAATGTAAAAATAGCTGATGAATCTAAAACATTAGCAACAATAACTTTCCAAAATTACTTTAGAATGTATGATAAATTATCTGGTATGACTGGTACTGCTATGACAGAAGAAGCTGAATTTGAAGAAATATATAATCTAGATGTTATAGAAATACCAACTAATAAACCTATGATAAGAAAAGATAATAATGACATTATATATAAAAATGAAAGAGCAAAATTTAAGGCTGTTGTTGAAGATATAAAAGAAAGCAATAAAAAAGGTCAACCTGTTTTAGTTGGTACTGTTTCTGTAGAAAAATCAGAAAAACTAAGTAGCATACTTAAAAAAGAAGGAATAAAACATGAAGTATTAAATGCAAAATATCATGAGAAAGAAGCTGCAATAGTAGCACAAGCTGGTAAATTTGGAGCAGTTACAATTTCTACAAACATGGCAGGACGTGGTACTGATATTATGCTTGGAGGAAATAGCGAATTTTTAGCAAAAGAAGAAATGAGAAGAAAAGGCTATTCTGAAGAGATGATAGAACTTGCAAATTCATATAATGAAACAGATAACCAAGATATAATTCAAGCAAGAAAATTATTCAAAGAATTAAAGAATAAATATGAAGAAGAAATATCAAAAGAGAGAGAAAAAGTAATAGAAGCTGGTGGTCTTAAAATAATTGGTACAGAAAGACATGAGTCAAGAAGAATAGATAATCAGTTAAGAGGACGTAGTGGACGTCAAGGAGATATTGGTGAATCAAGATTCTATATAGGATTGGACGATGACTTAATGAAAATCTTTGGCGGAGATATGATAACAAGCCTATATAATACATTGGGTGCAGATGAAGATATGCCAATACAACATAAATTCTTATCTAAAGCAGTTGAAAATGCTCAAAAGAGAGTTGAAGGAAACAACTTTGCAATACGTAAAAATGTATTAAAATATGATGATGTTATGAATCAACAAAGAGAAATTATTTACGGACAAAGAAGAGAAGTATTAGATGGAAAAGACTTAAGTGATAACATTAAACACATGATTAATTCAGTAGCTGAAGATGTTGTAAATATGTATGCAAATGTACAAGATGGTGAAGAAATTGATGTTCCTGGATTAAAATTACAAATTAAAAATATTTTTGGAATAGAAAACATCGATGGATTGAATAATGAAGTCTTAGATGAAAATTCACTAATAGCTGAACTACAAGAAAAAGCTCAACAAAAATATTTAGAGAAAGTTAATGAAGTTGGAGAGAATGACATAAAAGAGCTTGAAAGAGTTATAATGCTTAAAGTTGTTGATGAAAAATGGATGAACCATATAGATGCAATGGATAATTTAAAAGATGGTATAGGACTTCGTGCATATGGACAAAAAGATCCAGCAACACAGTATAGAATTGAAGGTTCAGACATGTTCGAACAAATGATAGAAGATATAAAAACAGACGTTGTTAAAATATTATTAAATATTCATAAAGCAGGAGAAATGAGAAGAACTGAAACTGTAAAAATAACAAATGCTTCATTAGAAAATTTAAATAATTTAGATAATGACACGGTAAGCAAAGAACCAATAAAAAATGAAGAACCGAAAGTTGGAAGAAATGATCCTTGTCCTTGCGGCTCAGGACGCAAATATAAGCAATGTTGTGGTAAATAAGCTCACAAACCAGCATAAAATAAGGGATTGCGGGTTTTTCTATGATTACAATATTTAGGCAATTTTAGGCATGTCTTTTGTCTTAGATACGTTTTAGATACTCTTAAAAAGTCTTGAAAGCCTTTATAATATAAGGGCAAAGCGTATGGTGAGGTATAAATTTCAAATTGGATACAAAACGTATCCAGAGTTATTTTATTAGTTAAAAGAACATCTTAATAAGATAATAACGACAATTATATGATATAATTTATATGAGAGGTATACATCGCGGAAGGAGGAAAACATCATGACAATTGAATACATAAAACAATTAGGAAAAAATAAAAGTGGTGAAAATTTTGATTTACTCTTAGAAATATATAATCAAGAATTACCTATTGAAATAAAAAGAGAGGTAGTATCTTCAATTGGCAGACAAAAGGATGATAATAAAGTATATAATTTTTTAATAGAAAATGCTTTTAAAAAAAATTACATGGACATTATTTATCAGATGTTTAGAACAACATTATATAGATATGACATAGATAAATTTGCAAGATTATGTGAAGATATGAAATCGTTTTATAAGAATGAAATAATGGATAAGATGTATGATTATAAAATTGGAAAAAAAGATAATAAGGTAGTTTTGAGAAAGAGTACAATTTCAAAACCTCTTATTTTAAAGGGAAATAGTATTACTACTTTAAAAAAATTAAAAGAAGGAGATATAAATTTAATTTTCACATCGCCTCCATATTATAATGCTAGAGAATACTCTGACTATAATAATTATAAAAAGTATCTTTTAGAACTAAAAAAAGTATTTAAACAATGTCATAGAGTATTAGAAGATGGTAGATTCATAATAATAGATGTTTCTCCAGTAATAACAAAAAGACCTGGTAGAGAGTTCGAAAGCATAAGATATCCTATTCATTTTGATTTGCATAAATTATTAACTGATATAGGGTTTTACTTTATAGATGAAATAATTTGGGAAAAGCCTGAACCTTCTGTACCAAATAGAATTGGTGGTTATATGCAAACAAAAAATCCGTTAGCTTACAAGCCAAATTGTGTTACCGAAAGTATAATGGTTTATAGAAAAAAATGTAATTTTTTACTAGATAAAAACATTAGTAAATACACTAAAGATAAAAATTATAAACCAAATGATGCTAAAATGAACACTTCTAATATTTGGAAAATACCGCCTTCAAGTAGCAAAAATCATCCGGCGATTTTTCCGGATGAATTATGTAAAAGAGTATTAAAATATTATTCATTTGAAGGTGATGTCGTTTTAGATCCATTTGCGGGAATTGGAACATTTGGTAAAGTAGCATATAAAATGAATCGAATCCCAGTTATGTGTGAAATAAATGAGAAATATTTAAAAATTATCGAAAGTGAGGGTATATATAATGACATTTGAAAGGCAAGTAATAGATAAAACTGTTGAAAAATTAATAAATGGAGAAGATTATAGGGAAGAAGTAATAAATTCAATAAATGGTGTGTTTTTTGATTTTACCATTATGTTTTTTAAAAAAATTGTTGATGCAAAACTTAATTCACAAGAGATTAGTTTAGAGTGGTATAAGAAAAATTTTATAAATAATAGTGATTTGGATCCGGCTGAAAGTGCAATATATGCTGGTATGAATAAGAAGACAATTACAAATATATATGGTAGTGCCACAAGGGATATAGTATTAGATGTAGCGAATTCAAATTTTGAATACTTATCCTCTTTAATTGATGAATTGAAACAGGATGCAACAGATGAAATTGGAATATCCATTAAGCTAACATATCATGATGTATATGTTGAATTAAATTTAGCAGAAAGCTTACTTGTGATTAATGCTTTAGCAACTAAGAAAGCAGCAATAAGAGGTGGTGCTTGGAGTTCTATTGGTAAAAAAGTAGAAAAACCATTAGTTACAAAATTATGTGAATTGGCTGGTGTTCCTAAAGAATATATGGATGACTCAATATTTAAACGCAATGGTGAACTTGATTATGATAGAGAGGTTGATTATAAATTGTATGATACTAATCATAATTACATTCGAGTAGAAGTTAAACTAATGGGTAGAGGTAATCCTGAGAGTGCTGATGTTATATATGCTAGAGATACAAAATTTTTTATAGCTGATACATTGAGCTTGCAAAACAAAAAGCAATTTGAAGACAATAATGTATGTTATATAGAAATGAAGGGAAATGATAAAGTTGTAGAATGTTTTAAAAGCGCTTTGGATGTTTTAAATATCCCTCATAATTAATTATTTAAAAATTGTAAATAATTAAAATATCAAAAATTTTAGATACGTTTTTAGATACGTTCTGCTAGGTTTGCCGAGTGCTGCGGAGTGCTCTGGGGTGCAACCAAACGCCGAATTAACGAGCCAAGTGCTCCCAAAAGCTGCCAAAATCCACAATACCAAAAGCCATGTGGTTCTGGCAAAAAATATAAGAATTGCTGTGGAAAGTAGAATCGTAAATATAGTTACAAAAGGAGGTAACTAAAATGGTGAAAATTACTATACTCTTTGTAATAGCTGTTGTTTTCCTTTTAATTTCTTTAATAATCAAAAAGGCTCATCAAAATGAAATTCTTCAAATAGAAAACTGTAAGCAAACATATGCTACCATTAAACAAACTATTTATTCTGACACAGGAAATGCAATGTATGAAGTTTCTTTTGAGGACAAGGGGAGGACGATTATTGCTCAAACAGATTACTATTCATCTAAAACGAAAAGTTTGAATCCGGGAGATAAAGTTAAAATCGGCTATTTCTTTATTCGAGAAAATATAGCCCATGCTGTCATATTTGATGATCGTGTTATTCCAGTTTCGAATTCGGTTCTGAGCTTTTGCAAATTCAATACAGTCATTGGTATATTGCTTCTTCTTGTTTGTGTAGTTATGTTTGTGAAATTAATATTTATGAAATAATGCTAAAAAACAATAAAAAATATTGAGGATGTTAATATCCTTTTTGAAATAATATATGAAATATATAAAGTAATACTATATATATTTCATAGTGTTATATGTACAGGAAAGGGATGAACATGTGGTTCGGGCAAAAAATATAAAAATTGCTGTGGAAAGTAGAATATAATAATATTAAAAGAGCTATGTATTAAAGTTTAATACATAGCTCTTAAATTATAATTGACAAAATTGCATATAATTGATAATATATTATTGAAAAAGTGAGGAAAAATTTATTATGATTTTATACCCTAAAGGATATTTTGATAAAGTGTCTGATATTAGCTTGGATTATTTAGATAAGAATAATATTAAAGGATTAATTTTAGATGTTGATAATACATTAATTGACTATTATAGAAATATTTCAGAAGAAACAATTAGATGGGCAACCAATTTAAAAAATAACAATATAAAGTTAGTTATTTTATCTAATAGTGAAAAAAAAGACAAAGTTGCAGGAGTTGCTCAAAAACTTAAAATTGATTACAGTTATTTTGCAATGAAACCTTTTAAAAGAGGATTTAAAAAGGCAAAACAAATGCTTGAATTGGAAAACAAAAATATTGCTGTGGTTGGAGATCAAATTTTTACAGATGTAATTGGGGCAAATAGAATGAAAATGTTTTCAATACTTGTAGAGCCTATTGAAAAGAAAGATATTTGGATTACTTTAATAAAAAGACCAATAGAAAACTATATCAAGAAAAAATATGTAGAAACAAAGGAGAAATAAGATGTATTTTAATAATGTACATATACTAATTTATGTGGCAATTGCAGTAGCAGGATTCTTTATAGGAAAATTTGTTAATTGGTGCAATTATAGGCTACCAGATTATAAAAAAGTATTTTGTAAAGAAATGTTTAAAGCAAAAGAATTAGAGGGCTATAAGACTAATTTGTTATTATCTTTAATTACAATGCTTATTTATATTATATTGTTATATTTCTTAGGAATACAAAAAACATTTTTAGGAAATTTAAATTTAATAAAATATTTAATATTAACTCCAATGTTATTATCTGCCTTTATCATAGATTATAAGTTGCAAATAATACCAAATAGATTAAATATGACAATGTTTGAAATTGGTATATTTCTAATGTTTTTAGCAGGTATTTTTAATCCTAATATTGCGATAGATATGTTTTTTGGAATGCTAGCTGGAGCTGGAATATTTTTACTTATAACTTTAGTTGGAGGACTTATTGCTGGAAAAGAAGCAATGGGTTTTGGAGATGTAAAGTTAATGGGGGCTTTAGGAATATATTTTGGTTTAGCCAATACCATAGCAATAACTCTTATGGCATTCTTAATTGGTGCAATATTAAGTATAATGTTATTAGTTACAAAAATAAAGAAAACAGATGAATATATACCATTTGGACCATTTATTGTAATGGCAACTTTTATAATGATGATAGTACCTTTTGATAAAATTTTGACAATATTGCTTTTAATATTTTCGCTAGGAACAATAAAAATATAGAAATGGGAGGTTTGCTATGAATGAAAAAATAAGATGGCTTAGAAATAAAATAAAAAGTATAAACTTGGATGCTATGATAGTATCTAATCCTATTAATATAACTTATTTAACAGGACTAAAAGAAGAGGGAATATTAATATTGGGAAGAAAAGAGAACTTTTTTATTACAGATGGTAGATATATAGAAGCTGTTAATAGCAAACTTACAATAGAAGATGAAATAATAGTTGAAGATATAAGAGATTTATCTCAAACTGATAGAGAAAATTTATTTTTGTTCTGCGAAAATGTTGGATTTGAAGAATACTATGTTACTTATGCAAAATATAAAGAATACATGTATAAATATAAAATAAACAACTTAGTGGAAACGGAAAAAATAATAGAAAAACAACGAGCTATAAAAGATGAAGAAGAAATAAAAAATATAACTAAGGCATGCAATATAACAGATGATTGCTTTGAATACTTGTTAAATTATATAAAAATTGGAATGACAGAGAAACAAATTGCTAATGCGATTGAGAGATTTTTTAGAATAAATGGAGCTGACGGTTTAGCTTTTGATACAATTGTGGCATCTGGACCAAATTCATCAAAACCTCATGCAGTCTCAACAGATAGAAAAATTGAAAATGGCGATGTGATTACAATTGATATGGGATGTAAATACAACGGCTATTGTTCAGACATGACAAGAACAATATTTGTTGGAGAAGTTTCAGAAGAAGTAAAAAAAGTATATAATCTTGTTTTAAAAAATCAAGTACAAACTATAAAAGAAATGCATGAGGGAACAATATGTAAAAACTTAGCTAAGATGGTAATAAATGATTTTGAAATAAATGGATATGATTTAATACATGGCTTAGGACATTCAGTTGGGTTAGAAATACACGAAATACCAACATTAGGTTCTAAATCAGAAGTTATTTTAAAACCTAATATGATAATAACAGATGAACCGGGAATATATATTGCAGGACATTTTGGAATAAGAATTGAAGATACTGTAATAGTAGGAAAAACAATAGGTGTACCGTTAACAAAATCATCTAAAGAAATAATAATTATTTAGTTTTAAATATAATACAATTATGTTACAAAGATATTAAATTTATGTAACAATGATTGTATTATATTTTTTTTTGAAATATAATTTATTTGTGAAATTATATTTACAAATGAATAAGGGGATTTTAAATGGAAACCTTTGCTGATTATATTCTTGGTGAAAAGGACTATATAAAAAAGCTTGAAATTACATATTATCTTCAAAAAAGAACAGGTATTTTCTTTGATAATTCTGTTATTTTAAAGACTGAACTAGCAAGAATGTTTATGGAAGATATAGATTTGGGTGTTGATAAAAATTTAGTTATAACAGCTTGTCTTCTATGTGGCTGTAAAAAGAAAAAAGATGCCACAGATATACATACAATAAAAAATTATGCACAAGATGGAGCCAAATATTTAGCAACACTTGGATTTAATAAAAGATTTTGTAAAATTTGCGAAGAGGTAAATAGATACAGTGGAAGTAGTCCAAGAGAACCAGAAAGTGATATTTTAGAATTAGTAGACTGCTTTGGAGGATTAGTTTTAGATAGACCGGAAAGAAGAGGATTTCCAATTGATGAGGCATTGGTTTTAACAGAATATAGAAATTTAAAAGGTTACAACAATAGATTTATGGAACAATTCAAAGAATTTGTTTTTATAGAAGAAGGAATTAGAGTTTAGAGTGAAGGAGAGAAAAATTATGGAACTTAGACGGAAGAGAAGATTTTAATGGAAATATAGCAAAAAGAATTAAGTTAGCAGATGAAAAAACAGTATCACCTAGAGATTTAATTTCAATTATAAGCAAAGGCAATGAAGGAATTGATGAGTATTTTGAGACTAAAAGAGAAAAACCAATTGAAGAACATAAATCAATGCTAGATGATTTTCAATTGTAAAATAAATATGTTATAATGCAGGTCTTGTACCTGCTAATTTTAATAATATAAATACTAAAAAGTGAGGTAATAAAATGTACGAAATATTTGCAGATTTACATGTGCACATAGGAAGAAGTGAAAGTAATAAACCAATAAAAATAACAGCTGCAAGGTCTTTAAACTTTGCTAATATTGCTAAAGAATGTGTAGAAAGAAAAGGAATAAATGTTGTAGGAATAATAGATTGTGCATCACCATATGTAATAGAAGATATAGAAAACTTCTTAAAAACAGGTGAAGCATATGAAATACCAGATGGAGGGATAATATATAAAGATAAAGTTTGTATATTACTTGGAAGTGAAATAGAAACATCTGAAATAAATGATTATGGCAAAACTGGTAGTGCACATAATATATGTTTCTTTCCACATTTGAAAGATATAAAAGCATTTTCAAATGAAATGAGCCATCATATAAAAAACATAACACTTAGCTCTCAAAGAGCCGATATATCTGCATATGAGTTAATTGATATTGTAGAAAAATATAATGGTATTTTGATACCAGCTCATTGTTTTACACCTCATAAGAGCTTTTATGGTAATTGTACAGATAGATTAGAAAAAATATTTAAAGAAAAATTTAGCAAAGTACCAGCAATTGAGTTGGGACTTTCATCTGATACATATTTAGCAGACCAGATATCTGAACTTGAAACAAAAACTTTTCTAACTAATTCAGATGCACATTCTCTTCCTAAAATTGCTAGAGAATATAATAAAATTTTAGTAGAAGACATAAGTTTTAAAGAATTTTTAAAAGCACTAAGAAACGAAGATGGAAGAAAGATATTAGCGAACTATGGAATGGATCCAAAACTTGGAAAATACCATAGAACATATTGCGAAAAATGTGATAAACCAATACCAGGAGAAGCACCTGTTACTAAATGTCCTGATTGTGATAGTTCTAACATTACAATGGGAGTTTTTGATAGAATAGAAATAATAAAAGACAAAGAAAAAACAAAAAGTCCAGCTTTTAGACCACCATATGTATATCAAATTCCATTAACTTTTGTTCCTGGACTTGGAGGAAAAACAATAGACAAATTGTTAGCTACTTTTGGCACAGAAATGAATATATTACATAAGTTATCGAAAGATGATTTGGAAGCTGTTATTGGGGAAAAAGTTGCAAATAATATAATTAATGCAAGAGAAGGTAATGTAAAAATTGAAGCCGGTGGCGGTGGAGTTTATGGAAAAATAAGTTCTAAATAGTATTTTTATTTCATAGACATTACGTAAGGGTTACGTTCAAAAGATAATTGCATTTGGCGTCGTTGCTAATAATTCAAAATCAAATCAACGTGCAAATAGCACGTCTCATTGATATTTGAATTATTGCGCGCCTAGCCAAATACTAATTCTATTTTGAACTTGTGTTATTAAATATAACAAGAGAGGGTTTTATGTAATGTCTAAAAGAATTGGTAAAGGTTCTAAATTTGGAACTGCATTATTTAATTTTGTTGTTAATAATAAAAGAGAATTTTTGCTAGTTACTGTTTTGTTTTTTGTTGGTTTAATTATTGGCGTAATGTTTATGAATAATCTAAATGATACACAAATCCAAGAAATTGAAACATACTTTAATGATTTATCGACAAATATTAAAAGCTCAGAAGGTATAAACTTATTTAATTTGCTAAAAAAATCAATTACTTCTAATATAATATTTGTAATAGTTTTGTGGTTCGGAGCGGCTACAATAATAGGCATACCAATTGTATATGGAACAATGGCTTTCAAAGGTTTTTCTATTGGATTTACAATAAGTAGCATAATGTATATATATGGACCAGGAAATGGAATATTAGTTTCACTTTCTTTATTATTATTACAAAATGTAATATTAATACCAGCAATGTTTAGTATTTGCGTTAGTGGAGCTAGATTATATAAGTCGATTATGAAAAATAAAGATAGAAATAATATAAAAATAGAAATATTGCGACATACATTTTTTTGTTTAATAATGTTATTATTAATGCTTATTGCTTCATTGATTGAAGTGTATATTTCAACAAATTTATTCATTATTTTATTAAAATATATAAAAATTTAAAAATGTTTAAAAAACTATTTACTTTTTTTAAGTTATTTGATATAACTTATGTAAATTATTATAAAAAGATGGGGGAGCTATAAAATGGAAAAACAAATTAAGACTTTTTTAGAATTCTTACAAAATGAAAAGAAAATGTCAACAAACACACTACAATCATACGAAAGAGACGTATTACAATTTTCAAAATACTTAGACGAAAAGAAAATAAATTATTCAAAAGTTAAAACAGAAGATATAAAAGAGTACTTAAAACATTTACAAGAAATAGGCAAAAAAACATCAAGTATTTCTAGAAGTTTAGCTTCTATTAGATCTTTTTATCAATATGAATTAAGAAATAAAAAGATAAAAGTAAATCCAACTGAAAATGTTCAAGCTCCAAAGGTAGAAAAACATGCACCAAGCATATTATCTTCACAAGAAATAGAATTACTTTTAAATCAACCAAAAGATGTAGATTTAAAGGGAACTAGAGATAAAGCTATGCTTGAATTTGCATATGCTACTGGAATGAGAGTTACAGAAATAATATCTTTAAATGTTGAAGATGTTGATTTAGAAAATGCAACTGTTGTTTGTAAATCAGCAGTTAAACAAAGAACAATTCCATTAGGAACTTTATCACTAAAAGCTTTAAAAGAATACATGGAAGAGGCAAGACCTATTTTAGTTAGAGATGAAGACGAAAACGCATTATTTGTAAATATTAATGGCGGAAGATTAACAAGACAAGGTTTCTGGAAAATTATAAAATATTATAAAGAACAAGCACACATTACAAAGGACATAACACCGCATGTATTAAGACACTCATTTGCAACACACTTATTACAAAATGGAGCAGACTTAAAATCAATACAAACAATGCTTGGACATTCAGATATATCATCAACACAAGTTTATATGCAATTCCAAGATGATAGTATTAGAAATATATATAGAAAAGCACATCCAAGAGCATAAAAATAAATGTTAATTAAATATGATACATAATGGGCGGACATAAGATCCGCCTAATTTATTATTGTATAGGAGAAAATTAATAATGTATAAGTTTTTTGTAGAAGAAGAACAAATAGATGATAAAATAATTAAAATAATTGGACAAGATGTTAACCATATAAAAAATGTATTAAGACTAAAAGAGGGAGAAAATATATGCATTTGTAATAAAGAAACATCAAGTAGTTTTATATGTGAGATACTAGAATTTAATAGTAGTGAAGTGACCTGCAAAGTTTTAGAAGAACTATTAGAAACGACAGAGCCTAAAACGTATATTCATATTTTTCAAGGATTACCTAAAGCAGATAAAATGGAATATATAATTGAAAAGTGTACAGAAATAGGCGTAAAAGAAATAACTCCTGTTATAATGAAAAGAACTATTGTAAAATTAGAAGAAAAAGATAAAATAAAAAAGTTAGATAGATGGAATAAGATTGCAGAGGTAGCTTCAAAACAATCTAAAAGAGATGAAATATTAAAAGTAAATAATATAATAAATTTTAAACAAATATTTGAAAAAATATCAGACTATGATATACTTTTAGTTGCATATGAAAATGAAAATAAAAATACTTTGAAAAAAGTTTTAAATACCTTGAAAGGCAATAAAGAAAATCTAAAAATTGCAGTGGTTATTGGACCAGAAGGCGGAATAGATGAAACAGAAATAAATAGATTAGAGCTAGAAGGATTTAAAACAGTTACATTAGGAAATAGAATATTAAGAACAGAAACAGCACCACTTGTTATAGCAAGCAATATTTTATACGAGTTGGAGGAATAATTTGTGAAAGAATTATCTAAAAGAGAACAAAAGAAGTTGGAAAAAATCAAAGAAGAAAACATACAAAAATTTGATGAAGAGTATAAAAAGAGTAGAATAATACCAGAAGATTATAAAAAACAAATAAAAAAGAGAGTTTTAAAAAATAGTATTATTGCTGCTATAATGATAATATATCTAATATTACTAAATATATTATCATTACATATTGAAACAGCAACATATATTTTAGGAATAAGAATTTTATGTATAATATTAGCAATTGTTTCAATTACATTTTTTGAATTAAGTTATAGAAAAGATAATGGATATTTATTTTTATATGGAGCTGAGTTTTTGGTACTAGCAACGATAACACTGTTTAGTGTATATGCATATTCACTTTTTTACATAACCTATAACAATATATTGGCTGGAATACTTGCAGTAGTGGTTATATATTATATAATTAAAACAATTCTAACAATAAAAAATATGAAGAAACAATATTATAAAGAATTAAACGATATTAGAGATATAGTAAAAAAGTAACATTTAGATTAAAGGAGGAAATACTAACAATGATTAGAAGCATGACAGGATATGGTAGAGGAATATATGAAATAGATGGAAGAGAATATACAGTAGAAATTAAAGCTGTAAATAATAGATATTGCGACGTTTCTGTAAAAGTTCCAAGAAGTATAAGCTATTTGGAAGAAAAAATCAAAAAAGAAGTAACGAGTAAGGTATCTCGTGGCAAAATAGATGTTCTTGTTTCTTTTTATAATAACAGTACAAAAGGAAAAAATATAAAATTTAATAATGAACTAGCTAGTATTTATATAAATGAACTAAAAGAGTTGGCACAAAATAATGGATTGGAAGATAAAATAAATGTTATTGATATTTCAAAAATGCCAGATGTTCTTGTAATTGAAAACGAAGATGATGAAGAACTAATTTGGAATGAGTTAAAAATACCATTAGAAGAAGCTTTAAAATCATTTATTTCAATGAAAGAAATAGAAGGAAATAAAATATATGAGGATTTATCTAAAAGAATAGATGATATCCAAAGCAAAGTTAATATAATTTCTGAAAATTCTACTAGACTTATTAAAGAATATGTAGTAAAATTAGAAACAAGAATAAAAGAACTATTGAATACAGATAATATTGATGAGAATAGACTAGCAATGGAAACTGTTATATATGCAGATAAATGTTCAGTGGAAGAAGAAATTACAAGACTTAATAGTCATATATATCAATTTAAAGAATTGATGAAAGAAAAAGTTGTTGGCAAAAAAATTGATTTCTTAATTCAAGAGATGAACAGAGAAACAAATACAATAGGTTCTAAGTCAAGTTCAGTTGAAATAACAAATTTGGTTATTGAAATGAAAACACAAATAGAAGATATTCGTGAACAAATACAAAATATAGAATAAATTTTAAGTTATGGAGGAATAAAATTATGATGGTAAAACCAAGTGTACAAGAATTATTAAAAAAGGTTGATAACAGGTATAGACTTGTTATTGTAACTGCTAAAAGAGCTAGACAAATAGCTGCTGGAGATATTTGTATGACTAGAGTAGATGAAAAATCACCAGTAACTTTAGCTGCAAATGAAATTGCAGAAGGTAAGGTGAAACCATGCTAGTAATCTTATCAGGAGTATCTGGTGCAGGAAAAGATACAATAAAAAAAGAGTTAATAAAAAGAGAAGAAAATATAATAACAATTCCATCATACACAGATAGACCTATGAGACCTGGCGATGTTGAAGGCGGAACTTATCATTTTGTATCAACAGAAGAATTTGAAGAAATGATAAAAAATAATGAGCTATATGAATATAATGTACATCATGATCATTATTATGGAACTTCTAAAAGAATTTTTAATGAAAAAGTAAAAGAAGGAAAAATAATAGTAAAAGATATTGATGTAAATGGTACAGAACATCTTGCAGATTTACTAAAAGATGATATGAAGGTAGTAACTATTTTCTTAAGAGTACCTAAGGAAGAATTAGAAAGAAGATTAAAAAATAGGATAGATAAACCTTCAATAAAAGAAATTAAATTAAGACTAAACAGATTTGATTATGAAGAATCAAGAATCAATTTATATGATTATGTTCTTAAAAATGATAATTTAGAAAAAACAGTACAAATAATTAATACTATAATAAAAAATGAATATGAAATGTGTAAAGACCAGTTGAAATAACTGGCCTTTATGCTTTCGTTTGGCATGTACTTTTAGGGTCACCATTGATTTTAAATTGCAAAATAAAAACAGTTCATTTTTGAACTGTTTTTATTTTTGGCTCCTCGTGCTGGGCTCGAACCAGCGACCTATCGGTTAACAGCCGAGCGCTCTACCAACTGAGCTAACGAGGAATATTTCATATATTTTGAATTATATATTATAGTTTTAACTTTTTCAATAGTTTTATTAAAAAAATTAAAAAAAATATAAATTTTGTTAAATAATATTTAAATAGTGATATAATAATAAATGTTAGAGGTGAAGAAAATGACAAATGATAAAAAAGAAGATGTAAATTTTAAAGAAATGTATGGAAAGGCTACAATTTTAAAGCTGGAAGAGATTATTGGAGAACAAAAGATAAATTTAGAAAAAGGATTATCAACGAAACAAGTAAAAGATAAAATAGATAAATATGGATATAACATTATAAGCAAAAGTAAAGAAAAGAAATGGTATAATTATTTTTTAGAAAGTTTGTTTAGCAAATTTAATTTAATATTACTGGGTATTGTAGTAGTTTTATTTTATACAGATGTAATACTTGCAGAAAAACCAAGTTATGCAAATATTATAGTTATTGTAGTATTAGTGCTAACTAGTACATTTTTAGAGTTCTTTGAGGAGTTTAAATCTAATAAAGCGGCGGCCAAACTAAAGGAAATGGTTGCTACTAAAAGTACAGTTATAAGAAATGGCAAAAAGATTAAAATATTAAATAAAGATATTGTAATTGGAGACATAGTTGTTTTGTCTGCAGGAGATATGATACCAGCAGATTTGAGAGTTTTAGAAGCAAAAGATTTATATATTGGACAATCATCTTTAACAGGTGAATCAGATTCTGTTAGAAAACTTGCAGAGAGCGAATTGAAATCTGTAGATGATATAGAATTTATAACAGATATTGATACAATATGTTTTATGGGAACAAATGTAATAAGCGGTTCTGCAAAAGCAGTAGTTATAAAAACAGCTGATGATACTTATTTTGGAAAAGTTTCACACACACTAACTACTGGAAAACCTAAAACAGCTTTTGAAAAAGGAATAGAAAATATAAGTAAACTATTAATTAGATTTATGCTAATAATGGTTCCTATTACTTTTTTGCTAAATGTATGGAAGCATAATACTCTTACAGCATTTACATTTTCTGTGTCTATTGCAATTATAATAACTCCGCTATTGTTGCCTGTAATTCTTTCTTCTGGACTTGCAAAAGGTGCAGTTAATATGTCTAAAAAGAAGACTATTGTAAAAAGACTTGAAAGCATACAAAGTTTTGGAGGTATGAATATTTTATGTACAGACAAAACAGGAACTTTAACAGAAGATAGAATAGTTTTAGAAAAATATTTAAATGTTAATGGGGAAGAAGATTATGGTGTCCTAAAACAAGCATATCTTAATGCATATTTTCAGACAGGGCTAAAAGGAAGCATAGATGAAGCAATAATAAAAAGAGCACAAGATAATGGACTTGCTAAAGAAATAGAAGGCGAGTTTAAAATAATTGATGAAATACCATTTGATTTTACTAGAAGGAGATTATCTGTTGTAGTAACTAATGGAACCAAAAAAGAATTGATTACCAAAGGTGCTGTTGAGGAGATACTAAGTATTAGTTCATTTGTAGAATATAAAGGACAAGTTTCTTCAATAAATAATGAAATTAAAACTAATATAAGAAAAATAGCAAAAAAATTAAACAAACAAGGACTAAGAGTTGTTGCAGTTTGCAAAAAGTATGATATAGAAAATATAGAAAGCTTTAAAGTATCAGACGAAAATAAAATGATTCTTACAGGTTTTATAGGATTCTTAGATCCACCTAAAGAAAGTGCAAAAGAAGCAATTGAAAAACTTAACAAGGCTGGAATTAGAGTAATTGTTTTAACTGGTGATAATAGTGACGTTACAAAATGCGTATGTGACAAAGTTAATATTAATACATCTCAAATTCTTGTTGGAAATCAAATAGATAAAATGTCCGATATGGCACTAAAAAGAGTTATAAAAAGAGTTAATGTATTTGCAAAATTATCTCCAATACAAAAAGCAAGGATTATAAGAATCTTAAAAGAAGCAGGAAACACAGTAGGATATATGGGAGATGGAATTAATGATAGTCCATCATTAATTAATTCTGATATAGGAATTTCGGTAGATACAGCTGTGGATATTGCAAAAGAAACAGCAGATATTATATTACTCGAAAAAGATTTAAATGTTTTATTAGATGGTGTAAAAGAAGGAAGAAAAACATATGCAAATTTAATAAAATATATAAAATTAGCAACAAGTTTCAATTTTGGAGAAGTAATATCTGTTATAATTGCTAGTGTTATTTTACCTTTCTTACCAGAAACACCAATTCAGCTATTAGTAGAAGGCTTAATATACGATTTAGGACAATTAACGCTTCCGTTTGATAATGTGGATGAGGAACATTTGGATAAACCTAAAAATTGGAATACTAACAGCCTAAAAAGATTTATGCTTGTTATGGGACCATTAAGCACACTATTTGACATGATTGTATTCGCAGTAATGTGGTTTGAATTTAATATGAGAGGAAACAGTATAGCATTATTCCAAACAATATGGTTTACTTATAGTATAATTTCTAATTTAGTTGGAATGCATATAATTAGAACAAATAAGAAACCTATAACACAAAGCCATGCATCGAAAGCTGTATATGCATCTTCAATTTCTATAAGTATATTTGCAATATTTATTCCATACACAATTTTAGGAAAAGCTATAGGACTTGTTCCAATTGGATTTAAATATATATTAGTATTTATGTTAGTAATACCAGCACTATATTGTGTAGTTGCACAACTAGTAAAGAAAAGATATATCAAAAAATATGGAGAATGGTTATAATTGTTAAGAAAAAAGCGATTTTATCGCTTTTTTTTCTTGCATTATTTTTATATTAAATATATAATTACAGTGGTGATTTTTGTGGAGGAAAATAAAATTATAAGTCCAGAGTTAGAAGACTTTGAAGAAGAAAGATTAGAAAAGTCGTTAAGACCTAAAACATTAGATGAATATATTGGACAAGATAAAGTAAAAGAAAATATGAAAGTGTATATTGAGGCTGCAAAAAAAAGAGAAGAACCTTTAGACCATGTATTGTTATATGGCCCTCCAGGACTTGGAAAAACAACACTTTCTAACATAATATCAAATGAAATGAATTCAAATATAAAAATAACATCAGGTCCAGCAATAGAAAAGCCTGGAGACCTGGCTGCACTTCTTACAAATCTTAACGAATACGATGTTTTATTTATAGATGAGATACATAGATTAAATAAAAGTGTAGAAGAAATATTATATCCTGCACTAGAAGATTACACATTAGATATTATTATAGGAAAGGGTCCAAGTGCTAGGTCCATAAGACTAGATTTGCCTAAGTTTACACTTATTGGAGCAACAACCAAAGTTGGCTCATTAACAACTCCACTTCGTGATAGATTTGGAATAATACAGAGACTAGAATTATACAAACCAGAAGACTTAAAAACAATTGTTAAAAGATCTAGTAAAATATTAGAAATAAATATAGATGATGATGCAGCGTATGAAATTGCAAGACGTTCAAGAGGAACACCAAGAATTGCAAATAGAATTTTAAAAAGAGTAAGAGACTATGCAGCAGTATTAGGAGATGGAAATATAAACTTAAAACTTGCTAAAGTTGCTCTTAATAAGCTTGAAATAGATGAACTAGGATTAGATGAAATAGACAGAAAAGTATTAGAAACAATAATATTAAAATATGCTGGAGGACCTGTTGGCTTGGAAACACTAGCAGCAACAATAGGAGAAGAAGTAGAAACAATAGAAGATGTATATGAGCCATTTTTAATGCAATTAGGATTTATATCTAGAACGCCAAGAGGAAGAATTGCGCTAGAACCAGCTTATAAACATATAGGTGTTGAATTTAATAAATAAGGGGACAATAATGAAGAAAATATCGGTAGTTATACCAATGTATTTTGAAGAAGAAGTTGCAGAAGAATGCTATAATAGAACTAAAAAAATGTTAGATACATTAGAAAATTATGAGCATGAAATAATATTTGTAAATGATGGTAGTAAAGATCAAACATTACCAATATTAGAAAATATTGCTAAAAATGATAACAATGTAAAAATATTATCATTTTCAAGAAATTTTGGACATCAAGCTGCAGTTACAGCAGGACTAAAGTATACAACAGGGGATGTTGTAGCTATTATGGATGCTGATCTACAAGATCCACCAGAAGTTATAACAGAAATGGTTAAATTGTGGGAACAAGGCAACGAAGTAATATATGCCAAAAGAAAAAGCAGAGAGGGCGAATCTAAATTTAAGTTATTTACAGCAAAAATGTTTTATAAAGTACTAAATGGATTATCTGATGTTGAGATTCCTAAAGACACTGGCGATTTTAGATTGGCAGACAGAAAGGTAATAGATGTAATTAATTCTTTACCAGAACATAATAAATTTCTAAGAGGATTGTTTAGCTGGGTAGGCTTTAAACAGATACCACTTGAATATGAAAGAAAAGAACGATTTGCTGGAAAAACAAAATATCCATTAAAGAAAATGCTAAAACTAGCATCTGATGGAATAACAAGTTTTTCTACCAAACCATTAAAAATATTAGGAGCACTTGGGTTGATATCTGTAATTGCTTCAATAGTTATATTGATATATGCATTAATATCATATATATTTAATTTGAATCAATTAACTGCTGGTTGGACATCTATAATGGTTACTGTTACATTTTTAGGAGGAATGCAATTATTATCAATATGGCTTATATCAGAATATATAGGAAAAATATATGATGAGAGTAAAGGAAGACCAGAATATATTATAGATAAAAAAATAAATATTAATTAAGAGGAAACGATGAAGAAAACAAAAGTTTTAAACTGTTTATTATATGTATTAATGGTATTAATTATTTTTGGGATTGTTATGCTAAAACCAATAGATAATTTAGATGAGCTATGGAATTATAATTTTGCTAGAAATGTAGCAAATGGATTAATACCATATAAAGATTTTAGTATATTGCAAATGCCATTATTACCAATTATTTGTGGAATAATATTAAAAGTATTTTCAAATGAATTAATTATAATGAGAATTATAGCAGCTTTTATGTGTGCCGGAATTTTATATTGTTCTTATAAGATATTAAATAAACTCAACATAAAAAAAGAAATTTCAATTATTTTTATATTTTTAATAGGATGGATATTAAGAGACTATTTTTGTATTGACTATAATTTTGCTACATTACTTGTTACATTAATTATAATAAATATTGAAATATTTTGGTATCAGAAAAATAAAAATTTTTTTGTGGTGAATGCTAAAATATCATTGTTAATTGGATTCCTAGCAGGATTAACATTAGGATTTAAACAAACAAGTGGATTGTTAATATGCATAGCAACTTTAGAAAATAAACTATTATTTGTTAGAAATAAAAATGATTTTAAAATTTTCTTAAAGGATTTTTTATTTAAGTTTGTTGGAACATTAATTCCTGTTATATTAATTTTATTATATTTGTTTGCTACAAATTCAATACCAGATTTTATAAGTTATACGTTAAAAGGAATTTCTGGCTTTAGTAATATGGTATCATATAAAAACCTAATAAGATTAAACTTAATAGGAATATTGGCAATTTTAGTTCCATTAAGTATTATATATTATTGGATTAAAACAATAATAATGGAGAAAAATAAAGAACAATATTTATTATTAGTTTATGGACTAAGTATATTCATAATTGCATTTCCTATCTCAGATAATATTCACTTCTTAATTGCTGCAGTACCTTTTGTTATATTAATACAATCTACAATTTACAATATAGCATATTATTTATATAAAAAACTTTTTAGAAAAGAAAAAGGTAAAAAAATTTTATTTTTTGCATTATATTTTATAACAACTTTTGCAATTTTAATTTCAATTATATTTAGTGTATGTAATTTGAGGAAGTATTATAATGAAAAAGATTTATTATCAGAATTATCACATTATAAATATATTCCAATAGATAAAGCATTGGAAGAACAAATTAATAGAATTGATGAATATATCTTAAATGCTGAAAAGGATACAAAAATACTAGATGCAACAGCGGCTATATATATGATTCCAATAAATAGATATAATAAAAATTATGATATGCTATTAAAAGGTAACTTAGGAGAAAATGGGGAAGGAAATTTAAAACAAGAAATTGGAGAATCAAAAAATACACAATATTTAATACTAAAAGATAAGTTTAATAAAAATTGGCAAACGCCTTTAGACGTAATTGAATATGTTAAAATAAATAAAAATAAAATAGGTGAAATTGAAATATTTGATATATATGAATAGGAGAAAAAGATGAAAAGGATAATTTCAGTAGTGGTACCTTGCTATAATGAAGAGGAAGTAATTAAAGATTTTTATACAGAAATAACAAGAGTTTTTGAAGAGTTAAAAAATTATAAATATGAACTAGTATTTGTGAACGATGGAAGCAATGATAGAACATTGGAAATACTAAAAGAATTAAAAAAAATTGATAAAGATGTAAAAATAATAAGCTTTTCTAGAAATTTTGGAAAGGAATCTGCTATATATGCAGGATTAGAAAATTCGAAAGGAGATTTTGTGGTAGTTATAGATGCAGATTTACAACATCCTCCTGTTAAAATTATTGACATGGTAGAAGGAATTGAAGAACGGATTTGATGTTGTAACTACAATTAGAAAAGATAGAAAAGGAGAATCTTGGCTAAGAAATCTTTTTTCAAATATGTTTTATAATATAATGAAAAAATTTGATGGAATAAACATACAAAGAGGAAGTCAAGATTTCAGAATGATGACAAGACAGGTTGTGGATTCTATATTACAATTAAAAGAGTACAATAGATTCTCAAAAGGAATCTTTAACTGGGTTGGATTTGATGTAAAATATATAGAAATTGAAAATGTTAATAGAACAAAAGGAAAAACTAAATGGAGTTTCAAAAAATTATTTTCGTATGCAATTGAAGGTTTTGTTTCTTTTACAACAGCACCATTAAAAATTTCTATATTGCTTGGAGTATGTATATCTATTGTGTCTTTGATTTTTGCAATAATAATAATATTACAAACAGTTATTTATGGTAAAGAAGTCCCACGGATATGCTTCAATTATAACTACAATATTATTAATGGGCGGAATACAATTATTAACTATCGGAATTTTATCAGAATATACATCTAAAATATATCTTGAAATTAAAGATAGACCAAAGTATATAATTAAAGAAAAAATTGATTAAAATATACAAATGACGAAAGGAAGAATATGAACAGAAAAACTTACATTATTTTAGCTGTTGTAATATTCATATTTGCAATTGCTATAAGAATTATAAACTATCCCAATGCTATTTCTGATATAAATTGTGATGAAGCCATGACAGCTATTAATGCAAAAAGTATATCAGAAACTGGTAAAGACATTTATGGTACTTCGTATCCAGTATATTTCGAAGGATGGCTAACAGGAGGACAAAGTGCTTTTGCGACATATATGATGGCACTTTTTATAAAAGTACTAGGATTCTCGACTCTAGCAATAAGACTTCCTATACTTATAATGACAATTGTATCGATGTTCTTTATGCTTTTACTAGTAGAAAAGATATTTGATAATAAATATATAGCTTTGATAACCATATTGCTTGTGGCTATAAATCCATTGAGCATTGTACAATCTCAATGGTTTTTAGATTGCAATTTCTTTCCACATATGTTGATAATTTCTATTTATCTACTAGTAATTGGAATTAAAGACAAGAAAAATAGTTTTTTATATGGGTCAATGATATCATTTGCGCTAACTTTATATACTTATGGAATTGCATTATATATTGTTTTGTTATTTTTGTTCTTTACTTGCATTTATTTATTAGTAAAAAAAGAGGTAACATTACTTCAAATATTAATTTGTGTATTGATTTTCGGAATAGTTGCTACGCCAATAATACTTATGAGTGTAGTTAATGTGTTTAATTTACCAACAATTAAAATTGGAAAATTAACAGTACAAAATTTCGAGTATTTTACTAGAACTAGTGATATGCTTATATTTTCAGAAGATAAATTACAGACTTTTCAGAAAAATAGTGAATGCTTATGGGATTTATTAATAAAACAAAATGATAAGTTAATTTGGAATTCATTTCCAAGTTATGGTACTATCTATTTAATTAGTATGCCATTTGTAACTTGTGGAATTATTGCAACCCTAATATATTATTTTAAAAGTGAAGAACAAGGTAATTCTTTATCAATAATCTTAATAATTGCGTTATTGGTTTGTTTGCTTTGCGGAATATTAATAAATGAAATAAATATAAATAGACTAAATGCTATTTGGTATATATTATTAATATTTAATGCAATTGGCATTTATGAATTAGTAAAAATAATAAAATTCAAGAAAATTACAGTTTTAATTATTGTGTTCCTTTATTCCTTTAATTTTGCTAGTTTTATAAAATATTATTATAAAAACGGTTGTAAAGAGATAGCAGATTCTTATACGTGGTCAAGAGGGTTAATAGATGCAGTAAAATATGTTAATGAAGATGAGAACATTAATAAAATAGTAATATCTCAAAATACCTATAATACAGATAAAAGAGACATTTTTATAAGATATGCAACTAAAAATGAACAAATTGAAAAAATTAAAAAAGAGGACTTTTTTACATTTCATACTAAAGGTCAAAAAGCCAAAATGAATTATTCTACAAAAGAAAAAGAATATGTTATAGAAAGTATAAATGAAGAAACAGAATTTGATGAACAATGCTACATTATTACTAAGAATGAATTTGAAAAAATTATCCCAAATGAGGATTTTAAATATATAGAATTTAAAGATTATATAGTGTTACAGAATAAGAATACTAAGGAGTAAAAGGTGAAAATTAATAAAAAAACTATAATTATATATATAATAATACTTTGTGTGTCATTAATAATGTGCTGGGATTATGTTAGAATGCATTGGGCTAATGACACTTATGCAATTTATGATTGGGGCTATTATGAATATGGAACAAAAATATTTTTAAAAAATGGAAGACCATTTTCGTGCTTATTGCTTATTATTGCAGAAATATTTAATTTAAAAATTGAGATATTAGTAAAAATATCAACGATATTAGGAATTTGTATATCTTCAGCTTCAGTAATGCTAATTAGAAAAATAATATGTAATTTTAAACCACCTAAAAATAATTTGGATGAATTTAAAATTATAGTTATTTCTTATTGTACTATATATAATTTTATGTATATTGATATCTTATATTTTGCGGAAGCTTGTATATTAGCCACTGGTGTGTTTTTTTCGATATTTGCAGCTTATAAATTAGTTCTATCATCTAAACATAAAATAATAAAATCATTTTTTTATTTATTGATTGCAGTTTTTTGCTATAATGGAATAGTAGGTGTTTATATAGTAAGCGTTGTTTTGCTATTATTACTACAAAACAATACATTTTCAAAGAATTTAAAATATATATTGATAACAGTTGTTTTAATAATAACAACAATAATATTAAATTTTATACAGATAAAATTAGTAAGTAATTTATTTAATTTTTCACAAAATACTAGATTATCTTCTAATATAATTTATAATATATTATTTATATTAAAAAATGCACGGAAAAATTTTAATGAGTAAACAAACACAATTATTCCCTGTAGGATTATTTATTGCATTTTTGACCATTATTTTGGGGATTATTGCCAATTGCTTTATAAAGCAAAATAAAATTCTATTAGCTAAAATAATTATAGTATCTATCTTTGGAACAATGGCATCTTTTGCCATACATATATTTTCTTTATCTAGTTTTGGATCAGGAAGGTTACATATATCAATAGGAATGACAATAGGTTATATATTTGTAATGCTTTATGTATTAAGTGATGTATTGGAGCATAAAACTTTTTCTTCATATTTGCTTAATTCTTTATTGTATTTATGGTTTTTAACTAATATTTTTAATTTTATGTTTTTAACATATGAACATCAATTGGCAAATAAAATCGACAAACAAAAGACAATGGAAATAGTTAAATATGTGCAAGAATATGAAAAAGAAAATAATATAGAAGTTAAGTATGTTGCTATGAAATATTTTCCGAATACAAACAAAGGACATTATAAACAAAGAGATTCTGTTAATTGCTTAGCAATATATTCAGAATGTTCTTATGATGGATTAATAAATTTATATTTACAAAGAAAGCTAAGAAGAGTAAATTTGACATTAAAAATGAATGAGGAGTATAATATTATAACAAATGGAAACGAAGAATTCGTTTGTATAGGTAACGTTTTAATATGTCCAATATATAATTTTTAATATTATAGGGGAATAAGAATGAAATTATTAATGCATACATGTTGTGCACCTTGTAGTGTGTACTGTATAGAAAGTTTAAGAAATGATGGGATAGAACCAGTATTATATTGGTATAATCCTAATATACATCCATATATAGAATATAAAACAAGAAGAGACACTCTAAAAGAATATTCAAAAATGATAAATGTACAAGCTATATTTAATGAAGAATATGGTCTAGATAATTTTTGCAAAAACGTAATAAATGACTTGGAAAATAGATGCGTAAACTATTGCTATAAGGTTAGATTAGAAAAAACAGTTCAATATGCAAAAGAAAATGGGTATGATGCTTTTACAAGCACTTTATTTGTAAGCCCATATCAAAAACATGAAGAATTAAAGAAACTTTGTGAGCAACTAGCACAAAAATACGATATACAATTTTTGTATAGAGATTTTAGAGTAGGATTTAGAGAGGGACAAGCTAAAGCAAGAGAACTTGGACTGTATATGCAAAAATATTGCGGATGTATTTTTTCGGAGGAAGACAGATACAGTAAACAAATTATGAAAGATAAAGAAAAATTACCAAATTAATAATTAAAAAATTTAAATTATAACAACATATAAGAAATGGTTGATATTACAATATCAATCATTTTTTTGTAATCTAATTCTGCATGTTTATGATAAACGACCTCATGGCATAAGTTATCTATCATATTTATTGAAGTATGAACCTTTTCTTTTAAATTTTCAGAATTTAAACCATTATCTATTAAAATCTGTGCAATAATGATGATGGAATATATCTTACTGAAAAACTTGCAGATAAATGGAATTTGAAAGTTGGAGACGAAATTAAATTTCATATATTTGGAGACGATGACTGGTATACATGCAAAATTGTTGGATTGAATCGTGATCCACAAAATCAAAATTTAAATATAACAAGAAGATGTTATGAAAGCCTTGGATTAGAATATAAAGCAGACTCATTGTACACAAATGAAGATTTAAGCAATGTTAAAAATTTTGATGGAGTAAATACAATTCAAAGTATAAGCAATTTAAAAGATGGAATAAACAATATGCTAAAAACTGTTAGAACGATGGTATCTTTACTTGTAGTTGTATCAGGAGTGCTTTCAGCAGTAATTATATATAACTTAGGAATATTATCATTTAGCGAAAAACAATATCAATTTGCAACATTAAAAGTATTAGGATTTAAGAGTAAACAAATCAAAAAGATATTTGTAAAACAAAATTTATGGCTTTCTATTATAGGAATTTTAATAGGATTACCACTTGGAAGTTTAATGCTTAAATATATATTTGGCTCTGCATTAGGTGAAAATTATGATTTCATTGCGAAAGTAAATACTTTATCATACGTATATGCAGCATTTGGAAGCTATATTGTTTCAGTAATAGTTAATAAAGTATTATCTAGAAAAGTTAAAAACATTGATATGGTTACAAGCTTAAAAGGAAATGAATAATGAAAACAAATATAAAAGATATAGAAGATTTTTCTATATCTTTTATTTATTTATATGGAAAAAAAATTAATATTATGATATATTAAGAAAAACAATACAACTAAAAGGAGAAAAGTAATGCCTAGATTAGTTTTAATTGATGGAAATAGTATAATGAATAGAGCTTTTTATGGAATTATGGGAAATAAAATGCTTACGACTTCAGATGGAACATATACAAATGCAGTGTATGGATTTTTAGCAATTTTATTTAAAATAGAAGAAGATTTAAATCCTGAATATATTGCAGTTGCATTTGATTTAAAAGGACCAACCCAAAGACATAAAATGTATGAGGGGTATAAAGCAAATCGTCATGGAATGCCAGATGAGCTTGCTACTCAAATGCCTATTATTAAAAATATATTAAAAGCTATGAATATAAAAATAATAGAAAAAGAAGGATATGAAGGAGATGATATCCTTGGAACATTAGCTAAAAAAGGCGAAAAAGAAGGCCTAGATGTAACAATACTTTCAGGGGATAGAGATACTTTTCAGCTTACTAGTGATAAAATTACAGTAAGAATTCCAAGGACCAAAATGGGAAAAACTGAAAATGAAGATTACGATAAAAATAGAGTAATAGAAGAATATGGAATTGAACCTAAGGAATTAATAGAAGTTAAAGCATTAATGGGAGATACTTCAGATAATATTCCTGGAATTCCTGGAGTAGGAGAAAAAACGGCATTAAGTTTAATTAGACATTATAAAACCTTAGATAATTTATATAATGAAGTTGAAAACAATGAGGTGTTAATTGATATAAAAGGAAAATTAAAAGAAAAGATATTAGATAATAAAGATTTAGCATATCTTTCAAGAAAACTAGGAGAAATTGACACAAATGCACCAATAGAGGAAAGCATAGAAGACCTAAAGGTTAAAGAATGGAATAAAACAGATGTATATAATTTGTTTTCATATCTAAGATTTAATAGATTTATAGATAGATTTAATATGCAAGAAGAAAAAAAAATTGTAGATAATACAGATTTGTTTAATAAAAAAATAATTTCAAAAGAAGAAGAAATAGAAGAAATAATAAAGACAATAAAAGAAAACAAAGAAATTATATATTATATAGATAAAGCAGAAGAAAGCCAAGTTAAGAGTATAATAAAACAAAAAATAAAGGGAATTAGTATATTTAATACTAAGGAAAATCTATGCTATTATATTTCATTAAATAACAATAAAATACAAATGTTCAAAAGAATTTTTGAAGATATTAATATCAAAAAAATTGGATACAAACAAAAAATAGACTATATATTGCTTAAAGAATGTGGCATTAATGCAACAGGCTTTTATTATGATATTGAAATAGCTGCATATATAATAAATCCAATAGAAAATAAATATAATATAGAAAAATTAGCCATAGATTATTTAAAACTAGATATAAATGAATATAATAATAAAGAAGAAAAACAAATAAATTTATTTGATGATACAGCTAAAGATGAGGCTGAAGATTATGCTGACAAAGCATGCATCAACGCATATGTAATTAGCAATGTATATTTGAAAACTTTAGAAAAACTAAAAGAAACAAATCAATTAGAACTATTTAATAATATAGAAATGCCTTTAGTAGAAGTATTGGCAGATATGCAATATCAAGGCATATACTTAGATAAAAATGAACTTATAGATTATGGAAAAACGCTAAAAACAGAAATAGAAAAAATAACAAAAGAAATATACAAACTAGCTGGTGAAGAATTTAATATTAATTCGCCAAAACAACTAGGAAATATATTATTTGACAAACTAAGACTTCCAGCAATTAAAAAGAATAAAAATGGATATTCAACAGATGTAGAGGTTTTAGAAAAATTAAAAAATGAACATGAAATTGTTGAAAAAATACTTGATTATAGGCAAGTAGTAAAATTAAACTCAACATATGTTGAAGGGTTAATTCCGTATATAAATGAAAATGACGGGAAAATTCACTCATATTTTCATCAAACTGTTACTGCAACAGGAAGAATAAGCAGTAGTGATCCTAATGTACAAAATATTCCAACTAGATTTGATTTGGGAAAACAAATTAGAAAAGTGTTTAAACCTCAAGAAGGTTTTACGTTTGTTGATGCTGATTATTCTCAAATAGAACTTAGAGTATTGGCACATATAACTGGAGACGAAAATATGATAAATGCTTTTAATAATAACGAGGACATTCATAAACAAACCGCTTCAAGAGTATTCGATGTGCCACTAGATGAGGTAACTGCAAAACAAAGAACAGATGCCAAAGCAGTAAACTTTGGAATTGTATATGGAATAAGTGACTATGGATTAGGCGAAGAATTGGGTATTGGAAGAAAGAGAGCAAAAGAATATATTGAACAATATTTAAATAAATATATAAAAATAAAAGAATTTATGGAGAATATAAAAGAATTTGCAAAGGAAAATGGATATGTAGAAACATTGTTTAATAGAAGAAGATATATTCCAGAGATAAATTCTAATAACTTTATGGTAAGACAATTTGGAGCAAGAGTTGCTATGAATACTCCAATTCAAGGAACGGCAGCAGATATAATGAAAATTGCAATGATTAATCTTTATAAACAATTAAAAGAAAAAAATCTTGAATCTAAAATTCTTTTACAAATACATGATGAACTATTGTTACAAGTGAAAGTAGAAGAAAAAGAAGAAGTGAAAGAAATGCTTAAAAATTCAATGGAAAATGCAATGAAATTAAAAATACCATTAAAGGTTGAATTATCAGAAGCAAACAATTGGTATGAAACAAAATAGTTAGGAGAGCGTTTTGAAAAAGAAGATACTTATATTATTAATAATTATCATAATATTAATAGCTATTTATAAAATTTTTAATATAGAAAATATAATATTAAAACATTTATATCCTATAAAATATGAAGAATACGTGACCAAATATTCAAATGAATTAAATATTGATCCAATGCTTTCTTATGCAATAATAAAAACAGAAAGTAATTTTAAAGAAGAAGTAATATCTAAGAGCGGAGCTGTTGGATTAATGCAACTAATGGATAATACAGCAAAAGAACAAGCAGAAAAGTTGAATATTGAATACACAAATGAAACATTATTAAATCCGGAAAAGAATATATTATTAGGACTAAGCTATTTCAGGACGCTATTAGATAAATTTAATCAGAACTATATTTTAGCATTTACTGCATATAATGCCGGATTAGGAAATGTTCAAAAATGGATTTCAAACGGAACAATTAAAGAAGATGGAACAGATATTGAAAATATTCCTTTTAAAGAAACAAATATGTATGTAAGAAAAATAATAAACAATTATGAAAAGTACAGAAAATTGTACAATAATTAAACTTATGATATAATACAACACGATTTTTAAATATACCAAGAGGAGTAATAATGGAAAAGAAAAAACAATTTGAATTTTTAAATACATTAAGATTTATTGCAGTTGTTTGGATAGTTTTTGCACATTTTAATTATCAGTGTTTTTCTCATTATTATAATGAGAACATATTAGGAAATTATTTATACAATAACACATCATGGTTATACTATATATTTTATGGAATTACAGGAAAATATGCTGTATCTATGATGTGTATAATAAGTGGATGGTTAGTAGCAAAAAAGTTTTATAGAAAAGCTGTAGATTTTGGAAAATTCTTATTTTCGAGATATTTAAGATTAATGTTGCCAGCTTTTGTTACTTGTAGTATTTATACTATAATTAGATTAATTATGGGAACAAAAATTTCCTTATCTACATATTTAAATGGGGCATTATGGCTAGGCAATAATGGTATAAATGTGCATTTAGAATATATAATAGACTTCTTTTTAGGAAATGTCTTTGTTGCATTACTAACATATTTGTTTTCAAATAGAAAATATTTTCCGCTTCTATATATACCATTTATGATATTACTATATTACATGGATAGAATATGGATTCTGGCAACTGTAATAGGAGGATTTACTTACCATTTATGTGAATATATAAAAGAAAAGAAGTTATATAAACACTGGTATCTAATATTTATAATACCTCTTATATGGTGGCTTCCACGAGGGGAAGAAATTAAAAAAATATATTTAAGAGATTCAATAGCTTCAAGCTTAATTTTGATAACTATATACTGTATGCCAAAACTTCAAAAATTCTTTAATTGGAATAAACTAAAAAAACTAAAAAAGATAAGTTATTCTTTATTTGTAACACATGGGTTAGTTAATACTTTGTTTAGTGGATATATTGTGTTGTTTTTTAAAAACAATAATATAATCAATAATCCATATATAGTTGAAATAATAACATTTTTAATAGTATTTATAATTGACTTAATATTAGCTGGCATTATTTATTACGTAGCAGAAAATAAATTATATAACTGGATTAATAATTTCTTATCAAAAAGAATAAATAATTATAAAATAGAATTAATAAAAGAAGGAGAAAACAATGAAAAAGAAGATATCACTTAAAACATTACATATTATACTAATGATTTTAGGAACTATATTTATTTCTTTAAGTATATTTCATACAACACTTTGGTTTGATGAGGCATATTCAGTGGGAATTGCAAATCAAAGCTTTATAGACATATGGAAAATAGGAGGACACGATGTACATCCAGTTTTATATTATTGGATGTTAAGAATTGTTAATATATTAACAGGTGGATCAATATTAGCATATAGAATATTTTCAGCTTTAGCAATTGCTGTTTTAGGATTATTGGGTTATACGCATATTAGAAAAGACTTTGGAGAAAAAACAGGATTACTATTTTCTTTCTTCTCATATTTTTTGCCTATGATGGCAGTATATGCTAACCAAATAAGAATGTATTCTTGGGCAATTGTATTTGTTACATTGCTTTCAATATATGCATATAGAATATACAATGGAGATGCTTCTGCTAAGAATTGGATAATATTCTTTTTAACTAGCTTAGCAAGTTTATACATACACTATTATGGATTAATGGCAGCTGGTTTAATTAATTTATTTTTGTTTATTAGTTTTATTAAAAACAAGAAGTTTAAAGAATTAAAATGCATTGTTGTACTTGGAATTATACAAGTTATTGCGTATATACCTTGGTTAATGTACTTAATATCTCAAATTTCTCATGTCTCAAAAGGATTTTGGATTGGATTTGAATTTCCTGATACTATATTTGAATTAATTGGTTGCCAAATGAATGGAACTCGCAATTCAACTGGTATACTTGCAATAGGATTTACTGTTAATGTTTTATTATTTATTTATTTGGCAGTAGTATTTTTTAAAACTAAAAAAGAAAACAACTATAAAGCAGTTAAATTTGCAACATTAGTTTATGTATCTGTTTTTCTAGCAGCATTTTTATTAAAATATTTAGTTAAAACCAATATTTTATATTACAGATACTTATTTGTAATAACTGGTTTATACATATTTGTACTTAGCAATATACTTGCAAAATCAAAAAATAAATATATATTAGGTTTAATTATTACTATTACAATTGCTTTAGGAACTACAAATAATATAATACAAATTCAAGATAATTATGCAAAAGGCAATACAGATGAAATAAAATATTTACAAGAAAATATACAAAAAGATGATGTTATTGTTTATAGTAATATAGGAAATGGTTCAATAATTGCATCTAACTTTTTAAATAACAAACAATATTTCTATAATGGTGCAAATTGGGGAGTTGAAGAAGCGTATAAATGTTGGGCACCACAAATGGAGACATGGATAACAACAGACTTTTTACAATACTGCACTGGCAGAGTATGGATAATAGACTCACAAGACAATGGATTTTATAATGAATTATTTAATAATGACGAATTTAAATTTATTAGCACAGAAAATTTCGAACAAAAATATCAAAACTATATATATAATATAACCTTAGTAGAAAGAGTACAATAATAATGAAGATTAAAGAAGTAGTAAATGAAAAAGCTTTGATAAAAACTAAAAATACAAGAAGCGAAGGAATTGAACTGTTAAGAATATTAATAATGTTTATGGTATTACTTTTACATTTTAATCTTAAGGGTGGAATATTATTCAATAATTCTTTAGCTAATACTTTAAATTATAAATTAGTATGGTTAGTAGAAGCATTTTCAATTGTTGCGGTAAATTGTTTTGTATTAATTAGCGGATATTTTTTGGTAGATTCAGAATTCAAAAAAACAAAAATATATAGCCTTGTTTTACAAGTAATATCTTATAGTCTTGTTATTACTATTTTATATACTGTAATTACTAAGGATGTCTTAAGTATTAGACAGTATTTAAAGTGCATATTTCCAGTAAGTTTTAAGACATATTGGTTTATTACTTGTTATATTATTTTATATTTATTAGTACCATATTTAAACTTAATTTTTAAATATACAGATAAAAGAAAAATGCAATTTTTAATTGGAATTTTATGCACAATTTCATTTATATCTTGGATATTAAATAGATTTGGATTTGATGTTATAGACAACACTAAGGGATATGGAATAATTTGGTTTATAAATTTATATTTTATAGGTGGCTACATAAGAAGATATTATAAAAATGAATGCAATAAATTTTATTATCTAATAATATATATTGTTTGTTCATTATTAATATTTGTATTAAAAATTACTTTACCAAAGGTAAATAGTAATGCAATTTGGATATCAGATATATTTTATGAATATAATTCAATAACTGTAACATTACAAAGCATTTGTTTATTTATGTTTTTTAAGGATTTGAAAATAAAAAACGAGAATGTAAGAAAAACAATATTAGGAGTAGCCCCACTAACATTAGCAGTATATATTGTTCATGAACACCCGCTTGTTTCAAGATTTTTATATCAAAATTGGTTACATTTAAATGCTTTTTGGAATTCAAAATATTACATAATAATAACATTTTTTATGAGTCTAGCAATATATGCTGTTTGTTGCATAATTGAATATTTAAGAAGCGAAATAGTGAAGATGCTTGAAAGGCTTGATGCTGTACACACACACACACACACACACAGTGTATTTTAATGAATAAAAAAATAGGTTACACATTATTTGGAGAGTGTAACCTATTTTTAAGTCTAAAACAAAGGTTGTGCTTTTTTTAGATTTATGTTAAAATATATATTATGTTTAAGGAGTGAAAAATATGGTTTTTTTTGATAAATTGAAAGCTGGTTTGGGTAAGACTAAAAGTAATATAAATGAAAAGTTTAATGATGTGTTTAGCAATTTTAGAAAAGTTGACGAAGATTTGCTAGAAGAGTTAGAAGAAGTATTAATTATGTCTGATATAGGAATGGATACTTCGTTAGAAATTATCTCAAAACTTAGAGAAAAAGTAAAAAAAGAAAATATTAAAGAAGCGGAAGAAGTTAAAGAAAAACTAAGAGAAATAATGATTGAAACATTAGATGTTGCAGATAAAGATTTGAAGCTTAACACTAAGCCATCTGTACTTTTAGTTATAGGAGTAAATGGTGTTGGAAAAACAACTTCTATTGGAAAAATTGCAAACAACCTAAAGAAAAGTGGAAAAAAGGTTGTTATGTCTGCAGCAGATACATTTAGAGCAGCAGCTGTTGAACAACTAGAAATATGGTCAAACAGAGTTGGATGCGATATAGTAAAAAAAGAAGAAGGAGCAGATCCTGCCTCTGTTGTATTTGACTCAATAAAAAAAGCAAAGGAAGAAAATGCAGATGTGTTAATATGTGACACTGCTGGAAGATTACACAATAAGAAATATCTAATGGACGAGCTATATAAAATACAAAGAGTTATAGAAAAAGAAATGCCAGATGCAGATAAAGAGGTATTATTAGTTATAGATGCAACAACAGGACAAAATGCAATATCTCAAGTAAAAGCGTTTAAAGAAGTAGCACCAATAACAGGTTTAGTTTTAACTAAATTAGACGGAACTGCAAAAGGTGGAGTTGTTATTGGAATAGTAAACGAAAATAAAATACCTGTTAAATTTATTGGCGTTGGAGAAGGAATTGATGACATGGAAGTATTCAATAGCAAAGAATTTGTAGACGCAATAATATAATGGAAGGAAGAAAATATGGAGAAAAGTAAGAAGTTTAAAAAAATAAAAATAATGTTAGTTGTTCTATTTACTATATTATTTATGCTTTATTTGTATATATCATACAGAGCTAACTATTTACAAACTTTAGAAATTGGTGAAGAATATTTATCAGTTTTTGAGCAAAACAATCAATATAAAGTTAAATTGTTTGTTTTTAGTTTTATTCTTTTATATATTATTATTTATATAAATAATAAGCTAATAAAAAATGGATTAAAACCATTTTTTGAAGATGAGAAAAAACAAATACCAAAGCTTCCTAATAAGAGTATTGCTTTTGTAGTGTCTGCAATTGGAAGTGTAATTATAACATCTGCGTTTTTAGATAAATTAGTATTATTTTTAAATACTACATGGTTTGGAGTAAATGACCCAGTATTTGGATTAGATATAGGTTTCTATTTCTTTCAAAAACCATTTATACAACTAGTTTTAAATTATTTTGTTACTCTGTTTTGCTTGCTTGCAATATATACGATTGCATATTGTATAATATCATTTAATGTATTTTTAGATGGAGTAGACAAAGAATTATTATTAAAAAGTAAACTTGTAAAAATACTAAAAGTATATGCTTTCCTAATTGTATTTGGAATTGCATGCAAAACATTTTTGAATACATATAATGTTGTTTTTGAAAACTTTGTAACATTAAAAAATGCATTATCAACTAAATTAATTGGTGCAGGAATTACAGACATTACAATTAAATTGTGGGGATATAGAATTTTAGGATTTGTAATGTGTATATCAATGATATTTATATTAAAATATGTGTTAGATAAAAAGAAAACTAAAAAACTTTTAATAAGCATATGTATAGTACCTACTTATTTAGTTGGCGTTTTTGTTGTTATGTTACTATTTAATGTACTTTTTGTTAATAATAATTTATTTGATAGACAAAAAGATTATATAAACAAAAATATTGATTATACAAAACTTGCGTATAATTTGAATATTGAAGAAGTCGAATTAGAAAATGCAGAAGCAATTACTAAAAAAGATTTAGAAAATAATAATGATATTATTGAGAATATTAGACTAATAGATGATCAATCAACATTAAAAAATTTAAATTCATTACAAACTAACTCTGGATATTATTCATATAGAACAACTAAATTACAAATGTATAATATTAATGGTAAAGACACATTAGTATATGTTTCACCAAGAGAAATAGATGTTCAAACAGAAGCTAGTACATATAGCAATAAAACATATGAATATACTCATGGGTATGGAAGCATTATAACTTATGCAAATAAGGTTGATAGCACAGGAAATATAGAATATGTACAAAAGAGTTTTGCGGCAAATGATGATAAAATAGCTATTACTCAGCCAAGAATTTATTTTGGAATGCAAACTAATAATACTATAATAACAAACTTATCTGGCAAGGCTGAATATGATTATCCAGTTTCTTCAACTACTAATACTGAATATACATATAAAGGAAAGGCTGGTATAAAAACAAGTTTTATAGATAGACTAATACTTAGTATAATGAATAAAGATATAAATATTACTTTTTCTAATACAAGTGAAGATAGTAAAGTTATAACAAATAGAAATGTATTAGAAAGGGCTAAAAAAATAATGCCTAATTTGCTATATGATGAAAATCCTTATATGATAGTTTCTGATTTAGGAAAACAAGTGTGGGTAATTGATGCATATACTGTTTCAGATGAATATCCATATTCTCAAAGAACAATGATAAAAGCCGGAGATTATAAAAAAGAAATTAATTATATAAGGAATTCAATTAAGGTATTAGTAGATGCATACGATGGAACAGTTAAGTTTTATATAATGGACACAACAGATCCAATAGCTGTGGCATACTCACATGCTTATCCAGGAGTATTTAAAGATGGAACAGAGATTGAAAAAAGTATTTCTAATCATTTTGTTTATTCGGAATATTTATACAATGTTCAAGCAGAAATTTTAGAAATGTATCATAATGTGACAGCTGATGTTTTATATAGAGGAGATGATATATGGGGAAATGCTTCATATTCTTCTAATTCAAAAAGTTCATCTAAAACAGAAATTACACCATATTACACAATGGTAAAAGAAGATGATAAAAATAAAGTTGGATTAGTGCTTCCATATACTGTTTATGGCAAACAGAACATTACTTCATATTTGGTTGGGGTAACAGATGGAAGCGGAAATCAAAAATTAAAATTATATAAATTTGCTTCAGGAAGTAATGTATTAGGACCAGAACAACTAGATAAAGAAATTGAACAAGATGAAACAATATCAGCATCTATAAAGAGCATAAATGTAACCGGAACAAAAATAACAAAGAATATGATTATTGTTCCAATTAATAATACTCTATTATATGTAGAGCCAATATTCCAACAACAATTAAATGAAAAAAATTCTATACCATTACTTAAAAAAGTTGTTGTTGCATCTGGTAGCAAAGTAGCAATAGGAGATAACATTAGTGAAGCATTAGAAAACTTGCTTTCACAATCAGCAGTTAGTATTAAAGTTACAAATACAGACACAATTGACGATTTAATAAATGCAATTATAGAAGCAAACAAAAATTTAGAAGACTCTACTGCCTCAAATGATTTTGAAATGATGGGAAAAGATATATCAAAATTAAGAGAGTTAATAGAGCAACTTGAAAAGATGCAAAAAGATAATACAAAAACAAAAAGTATAATACAAAATACTTTAAATAAAAATGTTGTTGAATAATATTAAAAAAGAACATATAAACTTGCATATATGTTCTTTTTTTAGTATAATAGAAGCGTTGAAAAAGGAGAGAAAATAGGTATGATTAATTTTAAAAATGAAATTGCTAAAATAATTTCGAATAATACAAATATTAATTGCGAGGAATTAGAAGGATATATAGAAATACCACCTGAGGATATGGGGGATTATGCTTTCCCATGTTTTAGATTGGCTAAAGAATTAAAGAAAGCACCTCAAGTTATAGCAAAAGAATTAAAAACTAAAATAGAATCAAGCAAAAATGATGTAATTGAAAGCGTTGAAGTGGCTGGTGGATACTTAAATTTTTACATTAATAAAAATATTTTAATTAAAGACACTATTGAAGAAATAGATAACCAGAAAGAAAATTATGGCAAAACTGATATTGGAAATGGTAAAACTATATTAGTCGAATATTCTTCACCTAATATAGCAAAACCTTTTCATATTGGACATTTAAGAAATACGTTAATTGGACGTACTTTATATAATATGTATAAATTCTTAGGATATAATACAATAGGAATAAATCATTTGGGAGATTATGGAACACAATTTGGGAAAATGATAGAAGGATATAAATTGTGGGGACAAGAGTATAATATAGAGGAAAATCCTATTGATGAACTTACAAAAATTTATGTAAGAATAAATGATTTGTGCAAAAAAGATGAAAGCGTATTAGAAGCATGTAGAGCTAATTTTAAAAAGTTAGAAGATGGAGATAAATATTGCGTTGAAATATGGAATAAATTTAAAGAATTAAGTTTGAAAGAATTTGAAAGAATTTATGATATATTAGGCGTTAAATTTGATTCTTTAAGTGGAGAAGCGTTTTATTATGATAAAATGGATGAAGTTGTTAGTCTTCTTGAAAAGTCTGGAAAACTTATTAAATCAGAAGGTGCTAAGATAGTTGATTTAGAAGATAAAAAGATGGGGATTTGTATGATTAAAAAATCAGACGACTCAACTACTTATGCGACAAGAGACTTGGCTGCTATCTTATACAGAGCTAGAACATATGATTTTGATAAATGTTTATACATTGTTGCCTATGAACAAAATTTACACTTTAAACAAATATTTGAAGTAGCAAAACTATTAGGCTTAGATGAAAAGTATATAAATGGTTTGCAACATATTCCTTACGGAATGGTACACTTAAAATCAGGAAAAATGTCTACAAGGGAAGGAAATGTTATTAAAGTTAATGATTTATTACACGAAGCTATCTCAAGAGTAGAAAAGATAATTGAAGAAAAAAATCCAGATATGGAAAACAAATGTGAAAATGCAAAAAAGATTGGGATAGGTGCTATAACATTTTGCAATGTTGGAACAACTATAATTAAAGACCAAGTATTTGATTGGGATACAATTCTTAACTTTAGTGGAGAAACTGGACCATATATTCAGTATACATATGTAAGAACAAATAGTATAATTAAGAACTTACAACAAATGCCAACAGCAAATGAAGTTGATATAAACAAATTAAATAATAAGGAAGCTATTAAAATTATAAAATTAATATATAATTTCCAAGATACGATTATTCAAGCCACTTCAAAAAATGAACCTTCAATTTTGGCTAGATATTTAATTGATTTATCAAAAGCATATAGTAGTTTTTATAATGAGTATAAGATAATGGCAGATGATATCCAAGATAGAAATGCCAGAATATATGTAACATACATTACTGGTTTAGTATTAAAAATTGGAATGAGTTTACTAGGAATAGAAATGCCAGATAAAATGTAATGAAGAAGGTATTAATATTGAAAAAAATTATAATTGTTTTAGGAAAAGCTTTTTTGAACTTTATTTATTTTTTTATTAAGCTGTTTCCTACCAAAAATCAAATAGTATATACAAGTATGCAGTCAAACAATATCAGTTTGGACTTTGAAATGCTAAAAAATGAAATAACAAAACAAGATGGCTCTATAAAACAGATATTTTTATGCAAAAAAATGAAAAGTGGTTTAAAGAAAAAGAGCGATTATGTTGTATATGTCTTTGGCATGATAGGGTATGTATTCAAAGCAATGTATTATTTAGCAACATCTAAAGTATGTATTACTGAGAGTTACTGTGTTCCAGTTAGTATATTAAAACACAAGAAAAGCTTAAAAATAATTCAAATATGGCATGCTTCTGGAGCTGTTAAGAAATTTGGATACCAAATATTAGATAAAGAAGAGGGAAAATCAAGTGATGTTGCAAAATTTATGTGTATGCATAAAAACTATAATTATGTAATAGCACCAAGTGAAGTGACTAGAAAAATTTTCTCAGAAGCATTTAATATAGAAATAGAAAAAATTGTTAAACTTGGACTTCCAAGACTTGAATATATATCAAGTGAGAAATACGATAAATCGATTCAAATATTTAATTCTTATCCGGAATTAAAAGGTAAAAAAATAATTTTATATGTTCCTACATTTAGAAAAGATAAAAATATTGACTTGAGTGAAATCTTTAATTATCAGTATGATAAAACTAAATATAAAATAATAATTAAACTTCACCCACTTGATGATACACAGATACCAAGTGAATATGATTTTGATAATAAATATACAACCTATGACTTGATTAAAATTGCTGACTATATCATAACTGATTATTCTATATTATCAATAGAAGCCAGTATACTTGATAAACCTATCTTTTTATATTTATATGATATAGAAAATTATGATAAAAATAGAGGCTTAAATATAGATTTGTCTGAAGAATTAAAATCATTTACAAGTAAAAAGTTTAGTGATATAATGAGAAAAATTGAAAACAATGATTACAACATAAATGAAATAGAAAAATATAAAAATAAATACATAGAGGTAAATCCAAAGAATACAACAGCTAAACTAGCTGATTTTGTTCTAAAACTTGTGTGATACTTTGGGAGAAAAAATATGAAATTTAAAAATAAGTTGGAAAAATTAATTAAAGAAAACACTTTTATAAGAAAAATTGCCAGAAAAGTTTATTTTTTAAAATGTAATATGCAGTATAAAGCAATTACTAGAAAGTTAAAAGTTGATGATAAATTAATTATTTTTGCAAGTTTCAATGGTAGATCATACTGCGATAGCCCTAAAGCATTGTATGAATATCTTATAAAAGATGAAAAATATAAAAATTATAAGTTTGTGTGGGCTTTTAATGATGTAGAAAAACATAAATATCTTGAGGAAAATAACAGTACTAAAGTAATAGATATTAAATCAAAAGAGTTTTTAAAAATAATGGGACAAGCTAAGTATTGGATATTTAATTATAAAATTCAAGATTATATATTCCCAAAAGAAAATCAAGTTTTTGTACAATGCTGGCATGGTACTCCACTTAAAAGACTTGGATGTGATTTAGAACACTTTAATAATGCAATGAATTCTATTTCTGAAATTAGAGATAGATACCATATGGAAGCATCAAAATTCTCATATTTCATTTCACCATCTAAGTTTGCAAGTGAAAAATTTATTTCTACTTGGGATTTAAAGAAAATAAACAAAGAAAATATAATGATTGAAGAAGGATATCCTAGAAATGATTTTCTATATAACTATACTGAAGATGATATTAACCAAATTAAGAAAAAGTTGAATATAGAATCTACTAATAAAAAAATAATTTTATACGCACCAACTTATAGAGACAATCAACATTCAACAGAGATTGGGTACACATACAAAACACAAATTGATTTTGATAAACTTCAAAAAGAATTATCTGATGAATATATAATTTTATTTAGAGCACATTGGCTTGTTGCACAATCTTTTAATTTTGACAAATATAAAGATTTTATAATTGATGTATCAAATTATGATGATATAAATCATTTGTATGTAGTAGCTGATATGCTAATAACAGATTATTCAAGCGTATTTTTTGATTATGCTAATTTAAAAAGACCAATAGTATTTTATATGTATGACCTAGAAGATTATAGAGATAACATAAGGGGATTTTATTTAAAATTAGATGAACTGCCAGGAAATATAATAAAAAAAGAAGATGAACTTATAATTGAAATAAAAAAATTATTTTCTAACTTTATTTATGATAATAAATATAAAAAATTTAATGAAAAGTTTAATTATCTAGATGATGGTAAAGCTAGTAAAAGAGTGATTGATAAGATATTGAATTAATAAAGGAGAAATAAAAATATGAAAAGAGTCTTAACATATGGAACATATGACTTGTTACATTATGGACATATTAGGTTACTAAAGAGAGCTAAAGAGTTAGGAGATTATTTAATTGTAGCATTATCAACAGATGAGTTTAATGAAATAAAAGGAAAAAAAGCTTATCACAATTATGAAACAAGAAAGAAAATGTTAGAAGCAATTAGATATGTTGATTTGGTTATACCAGAAAGTGACTGGAATCAAAAAATAAATGATGTTAAGGAATATCATGTTGATGTTACTGTAATGGGTGGAGATTGGGAAAATGACCCAAGATTTGAAATATTAAAAGATTATTGTGAGGTTGTTTATCTACCAAGAACAGAAGGAATATCAACAACAAAAATAAAAAAAGATTTAGGACTTCAAGAACCAATAAATGGAGTGGATCAAATACCTAATATATAGGAAATATTAAATTTGACTTAGGAGATTTTATTTAAAATGGAAAAAAGTAAATTCATATGGCTTTTTGGAGAAAATTTAGGAAATACTGCAAATAACAATTCTTTTTATTTTTGGCAACAAATTGTTGAGAGAGATGATGAAATTGAAAAATATTTTGTTATGCGCAAAAATAAAAAGAATATGAAAGTTTATAAAAAATTAAATAATAAAGCAAAAAAATATATTGTTTGGAAAGATACAATAAAACATCATATATTATATAATAATGCAAATATGCTATATGTAACATTAAGCTATAAAGATGTTGAACCAACAAGATATTTTATTAAAAGAGGAATTAAAGTTCCTGTAATATATTTACAGCATGGTACTTTAGCAATAAAAAAGATAGGATATAAAGGCGATAGTTACAACAATAATATGTTTAGATTCTTTTATTATAATAGATATATAAAAGATATACTAAAAGAAGAAAATGGATTTAAAGATTATCAATTATATTATGCGGAATTTCATCCGAGATATAAAGAGTTGGTTAATAGATACGAAGAATTTAAGAAACAAGAAAGAACTAAAAAAAGCATTTTATGGTTTATAACTTGGAGGGAGTACTTTGGAGATAATGTAGAAACTAAAAAGTTCATAGACAATATTAAAAAAGTTGTAAATAATTATAAAATGAATGAATTTTTGAAAAATGAAAATTACAAATTGAAGATATGCTTACATCAATTCTTTGATAAAAATAAAATTGACTATATAACTAACAAACTTAAAGATGATAATATAGAAATTGTTACACCTAAAGATATTGATGTAATGGATGAAGTTGCTAAAAATGACATATTAATAACCGATTATTCATCTATTGCATTTGATTTTACATTGCTAGGAAAACCAGTTTTTCTATATCAACCAGATATAAAAGATTACTCAAAAACTAGAGACTTTTATTACTTAAAAGAAATGAAAGAGTATTCTATTAAGACTCCTACAAAACTTGTAACAGAGTTAAAAAATAATAACAATAAAATAAATAACTTTTTTAGAAATAAATTGCCTGAAAATATAGATTTCAAATATATAAAGAGCGGAAAATATATTGAGAAGATATATGATGAATTTGCTAATATTCAAAAAAATGAAATAACTTTTTTAGGATATAATTTTTTTGGAACAGGAGGAACGGTTTCTGCAACCTTAGCATTGGCAGAAGGACTGTTAGAAAAAAAATACCTTGTAAAGCTTATATCTTTAAAAAAGACTGTTAGAAAAGGAAAACATCCTTATGGGTTAAATGCAACTGCTTTTTATTATGCAAGAAAAAATAATTTACAATTCATTATTAAAAGGTTATTAATTTTAAACCCTATGCATTATGGGTATTTAAAATATGATAGCAATAAGAAATACTTAATTCCTTATGTTGGGTTTGCGTTAAAAAGAAAATTAAAAAGTATAAAAAGTAAGACTGTTGTTTCAACTAGAGAAACATTACATCTATTTTTAAAAGATGCTCCATCTAAAAATATTGAAAATAAAGTATACTTTTTTCATACATTTTATAATGTTTTACAACAACAATTTGTTGGTTTATTAGATAAGCTTAAACAAACTACAATTGAAAAAGCTGTATTTATAACTAAGGGTGGACAAGAACAATATAAAGATAAAGCAAATTATGATAATTATAATGAATACGAAATTATTAGCAATTGTATTGAAAGCTCAAAAATGATTACAAGAGACGAAATAAAACCTATAAAAAAGAAAAACAAATATCATTCTGCATATATGTTAAGAGTTTCTAAGGATAGAGTCAAAGACATTGATAATTTAATTGGTTTTGCTAAGTTTATGAAGCAAAATAAATTTAATATGTTAACAATTCACGTATACGGTATAGGAGATTATTTAGAAGAATTTTTAGAGAGAATCGAGAAAGAAAAATTAACTTCTTATATTAAGTATGAAGGTTTAGCAGTTAATATTAAAGAAGAATTAGAAAAATATGATTTGGTTACAGATTTTTCGTTAAATCACTCATTTGGCATGACATATTTAGAAGCAATATTTAATGGAAAAATGATATTTGGAATGAAAAATCAAGGCTCAAATGAAGTATTTAAAGAAATTCCATATTCATATATAAACTCATATGAAGATTTACTAGAAAAAATTAAAAATTTAAATAATATTGGAATAGATATATTACAAAAAAATTATGATATAATGTATTCAAAATATTCAAGAGAGGTTATAGCTGATAAATTTATAAATTATATCAGCGACAAGGGGGATAATAAAAATGAATAAGAAAAAGAAAATTGCCATTGCGGTTGTACTTATTGTTATTTTTGCATTATGTTTTATACCACCTAAAAGCAATAATTCTAAGTACAGACTAAATATAGTTAGTTCTTATGGAGATATAGAAGCATATCATCCTAAGGTTTTAGCTTTTTCTGAGAAATGGAATGGCTATAAATATTGGTTAAGTTACACGCCTTATCCAAAAGGAACGGATTCTAAAGAAAATCCGCATATTGCCGTAAGTAATGATCTTATAAACTGGAGTGCACCTGGAGATAAAGTAAATCCACTTGATACGCCTGAAGAAACAATAGCTGGTAAAAAATATAATTCTGATTCACATATTGTATATAACAACGATACAAATACAATGTATTGCTATTGGAGATATGTTGATGATATTGCAGACAAAGTATATATTTATAGAGAAGAAACAAAAGATGGAGTAAATTGGTATAATAAAATTGCTACAGCCGTTTCAGACAGTAGAGATAAAAAAGATTATATTAGTCCTGCAATTCTTTATGAAAATGGAATATATAAAATGTGGTATGTAGATGCAGGAAATATAGTAACATTTGCAGTATCAAATGATGGAATTGTTTGGAATGATAAAAATATAATTGAAATTAAATATGAGAAGAATTTAAAAACATGGCATTTAGATGTAATACATACTAGAGATAAATATGAAATGCTTGTTGTTGGTTATGATAAATGGGCCAATAGGAATGATATGAATTTATATTACACAAGTTCAACAGATGGAATTAATTGGGCTATTGCAAAGACAATTTTAAAACCTTCTGTAAAAACTACTAACTGGGATAATAAAGGGATTTATAGAAGTAGTTTTATATATGAAAATGGCAAATACTATGTTTATTACGGAGGAACATCTAAAAGCTATAATCATGGTATAGGATTTGTTTATGGAGAAAATATTTTCGACTTACATAATGTGAATACAAATTTTAAAAATGAAAAAGAAGTAAATAAATTACTTGAAGAAATAAGATAAGTTTTAAAGAGGAAGAAAAATATGAAAATGTTATTACAGATATTAAAAGAACATATTGAATATAGAAAGCAAATATTTAAAATGGCTAAAGCAGACTTAGTTAAAACATACAGAGGAGCAGCACTAGGATGGGCTTGGGCGATAATTAAACCAATAGTAACAATATTTGTATACTGGTTTGCATTTGCAATTGGATTAAGAGCGAATAGTACTGTTAAAGGCTATCCATATTTACTATGGCTTATTGCTGGTGTTGTACCATGGTTTTATATGAGTGAAATGATTACAGGAGGAACAGATTGTATAAGAAGATATAGTTATTTAGTTACAAAGATGAAATTCCCTGTATCTACAATACCAACATTTGTTAATATATCAAAATTTATTATACATGCAATGCTGATTTATATTGTTATAATTATATTTAGATTATTTGGCTATGTGCCAGATGTATACTTATTACAATTACCTTTCTATATGATACTTACATTTATATTCTTTAATATTTGGAGTTTATTTTCAGGGCCACTTGCAGCAATTAGTAAAGATTATAGCAATTTGGTAAAAGCGTTTATTACTGCAGTATTCTGGTTGTCAGGAATTTTATGGGATCCATCTACTGTAAAAAATGCAATGTTAAAAAGAGTATTGAAAATTAATCCAGTAACATATCTTGTAACAGGATTTAGAAACTGCTTTATAAATAAAGTTTGGTTCTGGGAACAACCAAAAACATTATTGTGTTTTATAGTTGTAACTCTAATATTACTTGTGTTTGCAGTTAGAGTTTATAAAAAACTTAGAAAGGAGATTCCAGACGTACTTTAATTAAGTAATGTAGGAGAGTTAAATTATGGATAAAGATATTGCAATAGAATTTAAAAATGTATGTAAGACATATAAATTATATAAAAATGATAAGCAAAGATTTAAAGCTATATTTTTTAAAAAGACACCATATAGACCTAAAAAAGCAGTAAACAATGTATCATTCGTAATAAAAAAAGGAGAATCTGTTGCCTTGTTTGGGAAAAATGGTGCTGGCAAATCTACAATATTAAAAATGATTACTGAAGTAGCATATCCAACAAGTGGAGATATTATTATTAATGGAAGAGTAAGTGCACTTTTGGAATTAACATCTGGTTTCGACCCAGAGTTTACTGGAAGAGAAAATATTTATTTAAAAGGCCAAATATTAGGATTAGCTAATGAAGAAATAGAAAAGTTAGAAGGTACAATTGTTAATTTCGCTGAACTGGAAGAATATATTGACCAACCAGTTAGAACTTATTCGAGCGGTATGAAAGCTAGACTTGGATTTTCTATAAATGTAAACGTTGAACCTGAAATATTAATTGTTGATGAAGCTTTAAGCGTTGGTGACGAAGAGTTTAGAAGAAAATGTATTAAAAAGATTAATGAACTATTAAATAATGAAAACATAACATTATTATATGTTACTCATGCAACAAAAACTGCTAAAGATTTCTGCAAAAGAGGCATGGTAATGCAAACAGGAAATTTAATATTTGATGGCGATATAGATGAAGCTATGCAAGTATATACTGACACAATAAAAGGATAAAGATATGGACAAATTTTCAGATATAAATAAAAAATTAGAATACTATAATCAAGAACATATTATAGATTTATGTAAAAACTTTACAGATACAGAAAAAGAAAAAATTTATGCACAAATTGATAGACTAGATCTTGAACAAATAGATAACTTGTATAATGAACTTAATAATAAGGCAAAAGTTGATTCAAGTAATGTCCAAGAAATTGAGGCTCTAAATACAGACCATTTATCAACTGAAGAATTAAAAAAATATTACTCAGCAGGAGAAAAAACATTAAAAAATAATCAATATGCTTTAGTTACAATGTCTGGCGGACAAGGAACAAGACTTGGGTATGATAAACCTAAAGGAACTTTCAAAATAGATATTCAACCTGAACCCAAATATTTATTTGAAATATTAGCTGATAAATTAAAAGCGGAGAATAAGAAATATAATAATATAATTCCTTGGTACATAATGACTAGTAAAGAAAATAACGAACAAATTAAAGAGTTCTTTGAAGAACATAATTATTTTGATTATCCGAAGGAATTTGTGAAATTTTTTGAACAAAATAATTTACCTTTAATAACTGAAAATAAAAAATTAATAGTTGAACAAAATAAAATTATTAAAGAAGCAGCTGATGGAAATGGTGGAATATTTAATTCGATGTATCAAAAAGAAATCATTGATGATATGGAAAAGAAAAATATTAAATGGGTATTTATAAGTTCAATAGATAATATTTTGTTGAAAATTGCTGATCCAATACTAATTGGACTTGCAGAGATGAGTAATGTTGAAATTGCTACAAAATCCATTTTAAGAAATTCACCAGACGAAAAGGTTGGAGTAATATGTAAAAAAGATAACGAAATCAGAGTAATTGAGTATTCTGAAATGTCTGATGAAATGAAAAATGCAAGAAATGATAATGGAGAGCTAAAATATGGTGAATCGCATATAATGTGCAATTTGTTTAGTATGAATGCGTTAAAAAAATTATCTAATAAAAAGCTACCATATCATATTGCACATAAAAAAGCACCCTACTTAGATGAAAATTGTAATTTGATAAAACCTGAAAAACCTAATGCATATAAGTTTGAAACATTTATATTCGATTCATGGAAATATTTTGATAATATAGCAATTCTAAGAGGAAAAAGAGAAGAAGACTTTGCACCAGTAAAAAATGCTGAAGGGGTGGATAGTCCAAAAACAGCAATAGAACTATATAATAATTATATACAAAGGAGAGTGTAAAAATGAGTATTTTAGTAACAGGTGGTACAGGATATATTGGAAGTCATACAGTTGTTGAACTATTAAAAAATAACGAAGAAGTTGTAATTGTAGACAATTTTATAAATAGCAGTCCAACAGTTCTTGAAAGAATCAAAGAAATTACTAAAAAAGATTTTAAGTTTTATGAAGTGGACATATTAGATGAAGAAAAACTTAATAAAGTTTTTGAAGAGAATAATATTGAATCTGTTATTCACTTTGCAGGGCTAAAAGCAGTTGGGGAATCAGTGGCTAAACCATTAGAATATTATTATAACAACATTTCTGGAACATTAGTCCTTTTAAAGGTTATGAGAAAACATAACTGCAAAAATATTGTGTTTAGTTCGTCTGCTACGGTTTATGGGGAACAAAAGTCATATAAATATGTTGAAGAAATGGGAAGAGGAAAAACTACTAATCCATATGGTACAACAAAAGCTATTATAGAAAAAATATTGGAGGATGTATATTTTTCAGATAATGATTGGAAAATTTATATACTTAGATATTTTAACCCTGTTGGAGCACATGAAAGCCACTTAATAGGAGATAATCCAAATGGAATACCTAATAATTTAATGCCATATATACAAAAAGTTGCAGTAGGAGAGCTAAAAGAATTATCAGTATTCGGAAATGATTACGATACTCCAGATGGTACAGGTGTAAGGGATTATATTCATGTTGTTGACTTAGCAGAAGGACATATAAAAGCCTTAGAAAAACTTAAGAAAGAAAAAACAGGAGTTTATGTATATAATTTAGGAAGTGGGATTGGACATAGCGTACTTGAAATGATAAATACATTTGAAAAAGTTAATAATGTAAAGATTCCATACAAAATTGTATCAAGGAGAGCAGGAGATTTAGCTACAACATATGCAGATGCAACAAAAGCTGAAAAAGAATTAAACTGGAAAACTAAGAAGACGCTAGAAGATATGTGCAGAGATTCATGGAATTATATAAAAAATAATAAATAGATAAAATATAAAGAACAAAGATTACTTTGTTCTTTATATTTTGAAAAAATTTTACAAAATTTTGCATTTTTATATTTACTTTTTAATTCATTTTGTATAGAATATATTAGATAACAAAAGAAGGTTTGAAAGGAGCATTTGTTAAATGAAAATACTAATGCTAACATGGGAATATCCACCAAGAATTGTTGGGGGAATTGCTAGAGTTGTCCATGATTTATCAAAAAGATTAATAAAAGATGGACACGAAGTTACTGTAATTACATATAGAGAAGGAAATTTACCATACTTTGAAGATGATAAAGGCGTTAAAGTATATAGAGTAGATAACTACATGATAAATCCAAATAATTTTATTGATTGGATTATGCAAATGAACTTTAATTTATTAGCTAAAGCAAATGAGATAATAAACAAAGAAGGAAAATTTGATGTTATACATGCTCATGATTGGTTAGTTGCATATGCCGCAAAATCATTAAAAAATTCATATGATATTCCAATAGTTGCAACAATTCATGCAACTGAAGCTGGAAGAAATAGTGGTATACATGATGAAACTCAAAGATATATAAACGATACAGAATGGATGCTTACATATGAAGCAAACGAGGTAATTGTTAACAGTAATTACATGAAATGTGAATTGCAAAGAAACTTTGGTTTGCCATTTGAAAAAATAAATGTAATACCTAATGGTGTAAACTTAACAATGTATAGTGGAATCGAAAGAGATTATGATTTTAGAAGAAATTATGCATCAGATAATGAAAAAATAATACTTTATGCAGGAAGACTTGTTTATGAAAAGGGTGTCCAATATTTAATTGGAGCGATGCCTAAAATACTACAAAACTATCATGACGCAAAACTTATAATTGCTGGAAAAGGCGGAATGATTGACGAACTAAAATCTGAAGTTGAATATTTAGGACTAGGGAATAAAGTATATTTTACAGGCTATATGGATCACAAATCGTTATGTAAATTATATAAATGTGCTGATATAGCAGTATTTCCAAGTACTTATGAACCATTTGGAATAGTAGCACTTGAAGGAATGCTTGCTGGAAATCCAATTGTAGTTTCAGATATTGGTGGCTTAAATGAAATTGTAGAACATGGCGTAAATGGAATGAAAAGCTATGCAGGAAACAGTAATTCAATAGCAGATTCAATATTAACATTATTATTTGACCATAAATTATGTAATGAAATTTCAAAAAATGCAAAGAATAAAGTAAAAGAATTATATAATTGGACTAAAATAGCACAAGATACGCATTTTGCATACCAAAAAGCAATTTGTGAAACAATGGCTGCACGTCAAGCAAAACAAATAGCACAAGAAAAAGCATCTAAAGTGAAAAAAATGAAAGGCGAAGAAAAAGAGGTTAGTAAGTTGCTGGAATTTAGAAAACGTCAAGCATACGCCTAAAATAAATGAAAAACTTCATCTTGCGTTGTCAAGTTGCGTATAAAATTCTGCAAAATACAAATTGTAGTCTTAAAATTTACTAAGAAAATCAGGAGGAAAGAATGAACGTATATGATACTGCAAATAAATTGGCACAAGAGATAAAATATTCAGATGAGTTTAAAAACTATAGAAAATATAAAGAGTTAGTAAAAACAAATACTGAGGTTAATGAAAAAATTAAAAAATTTGAAACATTAAGATATGAAGTTCAAATTTCAGCAATGCAGGGCTTAGAAGCAAATAAAGAAAAGGAAAAAGAATTACAAGAAGTATATACTGAACTTTTATCAAAAGAAAATGTAAAAGAATATTTTGATGCAGAGTTTAAATTTAATATATTGCTTGCTGATGTTAATAAAATAATTGGGGAAGCAGTAAAAGATATAATTGAATAGTTTATTAAATTTATAGACAAGTTTATTTTAAGTTATATACTTGTCTTAAATTTTATATAGGAGGAATATCATGTTTGAAATATCAATAATACTAACAGGTGTAATAACATTAATTTTACTAAAAATATTTTTAAATATAAACTTTAAAGAATTGAAGAAACTTAATATAAAAACAAATGATGATTTAAGTAATATTACAGATAAATTATCCAAAGTAAATGAAAAGGATATGTGCGAAGATATACTAAGAAAACTGGATTGCAAAAATGTTAAAGTAAATATAGAACCGGAATATAGTTCTTGTTTGTATACAATATTTAATAATACTATTACAATTGGAAGATTCAAAGAAGAATATATGAAACCTCAAACCATTGCACATGAATGTATACATGCTTCTCAAAATAAAGTAACATTATGGGCAAATTTCATATTTACTAATATCTATTTATTATTTTGGATTATTACAAGTGTTTTTGCGATATTAAACAAATTACCTTATACAAATATATTTATAATAGCTTTTGTTTTTGCAAGCCTAATACAATATATAATAAGATATAGCTTAGAAAATGAGGCAATGACAAAAGCAACATTTATAGCAAAAGAATATATTGAAGAAAATAAGCTATTAAATAAAGAAGAAGAACAAAAATTATTAAAAGAATATGAAAGAGTAAATAAACTTGGAATACCATTTATGAATTATTATCAAATAAGTATGAATATTATAAAAATAATGATATTAGCATTTATTTGTTTAATATAAGATTTTATAACTATTGCTTTTTAACGGGCAAAGTGATATACTCTAACTGTTTTTATAATAAAGGGGGAAAGGAAAGTGTTGAAAAATATATTAGAGTATTTAGAAAATACTGAAAAAAAATATAGTTCAAAATTAGCATTTGCTGATACACGGAAGAGAAGTGACATACAAAGAATTCTTAAAGAATGCTAAAAAAATAGGCACAACTTTAAGTAATAAAGGAAGTAGAAACAAACCAATAGCGATATTTATAGATAAATCTGTTGCTTGCCTAGAAAGCATGTTTGGAGTATTATACAGTGGTAATTTTTATACAATAATTGATACAAAATCTCCAAGAGAAAGAATTAATCTGATATTAAATACATTAGAACCAATAACAATAATAACAGACAATAAAAACATACACAAAGTCAAGGATTTGGGAATAGAAAACAATATTTGTATATATGAAGAAATGATAAATACGCAAATTGATGAAGATAAATTAGAATACATAAGAAATAAAATGATAGATACAGATCCAATGTATGTGTTATTCACATCAGGTTCTACTGGTGTTCCAAAAGGAACTGTTATATCACATAAAGCTGTAATTAGTTATGCTAATTGGGTTACAAAAACATTTAACATTACAGATCAAACAATATGGGGAAGTCAAACACCATTTTATTTTAGTATGTCAATAACAGATGTGTTTTCAACTATATTATCAGGAGCGACATTTTATATAATACCAAAAATGTTCTTTTCGTTTCCGATCAAATTACTGGATTTTATTAATGAGAAGAAAATAAATACTATTTATTGGGTACCTTCTGCTCTTTGCATTGTTGCAAATTTTAAAGCTCTAGAAGAAGTAAAATTACCTAATTTGAAGAAAATATTATTTGCTGGAGAAGTAATGCCAGTAAAACAATTAAATATGTGGATTGATAAATTGCCTAATGCAATGTTTGCAAACTTATTTGGACCGACAGAAACCACAGATATATGTACTTATTACATAGTGGATAGAAAATTTGAAAATACAGAAAGCCTTCCAATAGGACATGCATGCAATAATTGTGATGTAATGATTGTAAAAGAAGATGGAACTGAAGCATTGAATGGAGAAGAAGGAGAATTGTGTGTCAGAGGATCTTTTCTAGCTTTAGGCTATTATAATAATCCTGAAAAAACAGCATCAGTGTTTGTACAAAATCCGTTAAACAAAAACTATTCGGAAATTGTTTATAAAACAGGAGATATTGTAAAATATAACGAAAAAGGTGAACTGATTTATTTATCAAGAAAAGATTTTCAGATTAAACATATGGGGTACAGAATAGAGTTGGGAGAAATAGAAAATGCTGCCAATAATATAGATGGAGTTATTATATGCGCTTGCGTATATGATTCCGAAAATTCAAAAATAGTATTATTTTATCAAGGAGATGAACTTGAAGAAAATGATGTATTAAATGAAATAAAGAACAAAGTACCAGCATATATGTGCCCAAATAATATTATTAAATTGCCAAGAATGCCTTATAATGCAAATGGCAAAATTGATAGAGTGAATTTAAAAAATATGTTAAGAAAGGAAGAATAAAAGATGGAAGATTTATTTAAAGTTTTAGAAAAGGTTAAACCAGGTGTTGATTTTAAAAATAATAATAATTTAATTGATGATGAAATTCTTGATTCATTTGATATTGTAACATTGGTTGCAGCACTTGATGATGAATTTGATGTGCAAATTACTGCAAAAGATATTTTGCCAGAAAACTTTAATTCGGCAGAAGCTATATATAAACTAGTACAAAGATTATCAGAAGAATAAATATAAAACGGGGGATAGTTATGGCAATAATTTCATTACAATTTTTAGCATTTATAGCAATAGTAGGTTTAATTTATTTTGCTGTGCCTAAAAAAATAAAATGGCTAATTTTACTCTTAGCGAGTTACATATATTATTTTTTATCAAGTTCTAAACTTACTATATTTTTAATAATTACAACAATATCTATATACTTTGCAGCATTAGCAATGAGCAATATAGATGCTAAAACAAAAATAAAATGCGATGGACAAGAAAAAGAAATAAAAAAGAAACTAAAGAAAACAGCTGCCAAGAATAAAAAAATAATATTAATTTTAACAATAATTATTAATTTTGGCATTTTAGTATTTTTGAAGTATGGCAATTTCTTAAGTAAAAATATAAACAACTTGCTTAATTTAGTTAATATTAATTACAGTATACCATTAAGAAAGATAATTTTACCATTAGGAATATCATATTATACATTACAGGCAATAAGTTATGTGGTAGATGTATATAGGGGAAAATATAAAGCTGAGAAAAATTTTGGAAAAGTTGCATTATTTGTGTCATTTTTTCCTCAAATGTTAGAAGGACCTATTGGGAAATTTGATGAATTAGCAGAACAATTATATGAACCACATAAATTTGATTATAAAAGAATTAAGTTTGCAATTCAATTAATGCTTTGGGGATTCTTTAAAAAACTTGTTATTGCAGATAGAGCAGCAATATATGTTAATGAGGTATTTGGGAACTATTCAAATTATAGTGGAATAGTAATTGTTATGGCAGTGATACTTTATACAGTACAAATATATGCTGAATTTTCAGGGTGCATTGATATTGTAAGAGGCGTAGGACAAATATTTGGAGTTACAATGGCCGAAAACTTTAAAAGACCATTTTTTTCAAAAAATATTCAAGAGTTTTGGAGAAGGTGGCATATAACACTTGGAGCTTGGCTTAGAGAATATGTTTTTTATCCTATATCATTTTCAAAAGCATGTATTAATTTAACAACTTGGTCAAAAAAGATATTTAAATGTTATATTGGCAAATTAATACCAGCGGCTTTTGCGTTATTTTTTGTATGGTTTGGAAATGGAATATGGCACGGAGCTAGTTGGAAATATATTTTCTACGGTTTATATTATTATATATTAACTATGCTTGGAATGTTATTAGAACCAATATTTAATAAAATAATAGAAAAATTCAAAATTAATACCAAAGCTTTTGGATATAGATTGTGGCAAATGATTAGGACTACTACTATTGTTTTAATAGGAATGCTAATATTTAGAGCACATAGATTAAAAGATGCATGGAATATATTTAAATCTATATTTACATTTGAAAACATAGAAAAACTATTTAATGGTCAATTATTTAATATTGGATTTAAAACAAGTGATTTTATAGTGCTTGCTATTGGAGTACTTATTATGTTTGTTGTAAGTTTACTTCAAGAGAAAAATTATAATATAAGAGAAAAAATAAGTAAACAAAACATTATATTTAGATGGATTTTATATTATGGAATATTGTTCTCAATTATATTATTTGGAATATATGGTAGAGGATATTCAGCAAGCTCATTTATTTATGGTCAATTTTAAAAGAGGGATTAAGATATGAATACTAAAAAGATAATAATAAAAATTATGTGTTTTGTTCTAATTGGACTTCTATTACTTTACGTTGCTGGGAAAGTATTAATGCCAAAATGGACAACATCAAAAGATAATAGAATGACTTATATAATAAAAGGATTTTATAATGAGCCTAAAAATTCTTTAGATGTTGTATTTATGGGAAACAGTGATGTTTATAGAGGAATATCACCAATAAAAATGTGGGACGAATATGGAATTGCAAGCTATAATTTTGTTTCTTCAGGACAAAGAATGTGGACAGCATATTATTTAATGGAAGAATGCTTGAAATATCAAAAGCCAGAACTAATAGTTTTAAATATGGACTCAGCATTTAATGAAAGCAAGAGTAGTGAAAGCAATTATAGAAAAGCTTTAGACAATATGAAATTTGGTCCAAATAAAATAAAGGCAGTTGTTGATCCGGTATTTAAAAATTCAAAAAATGATATTGCTAGCTACGTTTTTCCAGCATTAAGATTTCATTCAAGATGGTCAGAATTGACAGACGAAGATTTTACCAAAGCTTTTGAAAATAAAAGATATTCACATAAAGGTATGGAATTAGTTACTACTATTGAACCGTTTGACGATGTTTCAAAAGACTATATGAACAAAGAACACGAAAATGAAAAAATAGGTGAAAAATGTTCTAAATATCTTGAAAAAATGGTTAAATTATGTAAAGACAATGATATAAAATTATTATTGATAGAAATACCATCAGCAGAATCTTGGTCATATGATTTAAGTGAAAAGACTCAAGAATTTGCAGATAAACATAATTTAGAATTTATAGATATGAATTTAAATTATAAGGAATTTGGCTTTGACTGGAAAACAGATACGGCAGATGCAGGAGATCATTTGAATGTGTATGGGGCAGAGAAAGTCAGCGAATATCTAGGAAAAATAATTCAGGAAAAATATAATATTCCAAATAGAAAAAACGATCCTGAATATTCTAATTGGTATAAAGACTCAGAGGAATATCATAATGATAAATTAAAATTAGAAAACGAGGAAAAAAAGAAAACAAATAAACAATAAGAATATTTTGTTAAAACTATTGCTTTTTGTACAAATATATAGTACAATATTTGTGTTAATAAAAATACCTTTTACTTAGCTACAAGAGTTAACACCGCTTTAGTTCAGTTTAAGGCATATAAAATTTATAGGAGGTGTATACTATGACAAAAGAGAGAAAACAAGAAATAATTTCTACATACAGAAGAGATGAAAAAGATACTGGTTCTTCAGAGGTTCAAATTGCTTTATTAACAGAAAGAATTAATGAATTAACAGCACATCTAAAAATTCATACTCATGACAATCATTCAAGAAGAGGTCTTTTAAAAATGGTTGGTAAAAGAAGAAATTTATTAAACTACTTAGCTAAGACAGATGTTCAAAGATATAGAGACATAGTTGAAAAATTAGGTTTAAGAAAATAATATATGCATTAGGGCGTTTAAAAAAGGTTAAACGCCCTAAGTTGCGTTTTAAGGTGTTAATTTTATCTTGGTTTATATTATAATAGTGGTAGCTTATATAATGTGCATTTGAGAAAACGCATATTATAAAGGTTACAAACTAAATAATATATATCAAGAAATTTATATATTAAAAAGGAGAAAAAATATGTTTAAAAGTTATGAAATGGAATTAGCAGGAAGAAAACTTGTAATTGAATCTGGAAAAATTGCAGGTTTAACAAATGGAAGTGTTGTAGTTAAATATGGAGATACTGTTGTAATGGTTAATGTTACAGCATCAAAAGAACCAAGAGATGGAATAGACTTTTTCCCACTTTCAGTTGATTATGAAGAAAAATTATATGCAGTTGGAAAAATACCAGGAAGTTATTTGAAAAGAGAAGGAAAACCATCTGATAAGGCTATTTTAACATCAAGAGCAATAGATAGACCTTTAAGACCATTATTCCCAAAAGATTTTAGAAATGATGTATGTGTTGTTGCTACTGCATTATCAGTTGAACAAGATAATTCGCCAGAAGTTGCAGCTATGATAGGTGCTTCTGCAGCACTTTCAATATCTGATATACCATTTGGTGGACCAACAGCAGCAGTGAATGTTGGATATGTAAATGGAGAAATAATAATAAACCCTACACAAGCACAAAGAGAAATATCAGACCTAACATTAACAGTTGCAGGAACTAAAGAAAAAATTGCTATGATAGAGGCTGGAGCAAACGAAATACCAAACGATATTATGTTAGAAGCAATAAAAGCTGGACATAAAGAAATAATAAAAGTTTGTGAATTTATAGAAAAAATAAAAGAAGAAATTGGAAAACCGAAATTTGAATATAAATCATTTGAAGTTGACCATGAAGTTTATGAAGAAATAGAAAAAGAATATAAAGATAGAATGTACAAAGATGTACAAGCCACAGATAAAGAAGTAAGAGATGCAAACATGGACAAACTACAAGAAGATGTAGTAGCATATTTTACAGAAAAATATGGGGAAGAAGAAACAGAAGCAAAACTTACAGATATAAAAGAGAGCTTATACAAATTAGAGAAAAAATGTGTTAGAGAGATGATTCTAAAAGAGCATAAAAGACCAGACGGAAGAGCAATAGATGAAATAAGACCATTATCTTGTGAAGTTGGTGTACTTCCAAGAGTACATGGTAGCGCAATATTTACAAGAGGTCAAACACAAACTATGTCAATAGTAACACTTGGTATGGTTAGCGAAGAACAAATGCTAGATGGAATTGATGAAGAAGAATCAAAAAGATATATGCATCAATACAATTTCCCTGCATATAGTGTAGGAGAAGCTAGACCATCAAGAGGACCTGGAAGAAGAGAAATAGGACATGGAGCTTTAGCAGAAAAAGCATTAGTTCCAGTAATACCTTCAAAAGAAGAATTTCCTTATGCAATAAGAGTAGTATCTGAAATATTAAGTTCAAATGGTTCTACATCACAAGCAAGTATTTGCGGTAGTACATTAGCGTTAATGGATGCAGGTGTTCCAATAAAAGCACCAGTTGCAGGTATTTCAACAGGACTTATAACAGATTCTGAAGATCCAAGCAAATATGTAATGCTTACAGATATTCAAGGACTAGAAGACTTCTTTGGAGATATGGATTTCAAAGTTGGTGGAACTCATAAAGGTATAACTGCAATACAAGTTGATATAAAGATAGATGGTTTAACATACGATATAATAAAAGAAGCATTCGAAAGAACAAAAGTAGCAAGAGATTATATATTAGATGAAATAATGTTAAAACAAATTGCTGAGCCAAGAAAAGAAATTTCTAAATACGCACCAAGCATAATAAACACAACAATTAAAGTTGACAAAATAAGAGACGTAATTGGACCTGGCGGAAAAATGATAAATAAAATTATCGCTGAAACAGGTGTTAAAATTGATATTGAAGAAGATGGTAGAGTATTCATATATTCAACAAACAGTGAAGCAGGACAAAAAGCTTTAGCAATGATTGAAGATATAGTAAGAGAAATTGAAGTTGGCGGAGTGTATGAAGGAACTGTAACAAAGATTATGTCATTCGGAGCATTTGTAGATGTTGGATGTGGAAAAGAAGGTTTACTTCATATTTCAAGAATTTCTAAAGCTAGAATTGATAAAGTTGAAGATGTATTAAAGGTTGGAGACAAAGTAACAGTTAAAGTTTACGAAATTGACGACCAAGGTAGAATAAACTTAATTACAAAAGAATTAGATGAAATTAAAGAATTAGAAAAACAATTAAAAGAAGACGCAGGAACAAAAGAAGAATAAATTTTTACCAAAATTTGCAACATCTTAAATATTATGTTATAATAGAAAGGTGCAAATAATATAATTGTATAGAATATAATATATAATAGGAGTAAAAAAATGGGGTTTTTATATATTTTGCAACAAGCATTAACATGGTTAATAACAATATTTTGGATATATCAATTTGCAATTAGTATATGTTCTTTAATTAATTTTAAAGATAAGCCATTACTAAATAATAAACAACATAGATTTATGGCTATAATACCAGCACATAACGAAGAAGCTGTTATAGAAAACCTGGTTAGTAGCTTAAAAAATCAAGATTATCCAAAAGACTTGTATGATATTTATGTAATAGCAGATAATTGTACAGATAATACTGCAACAATCGCAAAAAATGCAGGAGCAATAGTTTATGAAAGATTTGATGCAATGCATAAAACTAAAGGAGCAGCATTAAATTGGTTTTTAGCACAAAAAATAGAGGAAGATGCTCCATATGATGCTTTCTGTATATTTGATGCAGATAACATTGTGGATGTTAATTTTATAAAAAATATGAATAAAAAACTTTGCCAAGGTGAGACAGTAGTTCAAGGTTATAGAGATATTAAAAATCCAACAGATAGTTGGGTTACAGCAGGATATGCAATGTTCTATTGGACAATGAATAGATTTTATCATTTAGCAAGATACAATATTGGGCTTTCACCATTAATTAATGGTACTGGATTTATGGTAAGATTTGACCAAATAAAACCAGAAGGATGGAATACTAAAACTTTAACAGAGGATATAGAATTTTCATTAAAACAAATAATTAAAGGAAAAAAATTAGGTTGGGCTAGAGATGCAATAGTATATGACGAACAACCAGTAGGATTTAAACAATCTTGGTCTCAACGTTCAAGATGGACTGTTGGACATATTCAATGTATGGGAGAATATACTAAGAAATTGGCTTTAGCAGTAAAAGAACATAAAACTGTAATGAATTTCGATGGTTTACTATATATAGTAGGTAGTATACCAATGTTTATTGTTACTTTAGGGCTATTGTTAATAAATTTCTTAATGTATTTAGGAAGTGGAATAACAACAGCACAATTAATAGACAGTTATGTTAGATATGTTGTGCCAACATTCTTCTTACCAATATTAACAGCAATGCTTATAATGAAGATGGAACATAAACCAATAAAACCTATGTTAAAAGGACTATTATTTTATCCATTATTCTTAGGCTCATGGCTTTTAATAAACTTTAAATGTTTATTTAAAAGAGAAACATCATGGGAAAAAATTGACCATGTTAGAAGTATAAATATAAAAGAAATGGCGAAAATAGAAGAACATATTTAAATATAGAAAAGGAAGTAAACAAAACACATAATTACTTCCTTTTTTGATGCTAATTTTTAACAAAATGCGATTGATTTTGAAAAATAAAAAGCAAAAAGGTATTTCCTTTTTTTTATTTTAATTATATAATATAAACATATATTTTATATAGGAGATATAATGATGATACTTAATAAAAATATAAATATAAACTTAAGTTTGAATAATAAAATAAAAGTTTATGCTTTTGTTGGACCATCTGGCACAGGAAAAAGTTATAGGGCACAAATGGTTGCAGGAGAATATGATATACATTATATTATTGATGATGGACTTTTTATTAAAGATAATGAAGTTATTGCAGGAAATTCAGCAAAAAAAGCTCCAACTAAAATAGAAACAGTTAAGCATGCACTTTTCTTAACTGAAGAAGAACAAAAAGAAATAAAAAAAGCAATAAAAAAATTCAAACCAAATAGCATATTAATACTTGGAACTTCAGATGATATGGTAAAAAAGATTGCTGAAAATTTAGGACTTCCAGAAGTAGAAAAAACGATATATATAAGCGATATAGCAACCAAAGAAGAGATGGATACTGCTAAGAGAATTAGAACAACAGAAGGAAAACACGTAATTCCTGTTCCAACTTTTGAAATAAAAAAAGATTTTTCTGGCTATATATTAGATCCACTTCAAATTTTTAAAACAAAAGGTAGAGGAAAAGACCCATATATATCAGAAAAATCTATTATTAGACCAACGTTTAGTTATTTAGGAAACTTTACTATATCAGATACAGTGTTTAGACAAATTGCAGAACATTTGGCTGATAAAACAGATTTTATTGATAGAATTATAAAAACTAGAGTTGATAAGCTTCCAGAAGGTCCATACATATATATGGAAGTTATTGTTAATTATGGCTATAATCTTGTTGATGGACTAAAAGATTTTAAAGAAAAAACTAAAAAAGAAATTGAAAAATTAACAACAATGAATGTTCAAAAAATTGATATAGTTGCAAAAGGAATAAATGTAAAAGAAAAATAATGAGGAGGAATAGATATGAGCTTTATAGTTGCAATAGATGGCCCAGCAGGAACTGGAAAAGGAACTATAACTAAATTGGTAGGCGAAGAATTAGGATTAATTAATGTGGATACAGGAGCAATGTATAGATGTGTGGCATTGGAAGCATTGAGAAAAAATGTAAGTGATACAGAAATTGAAAAACTTGAGGAAATCTTAAAAGATATCAAAATTGAATTTAAAAGAGAAAATGAAAATATTATTGTATTTTTAAATGGAGAAGATGTAACAAAAGAAATAAGAACTCCTAAAATAAATGCTTGCGTTGCTAACTTTGCAGCATTAAAATGTGTTAGAGATAAAATGACTCCACTTCAACAAGAAATGGGCAAGAATAGTAATATTATAATGGAAGGAAGAGACATAGGAACAGTTATATTTCCTAAAGCCGATGTTAAAATATATCTAGATGCTTCTGCAGAAGAAAGAGCAAATAGAAGATATAAACAAAATATAGAAAATGGTATAAAGCAGTCTTATGAGGAAGTATTGGAAAACATTAAAAAAAGAGATTTTTTAGAAACCACACGAGAATTAAATCCATTAAGAAAAGCAGATGATGCAATATTAGTAGATACAACACATTTAACAATAGAAGAAGTAAAACAAAAAATTTTAGAGATTATTAAGGAGAAACAATATGATAAGAGTAATAGTTAAATTTTGTGTTAAAATTTTTACTCTAATATTGTTTAGAGTGCAGACATACGGACAAGAAAATATTGAGAAAAATAAAGCATATATAATGTGTGCAAACCATACGAGTAATTGGGACCCTCCAATTTTATATACAGCAACTAGAAGAGAAATGTATATGATGGCTAAAGAGGAATTATTTAAAAATAAATTTATATATTGGTTTGCAGGTAAAACTAATATATTTCCTGTTAAAAGAGGAAAACAAGATATTGAGTCTATGAAAAAATCATTGAAAGTTTTAAAAGATAATAAAATATTAGCTATTTTCCCAGAAGGAACACGAAATGGTATGGCAAAAAACGGAAAAATACAAAACGGACCAGCATATTTAGCAGCAAGAACTGGCGTTCAAGTTATACCAGTTTGGATAGAAGGAAATTTTAAACCATTTACAAAAGTTAAATTATATTACGGAAAACCATTAGATTTTTCAAAATATCAAACAAAAAAACCAGAAAAAGAAACATTAGACTTAATAAGTAGTGAAATTACAAAAGCAATATTTGGAGACATGAAAAGTCTAGCACAATAATAGTGGTAAAAAATCAACTTAAAGCTTATAGAAATGACGAAAAATATTGACAAATAGATGCTTTTAGAGTATAATTATATGTAGCGTTTTAAGATACGACTTAAGGTCGTATCTTAATTTATGAGTAAGGAGAAAACTATGGAAGAAAAAAGTTTTGAAGAACTATATAATGAATCTTTAAATGATAAAAGATTTGATAAAACTGTAACTGGCAAAGTTATTGATGTGTCATCTAAGGGAGAAATTTTTGTTGACTTTGGATATAAGGCTGATGGAATAATACCAAAGGCGGAATATTCGGAGGATGAAAACAAAAATCCAAAAGATGAATTTAAAGCTGGAGATACAATTACAGCTGATGTTCTAAAATGGAATGATGGTTTAGGCAATGTGCTTTTATCATATAAAAGATTACAAAAAAGAGAAAAAGCAAGACAAGAAAAAATAAAAAGAGAAGAAGAATATAAAAAAAGACAAGAGCAAAGAGAATTAAAAGCTAAAAATATTGAGGAATTTTGGAATAATATACAAGTAGGACAAGATTATACTGGAACAATTACAAAGATTACTGATTTTGGACTGTTTGTAGATTTAGGTGTTAGACAAGGTTTATTACATAAATCAGAGATTTTTTGGAATAAAGATGAAAAGCTTGAAGATAAATTTGAACTTGGTGAACAAATTGATGTAACTATAAAATCTTTTAATAAAGAAGAAAATAAAATTAGTTTAGCTTATCCTTTAAAAGGAGAAAATCCATGGTATGAGTTAGCAAGCAAGTACAATCTAAATGACATAGTTACTTGTGAGGTAGTAAAATTTGCACCTTTTGGAGCATTTGTACAAATAGAAGCAGGACTAGAAGGATTAGTACATAATTCAGAAATTTCAACAACCAAAAGAGTTACTAAGCCAGAAGAAGTATTAAGTTTAGGACAAAAGGTTAATGCTAAAATTATTAATATAGATAAAGAAAATAGAAAAATTGGATTATCAATTAAAGAACTAGAAGGTACATCAAAAGAATATGGATATGAAGAATATGTTAATGGATAATACAATACAAAATTAATGGTGAATAATGAAAAGCGAATAGTATAAACTATTTATGGTAAAAAAGGAGAAAATAAAAATGAATAATAAAAATATTAGAAATATAGCAATAATAGCACACGTTGATCATGGTAAAACAACATTGGTAGATGCATTACTAAAACAAAGCCATGTATTTAGAGATAATGAAGTTGTACAAGACAGGGTTATGGACTCAAATGATTTGGAAAAAGAAAGAGGAATAACAATACTTTCTAAAAATACTTCTGTTCAATATGGAGATGTAAAAATAAATATAGTTGATACCCCAGGACATGCTGACTTCGGTGGAGAAGTTGAAAGAGTTTTAAAAACAGTTGATGGTGTTTTATTATTAGTAGATGCTTTTGAGGGTGCAATGCCTCAAACAAGAGAAGTTTTGAAAAAATCTTTAGCATTAGATTTAAAACCAATAGTAGTAATAAATAAAATAGATAGACCAGGTGCAAATCCAGAAAAAGTTGTTGATGAAGTATTAGAGTTATTTATAGAATTAAATGCAACAGATGAACAGTTAGATTTTCCAGTTGTTTATGCTTCAGCTAAAAATGGTATAGCTAAAATGAATTTAGCAGATGATACTCAAGATTTAAATTGTTTATTTGAAACAATTGTAAACACAATTAATCCGCCAGCATGTGATGAAGACGGAACAATGCAAATGCTTGTATCTAACATTGACTATGATGATTATGTTGGAAGAATTGCAGTTGGAAGACTAGAACGTGGTACAGTTAAAACTGGCATGAATGTTGTTGTATGTAAAAAAGATGATAAAACTATAAATGGGAAAGTTGCAAAAGTTTATACTCATCAAGGACTTAAAAAAGTAGAAGTTTCAGAAGCTAAAGCAGGTGATATTATAGAAATTTCAGGAATAGCAGATATAAATATTGGTGATACAATTTGTGATCCAGCTAATCCAGAAAAAATACCATTTGTTGATATAGATGAACCAACAGTTTCTATGACATTTAGTGTAAACGATGGACCATTTGCAGGACGTGAAGGAGAATTTGTTACGTCAAGACATTTAAGAGATAGATTATTTAAAGAGTTAGAGAAAAACGTAAGTTTAAGAGTAAAAGAAACAGATAGAGCAGAAGCATTTGAAGTTTCTGGACGTGGAGAATTACATTTATCCATATTAATAGAAACAATGAGAAGAGAAGGATTTGAACTTTTAGTATCTAGACCCAAAGTTATATTTAAAGAAATAGATGGCAAAAAATGTGAACCAATTGAAAGATTGGTTGTAAATGTACCAGATGATTGCATAGGTAATGTAATTGAAAAGCTTGGTAGAAGAAAAGCTGAAATGCTAAATATGGAACCAGCAGAAGATGGACATACAAAAGTTGAATTTAAAATACCTGCTAGAGGTTTAATTGGATATAGAACAGAATTCTTAACTGATACTAAAGGCGAAGGTACAATGAACCATATATTTGATTCATATGAAGAATATAAAGGCGATATTCAATCAAGAACAAGAGGAACAATAGTTGCTTGGGAAGCAGGAACATCAATAACTTATGGATTATATAATGCACAAGATAAAGGTGAACTGTTTATAGGACCTGGTGTTGAAGTTTATGAAGGTATGATAGTTGGGCTAAATTCAAGAGGAGAAGACTTATCTATAAATGTATGTAAAGAAAAACATTTAACTAATACAAGAGCATCTGGCTCAGATGATGCATTAAGATTAGTTCCACCAATTCAAATGTCACTTGAAAAAGCTATTGAATTTATACAAGATGATGAATTAGTTGAAGTAACACCTAAAAACATTAGATTAAGAAAGAAAATATTAGATACCAAAACTCGTGAAAGAGAAGCTAGAAAAAATAAATAAAAAGGGAGAATAAAATTGAGAAGAGGAATAAGAAAAGAATTACCTAATAGAAGAGAAATATCACATAAGAATGCTGACACAATTGTTTCAAATTACAATAAGTCAAATGCAAAAATAAATAGGGATACAACAGATAGAATGGCTATTCATACTTTAATATCAAACTTAGTTAATCAAGGAAATGGTAGAATTTCAATATTAAATAGATTACAAAATGAATTTCCAGATAGTAAATATTCTAAATATTTTGGTACTTGGGTTGACGATCAAATAGAAAAACACCAAGAGAAAAATTCAAATGTTAAAAGCATTGATGAAGGAAGATAGTTATGAATAATCTTGAATTAAAACTAATAAAAAATAAAGCATTAGAAAATCATATTCCTATAATAATGGATGACACTTTAGAATATATTTATAAATTATATAATAACCAAAAAATAAGCAGTATACTAGAAATAGGTACTGCTGTTGGTTATTCTGCAATTTGCTTTACTGAACTTTTAAATAAAGATGGTTTTATAGATACAATTGAAAGAGATGAAGAAAGAATAGAAGAGGCCCAAAAAAATATAGTTAAAGCAGAGGTTCAAGATAAAATAAATATTATATCCGGGGATGCTGTGGATATTTTACCTAATATTAATAAAAAATATGATATGGTATTTATTGACGCTGCTAAAGGGAAATATCCGTTCTTTTTAAATGAAGCACTTAGACTATTAAATACTAATGGAATCATTTTGGCTGACAATATTCTTTATAAAGGATATGTTATGAGTGATTATAATAAACATAAGCAAAGAACTGCTGTAAGGCATTTAAGAGAATACATAAAAGAAACAACTGAAAATCCGGAACTTAATACTGAAATTTTGGAAATTGGAGACGGACTGGCTGTTACTAGAAGGAGAAGATAAATTTGCTTTCAAAATATAAAGTTACTAATTTAAATAGTGATAATACCAATAGAATAATTAATCAAATAAAGACAGAAAATTTATACGCTGAATTTGTTTCCTCTCAAGAACAAGGCTTTTTTAGATTCATAAACTATATATATACGGTAATAGATAACTTAAAGAAAAAAGCTAAAATTAGTCCTTTTATTGAAATTAGGGCAAGAATAAAAGATACTCAAAGTGCACTTTTTAATTTTGAAAAAGATAAAATACTTGATGATGTTTTTGGAATTGAAATTATTTGTGCGAATGAACACGAAATTAGTATTATAAAAGAAGAATTAGAAAAAACATTATATAGTACAAGACAAAAAGTGCATAATAAATCAAATGGATATAAAGCTTGGCATGAATCATATTCAGCTAATCCTAAAATGTATAACGAACTTAAAAATTGGAACCTGTTAGATTTTAATGTGCCAGCTGTTGAATGCCAATTTAAAACAATAGCAGTAGAATTAAATCCTGAAGCAAGCCATCATGACTATAAAATGGTTGATAAGAAAGAGATTCAAACGAGATTAGAACAAGAAAGTTTAATAATAGGAAAACAGATACCAAGAATGTGGGTTTCAAGAGAAAATGGTTTTCATGAATTAGAATACAAAGAGATAATCCAAAGGGTTTATCCTTTTGTAGATATAACAACAATAAAAGAACCAGCAAACAAAGAAGATAAGGAGAAATAAAATGAATAAAAAAGTTGAATTACTTGCTCCAGCAGGTTCATTTGAAAAAGCAAAAATTGCTTTTTTATATGGTGCAGATGCAGTATATATGGGAACATCATCACTTTCGTTAAGAAGTAGAGTTCAGGTTAATGATGATGAATTAGAAAAAACAATAAAATATGCTCATAATATAGGAAAAAAAGTTTATGCTGCTGTTAATATCTATGCTTTTGACGATAAATATGATGAAGTAATAGAGCAAGCTAAAAGATTAAGCAAAATAAATGTTGATGGGGCAATAATTTCAGATGGTGGTGTAGTTGAAATATTTAAAAAATATGCTCCAAATATTGATATTCATATAAGTACTCAAGCTAATATTGTTAGTTATCACAATGCTAATTTTTGGTACAATAATGGAGCCAAAAGAGTTATACTAGGGAGAGAATTAAATAAGGAACAAATAAAAGAAATAATAGATAAAACACCTAAAGATTTAGAAACAGAGATATTTGTTCATGGAGCAATATGTTTTGGATATTCTGGAAGGTGTTTTTTAAGCGATTTTTTAGCTTCTAGAAGTGCAAATCTTGGAGATTGTGCTCAAAGTTGTAGATGGGCATATAATGTATATGTAGAAGAAAAAAATAATCCAGGCAACCTAATGCCTGTTGATGATGACGAACATGGAACATATATATTCTCTTCTAAAGATTTATGTTTAATAAAAGAAATACCAGAAATAATTGAAATGGGAGTTAATAGTTTAAAGATAGAAGGAAGGCTAAAAACAGAATATTATTTAGCATCAGTAATCAATACATATAGAACGGCAATTGATGATTATTTAAATAATCCTAAAGGATATGACTATACTAAATATTTAAAAGAACTAGAAAAAACTAAAACCAGAGGATTAACTACTTTTTATTTCAATGATAGAGCAAACAAAGATTTTCAAGAATATGAAGGTAAACAATATAATTTAGAATATGAATTTGGCGGAAAAGTTATAGAATATTCAGAAGAAAAATCTACAATTGAAATTAGAAATAAATTATCTGTTGGAGATACCTTAGAAATTTTAATACCTGGTACAATAGATAATCATGTGTTTACAATTGATAAATTATGGGATACAGATACAGAAGAAGAAATACAAACAGTAAATCCTGGTAAATTAGGTCAAACTGTTAAATTGAAATTACCAATTAACTGTGAAAAAAATTGGATAATAAGAAGAAAAAAGGGAAATTATAGATAAATTTGTCCTTTACTTATTTATGTGAATATGATATAATTGCGCCAATGCTTCTATGAGCATTAATAATTTGAAAGGAGGAAGTTTACAGTGTTGGACTTCCGGCAAAAGCTAAAGTGGTTATGTGTATATCCGCCAAAAGTTGAATTTGCAGATCCTGTTGAAGAACTTGTTGTATGGATAGTAGAAGAACTACCTAAGTTGGTTCAAAAAGGAGAAAGACATCCATTTGGAGTTATTCTTGAACCCAAGGAGGATGGAAGTTTTTTACTTGATTATACTGAAGACTTCACAACAGAAACAGAATGTCCTTTCGGAAGTTTTGCCTATTGCGATCCGATATTTTCATATGAATTTTTTGACTTAGTTATAGAGGAACTTGAAAAAAGGGGATTCGAAATTGCAATGTGCAATGATTCGGCGTATGTTTATATAACCTAATTTAAATCTAAAGCTGAAAAGGCAATCAATTTGATTGCCTTTTTACTTTACTTTATGTTTTTTCCAATATAATATCCTAAAACTAATAATATTATTGAAATTAAACTAGATATATTAAATGAATAACTTGGATACAAAATAAAAATACTTCCAAGTCCAAACCCAATTATTCCAAACATTGTTTGAGAATGATATTTATTTAACAATATTTGTATTATTTTCATAAAAATAAATGAACCAATTATTATACCAATTGCCATTGAAATGAGTATGTATATATTTAAACTTGAGATGGCCGATAAATATGTACTATATACGCCTAAAATCATTAAAATAATTGTACTACTAACACCGAGGTATAACAATTCCCAAGCTCATAAAAAAACCGCTTAAAATTAAAAATAAAGGTGAAAAATTATTGGTATTATATATTGATGAAAAATTAATAGAATTTTCTAAAAAAATTAATCCAATTCCAACCATAAAACATATAAAAAAGCATATATATTTTGAAGTTTTATTTATATTAGAATCATTTTTTATAGTATCTTTAATTAGTATGGATAAACTACCCAATAGCAGGCCTATAAAAAGAGATTTGGTTTGAATAGGAATTAATTCTAAGCAATAAGAAATAACATCACTAAATATTATTATACCAACTAAAGCACCTAAACATATTGGAAATAAAAACTTAAAGTTATTTTTTATATCTTTAAAAAACGACAATATACTTTCTAGTAACTTTTCATATAGTCCTGTAACCATACAAATAACGCCACTACTAATGCCAGGGAGTATAGCACCAGCACCAATAAAAATCCCCTTAATAAAATTAACCACTAATAATCACCTTAGTGAAGTATATTTTATTTAAATTTAATTAGAACGAAAAATAGTAATTTGTAAAATTAATCCGCTCCCAACTATTTGTTTTTATTTTTTAGAAACGCCCCAACTTCGTATAGAATGGTAATAAAATTTATTAAAATAAATTTTAAACATTCTATAAACTCGCTGGTCCCCTTTTGAAAAAATGCTCTCAAAAATATGTTGATTTCAATTATATATTGTCCTATAAATTACAATTTATTGGTTCAATAGTGTAAAACGATTTTTATCTTGCTTCTTTATAATTCCATCTTCTTTTAATATTTTAATTTCTCTCATCATTGCGCTTCTATCTATACTTAAGTAATCAGCTAGATCAGTAAGAGAAAAGGGAAGAGTAAAGGTTTTGCTAAAATTATTTTCAGATAATACTCTAAAATATGAAAGTATTTTATCTCGTATAGTTTTCTTTGATAATAATTCGATTCTTAGGTTCAAATCAGATATTTTTGTTAAAACTAATTTAGGAAGTCCAAGTAATAGGTTTTCATGAAATTTACAATTTCTTTTACATTTTTTTTCGAAAATATCATAATTAAGCATCAATATTTTAGTTTTTTCTCTTGCTTTAACAAATAACTCATTGTTAATATTTATTCTATAAAATATTTCTCCAAACACATCATATTTATTAAATTTTTCAACTATCATTTGATTTCCATCGAAGTCATATCTTATTAGATCTGCTGACCCTTCTAATACAATGCAAAGCATATTTCTATTTACTATATATGTAGTTATTATCTCGTTTTTAGCAAATTCTTTAACTTGACATGTATCACAATTTAATATTATTTCATTTGAAAATTTTTCGATATCAAAGGTATTTCTTGCCATAATATAAATCTCCTTAAACTAACAATTATTATATAATAATTATGTTGCAAATGCAACAAGAATACATAAAAATTATATAAACAATTATTTACAATATATACATAAATATATTGAAATTGCTACATTTTTAAATTTAATATATTTGTAATAAATTGATGTTTTTTGTAATAAAAATGTAACAAAGCGAAAACACCTACAAATAAGTACAAAAAAATTAGTCAAAAAAACTTTTTAATATTTTGTTGCATTTGCAACATAACTCGAAAAAGTATTATGGTATAATATATTCGAGTTTTAAGAGAGAAACAAAAGGGGGAGTATGATATGAAAATAATCAAAAGAGATGGAACAATAGTTGATTATAATCCAGAAAAAATTAGAATAGCAATAAACAAAGCTAACAAAGAAGTAGACGAAAAGGATATGGCGTCAGAAGAAGATATTAATAAAATTATAAAGTATATTGAAAAATTAAGAAAACAAAGAATATTAGTAGAAGATATACAAGATATAATAGAACAAAAATTAATGGCTGCTGGTAAATATGATTTGGCTAAAAAATATATTACATATAGATATACTAGAGAATTAGTAAGAAAATCAAATACAACTGATCAATCAATAAAAGAATTAATTGATGGTGAAAGTGAATATTGGAATAATGAAAACTCTAATAAAAATGCAACAATTGTTACTACTCAAAGAGATTATTTGGCAGGTATAACAAGTACAGATATAACTAGAAGATTTTTATTACCAGAAGATATTGTAAAAGCTCACGATGAAGGAATTATACATTTTCATGATGCTGACTATTTTGCTCAAAATGCTTTACACAATTGTGATTTAATTAACTTAGAAGATATGTTACAAAATGGAACTAATATTAATGGCGTTATGATAGAAAAACCTCATAAATTCTTAACAGCAATGACTATTGCTACTCAAATTATTACAGCTGTTACTTCTAGCCAATATGGTGGTGCAACAGTCACAATGACTCATTTAGCTCCTTTTGTTAGAGAAAGTTATAAAAGATATTTAAAAAAATATCAAGAAAGAAAGTTAACTAAAGAACAATGTGAACAATTTGCAAAAGAAGATTTAGCAAAAGAAATTAAAGACGGAGTTCAAACATTTCAATATCAAATAAATTCAATGACTACAACAAATGGACAATCTCCATTTTTAAGTGTTTGCTTCTATTTAGGGGAAACAGAAGAATATAAAGAAGAATTGGCAATGATAATAGAAGAATTTTTAAAACAAAGAATTGAAGGAATGAAAAACGAAAAAGGTGTATTTATAACACCTGCATTTCCAAAGCTTCTATACGTGTTAGAAGAAGATAATATAAAAGAGGGTAGCAAATATTGGTATTTAACTGAACTTGCTGCTAAGTGTACAGCTAAACGTATGGTGCCAGATTATATATCTGAAAAGAAAATGCTAGAATATAAAATAGATAAAAATGGAAATGGAAATTGCTATCCTTGTATGGGATGTCGTTCATTCTTAACACCATATGTTGATCCAAAAACTAATAAACCAAAATATTATGGAAGATTTAATCAAGGTGTTGTAACAATAAACCTAGTTGATGTTGCTTTAACATCTGGAAAAGATATGGACTTATTCTGGAAAGTTTATGAAGAAAGACTTGAATTATGCCATAGAGCATTACAAAAAAGACATGAAAGATTAAGCAAAGCTACAAGTGATGTTGCTCCAATTCTATGGCAACATGGAGCTTTAGCAAGACTAGGCAAAGGTGAAAGTATTCATGATTTATTACATGGAGGATACTCAACAATTTCACTTGGATATGCTGGATTATATGAATGTGTTAAGTATATGACAGGGCATAGTCACACTGATGGAGCTGAAGGAAAAGAATTTGGAATTAAAGTTATGCAAAAACTTAATGAAAAATGTCAAGAATGGAAAGAAAAAGAAAACATTGATTATAGTGTTTATGGAACACCAATTGAATCTACAACATACAAATTTGCTAAATGTTTAAAAAATAGATTTGGTGTGATAAAAGGTATTACAGATAGAGATTATATTACAAATTCATATCACATACCTGTATTTGAAGAAATTGATGCTTTTTCAAAATTAAAATTAGAAAGTGAATTCCAAAGATTAAGTCCTGGTGGAGCGATTTCATATATCGAAACACCAAACTTACAAAATAACCTAGAAGTTGTAATTCAAATAATTAAATTTATATATGACAATATTATGTATGCAGAACTTAATACTAAATCAGATTATTGCCAGAAATGCGGATATGACGGAGAAATTTTAATTGATGATGATTTAGAATGGTATTGTCCTAACTGTGGTAACAGAGATCATGCTACATTAAATGTTGCAAGAAGAACTTGCGGATATATTGGAAGCAACTTCTGGAATAAAGGAAGAACACAAGAAATTAAAGAAAGAGTTTTACATATCGATAATAAAGATGATTAAATAAAAAATTAGAAAAGAGATGGACTTTTATGAGATATAATAAGATTAGAAAAATGGATATATCAGATGGACCTGGGGTAAGGGTATCTATCTTTACACAAGGTTGTAGTTTTAATTGCAAGAATTGTTTCAACCAAGAAACTCATGATTTTAATGGTGGAAAAGAATTTAATGATGAAACGTTAAATCATATTTTAGATTTATGCAATAATAAACATATTGAAGGATTATCTATTTTAGGTGGAGAACCTATGCATCCACGAAATATTGAAGGAACTACAAAACTTGCTAAAGCATTTAAAGAGAAGTTTCCCAATAAAAGTCTATGGGCTTGGTCTGGTTATTCATTTGATAATGACTTAAAAGATAAGGAAATTGCTAAATACCTTGATGTTATAGTCGATGGAAGATATGAAGATGATTTAAGAAATCCAAAATTAAAATGGAAAGGTTCTGAAAATCAAAGAGTTATAGATGTTCAAAAAAGCTTAGCAGATTCCAAAATTGTATTGTTTAAAGATTAATAAAAATTTAAAAGAGCTGCTAGATATACTTGTAGCTCTTTTGTTTTAAAAGGAGGAGATTTGTGAAAGTAATTAAAAGAGATGGAAGAGCTGTTGATTTTGATAGACAAAAAATAGAGATTGCAATTGGAAAGGCAAATAAAGAAGTAATTGATACAGAAAAAGCAACTAATCAGGAAATAAAAGATATTGTAAATTATATTGAATCTTTAGGCAAAAAAAGAATGTTAGTAGAAGATATTCAAGACATAATAGAACGAAAATTAATGGAATTTCAAAAATATGATTTAGCTAAAAAATATATAGTATATAGATATACAAGAGCATTAGTAAGAAAGCAAAATACAACAGATGAGTCTATATTAGGTATGATTAGAAATAATAATAAAGAACAATATGAAGAAAAATTATGTTTTGCAGCTGCTCAAAGAGATTATATAGCAGGTGAAGTTTCAAGGGACTTAACTAATAGACTTTTATTACCAGAAAAAATAACTAAAGCCGATCAAGAAGGTATACTTCATTTTCATAATACTGAATATTTTATACAACCAATAATAAATTGTTCATTAATAAATATTGAAGATATGTTAGATAATGGGACAGTTATTAACAATATAATGATTGAAACACCGAAAAGTTTTAAAGTTGCATGCATAGTAACAAGCCAAATAATTGCAACCATATCAAGTAGTCAGTATGGGGGACAAGCAATTGATTTGATGCACTTAGGAAAATATATTAGAAAAAGTTATATAAAAATAAAAAATAAACTTGAACAAAATTTTAAAAACAACATATCTAATATTGATATAGAAAATATTTCTAATGATATGCTAAGAGAAGAGATTAGCAATGGCGTGCAAACAATTTTCTATCAATTAAATACACTTGTAACAAATAACAGATATGAGCCATTCATAACATTATTTTTGCATTTAGATCAAGATGATGAATATATAAAAGAAAATGCAATGCTAATAGAAGAAATATTAAAACAGAGATTAAAAGGAATAAAAGATGGAAATGGAATAAATATAACTCCTAAATTTCCTAAAATAGTATATGTACTAGATGAAAGCAATAACCTAAATGGAAATAAATATGATTATTTAACAAAACTTGCATTACAATGTACAATTAAAGGGAAAAATTTATCATATATTTCTGCAAAGAAAATGAGAGAAAATTATGAAGGAAATCTATTTAGTCCTTGTGGAGCACAAAATTTTTTGCAGCCATGGAAGGATAAAAATGGTAATTTTAAATTCGAGGGAAGATTCAATCAAGGAATTGTAACTATTAATTTACCTCAAATAGCAATAATTGCTGATGAAAATGAGGAAAAATTTTGGAAAGAGCTTGAAGAAAGATTAGAGCTATGTAAAGACGCATTAATGTGTAGACATTATTCGTTACTTGGCACATATTCAGATGTCAGTCCAATACATTGGCAACATGGGGCAATATCAAGATTAAAAAAAGGTGAAAAAATAGATGGATTATTAAAAGACGGATATTCAAGCCTATCATTAGGATATGTTGGAATATATGAGGCAACTAAATTAATGACTGGTATGTCAAATACAACAAAACAAGGGCATGATTTTGCAATGAAGTTGTTAAAGAAGATAAACAAAACAGTTAATGAGTGGAAAAATGAAACAGGGCTTGGATTTGTTCTATATGGTGATTCAAAAGAAAGTCTATGTAAAAAATTTGCTTTAATAGATAAAGAAAAATTTGGAACTATACAAGATATAACAGATAAAGGATTTTATACTAATTCATACCACGTTACTAAAATGGAAGATATTAATATATTTGAGAAACTTAAATTTGAAAGTGAATTTCAAAATATTTCTACTGGTGGAGGCATAGCCAATATAGATATTAAATATACTGATGATAATGAACTAGAAAAGATAATTAGATATTTATATGATAATATTCAATATTCAGAAATCAATATAAAATAAACTATTAAGAAACATATAATTCGTATATATGTTTCTTTTTTGTAATAAAAATATTCTTTTATAATATAATTTATTGAAAATATATTATAGGAGATAGAAAAAATGAATTTATCTGATTTAAAAATCGGACAAGTTGGAATCATTACTAAAATAAATATGTCTAAAGGTGAAGTCAAAAGGCATTTATTGGATATGGGATTTACAAAAGGAGCAAAAGTTAAAGTAAAAGGAGTTGCCCCAATGGGAGACCCTATTAATATAGAACTTAGGGGATATGAAATTGCTATTAGAAAAGCTGATTTAAAACAAATAGAGGTGGATATTATATGAAAATCGCATTAATAGGTAATCAGAATAGTGGAAAGACTACCCTTTTTAATTGTTTAACCGGAATGAATAATAAAGTAGGAAATTGGCCTGGAGTTACAATAGAAAAGAAAGTTGGACTAATTAAGGGAACTAATTATGAATTAATAGATTTGCCAGGTATTTATTCATTAAGCCCATATAGTATAGAAGAGAGAATATCACGAGATTTCATAATTGAAGAAAAACCTGATGTTATCATAAATATAATAGATGCAACAAGTATTGAAAGAAGTTTATATTTAACTACCCAATTATTAGAATTAGATTGTAAAGTGATTATTGCATTAAATATGGTAGATATTCTAGAAAATAAAGGAATATCAATTAATGAAAATGGTCTTGAGAGAGCATTGGGCACAAAGGTTATAAAGATATCAGCCTTAAAGGAAATAGGAATTAAAGATTTAATAAAAGAAATAGGTTTATTAAATAAAAATGTTTCAGATAAATTAAAAATATTTGATTCAGATTTAGAAAATATAATAACTAATACGGAACATGAATTAAATCCTGATATTTCTAATAAAAGATTTATTGCTATAAAATTATTAGAAAATGATAAATATTTAAATAAAAATAATTTGATAAATAATTATAGTAATATAGATTTTGAAGAAATAATTGCAACCCAAAGATACCAATACATAGAAAGAATATTAATCTTAAATCTAAAGAAAAATAATAATATTAGAAACATAACAGACAAAATAGATAAAATACTTTTAAATAAATATATAGCCTTTCCAATATTTATTTGTATTATGTTTTTAGTATATTATATTTCGGTTGGTGTTATTGGAACATACACAACTGATTCCATAGAAGAATTTATATATAAAGCTAAAATTAATACTGGAAGTTTGTTAAAAAATATTGGAATTTCAAATTGTCTTAATAGTCTAGTAGTTGATGGCATTATAACTGGAATAGGGGCAGTATTAGGTTTTATTCCTCAATTAATAATATTATTTTTGTGCATATCTTTACTAGAAACAACAGGTTATATGTCCAGAATTGCTTTTTTATTAGACAATACTTTTAGAAAAATTGGATTGAGCGGGAAAAGCATAATACCCTTTATTATTGGCTCTGGTTGTAGCGTCCCAGGAATAACTGGGACAAGAATAATAGAAAATGAAGAAGAACGAGAACTTACAATACTTCTTACACCATTTATTCCATGTAGTGCTAAAATACCAATAATTGCATTATTTACAGGATATTTTTTTCCTAAAAATGCTGGAATAGTATCTGCTTCTTTATATTTTATAGCAATTTTAATTATAATTCTTAGTGCTTTAATTATAAAGAAAGTCAAATACAAAAATGTTTCAAATACTTATATGGTAGAACTTCCAGAATATAAGCTTCCTAATATGAAATATATTATAAATGATATTTCAGACAAAGTTATGTCATTTATTAAAAGAGCAGGAACAATAATATTACTTTGTTCAATAATTATATGGTTCTTAGTATCTTTTTCTTTTAATATGGAATATGGAATTAATATAAGTGAAAGTATACTTGCTACAATTGGGAAGAAAATATCTTGGATATTTAAGCCAGTAATAGGAGTGGATAGCTGGGAAGCAACAATATCAGCAATTCAAGGATTAATAGCTAAAGAGCAAGTCGTATCCTCAATGAATGTTATAAGTGGATTATCATCAAATAATAGTGATGTAAATAATATTTTTTACACCAATAATGTATTTGGATTCTTTAAGCCTTCATCAGCCTATGCATTTATGATATTTAATTTGTTTTCTGCTCCATGTTTTGGAGCAATAGGAGCAATGAAACAAGAATTAAAAAGTAGCAAAAAATTATTCAATGCTTTACTATTTCAAACTTGTATTGCTTGGCTAACTTCAACAATTGTTTATCAAGTTTGGAATAGAATTGAAAATAGAAGTATAAACTTAATAAATATTATTTTTATAATGTTATTAGTATCGATTATTTTCGAAATAATTAAAACAATTAAGAAAAACAATACAAAATGTATATTTTGTCCTTATTCTAAAAATTGTAACAAGATAAAATCCCCTTTTTAATTTTAAAGGGGATTTATTATATTACTCTTTAATTACTTCTGCCAACTTACTAATTGCTTTTGTTTCTATTCTAGAAACATATGATCGACTTATTCCAAGATTTTCTGCTATTTCATGTTGGGTTCTAGGACGTATTCCACCAAGCCCAAATCTAAGCTTTAATATATTGATTTCTCTATCCTTTAAAACTTCTTTCATTTTATTGTATAGTTCTTTAATTTTTAATTTTAAATCTATTTCATCATCTACACACATTTCTTCTTTTTCAATTACATCTAATAATGTTATTTCATTATCATCTTTATCCTTACCAATTGCTTCATTTAAGAAAACTTCCGATTTTGTTTTTTTACTAGTTCTTATAAACATTAGTATCTCATTATCTATACATCTAGCAGCATATGTAGCTAATTTAATATTTTTACTATTGTCGAAGCTATTAATTGCTTTAATTAAGCCAATTGAACCAATTGAGATTAAATCATCTTGACTTATGTTGGTAGTTATATACTTTTTACTAACATGAGCTACAAGTCTTAAATTTCTTTCAATTAGTATATTTCTTGCTTCCTCATTTCCATTCTTCATTTGTTCTAAATAAATTTTTTCTTCTTCTGGTGATAATGGTTCTGGAAATAAAGTATTTCCTTGTATATAGCCCAAAACGATTACTGCCGATCTTAAAAACAATAAAAAACTGGAGAAAAAAGAAATAAACAATACAAAAACCTCCTAATTATTTTATATAAAGCAAGCAAGAACAAAGTTACTTTGTTATGCGTTATAACTAAAGTATATGTAAATATACAGAAATAGTGCCTGACCAGTCAAATAATAATTTTTATACAAACTTAAAATGCTTGAAATTAGGTGCATTATATAATATAATATTTTCAGTATAATTTAGGGAGAAAAGAAATTGATAGATTTAGATGAGAATAGAAAAGATATTAAAGCATTTAAAGATGAGTTAAAAAAAATATATACAACTTTAAATATAGAAAACAAGACAATGGAACTAGAAAAATTAGAAAAAGAAACCTTAGAACAGGATTTTTGGAACAATAATCCAAATTCAAATTCTGTATTAAAGGAAATCAAAGAAATTAAAAACAAATTAAAAAAATATAATGATATTGATAAACAAATTAATGATTTAGCAGATATCAATGAATTACTAACATTAGAAATTGATGAAAAACTTGAGGTACAATTAAATTCATTAACTAAACAAATTAAAAAGGAATTAGAAAAGTTTCAAATTGAAACACTTTTATCTGGTAAATTTGATAAAAATAATGCAATTATAACTCTTCATCCTGGAGCTGGTGGAACAGAATCGCAAGATTGGGTTGAAATGCTATATAGAATGTATAGTAGATGGGCAAATAAAAATGGCTACAATATAAAAGAATTAGAATATATAGAAGGGGAAGAGGCAGGCATTAAAAGTGTTACTGCTTTAGTTGAAGGAGAAAATGCATATGGATACTTAAAATGTGAAAATGGTGTCCATAGATTGGTAAGAATTTCACCATTTGACGCAGGTGGAAGAAGACATACTTCTTTTGCATCATTAGAAGTTTTACCAGAAATAAGTGATGATATAGAAATAGAAATAAATTCAAATGATTTAAGAATTGATACATATAGAGCATCTGGGGCAGGAGGGCAACACATAAATAAAACTGATTCAGCTGTTAGAATAACACATATTCCAACAGGAATTGTAACAGCATGTCAAACTGAACGTTCTCAGACTCAAAATAAAGAAACTGCAATGAAAATGCTAAAATCAAAACTGCTTGATTTAAAAGAAAGAGAACATAAGGAAAAAATAGAAGATTTAAAAGGAATACAAAAAGATATTGCATGGGGAAGTCAAATCAGATCTTATGTTTTTTGTCCATATACTATGGTAAAAGATCATAGAACTAATTACGAAGTAGGGAATATTGAGGCTGTTATGGATGGTGAAATAGATAATTTCATTGAAGAATACCTTAGAATTTGCGTAAATCCGCAAAATATGGTATAATTAAAGTGTAAATCCCAGATGGGCAAAAATATATTTAAGGAGGCCATTATAATGGCAAAAATTATTTATCGGATTCTTTTAATTATCGCAGCAGCTCTTTGCATATTCTTTTTAGGAGCAATCATCAATGTGCCCAATCCTATTCGCAATTTGTTAATTACAATCGGTATTACCGTTGTTCTTACAATCGGATACCTGTTGGGTAGAAGATCATTGTTCAAGGGAGAAGGTAAATAGTTGAGAGAAAGTGTCTAAAGTTTTTAGACACTTTTTTTCAGTTTTGTAAATATAATATAGTATAGCAATATTTAATTAAATATGCTCTAAATATATATGAAGAGGTGCCGAAAATGGGCATTATAGTACAAAAATTTGGAGGAAGTTCAGTAGCTAATACAGAAGAGCTTTATAATGTGTGTAAACATATTTCAAAAGAATATAATAAAAAAAATAAGATAATAGTTGTTGTATCAGCTCAAGGAAAAACAACAGACAATTTAATAAAAGAAGCTATTGAAATAGACGATAATATTAATAAAAGAGAATTAGATACTTTAATTTCAGTTGGTGAACAAATTACTATATCAAAATTGGTAATGTGCTTAAACAGGATTGGTATTAGCGCAATATCTTTAACAGGATGGCAAATTCCTATACAAACTGATGATAATTATGGAAATGCCAATATAAAACATATTAAGTTAGATAGAATAATTAATGAATTAAGCCAAAATAAAGTTGTTGTAATAGCAGGTTTTCAAGGAGTATCAATTAATACAAATGATATAACTACTCTTGGAAGAGGAGGCTCAGACACAACAGCTGTGGCAATTGCAGCCGCAATTAATGCTGAAAGATGTGATATTTTCAAAGATGTAGATGGAATATATAATATAGATCCAAAGTCAAATAATAATGCATTTAAGTATGATAATATAAATTATTCAGAGATGTTAGAACTCTCAAATAATGGAGCAAAAGTTTTACACAATAAAAGCATAATGCTTGCACAAAAGTTTAATGTTCCGATATATGTTAAATCAGTTTATAATGAAAATGTCAAAGGAACAAGAATAACAAATTGAGGATTGAACAAATTCTCAATTTGTTTTTGCTTTTAAAGTTATATTTTCAACTTAAAGAGAATATATATTATATATAAACTTTTATTATATGGAGGGATTTTATATGACAATAGAAGAAAGAAAAAATATCAATACAAATATCGTTCAAAATCTGTTATTAGAAAATAGAAATAAGCTAAATATATCAGGTGTACTTGATGTTTTAAGTTTTGACGATCAAATAGTTATAGTTGAAACAGAATTAGGATTATTAACAATAAAAGGAGACAATTTAAGAATAAATAAATTAAGTATAGATACCTCAGAAGTAATAGTTGAAGGCGAAATTATTTCACTTACATATAGCTCTAAAGATTTAGATAAAAAGAATGAAGGTTTTTTAGGCAAAATATTTAAATAGGTGATAATTTATGTATACAAATAATATTGAACAATTAACAAGCTTCATTTATTTTATATTAACAGGAATATTTTTGGGTATTATTTTTGACATATTTAGAATCTCAAGACGTACAATAAAAACATCTGATTTTATTACTAATTTAGAAGATATACTATTTGGATTAATATCTGGAATAATAGTTTTAATCTCTATATTTAAATTTAACAATGGAGAACTTAGGCTTTACATATTTATTGGGTTAGGCATAGGGATTATTTTAAATATGCTTTTTATTAGCAAATATTTTATTAAAATAAATATTTATATAATTAATTTTATAAAAAAATTATTTAAATTCTTGTTTAAACCAATTATTTCTCTTATAAAATTCATCAAAAAAATATTATTTAAGCCATTTTTGTTTATTATTTTTAATGTTAGAAAATTAATTGAACAAATAACCAAAAAATTAACAATTAATTTAAAAAAAGTCAAAAAAGAATAAGCAATAAGAAGGATTTTAGTATTATTTGTAGAAAAATATAAGTGTATCTATTAGATCCGTAAGGATTTATTAAATTATAAAATATGAAAGAGTTGTACTTATGAAAAATCTTTTTAAAAGTAAATTAATTAAAAAAATTTGTTTTTTTATTTTTTTTATATATGTAACAATTGTATTCATTAATCAACAACAAACTTTAAATTCATATGATTCTCAAAAACAATATTATTCAAAAAAAATTGAAGAAGCAAAAAAATATAATGAAACATTAGTTGCAACCAAGAGTAACTTAGATTCAAAAGAATATATAGAAGCAATAAGCAGAGAAAAATTAGATATGTATTCAAGTAATGAAAGAGTTTATATAAACATTAATAAATAAACAAAAAAGCCATAATGCTTTTTTGTTTATTATTTATTCTATAAAAAAATCCCATTTAAAATAATTTAATAAAAAAGGAGAATTAAATATATGGATGTTGAAAATTTAAGTTTATTAGAGTTAAAAGAAATTGCTAAAAATAATGGCATTAAAAATATTTCCAAACTTAAAAAAGAAGAATTAATAGATATTTTATCAAATTTAAATACTGAAACAAAATCAAGTATTGAAGAAAAAAATGAAAGATATAAAGTAACAAGTGAGAACGATACAATCGTAGAAGGAATATTAGAAGTACTTCCAGATGGATATGGATTCTTAAGAGGTGATAATTACCTTCCAACTCCAAAAGATGTATATATTTCTCCAATACAAATAAAAAGATTTAGATTAAATACAGGTGATATGATAAAAGGCATTTCAAGAAAACCAACAGAAGAAGAAAAGTTTCCAGCTTTAATTTTCGTTGGAGAAGTAAATGGACAATCACCTGAAAATGCATATAAAAGAAAAAATTTTGATGATTTAATACCTATATTCCCAGATGAAAGATTAAGATTAGAAACAGTTAGTAACGAATATTCAATGAGAATTATTGACCTAGTTTCACCTATTGGAAAAGGGCAAAGAGGAATGATCGTTGCCCCACCAAAAGTTGGAAAAACTACATTATTAAAGAAAATAGCTAACAGTATCACAGCAAATAATCCAGAAGTTGAATTAATAGTATTATTAATAGACGAAAGACCTGAAGAAGTAACAGACATGAAACGTTCAATAAATGGGGAAGTAATTTATTCAACATTTGATGAACTTCCTGAACACCATGTTAAAGTTGCTGAAATGGTACTAGAAAGAGCTAAAAGACTAACAGAACAAAATAAAGACGTAGTAATATTATTAGATAGTATTACTAGACTAGCTAGAGCATATAACTTGGTAGTACCAGCATCTGGAAGAACATTATCTGGTGGATTAGACCCTAGTTCATTACATAAGCCAAAACGTTTCTTTGGTGCAGCAAGAAATATAGAAAATGGGGGAAGCCTTACAATTCTTGCAACGGCATTAATAGAAACTGGAAGCAGAATGGATGATGTAATATTTGAAGAATTTAAGGGGACAGGTAATATGGAAGTACACCTAGATAGAAAACTTTCAGAAAAAAGAATATTCCCAGCAATAGATATTAACAAATCTGGAACACGTAGAGAAGATTTATTATTATCAAAAGAAGAACAAGAAGCAGTATATACCTTAAGAAAAGCTTTATCAAACTTAAATACTGCAGACGTTACTGAACAAGTTATAAACTTAATGCTTTCAACTAAAAACAATCAAGAATTTATAGAAAAAATTAAAAATATTTTAAAATAAAAATACAAGAGGAAAAATAAATGCAAAACTGCAATATAACTAAATCTAAAGAAATTCTATTAATAAAACCTACAATAGAATATAAAAATCAAGCAAAAGAAATGATAGAAGAAACTAAAAGATATGATATAAATAACCCAGATATTTGGGCCGGATATTCTTCAATGCAAAAATATACTAATTACGAAGAATGGTTACAAAAACTAGAAAATGATTTAGACTTTGAAAATATAAAACCTGGAAGAGTACCTGCATCCACATACTTTTTATTAAGAAAATCAGATAATAAAATCTTAGGTATAATAAATATTAGATATGAATTAAATGAATATTTAGCAAATTATGGTGGAAATATTGGATATTCTATTAGGCCAACCGAAAGAAGAAAAGGGTATGGTAAAAAACAACTAATTTTAGGGCTAGAAAAATGTTCTGAAATACCACTAGAAAAAGTTCTAATTACTTGTAGAGAAAATAACAGAAAAAGTGCAAGAGTAATAGAAGGTTGTGGTGGAATTTATGAAGATACAAGATTTTCAAAAGAAGAAAATGATAATTTTAAAAGATATTGGATAAATTTATGATTTATTATAATTATAAGAAAAGTTTCTTCAATGTAATAAAAAAGAGTGCTAAAGTACTCTTTTTTGTTTTAACTATAATAAAATAAAAACAGTATTAGTCTATGTAATAATGTTCTTTTATGCTTTCTTGTATTCTTTTCTTTAAAGCTTCTTTATCATAGTAATTTGAAGCCTTAAATCTTAAAAAATCTATTTCTAAGTCTTTAAATAATTTATTGATAAAGTTATCTCTTTGTTTTCTATCATACCTGTTATGGGTATAATCGTCTAATTCTATGCATAATTTTATTCTGCAATTATTTTTATCTGCTAAAACAAAATCTATTGTTTTACTTCTTATTTTATTAAATGCTGCTTGATTATTATTTTTAGTTTCTATAATATTATATAATGATACTTGAGAAAATAATATTAAATCTAATTCTTTTGCAATTTCAAGTAATATGTTGTAAAATTTTAATTCAGTTAAGGTGGTAATATACCTTTTAGGTCTGTAAATATCCTTATAATTAATTTCTTTTGAAATTATATTATTATTTATATATGTATTGTTATTAGTATTAGATTTTGATTTGCTTTCTAGTATGATTATTAAACATATAGAAAATATGGTTATTAATACTAAAAATATCATAGATTTCACTCCTTTTGATTTATTTTAGCATATGGGGTAGAAGTATTTTGTCATTTCTTGTCGATATTATAATATTGTTATGTTTGCATAATTAAAGGAAGATCTTTTTATAGAATATATTAGTATTTTAATGAATGGAAACCCAATTAAGATTATATGATATGATTAATTCAGAAAAAAATATTACAGAACATGAAAATCTTTTCGAAACTTAAAAAAAGAAAAAATGATATAATTTATTTTTATTAAAATTTGTTATATATAATAGATGTATTCAAAATGTTTAGGTTAATACTTATATGGTTTTATAGATAGGTAGCAGGAGTGCTACTATTAAAAAGGTGCACATAACATTGCGCAAAATCAAAGTTTTGTGCAAAAAGGAGTAGGAGCAAAATATATAGACTATGATTATAGTCCTACCCAGTTATTTCAGTACTTTCAAGCCTTTGGCTTTAATATATTTACTTATTATATAATTATTTTATTTTGCATATTTAATGTTATCCAATTACTTATATAATCTTATTTTAATACCGCTTTAAAATCAATTTTAAGCTATTTAAATATTTTATCTATATAATTTAATGTTCAAATAATTTTTATCTTTAATTATAAATTTTTTTCAATAATTTTTTATAATTTCTGATCTTCTATCTAAATTTTATCTAAAATCTTCAAAATGCTTAATTCTCTATATTTGCCGTATTTCACCGACAACAAACTATAAGCCTTAAAAATAAAAACGGCTTAAAATCGATTCTCGTGCGTCGTTATTTTGGGCTTTTTTGAATCTTTTGGTATTACTATATAAATGTATAATTTTACTGCTAAAAATTGTTAAACACTAGAATTGCCAGTATTTTGCTAAAATATTAGACAACAAACTATATGGCTAAATTATAAAAAACGCTTAAAAACGATTCTCGTAAGCCGTTATTTTAGCAGTTTTCAGAGATTTTCATATATAGTTATAATTGTATAAATTTTATTAAAACTTATAAATATAAATTTCATATTATAAGTTTAAAAGCTTTAAAATCATTTTTTAAAGTTTCAAATGAATAATTTAATTAGTTAATAATTTAAATTGCTTAAAATTGATTTTCAGACTTAATAAATATAATTATAAATCTAAAATCATAATTAAAATTTGTAAATTAACTTGTAATAATCAAATGTTCGGTTTAAGAATTTTTTCCAAACAAAATTTGAAATTTACAAAAATTTTAATTTAAAATCAAAATTTAAGTTTAAAAAATTATTTTATTAAATTATTATTTATATTGAAAAAATTTTTTCTAAAAATAATTTTAAAACATTGCACAAAATATTTTACTACCTATTTTTATATTTTTTGGTTTTTAATATTTATTTAAATTGTATATATCTGAAAATAAGACTCTTTCCCCTACTCCACCGTTTTTTATTAAATCTAGTAAATTTTATGCTTTTTTTGCTTGTTTTCTGTTTCTTTCTTCTGTTGTTATATCTGTGTCATTTACCATAAATTTTAGCTTATATCCGTATAACTCCATTGATCTTAATATTAATTCAACTTGTCTATTTTGTAATCTTAAATCTACAAATTGTAAATCTCTAAAATTGGATTGTTCATTATTCATAATTTATGATATTTCTTGATAATTGCAAAAAAATAATAGCCTAAAACTAGGCTATCATTGAATAAAAGAAAATTTAATTTTATTACTTATTCTACCTGATGTTTACTATATGTTTTCTTTGCACAAATTAATGCTATAACCATCA
>CAKPSF010000003.1 GCA_934183305.1 uncultured Clostridia bacterium | reverse complement strand
ATATTGGGCTGTAGCCAAGCGGTAAGGCACCAGACTTTGACTCTGGCATGCGCTAGTTCGAATCTAGCCAGCCCAGCCAAAATAAACGGTAAACAAAATTACCGTTTATTTTTTACTATACAACAAAGTTAAGTTACCTTAGGTAGTCATATATTAAATAGATTTTATTTATAATAAAATTTTATAGAAATTAAAAATTAATAAAAAATGACATGAAATTTTAAAAAAATCTAAAAAAAGGGTTGCAAAATAAAATAATTATAGTATAATTAAAAGTGTATGTAAGATAATATATATTAAGGAGATTCGTATGAAAAGTTTAATAAATGCCAAAAGTTTACTTATAATATTAGTTAGTTTAACATTAATAGTAGTTTCAACATCAGTATTTGCGCTTGATTCAGTTTTGGGAAATGGAACTACAACATTAACTGGAAATGAATATGAAAATGCACAAACACCAGATGTAGATAATAATACAAAAGGTAATATTTCAAGCAATAACACAACAAATAATACTGTTAATAATGCTAAAACATACAACACTAACAATAAAACAGATTTACCACAAACAGGTATAGAAGATTACAATGTTGGAATATTATTAATTATATGTGTTGTTTCTGCTATATTTGCATACAAAAAAATTAATGATTACAAAAATATATAATTGATATAATATAAAATATAATAAATGAAAGGATTTTTATCCTTTCATTTTTGCTTTTATTACAACTCTTTCTTTATTATTGTTATCATTACAGGTTATTAAAGTAACCTCGACATTATTAGAAGACTTCGTACATTCTAAATTGTTTTGCCTTACTTTAAACTTGTCATATACAACATACTCAAGTCTTACATTATTTAGGTCTGTAATAAATATAGAATCACCAATATTTAATTTGTGCAATTTACTAAACATACTACTACTTTTATAGTTGTGACCTGCAATACATAAATTCCCTATTTTATTTGGCATTGGACCTGAAAACCTACATACTGAAATTTTTAATAATTCAGTGTTACTGTCTTTAATTATAGGGTATGAAATGTTTATTTTTGGAATATCAATTAATCCAATAATTGATATTGAATCTGAAAGCTTTATGGCTTCGTAAGAATTTGTTGTTGAATATAAAGTGTTAATTGAATATTTGCTTTTTAAATCTAATGTTTTTTCTTTTTCTTTTAATTTTGAAATGTATGAAAATAATAAATAAAAAGATATTATTAATCCAATACTAATAGAAGAAATAAAAATTAAAAAATAATTTTTTTTCTTCTTGCTTGAATACTCTATAAAATTGCTAAATATTAAATTATTATCATCTGTAACTAATATTTGATTCATAATTTTTCACCATAAAATGTTTAATATTATTTTTTGCAAAAGCATATAAAATAACAATGAAATATAAGTAAAATTGACAAAAAAATACAAAAAACTTTATTACAGAATTGTTAAATATATATTACAATTTTATTAATACTATTGACTTTATGCAATTTTGAAATAAAATATTGTTGTATAAGAAAATGAGGTTAAAATGAGAATTATAAGTGGAAGTGCAAGAGGAACAAAATTATACACATTAGATGGAGATAACACAAGACCAACATTAGATAGAATTAAAGAACCATTGTTTAGCATTATTCAAAACAGTATAAAAGATGCTGTTGTTTTAGATTTGTTTTCAGGCAGTGGTGCATTAGCGTTAGAAGCATTAAGCAGAGGTGCTAAAAAAGCTATACTTTGTGATAAATCTTATGAGGCAATTGAAATAGTAAAAAAGAACATAGATAAAACACATATGGAAGACAAAACTGAAGTGTTTTGTGGTGATTATAAAAAATGTTTAGATAAGTTAAATGAAAAATTAGACTTAATATTTATAGATCCACCATACAAGCTAAATATTGCAGTAAAAGCAGTTGAAATTATTTTAGAAAAAGATTTATTAGCTAAAGATGGAATAATAGTTTTAGAAACAGATGATGAGCAAAGAGAAACAAAACAACTTGAAAGTTTAAAAAGAAATATTAAAGATATAAGAACTTATGGAAGAGTAAAATTAATATTCTTAAATTAGAAAGAAGAGAGGTAAACATGGAAATATTTACATTATTAGATGAATTAGAGGAATACTTAGAAGGAGCGAAAACTTTACCATTTACAGATAAAGCAATAGTGAATAAAGAAGAAATATTAGATATTATTAAAGAAATAAGATTAAAATTGCCAGATGAATTAAAACAAGCTAAATGGGTAAAAGAAGAAAGAGGAAGAATATTAGTTGAAGCTAAAAAAGAAGCTGACGGAATTGTAAAAGAAGCTGAAAATAGAATTATTTCTATGATTGATGAGCATGAAATAACAAGAAAAGCTTATGAACAAAAAGCCCAGATAATAGAAACAGCTAATGAAATGTCTAGAGAAATTTCAAAAGGAACAAAAGATTATGCAGATAATATACTTGAAAAAGTTGAAGGTGTATTACAAGATGCATTAAAGACAATTGAAAATAACAGAAAAGAACTTAAATAATAAATGCCAGAAATCGGAACAATCTAAAAAAGATTGACTTCTGGTTTCTGGTTTTTTATTAGTTAAAATAAATGGAGGTATATTTTGGCAAAGCGTGGAAGAAAACCTGGAAGTAAAAATAAAACCAATAGAAGATATAGTGGTAGCAACAATATTAATAAAAATTTGCTAGTTGTAATAATGATAATATTAAGTATATTATTGGCAGCATTAATTTATGGAAAAACTGGTTATATTGGCGAACATTTAAGCCCAATTCTTGGAGGAATAATGGGTATAATAAAATACATAATACCAATTGGAACCTTTATAATTGCAATATCTATTGCATGCGATAAAAAAGAACTAGCAAGTACCAAACTATTTGAACTTTGCGCTTTTCTAATATGTTTAGCAGCAATTTTTTCAATATATCAAATATCAAATAATACAATTAATTTAAAAGATGATTTTTCAAAAAGTATAGAAACAGCATATAACTTGGGAAGCAAAAATATAGGTGGCGGAGTATTAGGAACATTTATAGGAATACCATTAACTAATATGCTAGGAGTAGCTGGTGCAGTAATTGCTAGTATTGGTATTTGTTTAGTATTAATTGTATTTATGCTTGGAATTCCAGTTTCTGAAATTATAGAAAACTGGATAGAAGATATGCATAATAGAAAAGAAGAGAGAAAACAAGAAATACGTGAATATAGAGAAAAAGAATATGAAGAACATAGACTAAAAAGAGCAGAAAGACGTAAAAATGACAAAACTGCTGAAATATTAAAAGAAGAAATTACTGAAGATCAAATAAAAATTAATTTAAATGAGAAACCAGAAAAACTTAAAAAATATAAACATGAGAATGATGAACTAGTTCCACTTGGAACTAAGAAAAAAGAGTTTTCGCCTAATACAATAGAAGATAATCTATTTAAAACTCAAGAAGAGGAAAAAGAAGAAAAAACCAAATCTGTATTGATGTTAGAACATACACAAACAGTTGAGGATGAAACTTATGAATTTCCACCAGTAGAACTTCTTTCAGAAGGAACATCAAGAAATATGAAAGGCGGAAAAAAGGCTATTGCAGATAATGCAACTAAACTTCAAAAAACATTATATAATTTTGGAGTTTCTGCTAAAGTAGAAAACGTTTCTGTTGGACCAGCAATAACAAGATATGAATTAAAACCAGCTGAAGGAGTTAGAGTAAGTAAAATTGCCAACTTGGCTGATGATATTGCATTAAACTTAGCAGCAGAGTCTATAAGAATTGAAGCACCAATACCTGGAAAACAAGCTGTTGGAATTGAAATTCCAAATAAAGAAAATGAAATAGTTAATTTAAGAGATATAATTGAATCTGATAAATTTAAAGAAGCTAAATCTAAGTTGACTTTTGCATTGGGAAAAGATGTTGCGGGAGAAGAAGTTGTAACTGATATTGCAAAAATGCCCCATGTTCTAATTGCAGGTAGTACGGGCTCTGGAAAGAGTGTTTGTATTAATACTTTAATTTCAAGTATTATATATAAAGCAAAACCAAGTGAAGTAAAACTTGTTTTGGTAGATCCTAAAGTTGTTGAACTTTCAGTATATAACGGAATACCACATTTATTAATTCCGGTTGTTACAGATCCTAAAAAAGCTGCTGGAGCACTTGCATGGGCTGTTCAAGAAATGGTAAATAGATATTCTTTATTTGCTGCAAAAGGCGTTAGAGATATAAAGGGGTATAACGAAGCATTAGATAAAGAAAACGAAGCTAGTAAATTACCACAAATTGTTGTAATAATAGACGAGCTTGCAGATTTGATGATGGTAGCCAAAAATGATGTTGAAGATGCAATATGTAGATTAGCGCAAATGGCAAGGGCTGCTGGAATGCATTTGGTAATTGCAACACAACGTCCATCTGTTGATGTTATTACAGGTTTAATCAAAGCAAATATTCCGTCTAGAATTGCATTTGCTGTTTCTTCACAAGTAGATTCGAGAACAATACTTGATATGGCTGGTGCAGAAAAATTACTTGGAAAAGGAGATATGTTATTTTATCCAACAGGAATGTCTAAACCAACTAGAATTCAAGGAGCATTTATATCAGATAAAGAAGTAGAAAAAGTTGTTGATTTTATTAAATCTAATGGAACAGCAAAATATAGTGATGAAATATTAGAAAGCATTGAAAAAGCAAATACAAATGATAAAGAAGCTAAAAATCTAGAAGAAGACGATGATGAAACAGATCCACTGTTAGATGAAGCAATAGAAACAGTTATTGAAACAAGACAAGCATCTACTTCATTTATACAAAGAAGATTTAAGGTTGGGTATGCTAGAGCAGGAAGAATAATAGACCAAATGGAAGAAAGAGGAATTATATCTGGATATCAAGGAAGCAAACCTAGAGAAGTATTAATGTCTAAAGAAAGATGGCAAGAATTGAATATGTCTGCTGAAACAGCAAATGCTAATGAAGAATAGAGCAAATGAGAGGATATAAAACTAATGAAGGAAGAGTTTTTTTCGAAGTTCAAAGATTATAACAAAGAATTAGAAAAAATATTAGAAAACAAAGATTTTTCAGAAGATACGAAAAATCTTCTTCTTAGTATGTTTTATAAACTAGAGATTTCATATAATGATTATTTTTTAGTAAAAGGCAATTGTAAAACAAAACAAGAATATTTAGAAAATATCCTAGAAAACATTAAAACAAGTAACAGCATAGAGGTTATTAAACCAGATAATGAGGAATTTGAAGAACTTCAACAAAATGGACTATATACAATTGATTTAAAGCTAAAAAAAATAAAGGCTATAGCAAATGAATTAGCTTTACTTTCAGCAATACTTGAACTAAATAACTTTAAAATATGTTTAGATGAACAATATAATTTGATTAGAAATTCTATGCCATATTTGTTAAATTCAGCTTATGATATGGAAAATGTCGAGGTTTTAAGAGATTTCAATGCTTGGTCTTGGAACACATTAGTTAATGAAATTAAAGACATCAATATAAATTTGATTTACCAGAATTTAAAAATAGCTTTAAATAAAGATATTTTTATGAGTCTAGAACAACAAAATGGATATAGTGATGTTATAGAAACAATAAAAGAAATACTAAATGAAAAATATGGTGAAGATATTTCGAAAAAGTTTATTGATTTGATTTTTAAATTATCAATTATAATATACATTAATATTAGCAGTAATGAAGCCAAAAGATTATTAGATGAAAGAAATACATTGCAATTAGAATTAGAAGAAATAAAAAACAAAAAAGTATATATAGAAAAAATTACAAATGAAAAAAAGATATTAAACGAACAATTAAAACAAATAGACATTACTATTAATAATAAGGATTTATTAGTAGAAGAATACAATAGAAGAAATAGTATGTTGTCAGACTACAACAAAATATTTAGTGTGAGTCACCTTGTAGAAAAAATGCAAAAAGAAAGAGAAAAACTCTTAACTAAAATTGAAGAATGCAATAAGAAAATTGAACCTAAGAAATATGTTGAAAATAAAAGAAAAATACAAGATGACTATAAAATTCTAGAGGACATTAATTTTGAAGGGGGAAATAACTTATATAAATATATAGAAAAATTACAAAAAATATTTGTGAAAGATATTCTTATAAATAAAATAAGTAATTCTAATACAAGGGAAGAAATAATAAATTGTATGTATGAACTTAGATATTACAGTTTTCTTCCATATACGAATGAAAAATTAATAAATCAATTAGAGAACTTGAAGCAGGACTTAAATCTAGCAAAAGAATTATTAATTAAAAAAATGTATGAAAACAAAATTATAAATACAATTTCAACTAACGAACAAAATGATATACTAATAGTAAATAATATATTTGACTTGAAAATTATTGATATGGAAAAAATATATATTGAATTAATAAAAAAAGAAAATATATATTATGTTGAAATTTATGATGAAAAAGATACACCAGAAAAAACCTTTGAATTAAACCTAGAGTTTAACAAAAAGGATAAAGTTAAATTAAAAAGAAAAATCAAATTATTTATTTGATTTTAAGGAGGAAAATATGAAAATAACCTTTTTAGGAGCAACAAAAACTGTTACAGGTTCTAACTTTTTAGTAGAAGCTGCAGGAAAAAAATTCTTAGTGGACTGTGGAATGTATCAAGGACATGGAGATATAGAAGAAAAAAATTATGATGATTTCCTTTTTGACGTACAAGATATAGATTTCATGCTTTTAACTCATGCACATATAGACCATTCAGGAAGAATACCTAAGTTATATAATGCAGGTTATAAAAAACCAATATATGCACAAAAAGCAACATGTGATTTGTGTACAATTATGCTTCCAGATAGTGGACATATTCAAGAAATGGAATCTGAATGGAAAAACAAAAAAAGACTAAGACAAGGCAAGAAACCATACATACCAATGTATACTGCCCAAGATGCAATAGACAGTTTAGAGGTATTTAAACCAGTTGAGTATGATGAGATAATAGATGTAGATGAAAATATAAAGGTTAGATTTAATGATGCAGGACATATGTTGGGTTCAGCCATAATTGAAATATGGGCAACAGAGAATGGAAAAGAAACTAAAGCTGTATTTACTGGAGATATAGGAAATAACGATTTACCACTTTTATCTGCACCAACAATGATAGAAGCAGCTGATTATTTAGTTATGGAATCAACCTATGGAAATAGATTGCATATAAAAAATGATGAAAAAGCAACAATGTTCTTAAATATTGTTTATGAAACATTAGAAAGAAATGGAACAGTTGTAATTCCTTCTTTTGCAGTAGGTAGAACTCAGGAAATATTATATGAACTAAATAAAATAAAAGAAAATACACAAGACGAAGACTTTAAAGTCAAATATGAAAAAATAATGAAAGCACCTGTATATGTAGACAGTCCACTTGCTGTATCAGCCACAGAAATATTTAGACAAAATATGAATTTATTTGATGACGAGGTTAAAGCAGAAATGGAAAAAGGAGATAATCCATTAGAATTTCCTGGACTTAAATTTACAAGAACAGCAGACGAATCTAAGGCATTAAATGAAATGACAGAGCCTATGATTATATTATCTGCTAGTGGTATGTGCGAAGTTGGAAGAATAAAACATCATTTAAAACATAATTTATGGAATCCAAATTCAACAATTCTTTTTGTTGGTTACCAAGCTCCTGGAACACTTGGAAGAAAAATTGTAGATGGAGAAAAGAGAGTAAAAATATTTGGAGAAGAAATTAATGTAAATGCAAGAGTTGAGTATATAGAAGGCTACTCAGGACATGCAGATCAAAATGGATTATTAAACTTTGTATATTCTTTCTATGATAAACCAAAACATATATTTTTAGTTCATGGTGAAGAAGAAGGACAGATAGTTTTAAAAGGCAAATTAATGGAAACAACAGAAATACCTGTAACTATTCCTTCATTTGGTGAAACATATACATTAGACGATAAATTATTAGTTGAAACAACAGTACAATTACCAAAGAAATATAGGCCATTAAGATTAGAAGTAATAGAAAGAATTAATACTTTAAAAGAAGAATTAATTGATATGGAAGATATAGTGGTAAAAGAAAAATTAGGTGAAAATGTTAGTGACGAGCAAATAGAACAACTTAATAACCAAATTAAAGAATTAGAACAAAAAATTGTAAAGATAATAGAGTAATACAAACTCATATTTATATATAAAGGAATGAAAATAAAGATGAAAACGAAATATTTTAACGATGCGATTATAGGAAATAGAAATTTAAAAGCAACCTTTTCAAAGAGGGGAGAATTGCTAAGACTATATTATCCAAATATAGATTTTAGACAATTTATAGATGAATTTGTTGTTGGAATTAAAGTAAATGATTCTAGATTTATAAATTTAGTTGATGATATAAATAATATATATTCACAAAACTATACAGAACAAACTAATATTTTAAACACTGAAATAACCAATACTTATTTCAATTTAAAAATAATTCAAACTGATTTTATACCAGTAAAAGAAAATGTTTTGGTTAAAAAGTATAAATTCATAAATAATCATGATATAGACTTGAATATTGACTTACTGTTTCATTCAAAACTTCTTACTAGTGCAAATAACTCTGTAAGCGGACTATACTCAAATGAAGCACTAATGCAATATATGCATGATTACACATTAACTATATTTTCTAAAAATAAACCACTAAGTTATCAAATAAATAATACAAAAGCGAATATTTTAGATGGAACGATTGGTGGAAAAGATTATGTAGGAACAAGCTTTGACTCTGGAATTTCTTATAATGTTGGGAATTTAAAACCTGGTCAAGAAACAGAAATAGAAGTAATAATGTCAATATATGAAAACAGTAAGAATGCTAAAGATATTGAAGATGAAATAATTAGATTAAAAAAAGTTGACTTTAATAAACATCTAGATGGAACTGAAAAGTATTGGAGAAACTATTTGAAAAAACACGATACAATAAATTTACCAGAACCTATAAATGAAAAAGAAAAGAAAATAAAGAAGATATATGAAAGAAGTATACTTTTATTTCCTCTTTTATATAATAACGAAACAGGTGGAATTGCAGCAGCTGCTGAAGTAGACGAGGTTCGTAGTAAATGTGGAGGATATTCATACTGCTGGCCAAGAGATGCAATATTTATAACAAAAGCAATGTATAAACTAGGAATGGACAAAGAAGTTGAGAAGTTCTATAAATCATTCTGTGCTAACTCTCAAAGTAAAAATGGTATGTGGGAACAAAGATTTTATACAGACGGGAATTTAGCTCCGGCTTGGGGATATCAAATAGATGAAACTGCTTCTGTTGTATATGGCGTATATGATTATTATTTATACAAAAAAGAAGTTAAATTCTTAAAAGATAATTTAAAGATGTGTGAGAAAGCAATTAATTATCTAGAAAAATATGCAGATAATGTATTGCAAGGAAATAAAATACAACCAAGTTATGACATTTGGGAAGAATGCGAAGAGATACATACATATTCATTAGCAACAATATTCTCAGCGTTCCAAGCGATGATAGAAATATATGAACTAGTAAAACCATTATACGAAGAAAATAGACTAAAACTTGAACAAATTGCAAAAAGAACAGAACAATTAAAAAAATATGCAGTAGATGTGAAAAAATACATATTAAGTAATTTATACGATACAGAAAAGAAATGCTTTGTAAGAAATAATACAGATAAAAAAATGGACATAAGCTTATTAGGATTAGTATACCCATTTAATATGTTCTCACCAAAAGAAAAGAAAATAGAAAACACAGTTGAAAGAATAAATATGACACTAAGAACATACACAGGTGGATACTTAAGATATGAAGGCGATAACTATATGAATGGAAATCCATGGATTATAGCTAATTTATGGCTTGCAGAATATTATTTATCAGCTGGAATAAAAAATAGAGCAAGAGAATGTTTTAACTTTGCAATAATAGGAAGCAATGAACACGGACTATTACCAGAGCAAGTAGACAACGACACAATGGACCCAGCATGGGTAATAGGATTAGGCTGGTCTCATGCAATGTTCATAAATTTGTTACAAGAATTATATTCAAAATAATAAATGAAATAATTGAAAAAAGATGTATTGACAATAAAATGAATTAAATATAAAATTATATCATAAAAATGTAAAATAAAAACAAAAGAAGGAGAAAATAAATGAGAAACGTTGTAACTGTTGAGGCTGTACACACACACACACACACACACACACAATGTGATCTAATAAAAGAGAAAATAAATGCATTATTATATGCATTTAATAATAATGTAAATATAAATGTAGTGGCAGGTTTTATGCCTGCCCACACAGATAAATATAAGGTAGATGAATTTTTAATATAAATTCTTATCTATCTTTTTTGTGTTTGGATTTTGACTTTGTTTTAGAAAAGTCCTAAACAAATCAGGATTTCAAAATGCTAAAATAAAAAAAGTTAAATCTTGTAAATAATATTAAAAGGAATTGACATACAAAACAAACTGTTATAATATGTCGATATAAATCAAAGGAGGAAAAAATATGAAACAAAAATTAAAAGAACACAAAGGTATAACGCTAGTAGCATTAATAATAACAATTATTGTACTATTAATCTTAGCAGTAGTAGCAATAAGTGCAGTAAGTGGAAATGGAATACTAAACCATGCACAAAATGCAAAGACACAATATTCAGAAGCACAAACAAATGAACAAGCGAGATTAGATGAATATTCAGAATATTTAGATACAGAAAGCTCAAAAATAAATGGTGGAAGAGTAGACGGAACAACAGTAAAAGGTAGTTTAAATGCAGTAATAAGTACAACAGATAACACACCATTAACAGATGAGTATGGAAATAAAATAATGTTACCGGCAGGATTTAAAATTCTAGTAGATAATACAACAAGTTATACATCAGATACAATAGATGTAACAAAAGGAATAGTAGTGCAAGATGAAGAAGAAAATCAATTCGTATGGATACCAGTTGGAGAAATAAAGAATGCGGAAAAAACAAAAATAATAAATTTAGAGAGAAATACATTTGGAGATAGTGCTATGACTTTAGCTACTGTAAAATTTGATAATATAAAGTCGAGCAGATTAAAGAATGATTATAAAATTACAAGTAGAGTTATGGATATTGAGGATATTAGTACGTATACGGAAGGAAAAAGAACTGATACAACAGAAAATGCACATGCCAAGGACATAGAAGATTTTATAAGCAAAACAAATGCTCGTGGAGGTTACTATATAGGAAGATATGAAGCAAGAGTAGAAAATTATGATGCTTCCAATATAAGTACATCTAATAGTAGTAGCTTAGAAGAGTGGACAGGATATGTAGCTGAAAGTGGAAAAGAACTAAAATTAGTAAGTAAAGCAAATTCACAAGTATGGAATTATGTAACACAAAATAAAGCATCTAGTTTGTGCCAAGATATGTATACAAATAAGTCATATGAAAGTGATTTAGTAAATAGTTATGCATGGGATACAGCAATAATCTTTTTCCAAGAATTTGGAGACAACTCAAAATATGCAAGAAAAACAAGTGTAAATAGTAGTTTATCAGGAACAGGAACATCAGGAACAAGTTATACTGGAGAAAAAGATGTAATATGTAATGTGTATGATATGGCAAGCAATTATGAGGAATGGTCGACAGAAACTGGTGACACAAACTCCCCTTGTACTAAACGTGGAGGAGATACACTTAAGGGAACGTGCTATCGTTCAAAGGCAATTAAAACAGACTACTCTTGTTCTTTCCGCCCAATTTTATATATGTAGGACTGTGATGCTAATAATTGCAATACACTTTAAACGTTAAATAAAAAGCGACAATATGAAGTGAACATTTTGGGGTTCACTTCATATTGTCGCTTTTTTATTACATTTTTATTACAAATCTCAATATTGGTTGACCTAAAAATACAATAATGATATAATTTATGTGAAAAAATTACATGGAAAAAGGAAGAAAAATAAGGAATGTTTAGGGTATTTAATGTTATTAAAAAAATATTAATTATATCAATATTATTTGCTATTTTAAGTTTTTTTATAGAACCAATAAAAACAGTATTTGCAGCAACTTATTATACTCAAACTGTTAAGAGTGGAATTGATAAATTCCCACAAGAATATCAAGATGCACTAAATAAATTAAAGGAATTACATCCAAATTGGACATTTGATGCTTATTATACAGGCTTAGATTGGGATACATTAATTCTAAATGAAAAAGTTTGTAAAAGAAATAGAGTTATTAAATCAAGTGATGAATCTTGGAAATGCTCATGTGGAAATGTAGCAAGTGGATATGCATGTGCTTCAGAAAAGATAATTAGCTATTATCTTGATCCAAGGAATTTTTTAAATGAAGTAAATATATTTCAATTTCTAGAAATTTCATATAATGAAAAAATTCATAATGTTGAGGGTGTAAAAAGTGCTGTTAAAAATACATTTTTGAGTAAAGATATTACATATACATTAAATGATAAAGAATATACTAAATCTTATTCTGAAATTATATTAGAAGCAGCAAAAGAAAGTAACATGAGCCCATATAGTATAGCATCTAAGATAATTCAAGAAGTAGGAACTAAAGGTAGTGGCTCTGTAAGTGGAACATACAGTGGTTATGAAGGATATTACAATTTCTATAATCTTGGAGCATACGATACTGGAAATGCTATTGCAAATGGATTAATGTATGCCAGAGATAAAGGATGGAATAATCAATATACAGCTATAATTGAAGGAGCAAAAGAACTTGCACATTCATATACTAATGCTGGACAAAATACAGCCTATTTTTATAAATGGGATGTTGTAGGAACTAAAATACTAAAATCTGGCGAAACTCAAACTATTTCAAGTTCAAATATGTTTTGGCATCAATTTATGACAAATGTACAAGATCCTACAAGTCAGTCTAAATCATTATTTAATACATATGGAGATAACAAATTATTAGATGAAGGATTAAACTTTATAATTCCTGTGTATAACAATATGCCAAATTCAAGTTCAATGCCATCTGGACTTACAACAGATGATGGTGACCTTTACTACGTTAATTGCACAGATGGATTGGCAGTAAGAGAAAAACCAACAACTTCTTCTACAGCATTAACTAGATTATATAAAAATACTGTTGTTGTTGTGCTAGAAAGAGAATGCAAAGAAGCTGACGGATATAAATGGGATAAAGTAAAATTGGCAAATGGAATTGAAGGCTATGTAGCAAGTAAATGGTTAACATTTAAAGCAGCATCAACTAAAAAGGACGATAACAAAAATGATAATAACTTAAATTATAAAATTGTAGGCGATAACATAAAATTAGTACCAGGAGTTAATTTGACAGATATAGATAAAAATGCAAAAGGAGAATTAAAAACAGGAGCTAAAATAACTGTTAATGGAAAAGAATATACTGCGGTTGTTATGGGAGATACAAATGGAGATGGAGAGGCATCAGCAGGAGATTACGTGCTAATTAAAAATCATATAATGGAAACTAAGATCCTAGAAAACGATGTACAAAAACTGGCTGCAGATGTTAATGGAGATAATGAAATATCACCAGCAGATTATGTATTAATTAAAAATTACATAATGAACGGAAATGAATTAAAACTAAAATAAAGGAGAATAAAAATGACTAAAAAAACATTTTTGAGATTAATTATATTTATAATTTTGTGTGTGAGCTTAATTGCTGGAAAAGAAGTTTATGCAAAAGGAAGCTTTACGGTAAATAAAACATCTGTAACATTAACTGAAGGAAATACAACAACATTTACTATAAATGGAAGTACCGCAACAGGAAAAGTATCTATTACTTCTTCAGACTCAAATGTTGCTACTGTTAGTTCAAGCAGTGAATGGCTAGAAAATAATTCTAAAAGTATTACAATTACAGCCAAGAAAAAGGGAGAAACTACAATAACTGTAAGTGGAAAAGTATCAGATAATGATGGCGCAGAAGATACAGTAACTAGAACAATTAAAGTAACTGTTAATGAAAAAACAACTAACGTTGCTGATAATACAAATAACAATACCAATACTGGAACTAAAAAATCAAATAATGCAAACTTGAAAACTTTAGGCGTTACACCAAAACAATATGATTTTACAGGATTTAATAAAAGTAAAACTGAATATAGTGTAACTATACCAGCTAGTGTTAATTCTTTAACTGTTGTTGCAAAGGCAGAAGATTCAAAAGCAAAAGTTAATGTTTCTGGAAATTCAGGTTTTGAAACAGGTTCAGATAATAAAATAACAATTAAAGTTACAGCAGAAGATGGAACAACTAAAACATATACAATAAAAGTTACAAAACTTGCAACAGACGAAGAAAAACCTGGAAATTTAATTGACGAAGAACTATATCTAAGTTCTTTAAGTATTACAGGAATTGAATTATCACCAGCTTTTTCAAAAAATGTATTCTCATATACAGCAACTTTAAATGATGAAAGCGTAAATGAAGTAACTATAAATGCTAAAGCTAATAATAGCAAAGCGAAAGTTGAAATAACAGGAAACAAAAATTTAGTAGATGGCGAAAATACAATTAATATTGTTTTAACTTTAGATGGAGAAACAGAACAAGTTGTTTACCAAGTGGTTTTAAATAAAGTAGTAGAAACTGAAGACGAAGGCGTAATTGAAACAAATATTGAGGGACCAACTCAATATACAAATGACAGCAAAATAAAACTATATATTTTAATTCCAATTGTGGTTGTAGTATTAATTATTGTAGCAATTGTAGTGCTAATAATATTAATTGTAAAAGAGAATAAAAGACTAGATGCAGAAGATAAAAAATATAACAAAAATGACGACACAACGTCAAAAGCAGAAGAATATAATGTTTTTGAAAATGATGAAAATGAATTTAAAGGACAATCAGTTGAATATTCATCAAAAGATATGTTGGATAACGAAGACGAAAATCCAAAACCAAATAAGAAAAAAGGAAAACATTCATAAAATATGAGGCGCTTTAAATAGCGCCTTTTCATATATAGAGAAAAAATAAAATATATTTTATTTGGTATTTTATATAGACATTTTTTGTAAAATAGATTAAAATATATACATAAATTTACAAAAGACATACAAATACAAGACAATGAAGGGTGAGTAAAATGTTTGGAAAAATATTATTTTATATTATTGCAATTGCATTGTTTGTAATAATGTTTATAAAAATGATGAGGAAAAATGAAGCTATTTATTTATCATCATTAATATTGCAAGCAATAGGAATTTTAATTAATTTTGTAAGCCTAATATTTAAGTTTGAACTAAATATATTTTTTATAATTTTAACTTATTTAATATCAGTAATAATACCAATATTTATAATTGGATGCGAATATAAAGGAATAAATTTAACTGAAAGAATGTATATGGCATTAGCCAAAATGTACCTAATGAAGAAAGACAATAAAAATGCAAAACGCGTGTTAATTACATTAATAGAAAAGAATGATAACGTAAAACAAGCTCATAAGATGCTAGCTGAAATTTATGAAAAAGAAGGCGGACTTAGAAAAGCTATTGATGAATATATTAAAGTTGTAGATTTAGATTCAAATGCATATGATTCTTATTACAAAATTGCGATTCTTTTAAAAGATTTAGGAAATAAAGAAGACTCACAAGAAATGTTAACCAAATTAGTTAATAAAAAACCTGACTATGTAGAGGCTTCAATAGCACTTTGTGATATGTTATGTAGTGAAGAAAGATATAAAGAAGCATTAAGTATAATAAATGAAACAGCAAGATATAACCCTAATAATTTCGATATCTATTATACAATGGGAATGGTATATACTATGTTAAATGACTTTCAAAGCGCAAAAATGTGCTATGAAAAAGCAGCTATTATAAATACATTAGAGTATAATACAAATTATAATATTGCTATGATAGAATTAATATTAGGTGAACTAGAAGATGCTGAAAAGAACTTTAATAAATGTATTGAAAATGAAGAATTAAGTCCACTTGCATATTATCAATTAGCAAAAATATATATGATAAAATCAGATAAAGATACAGCAATAAAAGCATTAAATATTGCAATAGATTTAGATAATAATTTGTATAAAAAAGCAATTGAAGATCCAGTGTTTATACCAATTAAAGGGTATATAAATTATCCAAGTATTGATGAAGAAGATATAGAACCTAAGAAAAGTAATTCAAGTAAAAAAGAATTAAAAGTAAGAGAACACTTGGAACAAACTTATAATTTAGTTGGCAAGCTTAATTATAAAGAAATAGGTGTTAGATATAGTACTACAAAAGATAAAATAGAAGAAAGACAAATAGAACAGTAATACTATCATAAAAACACCAATACCTAATATAATGAATTTGAAGGGATTGTGATGTATATGATAAATAAAATTTCAATAATAGGTGGCGATTTACGAATCGTCAAACTAGCAGAAATGTTAGCAGAAGAAGGGGCAGAAGTATTTACATATGCTCTTGAAAATGCAGAAATGCAAGAAGATGTTAATAAGTGCAAAACATTATCAGAAACCATAGAAAAAGCAGATATAGTGTTAGGACCTATACCATTTTCTAGTAATAATAAACTAATTAATAGTCCTTTTAGTGATGAAAAAATAGAAGTGGAAAAACTTTTAAAAATGTTGACAGGAAAAACATTAATTGCAGGTTCAATAAAACCTGATGTGCTTGATATGGCTAAAGAAAATGATATAAAAGTAATAGATATTTTAAAAAGAGAAGAATTATCAGTTTTAAATGCTATTTCAACAGCTGAGGGTACAATAAAAATAGCAATAGAAGAAACACCTAAAAACCTACATGGAAGTAATATATTAATAATGGGATTTGGACGAATTGGAAAAGTTTTATCTAATATGTTAAAAGGAATAGGTGCTAAAGTGGCATGTGAAGCTAGAAAAACTTCAGATTTAGCGTGGATAAAAGCTTATGGATATGAGCCAATACCAATAGCAAATTTAAAAGAAAATTTAAATAGATTTGATATTATAATAAACACAATACCATACATTATACTAGATAAAGATAATCTAGAAAATGTAAAAAGAGATGCTTTAGTTATAGATGTTGCATCAAATCCTGGTGGAGTAGATAGAGAAGCAATAAAAGAACAGAAAATTAAGTTTATTTGGGCTTTATCACTTCCGGGAAAAGTTGCACCAGTTACTTCAGCAGAGTTTATAAAAGAAACTTTATATAATATTTTTGATGAGTTAAAAGGAGAATAAAAAAATGACAATATTACATGCAATAATTTTAGGAATAGTACAAGGATTAACAGAATTTTTACCAATATCAAGTTCAGCACATTTAAATGTGTTTCCATGGATTTTTAAATGGGAAATGCTATCAGAAGGTATGGATGTAGCATTACATATAGGAACATTACTTGCTTTAGTTATCTTTTTCTTTAATGATTGGGTAAAATTAGTAAAAGCAGGGTATAAACAAGTAGTAAAAAAAGAAAATACAACAGATGGAAGGATGTTTTGGTATTTAGTTGCAGCAACAATACCAGCAGGAATATTAAGTTTGGTATTAGATAAGATTTCAGGAAAAATAATTGGAGATGATATAAATTTCCAAATGGCAATTATAGCTGTTACATTAATTGTAATGGGTATAATACTTTATGTAGTAGATAAAAAATCAAAATCAGAAACAGACTATGAACATATATCATTAAAACAGTCAGTATTAATAGGAATGTCACAAGCAATTGCAGCAGCATTTCCAGGAGTATCACGTAGTGGAATTACAATGACAGTAGCAAGAGGACTAAAAGTAGATAGAGAAAGTGCAGCGAAATTCTCATTTATGTTAGCAATGCCAATAACACTTGCAGCAGTTGTTTTTGATTTAACTAGCTTTAAATTTGATTTAGCACTTATATTAGGAATACTTGCAAGCTTTATAGTTGGAGTAATAGTAATAAAATTTTTATTAGATTATCTAAAAAAAGGAAGTTTCAAAATATTTGCTATATATAGAGTAGTATTTGGAATAATAATTTTAGCCTTATATTTCTTAAGATAAAATACAAAATTAGTAATACAAAAATTTATAAAAACAATAAAATAATATTGACAAAAGAAATAGATTGAAATATTATACAAAATGAAGAAAACTTATAAAAATGTAAAATAAGAACAAAAGAAGGAGAAAATGAATGGGAAACGTTGTAACTGTTGAGGCTGTACACACATGTAATCTAATAAAAGAAAAAATAAATAAAATTGTGGCAAGTTTAATAATGTACATTGTAGGGGCAGGCACAAGACCTGCCCCTACAATGCATATCTGTATTACCAGTGTAATGTTTGCCCACACAGATAAATATAAGGTAGATGAATTTTTAATATGAATATTCACCTATCTTTTTTGTGTTTGAATTGATAAATAAAAAAATCTAAGGAGGAAAAGATATGAAACAAAAATTAAAAGAATACAAAGGTATAACGCTAGTTGCATTAATAATAACAATTATTGTACTATTAATTTTAGCAGTAGTAGCAATAAGTGCAGTAATTGGAAATGGAATATTAAATCATGCACAAAATGCAAAAACAAAATATTCAGATGCACAAAAAAATGAACAAACAATATTACAAGGATATATAGAGTATCTAGACGAAAGCCAATTAGCAAGTAAAAAAGTAAAAGATAATCTTAACAAAGTGCTAAGTACAAGTGGAAATCTAACATTAGAGGATGATTTTGGAAATAAGATAAAAGTACCAGCAGGATTTAAAATACTAGTAGATGATACAACTGGATATACAGCAGATGATATAGATGTAACAAAAGGAATAGTAGTAGAAGATACACAAGCAGAAACAGCCGGAAATCAATTTGTATGGATACCAGTAGGGAAAATATATACAGATAAAGAAAAAACAGAAGCAAATGCAAAAACAATAACATTAGGAAGATATGTATTTAAAAGTGATGGAACAATAGATACATCACTTTCACAAAGTGCGCCAGAAGGACAATTAAAAATAAGTTTATCAGATTCAGATTATTACACAGAAGGAAAGAAAAATGAATCAACTACAAATGCACATGCCAAAGATATAGAAATGTTTGTAAGTAAAGCAAATGCAAGTGGAGGATATTATATAGGAAGATATGAAGCAAGAACTACAAAAGTAAGATATTCCAAAACAAATGCTTTAACCTCTGTAACCTTAAAGGCAAATGATTATGTATATAATTATGTAACACAACCACAAGCATCAGAGAGATGCCAAAATATGTATACAAATAAACCATATGAAAGTGATTTAGTAAATAGTTATGCATGGGATACAGCAATAGTATTTATACAAAAGTTTGAAAATAGCACATATTCACGAACCAAAGGACAAGCAAATGATAGTAAACTATCAAATACAGGATTATCAATATTAAAAGAAACAGGTAAAGTAGATAAACAATGTAATATATATGATATGGCAGGTAATTGTCGTGAATGGTCAACAGAGACCTATAGTGATTCCGTCCGTCCTTGCGCTCATCGTGGTGGCCTTTACGGCTACAGCGGCAGCTGCACGAGCATTCGTAGCTACAACAACACGCGCAATGCTGACGATCTCAGTTCTTTCCGCCCACTTTTATATATGTAGGACTGAACGCTGAAGGCGAAATACTATAATTTTGCCTGAAACAATTTTGAGGAGCTTGCCAAGCTAACTGTGTAAAAAATAAATATTCGAGTGTTAAAATTTAACTGTGTAAAATAGAAAAGTTAAAGTCGAGAGATTTATTCTTTCCTAATTATAGGTAAAAATGAATTAATAAGATACATATTAGTAAATATTTGAATATATGTATCTTATGCATATTATATAAGGAGAGAGACTATGAATATATGTTTTCTATTAGGGAAAGTTTGTAGTAATATAAAATTTGAATTCATTATTTTTAAGTTTGGACATTTTCCTATTTCATTACTTAAGACATTATCATATTTCATTCATATAGCAATACAAAAATTCATAAAAAAACTTGTGTTTTTTTATGAAATATAGTATAATAATATTAATTAAATAAGATATTAATTTTCCCTGCATAGTACGTGTAGACTGAAATTTTAGAACCTACAAGTTTTTAAACGGAAGCTTAACTCTAGATGTGGCGTGTAAGCTTACACTTTAGAAGTAGTAAGAAACCCAGAAGCATTTAGGAAAGCATCCACCTGTGTGAGTACAGGTCCTATAAAATTTCTTTAGCTTTACGGCTAAGGCGGGGTTTTATTTTGTAAAAAATTAGATAAACACTTGTCAAATGAGTGAAAATATAGTATAATAGTCAATGTTGAAAATAGCATTGGCTATTTTTAAACCTTACTCACTTTTAAAAAGTTGGGTTATATATCCGAAAGGCAGGTGAAAATAATGAACAAATATGAAAGCGTTATCATTATTAATCCATCTGTAGATGAAGAAGCTATGAAAGCATTAATAGCTAGATTTACAGAAATAATTAATAATGAAGGAAAAGTTGAATCAGTAGACGAATTAGGTAAAAAAAGATTAGCTTACGAAATAATGAAAAACAAAGAAGGTTTTTATGTAGTATTTAATTTTGAAGCTAAACCAGAACTAATTGCAGAACTTGAAAGAAACTACAGAATAGAAGACAGCGTTATGAAATTTATCACAGTAAGAAAAGAAGATTAATACCTATTTTAGGTCAAGGAGAAAAATATGAATAAAGTAATATTAATGGGAAGATTAACAAGAGATCCAGAAGTTAGATATACTCAAACAAATAACACATTAGTAGCAAGTTTTAGTATAGCTGTAAACAGAAGATTTACTAGACCTGGAGAAGAAAGACAAGCAGATTTTATTAATATAGTTGCTTGGAGTAAACTAGGGGAGTTTTGTAGTAAATATTTTAAAAAGGGACAACAAGTAGGTATTATAGGAAGACTTCAAGTTAGGAATTGGGAAGATGAAAATGGACAAAAAAGATATGTAACAGAAGTAGTTGCAGAAGAAGCATATTTTGCAGATAGCAAAAGAGAAGGAGCTGACGCTGCAAGCTTTGAAAATACTTTTGGAAGCAGTGTTGCAAATTCAAGCCCAGAATTTGAAGTAACTTCAAGTGATGACCTACCATTCTAAAGGGAGGAAAATAAAAATGGCTGATAAAAAGCAAAATAATAGAAGAAATAATAGAAATAATGATGAGGATTACAATCCAAAATTCAGAAAAATGAGAAAAAAAGTTTGTGCATTATGTGCTAATAAAGATTTAGTATTAGATTACAAAAATGCAGAACAATTAAAAAAATTCGTAAATGAAAAAGGTAAAATATTACCAAGAAGAGCAACAGGAGCTTGTGCTAAACATCAAAGAGACATTACATTAGCAGTTAAAAGAGCAAGACATATAGCTGTTCTTCCATATTCACAAAATTAATTAAAAGCAGCCTTACCGGCTGCTTTTGTTAATTGGTATGAATGTTGATAGTGTACATAATTTGACTTAAAAGTAATATAATGATATAATAAAAATATGGTCAATGACCAAATAATTAATAAAGGAGAAATTTTCTTTTATGGCTAAGGTTTTTATTTATGATGAGGTTATCAATGCTTATCAAACACCCAAAGGCAATTTTGTCATCGAGTTTGATGATGAATTATCAATTCACATCCGGTTAAGTGATATAGAAGAGATATCAATAGAAGAAAGGCCGGAACTAATTGCTATTTTGATGGCAACAATAAAAGCATGTTATCAAACAACAAAGGGGTATTGCTCAACAGCTGAGAAAATTCAAGTATTAAAAAACAATGAAATAGTGGAAGCATTAAAAAATCTTGTGGAAGGGGAATTTGATACCGAAGATTTAATAGAAATGTTTAGGCAGTTCAAATGGTATCACATTTGCCAAATCATAAATGATACCAATCCTACTGAAGGACTAAAAGAAGTTAGACAGAAGTACTAATTTACTAGGCAGAAAAGAAGTCAAGTTTTGACTTCTTTTTCTGTATAAAATAAAAAATATATATTTACAAAAAAGAATGTAAATATAATAAAATGATAATTACATTACCCTTTAGATGTTTAAACAAAATATATTTTGTGAATAATATATATAGATGTTTTAGAGAGGATTTTTGTATATATGAAATTGGGATTGGCTTTGTCTGGTGGTGGAATACGAGGAATTGCACATGCAGGTGTTTTGAAGGCATTAGAAGATAATAATATAAAGGTAGATGTAATTGGGGGTACTAGTTCTGGAAGTATGATTGCCTCACTGTATGCAGTTGGGTATTCACCATATCATATATATACTTTATTTAAAAAGTATTCTAAAGAGATTGCTCAAATAAATACAAAACCAATTATAAAAAATTATATGATAAATAAAAAAATAACACTAAAAGGGCTAAAAACTGGGAATAGTATTGAAAAAATATTTGATGACGTGATAAATAAACAAGGAATATATAATATAAATGATGTGAAAATGCCTTTAGTAATACCAACAGTTGATTTAATGGATTGTCAAGAATATGTGTTTACAAACAAAGCGCCAGAAAAAGAAAAAAAGTATATAACAGATATTAATATAGGAAAAGCAATAAGAGCAAGCAGTAGTTTTTCAGCTGTATTTAGTCCTTGTGAATTTAAAGAGCATGCATTTATAGATGGTGGAGCTTTAGATAATGTTCCGGTAAATGAGGTACGTAAACAAGGCGCAGATGTTGTAATAGGAGTTAAATTTAACAGCGATGAGATAACAAAAGACAGTAATATTATGGATATGACAATGAAAACAATAGATATAATGGGAAGTAAAATATCAGAAGAAAATTTAAAAGAAGCAAATTTTGTTTTAAATGTATACACAGACAAAACGGGTTTACTAGATACACAAAAACTTGACTCTTGCTACAAATACGGGTATAATGCTGTTATAGAAAATTTAGATAGAATAAAGGAAATAATTAAATAAATGAAAGAAATAATAACATATTCAGAACAAGAAACAAAAAATATAGCAAAAGAAATTGCATCAAAAACAGCAAATAATTCTGTAATAGTATTAAATGGGGAATTAGGAGCAGGAAAAACAAAATTTACAGAAGGCTTTTTATCATACTTTGGATTGGAAAATGAAATATCAAGTCCAACCTTTACAATAGTAAACGAATATAAAAACGAAAAAGCAACAATATTCCATTTTGACGTATACAGATTAGAAGATGTAGACGAATTTTATGCAATAGGTGGAGAAGAATACTTTACAAAAGGAATATGCATAATTGAATGGGGAGATATAATAAAAGAAGCATTACCTAAACACTATATAACTATAACAATAAGTAAAGATGAACAAGATACAGATAAAAGAATATTAAAAATTGAGGAAAAATAAAAATAAACTTGTTTTTTTTAATAAAATATGTTAATATATCATGGACGTACATTATTGTGCGTCCAATACAATTATATAAGCCGATGTGGCGGAATTGGTAGACGCACTGGACTCAAAATCCAGCGGGAAACCATGTGGGTTCGAGTCCCACCATCGGTACCAAAATGAAAAAATGTAGCAAAAGCTACATTTTTTTAGTAGGAAATTTAAAGGTGGGGCTCGAAAAGGAACATGCGATTGCATTTTATGTTGATTAATGGTATAATAAAATATGTAGATATTATTCTATGTTATAAAATCCTTTTTTACACTAATTAGTGGAGGGAGCGCCTCTATCTTTTTAGTTTTACATATATTAAGCAAAGGCATCAATAAAAGAGAATGTGAGGTAAACTTTATGAAAAAAATGGAATTTGAAATTTTTGAAACTTCTATACTTGTGTTTGTAGTAGGAACTCTATTAGGGGGAATATACAGCATAGTATTTGGAAAAGGAAGCTTCTTTTCCTTGGAAGTAATAATGGATGCAATATTTGTAACATTATTTTATTTATGGTGTATCTGGATGAATACTCGACGTCATCAGCTTTTAACTTGCTTGGGTAGCTTGCTAGTAACATTATATATTTTACTAACAGTGTGTCACATGGAAGAAAATGTAGACCTATTTGGTGAACTGGATTGGAAAGCGACTATATTAAGAGTCATTGCATATATGGTCTTATTTTGGATTTCTGTAAAGCAAGCAGATGAGTTGATGGAAGAAGATTCGGAAAAGGTTAACGTAATTATAAACGTTAAAGGAACGATTCGACCAGAAGATATTGATGTAGATATAAGATAATTCCATTAAAGAAAAGAAACCTCAAAAAAGGGGGTTTCTTTTCTTATTGCTATATTAATTTACTTATGTTAGAATAAATCATATAAAGTATAAGGAGAATTTTTATGGAAAATGAAAATCTAGAATTTAAAAGCTATATGGCTTTATGCCCATTAGATGGGAGATATTTAGATATATCTAAAAAATTAAGTCCGTACTTTTCAGAGTATGCGTTAGCTAAAAACAGAGTTAAAGTTGAAGTATATTGGCTTAAGTTTTTAATTGAGAATATAAATACATCAAATATTTTGAATTCTGTAAGTGAAGAAGATATTAATAAAATTTTGAAAATATATGAAGATTTTTCAGAAGCTTCATATTTAAAAATTAGACAAATAGATAAAGTCACAAATCACGATGTTAAAGCAGTTGAACTTTTCGTTGGAGAAGAATTAAAGAAAATAGGACTTGAAAGACTTGTTAGTTTTGTACATATTGGTTGTACATCTGAAGATATAAATAATACTTCTTATGGAAATATGATAAAAGAAGGATTAAATGATGTATGGATAAAAACAGCAGAAAATTTAATTGATGTAATTAGTAAACTAGCAAAAGAAAATGCCAATATTCCAATGCTTGCTCATACTCATGGTCAACCTGCTACTCCAACAACGGTAGGAAAAGAATTTAAAGTATATGAATATAGGTTAAAGAAATCTTTGGAAAATATTAAAAATATAAAAATTACTGCAAAGTTTAATGGGGCAACAGGAACTTATGCAGCAATATCAGTAGCATTTCCAGAGTACGACTGGGTTGATTTATCAAAAAAATTTATAGAAGAGTATTTAGAATTAGAATTTAATCCACTAACAACTCAAATAGAAGGACATGACTATATTGCACATATTGCTGATGGAATAAGACATTTTAATAATATTGTTTTAGATTTCGATGTTGATATGTGGTTATATATTAGTATGGAATATTTTAAACAGATACCAGTAAAAACAGAGGTAGGAAGTAGTACAATGCCACATAAAGTTAATCCTATAAGATTTGAAAATAGTGAAGCTAATATTGATATGTCTAATGCAATATTTATGGCTATTTCAAATAAACTTGTGAAATCAAGAATGCAAAGAGACTTATCGGATTCCTCTTCAAAAAGAAATATTGGCTTAGCATTTGGTTATTCAATTCAAGCAATAAATCAAACAATAAGTGCATTAAAAAGAATAGAAGTAAATAAACAAAAACTTTCTAGTGAATTAGAAAATAAGTGGGAAGTTTTAGCTGAGCCTATTCAAACAGCTCTTAGAAAATATGGAGTGCCAGACGCTTATAATAAGTTAAAGGAATTGACAAGAGGAAAAAATATTTCAAAAGAAGCTATACAGGAATTTGTAAATTCATTAGATATATTATCTAATGAAGACAAAAAAATATTATTAGATTTAACGCCAGAAAAGTATATTGGTTTGGCTGAAAGAATCTAAAAGACATTGACAATACCACTTATTTTGTATAAAATGATGAGAGAATTTATATTAAGAAATATTGAAGCAGCAAAAATTAATAAAAGGAGAAAAATATGGGGATTTATGAACTAAAACATCCGCTAATTGAACATAAGTTAGCAATATTAAGAAATAAAAAAACGGGAACAAAAGAATTTAGAGAATTAATATCTGAACTTGCAATGTTTTTATGCTATGAAGCAATGAGAGATGCTGAGTTAGAAAATATTGAAATTGAAACACCAGTGCAAAAAACAAATGTGAAAATGCTAAATGAAGATAAATATGCATTTGTGCCAATATTAAGAGCAGGAACAGGAATGCTTGAAGGAATAACAACAATAGTACCAAATGCTAAAATAGGACATATTGGAATGTATAGAAATGAAGAAACATTAAAACCAGTTAAGTATTTTTTTAAGGTGCCAAAGGATATAAAAGAGAGAGAAGTTCTTATATTAGATCCAATGCTTGCAACAGGAGGTTCTGGTTGTGATGCAATACAAATGATAAAAGAAGAAGGGGTTAAAAAAATAAAATTCTTATGTATAATTGCAGCACCAGAAGGAATAAAGAAAATGCAAGAAGAACATCCAGATGTTGAAATTTATTGTGCTTCAATAGATGAAAGATTAAATGATAAGGGATATATAGTTCCAGGTTTAGGCGATGCAGGAGATAGAATATTTGGAACAAAATAGAAAAATAATGTAATAAAAAATGTCATTTTTAATGGCATTTTTTTTATATATATGATATAGTTATTTCGTAAAGGAGTGATACTTTTGAAAATTGAAGATGTTGAAAAATTAAAGAAGATAGCAAGATTAATTAGAGCAGATATTATAAAAGAAGTATATAGTGCTAAATCAGGACATCCTGGTGGAGCATTATCTATTGTAGATATATTAACTGTTTTATACTTTAATCAAATGAACATTAGTCCAGAGGATCCTAGAAATGAAAATAGAGATAGATTTGTTTTATCTAAAGGGCATGCTTCAGCAGCTTTATATGCAACACTTGCAGAAAGAGGATTTTTTTCTGTAAATGAGCTTGAAAATTTTAGAAAATTAGGTTCAATGCTACAAGGACATCCAGACATGAAACATATTCCAGGAGTAGATATGACAACAGGCTCACTAGGACAGGGATTGTCTGTTGCAAATGGAATGGCAATGATGTCTAAATTAGATAAAAAAGGAATTAGAGTATATACAATTTTGGGAGATGGTGAAATAGAAGAAGGACAAATATGGGAAGCGGCAATGACAACATCACAATATAGGTTAGATAATTTGTGCGTAATAGTTGACAATAATAACTTACAAATTGATGGAGAACTAAAAAAAGTTATGAGTTCTTATCCAATAGATAAAAAATTCGAAAGTTTTGGATTTGTTGTGTTTAATGTAGATGGAAATGATATAGAAGAATTAATAAAAGTGTTTGAGAGCGCGAAATTGATAAAAGGAAAACCAGTTGCAATAATTGCAAAAACTGTAAAAGGTAAAGGCATATCTTTTATGGAGAATAAAGCAGAATGGCATGGAAAAGCACCAAGCGAAGAAGAATATAAACAAGCAATAAAAGAATTAGGTGCGCAGAATTTATAATTTTGAAAGGAGAAAATTTATGAATATAGACAACAAAAAAGCTACTAGACAAAGCTATGGTGAAGCACTAGCAGAGTTAGGAAAAGAAAATGAAGATATTGTAGTGTTAGATGCTGATTTATCTAGTGCGACTAAAACAAATATATTTGCAAAAGAATTTCCAAAAAGATTTTTTAATATGGGAATTGCTGAACAGGATATGGTTTCAACTGCGGCTGGAATGTCTACTATGGGTAAAATACCATTTTTAAGTACATTTGCAGTCTTTGCGGCAGGTAGAGCATATGACCAAATAAGAAATAGTGTGTGTTATCCAAAATTAAATGTAAAAATATGTGCTACACATGCTGGAATAACAGTTGGAGAAGATGGAGCAACGCATCAAATGTTAGAAGATATTAGCATAATGAGAACTCTTCCTAATATGATAGTAATATCTCCGTCAGACGATATGCAAACAAAATGGGCAATAAAAGAGGCTGCTAAAATTGAAGGACCTGTTTATGTAAGACTTAGTAGACTAGCAACACCGGAGATATATAATAGTCAAAGTGAATTTGAGTTTGGAAAAGGTGTACAATTTGGAGACGGAACAGATGGAACAGTTATAGCAACAGGAGTTACAGTTGCAGAAGCCTTAAAGGCTAAAGAAGAGCTTGCAAATAAAGGTGTTAATATTAGAGTAATAGATATTCACACAATAAAACCAATAGACAAAGATATAATAGTAAAAGCTGCTAAAGAAACAAATAAGATAATAACAATAGAAGACCATAACATAATAGGGGGTCTTGGAACAGCAGTATGTGAGGTGTTAAGTGAAAATTATCCAACTAAAGTTATAAGAATGGGAATAAAAGACAGGTTCGGAACATCTGGAAAAGCAGAAGAACTAATGAAATATTTTAATATAACATCAGAAGATATAGTTAAGCAATTTTGCTAAAAATTTTAATAAAGTATAAGAGGGGAAAATATGAAAACTTATAAGAAAATAATATTATTGTTATTTATAGCACTAGGCATATTTTTATTAAGTAATACATCTTATGCAACAGAAACTACTCAAAAGTTGTATCAAGATATAACAATAAATAGTGATGGCTCTATTACAGTAAAAGAAGCAGCTCTTTTATCTGGTGAGTATAATGGTAGATTGAGAAATATAGAATTTAAGAATTATAATTCAAATAAGTTTACTGGTATATACAGCAATTTTACCGGTAATACAGATATATATGATGGAAGCGGAATTACCAATATAAAAATAGCGGATATATCTCAGAAAAATTTCAATACAATAGAAGACATAGACAAAATTGAAAAAGTATATACACAGAAAAACAATGCATCAACAGGAGATTATGGAGTATATAAATTAACAACATCAAGTCGTGGTGCAGACTTTAAAGTCTTTTGTAAATCAACGAAAAATAAAGTGTTTTACATGGAATATACAATAAGTGATGCGGTTGTAATTCATAATGATGTAGCAGAATTATATTGGAATGTTATGGGAAGTGATTATGAAGAAAAAATAGCAGATTTTCAAGTATTAATTCATTTGCCTAAAGAAGATTCAGATGTAAGAATATGGACACATGGACCATTAACAGGTGTAAATTCAATTGTAAATAAAAAAACATTAAGTTTTAAAGATACAAATGTAAAGCCATATAAAGCTGAAACTGTAAGAATAATGTTTAACAAAGATTTAGTACCAAATGGAACAAAAAAATCAGGCGTAAATGGAAGAGAATACATATTAAAGTATGAAGCTTCACAAGCAGATGCAGCAAATGCAGAAAGAGAAAAAGCAAAGCTTGAAAAAATAAATGAAGCAAGTAATGCAGTGATTGAATTAAGAGAATCTCCTAGTATGTATGCATATAATACAGCTTTAAGATATGTTATGGCATTGCCATATACATCAACAGAAAAACTGGACTTATTAAATCAAATATATGCTTTAAAAGAAACTGTTAATAACGAGTGGAAAAACAAAATTGAAGCACGTATTTCATATTTGGATAAAGAAGATGACTATTATACTTTAGAAAGTGATGTAAAATGGATTGAAAGTGACATAGATGAAGGCTTTGACGAAAAAGCTAAAGTGGCATTTAGAGAACAATTAGAACCATTTTATGCTGTGTTAATTGAAAAAGAAAGACAGATAAGAACAACTACAAGAATAATAGTTGCTATACTGTATGCAGTTGGATTTGCAATTACTAGTTCAATTATTATAAAAGAAATAAGAGACAGAAAACTGTTTAATGGAAAATATTATAGAGACTTTCCTAGCAATAATTCACCATATGTAATAGAATACTTAATGAAAAGAAAAATAACAAATTTAAGCATTTCAGCAACAATATTAGATTTAATAGCGAAAAAAGTAATAAAAATAGAAGAAGAAATTGGAAAGAATAATAAAAAGGAAATAGTGCTTGTTGATAATAATAAAGAGTATAAAGGAACTTCAGCAGAAGCTACTGTACTTGATTTACTTTTTGTTACTGTTGGCGATAATGGAAGGTGCAATTTAAAAAAATTACAAAAATTTGGAAGTACAGAAATTAATGCAAGAAAATTAACTAAAAAGATTGATTACTTTAAGAAACAAGCTAAAGAAGAGGGCGAGTCTAAAGAATATTTCAAAAATGGTATAAAAAAAGCATTTAAAATTATCTATGTTATAATTATGTGCGTAATTATATTATTATTAGCAGGAAATGTATTTCTAGGAACAGAAGATGATGCTTTGGATATTCTTGCATATATTTTTGGAGATTTAATAATATCAGTTATATTGTTAGTGAATATTTGCAAGTTTAAAAATAGAACAGAAAATGGAGCAATGGAATATTCTAAGTGGTTGGCTCATAAAAGATTTCTAAAAGATTTCAGCAAGTTCAATGAAAAAGAGCTTCCGGAGATTGAATTATGGGAAAAATATATGGTTACAGCTACAATACTTGGATGCGCAAACAAAGTAAGAAAAGCAATGCAAATGAAAATTGCAAACATTAATGATTATAATAGCGATTATTTAACAGATATGTATTTAATTAATAGTATGAATAGGGATTTGACAAGAACAATTAATAGTGCAGTTAATAGCTCAATAAATACAGCTCATTATACAATAAGTGCAGCTGAATCATCAAGTTCATCTGGTGGTGGATTTGGCGGAGGTTCATCATTTGGCGGAGGCCGGTGGTGGACGGAGGCGGCGGTGGAGGTCGTTTCTAAAAAAGGATGCAAGTGAGATTATCACTTGCATTCTTTTTTAATAATACTATTCCCTTAAATTTACAAGTTTTTTTTCGTAAAAATACTTGAAATAATTGTAGAATATTGTTATGATAATAATGTAGAAAAATGCTATTTAGAATTGTCAAGGAGCAAAAAATGATTGAATTTAGAAATGTAAATAAAACATATTCAACAGGTACAGAAGCAGTACATAATGCTAACTTTAAAATAAATAAAGGAGACTTTGCATTTTTGGTTGGTACATCTGGGTCAGGAAAGTCAACATTAATTAAATTAATATTAAAAGAGGAAGAGCCAACATCTGGAACTATAATTATAAATGGAAAAGATACTACTTTCTTAAAACAATCAAGAGTACCATTTTTAAGAAGAAGTATGGGAGTAGTTTTTCAAGATTTTAGACTTTTACCAGATAAAACTGTTTATGAAAATGTTGCTTTTGCAATGTATATAGTTAGAGCTACACCAAGACACATTAGAAGACAAGTTCCAATGGTTTTATCTTTGGTTGGACTTAGTGGAAAAGCCAAAATGTATCCAAATGAATTGTCAGGTGGAGAACAACAAAGAGTAGCGTTAGCAAGAGCATTAGTAAATAACCCTTCTATGCTTATAGCAGACGAACCAACAGGTAACTTAGACCCAGAAACAGCTTGGGATATTATGAATTTACTAGATGATATTAATAAAAGAGGGACAACAGTAGTTGTAGCAACTCATGCTAAAGACATAGTAGATAAAATGAAAAAAAGAGTTATACAAATAGATAAAGGCGAAATTATTAGAGATAGTAAAGGTGGGTATAATAGTGAAGTTTAATATAGTTGGTTATTTAATAGGAGAGGGCATACGAAATACATTTAAGAATAAAAAATCTACTCTATCAGCTATGCTTGTTATGTGTATATCAATGCTGATATTTGGTCTTTTCTTTATATTAGGAGAAAACGTTAACCATATAATGAAAACGGTTGAAGATGCACAAGCAATGCAAGTTTTTATAAAATTAGATGCGACAGATGAGGAAGTTGAAACGGTTGGAAAACAATTAGAAGCAATGGATGGAATTGCTAAAGTACAATTTGTGTCTAAAGAAGAAGGCTTTAATCAATATGTAGAAAAGTTTGGAGATAAAGCATATCTATTTGATGCATATAAAGATACACTTCCTGATTCATATGTAATAACATTTGATGATTTAAAACTTTCAAAAGAGGTTGAAGCTAAAATAAATCAACTTGATAATATAAAAAATATAACAAGTAGTAACCAAACAATTTCAAAATTGATAAGTGTAACAAACGGAATTAGAATTGTTACTGCTGTAATATTAGTTGGATTAGTTATTGGAGCTATTTTTATAATATCTAATACAATAAAACTTACAGTGTATGCTAGAAGAAAAGAAATATCTATTATGAAGTATGTTGGAGCTACAAATTCTTTCATAAGATGGCCTTTTATAGTAGAAGGTATAATAATAGGAATTCTATCAGCTGCTATTTCTATATTAGTAGTTGGAGGAACATATAAACTAATTGCAACTAAAATACTTGCTTCAGAAGCTATACAAAAAATGGGAATATCTTTAGTAAGTTTTGGAGATATGTTCAATATGATTATAGTTGTATATTTAATACTAGGAATTGGAATTGGTATATTAGGAAGTTCGATTTCTATGAGAAAATATTTGGAGGTATAATATGATAAAGAGAATAACAGCAATTATTATTTTAATAGTTATATTATTTACTTTACCACTTTCATGTTTGGCTGCAACTAAAAAACAACTTGAACAAGAACAAGATAAATTAGAAGAACAAAAAGATAATGTGCAAAGTGAAAAAACAGCGGCACAAAATGAAGTTAAAAGCTTATCTGATAAAATTGCAGATAATGAAGATAAACTTGATGATATAAATTCACAACTTACAAAATTAAATAAAGAAATAAAGCAACTTGAAAGCGATTTGAAAGAAGCAGAAACAAAATATAATAAACAAGAAGAGGCATTAAAAGAAAAATTAATACTTGGTTATGAAATGGGAGAAGCTACATATCTGGATGTTCTTTTAAATTCAAAAGGAATATTAGATTTCTTATCAAATTATTATTTTATATCTGAAATATTAAAAAATGATAATGATTTGTTGGATAGCATAGAGGAACAAAAACAAAAAATAGAGAAAAATAAACAAGAACAAGAGGATAAAAAAAGAGAAGTTAAAACTCAAAAAGCAGAACAAGAAAAAATTAATGTACTTTTGAAAAATCAAAAAGAAGAAAAACAAAATAAGATTTCACAATTATCAAAAGAAGAAAAAGATTTACAAGCTAAGATAGATGAATATGATGAATTAATCAGAGAAGAAGAAAGAAAGGCTAGTCAAATAGCAAACGGAAGTACTGGATCTTATGTTGGAGGAAACAAAAATTGGCCTTTGCCAGGACATACAAGAATTTCTTCTGGATATGGTGGAAGAAACACGGGAATACCAGGAGCAAGTACAAATCATAAAGGAATTGATATACCTGCTTCAGTTGGAACAAGCGTTGTATCTGTTTTAGATGGAAAAGTTATTTTTACTGGATATAATAGATATAGAGGATATTACATAATGGTAGACCATGGTGGCGGTGTTGTTACATTGTATCAACATTGTCAAGCAAATAGCTTTAAGGTAAGTGTTGGAAGTAAAGTAAAAGGTGGACAAACTATAGTTTTATCTGGAAATACTGGAATTGGAAGTGGTCCACATTTACATTTTGAAGTATTAATTAATGGAAAAAATGTTGATCCATCTGTATGGTTAAAACAAGCTTAATAAAAATGAGGGAATAACCCCTCATTTTTATAATATAATAATCTAGAGGAGAAAAAGTTTATGAAAAATAAAACAAAGAACATATATAGGACAATAATGCTTATTGTAGTTGTGGCTTTAATTACATTTGTATTAACAACTATTTTTGTATATAAAAAAGTTGGAACTTCAACAAGTATAAGTATACCTGGCATTAGCACAGATTTAATTAATAAATTATATACTGTAAGAAGAATTATTGATGAAGAATATGTTTCAGAAATAAAAGAAGAAGATTTAGTAGAAGGGGCAGTAAAAGGATACGTAGATGGACTAGGAGATGAATATACAGAATATTTTACTAAATCTGAAATGGAAGAGTTTAAAGCAGAAGTACAGGGAAATTATGTTGGTATTGGAATATATATGATGCAAAATGTTAAAGAAAATAGCATTGTTATACTATACCCAATAGAAGGCTCACCAGCAGAAAAAGCTGGCTTGAAAACTGGTGATATTATAAAAAAAGTAGATGATACAGAATTTACAGGTGAAGACTTTGAAAAAATATCTACATATATAAAAGGTAAAGAAGGAACAAAAGTAAAAATTGATGTAGAAAGAAAAGGAGAAAAGCTTACTTTTGAAGTTGAAAGAAAGAAAATAGACTTATATCCAATAAAATCTGAAATGCTTCAAAATAATATTGGATATATAAAAATAAGCTCATTTGATGATGACTGTGCAAAAGAATTTAAACAAATATATAATGAATTAAATAAATCTAATAAATTAAAAGGATTAATAATAGATTTAAGAAATAATGGCGGCGGAATTGTAGATGAAGCACTTGATATGGCAGATTTTATTTTAGATAAAGATAAAATTGAATTAATATCTATAAATAAAAAAGGCGAAGAAGAAATAACGAAAAGCAAAAGTAATCCGGTGATTAATGTACCAATAGTTGTGTTAGTAAATGGTAATACAGCAAGTGCATCTGAAATTTTTGCAGCAGCATTAAAAGAAAATGACAAAGCAACAATTGTTGGAGAAAAAACATACGGAAAAGGAGTAATACAAGAACTAATTTCTTTAAGAGATGGAAGTGGAATTAAGGTAACAATAGAAGAATACCTTACACCAAATAGAAATAAAATAAACAAAGTAGGAATAACACCAGACAAAGAAGTAACATTGCCAGACACTGTAACAAGTATTTATAACATAGAAAAAACAGACGATACACAGTTACAAGAAGCAATAAAATTATTTAAATAACATAAAACTATTTACAAATATAAAAAAATAGTTTAAAATATAATATATTATCAAGAGTGGACGAGAGACTCGGCTTTATGACTCCACAGCAACCTAAAGGAAACTTTAAAGGTGCTAAAACCGACAAAGCATAAAGGCTTTGGTTGATAAAACATATTTAGTTTTTAAAACCTTTGCAATATGCAAAGGTTTTTGTAGTAGAAAGAGGTAGTAAAAAATGAACAAATATTATTTCACATCAGAATCAGTAACAGAAGGACATCCAGATAAATTATGCGATTCAATATCAGATGCAATATTAGATGAATGTTTAAAACAAGATAGAAATTCTAGAGTTGCAATAGAAACATTTGCAGCAAACAACAATATTACAATTGCAGGACAATTAACAACAACAGCAGTAATAGACGTAGAACAAATTGTAAGAAATAGAATAAAAGAAATAGGATATGATAATAGTAAAACAGATATGGATTACAGAACTTGCAATATAAATATAGATATAGAAAAACAAAGTTCAGACATTGCATTAGGCGTTGATGTTGGAGGCGCTGGAGACCAGGGAATTATGTTTGGATATGCTTGTGATGAAAGAAAAAACTATATGCCATATGCAATAGATGTTGCACATAAATTGGCCAAAAGATTAACTGAAGTAAGAAAACAAAAAATTCTTCCATATTTACGTCCGGATGGAAAAACACAAGTAACTGTAGAGTATGAAAATGATATTCCTAAAAGAATAGAAACAATATTGATATCAACACAACATACAGAGGAAGTAACACAAGAAAGATTAAAACAAGACATTATTAATAATGTAATATTGGAGATTGTACCCAAAGCAATGATAGATGAAAATACTAAAATATATGTAAATCCAACAGGAAGATTTGTTATAGGTGGACCCTTAGGAGATACAGGGCTAACAGGAAGAAAAATAATTGTAGACACATATGGTGGATATGCAAGACATGGTGGAGGTTGTTTTTCAGGAAAAGATGCAACAAAAGTAGACAGATCAGCAGCATACATGTTAAGACATATTGCTAAAAACATAGTAGCAAATGGATATGCTAAAAAATGTGAAATTCAAGTAGCATATGCAATTGGAATGAAAGAGCCTTTATCTATATATGTAAATACATTTGGAACAGGAGATAGAACAGATGAAGCACTTGCGCAATTAATAAAAGAAAAATTTGACTTAACACCAGCAGGAATAATAGATTATTTAGGATTAAAAGAACCAATCTATTTGCAAACAACTAACTATGGGCACTTTGGAAAAGAAAACTTACCTTGGGAAAAAATAATAAAAATGTAAATATCTTTTGAATAAAGAATTGACATAAAATTGAAATGATGGTATATTACTTATTGGAGAAACGTAAAAAAGGGAACTAAAAATATTAGTTCTCTTTTTTGCGTTTTTTAATTAAAAAATATTGAAAAAATATAACGAATTTGTTATAATAGAAAAGGATAAGATTATATGTATAAAGTAGAAATATACGAAGATCAAAATGAAAAAAGTGAAATTAAAGAGTATATTAAAAGTTTAAAAGAAAAGAATAACAAGGATTGCCATATTAAATTAAATAAAATAATTGCATATATTAGAATGTTGGAAAATAAAGGATTATCGATTGGCCAGCCATATATAAAACATTTGGAAGATGATATATGGGAATTAAGACCACTAAGAGATAGAATACTTTTTGCATATTATAAAAATAATAGATTTGTATTATTAAGTGTTTTTTTAAAACAGACTAAGAAAACACCTAGAAAAGAAATTGAAAAAGCTAAAAGGATATTAGTAGATTATATAAAAAGGAGTGAAGAGAATGGAAAATAAGTTTCCAGAATGGAAAGAGTTTGAAAAAGAATTAGATATATCATTGGAACAAGAAGAAGAAATAAGATTAGAAATGGAGATAATAAAAGCAACTATTGAAGCAAGGAAAAATAAAAAAATGTCACAAGAAGAATTAAGTATCAAATCTGGAATAAAACAACCATCAATTGCGAGAATAGAAAAGGGAGTTCATTCTCCAACAATTAATTCATTATTAAGAATTTTATATCCTCTTGGATATACATTAAAGGTTGTGCCAATTAACAAAAAGAAAAGATAAACATTGACACCTTTCTATATATTAATATATAATTTGAAATATAAATATATTATGAGGAGAGAAAAATGAGTGAAGAGATTCTTAAATGTAATGGCATTTATAAGAAAATACATAATAAAACAATAATAAAAGATGTTTCTTTTGATATTAAAGAAGGAGAAATCTTAGGTTTTATTGGACCTAATGGAGCAGGTAAAACTACTACTATAAAATTAATTTTAGGGTTGCAAAAAATAACAAAAGGAAATATACAAATTAATGGTTATGATGTAGAGAAAGATTTTGAAAAAGCAATACAAAAAGTTGGCTCAATAGTTGAAAATCCAGATTTATATATGTATATGTCTGGATATGCAAACTTGAAACTAGTTGCAAACTTATATAATGAAGTGGATAAAAAAAGAATAGACGAAGTTGTAAAGTTAGTTGGACTAGAAAATAGAATAAAAGATAAAGTTTCTAAGTATTCTCTTGGAATGAGACAAAGACTTGGAATTGCACAAGCAATTTTGCATAAACCTAATTTATTAATTTTAGATGAACCTACTAATGGACTGGATCCAGAAGGAATAAAACAAGTAAGAGAGCTAATAGTAAAATTGGCAAAAGAAGAAAAAATGGCTGTTATGATTTCAAGTCATAATTTATCTGAAATAGAAAATGTATGTAATAAAATATGTATTATAAAGAATGGTGTTGTAGTTGAAGAAAATGACCTTGAAGATTTGAAGAAAGAAATATCAAATAGTGAATATGTTATAGAGGTTGATAATCCAGAGCCAATAAAAGAAATAATTCAAAAAGATGTACAAACAAATAACAATAAAGTTACTATTAAAGCAGAAAGAGAAGAGATACCAGAAATAGTAAATAAATTAGTTGAAAATAAAGTTAAAATATATAGCATTACAGAAAACACTTTATCGTTAGAAGATGCATTCTTAAAGAAGACAGGAGGTAATGTAATTGAGTAAGCTAATTAGAAATGAATTAAAAAAATTATTTAGTAGAAAAGTGCTTTATATTTTACTTGTTATTGCTATTGGATATACTATATTAAATAACGCATTAAACAATATATCATATGAAAAACTAGCAAATGAATATCAAAAAAGTGAACTTTCATATTTAGAAGAAGACCTTAGAAACTTAAATTATACAACTGAAGAAGAAAACTCTATGTATATAGATACAAAAACACAATATGATATTATAAAATTATCTTTGAATTATGATATTAATTCATGGCAGTATAACTATATAAATAGAGCAGAGGAAATATCTTCGAATTTAAGACTAATAAATGAAAATACATATGGATTTAATAAAGATACAAAAGAATTAAAAAGAGCTCAAGAGCAATATAATAGCATATTAGAAAAATTAAATAATGACGACTGGAAACCATTTATACAAAATGAACTAGATAATGCAGATGCAGAAATTCAGGGATATGAAGATACACTAAAGGAATTAAAGGATAAAAAATTAATAGAAGAAATAAATTCATATTTAGAAGCGGCAAAAGTTAATAAAAAAGCATTAGAGTGGAGATTAAATAAAGGTATACCATATAACAGTAGCTTTTTATCTAATAAAATTGATGAGTATGTAACAGCTAATCAAAATATAAATTCATTAAAGAATAAAGAAAATAAAACAGCAGAAGAACAACAAGTTTATGACGATGCAATTAGAACAGTAAATACATCTGAATATTATGTAGAAAATAATATAAATATAAAAAATGAATATGATGCAAGATATACATTAATGCATTTAGATGAATCATATGGAATATTCATAATTGTATTTGGAATTATAATTGCTGGAACAATAGTAAGTAATGAATTCCAAAAAGGAACAATTAAACTATTGCTTACAAGACCTTATTCAAGAAATAAAATTTTACTTTCAAAATATATTGTTAGCATGTTATGTATAATTATGTTTATTATAGTTTTTGTTATAGCACAATATATTGTGGGTGGAATAGTATTTGGATTTGATACATTTAATATTTCTGCTGTGGAATATGATTTGAGTACTAATAATATTGTTGTAATGAGTGCTTTAAAATATTCAATATATACAATATTAGGAGTTTTACCAATATATATATTAATTTCAACATTAGCATTTGCACTAGGAACAATAACAATGAATTCAGGAGTGTCAATTGCAATACCAATATTGGGTTATTCAGTTTCTTCAATAATAAATTACTATATTCAAAAGATTAAATGGCTTAAATATTTTGTTACTGCAAACTGGAACTTAAGTGTATATCAATTTGGAGGAAGAGGATTAGCCGATGGATTAAATCTATGGATATCACTTGGTATATGTTTTGTTTACTTAATAATAATGATTGTTATATCTTTTGCTATATTTAAGAAAAGAGATATTAAAAATGTGTAATAATAAAATATAAAACAAATAATATTATAAGGGCGGATCTTGTGTCCGCCTATTATATTTCCATAATAAAAGGAGAGAATTTTATGAAAGTTATATTAGTTAATGGTGGACCACATAAAGATGGATGCACTAATGTGGCATTAGAAGAGATTGCAAAAACATTAAATAAAGAAAATATAAAAACAGAAATGATATGGCTTGGAACAAAGCCAATAGGAGGATGCATTGGATGTAATGTATGCTTAAAAAATGATAATAAATGTTTTATGAATGACAGTGTTAATGATTTTATAGAAAAAGCAAAAGAAGCGGATGGCTTTGTATTTGGAAGTCCAGTACATTTTGCAGCAGCAAGCGGTGCATTAACTTCATTTTTGGATAGAGCATTTTATGGTAGAGGAAAAATATTCTCAGGAAAAGCATGTGCTAGTGTAGTAAGCTGTAGAAGAGGTGGAGCAACAGCAGCATTTGACCAAATTAATAAATATGCATTAATGAGTAATATGTATGTTGTTGGAAGTTCATATTGGAATCAAATACATGGAACGAATAAATTAGAAGCAATGCAAGATTTAGAAGGATTGCAAACAATGAGAAATCTTGGAAAAAATATGGCATTTTTATTAAATAGTATACAAAAAGCGAATTTAGATAAACCAGAATTAGAAAATACTATAAAAACAAATTTTATTCACTAATAAGGTTGAAACACAAAAGAACTTGTGCTAAAATTATTAAAGATTAAAAATAAAGAAAAGAGGAAAACTAATGAGTAGAAAAAAATCAAGCAAAAAGAAAACAGTATTAAAAGTTATATTAGGAATACTAATTACTTTATTAATAATTATAGTGGCAGCAGGGGGAACAGCATTTTGGTATGTTTCTAATAAATTTGGAAAAATGCAACAAGTTAAAATAGACGAAAGCCAATTATCTGTATCAGAAAATAAAAATTTATCTGAATATAGAAACGTAGCTATATTTGGAGTAGACAGTAGAGCGGATGACTATGGGAAAGGAAACAGAAGTGATTGTATAATAATTGCAAGTATAAACAATAAAACACATGACGTTAAATTGATATCTGTATATAGAGATACATATGTAAATATACAAGGACATGGATTAGATAAAATTACACATGCATATTCTTATGGAGAAGCGCCTTTAGCTTTAAAAACTTTAAATGAAAATTTGGATTTAAATATAACAGAATTTGTTACTGTAAACTTTGACTCTGTATCTGATGCGGTAGATGCATTAGGTGGAATTAAAATGAATATAACAGAAGCAGAAGTAAAATATATAAATGGATATATAGATGAGACATCAAAAGTAACAGGAAAAACATCTAAACATATTACTAAAGCTGGAACATATGTACTAGATGGTGTGCAAGCTGTTGCATATTCAAGAATAAGATATACAGCTGGTGGAGACTATAAAAGAACAGAAAGAATGAGAGATGTAATTGAAGCTATGCTTACAAAATTAAAAACTAAAAGCATAGGACAAATAAATACAATAGCAAATAAAATACTACCACAAGTTTATACAAACTTAACAATGACAGACTTACTTTCAATGGCACCAGCAGTTGCAAGCTTTAATGTTGGCGAAAGCATAGGATGGCCATATAAAACAAAAGGGGCAACACTTAATAAAGTATGGTATGGAATACCAATAACTTTAGAAAGCAATGTAAGAGAGTTACATGAAAAAGTATTTAACGATACTAACTATGAAGTTCCAACTAAAATTAAAACAACAAGCCAACAAATAGTTAATAAATCAGGATATACAAAGTAAATAAAATACATAGCACTATTAATTGTGCTATGTATTTTATTATGTTTTTGTAAATTACTTTTTGTTAAATATATATGGAGATTTTGAAGAAAATGAGACTTATGTTATGAAATAAAAAATAGCTGGAAAATATAGAAAAAATGTCTAAAAAGGTTGCACTTTATACTAAATTATTATAAAATAAGGAAGAATAAATTTTAAAGGGTGATAAAGGTGGATGCAAATATTCAAAATACTAAAGAATTAACCAAAATTGAGATTGATAATATGGAAATAAAAGGTAAAATATATAGAGGTTTTAAAAGAATAACTGATATAGTTTTAGGATGTGTAGGATTAGTGCTATTATCTCCTGTTTTTTTAATACTTGCTATTTGTATAAAAATTGATTCTAAAGGTCCAGTTATTTTTGCACATAAAAGAATTGGGAAAAATGGTAAAGAATTTGATATGTATAAATTTAGAAGTATGTATGAAAACGCAGAAGAAATGATAGAAAAATTTAGTGAAGAACAAAAAAGAGAATGGCAAGAGAACTTTAAGTTAGAAAATGATCCGAGAATAACTAAAATGGGAAATTTTTTGAGAAGGACAAGTTTAGATGAATTGCCTCAAATAGTAAATATTATAAAAGGTGATTTATCAATTATTGGACCAAGACCTGTAATTGATGAAGAACTTGAGAAATATGGAAAAAACAAAGATAAATTTTTAAGTATTACACCTGGATTAACTGGATATTGGCAAGCAAATGGTAGAAGCAATACAACATATGAAGAAAGAATGCAGATGGAATTATATTATATAGATAATCAATCATTATTGTTAGATATAAAAATATTTTTTAAAACAATAGTTTCAGTACTAAAAAAAGAGGGAGCAAAATAATGAACATAGATATAATCTGTCCTTTGTACAATGCAGAAAAAGTTATAAATAATCAATTTGAACAGATAAAAAAACAAACTATATATAATGATGTTAATAAAATTAGATATGTAATTACAAAGAGCAAAGATAATACTTTGAATATTGTAAAAAAAATAGCAAGTAAAAATAATAATGTGGTATTTAAAGAGATAGAAACAAATGATTTTTCACATTCTTTAACAAGAGAGAATGAAGCCAAGGAATCAGATGCTGATATTATAGTTTTTATAACACAAGATGTAATAATTGAACGAGAAGATTGGCTATACAATTTAACTAAAGGTATAAAAAATGGAGAATGTGATGCATCATATAGTAGGCAGATAAGTAAAAGCAAAGGCATAGAAAAATATACTAGAGAAAAAAATTATCCTGAAGAAAGTAAAATTGTAACTAAAGAAAACTTACCTGAAATGGGATTAAGAACTTTTTTCTTTTCAGATGCTTCTTCTGCAATTAAAAGTGATACATTTAAAAAACTTAATTATTATGATAATAAAAAATTAAGTATAAGTGAAGATATGTATATTGCATACAAGTTAATAATGAATGGTTATAAAATAAAATATGAAGCTGAATCTGTAGTAATTCATTCGCATGATTTTAAATTTAAACAACTATATAAAAGATATTATGATACAGGAGTGTTTTTTAAAGAAAATAGTTATTTAGACCAATATGGAACTAATAAAACTGGTGGCAATATGGCTAAATACGTTTTAAAAAGAATAATTCAGGAAAAAGATTTTGGAGCATTTTTAAGGTTTTTCCCAGATATGTTTGCTAGATTTTTTGGAATGAAGGTAGGAAAAATATAATGGATGAAAATTTAGTAAGAGTATTAAATGTTGTGCCAAATATGAGAGCAGCAGGAGTAGAAACTTTTATTATGAATGTGTATAGAAATATAGATAGAACTAAAGTTCAATTTGACTTTCTAGTACATAGTGAAAAAGAAGAATTTTATGATGATGAAATAGAAAAATTAGGCGGAAAAATTTATAGATTAACATATAAAGATGATAAGAACTTCATTAAATATATAAAAGATCTAAATAAATTTTTCTCTGAACATAAAGAATATAAAATTGTTCATGGACATATGCAAAGCATGATGCCCGTGTATTTAAAAATAGCCAAAAAACATAATGTAAAAATAAGAATTGGACATTCTCATAATAATTCTTATGAAAAAAGTATAAAGGGCTTTATATTACATATTTTATCTAGAAGCTCTAAAAAATATGCAAATGTAAAATTTGCTTGTTCAGCAGATTCAGGAAAGTATTTATTTGGAAAAAAAGAAAAAGTTGAAGTTATTAATAATGGAATAGAAATTGACAGATTTAAATTTGATGAAAGTAAACGCAACAAAATAAGAGAAGAATTAAAGTTAAATAGCAGTGATATTTTGATTGGAAATATTGGTAGAATGGAAAAACAAAAAAATCAGATATTCCTAATAGAAGTTTTTAAAAAGTTGCATGAAGAAAACCCAAAATATAAATTAATTATTATAGGGGAAGGAAAACTGGAAAGCAAAATAAAGAATAAAATATCAAAATACCAGTTGGAAAATGTAACATATATAAGAAAAAGAGTAAAAAATGTAAATGAATATATGATGGCGATGGATATATTTGCTTTACCATCACTATATGAAGGATTAGGCATTGTTTTAATTGAAGGACAAGCATCAGGATTAAAATGTCTTACAACGGCAAATACTGTTGCCGAAGAAACAAATTTAACAAGTAATATTAAATATTTAAAATTAAATAAAACTATATGGGAAAACTCAGTGTTAAATATTAATGCGGGATATGATAGAACTGAGGATATGAAAGAAAAGTGTAAAGAATTTGATATAAAGAATATTGCTAAAAAATTGGAAAGTTTGTATTTGAACTATTAGAAAAGGAAAAGTGAAAAATGATAATAAATGAAAAAATGAAAGAATGGAGATTTAAAGACAAAATAAAGACTATATTGAAACCTGAAATTCTAATGACAATATTATTGATATCATTTTGCTTTCAGAATCTTAATTTATGTGTTATTGGAAAACAAGCAATTAAAGTTTATAGAGTTCTAGTTATATTGTACATGATATTGATAATTGCAAAGAGACAATTAATGCTTCCTTCAAAGAAATTAACAGCAATGCTAATATATATAACCATAATATCCGTTTTTAATTTCTTTAGTATAGGAGTTGAAAGATTATTTTTTGAATATTTATTTGCTTTTGGAATTTTGCTAGTGGTATATAACATAGGTAAAGATTTAAAAATGGATGATTGGATTAAGATTATACAAATTGTTGCAATAATAGTCTTAGCGGTTGTAACCATAAATGTATTAATAGATTTTAAAGAAATAATGAATTTTCATAATAATCCATATAATGAACATCCACAATATGAAGGAATATTTACTGGTGGTGTGAACTTAGAATGTACTTGGATTACAATGTTTGCATTTTTCTTTATTAATAAACCTAAATTTGCTTATGCATATATTGGAATGTGTGCAACGATTTCTGTTTTGTTATCTAGTAGAGTAGGACTAATAATTAGTATTATAGCATTTTTATATATTTTTATAAACAGTGTAATTAAAATGAAAAAACAAAAAGATAATAAAGGACTAAAATTATTAATAATTGGAATTTTGTTTATTACAGTATTAGCAATTATTATAGGTATAGAAACCAATATGTTTGATAATATAATTAGCAGAATTATGAATGTTGGAAAAGATGGTGGCTCTCAAGGTAGAATAAGAATGTGGGAACATGTAATGGAAACATTTATAAAAAGACCATTTGGATATGGTGCTGGTAATGCTATAAAAGGAATGAAAAATGTATCAGGCTTATGGTATGATGAAGATAATGTTCATAACTTATTATTTCAAATGATATTAGATTTTGGATTTATTGGAGGTATATCTTATATATATATTATTATAGATTTTATAAAAAATAATATAAAAAAAGTATTAGAAAATTCATTTACAATGTTTATACTAACATATATAATTATGGGTTTTATACAATTTAAAGGCGCAGAAGTAATAACATTTTTCATGATAGGAGCATTTTTAACAATAAGTAATAAAGAAAGAAAGGGTAATGAACTGGATTTATTGACATGGAAGAAAAAAAGATAAGTGTTTTAATGACAGTATATAAAGAAAATGAAGAAGAGCTTAAGGAATCATTTGAGTCAATAATAAATCAGACATATAAAAATTTGGAAATTATAGTAGTAATAGATTTTCCAGATGAAATATGGAGAAAAGAATTTATAGAACAATATAATGATAAAAGAGTAAAAGTAATATTAAATGAAGAAAATATTGGTTTACCACTAAGCTTAAACAAAGCATTAGAAGTTGCAACTGGAGATTATTATGCAAGAATGGATTCGGATGATATATCTACATTAGATAGATTTGAGAAACAATTAAAATACATAGAAAAAGAAGATTGTGATTTAGTTGGTTCATATATGCAATATTTTTATGAAGGCGAAGATCAACAGCTAGGCGTGTATCCAACAAAATCCGAAAACATTTGTAAATTATTAAAATATAAAAGTTGTGTATTACATCCTACTTGGCTTGCAAAACCAGAAGTATTTAAAAAACTAAATGGATACAGAAACATTTTTTCTTGTGAGGATTATGATTTCTTATTACGTGCCTCTCTATATGGCTTTAGACTTGCAAATTATCCAGAAGTTTTATATAAGTGTAGATTATCTCCTAATAGTATATCTAGAAGCAATTCTGGAAAGCAGGAGTTAATATCAGAATTATTAAGAAAAGAATATAAAAAAGGAAAGATTGCTAGTGAACAAGAAATAAATCATTTTATTAATTCTGAAAAATACAAAAAAAAAATAAAAAGTTACAATGACTATGGAAAAATGAAAAATAAAAGAGCAAGATATAGAGCAAATAAATTTCCAATGTTTTATATATATTCTATATTGTTATTACTAAATTTAAAGCATTCTGTTAAAGATATTAGGACAAAAATGTATAATAAATATATATTATTTAAAGACAAGAAATAGGAGAAAAACAAAAATGAATGAAGAAAAAATAATGGTATCTATTTTATGCTTGGCATATAATCACGAAAAGTATATAAAAGATGCGTTAGATAGTTTTATAAATCAAAAGGTTAATTTTAAATATGAAATTATAATTAATGATGATTGTTCTACTGATTCTACAGCGCAAATTATTAAAGAATATGCTGAAAGATATCCTCAAATAATAAAACCAATTTTTCAGAAAGAAAATCAATATTCAAAACATAGAAGAATGCTTATAGATATTTTAATGCCACAGGCAAAGGGAAAATATTTTGCAATTTGTGAAGGAGACGATTATTGGACGGATACAAATAAACTTCAAAAGCAATTTGATTTTATGGAAGCAAATGACGAATATTCAATGTGTGTGACAAATGCAATCATTGTAGATAATAATAAAAATAAAGTTGGAGAAATAAATACAGTAGATAATAACATAACTTTAACATGTGAAGATTTTATTTTAGGTGGAGGAGAATATGTAGCTACAAATTCTATTTTTTCAAGAATGGAATATATTGAACAGTTACCTGGATATTTTAATAATTTTTCTATGGATTATTTATGGCAGATTTTTTTATCAAGTATAGGAAAAACATATTGTTTTAAAGAACAAATGGCTGCATATAGAATTAATACAGGCTCATCATGGACAGATAAAATAATAAATGATGAAAGCAAAAATATAAAAATAAATAAAGAAATTGTTAAAAAGTTAAAAGAAATTAATGAATATACAAATGGAAAATATAATGACGCAATAAATAGAAAAATTATTGAATTAGAATTTAATATATATTATTTAGAAAATAATTTTGAAATGATAAAACAAGAACCATATTTATCATATAAAAATAACCTTCCTAAAAGTAAAAGGATAAAAATTTTACTAAAAGAAAAAGTACCATTTATATTTGAAATACTAAAAAAAGAAAAGTTAAAGATAAAACATAGATAAAAATAATGAGGGAGAGATAAATATATGAAAAAATTAATGTTACTTGGAGGAATGAGGTATCTTGTTCCTGTTATAGAAGCAGCACATAAGCTAGGTGTTTATGTAATTACTTGTGATTATTTACCAAACAATATTGCACACAAGTATTCGGACGAATACTGTAATGTTAGCATTCTTGAAAAGGATAAGGTTCTTGAAAAAGCTAAAGAGTTAAAAATAGATGGAATTCTTTCGTTTGCTTGTGATCCGGGAGTAGCAACAGCAGCTTATGTCGCAGAAAAGATGAAATTACCATCTTCTGGACCTTATGAATCTATCGAAATATTACAAAATAAAGGAAAGTTTAGAAAATTTTTAACAGATAATAACTTTAATGTTCCTGTTGCAAAGGAGTACACAGACCTTGAAACTGCATTAAATGATATTGATATGTTTAATTGGCCTGTGATAGTTAAACCAACAGATTCAGCTGGAAGCAAGGGTGTGACTAAAGTAGAAGAAAAGGATAAATTAGAAGATGCTATAAATTATGCTCTAAAGTTTTCACATAGTAATGAATTTATAATAGAGGACTTCTTAGAAAAAGTGGGAGATTCATCAGATTGTGATTCTTTTTCAATTGATGGGAAATTAAAGTTTGTATCTTTTTCTGCACAAAAGTTTGATGAAAACTGTGAGAATCCATATACTCCTGCAGCGTATACATGGCCTGCATCGATATCGAGAGAAAATCAGGAAGAACTTACAAATGAAATACAAAGACTATTAAGTTTACTTAATATGAAGAGTTCTATTTATAATATTGAAACTAGAGAATGCACTAATGGAAAATCATATATAATGGAATGCTCTCCAAGAGGTGGAGGAAATAGATTGGCAGAGATGGTCAGATATATAACTGGAGTGGATATGATAACAAATATTGTGAAAGTTGCGCTAGGTATGGAACCAGATGCGATTGAACAACAGGAGATAAAAGATAATTGGGCTGAAATTATTCTTCATAGTGAGAGAGAGGGAACTTTTGAAAAATTATGGATTTCGGATGAAATCAGTTCAAATATTGTAGAAAATGATTTATGGATAGAAGAAGGAACAAAAGTTGGTGGATTTTCTGGAGCAAATGAGGCTATTGGAACCATAGTATTAAAGTTTGACAATCATAAACGAATGGATGAAGTGTTAAACAATCAAGAAAATTATATTAAAGTAATATTAAAATAAAGAGGAATATATGAAAGAAAATATAGGTGGATATTTTGAATTGGAAAGTTTAATTAATCAGCCATATCATAGAAATGCACTTAAATTGAATAGTGCAAGAAATTGTTTGGTGTATTTAGCAAAGAGTAAGAAAATAAAAAAAATCTATATGCCGTATTATTTATGTGATTCGGTAAATGTAATATTAGATTATTGTGAAGTTGAATACTATGATATAAATGATGAATTTTTACCAGAATTCAATAAAAAATTAAATAATAGTGAGTATATATATATTGTAAATTATTTTGGACAGCTAAGTAATTATATAATAAAAAGGTTGAAAAAAATTTATAAAAATATTATTATAGATAATGTTCAAGCGTTTTTCCAGTTACCAGTACGAGGCGTTGATACAATATATTCATGTAGAAAGTTTATGGGGGTACCAGATGGTGCGTATTTATATACAGATATAACTTCATTAGAGAAAATAGAACGAGACCAATCAAAGAACAGATTTACCTATATACTTGGAAGACTTGAGGAAACACCACAACAATACTATAACATGTATAGAGAAAATGAAGAAGTATTAGAAAAAATTCCGTTATTGAAGATGTCAAAATCTACAGAAAACATGTTGGGAGCCTTTGATTATGGAAAAATAAAGAAAAAAAGAACCCAAAATTTTAAATACTTAAATGAAAAATTGAATAAATTAAACAAACTAAATTTAAAAAATGTGAGTGGTGCATATTCATATCCTTTATACATAGATAATGCTGAAAATCTAAGAAAAAAGTTAATAGATAAGAATATTTTTGTACCAATTTTGTGGCCAAATGTAATAAAAGATAATAAGAACAGTAATGCTTATGATTTTGCAAAAAATATATTACCATTACCATGTGACCAGCGATATGGAATAGAGGAAATGGATAAAATAATTAAAATTGTAAAGGAGATATAAAAGTATGAATAAGAAAAAAATAATAATTTTTGGAGCTTGTGGAAATGTAGGAAGTTATTTTACAAAATATGCACTTGAATATTTTAATAATGATGAGTATGAAATAATTGCATCTGGAAGAAGAAACACAGATTTTTTTACCAAAAAAGGTATAAAATATTATAGTGTAGACATTAGTTGTGCTACAGATTTTGAAAAATTACCAACAGACAATGTTTATGCTGTTATATTGCTTGCGGCGCAAATTCCATCTTATATGGAAGGATATCAACCCGAAAAATATATTAATTCAAATATTGTGGGGGCTTTTAATGTTTGTGAATATGCTAGAAAAGTTAAAGCTGACAGAATATTATATACAACCACTGTTTTTGATATATCTTTATCTGCAAAAGATGGTGTAATGTTAAAACCTGACACTCCATTAAATTTTAGTTATAAAGGTGATCATGCTTTATATGTTATAACTAAAAATACTGCAATTGAATTATTGAAACATTATCATGCTGAATATGGAATTAAAGACTTTGTATTTAGACTACCTACAATATATAGTTATAGTCCATATCATTATTATCATCCAAATGGAGTAAAAACATTAAGACCAATTTATAGAATGATAGAAAAAGCCCAAAATAGTGAGCCACTTGAAATATGGGGAGATCCAAATTATTCAACAGATATGGTTCATGTATATGATTTTAGCCAAGAATTATGTAAGGCGATAGAAGCTAATAGAGATGGTGGCTTTTATAATATTGGAACTGGAAAACCAGTAACATTGGAAGAGAAAGTAAGAACAATAGTAGAGGTGTTTTCACCAAAAGATAATCCTTCAGAGATTATTTACTGCCCTGAAAAAAAGAATAGTGGTGGATTTGCACTAGATATAACAAATGCCAAGGAAGAACTTGGATATGAGCCTAAATATGGAATTAAAGAATTATTAGAAGATTATAAAGAAGAAATGAAAGTTGATAGATTTCTAGAATTAAGAGGTAGATAAGATGAATAAAAAAATTTTAGTAACACAATCTTCAATACCAACACTTGAAGAATACAGTAACGAAATAAAAGATGTTTTTGATTCAAGATGGCTTACAAATATGGGAACTAAGCACCATGAACTTGAAGAAAAATTATGTGAAAAATTAAAAGTGAAAAATATATCATTATTTAATAATGGACATTTTGCTTTATATACAGCAATTCATAAAATGAATTTGTCTGGAGAAGTAATTACTACACCTTTTTCTTTTGCATCTACAACACATGCAATAGTACAAAATGGATTAACTCCTGTATTCTGTGATATAAATGAGCAAGACTATACAATAGATGTAAATAAAATAGAAGAGTTAATTACAGATAAAACAACAGCTATAGTACCAGTTCATGTGTATGGGCATATTTGTGATGTTGAAGCAATTGAGCAAATAGCACAAAAACATAATTTAAAGGTTATTTATGATGCAGCTCATGTTTTTGGAGTTGAAGTAAATGGAAGAGGAATAGGAAGCTATGGAGATATTTCGATGTTTAGCTTCCATGCAACAAAAGTATTTAATACTATTGAGGGAGGAGCTTTAGTTTACAATAATTCAGAGTTGAAACAATCAATTGATAGTTTCAAAAACTTTGGAATAATAGACCAAGAACATGTTGTGGATGTTGGAATCAATTCTAAAATGAATGAATTTCAAGCTGCAATGGGGTTATGTAATTTAAGACATTTTGATGAAGAAATTGCAAAGAGAAAAAAAGTATATGATATATATACAGAAAGGCTATCTGGAGTTCCGGGAATTACTATCTCTAAGAAACAAAAAGGAGTGAAACCAAATTTTGCATACTATCCTGTAATATTTGATGAAACGGTATTTGGAAAGACGAGAGATGAAGTGGCAGAAGAACTTGCAAAAGAAAATATTTTTTCAAGAAAATATTTCTATCCACTAATATCAGATTATGATTGTTATAAGGATAGATTTGATTCTGCCAAGACTCCTATTGCAAAGAAAATATCAGATAGAGTGTTAACGATACCGATGTATGCAAATCTTTCTGTGGAAGATGCGAATAGAATTTGTGATATAATTTTAAAGAAATAATTAAAGGAATATAATATGGATAATTCAAAACAAAATGTATTTTCAAATGTAATATGGAGATTTGCTGAAAGATGTGGAGCACAGATCGTTTCATTTATTGTATCAATTGTACTTGCAAGAATTTTAGCTCCAGAAGCTTATGGAACAATTGCTTTAATTACTGTGTTTACAAACATATTACAAGTTTTTGTAGATAGTGGATTAGGTAATGCTTTGATTCAAAAAAAAGATGTAGACGACTTGGACTTTTCAACAGTATTCTTTGCCAATATAACAGTGTGCTTGCTTTTATATGTTGGAGTATTTTTATGTGCACCAGCTATTGCAAGGTTTTATAATGATGATTCACTTGTAACACTTATACGAGTTTTAAGTCTTACAATTGTAATATCAGGAGTAAAAAATGTGCAACAAGCCTATGTTTCCAAGAAACTAATTTTTAAAAAGTTCTTTTTTGCTACACTCGCAGGAACTATTGGAGCTGCTATTATTGGAATTTTAATGGCAGTGAAAGGATTTGGAGTATGGGCATTAGTTATACAACAATTATTTAATTTGACAGTTGACACTATTGTATTATGGCTAACTGTTAAGTGGAGACCAAAGAGAATGTTTTCATTTAAGAGATTAAAAGAATTATTTTCTTATGGATGGAAATTATCAGCTTCTGCATTATTAGATACAACTTATGAAAATATAAGACAATTAATAATAGGTAAGATATATTCTTCTGCGGATTTGGCGTTTTATAATAAAGGTAAGCAGTTTCCAAATTTAATAGTAACAAACATAAACACATCAATAGATAGTGTGCTATTGCCAACAATGTCAAATGAACAAGAAAATAAATCTAGAGTAAGAGATATGACTAGAAGAGCAATAAAAACGAGTATATTTATAATGGCTCCATTAATGATGGGACTTACTTTTGCATCGAAAAACATTGTTACGTTATTATTGACAGAAAAGTGGTTGGAATGCGTTCCATATTTGTGTGTATTTTGTGTAACATTTATGTTATATCCAATACATACAGCAAATCTTAATGCAATAAAAGCAATGGGAAGAAGTGATTTGTTTTTAAAAATGGAAATTATAAAAAAAATCATAGGCGTACTACTTCTATTAGCAACAATGTATATTAGTCCAATGGCAATGGCCTGCAGTTTGCTTGTAAGTGGACTTTTGGGACAGATAATTAATTCTTGGCCTAATAAGAAATTACTTGATTATAGTTATATAGAACAGATAAGGGACATATTACCAAGCCTTTTACTTGCAGTAATTATGGGAGTAATTGTATACTTGATTGGATTTATTAATTTACCTATAATTGTCTCACTTATGTTTCAAGCTGTTGTTGGGGGAGTAATATATATAGCTGGAGCAAAGATTTTAAAAATTGATTCGTTTCAGTATTTATTGGAATTACTTAAGAGTATATTAAAGAAAAAAATAAAGGAATAATTTAGAGGAATATTTATGAAAATTTTAATTACAGGTGCTAATGGAATGCTTGCAAAAGCAGTAAGAGAAGAACTAAAAGAAAATGAACTGATTTGCACAGATGTGGCAGAATTGGATATAACAGACGAAAATGCAGTGAGTAATTTTATTAATAAAATAAAACCAAGTTATATTATTAACTGTGCTGCATATACTGCAGTTGACAGAGCAGAAGAACAACCTGAATTGGCATATAAAATTAATGCTATTGGACCTAAAAATTTGTCAATTGCTGCAAAAAATAATGATTCTACATTAATACATATAAGTACAGACTATGTTTTCGGTGGAGACAAGCCAGTTGATGAAGACTATAGCGAAGAAGATGAAAAGAATCCACAGGCAGTATATGGGACTACAAAACTTGAGGGAGAAAATTTTATTAAACAAAATTGTGACAAATATTATATTTTTAGAACTGCATGGCTTTATGGTGAAGGAAATAATTTTGTTAGAACTATGATAAATCTTGCAAAAGATAGAAATGAAGTAAGTGTTGTAAATGACCAACATGGAAGTCCAACATATGCTGTTGATTTAGCTAAGATAATTCATCAAGCAATAGAAAAAGATATTCCATATGGAATATATAATTCAACTAATATAGGATACACAACATGGTATGACTTTACAAAGTTAATATATAAATTACAAAATATAAATTGCAATGTGAATCCAGTAACAACGGAAGAGTTCCCTAGACCAGCTAAAAGACCTAAAAATTCACAAATGTCAAAGAATAAGTTATTGAAATTAGGAATAAAAATACCAACCTATGAAGAAGCATTAATGAGATATTTAGAAAAAGAAAGTAGGAATTAAATATGAAAGAAAGAAAAGGAATAATTTTAGCAGGTGGAAGTGGAACAAGATTATATCCATTAACTATAGCAATATCAAAACAAATAATGCCGGTATATGATAAGCCAATGATTTATTATCCATTATATGTTTTAATGGAGGCTGGAATTAGAGAAATATTAATAATTACAACTCCAAGAGATAATGTAACATTTAAAGAACTTCTTGGGGATGGTTCTAAATGGGGAATAAAGTTAGAGTATAAAGTACAAGAAAATCCAAATGGACTTGCAGAAGCATTTATTATTGGAGAAGAATTTATTGGTGATTCTAATGTTGCATTAATTTTAGGTGATAATTTGTTCTATGGTGGGGATTTAAAAGAAATATTAATAAGAGTAAATAATAGAACAGAAGAAGCAACAATTTTTGGATATAGAGTAAATGATCCAAGAAGATATGGAGTTGTTGAGATTGATGAAAAAGGCAATGCTATTTCAATAGTAGAAAAACCAGAAATTCCAAAATCAAATTATGCAGTTCCAGGACTATATTTTTATACAAATGATGTTGTGGAAATTGCTAAAACAATTAAACCTTCTGCACGAGGTGAACTAGAAATATCAAGTGTAAATGAAGCTTATATGAATATGCATAAATTAAAGGTAGAAAAACTTGGAAGAGGAATGGCTTGGTTTGATACAGGAACGCATGATTCACTTTTAGAAACTGCCAGCTTTGTACAGACAATACAAAAAAGACAAGGGTTGCAAATTTGTTGCCCGGAAGAAATTGCTTATGAAAATGGCTGGATAAATAAAGAACAATTACAAGAACTTGCACAAAATTTAAAAAAGAGTGATTATGGAAAATTTTTAATTGCGTTAGCAGAAGAAAATTAATTTTAGGAGATAAAAATGGGGAAATTTAAAAAAATAGGTACATCAATTGATGGAGTGTATATTATTGAACCAACTGTTTTTGGAGATAATAGAGGATACTTTATGGAAACATATAGTAAAAAAGATTTTGAAGAAATAGGTCTTGATTATGATTTTGTTCAAGATAATCAATCAAAATCAAGAAGGGGAGTATTAAGAGGTTTACATTTTCAGAAGGAAAACACTCAAGCAAAACTTGTTAGATGTATAAAAGGTGAAGTGTTTGATGTTGCAGTTGATTTAAGACCATCAAGTGAAACATATGGAAAATGGGAAGGTGTTATACTTTCAGAAGAAAATAAAAAAATGTTTATGATTCCTAAAGGATTTGCACATGGATTTTTGGTTTTATCAGATGAAGCAGAATTTACATATAAATGTGATGATATATATAATCATGAGGCTGAAGGCGGTCTTGCATGGAATGATAAGGAGATAAATATAGAGTGGCCTTTTGGAGATATGAAAGTTAATGAATTACTAACATCTGACAAAGATGCTAAATGGCCAACATTGCAAGAATTAAGAAAAACAGATTTGTTTAAAAATTTATAATTAATAGGTATTAGGGAGAAATAAAATGAGTAAGAATATTTTAGTAACAGGGGCAGCAGGATTTATTGGGGCAAATTTTGCAGAGTATTTTGTAAATAAATACCCAAATTATAATATTGTTGTTGTAGATAAATTAACATATGCAGGAAATATAGAAAATCTAAAAAATGTAATGGATAAAATTACATTTGTACAAGCTGATATTTGTGATTTCGAAAAAATGAAGGATATATTTAAAGAATATGATATAGATGGAGTAATACATTTTGCAGCAGAAAGCCATGTTGATAATAGTATAAAAACACCATTTGTATTTACACAAACAAATGTAATTGGAACACATATTTTATTGGAAACAGCAAAACAAATTTGGGGAGAAGGTAGTTCAAATAAATTTGTGCATATATCAACTGATGAAGTATATGGAACACTTGGCAAAGAAGGTTATTTCACAGAAACTAGCCCTATTAAACCTAATAGCCCATATTCAGCTTCAAAAGCAAGCTCAGATTTAATTGCTTTAGCATATCATGAAACATTTAAAATGAATGTAACAGTTACAAATTGCTCAAATAATTATGGACCTTATCAACATAATGAAAAATTAATTCCTCATATGATAAAGTTAGCATTAAATAATGAAAAATTACCTGTATATGGAACAGGCGAAAATATTAGAGATTGGCTATATGTAGAAGATCATTGTAAAGCAATAGATTTAGTATTCCACAATGGTAAAGCTGGGGAAAGATATAATATTGGCGGACATAATGAGAAGAGAAATATCGATATAGTTAAATTAATACTAAATAGATTAGGCAAATCTGAAGACTTAATAGAATTTGTTGAAGATAGAAAAGGTCATGATTTTAGATATGCAATTGACCCAACGAAAATTCATAATGAATTAGGATGGATTCCTGAAACTAAATTTGAAGATGGGATAATAAAAACTATTGATTGGTATTTAGAACATAAAGAATGGCTAAATTAATTTAAGGAAGAATTATAATGTCAAAACCTATTAAAATTAAAAAGAATTTAATATTTAAAAGAATATTATTTATAGTAATGCTTTTAGCAACATTGTATTTAATATTTTGTTTTTCTGCACAAGATGGAGAGAAGTCTGGTAACTTGAGCTTAAAGGTTACAAATTTTATTGTAGACATGTTTTCAAAAGTAAAAAATATGGATTTAGCTCTTAGGATGCATTACATAGAAAGACTTCATCCAATAATTAGGAAATTAGCGCATTTTAGTATTTATTGTTTAGTTGGATTTTCTGTTATGGGATTCTGGTGTACTTTTGATATTAAAAACAAGTACAAATTGCTATGGAGTATTTTGATTGGTGTTTTATATGCTGCTGGAGATGAATTTCATCAAAGTTTTGTGCCAGGCAGAGGACCAAGCATTCGAGATGTGTGTATTGATTCAGCAGGAGTTTTAACTGGAATTTTTATAATGATTTTCTTGATTCTATTATTTGAAGCATTTAACAATTGGATAAAGAAATAAAGAAGGAACACAATATATGGGAAAGATAAAAAGTATTTTAAAGGAAAATAAAAGATGGATATTAGCACTATTTTGTGTGATAATATTTTTAGATTTGTTAGAGGATGTTTTAAATAATGAAATAATGAATTTTGATTCAACAGTATATAACTTTATAATTTCATTTAAAAGTAATTCTTTAAATAATATTTTTAAATTTATAACTTTCTTTGGAAGTAGTATACCATTAATAAGTATATGTATTATAAGTTTTTTATTTATAAAAAACAAAAAAATACCCATGTATATTAGTATTAATTTAATTGTCACTGCAATTTTTAATCTTTTACTTAAAAATATAATTAGAAGAAATAGACCTGTTGGATATAGGCTAGTTGAAGAAACAGGTTTTAGTTTTCCATCTGGACATTCAATGGCAAGTATGGCTTTTTATGGATTAATAATATATTTAGTATTTAAATATGTGAAAAATAAATATGCCAAAATTGCATTGTGTACTTTTCTTAGTATATTGATAGCTTCAATAGGAATAAGTAGAATTTATTTAGGAGTTCATTATGCAAGCGATGTACTTGCTGGATTTATGATTTCTTTATCATATTTAACACTATTTACACATTTAATTAAAAATGATTTAGAATTAGAAAATTAAGTAAATAAATTAAGAATAAAAATCCTCTTTTTGTAAAAAATAAATATATATTTTTTATGAAAGGTGGATTTTTTTATGAAGGTTAAAGAATGTATGTGTGGGGATGTTTGCAGTTGTACACCAGATACTAATATAAGTGATGTTGCAAAACTAATGCATGAAAACGGATGTGGATGTATACCTGTTTGTGATTGCAATAATAATGTTGTAGGAATTTTAACAGATAGAGATATTATATTAAGAAGTGTTGCTTGCGGAAAAGATAATAAAAATACTAAAGCAAGTGATATAATGACATGCAAAACAACTTGCTGCGATTGTAATGAAGATATTGATACTGTTACAAAGAATATGGGACAAACAGGAATAAGAAGAATACCAGTAACAGAGAATGGAAAATTAGTAGGAATATTAACATTGGGAGATTTAGCAAAGCATCAAGATATTAATTGTGAATGTATAGGAAAAACATTTGAACATATTTGCGATTGCAACAATAATAAATTTTAATTTGTAGAAATAATGACTGTATGGGCAGGTTTTGTACCTGCCTGTAAAATAATTTAAATTCTTCTAATAAAAATCATCTATTATACATAAAATAAACTGAGGTGATTTGCGTGATTACAGATATGAATTACTACAAAAAGGTTGGAAAAAGATTATTAATATTTATATTAACTTTAGTAGCTATATACATAATTTTTAAACTTTCTGTTTATTATGTTCCTTTTTTAATTGCATTTATTATAAGTTTGCTTATTGAACCATTAATAAGAAAGGTGATGAAAATTACTAATTTTACTAGAAAAGCTAGTGCAATTATAACCTTAATTATTGTATTTGGCATTATAATTGGGCTGCTGGCGTGGGGGATTACTGTTGCAATAACTGAGTCTACAAATATTTTAACAGGACTTAATAATAATGTTGCTAATATAAGTTCTAAAATAAATGGATTAATAAATAGCTTTAAGTTTGATTCTTTAAATATTCCAGAACAGGTTAAAGATTTAGCTAATAATACTGTAAATGAATTAATTGAAGTAGGAAAAGATATTGCCCAAAATCTTTTAACATATGTAATAAATACAGTTAAACACTTACCTCAAATTGCAATATGTACTGGAATAACAATACTTGCAACTTATTTTGTGTGTGCAGACAAGATGTATATTTTAGATCAAATGGAGCATCATTTGCCTAGAAATTGGACAATAAAAATTGGAAACAAATTAAGAAAAGTAAGTTCTTCTTTAGGAAATTACCTAAAGGCAGAGGCTATTTTAATATTAATATCCTTTGTTATTGTTCTTACTGGATTGCTTATATTTAATTTAATTGGTATGAACGTGAAATATCCTTTAATTATGGCATTAGTAATCGGATTTGTTGATGCATTGCCAATACTAGGTTCAGGAACTGTAATGGTGCCATGGGCGGTTATTTCAGGCTTTAACGGAGATATAAAGTTGGCAATAGGTGTATTGGTTTTGTATGTTGTAACAATTGTTGTAAGGCAACTCATAGAGCCTAAAATTGTAAGTAATCATATTGGAATACATCCAATTTTCACATTAATAGCAATGTATACGGGCTTTAAAACAATTGGGGTAATAGGAATGTTTATTGGACCGATAATTTTAATTATCCTGAAAAACGTATTTGAAACTATGATAGATAATGGAGTTGTAAAAACAATTTTGGATAGAAGATAATAAAAGAGCGATTTTTAAATCGCTCTTTTATTGGTTATGTATGTTTAGAAAAGTTAAAGGATTGTTGAAGTTTGAATATAAGTATCTGCTGGAGGATACACATAGCAATCTTCTGGTTTTTTTGTTTCTTCTATTTTGGTTATATCAATTACTGGGATTTCATTGTGGTAATAGCCTTTTACAATTTTACCAGTAACATTTACCCAAGTTCCTTCTTTAAAGTTCTGTGCTTTATCGTAGGAACAAAGGAAGCCAACTACTACAGTTTGTGAATCTGAATTTATTAACATATCTCTTGCTAAAACAAATTCTGTGTCTTTTAAATCATATTGTTTATAAACATATCCAGTAAAATTAATTGATTGACCTATATAAGTGTCTATGTCTTCATAAACCTCTCTTAGTATATTTGTGTATTGATTTGATTGGATATTTGCTATTGAATTAGTTGGCAAATCATCATTTACGATAACTTTTCCTTTTTTAAAAAAATTATACATTGAAAGTGCCATAACCAGTAATGCAATAATTATAATTAATACTACAACTATTCTAAAAATCCCATTTCCATTTACCTTAAAATTGTATATAAACATAAGCTCACTTCTTTCTAATTTATTATTAGTAAAAATGTATGCATTTTTTTTATTTATATGTGAATTTTTTTAGCAAAACCCTTTATCTTTTTAAGTTTTTATAATATAATAGTAATGCGTATTGTGCGCAAAAATTATACTAAAGTATAAACAGGAAAGGAATAGGTAGTAAATATGAAAAAAACTGTAAATTCCAAAGATGATACTAAAAAAGAAAAAAATACAAAAAAAGTAAATAATAAAAATAATACTAAAAAGAAAAAAGTATGGAAAAAAATAGTAATAGCAATTATTGTATTGATTATTGTTCTTGCTGGAATTGGAGCTGGACTTATTTTTGGTATGGCAGGCAAATATGCAATAACTAAAAAAGATTTAATAATTGATTATTCAAATAGTACCGTTGTTGATTCAGAGGGTAATGTTTTAGCTGTGCTAAGTGGAAAAGAGAACAGAAAAATACTTAGCAAGAGCGAAATGGGAGAATATTTACCTAAAGCATTTGTGGCAATTGAAGATAAAAGGTTTTATAGCCACAATGGAGTAGATATATCAAGAACTGGGTATGCTATCATTTCATTTATATTTCATAAAGGAGAATCATCTGTTGGAGGTGGAAGTACTTTAACACAACAATTAGTTAAAAATATAACAAAAGAAAAAGATGATTCAGGAGTAAAAGGTGCAATAAGAAAAGTTAAAGAAATGATTAGAGCATATCAAGTTGAGCAAATACTATCTAAAGATCAAATATTAGAGCTATATATGAATATAATTTATTTAGGTGGAAACGTAAATGGCGTTGGAATGGCATCTGAATATTATTTTAGCAAAACACCAACAGAATTAAGCTTAGCTGAGAGTGCGTTTATTGCAGGAGTAACTCACTCACCTAACGGATATAATCCATTTGTTGATGAACCTAAAACAGACAAAATTAACAAAAGAACAAAAACTGTTTTAAAACAAATGGTTGATCAAGGAAAAATAAGTAAAGACGAATATAATAGTGCAATTGAAGAAGTCGATAAAGGATTAAACTTTAAAAAGGGAACTATTATAGATAAAGCTTCATATTCTTCACATACAGAAGCATTAATTAAACAAGTTATAAACCAATTAGTAACAGAAAAGGGCATGAATGCTGAATATGCTGAAACATATTTATATAGTAGTGGATTGAAGATTTATTCAACAGAAGTCGCTTCAATTCAAGAAAAATTAGAGGATGAATATTCAAAATCAAAATATCAAGTTAAAACTACTGTTGAGAAAAAAGTAGATGGAGAGTTGCAAAAAGTTAAAGAAGCTGCTCAGTCTGCAACGGTAGTTATTGATCAATCTAATGGATATGTTGTTGGGGCAGTTGGCGTATTGGGAGAAAAAGAAGCTGGTAAACTTAACAGAGTAAATCAAGCAAAACGTCAACCGGGATCTTCTATAAAACCTATAGCAGTATATGGACCTGCATTACAAGAAGGAATAATAAATGCTGCATCTGTATATGATGATGTTCCATTAAAATATGGAACTTGGACACCTAAAAATTCATATTCAGGATTTAAAGGATTATCAAATATGAGGCAAGCGGTTAGAATTTCTCAAAATACAATTGCTATTCAAGTATTAGAAGATTTAACACCTGCTAAGTCAATTGAATATTTGAAAAGGTTAGGAGTAACTTCAATAGACTCAGATAAAGATAATAGTTTACCATTAGCTTTAGGAGGAATAAGTGAAGGAATTTCGCCATTGCAAATGGCTGGAGCATATGCTGCTATTGCAAATGATGGAGAATACATAACTCCTACATTCTATACAAAAGTGGTTGATGAAAATGGAAATACAGTTTTAGAAGCTGATCAACCAAAAACCAGAGTATTTTCAGTAGAAAATGCATATATACTTAAACAGTTATTAACTGAACCAACTAAAACAGGAGGAACTGCGTCAGCTTGTAAGATATCTGGAATGGAAACAGCAGCAAAAACTGGTACAACAAACTCTAAAAAAGATAAATGGCTTTGCGGATTTACGCCATATTATACAGCAGCAACTTGGTATGGATATGATACGCCAACAGCTATACCGGCTGGTGCAACGTCTAATGCCAATACAATTTGGAAGAACGTTATGACAGCTATACATAAGGATTTGAAAGGAAAATCTTTTGAAAAACCAGATGGATTAGTTACAGCAAATGTTTGTAAAGATTCAGGATTACTTGCAACTGATGCTTGCAAGAATGATCCAAGAGGAAGCAGAGTGTATTCTGAATATTTTGTAAAAGGAACAGTACCAACTAAGACTTGTACTTGCCATGTTCAAGCTGAAATATGTAAAGAAACAGGAAAAGTTGCTGGGCCAAACTGCGAAAATAAAGAAACTAAAATATTTATAACAAGGTCAACAGATAATACAAACTGGCAAAAAGCTGGAGATGCAAAATATATGCTACCAGAGGAAACTTGTGATAATTGCAAAGAAAAAAATAATCCACCAGTTATAACATTAAATGGAAGTGCAACTATAACATTAAAAGTTGGTGGAAAGTATACAGAACTTGGCGCTAAAGCAACAGATGATAAAGATGGAGATTTAACATCAAAAATTATTATAACAGGAACTGTAAATACTGCAGTTGCTGGAACATATACTATTACATATACTGTAAATGATAGTGCAGGAAATGTTACAAAGGTTACAAGGACAGTGAAGGTAGAAGCTGAAACTCCGCCTTCACCAACTCCTACACCATCAAATACGGTTGAAAATACAACGACTAATCAATAGTTTAAAGGAGGAAAATGTATGGGCTTAAAAATATATAATACACTTACAAGAAAAAAAGAAGATTTTATACCTATAGATAGTAAAGAGGTTAGAATTTATACTTGTGGACCTACAGTATATTATTTTGCCCATATAGGAAACCTTAGAGCTTATCTTTTTATGGATAACTTAAGAAGAGTATTAAAATATAATGGATATACACTAAAACATGCTATGAACATAACCGATGTTGGACATTTAGTTTCAGATGCTGATGAAGGCGAAGACAAAATGCTTAAAGCTTCAAGAAGAGAACATAAAAGTCCATTTGAAATAGCAGAATTTTATATGAATGCTTTTTTGGGTGATATGAAAAAATTAGGCATAGATATGCCTGAAATTGTATGTAGAGCAACTGAACATATTCAAGTAATGGAAGATTATTTAAAACAGATAATTGCAAATGGGTATACATATGAAACTAAAGACACAATATATTTTGATACGTCTAAATTAGATAAATATGGAGTTTTATCAAACAGAAATATAGAAGAGCAAAAAGCGGGAGCAAGGGTTGAATTTGATACTGAAAAGAAAAATCCAACAGACTTCGCGTTGTGGATAAAAGCTCCTAAAGAGCATTTAATGCAATGGGATACTTTCTGGGGAAAATGCTATCCAGGATGGCATCTAGAATGTAGTGCAATGTCTGAAAAATACTTGGGAGAAGTTTTTGACATTCACACAGGAGGAATGGACCATATTCCAGTACATCATGAAAATGAAATAGCACAAGCTAAAGGATATTGTGGGAAAATTCCTGCAAATTATTGGATGCATGTGGAATTTCTTCAAGTTAATGGTGGAAAAATGTCTAAGAGCTTAAACAATTTATATACCTTAGAAGATTTAGAGAAAAAAGGATATTCACCAGATGTATATAGAATGTTTAATTTTTCTTCACATTATAAAAAACCTATAAACTTTACATTTGAAGCTATGGATGCTGCTAAGGTAGCATTAAATAGACTAAGAGAAGGCTATAAACGTCATTTAAATGGAACAAGTATAATTGAAAAAGAAAAAATAGAAAAATTTGAAAGCGACTTTTTAGAAGCAATAAATGATGACTTGAATATGCCACAAGCGTTAAGTGTAGTATGGGAAGTTATAAAACAAGAAGAAAAATCTCCTGAATTTGCGAAACTACTTAAAAAGTTTGATGAGGTTTTGGGCTTAAATATAGACAAAGAGGAAAAAATAGATTTACCAGAAAATATAAATAAAATTATTAAAGAAAGAGAACAAGCAAGAAACGATAAAAATTGGAGCAAATCTGATGAATTAAGAGATAAATTATTTGCTTTAGGGTATACTGTTAAAGATACACCAAATGGAATGATTGTAGAAGCTAAAATGTAGATTAATATGTGAGGAGTAATAAAAAATGGCAGAGAAAAATAAAAAAAGTAATTTTTTTAAGGAAGCTTTTAAAAGTATTAAAGATTTAGATAAATATGAGGATTTCGCATTAGAAACACCAAAAGTGAGTTTTAAATATTTTGCAAAACTAGTTTTAGTTTTTGCTGTTATTGTATCGTTCTTTTATACTTTTAAAATAGTTGATAACTGCAAAAATGTATATGCAACAATGAAAGAAAAATTACCTGAATTTTCATATTCAAACGGTACATTAAGTATGGAAACTGACGAGCCAATAGTTATTGATGATTATTCAGAAACATTTGGAAAAATTTTAATAGATACCAATAGCACAGAACTAACAGAATACCAAGACAAAATAAAAAAAGAAAATATTTCTTTAGTAGTATTAAAAGATAAATGTGTTGTTATATCTAACAGTACATTAGGACAAGTTGAATATAATTATTTAGCACTAGCTTCTAGTTGTAATATAAATGAATTTACAAAACAAAGTGCAATTGAATATTTTGAAAGTTTAAATATTGTTTCTATGTGTGCATCATTGTATTTCATTATATTTGTATATTTGTTTATAGTATATTTCATTTCAATATTTATGGATATATTAATACTTTGGATATTAGCATATTTAGTTTCAAAACTTTCAAGATTGAACTTGAAAGCAGCACCATCATTTAGCGTTGCTGTACATGCTATTACATTATCTCTTGTTTTAAATATAATATATATAATTTTAAATTTACTATTTGGAATAAATGTAAAATACTTTGGATTAATGTATAATCTTATTTCATATATTTACGTAATTGTTGCGGTATTAATGATAAAAACAGACTTTATAAATAGACAAATTGAACTTATGAAGCTTGCAAACGAACAAGAAAAAGTAAAAGCAGAATTAGAAAAAGAAAAAGAGAAAAAAGAGCAAGAAGAAAAAGAAAACAAACCTGAAAAGAAAGAAAAGAAAAAAGAAAAAAAGGAAAAAGATGAAGGAGAGATAGATGGAACTGTAAACCCATCTACTATCCAAGAAGGCAAATAATTAAGAAGGAGCAAAAAAATGTCAAATAAAAAAGACAAAAATAAGAAGAATAACAAGAAAAACAATAATACTGGCTATTATTTATTAGCTTCAATTTTAGGACTTATTTTGGTTGCTGCTTTAGCATATGGATATTTCTATATGGAAAAACAAAATAAAGGAAAAGAAGTTGCATATACAGATGTTATAATGCAAATAGAAGAAGATAAAATTGAAGAAATAGAAATGAATGCTGGAAGCACAACAGCTAAGGTTAAGTATAAAGATCAAGAAGAAAAGAAAACAGTAAGTATACCTAATACGGAGGCATTTATAGAATTAATACAAAATAAAAAGCTAGAAGGCAAAGAAATTAAACTAAATCAAAAACCTACAAGTATAATGGTAAAAATCTCTTCAATGTTTATACAATTCTTACCAACATTGTTATTATTAGCAATGATTATAATGGTATTTAAAATGCAAGGTTTTGGATCAGATAATAAAGTTTATGATGGGAAAGAAAATGATACAAAAGTTAGATTTAAAGATGTTGCAGGTCTAGATGAGGAAAAAAATGAATTAGTAGAAATAGTAGACTTTTTAAAACATCCAAAGAGATTTTTAAATATGGGTGCTAAAGTGCCTAAGGGAATTTTACTTTGTGGAAAACCTGGTACAGGTAAAACTTTAATTGCTAAAGCTGTTGCAGGAGAGGCTGGAGTACCATTTATTTCTATGAGTGGTTCTGAATTTATAGAAATGTTTGCTGGACTTGGTGCTTCAAGAGTTAGAAAACTATTTGAAAAAGCTAAAAAAATGGCTCCTTGTATTATATTTATAGATGAGATAGATGCGATTGGTGCTAGAAGAACAAGTAATAGTGGAGCAGAAACAGAAAATAATCAAACATTAAACCAACTCTTAGTTGAAATGGATGGCTTCGAAACAGATGAAACTGTTATAGTATTGGCAGCAACAAATAGACCAGAAATGTTAGATACAGCACTTTTAAGACCTGGAAGATTTGATAGACAAATAACAATTACAAGTCCTGATGTAAAAGGAAGAGAAGAAATATTAAAAATTCATAGTGAAAATAAAAAATTTGAAGATGGATTAGATTTAAAAAGAATTGCAGAAGATACTGCAGGCTTTACTGGTGCAGAACTTGCCAATGTTTTAAATGAAGCAGCAATTATTGCTACAATAAATAAACACAAAGCAATAACATTAGACGATATTGATGAAGCTGTAAAAAAAGTGACAGTGGGTATTCAAAAAACAAGTAGAGTAATATCAGAAAAAGATAAAAAATTAACTGCTTATCATGAAGCTGGACATGCAATTGTAAGTAAATTCTTAGACTGTGTAGAAGATGTAAAAGAAATATCTATTATACCAAGAGGATTTGCGGGCGGTTATACATTATATAAAAATGATGAAGATAAATTTTATGTTTCTAAAACACAAATGGAACAGAAATTAATTGCGCTTCTTGGTGGAAGAGTAGCAGAAAAATTAGCAATAAATGATATATCAACAGGTGCAAGCAATGACATAGAAGTTGCAACTAAAATTGCAAGAGATATGGTGACTGTGTATGGAATGAGTGATGTTGTTGGACCAATATCATTAAAAACAGATAGCCCATATGAACTTCAATTATTTGGAGAAAATATAGAAGATACTGTTGGAAAAGAAATTAAAAGACTTATGGATGATGCGTATAAGAAGGCTAGTATTATTCTTAGTGAAAATATGGATATACTACACAAGGTTGCACAAGAACTTTTAATAAAAGAAACAATAACAGAACAAGAATTTAATCAGTTTTTTGAAAACTAGTTATAAATAAGGGGGAAATATTATATGAGTGAACAACCAAATAACAATCAGGAACAAGAACAAGATTTAAACAAATTAATGCAGGTAAGAAAAGAAAAGCTAGACGAACTTCAAGCGCAAGGAAAAAATCCATTTGCAATAACAAAATATGACAGAACTGAAACAGCAGGACAAATAAAAGCAAATTATGAAAAATTTGAAGGAAAAGATGTTTCTGTTGCAGGAAGAATTATTGCAAAAAGAATAATGGGAAAAGCATCTTTTTGTACAATTCAAGATTCAAATGGAACAATACAAAGCTATGTTAGTATAAACGACTTGGGAGAAGAAAGTTACAAAGCTTTTAAAACTTTTGATATAGGAGATATTATTGGATTAAAAGGATTTGTATTTAAAACAAGAACAGAAGAAATATCTATTCATGCTAAAGAAGTAGTTTTACTTACAAAATCTTTAAGACCACTTCCAGAAAAATTCCATGGATTAAAAGATATGGATTTAAGATATAGACAAAGATATGTAGATTTAATAGTTAATCCAGAAGTAAAAGATACATTTATATTAAGAAGTAAAATATTAAAAGAAATAAGAAACTTTATGACAGAAAAAGGATATATGGAAGTTGAAACTCCAATGCTTACAACAGTAGCAACAGGAGATGCTGCTAGACCATTTATAACACATCACAATACTTTAGATTTGCAAATGTATTTAAGAATTGCACCAGAATTAAACTTAAAAAGATTAATAGTTGGTGGATTTGATAAAGTATTTGAAATTGGTAAGAATTTTAGAAATGAAGGAATGGATATTAAACACAATCCTGAATTTACAAATATGGAATGGTATTCGGCATATGAAGACTATAACGATATGATGAATATATCAGAAGAATTGATTTCAACAGTAGCACAAAAAGTATTAGGAACTACAAAAATTACATATGATGGAAATGAAATAGATTTAACTCCATCTTGGAATAGAATTACTATGATAGATGCAATTAAAAACGTAACAGGTGTAGATTTTAATACAATAAATACAGACGAAGAAGCACAAGCTATTGCCAAAGAAAAAGGTGTTGAGTTTGAAGAAATAAAAAATACAAGAGGACATATTATAAATGAATTTTTTGAAACATTTGTTGAAGAAACGTTAATTCAACCAACATTTATAATGGATTACCCAGTAGAAGTATCACCACTTACAAAAAGAAGGAATGATGATCCGAGATTAGTTGAAAGATTTGAATTATTTATAGGTGGAAGAGAATATGGAAATGCATATTCAGAACTAAATGATCCAATAGACCAATATCAAAGATTCTTAAAACAAGTAGAAGCTAAAGAAAAAGGCGATGAAGAAGCAGGTGGAATGGATGAGGATTTTGTAACAGCACTTGAAATTGGTTTACCTCCAACAGGTGGAATGGGAATAGGATTAGATAGATTAATAATGTTATTAACAGGAAGTGCATCAATAAGAGATGTATTATTCTTCCCAACGATGAAACCTTTAAATTAGAAGTATAGATATAGCTACCTATATGTTATAAAGAACGGATGATATAATAAGAATGAACCTAATATGGTATTTTCCATACTGGGTTTATTTTTTTATAATTAGTTTATGAATTTTAAAAAAATATGTCGATTTTTTAAACAAAAAGTAGTTACCAAATTTTCACGGAAAAATTGGTAATTAATAAGAAAAATATGATTATATATGATATAAATATTAATATAATAAAAAAGGGAGGATTAAAAATGAAATCTAAAAAAATATTTTTATTTTTAGTAATGCTTATAGCATTTTTAGGAATTGTAACTTTATCTAATAAAGTTAATGCTGCAACAATTAGTGATGATGGAAAATATTCATTATTACTAACTGCTAACGAAATGTATGGATGTTTTGATGGTGAATATGCCAAACTTGTAAGATTTAATATTGCAGAAAGAGAAACAACAGTTAAGTTATCTGAATTAACAAAAGGAATTATTCCTTTTAATGGCAAAACTGAATTTTCACATTGGGAAATGGCAGAAAATACAAAAGCTAGTGAAGAATTAGAAATAGCAAAATTTACTGGTAGTGGTTACTTTTATACAACAACAGGTAAAAAAGTTAATTATACTAATGGATTAACTCTTAGTGCTAAATTTTCAGATAAAGAATTGAAAGATAGTGGTAAATACTATGTTAGTTTTGATGCATTTGCTGGTACAATAAATGGTAAAGCAAAATTAACCTTGGAAAGTAAAGTAGCAGAATTTAAAACAATTGATTTAACAAAATATACACCAGTAAGAAAAGGATATACTTTTAAGGGCTGGGATTTAGATGGAAACATTGTTACTTCTATTAATTCAAGTGCTTTCGCAAATGATGCTGTAATTACTTTAACTGCTACATATACTCAAGATACTTTTGTTGGAGATGATAGAGTATTAATATTAAATGCAAACGGTGGAACTATTGAAGGTAAAGCATCTAACAAATATGACTATTTAGGTGGCGGAAATTCAGGAACAGCTATGTCACTTTTACCATATACACCTGTAAGAAAAGGATATAAATTTACTGGATGGAATGCAAAAAAAGATGGAAGTGGAAAAAACTATACTTATATATATTGGAGAAGATGGGATAAAGATGATGAAGAAGAACTTAACAGAGACACTATTATAAAAAATGCACTTGGAGCTGAATATTATCAAAATGTTACTTTATATGCTTCTTGGACTAAAATTTCAGGAGAACAAGAACAACCTGTAAAAGAAACTGTAAAAGAAATTCAAAGTACAGGAGAAACAGAAGCAAAAATTGAATTTGCAAAAGAAGTTAGCAAAAATTATAAACTAGATATTAAACCAATTGAAGTAAAAGAAGATTTAACAAATAAAAATGTTAAATATGTAGTTGATATTAATATTTTTGACGGAAATACAAAAGTTTCAATAAAAGATATAGATATGACAATAAGAGTTAAGCTACCTGAAAATTTAAAAGGATTTAATAAATACGAGGTTGTATATATTAAAGATGGAAAAATAGAAGAAAACATTGAAGCTAAGATTGATGGAGATTACTTAGTATTTAAAACTACTCACTTAAGTGAATATGGAATAATAGCAACAAACACAACAAACACAAGCAATTCATCAAATAACACGGAAGATGTTTCAAACCCTAAAACAGGAGATAACATTGTAATATATGTTGCTATGGCATGTGCTTCAATAATTGGAATGGGAGTATTAAGTCTAAATATAAAAAGAAAATAAATTATATATATACTCTTGAGAAGAGCAAATAAAAATGCTCTTCTTTTTTTATGCAAAAATGTCAAATGTATTGACTTTTTTATATAATAGGTGTACAATATTAGCAGTCCAACATATAGAGTGCTAAAAAAGGAGGCGATGCTATATGAATATTGAAAAATTTACTCAAAAATCATTGGAAGCTCTTAAAAACGCTCAAGAAATAGCAATTGTAAAACAAAATGCACAGGTTGAACAAGAACATTTATTATTTGCTTTATTGGAAGATGAGAATGGACTAATAAAAGAATTGCTTAATAAAATGAAAACAAATGTAGAATTAAAGAATGAAATAAAGAGCATAATAGATAATAAACCTAAAATTATTAATAAAACAAATCAAAGTGAAAAAATATATATATCATTAGATTTGGAACAAGTATTAATTGAAGCAGAGAAAATTGCTAAAGAAATGAAAGATGAATATATTTCAGTTGAACATATTATGCTTGGAATTATTAATAAAGCCAATAGTAATATTGCAAATTTGTTTAGAACTTTCAATGTTACCAAAGATAGATTCTTAAAAGTATTATTAGAAGTAAGAGGAGGTGCAAGAGTTATGAATGATAACCCGGAAGAAACATATGAGGTGTTAAAAAAATATGGTTCGGATTTAGTTGAGCTTGCCAAAGCTCAAAAATTAGATCCTGTTATAGGTAGAGATGATGAAATAAGAAATGTTATAAGAATATTATCAAGAAAAACAAAAAATAACCCTGTTTTAATTGGTGAACCAGGTGTTGGTAAAACAGCTATTGCAGAGGGATTAGCATTAAGAATTGTAAGAGGAGACGTTCCAGAAGGACTAAAGGAATGTACAATTTTCTCACTTGATATGGGAGCCTTACTTGCAGGTGCAAAATATAGAGGAGAATTTGAAGAAAGGTTAAAAGCAGTTCTACAAGAAGTAAAGAAAAGTGAAGGAAAAATAATTCTATTTATTGATGAACTTCACACAATAGTTGGAGCAGGTAAAACAGACGGAGCAATGGACGCAGGAAATTTACTAAAACCTATGCTAGCAAGAGGAGAACTTCATTGTATTGGTGCAACTACTTTAAATGAATATAGACAGTATATTGAAAAAGATCCTGCCTTAGAAAGAAGATTTCAACCAGTTATGGTTGATGAACCAAGTGTTGAAGATACAATATCTATTTTGAGAGGATTAAAAGAAAGATATGAAGTATACCATGGAGTTAAAATAGCAGATAGTGCTATAATTGCAGCTGCAACTTTATCACATAGATATATTTCAGATAGATTTTTGCCAGACAAAGCAATAGATTTAATAGACGAAGCTTGTGCTTTAATAAAAACAGAGATGGAATCTATGCCAACTGAGCTTGATGAAATATCTCGTAAAATTATGCAACATGAAATAGAAGAAACAGCCTTAAAGAAAGAAAAAGATGAATTTTCTAAAAAACGTTTGGAAGATATTCAAAGAGAAAAAGCAGAATTAAAAGAAAAATTTAATCAAATGAAAGCAAAATGGGAAAATGAAAAAGAAGCAATTGCTAAAGTTCAAAAACTTAGAGGCGAAATAGAAAAAGTAAATGCTCAAATAGAATTAGCTGAAAGAAATTATGAACTAAATAAAGTAGCCGAATTAAAATATGGAAAATTACCACAATTACAAGAACAACTAAAACACGAAGAAGAAATAGCAGAAAAAAGTAGTGATTCTTCAAATTCGTTGCTTAGAAATAAAATAACAGAAGACGAGATTGCAAAAATTATTTCTAGATGGACTGGAATACCAGTTTCAAAATTAGTTGAAAGCGAGAGAAACAAAATATTAAATCTTGATAAAATATTACACAAAAGAGTTATTGGACAAGATGAAGCAGTAGAAAAAGTTACAGAAGCTATTATTCGTTCAAGAGCTGGAATACAAGATGAAAAAAGACCAATTGGATCATTCTTATTTTTAGGGCCAACAGGCGTCGGTAAAACTGAATTAGCAAAAGCATTGGCTGAAAGCTTATTTGATGATGAGCACAATATGGTAAGAATAGATATGTCTGAATATATGGAAAAATATTCTGTATCTAGATTGATTGGTGCGCCTCCTGGATATGTTGGATATGAAGAAGGAGGACAATTAACAGAAGCTGTTAGAAGAAAACCATATAGTGTAATATTATTTGATGAAATAGAAAAAGCACATCCAGATGTATTCAATGTTTTATTACAAGTTTTAGATGATGGTAGAATTACAGATTCACAAGGAAGAACAGTTGACTTTAAAAATACAATTATTATTTTAACTTCAAATTTAGGTTCTGAGTATATTTTAGAAGGAATTAATGATAAAGGTGAAATTAGTAATGAAGCAAAGGAAAAAGTAGAAAAAATCCTTAAACAAAGCTTTAGACCAGAATTTTTAAACAGACTTGATGAAATAGTATTTTATAAACCATTAAAGAAAACAGAAGTTAAAAAGATTTTGGATTTGCTAATAGTAGATTTAGAAAAAAGACTAGAAGATAAACACTTGACTTTAGAATTAACTGAAAACGCAAAAAAATATTTAATAGATAATGGATATGATAGTATTTATGGAGCAAGACCATTAAAAAGATTTGTTCAAAAGAAACTTGAAACTTTAATAGCAAGAAAGATATTATCACAAGAAATAAAACCTAATACTAAAATTATAGTTGATTATAATGGAAAAGAATTAATAATAGCATAATATAAAACATTACCATTATTTATTTATAAAAGCTATATAAAATTTAGAAAGTTGTAAAAAAACTATTGCCAAAAAATATTCTTATATGATATAAATAAATTGTGAATTTAATATTTCAACGCTTAAAATAAAAAATTCTAAGGAGGAAAAAAATGAAAAGAAACAGAGGAATAACATTAGTCGCTTTAATAATTACTATAATAGTATTATTAATTTTAGCGGTAGTAGCAATAGGTGCAATAAGAGGAGATGGAATAATTGCACATGCACAAAATGCAAAGGAAGAATATACAAAGGCTCAAGAAAAAGAACAAGATTTACTATTGAAATATGAGTATGATTTAGAAAAACAACAAGGAATTTTAACAGAATCATTTGGAGAATATGCAAACAATAATGAACTAAATAAAAAAATCGCAGGACTAAAAGTTGGAGATAAAGTTAATTATACAGCAACAGGAACAGACTATGTTGGCAACTGGAAAGTATTAGGAATAGAAAATAATCAAATATTATTATTAGGAGATACAACTATAGAGTATGACGGAACGTTTACACGGAAATAATGCTATTATAGATCAAACAGACAATAAATATACATGGACATATCTAGAAAATTCATTAAATACATTTTGCGAAAAGTATGGAGCTGGAACAGGAGCAGCGGGAGCTAGATGCTTAAAAATAGAGGACTTAGATAATTTAACTAAATATGATAAGACTGAATATAAAACAGAAAAAGATATAGAAAAATATGGAAATGTTGTAAAGTATACAATGGATGGCACAAAAGTAAGATATCAAATTTCTGGAGGTGAACCAGTAACAACTACTGAAACTACTTTTACAATGCAAGGTGGAGTTCCATTAGGATCAGTAGTTTTAAAAGAATTGGAAGTAAGAAACGATTATTATACTTATACAGTTTCAAAATTATTGACAGGCTCAGCAAAGGAAATGATTGGTAAAGGAGATTATTATTTACTAGCTTCTTCTTATATTAAAACTTCTGAAGAAAATGTTGATTTTGGCCTAAGATTCTTTTTAGCAGGAGGAATATATGGCAATTCATTGTGGAATTCAAAAAAAGGTGCAGGAACAATAGATTCAATGAAAAAAGTTAAACCAGTAGTTATTTTAAATGCTGATACACAATTACAAGAAACTACTAGTGGAAGCCATGAATGGAACATAGTAGTATAATATATAAAAATGATAATATGAATACCATATTATCATTTTTTATTGCATAGATGCACATGTGGCAAAGTAAAATGCATATTTGCGAAGCAAAATGCACATATGGCGAAGCCACTTTTCTTATTTTTGCTTAAATTTTATTAAACTATTTTAATATTGTTAAAATAGTGGTATAATTTAATAGTATTTTTAGCAAAAGAAAGGTTTAATTATGTTTGGTTATGATTTAGATAAAAAATATTTGTATATATTATTAGCTGTGTTAGTTGTGTTGAACTTAAGAAGCTTAACTCCAGAATATTTATTAGCATTAGTATTAACACTTCCAGCAGTAATAATTGCAATAACTTTTCATGAATATGCTCATGCATATGCAGCAGATAAATTAGGAGACGATACACCAAGAATGCAAGGTAGACTTAATTTAAACCCATTAAGTCATATTGATCCATTTGGATTTATTATGCTTATGTTTGTTGGAATAGGTTGGGGAAAACCGGTTCAAATTAATCCAAGAAACTTTAATAGAAATGTATCAATGGAAAAAGGTGAAGCGATTGTTTCTTTAGCCGGACCATTAATGAATTTTATATTAGCAATAATTTCTGCAATTATACTTGGGGCTGTATATATGTTTGCTAGTAGTAGTTTTTTATTTACTACAATTGGCAACGTAATATTAGTTTTGCTTAAAGAATTAGTAATAATAAATATTGGTTTAGGGGTATTCAATTTGTTACCACTTCCTCCATTAGATGGTTCAAAAATATTTATAAATTTTATGCCATACAATGCAAGAAGATGGTTAAGAGAACATGAACAACTTTTTTATATAATATTTTTAGTAATATGGATAACTGGTTTATCAGGAGTGATAATTTCACCAATAATAAATTTATTATATAAAGGCTTAATGAATGGAATACTTGCAATATTTAGATTATTTTAAAAGGAAATAGAAAATGAGCGATATATATATATTAGGAATTGAATCAAGTTGCGATGAAACTTCTGTATCTGTTGTAAAAAACGGTAGAGAAGTTCTTTCTAATGTTATAAATTCTCAAGTACCAATTCATGAGAAATTTGGCGGAGTTGTGCCAGAAATTGCATCTAGAAATCATACAGAAGCTATATCATCTGTTACTGAAAAAGCTTTAAAAGATGCAAATATTTCTTTTAATGATATAGATGCGATAAGTGTTACATATGGACCTGGATTAGTTGGAGCACTTTTAGTTGGCGTTTCATATGCAAAAGCATTAAGTTATGCATTAAATAAACCTCTAGTTCCAGTTAATCATTTACAAGGACATATTGCAGCAAACTATATTACATATAAAGAATTAAAACCACCATTTCTATGTTTATTAATATCTGGTGGAAATACGCATTTAGTATATATAAAAGATTATACAGACTTTGAAATACTAGGTTCGACAAGAGATGATGCAATTGGAGAGGCGTACGATAAAGTGGCAAGAGTAATTGGGTTAAATTATCCAGGTGGACCTAAAATAGATAAAATGGCAAAAGAGGGAGAAGCAAATATAGAATTACCTAAAACTCATTTAGAAAATCTAGATTTTAGTTTTAGTGGAATAAAAACTGCTGTGTTAAACTTGAACCACAAGAATCCAGATATAAATAAAGCTGATTTGTGCGCTAGTTTTGAAAAAGCTACAACTGATGTCTTATTAGAAAATACATTAAAAGCAATAAAATATATAAATAAACAGAATACTAATAATATTAATCAATTAGTTTTAGCAGGAGGGGTATCTGCAAATTCATATATAAGAAAACAATTTGAAGAGTTTGGAGAAAAAAACAATTTAAAAGTATATTTTCCTGAACTAAAATTATGTACAGACAATGCAGCAATGATTGCAGCAGCCGGATACTATAATTATATAAAAGGAGATAGAGCAACTCTAGATTTAAATGCAATACCAAATTTAAAATTGTAATTACTATATTATAGAAAGGAAAAAATATGGCAATTTATGCAATAGCAGATTTACATTTATCGTTAAATACAAATAAACCAATGGACGTTTTTGGACCAAATTGGGAAAATCATTATAAAAAAATAGAAACCGATTGGAAAGAAAAAGTTACCGAAAATGATACAGTCCTAATTCCGGGAGATTTTTCTTGGGAGACATATTTAGAAAATACATATAAAGATTTTGAATTTTTAAATAATTTACCAGGAAGGAAGATATTACTTAAAGGCAATCATGACTATTGGTGGACAACTCTAACTAATATTAGAAATTACTTAAAACAAAATAATTTTAACACAATAGAAATATTATTTAATAATAGTTATGAAATAGAAAATTATATGATTGCTGGCGCAAGGGGTTGGGATTACACAAATCAAAATGATAGAAAAATAATAGAAAGAGAAATAAATAGGTTAGAACTATCATTAAAAGATGCAAAATCTAAAAATCCTAATAAACCAATAATAGCATGCATGCATTATCCACCAATAAGTAAAAATTATAGTAATAATGAATTTGAAAGAAAAATAATATATTTATTAAAAGAGTATAAAGTAGAAAAATGTTTATATGGACATTTACATGGCGCATCACATATGCAAGCTGTAATTGGAAAGATTGAAAATATAGAGTTTAATTTAGTAAGTAGCGATTATTTAAATTTTAAACTTATGAAAATTGCATAATTTTTTAAAGTGTGCTAAAATATTTTAAGATATTTTGTAGAAAATGGAGAGAAAAGATGAAAATAACTAATATAAAAATACCAAATTTTAAATTTCCAAAGATTAAAATGAATGGAATAGAAGAAATTCCAGAAGTTAAAATTGATTATGATAAATTAAAAGATGGTGAAATAAAAAAGGATAAAAAACAATATAAACCAACTACATATAAAACTATAAAAGAAATATTTGAAAGAAGTATAAAAGAATATTCAGATAAAGAGTTTATATTAGAAAAATTTAATCCTAAAGGAGAGTTTGAAACAATAACTTATAAACAGTTTGGAGAAGATGTTATTGCATTAGGAACAGCTCTAACTAATAAATATAATTTGAAAAATGAGAAAATTGTAGTAATAGGTGAAAATACATATCATTGGTATGTTTCATATATGGCAGCTCTTTGCGGAGCAGGAATCGCTGTTCCTGTTGATAAAGAACTTCCACCAAATGAATTAGAAAATGTTATTAGCAGATCTAAAGCAACAGTTGTAATTTACTCAACTAAAAAGAAAGAAATAATAAAAAAGGTTGAAGACAATCTTCCAAGAGTTAAATATTTTGTTCAAATGAATTCAGATGATAAATTATTAGGAAGAGAAATTGGACTTAATACAATAATAAATGAAGGAAAAGAACTTGTAAATTCAGGCGATGATTCTTTTATGAAAATAAAAATTGATCCAGATGAATTTAAAGTGTTAATATTCACATCAGGAACAACATCAGCAGCTAAAGGAGTTATGATTTGTAATAGAAATTTAGCAGAAAATGTTAATTCAGTTTCAGCATATGTTAATTTAACAGAAAAAGAAAGATTTTTCTCTGTTTTACCATTACATCATACATATGAATCAACAATTGGGTTCTTGTTACCTATGGCTGTTGGAGCATCAATAGCTGTATGTCAAGGATTAAAATATATAGTTCCAAACTTAAAAGAAACAAAACCAACAGCATTGCTTGCTGTACCACTTTTAATAGAGAATTTATATAAGAAAATTAATCAAAGTATAGAAAAAGGTGGAAAAGCAGGGTTGGTTAACTCAATGATGCATGTTACAAATGCGCTAAAGGCTGTAGGAATAGATATAAAGAAAAAGGTATTTTCAGAAATTTATGAGAATTTAGGTGGAAACCTTAAATATGTTGTATCAGCAGCTGCACCAATCGATGCAAAAGTTGGAAAATGGTTGCAAGATATAGGTATAATATTCTTACAAGGATATGGATTAACAGAAACAGCTCCAATTGCTGCACTAACACCTGAATATGATGCAAGAGTCGGCTCAGCAGGAAAACCAGTTATTTGTGATGAAATAAAAATACATGCACCAAATGAAAATGGAGAAGGAGAAGTTTGGATAAAAGGAAAAACTGTTATGCTTGGCTATTATGAAAATGAAGAAGCAACAAAAGAAGTTATGCATGACGGCTGGTTTAATGCAGGAGATATTGGATATTTAGATGATGGATTCTTATACATTACAGGAAGAAGCAAAAATGTAATAGTAACACAAAATGGTAAGAATATATATCCAGAAGAAATAGAGTTACTACTTGGAAAAGTAGATGAAATAAAAGAATGTATGGTTTATGGAAAACAAATGAATCCAGAAGACAAAGAATTAACCATTACTGTAAAGGTTATACCAAATTATGAAAAAATAGAAGAAAAGTATGGAAAAGACTTAACAGAAGACCAAATCCACAATATAATTTGGGAAGAAATAAAAAAAGTAAACAGAAAATTAACATCATATAAAGCAATTAAACATCTAGAAATTAAGAAAGACGAATTTGAAAAAACAACTACAATGAAAATAAAAAGATTTGCGGAAATAAAAAAGAATAATTAATTAAATAAAAAACAAAAAATAGTTGACAAATGTAATATTTTTGTAATAAACTTGTAACGAAAATTAAATATATTTTTTTGCGTTTCCTATTGTAGAAAAAAGCAAATAGTTATATAATTACGTCAGAAAAAGAGAGAATTACATAGGACGAAGGAGGGAGGTTTACATGTCTATATTTTGGAATAGAAGACCAGGCATAGTAAACGTAAGAATGGTAATAACTGAAGAGAAAATTTTATCAAATATTGACAAAATTCAAAAATTAATCAATCCAAATAGTAAGAAACAAATAGTACAATTAGATGATGATGCTTACTTTAAGGATTTAATAGATTCAGTAAAAACTTATTTAATAGAATATCCAAAAAAGAAGAATTTTCCAGCATCTGTTTATAAAGCAGCTTATGGGTTAGTTGAGTATGCTACAAATCAATTTGAAGAAAACACAAAGAAAATAGAAGCATTAATAATTCAAAGAGAAAAAAATATTGAATTATCAGCACAACTAAAAGAATTACTAGAAATTGTTGAAAATAAGGAAAAAGACTGGAAAAACGAAGTAAAAGATGCTAGCGCATATTTCCAAGAGGATATAATTGAAACATTAGGAGTCATTGGAAGATGTAAAGGTAAAACATCTCAAAATTATGCAGATGCAATTAAACTAATAAATGCTAGAATATCTAACTTAGAAACTAATTTACATATTGAAATAGATATGGAAAGAATAGAAGATAGATCAAAAGCATTAAGCTTTATTGGAATAGAAATAGCAGATGCATTAAAAGGAATACCAACACCAGTTGAAGAAGAGGTTGTTGAAAATGTTGCAACAGAAGAACAACAATACATAGCTGATACAACATTTGAAGTTAAGCCTTCATTATGGCAAAGAATTAAACAAAGCAAAATTGTTAGAACAATGAGCTATATATTTAAGATAAGAGTAAAATTAGAATTGCCAGATGCTCTTCCAGAAGGTAGAGGGTAAAATTGAATAAACAAAGACCTAAATATTAAATTTAGGTCTATTTTAAAATAAGGGAGGAAAATAAGTTGACACAGGCAGACGAGAATTTTATAAAAACATGTAAGGAAATACTTGAACATGGGTATTCATCACAAGGAACAGGAGTTAGAACTAGATGGGAAGATGGAAACGAAGCTAACTATATATCTTTAGTTGGAGTAACAAATAAATATGATTTAGAAAAAGAATTTCCAATGATTACATTAAGGAATAATACTAATACAGTTAAAAGAGCTATTGATGAAATCTTGTGGATATGGCAGAAAAAGTCTAATAATATTAAAGATTTAAATTCACATATATGGGATCAGTGGGCAGATGAAAATGGATCTATAGGAAAAGCATATGGATACCAATTTGCTAAAAAATATAAGTTTAAGACTAAAGAAGGAATTAAAGAAATGGATCAGGTAGACTATGTTTTATACTTATTAAAAAATGATCCAGCTAGTAGAAGAATTATGACTAATTTATTTAATCATGAAGAATTAAAAGATATGAATTTGGAACCATGTGCATTTGGAACTCAATGGCTAGTTAAGGAGGGAAAATTACATTTAATACTAAATCAACGTTCTCAAGATATGCTAGCTGCAAATGGATGGAATACAATGCAATATGCAGCTCTCTTATATATGTTTGCACAAGTTTCTGGACTAAAGCCAGGAACATTAACACATAATATTGGAGACTGTCATATATATGATAGGCATATTCCTTTAATAAAACAATTAATAGAAGCTAAACCAATGGATGTAACACCTAAATTAGTTATAAACAATCCAACTAATAATTTTTATGAGTTTAAAGTTGAAGACTTTGAAATTCAAGGATATGATTATAACAAAGATATAAAATTAGGAAAAATTCCAGTAGCTAAATAGAAGGAGAAATATATGTTAAGTATAATAGTAGCCAAGGCAAGTAATAATATAATTGGAAAAAATAATGCATTAATATGGCATTTACCAGAGGATTTAAAGAGATTTAAGAAACTTACAACAGGACATACAATTATAATGGGAAGAAGAACTTTTGAATCTTTAGGAAGAATATTACCAAACAGAAAACATGTTATATTATGTAATGATATGACAATGAATATAAATGACGAAAGAGTAGAAATATTAGACGATATTTCTAAGTTAGACAAATATATAAATTCAGCAGAAGAAAACTTTATAATAGGTGGAGCAACTATTTATAAGCTACTAATGCCATATGCTAATAAAATGTATATAACAGAAATAAATCAAGAATTTGATGGAGATGTAAGTTTTCCTGAAATAAATAAGGAAGAGTGGGAAATTATAGATAAAGAAAAAGGATTAAAAAATGAAGAAAATCCTTATGATTATAGTTATGTAACATATATTAGAAAATAAAAATGAAAATTATATAAAAAAATAAAAAAAACTCTTGACAAAGTATAAAATAACAGTTATAATTTATACTTGTCAGGAGGAGTTATGCAGGTGTAGTTCAATGGTAGAACCTCAGCCTTCCAAGCTGATGACGCGGGTTCGATTCCCGCTACCTGCTCCAGACTTTTTTTGATTTTATAGAAAGTTAACAACCGCCCTTAGCTCAGTTGGTCAGAGCAACCGGCTCATAACCGGTGGGTCCTAGGTTCGAATCCTAGAGGGCGGACCATTCTTTTATCTACTAGTATTAGATAAAAGAATAAGGGCAGGTGGCCGAGTGGCTAAAGGCGGTAGACTGTAAATCTATTCTCATTTGAGTACGATGGTTCGAATCCATCCCTGCCCACCAATGACGTATCTGTTCGAATTAATAGAACAGAGAAATACAAAAATCAATCAGAAAATAAAATCTGGTTGATTTTTTTGTTGTCTTTTATTGAAAAATAGATTTTAAAAGAACTTATATTAAACAACTAGCAAAATTTTTTCAAAGTGAAATATTTGATATTTATGTATCAATTGAAGTTGATGATAAAAAACACTTGACAAAAACAAACAAATGTTTTAAACTATACGTAGCTATAAAAGGATGTGAAATTATGGAAAATGAAATAAATAGTTTGATAGTTCAAGATAACATATCAAATGAAGAAATAAAAAATTTAATATATACTATAAGAGGAAAACAAGTGATGCTAGATAGTGATGTTGCAATGTTATATCATTACACAACTAAAAATATAAATAAAGCGGTAAAGAGAAATATAGATAGATTTCCTGAAGATTTTTGTTTCCAATTAACTGAAAGCGAATTTCAAGATTTAAGGTTCCAATTTGGAACCTTAAATAGAAAAGTTAATAATGGAGATGTAACAAGAAAATATCTACCATATGTATTTACTGAACAAGGAATATCAATGTTGTCAGGTGTTTTAAAAAATGAAATTGCTGTAAAAGTGAGCATTAGTATTATAAGAGCTTTCGTAGAAATGAGAAAATTTATATCTTCAAATGGACAACTATTTGAGAGATTAACTAATGTAGAATATAAATTATTAGAACATGATAAAAAATTTGACAAAGTATTTAACCAATTACAAAATGAAGAAAATATTAAACAAAAAATATTCTTTGAAGGTCAGATATATGATGCATATAGTCTAATAATCGATATTATAAAAAAAGCAAATAAGAAGATTTTAATAATAGATAATTATATAGATGATAGTGTTTTAAAAATGCTTACAAAGAAAAATAAAGCTGTAGAAGTTGTATTATTAACTTCTGATAAAAGTAATATAGAAAAAATTGATATTCAAAAGTTTAATAAAGAATACCCTATTTTAAAAGTAGCTAAAACAAATAAATTTCATGACAGATTTATAGTAATAGATAATAAAGAAATGTATCATTTAGGAGCATCAATAAAAGATTTGGGTAAAAAATGTTTTGGTATTAATAAAATTGAAGATATGAAAATTATAGATAAGATTATAAATTTATAAAACTAAGATCTTCTATTTGAATATATGTGAAAAATATTTTAAATATAAAACCATAAAATTTTAAAATATGATATAATTGAAAAAAACTATTTTATTTACTTAAAAATGAAATAACATTAGAGATAACGAATTATGTTTATAGAATAAAAGGGAGTTTGTATATGATAGAAATAAAGAATGTTAGTAAAGTATACAATGGTGATAAAAAAGCTTTAGATGGTATTAGCTTTGATGTAAAAGATGGGGAGATATTTGCTTTTATTGGGCATAATGGCGCTGGAAAAACAACAACGATTAAATCTATTGTTGGAATTTTAGATTTTGAAGATGGCGATATTTTAATAAATGGAAAGTCAATAAAAAAGTACCCTATTGAATGTAAAATGGATATGGCATATGTTCCAGATAATCCAGATTTATATGAAAATATGAAGGCTATTGATTTTATAAATTTTATATGTGATATGTATCAAACACCTTTAAAAACAAGAAAAGAGAATATAGAAAAATATTCAAAAATGTTTGAAATTGAAAATAATCTTAACGATGACATATCAAGCTTTTCACATGGTATGAAACAAAAAGTTGCACTAATAGCTGCACTGTCACATGAGCCTAAAGTTTTAATAATGGATGAACCATTTGTTGGGCTTGATCCGAAAGCAGTTTACGATATGAAAGAACTTATGAAACAAATGACAAAAGAAGGAAAAACAGTTTTTTTCTCTACCCATATTTTAGATGTTGCAGAAAAATTATGTGATAGAGTTGCTATTATTAAGAATGGAAAAATTGTAAAAACAGGAAGTATGAAAGACATTAAAGGAGACGAGTCTTTAGAACAAGTATTTCTTGAGTTAGGAGAATAATATGAGATTACTGTCATTATTAAAAGCTGTTTTATCTCAAGATATGAATATGTTTAAGTATTCTGCTGGAAAAAATGCAAGTAAATTTAAAAAGATAATTTTACCAATTTTTTTATTTATAATTGTAAGTGTTAGCATAGGATATTATGCCTATGCAATTGCAGAGATTTTAGCACCGTTGCATCTTACATTTATTATGCTTAGTATGTTTATAGCAGCTGTTACAATACTTACATTTGTGGAAGGAATATATAAATCACAAGGAATTTTGTTTGAAGCGAAAGACAATGATATGTTATTTTCATTGCCTATAAAAAAGAGTACGATATTGTTCGTAAGGCTATTTAAATTAATTTTATTTGAATATGTATATAATTTAATGTTTATATTGCCAGCATTTGCAATATATATTTATTTTGAAAATCCAGGTATTGAATTTTATTTAATTTCTTTACTTATGACATTATTGATACCAATTATACCTACTGTAATATCATGCTTTATTGGTTATATTGTGAAAATGGTATCTAGTAAATTTAAAGCAAAAAAGATAATTCAAACAGTGTTATCTAGTATTGTTTTTATTGGAATATTCTTTGTAAGTTTTAATTTAAATTCATTTATGGAAAATATAGCTTCTAATGCTAGAAATTTAAATGAAATGCTAACAAAAATATATTATCCAATAGGTGCATATATTAGTTTAATAAATAAATTTGATATACTAATGTTTATTAAGTTATTAGCTATTAATATAATTCCTTTTGCAATATTTATTATGTTGGGACAAAAATATTATTTTAATATAATTTCAAATCTTAAAAGCTCAAATGTAAATATTAGAAAGAATAAAAAAGAAACAATAAAAATTAGAAAACCAATAATTTCTTTAGCTATGAAAGAAATAAAAAGATACTTATCCTCAACAGTATATATGTTTAATTCATCTTTTGGATTGGTACTTGCTTTAGTATTAACAATAATATTGTGTTTAAAAGGAAAAGAAATGCTGGTTTCGCTACTATCTAGTTATGGTATGACAAATACCATATCTGTAGAGTTGTTGTTTTATGGTTTAATATTATTTACAGGTGCATTTACTTCAATAACATCATCTAGCATTTCACTTGAAGGAAAAACAATAAATATAACAAAAACCTTACCAATTAGTTATAAAACTATATTAAATTCAAAAATATTATATTGTTTTATTATAGAATTACCGTTTTTCTTAATTTCAGAATTAATCTTTATATTTAGATTTGGGATGTCATTAACATACTTTATGCAAATAATTGCACTTACATTTATTTTAATATTTATATCTGCTGTTATTGGTTTACTGGTTAATTTGAAATATCCAAAGTTAAATGCAAGCAATGATACTGAAGTAGTAAAACAAAGTATGAGTTCTACTATCTCTGTATTTATTGGATGGGGAATATTTTTACTTAGCATTTTGGCTTTTGGTTATTTTGGACAATATATAGATTTTAATATATTAATAACACTACATATAAGCATACTTGCAATAATAACTGGAGTTTTGTATACTATTTTAATGAAAAAGGGACCAAAAGAATATCAAAAATTAAATATTTAGAAGGCAATAGATAAAAACTATTGCCTTTTTTATACCTGAATAGTATAATAAGTATGAAAAGTATGAAATTAAATACAAGGAGGAATGTAAATGAAAAAAGATAAATTTGTGGGAATATGTAAAGTGGGCGAAAAGGGTCAGATTGTAATCCCTAAAGAAGCTAGAGAAATGTTTAATATAAATTCAGGAGATTCAATAATAGTTCTTTGTGATAAGGAACAAGGAATTGCATTAGTAAAAGCTGATGTTATTGAAGAAATGTCAGATCAATTTTTCCCTAAAGGAGGAAAATAAGATGTATGAAATTGAAACAGTTGAATTAACAAAAAAATTCAAAAACAAAGTAGCGGTTAATAAATTAAACTTGAATATAAAAAAAGGAGAATTGTTTTCACTTCTTGGCACAAATGGGGCAGGAAAAACAACAACAATAAAAATGCTTACTACACTAATAGAACCAACATCTGGAAATATAAAAATAAGCGGATTAGATAGCAAAGTAAATAAACAAAAAATAAGAGAAAGAATCAATGTATCTCCACAAGAGACAGCTATTGCGTTAAATCTTTCTGTTAAAGAAAATTTAGAATTTATGGCTGGGGTTTACCAAATAGAAAATTCTAAAGAAAAAATAAATGAATTAATTAATATGTTTAATTTGAATGAGGTACTAAATAAAAAAGCAAAAACTTTATCTGGCGGTTGGAAAAGAAGAGTTTCTATTGCAGTTTCATTAATAAATAATCCGCAAATTTTATTCTTAGATGAACCAACACTTGGTTTAGATGTTATTGCAAGAAAAGAACTTTGGAATATAATTGAAAAGCTAAAAGGAAAGATAACAATTATACTTACAACTCATTATATGGAAGAAGCAGAAAAATTATCAGATAGAATTGGTATTATGTCTAATGGAAATTTAGTAGATGTAGGAACAGTTAAAGAATTAATACAAAAATCTAATTCAAAGAATTTAGAAGATGCTTTTATAAAAATAGCAACAGGAGGTGAGTTGTAATGAGAATATTAAATTTTTCAAAAAGAAATTTTAAAGAATTAATTAGAGATCCTTTAAGTTTAATATTTGCAATTATACTACCTTTATTTTTACTATTTATTTTTCAACAATTTAATATACCAAGTGATAATTACAAGCTAGAGAACTTTACTCCTGGAATAATAGTTTTTGGATTTTCATTTATAACACTTTTTACTGCAACACTTATTTCAAAAGATAGAACGACATCACTATTAATTAGGTTAGGTGTAAGTCCAATGAAAGCTATAGACTATATTTTAGGATATATGTTATCACTTATACCAATCATATTAATTCAAGAGATATTGTTCTTTATACTTGCAATTTGTCTAGGTCTACAATTTAGCATTAATATAATATTAGCGATACTAATTTCTATTATTATTTCAATATTATTTATATCAATTGGAATATTAATTGGCAGCATATTTACAGAAAAAGCATCATCCGGAATATCAAGTATAGTAGTGCAATTAGTGTGCTTTACAAGTGGAATATATTTTCCGTCAGAAATGCTTGGAGGATTCTTTAGAAATGTTTGTGAATATTTACCATTTGAAGCTGCAGTTAAAATAATAAAGGGAGTTATGAATAATAACATAGAAATAATAACAAATAAAAATATTTTGATTTTTTCATGTTATACTATTGCTGTTTTGATTTTATCTATTATAATATTTAAGAGAAAGATGATAAGTGATAATAAATAAACTAAAGGAGATTAAATTTATGTTTTACAAAAAAGAATATAATTCACCACTTGGAATAATTTATATGCAAAGCGATGGAGAGTTTTTAACAGGACTTTGGTTTGAAAAGTCAAAAGATTCCTCTAAGCATATGGAAGAATTTGAAGAAAAAGAATTACCAATATTTGATTTAACTGAAAAATGGTTAGACATATACTTTGGTGGTGATATTCCAAATTTTACACCTAAGTATAAAATTGAGAATCTAACACCATTTAGAAAACAAGTTATAGATATTATGAATAAAATTCCATATGGAGAAACTATTACATATAATGATATAGCAAAAGAAATTGCAAAAAATAATGGGATAAAAAGAATGTCTGCACAAGCAGTTGGAGGAGCAGTAGGCTGGAATCCAATATGTATAATAATTCCATGCCATAGAATTGTTGGAACAAATGGATCTCTTACTGGATATGGTGGAGGAATGGAAAATAAGATAAAACTTCTAGAAATAGAAAAAAATGATATGAGTAAATTTACTGTACCTAAAATCTACAAATAGTAGTGAGATTTTAGAAGAAACTTATAATGCAAGTGCAAAAAAATAAATATTGAAATGCAAAAAATTAAAAGAGAGAAAATACTTTGGTTTTTAGTGTTTTCTCTCTTTTTTACTATAATTACTATACCACAAAATGAGAAAAAATTCAAGACTGTTATTTTATATATAAATATGTTATATAAAATAAGAGGTGTTTGAAGTGGAAAATTCTTATTTAGAAATAATAAATAACAAAAGACAAATTGAAGTAGCTAATATAAAAAAGTGTAATGAATTCACTAATAAGTATGGTTTAACACTAAGTGATACACAAATAGAAAGTTTAATGGAAAAAAGAATAGATATATTGAAAAATACAGGGAGAATTGAGTTTAGAACTGGAATAATAGATAAAATTATAAAAGAGTTTTGCGATTCACCATATATTAATCAAGAAAACTATGTGTTAACTTTATATAATTTATTAGATATTTTTTATGAATATAAAAATGAAACGATGGATTTAGTTACAGATGATGAATTGATAAAATTTATGAAAACAGCTTTTAATGGTGTGTGTAAAGGAGATACAGAGTATCTATCTGGAACAATTATGTATGAGATGAAACAGAGAATATTAAATGGAGAAGTAATAGATTATATAGAAGTAGGTGAAGACTATGAATAAACTTGAAATTAAAAGTAAAATTAACAGGTCGAATTTAGATGACAAAGATTATTTTGAAAGTTTAATTAAAGATGCATACAATAATGGAATGATTACAGAAAATGAAATTATAAATCTACAAATGAATATTATACAGCTATTGGATGAAAAAATATATAAATACAATGGAATAGATAATAGTTCGGTACGAAAAGAAGTTGTAGAAGAAATAAATAAATCAAATTATTACACTATTAGTATGTATCTTAAAACTTTTAATAATCCTGATGCAGCATTAGAAAAAATAAAAAAGAGTAATTTAAATGAACTTTATTACAACGGAAGAAAGCAGATAGATAGAATGTTAAATATAATTAGGGTAATATATGCAAAAGTGAAACAAAATAAATTAAAAACCAATAATCAAACCTATAACGATACAATTATTGGAGGAATACAAGGTTTTTTGAAAATATATAACCCAGACTTTAAAGCACATGATATGAAAATTACTGCTGATTATCCACTATATAATAATTTGCTAGGAAAGCTAGATGGGGTAGAATTTATAAAAGAATATGTATATTCTATTTATTTAGAAAACGAATTCTGTAATATTTTTTTAAGTGAAAAAATAGAACGATTATTATATGCTTATAGTGAAGATTATAAAGACCTAATTATAAATATTTTTGAGATAGTTTTATTTGAAGTAATTGCTTGTAAACTAGCAAAAAGAAATATATACGATTTAGAAATTACTGGTTTTGAATTAAATGAAATTAATAAACTATTAAAAAATAAGAAAAAAGAAGAGATAGAGAAAATAATTATCAAGGCTTATAAAGAAATTTGTGAAGATGCAATAGTAGATAAAAAAGACTTACAAGAATATATTGAAAGAAACTTAAGTTATGTTATACAAGTTATAATAAATAATGCTAAGCAAAATACATTAGATAAAATATTTATAACTCAAAAATTTATAGAAAACTAACAGAAACATAATTTAAAAATAAAATTAAACAAAACATGTTTCGACATATTATGAAGAAAAAACGTGGTAAAATATATAAACAAATTTTTTTCATAAAGGAGTTGTCTGAATATGAGTGGAGTTTATGAAAACAGAAAAACAATTAGACAATTAAATAATTTAATAGAAATGTATAAACCTAACGAAAATATTGAATATTATTTTGTACTAGGATACCCAAGATCCGATATTGGAAAAGGAACTTTAGTTGCTCAATTACTTGCAAATACAGAAGGCTCTGATGCAATAAAGTTTGATGGTTTATTAAATACAAATGCAAATGGTAGACATACGGCTATTGGACATGATGATTTCGGCATTTACGAGAAATACAATAAAGGAAAAACATGGGGAAGAGAACATTATTTATTAGGAGGAGAACTATACCGTGATTTTATAAATGAATATGGTGAAAACGAAAATCTTCAAATAAATCCTCACATGTCATTATATGTTGAGTATAGAATACATAAAATGTGGAGCAATATTGGAAAACCTTCAAAACTATTTATTGAAATTGGAGGATTAATTACAGACCCAGAGGTTGATCCTATATTTACACCTATGATTCAAAGGTTAAAAAGTGAAGGCTTATCTAAAGTTATTTTGTTAAGCGAAGCCTCTTATAATGGGGAGTACATAAAAACAAAAACTATCCAAAGTGGCGTGGAAACTTTATTGGAAAGAAGAATAGAACCATGGCTTTTATTTGTAAGAGATTCAAAAGATATGGGAAAAATTACAATATCAAAGAGAATGGATAATGAACGAATAATTTTGAATAAAATTAAAGACAATTTAAATTTTAATTTAAAATTACTTATATCAGTACCATATTTTGAAAATTTAGATGAATATTCAAAATATATTAAAAAAAGGTTTTGCCCAATTATATTACCTGCAAATAAAAAGAAAATATTAATTGCTTCCAAAAATCCATCTAAAATAGCTGATTATAAATTATATTTGGGTGATGAATATGAAACTTTAACATTAAAAGATTACGAAGATGATATTGATGTAATTGAAGGAACAACATCAATTGAAGAAAATTCTATTGCAAAAGCTAGAACATGGTGTGGAATAAGTGGGCTTATTACTATCGGAGATGATACCGGATTCTTTATTCACGAATTAAAAGGTGAGCCAGGTGTAGCAACCAGAAGATGGGGAGGACAGCTTCCAGATAATGCAACAAATGAGCAATTTTGGAATTATTTAAAAGAAAAGACTAAAAATTTAAAAGATTATACATGCCACTTTGAACAAAACATAGCAATTGCATTTCCAAATGGTGAAACTAAATTAATAAAAAATATAAATAATGGACGTTTAAATAAAGAAAACTTAAATAAAGAATATAATGGAACAGGTTATCCATTGGGAGCGGTGTTTGAATCTAATAATAGAAGAAAAAATTGGGATGAAATGTCAGATGAAGAAAAAAGGAATTTTGATAGCAAATTAATTGAAGAGTTAAAGAAAAAAATAAGTTAAATAAATTGAAAGATATATATTTATATAAATCTTTCTCACATGACTAGAAAACCAAGAAAAGGAGAGCGGAATGGAATAGATGCTATTTTTATTAATACCAAACAATTTATTGAAAATTTTAATAAAAATGAGTATCTAGAACCATCTCTTGAATTTGCACTACTTAAAAATTTAGGACAATATTATGGAACGCCGAAATCTTGGTTAGATTGCCTAAATAAAAGTGGGTATTGTGCATCTCCAGTATCAATTACAATTGCCAAGAAAATTGTAAGTATTTGTCCTTCTACTTGTTGGGTACATTTATGGTGCTCAAAGGAAGAAACATATAAACGGTTATTAGCAAGGGGAATTGATGAAGATGAAATTAATTGCAGGATAACTTCTGGTGACTCAATATATATACCAGATTCAGCAAATCTAGTAATTAATACGTCTGAATATTCACCTCAGGAAATATTAGAAAAAATAAAAAAAGATGTTTGAAAAATAAAAGCTTTAAATAGAATACTATCAGTTTTACTGGTAGTATTTTTAAAATATATAAAATGCTAATTGATAAATAATTAAATTTATGTTATAAATAATTTGTTATAAAATAAAATTTGAGGTAAAACATTATGAGAAAACTAAATTTAATAGTTGTATTTAATAAAGATTTAAGTGATTGCCTTTTTTGTATAAGGGCAAAAGAACCATATAAAGGAATGTATAACTTCGTTGGAGGAAAAGTAGAAGAAGGAGAAAGCAATGATAATGCAGCTTATAGGGAGTTATTTGAGGAAACTGGAATCAGTAATACTGATATTAAGTTAGATCATTTTATGGATTTAAATTATTTTAAATATGAAAACAATTTACAAGTATATTATGGTATTCTAGAAAATGAAGTTAAATTAGTAGAAGAAAAAAACAAATTAGAATGGGTTAAAATTGACGATGGTTTGCTAAATAATGATAAGTTTGCTGGAAACTATAATATTCCTCATATAATAAGGCAAATTAAAGAGTTCTTAAAATGTGATACAAAAAGTTAATTTATGAAATGAGTAAGGTTAGAGGTTATGAAAATGGAAAAATGGTTAAAATGAGCAATGGAAATACAATAAAAGAAGTAAAGGAAGAAACAGGACTAGATATTGAAACAGTAAAAATAATTGCTATCCAAGATAGGAACAAACATAATAAACCACAATATGCTTATGGCATATGCAAAGTATTTGTTTTATGCAATGTTGTTGGTGGAAAATTTGTTGAAAATATTGAAACAACTGAAATAAAATACTTTTCATTAGAAGAACTACCAACTAACTTAGCAGAAGAAAAAACAAGTAAAGAACAGATTAAAATGTGTTTTGAAGCTTCTAATAATGAAAACTGGCAAACACAATTTGATTAATAAGTAGTAACAAAAATATAATTATAAAAAATAAGGGGATTAATTAGTATGAAAGATTTTTTTAAAAATAAGAAGATAATATTTGGAATAGTAATTTTAGTTTTAATTTTAGTTGTTACATTTGTTATTTTAATTTCATCAAATAAAAAACAAAATAAAACAACATCTGTTAACAAAGAACCACAAAATTTGGTAGAAGCAGTTGCGCAAAAAAATAATAAAGATGTAAATAGTTATAAAAAAATTAGTAGTGGAGCAGAAATTTTAAATCAGGAATCAATGTTTACAGAATATACTTTTACTACAAATAATGGCTTGTATATTTTTGATGCAAACAAACTAAATGAAGGAAACTTTATATATCAAAAAGTATATGATGTTCCAAGCAATATAAAAATACTAAATATAAAACCAAGTTTGGGAGCAGATATAGAATTTGTAGATACAAAGGATACAATATATAAATTATATGACGAAAATCTTGATAATAAAAGAGCTGGAACATCTTATGAAAGCTATACATTAGCAAAATACAAATTTCAAAAGAGTTATATAGAATCATATTCAGAGCTTTATCTTGGAAAAAAACAATCTTATGATTTTGTTGCGAATGAATTAATTGTAAAAGATAATAAATTATATGTACATGATTATGAAAAACCAGCTAATTTAACAGAAGTAAAAGGAAACTTTGAAGGAGAAAAAATAATTAGAATATATAATGAAAAAATATTAAAAACAGACAAAGGCTTTTATGAAATATATAGTTATTATACAGGCAATGGACCAACTACAACAACAATGAAAAGTGAACTTATGAGTAAATATTATGACGAAGTATTAACATTTACATATAAATATGTAATATTAAAAGACTATACATTAATACCTATTAAAGATTTTATACCAGATTATAGTGAAACTTATTATAAAACTCCAAGAGCTCAAAAACCAGATTCATTTGTAGCTTAAAAATAAACACAAATACAAGATTTATTATCATATGAATTTCAAGCTTTAATGCTATTGGAAGAAAAAGATAACAAATATATGTTAAATAAAAAGGAGGAAAATTAAAAATGAAAAATTTTAGTAACATATTGTGGGGAGTAGTTTTAATAATTATAGGAGTAATATTTGGAGGAAATGCGCTAGGTATAACAAATATTAATATATTTTTTGATGGATGGTGGACGCTTTTTATTATCATACCATGTTTTATAGGCTTATTTAGAGATAATGAGAAAACAGGAAATTTAATTGGATTATTAATTGGTGTAGCCTTGCTTTTAGGATGTCAAAATATTTTAGATTTTGATTTAATATTGAAATTGGCATTTCCAACTATTTTAGTTATAATTGGTTTATCAATTATTTTTAAAGATACATTAGGTGGAAAAGTAAGTGCTGAAATAAAGAAATTAAACGAAAAAAGAAATGGAGAAAATTCATATTGTGCAACATTTGCAAGCCAAAATGTAAAATTTGATGAAGAAAAATTTACAGGAGCAGATTTAACAGCAGTATTTGGTGGAGTTAAATGTGATTTAAGAAATGCAATTATAGAGTCAGATGTTGTTATTAATGCAAGTAGTACATTTGGAGGAATAGAAATTCGTGTACCTTCAAATGTAAAAATTAAAATTAAATCAATGCCTATATTTGGTGGAGTAGAAAATAAAGCAAATACAAAAGCAGACGAAAATAGCCATACAATTTATATAAATGGTACAGCGGTATTTGGAGGTATTGAAATAAAATGACAAGAGCACAAAAAATAATAAAATATATAGCAACAGCTTTTGCAATTTTTCTTATAATTACTATAATATCTGCTATATTAAAAGGTGTTTATGGTCTGGCAAGTGCTTTAGGATTAAAACATAAAAAAGTGACAGACCAAATAGAAACAATAAATTTTGAAAATAGCGAAGTTGCAACCTTAAACATAGATATATAGGAAGTAAAAATATTATTAAAGATGAAGAGTAATATAATAAAGGAGAATATGAAAAATGAATTATGAGAAAACTAAAAAGTATAACATTGATATAATAAACCAAAAAATTATGGGGCCTAACCCATTAAAATTAGAAGAAGAACTTATGAAAGACAATAAAATAGAAAAAGATTCTGTTGTTATGGATTTAGGAAGCGGTCAAGGAATTACATCTATTTTTCTAGCCAGAGAATATGGATTTAAAGTGTATGCTGCAGATTTATGGAGTGATCCCGAAGAAAATAGAAAATTTTTTACTGAGATGGGATTAACAGATAAGCAAATTATTCCTGTTAAAGCAGATGCAACAGACTTAAAGTTTGAAAAAGAATTTTTTGATGCAGTAGTTAGCACAGATTCTTATAACTACTTTGGAAGAGATGAAAAATACCTAGACGAAAAGCTTTTACCTTTTGTTAAAAAAGGAGGATATATATATATTGCAGTTCCTGGAATGAAAAAAGACTGCCATAATAATATTCCAAAAGAGCTACTTTTATCTTGGACACCTGAACAATTAGACTACATTCATGATGTGGACTACTGGAAAAATATTGTTTCAAAATCAAAGGATAGTGAGATTATTTCTATTTATCAAATGGAAAGTAATGAAGAATGTTGGAATGACTGGATACAATGCGATAATGAATATTCTAAAGGAGACAGAAAAGCAATTGAAGCAGGAGCATGTAAATATTTAAACTTTATTGCTATTGTTCTAAAGAAAAAATAGTAATTTAATAATTTAAAAAATTTCATTAAAAGATATTGACTCTCCCCTTAGAGTAGGTTGTATAAATAATTTGAGGAGGCAAGATATGTATAAAATAGGAGATTTTTCTAAAATGTCTAAAACCACCATAAAGGCATTAAGATACTATGAAAAAGAAGGATTATTAAAACCTGTTTTTATAGACCAAAATACGAGTTATAGGTATTATGAAAGTAGTCAGTTAGTTGATATTTCAAAGATAATATCCTTAAGGCAAATAGGTTTATCAATTAAAGACATTAAAAAAGTTTTAGATGGACAAGATATGTCGTTAATTCTTAATAAAAGAAAAAATGAAATTGAGAAAAATATTGCTAATTTTAATATTGAGCTTTCTAAAATAAATTATTTATTGGAGGAAAATAATATGAAAAATGAGATTTTTATCAAAGACATTCCAAGTTACATTATTTATTATCGTGATGGAATGATAGAGGATTTTAGTAAAATTACAGAATTTGTTTTACAAGCAGGAACAGAATGTGCAAAAGCAAATCCAAACTTAAAGTGCATAAACCCAGATTATTGTTATATCAGTTATTTAGATGGAGAATACAAAGAAAAAGATATTAAGATTAGATATGCACAAGCAGTAGAAAAATTAGGAAATGAAACTGATAGTGTTAAATTTATGAAATCAAATCCTATTACAGCAGTATGTATTTATCATAAAGGAGCTTATAATAATTTAAGAGATTCTTATAATATTATTTTAAAATACATTGAAGATAATGGATATGAGATAATAGATAATGCGAGAGAATGTTATATTGATGGATGTTGGAATAAAGAAAATGAAGAAGATTATTTAACAGAGATTCAATTTCCTGTTAAGAAAAGATAAATACAAATTACAATTTATGTAGTTTGTTAGAAAAATAGTGATTTATGAGGGAAAAAATGAAAATAGAAAGAATAAAAATAAATAATATTCCATCAATAATTTGGGGAGAAAAAAGTAGTAAAGTTTTTATAGCAGTACATGGAAATATGTCTAATAAAGAAGATGAAGTTATAAAAATATTAGCAGATAAAGTAGTGAGTAAAGGTTACCAATTATTGAGTTTCGATTTACCAGAACATGGAGAAAGAAAAGAAGAAAATAAATATTTATGCAAAGTTCAAAATTGTGTAAAAGACCTAAAACAAATTATAGAATATGCAAAGTTAAATTACGAAGAAATAAATTTATGGGCTTGTAGCATGGGAGCATATTTTAGTTTATTAGCATATAAAGACGAAGACATTAAACAAGGTGTGTTCTTATCCCCAGTTATTAATATGAAGGTCATCATTGATAATATGATGCTATGGAGTAATACAACAGAAGAAAAATTAAAAGAAAAACAAGAAATTAAAACAGATTTTGGTCAAACTTTATATTGGGATTACTATAAATATGTTAAGGACAATCCAATAACTAATTGGAATAAAAAAACGTATATTTTGTATGGGGATAAAGACAATATGCAAGATAGAGCAACAATTGAGAGATTTATAAAAGATTTTAATTGCAATTTAACAGTACTAGAAAATGGTGAGCATTATTTTCATACAGAAGAACAATTGAATTATTATAATAATTGGTTAGATAAAATTTTAAAAGAGCAATAAGTTGAAAATTAGATTAGTAAGGTGCTAATCTAATTTTTTTATATAAATTTAACAAAAAACTATTGACTTTGAGCTAACTATAAGTGATATATAAAATAATATTAAGGAGGATAATTAAATGACAATTGCAGAAGTTGGAAAAAAATATAATTTAACACCTGACACCTTAAGATATTATGAAAGAATAGGCTTAATATCAAATGTACCAAGAAATAAAAATGGTATTAGAAATTATGACGACAAGACCTGCAAACGAATTGAATTTATAAAATGTATGAGAGATGCAGGAGTTGGAATTGAGATTTTAATAGAATACATGTCGTTGTTTGAAAAAGGCAAAAGTATTGTTACGGCAAGAAAAGAGTTGCTAGAAGAACAGAGAAAGAGATTATTAGAAAAACAAGAAAATATAAATGCAACAATAGATAAATTAAACTATAAAATAAAACTTTATGAAGAAATATCTTTAGGAAAAAGAAAAGATTTTACAGAGGATTTGTAGGAGGTAATTGATAATGGAAAATAATAAAAAATTAATAGTATATTTTTCATATACTGGAAATACAAGAATGATAGCAAATAAAATAAAGGAAAAGCTAAATTGTGATATTTTAGAAATTAAAACTGTAATTCCATATTCAGATGATTATGATACAGTTGTAAATGATGAACAAAATAGCGAAGCAAGTAATCATTTACCACAAATACAAGATATAAATTGCGATTTAAGTAAATATGATGAAATTATACTTGGAACTCCTGTATGGTGGGGAATTGCTGCTTGGCCAGTAAATACTTTTGTAAAAGATAATGATTTTACAGGAAAAACAGTGATACCATTTTGCACATCTTCATCATCTGAAATGGGACAAAGTGGCAAAAATTTAGAAACAATGGCAAATGGAGGAACATGGCTTGAAGGCAGAAGATTTTCATCTAGTGTGAGTGATAGTGTTATTAAAGAATGGACTGATAGTTTGAAGTAAAGGAGAAATTTGATATGGAAAAACAAACAGCGGGTAGAGAAACAACAAAGAAACAAGTGTATTTATGGCTAATGTAACATTTGAACCTAAATGTAGAAACAATTGGCATATTCACCATGCAACTAAAGGCGGAGGACAAATATTAATTTGTGTTGACGGTGAAGGTTGGTATAAAGAATAAGTGAAAGAAGCAAGAAGATAAATTATATTTGAAATTGCATTTTATATAATTTTAATGTATAATAAATATTGTATAATACCACTTGGTATTATTGCATAAATATGGAGTTCCGAACATAGGAAGGAGTAAACAACTTATGAATGATTCATTGCAAAAAAACGTAAAAGATTTTTTGAAACGGTTGGAACAATTAGAAAATTTACCAGAAGATGATGTTTTAAAAAGAAATTGGAAATCTGGTGAAATCAGTACCTCCCTTGCGATTTATCTTCTTGAATTTACTGAAGAACTAAATGAATAAACTCCATAGGCAAAATAAAAGGAGGTCCTTTGTTAGGACCTCCTTTGTCACGATTTGTTTGGTTTGTTTATATGAATTTTATATTATAATAAATTGCCAGAATAAAAATGATTTTTTAAAGCACTTGATAATTGTTGTTTTTTGTGATATAAAAAAAATAAATAAATTTTTTAAAGGAGATTTTTTTATGGAAAACAGAGAAGTAAAACCGTTTACGATGTGGAGACATTTTAAAGGGGCAAGGTCATTTGTAATTACAGTGGCTAAACATAGTGAAACAGGCGAAGAGTTAGTCGTTTATTGTTGTATGGACAATAACGGCAAAACAAACCATAAAGATGGAATCTATGCACGTCCGTTAAGTATGTTTCTGTCTGAAGTTGATCATGAAAAATATCCAAATGCAACTCAAAAATATCGTTTTGAAGAAATTAAAGACGATGAGTAGGCATATAAAAACCCCATATATTATGGGGTTTTTATTGTGACTTATTATCAGTTCTTTTTTGAAAAATTATTTATTAGATAGTTTACATTAGAATTATATTTGTGCTATTATATGAATTAGATATGTAAAAATTTGGAGAGAATATTGTAAAATGAAAATAATAACTTTATGTGGAAGTATGAGATTTCAAAAAGAAATGATGGAAGTTGCACAAAAATTAGCTTTAGATGGCAAGTGTGTTCTTACACCAGTTTATCAAGTGTTAAAGAATAGTAATATAACAGAAGAACAACTGATAAAACTAAAACAAGCACATTTTAAGAGGATAGAATTGTCAGATGCTATATTAGTAATAAATGTAAATAATTATATTGGAAATAGTACAAATTTAGAAATAGAATATGCAAAAAAATTAGGTAAGAAAGTTATATATTATACAGATTATATAAATAATGACTTCAATATATAATAGATAAAAATAAAAGGAGAAAAAGTATATATGTTACATAAAGCAAAAATAGAGGAATTAAATTCAGAATATGACAAATTACAGCTACAGTATGGAGCAAAAGAATTGACATCTATATATAATGGAGGTTGTACTAATAATCCTGATTTTTGTTTTATTTTTATGAATCCAACTGGAAAGAATATTGCATCGGTTCCAAGTTGGAAAGGCAGAAGATCGCCTTGGATTGGAACTAAAAATATATGGAAATTATTTTATAAAATAGGGCTACTTGATGAAAACATATATAATGATATTATTTCTAAAAAATCACAGGAATGGGATGAAGAATTTGCCGATATAGTATATGATAATGTGGAGAAACATAAATACTTTATAACTAATTTAGGAAAATGTACACAAGTAGATGCTAGAATATTACCTAATTCGGTTTATAATCAATATCTAGACTTATTATACAAAGAAATAGAAATAATTAATCCTAAGGTAATTATAACTTTTGGAAATCAAGTGAGTTCTATTGTACTTGGTAAAAAAATATCGGTATCTCAATGTAGAAAACAAAATTTTTTAAAAAACATATCTAACGTAGAGTATAAAGTGTATCCAGTTTATTATCCTATTGGAAATGGTATGATGAATATAGATAAAACAATAGAAGATTTAAACTATATTATAGAAACAAATTTATAGTATATGGTAGGCATAACTATAAATATAATTTGTTAAATTAAAAATAAGGCAATCCAAACGAATGACAAAGAACTAATTCATTATTAATTTGTGGAGGTGTTATAAGCATGAATATAAAGCAGCAAAAACAAATAAAAGTATTTTTAATTGAAGAGTTTGGCGTGGATAAAGGAGAAAACTTGTTTAATAAACAGGCGATAATGCTTAATGAGCTTATCAAAAATATAAAAAACAAGTCAGAAAATCAAACAAAAACACTTGTCCAAACAATTCTTCCTCGTATAGCATTGTATAAAGTTTTACAAAAAGAAGACTTTTCAGAAGAAGATGTATATAAGTATATGCGAAAATATATGCTTGATATAGTTGCCCAACAAAAGCATTTATCTATGGTGAAAATGGAAAAAATACCATGTTTTTATTCACTTTATAGTAAGATATTCCTTAAAGTTGTACGCAAAACTGACTTATGGGATAGTGAACAAAGTCATGATGAGAAATCTTTTGATGTGACAATGAAAAAATGTCTTTGGCATACAGCTTGTGTAGAAAATGATTGTGAAAAGTTGTGCTGCCTTTTTTGTGATGTAGATGATGTGACTTATGGAAATTTAAAAAAATTAGGATTTTCACGAACTAAAACTTTGGGTTACGGTAAAGATTGTTGCGATTTTCATTTTTATAGAAAATAGTTTATTGTAATTACATAATAAAGTTTAACTTATTAATTGAATAAATGAAGCTAGTTTATATTTTAAATTTAAAAGGAGGAAAATTTATGAATACAAAACAAAAAATCGTTATTATACTAGGATTAATAGTAATTATTGGAATAAGTTTTACAATTGGCTTATTTATAGGTCAAAGAAATGCACCTAAAAATGATTTAGCAATTAGAAAGGCATATGATGCTCAAACATTTTATGCAAATATACAAAGCATAAAACAATATAACGATGGTAGCTTTCATCTTAATGTAAAAGGATTAGAAGTAAATGATATAAATTACAGAGGAAATTTTACATTTAAAGTAGATGATAGTATGAATATGGTTTGGAGAGGCAAAAAAATTAAAGTTTCTGATTTGAAAGAAGGAACTAATATATCAATTACTTTTACTGATGAAATAATCAGAAGCATTAGTCCTACGCCACTAGAAGAAGTTGTAAAAATACAAGTTTTGGATAATGAAATATAATGTGATATTTAAAATTGGAGGTATATTATGAATTTAATTTTTAGTATTATGGGATTAATTGGTGGATTATTATGTTGCGTTTGAGATTTATTGTTTGATTTAAAAGGAAAAGGTAATAAAAAATTAGGAACATCAAAGAATATTGATAGCAATTGGAGTGAAATGTCTGAATGGAGATTTGGATTGTCTATAATATTTGCCATGTTTGGAGTGATATTATTAGGATTTGGATTTTATGCTATAGCAAATATAATTAGAGAAAATAATGTAATATTATCTAATTTAATTTTAATAACAGGATTTATTGGTTGCGTAGGCGGTTTATTTATTCATTCTATGTTATGTATTCAAGCAGTTATTTATAAAAGGATTACTGATAATGGTAAAACAAATTTTGAACTTGCTGACAATACATTGGAAGGCTTTTATAAAACTATAATATTTCCATTTATGTTAATATATTGTGTATTAATGATTGCAGATATATGTGTTGCAGTAGCAGTATTAAATGGAGCACTAAGTGTACCAAAGTGGATGGCTTTATTAAATTCAATAGTATTCTTAATTATTGGTGTACTATTTAGAAAGATTAATCCTGATAAATTTCAAGATTTACCTGGCATTATTATGCCTAGTCTAGGCTTGGCAATGATAGGAGTAATTGGAATAGCGTCTATTATATAGATTATATAAAAAATTATTAAGGAAAAGTTGAAATATGGAAAAAAGAATGAATAAACAAGAACTTATGGAATTAATTGAAAGTTTAAAATTAGATAAAAATGAATATTGGATTTTATCAAGTGGCTCATTAGTTATTCGCAATATATATCCTGATGCTGGAGACCTTGATATTGCTGTTACAGAAAAAGGATTGCAGGAACTAAAAAATAATTATAAACTACAAGAAAAAGGAAATGGATGGTATAAAGTTAGTGATAAAATAGAATGTGTAGTTGATACCAAAGAATCTTGGAAAATAGAAAGATACGATGGACTTAATCTTCAAAGTATAGAAATGTATTATGAGTTTTTAAAAAATAGTAACAGAGAAAAAGATAAAGCTAGAATACCACTAATTGAAGAATATATGGAGAAAAATAAAACAAAGAAAATTGATATGGGCAATTTAAAAGAAAATATTGAAAAATTTATTCCATATAATGAGCAAGAAGAAGTGGACAGAAACATAATGCTAAAGTATATAAATGATTTTGATGATGTATTAACAAGACAAAATGAATATGGACACTTTACTAGTTCTGCATTTGTTATTAATAAAGAAAGAACAAAAATTTTAATGATATATCATAAAATTTATAATTCATGGGCTTGGACTGGTGGACATAGTGATGGAGATAGTGACCTTTTATATGTGGCTATGAAAGAAGCAAAAGAAGAAACAGGAATAAAAAATGTTACTCCTATTTCTAAGGATATTTATTCACTAGAATTAATTAATGTAAATGGACATGAAAAAAGAGGCAAATATGTTGGCTCACATGTTCATATTAATGTAACATATTTATTAGAAGCTGATGAAAATGAAGAAATACATATAAAAGAAGACGAAAATAGCGGAGTTAAATGGGTTCCAATTAATGAAGTGTTGGAAATGTCATCTGAACCATGGATAAGAGATAGAGTTTATGCAAAAATAATAGATAAGATGAAGAAAGATAAAATTATAAAAGCTAATTTATAAGAGGAGTGACAAAAATGGAAAAAGAAATAATTTTTGTAACACATAATAAAGGAAAAGCTAAATCAGCAGAGAAATACTTTAAGAATATAAAATTAAATACAATTGACTTTGAATTAGATGAACCACGAAGTGATGATATACAAGAAATTGCAAAAGCAAAAGTCTGTCAAGCCTATGAGATGGTAAAAAAACCTTGCATTGCACTAGATACGGATTTTAGAATTGATGAATTAAATGGTTTTCCAAGAGCTTTTGTTAATTTTTCATTAGAAACAATTGGAATAGATGGAATTTTAAAATTAATGGAAAATAAAAATAATAGAACATGTGCATTTAACGAATGCCTAGCATATCATGATGGAAATGAAATACGATATTTTTATGGAAAACATCCTGGTAATTTATCAAATAAAATACAAGGACAAGATAGAAAAGAAAAGTGGTCTGATTTATGGTATGTTTTTAAACCTAAAGGTTTTGATAAAACTTTAGCTGAAATGAATGAACAGGAAAGAGATAATAGAAAAAAAGTAGATGGTTCTTATTCTGCTATGGAAAAATTCGCAGAATGGTATCAAGAACAAGAAGAATTTTCTATAAAAAACTAAGAGGAAGAATATGAAGAAACAAGAAGTATATGATTTTATAAAGAGTAAAAATATATGGTATGAAATAACAGAACATAAAGCAGTTTTTAATATGGAAGAACTATCAGAAATAGAAGTACCATATCCAGAGTATGATGCAAAAAATTTATTTGTTCGTGATGATAAGAAAAGAAACTATTATCTTATAACAGTTAAAGGGAATAAAAGAGTTAATTTGAAAGAATTTAGAAATAATAATGGCACAAGACCTTTAAGTTTCGTCTCAGAACAAGATTTAATGAGTATTATGAATTTAACTGCTGGTAGTGTAACTCCATTTGGCTTATTAAACGATAAAGAATTAAAAGTTAAATTTTATTTAGATAAAGATTTTCTTAATGATAAACAAATAATTGGAATCCATCCAAACGATAATACAGCAACAGTATGGTTAAAAGTGTTAGACTTAATTGATATTATAAAAGAACACGGAAATCAAGTTAATATTGTAGAACTATGATAAAAAATTTTAATTAAATGGAGAAAAGATATTTTTATAAGGAATATGGTAGTTTAAGAAGGAGATAAGTTTTATGATTATTGAATATACTCCAGAATACAATGAAGAAATAAAAGACTTGTTAGTAGAATTACAAAAATATATAGTTAATATTGATATAGAGGGATATAACATAGTAGGTAATGAGTATAGAGAAGAATATTTTACAGAAACAATTAAAAATGTTACTGAAAAAGATGGCAAAATCTTTTTATACAAAGAAGCTGGAAAAATAATAGGGTTGGTAGTAGGCATTATTAATAATAGTAAAACCAAGAATTATGATTTTGATGTACCAAAGAGAGGTAGAATAACTGAATTAGTAGTTAGTAAGGATTATAGAGGAAAAGGCATAGGAAAAGCTTTATTACAAAAGATGAGAGATTATTTAAAATCAATTGGATGTGAAAAAATAATGATTGCTGTGTTTGGATATAATGAAAAGGCAATTAAATTTTATCAAGAAAATGGTTTTCATATAAGAATGCTTGATATGATAGAGAATGAATAATAAACTTAGTGGAAAATTAAGTAAAATATTAGATACAATAAATGAATTGGGTAATTTCTATAAAACTGGAAGTGATATAATTTGAATGATATATGGAATCCTTGGCATGGATGTCGTAAATATAGCGAAGGATGTGAAAATTGCTATATGTACTTTCTTGACTCTCAAAGAGAAAAAGATGGTAGCGATATATATAAAGTAAAAACAAATTTTAATTTACCATTAAAGAAAAATAGAAATGGAGAATATAAAATTCAAAGTGGTTCTACTATACGAGTCTGTATGACTAGTGATTTTTTTCTAGAAGAAGCGGATAAGTGGCGAGATGAAGTATGGAATATGATAAGAAATAGAAAAGATGTTACATTTTGGCTTCAAACAAAAAGAGCAGAAAGAGTTGCAGCAAATTTGCCAGATGATTGGAATGATGGCTGGGAAAATGTAATTATGGTTTTTACAGCAGAAAATCAAAAAAGAGCAGATGAACGAATCCCAATTTTATTGAATTTACCTTTTAAACATAAAGGAATTATGTGTGCACCAATGATTGGGGAAATCACATTGGATGAATACTTAAAGACTGGAAAAATTGAAATAGTATTAGTTGATGGAGAAAATTATGAAGGAAATAGACCATTATATTATGATTGGGTAAAGAAACTATATGATGAATGTGTAAAGTATAATGTCAAGTTTAATTTTGTTGGAACTGGAAATGTATTTATAAAAGATGGAAAAACTTATCATATACCTAAAGCTTATCAAAAAGTTATGGCATTAAAATCTAAATTGCAAAATCCATTAGAGTATAATGAGATTAAAATTCAACCTAAATGCAGAAATTGCAAAAGTAGAGATAGATGTAATGGATGCTCTTGGTGTGGCAAATGTAATTATGATGTTATATAGAAATATAAATATCAATTTAAGGAGGAACAATGATGAAAAAGAAGATATGTATTATTATAGGAGTATTCTTAATTATACTTTTAGTTATAGGAATTATAATAAATCATGTAGATAGAGGTAGAGTTTCGACAGCAAATAAACTTAATGATGACACCACAATAAAAAACGTAGATGATTTCTATAATACAACATTGACTCAAAATAAAGATATAAGAAATTTACCAAGTGAGTATACTTCTTTTGATGCTCAAAAAGATAATTCTTTTGTAATTGGAGCAATGGTGCATAATGATTATTTGTACAATGAATTTATGGAAAATTACAAAAATAGAAAAAGCTCATTTATAAGAGTGGCACAAAATACAGTTGAGGGAGATTTAATAATTTATGACATTTTATATGATGAAAAATCAGATACATTATACTTGGTTACAGATAATACCAGAGACGAATTTGCGGCAGAAGCAGATAGAAAAATCGAATTAAAAGAATTTAAAAATATAGCAGAATATGAATATAAAAATCATTTGTATTGGGTTCTATATAATGAAAACATAACAGATGAAAACTTTAATACAGATAATGTTTTTGCAATAACTACTATAAATTAAATAATAAAAAGGAGAGAAAAGTATATGGATAAATTAAAATCAGGAATATCATTAATTATATTAGGTAATATATTATACTTAGCATATATATTTTTTGCTGGAAAGCAAACAAGTGATTTTGGAAATTTTAGCAGCGGAATTTTACTAGGATTATCTATTGGAAGTAATCTAGTTGGTATCGTATTGACAGCTGTATACATAGCAAAAGAAAACAATAAAGATAAATAGTAATTTTATATTGAATTTCATATAAAAGAGCAGATATTAATTCAAAAATGAAAATATCTGTTTTTGGTTATATAATTGCAACAGCAAAAGGCCAATTAATAAGGATTATAAAAAAATAAGACTTTACATTTAATGTAAAGTCTTATTTTTGTTCTTTAAAAAGTCCTATCTTCGTACTCTTTAGTAAAAAGTTCAAATGGTTTCATATCTATATTAAGATATGGTCCGTCTTCATCCTCTTCAAAAGAATAGTCGCATTCCTTATAGTACCTACTAAATGGAAGCTGATAAACGATTTTGTATGAAGAATCCAATTTTTGCATCTGAGAAAGATCAATGTATCCATCTTCTTGTTTTACCAATATTACAGGATACCATTCTTCAAGATTTGGAGTAATTGCCTGTTTAACCTCATCTTCAACTCTTTTTCTGTTTTCATCTGTAAGTGGCTCATTGTTTTCAATAAGAGCCTCATCCACTGCTATCCTGAGAAAATCAATAGCAGTAATCTGTTCAGTGGAACCAGGAAGAGTAAAAAACGCATGCTCAGCATTTTCCCAATTCATTTCTCTTTTTATAATTGCTAAAAAGAAATCCTCATACCGTAACATTCTGTAATCGTTTAATGTCATAGTTTCCTCCTATTTGGATAAAGTATTTGTTACAAAAGGTATATTAACCTTTTATAACAAATATTATATCACGAATTATGTAAAGTTGCAACGATTGTCATTGGAAACGTAGTAAGTTGTTAAAAATTTGCGAAAATTAACATAAAGTGGTATAATTAAAACATATTCACAAGAATATACTTTATTCGTTCGGCAAAATTAAAATTTAATTTTTTTAAAGGAGCAACAATTATGAGCATGGAATTGTAGAAAATACGATTTTGCCAATACATGTAAGATTTTAGTAAATGATAACTATCCTTCTTACATGTACTGGATTGCTGGTGGGAGCTATGAATGCTATTCAAACGATAAGCCACTTGCTAAATTTGTTACTGGTCTTGATAGGGAGTGGCATCACAAAGATTGTGTCGGTTGGTTTGTACTTTAAATAGCACTGTACACTGATACTGAACCTGAACGATAGAGCTTTCTAATTTAGAAAGCTCTTTTTCGTTATGTTTTGTGTCATATGGATAATTTTGACAGGATAAATATGTTTGTGCTATTATAAAATTTAATATATAAAATCTTTTAGAAATTTTGTAACGAAATGAAATCTTATACGTCATATGTGTAAAGGAGGATAAAAGTTATGCAGGATATTGAAAAAATATACGAAGAATATTTTGAAACAGTTAACAAATACTTATTCTGTTTAACTCGTAATAATGATATTTCTGAAGAACTTACCCAAGAAACTTTTTATAAAGCAGTAAAGAAAATTGACACATACAAAGGCGAATGTAAGATGTCAGTATGGCTATGTCAAATTGCTAAAAATCTTTGGTATGACGAATGCAGAAAAAATAAAAAGTTTGTAGATATAAAAGAAGCGAATTTATTAAATGTACAAGCATTAGATAAATTAGAAGAACAAGTTATTTCAAATGATGAAAAGATTTCACTATATAAGAAAATGCAGTATTTAGACGAGAAAACAAGAGAAGTAATTTATTTAAGAATAACAGGCGAACTTAGTTTTAAAGAAATAGGGATTGTTTTGAATAAAACAGAAAACTGGGCTAGAGTAACATTTTATCGAGGAAAAAATCAATTAAGGGAGGTTGATTGATATGAAAGAAAAAAGAGATTGCAAGATTGTTCAAGATTTATTACCAAATTATGTTGAAAATTTAACAAATGAAGAAACAAATAGTTTTATTGAGGAACATTTAAAAGAGTGTTCTGAATGTCAAAAAGTATTAGAAAATATGCAAAAAGAAATAAAAGTAAGTAATGCCCAAAGAGATGATAGAGAAGTAAAATATATAAAAAAATATAATAAGAAATTGAAAATTTTAAAATATGCATTATTAGCTATAATGTTAATATATATAATAGTTGTAGGAAGAAGAACAATTATAATGTTTTCACTTTCTAGAAAAGCAAATGCAAACAAAGCAAACGATAATTACTATGAAAAATTATATTCGTATCAAGGAGAGATTTTAACTATAACAGAAAGCTATAATAAAGGAGAAGACTACTTAACTACACTTACTAAGGTTGTTAATGGAAGTAATATTCAAAAAATAACTTATTATAAAAAAGGAGAAGAACAATTATTTATAACAGAATCAGAAGGAAAAAAACATGTACTAGATGCAGAAACAATGATAGGTGGACATATATTGCCTGTAACATATGTATCAGATGGAATATTAGCGAATCTTCAATATGCCTTAATAACAGGGATTGATTCTACTTATTGTAATGGAAAAGAGTGTTATGTTATTAAAGGAAATAGTTATGAAAGGTATATAGATAAAGAAACAGGATTGGCAGTTAGAAATATAGACAAATCAAATAAAGAAATAACAAGAAAAAATGATGCGATAGTTGATTATGAATATAAATTTAATATTGTAAAGAATAGCGATATTGTAAAGCCAGATACAACAGATATTGTTGGGACATATAAAAATTTATACAACAATTGAATATGTAATGGTAAATCAAAGCAATGTTAAAAATTTAACATAGAAAACATGTTGCATAAATCCTTTAATATTATGTAAATATTGATTTTTTGGGTGTAATGCTGTATAATGTAAATATGGAATTTATTTCCAAATAAAAATTACATATCAATCAGAAAGGTGTCATACACTATGAAAGTTTTAAGTATTATCGAACCATGGGCAACTCTTATTAAAGAGGGCAAGAAGGTCATAGAAACACGAAGTTGGAAAACATCTTATAGAGGTGAACTTTATATCCATGCAAGTAACAAAAAAATTAAAAGGAGTGATGCACATACCAGTGAATTACTTAAGCTGATTCCAAATGTACCTATGGGATATGGTAACATTATATGCAAATGAGGAGTTCATTGAAGAATAAAAGTAATTACATTATGTGGAAACTTAGATTTTCTCAAAAAATGATGAAAATTGCAGAAAAAATGTCGTTGGATGGATATTGTATTCTTACACCAGTGTAATCCAGTATTTAAGAGTGCAGAGAGAACAGAGGAACAATTAATAAAATTGAAAATGAATTTAATAATTTTGTTCCGTTAGTAGATGATATTAAGGTAAGGAAAAAATCTAACAGCTATATATAAAAGAGAAAATAGTAATTTAATTGGTAAACAAGCACAAAACAATCTCTCCTGCATAATATATACAAAATTATGCAGGAGGTTTATTTTTTATGGATTATGAATTAATGATGAATGGAACGGTTAAAATAGGAATGAAGGCTCCAGATTTTGAAGCGATTACTACATATGGAAATGTTTGTTTAAGTGATTACATAGGGAAGTGGGTTATATTGTTTTCTCATCCGGGCGATTTTACCCCCGTATGAGCATACAATTTGGGGAAATATCAGAAACGCTTGATATTGCTTAACATTTCTTTAATCGATAACTTACTCTAAAATGAATAAAAATTGCACAAAATCGATCGTGAGGCGATTGATTAAGAAAATTTAGCAATCATAATTAAAGATGAGTGGATATGTAAGTAGTGTACATTCAATTACCGAAAGGCCTAATAATGAAACAATAACAGAGATTACTAACTTTGATTCTGAAAAAGTAGTAGGATTATATGCACAAACAAAGGCAGAGGCAGCAAAATATGTTATTGATGCAATAAAAAACAAGAATCTAAATGCTTGTATTATTCATCCTTCTGGAATTATTGGACCAAATGATTATGGAAATAGCCACTTAACACAATTAATAAAAGAAGTAGCGACAGGAAAACTCTTTGCTTGTGTAAAAGGAGGGTATAATTTTGTAGATGTTAGAGATGTGGCAGATGGTATTATTAGTGCCTGTGATAAAAATAATAGAGGAGAATGTTATATTTTATCTAATAAATATATTACAATAAAAGAATTGACTGATTTTGTTTGTGATTTAGAGGAGAAAAAAAGAATTAAGATAGTGTTACCACTATGTTTGGCAGAATTAGTAGCTCCAATTTGCAAATTATATTATAACATAAAAAAGCAAACACCATTATTTACAAAATATTCTCTATATACATTATCTTCTAATTCTAATTTTAGCAATGAAAAGGCTAAAAAAGAATTGGAGTATAAAAATAGAGATATGAAGGATACAATTAAAGACACAATAAAATGGTTTAAAAGGATGAATTATATTAAATAACACAAATTGTATGATTAAAATCAAAATATTAGTTATGTACAGTAAATGTTAAAAGTCTTTGACAAAGTTCCAAAGACTTTTGGTAGAGGTTTTACAGTAACACTTATATAATTGTATGTGAAAGTGGGAAGAATATGAAATTAGGAGAAAATATTTTTAAATTATGAAAAGAAAAATTAAAGTTATAAAATACTAGCTATAAGAGGCTAGTATTTTGCTTTATGTTGAAAAAAAATAGAAAATCTGCTATTATGTTATTATATTGTAGACAAATAAAATTTATAGAAAAATCAAAAATAAAAAGGGGTAAATATGACACAGACTCAACAAACCATATTAGCATTAGCAATATATACAATATGGATAACACTATTATATATAAGAATATTTGATAAAACACTAAAAAAATATGTATTATCAATAGGTGTGCTATTAGCATTTTGGATGGTAGTAAGAATGCTTAAAACATATACAACAGGGTATGCAACAGAAATATTGTGGTATTTGTATTATATACCACTATTGCTGATTCCAACATTTTATTATAATTGTAGTAGTTATTTAATAAACAGTAAAAATAAAAAAAGAAGAATTGCTACAATAATTATATCAACAATACTATTCTTATTAGTACTTACAAATAGCCTACATAATATTGTATTCAAAATAAAAAGCAATATAAATGATTATAATCATAATATAGGGTATTTTATAATAGTTGCTTGGATTCTATGTTTAATAGTAGTAGCAATAATAAATCTAATAAAATCAAGCAAAAATAAAGGGTACAAAAACATAATCTCAATATCAATAATTATTTTAATTGGTGTAGTATATACAATTTTATATATAAAAAATGTTCCAGTAATAAGAAAAACAAATATGTCGGTAATAATAGGAACATTATTTTGTGTGGGATTAGAAATGATGCTTGACTTTAATTTGATACCAAATAATTTCAGATATAAGAAGATATTTAAAAATTCAAATTTACCATTAGAAATCATATCACAAGATGGAAAAACTAGAATTGCAACAAATCATTCCATAAATCTAAAAGAAAATATAATAAATGATATAAAAGATAATAAGGTAAAAAATACATATAAAGATAACAACATTGTAAAAAATGTTAAGGCTATAAATGGTGGCTATTCAATAGAAGAAAAAGATTTTAGTAAAATAAACGAATATGAAAAAGAATTGAAATTAATACAACAAGAGCTTATAGAACAAGAAACAATATTACAAAAGCAAAGAAAGATTGCAACAGAAATATATGAAACAAAATTAAAAAGCGAAATTATAGAGCTATTAGATGAAAAGATAGAACAAAAAAGAAACTTGATAAATGAACTAATAAAAGAAATGAAGATAACAGACATAGATAAAATGCAAAATATAAAACTACTACTAAATTATTGTAAAAGAATGAGTAGTTTAGTAATATCAAGCTATAACAAAGAAAAATATGATAATAAAAGACTAGAAATAATCATAAATGAAATGTTAATAGAGGCACAAGCACTAGGAATAAATGGAGTTTTGAAAACAAATAATTTTGAGATAAGTAGTGGAGAAACAGCCAATATTTATGAGATCATATTTGAAACAATAATGAAATTTAGAGAAACTAATTTTATTCTATATATACAAGTAAACAATTCATATACAGAAATAAAATATTTATTTGATAGCAAACATAAGAACTTCAAAAAAGAAATAGAAAAATTACAATTAGAAAAATTATTGAAAATTGAGCAAATAGTAGATGAAGATGGAACAACTATAAAATTGAAAATTTTAAGAGGAGAAAATTAGTAATATGATAGCAATTATAATAGGTGTATTGTGCATTTTATTAGTATGGCAGATTCTAAAAATCATACTAAAAAAAGGAATAATAAATAAAAATATAACAGATTATGCACTAGAATATATTGTTTTTATAACAATACTTATAGCATTGTTTATGCAAGAAAGCATATCAAGAAATAGCTTATTTATAATCGCATTGCTAGGCATAATATACGAAATTATTTCACTTATATATATGTATTTTAGATATTACAAAAAAGAAACTATTACAGATTTCTCAATAAAAAAAGTTATAGATGAATGTGAGTTTGGTATTCTAGTATTAAAAGGCAAGAAAGCAAAATTAATAAACAATAAAATGTATGAAATATTAAATAAATTAAACATAAAAAAAGACTATATAACAAATATAATAAGACAAAGTATAGACCAGCTAGATAAAAATTATTGTGTAAAAGTAGGAGATAAATATTATGTTTTTGTTATAAACAATAATGAGATAATTACATTTGATATAACAGAAGAATATAAATTACATCAAAAGTTAAATGGGCAAAATAAAAAGTTAAAAGAGAATAATAAAAAAATATTATTAAGTATTGATAATATAGAAGAATTAGAAAAGGAAAAAAATTTACTAAAACTAAAAAACAAATATCACGATATATTAGGACAAAATCTTTCTATACTGCAACAATATTTAAATAAAGAAAATATAACCCAAGAAAATTTTGAAGAAATAAAATTTATGATACAAAAAATGTTCATAGATATTGAAGATACAGATGACACAAATACAAACCTAGAAAATTTAATAAAAATACATAAGAAAAACGGAACAGACATTATTATAGATGGAAAATTACCTCAAAATAAAGAAGTAGCAAAAGTGTTCTTTGAAATAATAAGAGAGGCAACCACAAATGCAATAAGACACGCAGGGAGTTCAAAAGTATTTGTAAATATAAAAGAAACACTAGAAGAAACATATATGATAATAACAAATGATGGTAGAAAGCCAAATGAATTTATTACAGAAAATCAGGGAATAAAAGATATGAGAAGAAAAGTAAAAAAACTAGGAGGAATGTTCTATATTTCAACAGTTCCAGAGTTTTCGGTAAATATATCAATAAAAAATAACTGCTAACATTGAAATAGCAGTTATTCTTTTACTCATTCGGGGTTTCAAGGTTTGGAACTATTAAACCATTACCCACACAATATATTGCAAGTTTTGCTAAATTATTATAACCAGTTTTTTCATAAATAGATGAAATATGTGATTTTAGGGTTCTTACAGATATTCCAAGTTTTTTTACAACTTCATCTCTATCTAATGTTTTACAATACTCAGTTAGAACACCTAATTCAGTATCTGTTAGATCCTTTAGAACATCAGGAATATTGGATTTAGGACTATTAGAATTTGGATATAAAGAATATCCATCAATAGTATTTTGGATAGTAGTTATAAGAGAATCACTACTAATATTTTTATAAATAAAACTATCAACATTATTAGCTTTTGCCTTGTCTATAAATGTTAAATCTGGTACACCAGTCATAAGAATAATTTTCACACTTGGAAAGTTCTCTTTTATTATTTTTGAATAAGCTAATCCACTTGAATTGTTTTCAGTACAAATATCCATTAAAATTAAATCAGGTTTAAATTTTTCACATAAAGATACAGAGTCTTTTGCATTTCCGCTAGAAGCAATAACATTAAAATCTCTTGCATTTAATGTTTCAGAAATCATTTCTCTTAACATTTTATGGTCATCAATTACAATAATATTATACAAAACAGATACCCCCTAGGTTACTTATATCAAGATATATTGTATCATAAAAAGCTGTAAAAATAAATGCCTTTTTAATTTTTTGCACTTTTAGTGCAACTTTTTATCAAAATTTGCACCAAAAGTACAATAGTATTTTAATAGATTTTATGTTATAAAATTCTTATAATTATATTAATGATAGGAAAATGAATATTAAATTTTACAAAGGAGGTTAATCTTGAAAAAAACAGTTATAACAATTGCAATTACCGCACTTTTAACAGCGGTATTAATGATAATTGGATATTTTATCTATACTAAAATAATTAATAAAGACAATAATGCAAATAGTAATATGACAAAAAAGAATGAAAACAATTCTGAAAATGTTGAAAATCAAATACCAAATGACATTAAGAATATTAGTTTAGAAGAATGGAGAAAAGTAATAGCTCTTTTCTATAAAGAGCATTATGGCTATAAACCAGACAACGTAACTTGTACAGAAGTAGGACCCAATATAATATATGTAACAATATATCATAATACAGAATTAGTGGCAGAATACACTCTTGATGCAGAAACAGGAATTGCATCAAGTCCAACAGAAAGAACAGCAAATTTCTTTAAAGGAATATTTTTAGATAACTTATCAACAAAAGTTAATTTTAAAAATAATGAATGTATTGCAATAGGATATATAGAAAAGGGAAAAGAAGCACAAATTAAAGAAAAATACTTTAATTCTGATATTGAATATGAATCTTTAACAACTGTTGTAGAAGGAGATGAATATCAATTTATAGTCATTCCAAAAAGTTTAGATGCCACATTAAGAATTTGGAAATATAATGTATCAGAAAATGGAGAACTATATTCTGAAGAATTATTATTAGAAGCAGTAGGAACACCACTATTAATAAAAACACAATGTACAGAAGTGTTTCCAAGAGTTGGTGTAGAATATGAATTTGGCGATACAAAATTTACAATACCACTAATGATTAGTGGTATGGATGGAAAATTTACAATAACTGATTATAAAAACTTAGTGAAAGACATATCAATATATTAGTTTTTAATTTGAAATTATTATAAATAAAGGTGGTGAAAATAAGAAATATATATAAATAATTAATAGTGTTAAGTAAGCTATGAAAAATAGAATATGAAAATGCTATAAAAAACTTGTAAAATTTAATTTTAGGGGGAAGTAAAATGAATAAGAAAATAATTTTTTCAGTATTAATAAGTGTACTTGTTTTATGTATAATAATAGTATGTTGCGTTAAAAACAAAGGAGATAAAAATATGGAGACCGCAGAATTAGTTGATGAATATGCTCCTTTTGAATTTACAATTAAATATCCAAAAGATGCAGGATATAAATTCGAAGCAGATTTAGAAAACACACCATATGTAGCAGGTAAACTTATAAACGAAGAAAAAAATATCAAAATTTCATTTAATTTTTCAAAAACATATGAAAGTTCAATGAAAAAAGAAAAAGAGAATAAGTCTAGCCAAGAAAATTATGCGGAAACAAATTATACTAAATTAGGTGGATATGAGTATTATGATAAATTCAACTATTATGGAGTAAGCTTATTAAACAAAAATGAAGAAGGTAGTTGCTTACAAGTTATAGTCAAAATAAGTAAAAACAAAAATAATGGAGCAAATTTAGATGTAACAGAATTTGCAAAAACAGAAGAATTAAAAGATATCTTAAGTTCTATGACATTAAATGATAAGATAGAAGGTAAAAAAGTTGATGGAATAATATCATCAAACCATAAATTAATAGTAAAAAACCTAGAAAATCCAGATGAAAGTAAGTATTATGTTAATCAATATCCAGATACAAATGGTGTAACAAGCATATATGCTTTAAAAGAAGTAAATAAATACAAAGGAGAAGGAGCTTCTTTCAGACTAACATATTATGGGAATGAAGGTAATTACAAAGATTTAGATACATGTCTTGCTTACCAAGAAAAAACATTCAAAAGGAAATTTGAAGATTATACATTATTTGGACAAAAAGTTAAAGTAGATGTATCAAGACATGCAATAGGAGAAAGCTCATCACCAGAGAAATACAAAACTTGGATAGCAGGTTATTTTGAAAAAGATGGAAAAGTATATGATTTTCTATATATTCAGTATGTGGGAATTGATGATAGTCTTGGAGAAAAGTTAATTAATAATGTATTAAATAATTTTACAACACAAGATTAATATAATAAAACGAATAGAAAGAGAGGAATTTAATATGGGATTTATTAAAGCATTTACAGGAGCATTAGGTGGAACATTTGCAGATCAATGGAAGGATTTTATTGTACCAAGAAGTGATGTGCCAGCAACAGCAGCAATTTTTGGAGC
>CAKPSF010000002.1 GCA_934183305.1 uncultured Clostridia bacterium | reverse complement strand
AATATGAAGAATTAAACAACAAAATGGATGTTCAATATGAAAAACTAAACAACAAAATGGATGCACAATATGAAGAACTAAACAACAAGATGGATGCACAATATGAAGAACTAAACAACAAGATGGATGCACAATATGAAGAACTAAACAACAAGATGGATGCACAATATGCAAAATTAGACAATAAAATAGATACTCAGTATGAAAAATTAAATAACAAAATCGATACCCAATATAATAGAATTGATAAAAAATTAGATGCCAACATATATGATATTTCTGAAATGTTTCAAGAATTATATAAACATATTGGCCTACATAATAGTAAAAGTAGCAATAATAAAACAAATTTTAAGCTACTAAAAAGAAACTAAAATTGGAAGTATACTTCAAGGTACATTCTAGTACCTAAATTATATAACCCTAAAAATACTTATTAAGCGCTTAATAAGTATTTTTTTTAATTAACAATTATTGACACATATTTACATTATGGTATAATTAAACAGTAAAAATTAAAAAAATGGTGAAAATAAATGGAAGAACAAAAGAAAGAAAAATCTAAAACACGGAATAAAAATATTTGCAATAATAATTATTTTAGTTGGTTTTATATTGCTAATGGCATACATGATTATAGATCAAAAAAATAACATAGAATTTAAATTATTAGGAAATAACAATATAACTATTGAAGCTGGAAATGAATATATTGATACAGGATTTATTGCTAAAACCAAAAATAAAAGTTTAAATAATAAAGTTAATATACTTACAAATGTTAACACTAATATTCTTGGTGATTATGTTATTAAATACAATTTGAAGGTTAATTATTTAGGGGTTGACCAAACATTATATAGAAATATAAAAGTTGTAGATACAACAGCACCTATTTTAAAAATAGATAGTGAACCAGAGGTTGAAATATATGCAAGCGATAACTATTCATTACCGACATATACAGCAACAGATAATTACGATGGAGACATAACTAGTAAAGTAAATGTGGAGTCTAATTTAAATATAAATGAAGCAGGAACATATGAAATAAATTATACTGTAAGCGATACAAGTGGAAATACAACAAAAGACTCAATTACAGTAAAAGTAAAAAAGAAGAAAAATCCATATATAGTTGTTTCTATATCTAAACAAACATTAGAATATTATGAATACGATAAATTAGTTTTATTTTCAAATATTGTAACAGGAATAAATGGAAAAACACCAACCGGAACATTTAAGGTACTAAATAAGGCAACAGATATAATATTAAGAGGTGCAGATTATGCAAGCTTCGTAAACTACTGGATAGCATTTAAAGGACATTCTTTTGGATTTCATGATGCATCATGGAGAAGTAAATTTGGAGGAACAATATATAAAACAAATGGAAGTCATGGATGTGTAAATATGCCATATAGCAAAGTAAAACAATTATATAATATGGTTGCAATTGGAACTCCAGTATATATAAAAAAATAAAATAAGATTAAATTAAAAGGTAAGAAAAAAGAAATTCTTACCTTTTTTTAGCAAAAGAACTTGACAAGTGCTAAAAATGATGTATAATAATATAAGCGTTAGCAAATAATATCAAAGAGTGCTAATAGAGTTTGAAAATCCAAACTTGTAAAATCAACATTGAGAGAGGAATAAAAAATGTTGAATGATAGAAAAAAAGAAATATTACAAGCTATTATAGAAGAGTATATTCAAACAGCTGAACCCGTAAGTTCAAATGCAATTGTGCAAAAATATAATTTGGATTATAGTAGTGCAACTGTAAGAAACGAAATGGCAGATTTAGAAAAATTAGGTTTCCTAGATAAACCTCATACTTCAGCTGGTAGAGTACCATCAGCAAAAGGATATAGGTTCTATGTTGATGAATTATTAAAAGATGATGATATTAGTTTAGAAGAAGTTATATATATACAATCAAAACTTCAAACTAAAGTTAATCAAATGGAAGATTTAACTAAAATTACTACTAATACTTTATCTGAAATAACTCATTATCCAACAGTAAGTATTGGACCCAATAAACATAATCAAATAATAGAAGATATTAAATTTGTACTTCTTGGAACAAGAACAATGATGGCAATTATACTTACGGACTCAGGAATAATTAAAGAAACAATAATTAAATTTGATGAAGATGTAACAGAGGAACAAATATCTACATTATCATATATGTTTAATAATAAATTAAAAGGAAAACCATTAGATGATATAGATACACCAATAGAAAATTATATAATTTCTGAAATGAGTAGCAGTATAAATGTAATAAGACCGATATTAAATGAAATGAAAAAAACAATAGATGAGCAAGGAACGCTATATTATGAAGGAACAAACAAAGCTTTTGAACTTCCAGAGTTTAAAAGTATGGAACTTGCTAAAAACTTTGTAAATGTACTTGATGCAAAAGATATGGTAATAGATACTTTAAATTCAGGAATTGCAGATGATATTAATGTATATATTGGCGATGAAAATGAAAATGAGGAATTAAAAGATTTCAGTATAATAACATTTAATCATAAAGTACATGGCAAATCATTAGGAACAATTGGAATAATAGGACCTAAAAGAATGGATTATTCAAAAGTAATATCTGTCTTGAAATACATAAATAGAAGAATGAATCAAGGTGGATTACTAGGTGAAGGAAAGAAGGAGGAGTGAAATTGGAAGAAAATAATGAAGAGTTGAAAAAAACAGAAACTTCAGAAGAAGTAAAGGAAGAAAATATAAACTGCAAAGAAGATACAGAACTTAATAAAATAAAAACAGACTTAGAAGAAACAACAGATAGATTAAAAAGACTTATGGCAGAATTTGATAATTTCAAAAAAAGAAGTGCAAAGGAAAGAGAAGGATTATATAACTCTTTACTTGCAGACATAATATCAAGTTTCTTACCAGTAGTTGATAACTTAGAAAAAGCAGTAAATAGCAATACAGAAGATGAAGGATATAAACAAGGTGTAGAACTAGTCTTGAAACAATTCACAGATGTTCTTTCATCACTAGGGGTAAAAGAAATAGAAACTAATGGTACTGCATTTAATCCTGAATATCATGAAGCAGTAAGTTCTGTACAAGATGAAAACTTAGGAGAAAAAGAAATAAAAGAAACTTATAGAAAAGGATATAAAATAGGCGATAGAGTAATACGACATGCTATGGTTGTAGTAGCAAATTAATATGTTATTAATTTTAAATTTTATAAATTATACAAAAGAAAATAAAACAAAAAATGTTAAATATTATAAAGAAGTAAAAAGTTCATGTTTACTATGTTAATAAATAGTGAATAATGAATAATAAAAATTACTTCGTAAATTTAAGGAGGAAAATATTATGGGAAAAATTATAGGAATCGATTTAGGTACAACAAACTCATGTGTAGCTGTTATGGAAGGAGGAGAACCAGTAGTTATACCAAACGCAGAAGGAAATAGAACAACTCCATCAGTTGTTGCTTTTTCTAAGAATGGTGAAAGATTAGTAGGACAAATTGCTAAACGTCAAGCTGTTACAAATCCAGAAAACACAGTTATATCAATAAAAAGAGAAATGGGTACAAATAAAAAAGTAAACATTGATGGTGATGAATTTACACCACCAGAAATATCAGCGATGATATTACAAAAATTAAAAACAGATGCTGAAAATTATTTAGGAACAACTGTTAACCAAGCAGTTATTACAGTTCCTGCATACTTTAGTGATAGCCAAAGACAAGCAACAAAAGATGCTGGTAAAATAGCTGGACTAGAAGTATTAAGAATTATAAACGAACCAACAGCAGCAGCTTTAGCTTATGGTATGGACAAAGAAGACACAGATAGCAAAATAATGGTATACGACTTAGGCGGTGGTACATTCGATGTATCTATACTAGATATTGGAGATGGAGTATTTGAAGTTTTAGCTACAAGCGGTAATAACAGATTAGGTGGAGATGACTTCGACCAAAAAATTATAGACTATTTAGTAGCAGAATTTAAAAAATCAAATGGTATTGATTTATCAACAGATAAAATGGCAATGCAAAGATTAAAAGAAGCAGCTGAAAAAGCTAAAATAGAATTATCTGGTGTTCAACAAACACAAATAAACTTACCATTCATTACTGCAGATAGTACAGGACCAAAACACTTAGATATTACATTAACAAGATCAAAATTTGAAGAATTAATAAGAGATTTAGTAGAATCAACAGCAGGACCAGTTAACCAAGCATTAAAAGATGCTGGAATAACAGCAGACAAATTGCATAAAATTTTATTAGTTGGTGGTTCTACAAGAGTTCCAGCAGTTCAAGAATTAGTAAAAAGAATTACAGGAAAAGAACCAGATAAAGGAATAAACCCAGACGAATGTGTTGCAATTGGTGCAGCTATTCAAGGTGGTGTTTTATCTGGAGATGTTAAAGATTTAGTTTTATTAGACGTAACACCATTATCATTGGGTATTGAAACATATGGTGGAGTATTTACAAAATTAATAGATAGAAACACAACAATACCAACTAAAAAATCACAAGTATTCTCAACAGCAGCAGATGGCCAAACAAGTGTTGAAATTCACGTTTTACAAGGTGAAAGAGAAATGGCTGCATACAATAAAACATTAGGAAGATTCCAATTAACAGGAATACCAGCAGCACCACGTGGGGTTCCACAAATTGAAGTAACATTCGATATAGATGCAAACGGTATAGTTCACGTATCTGCAAAAGATATGGCAACAGGAAATGAACAAAACGTTGCAATTACAGCAAGCTCAAACTTATCAGATGAAGATATTGAAAAAGCTGTAAAAGACGCTGAAGCACATGCAAGTGAAGATAAGAAAAAGAAAGAAGAAATAGAAGTAAGAAATAATGCTGAAAGCCTAGTATACAATAGTGAAAAAACATTAAAAGAATTAGGAGACAAGATAAGCGGAGAAGAGAAAGCAAAAGTGGAAAATGAAATTGCTAATACTAAAAAAGCATTAGAAGGAACAGATACAGAAAATATTAAACAAGCTACAGAAAAATTAACAACAGCTTTCTATGAAATTTCTGAAAAATTATATAAACAAGCAAGTGCAAATAATGCAACAGGTGCACAAGAAAATGCAGGAGCTAACGAAGCAAATGAAAACCCAGAAGGAAAAGTTTATGATGCAGAATATGTAGAAGACGACGAAAACAAAGAAGATAACAAATAATAGAATGTAGTTGGGCGGATCTTGTGTCCGCCTGCATACATATTGGAGGAAAAAATGGCTGAAAAAAGAGATTATTACGAAGTTCTAGGTGTAAATAAAAATGCAACAGAAGAAGAGCTAAAAAAAGCATATAGAAAACTTGCAAAAAAATATCACCCAGATGCAAATCCGGATAATAAAAAAGAAGCAGAAGCTAAATTCAAAGAAGTAAACGAAGCATATGAGAATTTATCAGACCCTCAAAAAAGGCAAATGTATGATAGATTTGGACATAACGGTCCACAAGGATTTGGAGGAAATGGAGGAGGTTTCTATTCTTCACAAGGCTTTGATGGCTTCAGCGGAATGGGAGATTTTGGAGACTTAGGTGATATATTTTCTTCATTTTTTGGAGGAGGTTTTGGAGGTAGCTCAAGAACTTCAAGAGCAAAAACAGGACCTACAAAAGGTGCAAGCTTAAGGTACGACATTGAAATAACTTACGAAGAAGCATTTTCTGGCGTAGAAAAGGAAATAAGTTTTAGTAGACAAGAAACCTGTGATACATGTCATGGAACTGGTGCAAAACCAGGAACAAGTAGTACAACATGTTCAATGTGCGGTGGAACAGGTCAAATAACTCAAATGCAAACAACTATACTAGGACAAATGCAAACAACTAGAACTTGTCCAAATTGTCATGGAGAAGGTAAAATTATAAAAGAACCATGCGAAACATGTCGTGGTAAAGGGCAAGTTAAAAAGCCAGTAAGAATAAAAGTGAAAATTCCTGAAGGAATAGATGATAATCAAACAGTAGTACTTAGAGGACAAGGAGCTGCAGGACAAAAAGGTGGACCACAAGGAGACTTATTTATAACTGTGCATTTGAAAAATCATAAAATATATACAAGAAAAGGAAGTAATGTATATTGTGATGTACCAGTTACAATAACACAAGCAACTCTTGGAGCAGAAATAGAAGTCCCTATGCTAAACGGAAAAATAGAAAAATTCAAAATACCAGAAGGAACACAAACAGATACAAAATTCAGAATAAGAGGAAAAGGATTTAAAAATGGAAATACAAGTACATATGGAGATTTTATATTCAATGTAATTGTAAAAACACCAAAACGCTTAACTAAAGAACAAAGAGATTTGTTAGAAAAATTAGCTTTAACAATGAACGAACAGCCACCAATTAAGAAAAAAGGAATATTTGGATAAATAAAAACTCACTAGCATTATACTAGTGAGTTTTTTGTGTATTGTATGTGAAAGCACTTGACAGGTTGGCAGATTAAATGTAAAATATAATAGGTAGTTTTAATTATATAAATTAATAATGAGATTAAATATATATTAGAACATTGAAAATTTAATAGAAAAGAGGGATATAATTATGAATGCAATAATTATTATCGCCACTGTTCTAATCTCAGGAGCTGTTTTTATACCAGCAGGTATTGTTATAAGAAAAAAATCAGCTGAATCAAAAATATCAAGTGCTGAAAATGAAGCAAAAAGATTATTAGAAGAGGCAAAAAAGGATGCAGTAAGTATAAAGAAAGAAGAAATCTTAAAAGCGAAAGAAGAAATTATGAAATCTAGAGATGAACTAGATAAAGAGATTAGAGAAAGAAGAGGCGAAGTACAAAGTCAAGAAAGAAGACTAATACAAAAAGAAGAAAACTTAGATAAACGTATTGAAACATACGATAAAAGAGAAAGAGAATTAGATAAAGAGTTTCAAGAAATTGAAAAGAAAAAAGAAGATGTTAAAGAAATATTTAACAGACAAATGCAAGAGTTACAAAGAATTTCAGGTTTATCTTCTGAAGATGCAAAAAAACAATTGTTATCAGAATTAGAAAAACAATTGAACAATGAAAAAGCATTACTTATAAAAGAAGTTGAAGGTAAAGCTAAAGAGGAAGCAACTAAAAATGCTAAAGAAATTCTAAGTTATGCAATTCAAAAATGTGCAGCAGACCATACATCAGAAACAACAGTATCAATAGTTAACTTACCAAATGATGATATGAAAGGTAGAATAATTGGTAGAGAAGGTAGAAATATTAAAACTTTAGAAACACTAACAGGAATTGATTTAATAATTGATGATACTCCAGATGCTGTTGTAATATCAGGATTTGATCCATTAAGAAGAGAAGTTGCAAAAATTGCTCTAGAAAAATTAATAGATGATGGTAGAATTCATCCAGCTAAAATTGAAGAAATGGTAGAAAAAGCAAAAGAAGAAATAGAAGCTACAATTAAAGCTGAAGGTGAAAGAGCAACATTAGAAACTGGTGTTATGGGATTAAATCCAGAAATAATCAAGTTAATAGGAAAACTAAAATATAGAACAAGTTATGGACAAAACGTTTTAAATCATTCTATAGAAGTTTCAAATTTAGCAAGAATAATGGCAGAAGAATTAGGACTAGATTCAACTAGAGCAAGACGTGCAGGTTTATTACATGATATAGGAAAAGCATTAGACCATGATATGGAAGGAACACACGTAGAACTTGGCGTTGATGTATTAAGAAAATTCAAAGAAAATGAATTGATAATAAATGCTGTTGAAGCTCATCATGGAGATGTTGAACCAAAAACTTTAGAAGCTGTACTTGTACAAGCAGCAGATGCAATTTCTGCATCAAGACCTGGAGCAAGAAGAGAAACTTTAGAAGCATATATTAAAAGATTACAAGAACTTGAAGAGATTGCTAATTCATTTGATGGTGTAGATAAATCATTTGCAATACAAGCTGGACGTGAAATAAGAATTATTGTTAAACCAGAAAAAATATCAGACGCAGATATGACAGTTTTAGCAAGAGATGTTGCTAAAAAAGTAGAAAATGAAATGGAATATCCAGGACAAATAAAAGTTAATGTAATAAGAGAAACAAGAACAATAGATTATGCAAAATAAATAAAAACAGTCACTTCAAAAGTGACTGTTTTTTGGTTTAAGCCATGAAATCTAAATCATCCATGGATGATGGTATTCTTGAGAAAACCTTAGAATGTGAGGTTTTATAAAAAACAATCACATGTGTTTCATCTATTAATATATCAATAGGTGAAACAGGAGACTTCTCAAGTGAGTTAAGCCAATTGGCAAAACGTTTGCCTTCCTTTTCGTTTTTAGCAAATATGTTTTCAACATATTTTACACTTTCGTGTTCGTTAATTCTATCTTTACCATCGTAAAGATTAACAACAGTTTTGCTAAAGTTAGGAAAATCATTGGGGTTCAGCCGAACAGCATTAACAATACTTTTGCCAGTCATTATAAAATGACCTCCTTTTAGCTATTTACCATCTAAAAAAACACAATGGTATAAAATTATTATAACATAAACAAAACCGAAAATCAAATTATGTAAATCATATCTGGATTTGCATTAATTTTAAAAATATAGTATTATATAATAAGTAAAAATGAAAGGAAAAAGTAAAATGAAAATTTTAGCAGTTGGAGATATTGTTGGAGAAAGTGGGCTAAATAAATTAAAAGAAATATTACCTAACTTAAAACAAAGAGAAAAAATAGATTTTGTAATTGTAAATGGAGAAAACGTTGCAGGAGGAATGGGAATTACTGAAAAATTATTTAAACAAATTTTATTTGCTGGAGCAGATGTAGTTACTTTAGGTAATCATACTTGGGCAAAAAAAGATGTCTTTAATATTCTTGATGATGAAAAATTGATAAGACCTGCCAACTACCCTAAAGGTGTATGCGGAAAAGGCTATAATATATATAAGTGTAAAAATAAAAAGATTGCAGTAATTAATGCATTGGGTAGAACCAACATGGGAATATTAACAGAAAACCCATTTTTGATAGTAGAAGAAATTATTAATAAAATAAAAGATAAAGTAGATTATATAATTATAGATTTTCATGCAGAAGCAACAGCAGAAAAAATTGCTTTTGCTAATTATTTAGATGGAAAAGCAAATATAATATTTGGAACACATACACATGTGCAAACATCGGACGAAATGATACTTCCTAATGGAACAGCATATATTACAGATATAGGAATGACTGGACCAATAAATTCAGTTATAGGTATGGATAAAAAAGCATCAATAAAAAGATTTGTAACTACACTTCCAGAAAAGTATAAAATTGCAGAGGGAGATTGTAGACTTAATAGTTGTATGTTCTGTATTAATGACGAAAACGGTCGAATAGAAAGAATTACAAGAATAAATATGTAGAAAAAGAAAATACGAAATTACCAATAATTTCCAAAAAAGACTAGACAAAGTTACACTGATATAATATAAATATAATTGTTCACAAATGAAACAAAATTTATATTTAGGAGGAAAGAAATGGAAGTTTTAAAAATTTCAGCAAAATCAAATCCAAATTCAGTTGCAGGGGCAATAGCAGGGTTAGTTAAGGAGTCTAACAAAGCAGAAATGCAAGCAATAGGAGCAGGAGCATTAAATCAAGCAATTAAAGCTGTAGCTATTGCAAGAGGATTTGTAGCTCCATCAGGAGTTGACTTAGTATGTGTACCAGCGTTTGCCGAAGTGGAGGTTGAAGGTGAAGACAGAACAGGAATAAAAATAATTGTGGAATCTAGATTGTAAAAATAAGAAAATGATAAATTTTCCATATATGATAAAAAAGTGGCTACGCCACTTTTTTTGTATAATAAATAATTTATCACAGAAAAGATAGTTTATTTTATTATTGAAAAGAATTAAAAAATAATATATATTATATGTATATTAATAAATAGGAGAGAAAAATGCAAAACTCATATTTGAAATTAATATTTATAATTTTAATAATAGTTTTAGGTGTTTCAGCTTTATATATAAATTTGTTTTGGGGAAATAAAAAAGATAATAGTTCTTTGTTCCAAACCAATTTCTCAAAAGAAAAAGAAACCTTAATCTCAAATAATATAAGAATAGGGATAATAGAATTTGATAATATAAATCCAATATTAAGCAATAATAAAAATGTTCAAGATATATCAAGATTAATTTTTGAACCATTATTTATGCTCACAGAAGATTATAAACTTACGGATGCATTGGCAAAAGAATGTTCAAAACTTGACAACAAAACATATATAATAAAATTAAAAGAAAACATAAAATGGCAAGATGGAAATAAATTTGATTCGTCAGATGTATTTTTTACAATAGACATTTTAAAAGATTTAGAAAATGCTTCTGTATATTACTATAACGTGAAAGATATAGAAGAAGTAGAAAAAATAGATGAGTATACAATAAAGATAAAATTAAATAAAGAAATTCCGTATTTTGAATATAATCTTATCTTTCCAATAGTTTCAAGCAAATATTTTGATAAAGATAACTTTAAATTAGAAAACAAAAATATAAAACCTGTTGGAACTGGAATGTTTTATATATCTGAAACAGAGAATAATAGCATACTACTTAAGAAAAGCATAAGGGAAAACGTTACAGAAGATTTGAAATTAGATACAATAACATTAAAACTATATGATTCATTAACAGGTGCAATAAATGCATTTAAAACAGGAGAAATAGATATATTTACAACTTCTAATAGAGAGATTGAAGATTATTTGAAAAATGTAAACTATAATAAAATTGAGTATATAAATAGAAATTATTCATATATTTCACTAAATTGTAGTAATAATATACTTTCTAATAAAGAAGTAAGACAAGCTATAAATTCAGCAATAGACAAAAATGAAATTATAAGGGATGTATATAACGAAAAAAACAGAATTTCTAATTTTCCATTAGACTTTGGAAGCTATGTTTATGATAAAAATAATTCTGTTATGACATATGATGCAAATACTGCTAAAAATTTACTTTTGGATAACGGATGGAAATACACTTCTAAAAAATGGAGAAAAACAGTAAAAAATAAATATTTAAAAATTGAATTAAATCTAATTGTAAATAAAGAAGATAGTTATATGGTTAAGGTATCAAAAAAAATAAAAGAACAATTAGAAAGTATAGGAATGATAATAACTATAAAAGATGTTGATAACAAGCAGTATAATACTTATTTAAAAAACAAGAACTATGATATGATACTACTAAACTCAAGTTATAGTTATAGTCCATCTTTAGATAAATATTTTGGCAATTCTAATATAGCAAATTATCAAAACGAAGAGATAACTGACTTATTAGACGAAGTAAAAAATAGCACAGATGAAAACGAAATAAAACAAAAGTATTCAAGAATAGTAGAAATTTATAATGATGAAGTTCCATATATAAGCCTATTTTTTAATCAAAATACAATGATATATTCTACTAATTTAAAGGGTAATATATCACCAAATTCATATAATTTATTTTATAAAATAGAAAATTGGTATAGAGAATATAAAAAAGAATAATTTTTTTAAAAAACTGTTGACAAATATTTTTTTTAATATATAATACAAATATACAAACAAATGTTTAAGTTTGGAAAATTGTTAAGTATACAAAAAGGAAGGAATGGTAATTTTTATGGCAAATGAAAATCCAGAAAAGAAAAGAGCTTTAGAAGCAGCAATGGGGCAAATTGAAAAACAATTTGGAAAGGGATCAGTTATGAAACTTGGAGAATTCCAAGCAATGAATATAGAGGCTATACCTACGGGAGCATTAGGTTTAGACATAGCACTAGGAATAGGAGGAGTTCCTAGAGGAAGAATTGTAGAAATATATGGACCAGAATCATCTGGTAAAACTACATTAGCATTACATATAATAGCAGAAGCACAAAAAATGAATGGAGAAGCAGCTTTTATAGATGCAGAACACGCATTAGATCCAGTTTATGCCAAACACTTAGGAGTAGATATAGATAACCTAATAGTTTCACAACCAGATACTGGTGAACAAGCATTAGAAATAGCAGAAGCTTTAATAAGAAGTGGAGCATTGGATGTTATAGTAGTAGACTCTGTTGCAGCATTAGTTCCAAAGGCTGAAATAGATGGAGATATGGGAGATTCTCATATAGGACTTCAAGCAAGACTTATGTCACAAGCTTTAAGAAAATTAGCAGGTGCAATAAATAAATCAAAAACAGTTCTTATATTTATAAATCAATTAAGAGAAAAAGTTGGAGTAATGTTTGGTAATCCAGAAACAACAACAGGTGGTAGAGCACTTAAATATTATGCTTCTGTAAGACTAGATATTAGAAAAATAGAAAATATAAAACAAGATGGAGATGTGGTAGGAAACAGAGCAAGAGTTAAAGTAGTTAAAAATAAAGTTGCTCCACCATTTAGAGAAGCAGAATTTGATATAGTATATGGAAAAGGAATATCAAAAGAAGGAAATATACTAGATATAGGAGTTAATCTTGATATTGTTGAAAAAAGCGGTTCTTGGTTTAGTTATAATGGCGAAAGAATAGGCCAAGGAAGAGAAAACGTAAAACAATATTTAAAAGAACATCCAGAAATGATGAAAGATATCGAGGAAAAAATAAGAGCAAAATTTTCAGAAGCGTTTGAGAAGAGTTTAGGAGAAGAAGAGGTTGATGACTCAGAAGAATAAAATGGATTATTCAATAGAAGAATTTGATAAAGCAAAAACAAAAGTTATGAATTATATAATGTATAAAAAAAGAACGGAATATGAAGTTAGAAATAAATTCTCAAAAACACTTGAAGAAAATCTATTAAATGATATAATAGAATACGTTAAAGAAGCAGGATACTTAAGTGATATGCAATATATTGAAAGATCTGTAAATGAATTTATGGCTTTAAATAATCTATCAAGAAAAGAGATAAAATATAAATTATTTTCTAAAGGTATTTCGAGTAATTTAATTGAAGATTACTTTAACGAGCATCAAGAAGAACTTTATGAATATGAAATAAATTCAGCAAAGAAAATAATTTTAAAAAAATCTCAAACAATGGATAGAACTGAAATAAATAATTACTTAAGAAAAAAAGGATATACAGAAGAGGCTATAAAAGAAGAATAAAAATTGGAGAATTAAAATGCAAAACGTATTAACATTAGAATCAAATAAATATGCAATAAAAATTGATAACTTTGAAGGACCACTAGATTTATTATGCCATCTTATTGATAAAAATAAAATGAACATATACGACATAAAAATAAGCGAAATTGCAGATCAATATATAGAATATATAAATGCAATGGAAGAAGCAAATCTAGAGGTTACAAGTGAATTTATAATAATGGCTTCAACATTATTGTTTATAAAATCAAAAGGATTACTTCCAAATCAAGTAGAAAATGAGGAAGAACTTACAGAAGAACAATTGATAGAAAGAATTATTGAATATAAAAAATATAAAGAAATAACCACAAAATTAAAAGAATGCTATGCAGAATTTTCAAAAAGATATTTTAAATTAGCAGAAGCAATAGAACTTCCAAAACAGAAACTAGAAGTTGAATATACTCCAGATATATTACCTGAAATATATAAAAATATAGTACAAAGAAACAATGAGAAAATAAATCAAAATGCTAAAAATATTGAGAAAATTGCAATAACAGAAACATATACTGTGGCAAGTAAAGTAAAAGAAATGTTTAAAGAACTTATAAAAAAACCTAAATTTGTGTTCAATAAACTATATTCAATATCAAAATGCAATAAACAAGAAGTTGTAACAGCATTTAATGGACTATTAGAACTCTCAAGAAGAAATAAAGTAAAAACAACCCAAGAAGAACTATTTGCAGACATAACAGTAGAAAGAGCAAAAAATGACTCTTTTGGGGACGGGGCAAAAACAAGTCTTTTTTAAAAGCCCACTAAAATTGTTTAAATTGAATTAAAGATGTTAAAACTAGTATTAAGGAGAAATCTTATGATACTAGTTTTTATTTTTCTTACTATTTTAATATTAGCAAGTCTTACAATGTTATTGTTAGCATTATCAAATATTCAAATAGAATTAAAACAATTACATATATCAAATATTAAAGGTAAATTGAAACTTAAAGTTATATTAAATTTATCAATATTACTATTTAATAGAGTTAAAATTTTAAAAATAACTATTGATAATAAAAAAATAATAAAAATTTTAAAATCTGGAAAAGTTAATTTTAGTAATGTCAATATAAGCAAAGAATCAAAGAAAATAATAAAGAAATTCTTGAAAAGTGATGCTGTAATGATTGAAACACTAAATATAAATGGATATTTCTCAACATTCAATAATGTTTTAAGTGGAATCATTTTTAGTATTTCTAATGCTTTAATTCCAATATTAATTTCAAAAAAACTTGAAAGTAGTAGATATAACAATAATGTTTCCTTTTTAAACCAAAATCAAAATATTATTAATATTTCTATAAATTGTATAATTAGTATAAAAATTGTAAATATTATAAATACATTATATTTGTTAAAAAAGAAAGGTGGAAGTGATAAATATGGAAAATCATCCAATAGAAGGTCTTATGCTTACAGCAATGAATAGTATAGAAAATATGATTGATGTTAATACAATTATTGGAGAACCAATTGAAACATCAAATAATATTGTAATAATTCCAATATCTAAAGTGTGTTTTGGATTTGCTGCAGGTGGAAGTGAGTTTAAAGGAGAAACAATTGACGAATATACTAAAAAAGACAAAGACGAAAAAGTTCAATATAGATTACCATTTGGTGGTGGAAGTGGAGCAACTGTAAGTATAAACCCAATAGCATTTTTAATTGTAGAAGAAGGAAAGGTAAGATTGCTTCCAGTTAATCATAGCTCATGCATAGATAAAATTTTAGACTATGTTCCAGATTTATTTGAAAGACTTAACAAAAACTGTAAAATAATAGAGACCAAAAAAGAAATAGAAAAGGATAAAAATAATATTGATGCAAAAAAAGAAGAAACTAAAAAAGCACATATAAATAAGGTGCCAAAAACAACAGAAGAAAAACTTGAATATTCACCTAAAAGAAAAAAACAAGAAGAAAATAAAGAAATAGCAGAGGAATTGGAAGATTTGTTTGAAGACGAATATGAGTATGACGATGACTAAATCTTGCTAAATTTTACCAAATATGTTATAATTAAAAGCGATGGTGCATTATTCTAGTAATCTTGTCTATTATGAGGGTGGGGCTAAAAATCCACTAAATGGCACATCTATGAAGCTTGTTATAAATGCGCGAAACGCCCAGCTTTGTGTGTTTATAGGAAGAAAGAATATAGGAAGATATATAATGGCATATATATTAATTCCTATGTTCGTTGAGACTTGAAAAAATCATTTTTAAGTGTAACCTATGCAAAGTGCCAAGACACAATGTATAGAGTAGCCTGTCTTGAGTGATGACTTCGGGATTAGTGAGAAAAATATAAATTTTAATGGCCATAAAATTTATATTTGTTGCTATGAAATTATTATTGCAAAAGAGACTAATGATAGTAAACAAGATTTCAAGGAAAACTTCTAGAATGTTTGTTTTATTGCAAGAAAGTTTAGAGATTGTGGTACGGATTTAAGTGGCGATCTAGTTTTCAAAAAATATTTTGAGTATTTTCTTTAAATGGAAACGGCCAAACAGTAATGTGAGGTAGAAAATAGAGAAATTCTACTAGACCTAAACCGTAAAATTTATCTAAACTTTTACCATCTATATAATATTATAATTAATAAATGAGGTAAAAATTGAAAAAGAATAAACGAGAAAAATGGAAATATTCATGGGCTGTCCAAGTATTAGGAATTACATTTGGACTATCCTTGTTATTTTCATTTTTATCAACTAACGCAATAAATAAATTAGGATTAATACCAGCAATAATAATTCTTTTGCTGGTTATATTACTTGGTGTAATTACCGATATTATTGGTGTGGCTGTAACAGTTGGAAGTGAAGAAGACTTTCATGCAAAAGCAAGTAAAAAAATTAAAGGTGCAAAATCATCAATAAAATTAATTAGAAATTCTGCAAAAGTTGCTAATATTTGTTGTGATGTTATAGGGGATATTTGTGGAGTATTAAGTGGAGCGATTAGTGCAATGATTGCAGTAAAAATAACCAATATGCTAAATATACAAGTAAATATAGACTTTTTAATAAGTGCTGTGGTTGCAGCTGTAACAGTAGGCTCAAAAGCTGCAGGAAAAGTAATAGCACAAGAACATTCAACAAGCATTGTACATATAGTTGGAAGAATTTTAAATTTTAAACAGTAAATTAATAATAATATAAAAAGGAGAAAAAATATTATGCAAGAACTTAGATATCCGGATTATAATAATAGCATTTTAAATCTTATTACATCAATACTAAAATACTATAATGTTGAAACTAAACACGATTCACTAAAAGTACTAGATGAAAAACTGGAAAAGAAGTATAGAAATATTGTATTTATTGTGTTAGATGGAATGGGCGAACATATATTAAAATCAATATCTCCAAATGGGTATTTTATGAAAAATAATATAAAATGTATAACGTCAGTTTTCCCATCTACAACAACAGCAGCACTTACTACATATTATTCAGGAAAACCGCCATTTGAAAGTGGATGGATTGCTTGGTCACAATATTTTAAAGAATATGGAAGAGCAATTGATATGCTTTCTCATAAAGAATCATATTTAAAAGAAGATATATCAAAAGCTAAGATTAATGTATTTGAAAGCGTTGTGAATTATGAATCTATATTTAACCGCATAGAAAATGCTTCTAAAGAAACAAAAGCATATGAAATTACACCTGAATATTCTGATAGGAGATCAAAGAGAAGTTTAAGAGCCAACAACTTAACAGAAATTTGTGACAACATAAAATTAATATGTAAAAATAAAGATGAAAATAATTTTATATTTGCATATTCAGATAATCCTGATGGGCTTTTACATAAATATGGGTGTGCATCTCAAGAAGCTAAAGAAATGGTAATAGATGCAGAAAAACAAATAGAAAAATTAAGGGAAGAGCTTCCAGAAGACACATTAATAATTATTTCTGCTGATCATGGACATAAAGATATAACTAAGGTATACGATTTGTTAGAATATCCACAGATTCAGGACTGTTTAATAATGCCGGCATCCTTAGAATCTAGAGCTGTTGCATTTTGGGTAAAAGAAGATAAAAAACAAGAATTTGAGAAACTGTTTAATAAGGAATTTTCTGAAGACTTTTTATTACTTTCAAAAGAAGAAGTATTAAAAAAACATATACTTGGATATGGAGACAAGCACAAAAAAATAGATGATTTTATAGGGGATTATTTGGCGATTTCAATTTCAAATTCAATAATTAGATTACAAACATATTTAGCAGATGGAAAACCTGTAAAAAAATCAACACATTGTGGTTTAACCAAAGAAGAAATGGAAGTTCCATTAATAGTAATTGAATAGATTATATAAAAGATAAAGAGTTCAATAATTTTAATTATTGAACTTTTTATTTATTATATTTTCAATATAATTTTTGTCATCCATATGCATAAAAATTATATCTATGCCATTTTGTTTTAAATCACATAAAACATCTACTATATAAATTTTAGACTTGCAATAAATTGTTACATTAATAAGAGATTTATACTTAAAATGATATCAAATTGACATAAAACACAAAAAATGATATAATAAAATTATTCAAACAGTTGAATTCATTACTTAAGGAGGAAAAATTATGAAACAGACTAGAAAAATATTTCTGTTACATGGAGAGGAAAGTGAGGTACGGAAAGTTTTAGATTTTATTAATCATTACGAAGCGGTTATTGCTTTGAATGATGGTTCTGAAGTCGATAATGTCCTTAGCTACAATAAAAATGTAGCAATAAGAAGCATTGTTACTCCAGAGGAAAATTTGGAAAGAGGATTTATTCCAATCTTTGTTGGGGACAATATTGATGAATCCAATATTATAATCCCAAATGAAGAAATTGGACCTCAATTCGAAGAAATTGCAATGAAGTACGATATTGACATTGGAGATTTTATTCCGGATGGAAAAATCAAACAACCAACCAAAAGAGATTGCATACTTTGCAAGATCTATGATGGACGGAAGAATCAAAACAAAAAACCAATGGATATGGTTATATATGAAAGTGAAAACTTTTATGTATGCCCTGCAAAGGGAGCTATGGTTAAAGGATATTTAATGATATGCCCCAAAGATCACATTCTTTCTTGCGCTGCATTGTCTAAAGAACATCAAAAAGAATTAAAAATGGTAATACTTGATATTCATTTTATTTTAACTGAAATATATCATGAAAACATTATGATGTTCGAACATGGCTCAGGAGAAGAAGGAAAATGCAAACATGAGAAATCGATAGTTCATGCACATTTGCACATTCTTCCCACCAATATCAGAATCTCTGAAGAACAAAGAAATATGATATCCATGAATGAGATTACTTTTGATGAACTTCATCAGTACGAAAGAGATCCATATTTCTTATACTTCGAAAAAGAATTTATGTATATTACAGCAGATCCTGAAATATACATTCCTAGACAGTATGCAAGACAAATTATTGCAGAAGAACTGGGAATAAAAGGAGAATTATGGAATTGGCGCAAAAATGATTTTAAATCTAAAATCAACGATACTCTTATGGATATTGCAGAATATCTGAAAATGAATAACTTCCGCCTTCCTATTCAGATAAGAAATAGAACGGCAGACTTCTTGACTGAAATGTCAAAAAGAAATGATGTTTTGTAATTGACACAAGGAAAAGAAACCAATAAAATCTAATTAGATTTATTGGTTTCTTTTTTTATATATTTTTTACACAAAACTAGAAAAATATGGTATAAATTATATAAGAAAAATAAAAGGAGGACAATTAGTTGGAAAAAGAATTAATTTTAATTATTGATTTTTATGGACAGTATAATCAGTTAATTGCAAGAAGAGTAAGAGAATGCAATGTGTACTCAGAAATAGTACCATATAAAACTAGTATAGAAGAAATAAAAAAGAAAAAACCAAAAGGAATAATATTTACTGGCGGACCTGCAAGTGTTTATGAAAAAAATGCACCAAAATGTGATAAAGAAATATTTGAACTTGGTATTCCAATTTTAGGAATTTGTTATGGAATGCAATTTATGACTGATTCATTAGGCGGAAATGTACAAAGAGCAGACAAAAGAGAATATGGAGAAATAACTGTAAAAATAGATAATAATTCAAGATTATTTAAAGGCTTAAATAATGAAAATATATGTTTAATGAGTCATACAGATTTCATTTCTAAAGTTCCAGCAGGTTTTAAAATTATAGGAAGTACAGATAATTGTCCTGTTGCAGCTTTTGAAAACGAAGAAAAGAATTTTTATGGAATACAATTCCACACAGAAGTAAATAATACTGTTAATGGAACAGAAATTATAAAAAATTTTTTGTTTAATGTTTGCAAATGTAAAGGTGATTGGCAAATGTCATCATTTGTGAAAGAACAAGTTGAACTTCTAAAAAATAAAATAGGTGATAAAAAAGCATTATGTGCTTTATCAGGTGGAGTTGATTCTTCTGTTGCAGCAATTTTGTTAAGTAAGGCAATTGGAAAAAATCTAACCTGTATATTTGTAGATCATGGACTTCTTAGAAAAAATGAAGGCGATGAAGTTGAACAAATTTTTAGAAAACAGTTTGATATTAATTTGATAAGAGTAAATGCAGAAGAACAATTTTTAGAAAAATTAAAGGGAGTTACAGATCCAGAAGCAAAAAGAAAAATAATTGGAGAAGAATTTATAAGAGTTTTTGAAAAAGAAGCTAAAAAAATTGGAGCAGTTGACTACTTAGTACAAGGAACTATATATCCAGATGTAATAGAAAGTGGACTAGGAGAGTCAGCAAAGATAAAAAGCCATCATAATGTTGGTGGGCTTCCAGACTACGTAGATTTTAAGGAAATAATAGAACCTTTAAGAGACTTATTCAAAGACGAGGTTAGAAAAACAGGGCTAGAACTTGGAATACCAGAAAATCTAGTATATAGACAACCATTCCCGGGACCAGGCTTAGGAATTAGAGTCATAGGAGATATAACAAAAGATAAATTAGATATATTAAGAGAAGCTGATTACATTTTTAGAGAAGAAATAAAAAATGCAAAATTAGAAAAAGACTTAAATCAATATTTTGCAGTATTAACTAACATAAGAAGTGTTGGTGTAATGGGAGATTACAGAACCTATGATTATACAATAGCATTAAGAAGTGTAAAAACTACAGACTTTATGACAGCAACATGGTCAAAAATTCCATATGACGTATTGGAAAAAGTGTCTAGCAGAATAGTAAATGAAGTAAAACATGTAAATAGAGTTGTTTATGACATAACTAGTAAACCACCAGCAACTATTGAGTGGGAATAAAAATACATAAATAAAAAATAAAAAAATGGTAAAAATAATATCCAGAGGAGAAAAAAATGAAAAAAATCTTATGGATATTATTTTTGATTTTAATAATTGGAATTGGAGCATTTGTTTTCTACCAAAATAGTAATAAACAAATTGCCACTGAAAATAAAAATGAGTATGTTGCCCAAAGAGTTGATACAACAATAAAAAATGAAGATGTGCCTAATAATTTAAACGAGCAAATAACAACAGATGAAAAAAATGAAGAGGAATTATCAGAGTTTTCTACCAAATTACCAAAAGACACAAAAGAAAGATATTCTAATATAGAGCTAGCATGTGAGACATTAAATGGAACAATAATAAAGGCTGGTGATACATTTTCTTTATGGAATGAATTAGGTTGTCCAACAGAAGAAAAGGGATATAGAAAAGCAAAAGCCTTTACGCCAGATGGTGGGGTTAAAAAAAGTTATGGTGGAGGAATATGCCAAGTTAGTACAACTATATATAATGCTGTATTAGAAGTAGAAGGATTAGAAGTAAAAGAAAGACATGAACATAGTAGGGATGTTGTGTATATAAAAGACGGTAAAGATGCAGCGGTATCATACAAGTCAGCAGATCTAAAATTTAAAAATACGTTAGATTATGATGTTAAACTCGAAGCAAAAGTTGAGAACAATAAAGTTAAAATAAAATTAATAAGAATATAGTTTTGAATAAAGAATATAATTGTTATAAATCAGTATTTTGAATTTGCATTTGAAATATAAAAACTTCAAATATAAATTCATATTGGAGGGGATTTATGAAAAGTAGAGCAATTATATTCTTTATTATTTTTTTAATGTTAATATCTTCTATATGTTTTGCAACAGATGCCATATTTACATGGTCTAACAATAGTACTAAGATCAATACAAGTAGTAATGTTTTGCAAACAGTAGCAGATGCAAAAGAAGAAAATCCACTAAAACTAGAATCGGGAGCAGCTATATTAATAGAACAAACAACAGGTAAAATTCTTTATGCACATAATATACATGAACAATTAAGACCAGCAAGTGTAACAAAAGTTATGAGTATCTTATTAATTATGGAAGCAATAGATAGTGGAAAAATTAAATATGAAGATACTATTCCATGTAGTGAAAATGCACATTCTATGGGAGGTTCACAAATTTGGTTAGATACAACAGAAAACTTAACAGTAAGGGATATGCTAAAGTCAATATGCGTTGTATCTGCAAATGATTCTACTGTCGCAATGGCAGAGTATTTGGCAGGTTCGGAAGAAGCATTTGTTCAAATGATGAATGCAAAGGCAAAAAATTTAGGAATGAATGATACATGTTTTAAAAATTGTCATGGAATAGACGAAGATGGTCATGTAACTTCAGCATATGACATTGCATTAATGTCTAAAGAATTATTAAATAATCACCCAAGCATAACAGAATTTACAACAATATGGATGGACTCAATAAGAGATGGAAAATCAAGTTTAGTAAATACAAATAAATTAATACGAAACTATAAAGGTGCAACAGGTTTAAAAACAGGCTCAACATCAGTTGCTTTGTATAACTTATCAGCCTCTGCAACAAGAGATGGATTAAGCTTAATAGGAGTAATAATGAAAGCGCCAACAACAAAAATAAGGTTTGCAGAAGCAACAAAATTATTAGACTATGGATTTGCAAATTATACAAGTAAAAGCTTTGGAAATAAAGGAGATGTAATAACCACTGCGAGTGTAAATAAGGGAATTGAACCACAAGTGAATTTACTCTTAGAAAAGAATGCGGCAGTATTAATAAAAAAAGGTGATACAGGAAATATAACACAAGAAATTATAATAAACGAAAATATAGCAGCACCAATTTGCAAAGGAGATGTGTTGGGAAAGATTATATATAAAACAGGAGATAGTGTAATATTAGAAATAAATTTAGTAGCAGAAGCGGACATTGCAAAAAGTAATATGTGGAATATAACAACAAATTTGTATTTGAAGTGGTTTAATTTATGCAGATAAAAAAAGATGATAACTCATATTATAATGGGTTATCATCTTTTTTATAAAATATTTTTGTATTTAATTAATCTCCTCTTTGAGAAAAATCTAAATCATGATTTGTCATATTATTAGTTTTTTCACCAGTCCATTTAGCAGCGATAGTAGCTTCAGTTTTTTCATTATATTTTTGTTTTTGTTGAACAAGTCCGTCATATGTATTACTTAATTTAGCATATAGTTGTTCTAACTCTTGCATATCTTTTCCTAATAATGAATTCTGACTAGACACACTAGTTAATCCACGAATACTTCCGTCAAAACAATTAATTCTATTTATTTTATTTGCTAAGTCCAATATTTGGTCTACCAAGCTTGATTTTGCATTTCTATCTTCTTGTATTGTTTGAGTATTATTTGAACCACTGAAAAGACCACGTAATTTATCCATCATTCCCATATATATAAATCCACCTATCAATACATTATATATAAATATTATACCATTGAAGTACCCTAAAGTCAAATTATACTAGTTGATGCAAAGCTTTTTCTTGACAAAATTTAAAAATGTAGTATAATTAAATAGTAATTTATTTCAAATTAGGAGTAAAATATGATAGCAAAATATTGGAAAAAAATTGGACTTATTATATTAATAATAGCTTGTTTGTTTAATATTGTTTCTAAAATAGTGAAAAGAACAACATTAAAAGAACAACTAATTGACACAGTAAAATATGTAATGAATCAAGAAAAATAAGAAAAAACTAAAAAATTTTTTATAATAACCAAAAAAGCTTGAAAAAAATAATAATGTGTGATAAAATATAAAACGATATTTTTTAATAAGATTAAGAAAGAGGTGAATACATAATGAAAGAAGGATTACACCCAGAATTTAAAGAAGCAACAATTACATGTGCTTGCGGAAATGTAATGAAAACAAAATCAACAAAAAATGATATAAAAGTTGACGTTTGCTCAAAATGTCACCCATTTTGGACAGGAAGTTTAAAACAAAATACAACAGGTGGTAGAGCAGATAAATTTAAGAAAAAATACGGAATACAATAAAAAAGAGCTACGAGATGTAGTTCTTTTTTATTGCATAGAAAAAAACAAAGATTTTTCTGAAGCAACAAGGCTACGTTGCATCGGACAGTGCATATTTGCAAAGCAAAATACACTGTTGGCTAAGCAACTTTTGTAAATCTAAGCTATTGTATTTTAGCAGAAAATGTGGTAAAATTCTGCTGTATACTGGAGGTAAAAATGGAACAAATAGAAGTACAAAAACAAAAAGAGTACATGGAAAAAGTAAAAAATATAAATATAAATAAAAATCTAAAATACTACATATTAACAATGGGCTGCAGTTTGAATGAAAATGATTCTGAAAAGATATGCGGAATGTTAGAAACAATGTGTTATACTAAAACTGAAAATCAAGACGAGGCTGATATAATAATATTTAATACATGTTGTATTAGAGAAAATGCAGAAGACAAGCTTTTTGGTAAACTTGGCGAAGTAAAAAGAGTTCGTGAGAAAAATGGAGCTATAATTGCAATAGGTGGTTGCATGATGCAAGAAAAACATATACTTGAAAAGCTAAATAAAAGCTATCCGTATGTTGATATTGTATTTGGAACCCATACTCTCCATAAACTTCCTGAGGATATATATAATATATTGGAAAACAATAAAAGAGTAGAAGATGTTTTAGACATAGACGGAAATATATATGAAGGCTTGCCAATAAAAAGAACAGATGATGTAAAGGCACAAGTTACTATTATGTATGGATGCAATAACTTTTGTAGTTATTGTATAGTACCATATGTTAGAGGAAGAGAAAGAAGCCGTAAAAAAGAAGATATTTTAAATGAAATAGAATGTTTGGCTAAAAATGGCTATAAAGAAATAATGCTTTTAGGGCAAAATGTTAATTCATATAATGGAGGAGAAGGATATAATTTTGCTAATTTATTAACAGATATAAATAAAATAGACGGAATTGAAATTATAAGATTCATATCTCCACATCCAAAAGATTTTACAGACGATGTTATAGAAGCAATTGCAAATTCTTCAAAAGTTTCAAAATGTATACATTTACCTTTGCAATCTGGAAGCACAAAAGTATTAAAGTCAATGAATAGAAAATATACAAAAGAACAATATCTAAAATTAGTTGAAAAAATGAAAGAGAGAATACCTAATATTGCATTAACAACAGATATAATAGTTGGCTTTCCTGGAGAAACAGAAGAAGACTTTAATGATACTTTAGATGTTGTAAAAAAAGTAGGATTTGAACAAGTTTTTATGTTTATATATTCAAGAAGAAAAGGAACAGTAGCAGACACAATGGAAAATCAGATTCCAGAAGAAATAAAACATAAAAGATTTGATAAACTAAAGAAGTTGGTAGAAGGACAAATAGAAGAAAACAATAATAAATATGTTGGAACTATTCAAAAAATTCTAATAGATGGAACCAGCAAAACAAACGAAAAAACACTAAGTGGCAGAACAGATAGCAATAAAATAGTGATAATAGATGCAGATAAATCATACATAAATAAAACTGTAAATGTAAAAATTACAGAAAACTGTGTGTGGTATTTAAAAGGAGAAATAATATAAAACAAGGAAGATAAAGAGGTAATTAATATGGCAGAATATTCACCAATGATGCAACATTACATTGCAACAAAAGAACAATATAAAGATTGTATATTATTTTATAGATTAGGTGACTTCTATGAAATGTTTTTTGATGATGCAATAACAGCATCAAGAGAGTTGGAACTTACTTTAACAGGAAAAGATTGCGGACAAGAAGAAAGAGCACCGATGTGCGGAATACCATTTCATGCTGCTGAAGTGTATATATCTAGATTAATTGGAAAAGGATATAAAGTTGCAATATGTGAACAGTTAGAGGATCCAAAATTTGCTAAAGGAATAGTAAAAAGAGACGTTATAAGGGTGGTGACCCCTGGAACAGTTATAGAATCAAATATGCTTGATGAAAAGAAAAATAATTATATAATGTCTATATACAAAAATGGACTTTTCTTTGGAATGGCAGTATGTGATATATCAACAGGAGATTTCTTTGCAACTCAAATAAATGGTAATAACAATTTTGCAAGATTATTAGATGAAATATCAAGATATTCACCTGCAGAAATAGTAGTAAATGAGATGATGTTTGCTTCAACAGAAGAAAAAGATAAAATAAGAGAAAGATTTGAATGTTATATTTCAAGAGAAGAAAATCAAAAGTTCGAAGATAATTATGAAAAATTAATAAGTGAATATAATGTACGTTTTGAAGGAAGAGATTTAAAAGAAATAGAAGATAAAACGCTAGCAATAATAGCTTCAAACGGACTTATTACATATATGAATGAAACTCAAAAGGTAAAACTTGAGCATATAAATAAAATAAACATTTATAGTGTTGCAAAATTTATGTCATTAGACTTAAATACAAGAAGAAACCTTGAACTTACAGAAAAGATGAGAGATAAAGCTAAAAAAGGAACACTACTTTGGGTTTTAGATAAGACATGTACATCAATGGGAGGAAGAATGCTAAGACGTTGGATAAACGATCCACTAATTGATGTAAATGAAATAAATAATAGACTAGATTCAGTAAAAGAACTAAAAGATAGTCCAATGCTAAAAGGGGAAATAATAGACTGTCTAAAAAAAGTGTATGATATTGAAAGACTAATTGGAAAAATTGCATATAAAAATGCAAATGGAAGAGATTTAATATCACTTAAAAATTCTTTAGGACAACTACCAGAATTAAAAACTGTACTTGGCAAATGCAACTCTAAAATGTTAAAAATATTATTTGAAGAATTAGATGAGCTAAAAGATGTATATGATTTAATTGAAGCTTCAATAGTTGAAGAACCACCAGTATCAGTTAAAGAAGGCGGACTAATTAAAATTGGATATAATGAAGAAATAGATGAATATAAAACAGCAACAACTGATGGCAAAAAGTGGATTGTAGAATTAGAGGCAAAAGAAAAAGAAGAAACAGGAATAAAGAATTTAAAAGTTGGATATAACAAAGTATTTGGTTACTATTTTGAAGTAACAAAATCATACTTATCTCAAGTTCCAGATAGATATATAAGAAAACAAACATTAACTGGAGCAGAAAGATATATAACAGAAGAATTAAAAAATCTAGAAGAGAAAACTGTTGGAGCACAAGAAAAATTAATAGATTTAGAATATAATGTTTTTCAAGAAATAAGAGCAAATATTGCGAATGAAATACAAAGAATACAAAGAACAGCAAATGTTGTATCTACACTTGACGTTTTAGCATCATTTGCAACAGTCGCTTTAGATTTAAATTACTGTATGCCAATAGTAGATAATAGCGGAGAAATAAACATAAAAGAAGGCAGACATCCTGTAATTGAAAAAATGTTGCCATCTGGAAGTTTTATTGAAAATGATACTTATTTAAATAAAGAAAGTGATAGACTTTCTATAATAACAGGACCTAATATGGCAGGAAAATCTACTTATATGAGACAAGTTGCATTAATTACATTAATGGCGCAAATAGGAAGCTTTGTACCAGCAAGCTATGCAAAAATTGGAGTCGTAGATAAAATATTTACAAGAGTTGGAGCATCTGATGATTTAAGTATGGGACAAAGTACCTTTATGGTAGAAATGATGGAAGTGGCAAATATATTAAAAGATGCAACAAATAATAGTCTTGTAATATTAGACGAAATTGGAAGAGGGACTTCAACATATGATGGATTATCTATTGCATGGGCAGTGGCAGAATATATAGCAAATAAAGAAAAATGTGGAGCAAAAACCTTATTCGCAACACATTATCATGAATTAACAGAACTAGAAAACAAAATAGAAGGAGTAAAAAATTACTCAATAGCAGTAAAAGAAAAAGGTGAAGATATAATCTTTTTAAGAAAAATAGTAGAAGGTGGAACAGATGAGAGTTATGGTATTCATGTAGCAAAACTTGCAGGAGTACCACAAGATGTTGTAAAAAGTGCAAACGAAATTCTAAAGGGATTAGAAAGAAAGAGTGTTTTAATCAACAAAGGCAAACCAAAAGAAGATAAGAAACAAGTATCAGGACAACTAGATATGTATAACTACAAACTTGCAGACATAGCACATGAACTAGATAAAATAAATATAAATGAACTAACACCAATAGATGCAATGAATATACTAGTAAAACTAAAAGAAGCAGCATCATAGATTTTAATTTAAAAGTTAGAAAAAAATATATATAATTTGAAACACCGCGTAAGCGATAACCGAAGCGAAAGCGCAGGGCGAAATGGAGCAACCCACAAATAAAAAGTATTACTTTTGGGTTGCGACAGCAAGGTGTAAAAATTATATATATTTTTTTTATTATATAAGTTATAAAATAATTTCAGGTTTATACATTTCAAGCCACATGTTAACTTGGCATAAATAAGCCATAAGTTGAGGACCGGTCATAAGCTGACCAAACCAAGGTCTAGTAAATGCTTTTCCGTCTGTTTGTAAAATATCTAAAATATAACTTCTGTTTAGTAAATTGTTTATTGGTGCATTTGTATCTTTCATAATTTCTGTAAGCATTTCTTTAACAGCTTTTAAATAACTTGGATTATGAGTTTTAGGATATGGGCTTTTCTTTCTTTCAACAATTTCTTTAGGTAATAAGTCTTTTACTACATGTCTTAATAAGCCTTTTTCTCTTCCTTTATATGCCTTCATTTCCCAAGGTACATTCCACATATATCCAGCTAATCTGTAATCACAGAAAGGAACACGAAGTTCTAGTCCACTATGCATACTCATTCTATCTGCTCTATCAATAAGTGTTTGCATAAACCAATTTATAGTTAAATAAGAAATAACTCTTTTTTGTTTTGTTTCTTCAGAGTCATTTTTTGCGAATTCAACTTCAGAGATACTTTCGTTATATCTAAAATCAATATAATCTTTTAAATTTACTTCTTTAGAAATTCCATCATTTAATAAATTCTGTCTTTCAGAAATAGCAATAGACCATGGGAATGTGCCACTATTTAAAGCATCATCTCTAAAGAACCATGGATAACCTGCAAATAATTCATCTGAACATTCACCGGATAATGCAACACTTGCATATTCTTTAATATTTTTACAAAATAATAGCATAGAAGAATCAACATCTGCCATTCCAGGAAAATCTCTTGCAATCATTGCATCTTTTAAACATTGAGCAAGTTCTGGAGTATCTAATACTATTGCATGATGATTTGTATTAAATGCATTTTTCATTATGTCTATGTAGTAATTATCTGAGTTGGGTTGAAAATCACTTTTAACAAAATTTTTGTCGTTGTCTACATAGTCAATAGATAATGTGGTAAGTGGTGGCATACCATTTGCTTTTAAGTATTTACTTGCATATGCAACAATTATACTAGAATCCACGCCACCAGAAAGCATTGCACATAAAGGTACATCTGAAACCAACTGTCTTTTTATTGAATCATCTAATAGGTAGTGAACTTTGTTACATGTTTCTTCAAATGAATCTCTATGTTCTTTTGTTTCCATTTTCCAATATCTAAATGTTTTAAAACCATCCTTATTAAAGGTTGCATAATGAGCAGGTTTTATTTCAAAAATGTTCTTAAATACACAGGTTCCAGGAGTGTGAGCAGGACCAATTCCAAATAATTCACAAATCCCTTGTTTATCTACTTGAGTTTCGAAGTTGGGATAATTTAAAATCGCTTTTATTTCAGATGCAAAAACTAATGTACCATTTAAAATTGTATAATATAATGGTTTTATCCCAAAATGATCTCTTGCAAGAATGAGCTCTTGTTTATTTTCATTCCAAATTGCAAAACTAAATATACCATTAAATTCTTTAAATATATTAGTTCCATAATATGCAAAAGCCTTTAAAATAACTTCTGTATCTGAATAACCATTAAAGTCAAAACCAGCAGCAATTAAATTTTCTCTTATATCTTTTGCATTATAAAGCTGACCATTATATACTATAGTATAAATATTATCATTATATTTAAAACTCATAGGTTGTTTACCATTTTCAGCATCTATAATTATTAATCTTCTGTGTCCTAAATTAATGTGTTCTTGTGTAAAATATCCTTCTTCATCTGGACCACGATGCGTTAAAGCTTTAGTTAGCTTTTTTAATATATCAATATTGTTAGCTGTTGATATATCACTATTTAAATTACAAAAACCAGAATAGCCACACATAAAAACCTCCATAAATTATAATTTTACTATAAATATTATATGAATATAAATAAAAAAATGAACATGTTGCATTTATTTTTTTGTTTTGATATAATAAATTTATAATAAAAAAGGAGATATTTATTATGAAAGATGAATTGGAATATTTTGTGGAAAAAGGTACTCAAGAAAAAATAGTAGTACGAAAAAGTAAAAATAAAGATATTAAGGCAAGAGTGTATAAAGGAAAAAATCATTATTATTTGCCAGAAGACTTATATGAACAGTATAATGAAAAAATTCAAGATATGTTAAAAGAAAAAAAGGCTAGAGAAGAACAATACAATAAAGAAACAGAAGAAGCCGTTGACAAAATATTTGCTCAAAGAAGAAAAAACAACAATAATGTTCATTATGTTAATCCTAATAGAAAAAGTCCACACCAAGAACATCACGCAATAGAAAAGAAAGAAATCAGGAGACCTAATCCATCAAGGCAAAAGAAAAAAATGCCTAAAAAATATAGCGGAAAAAAGAGAACAAGACTTAAAGCTATGTTATTTGCCATACTAATTGCGGGTTCAATAGGCGAATTCGCACATATAATAGATAAAAATATAGAGTACGAAAATGTTGCTAAAGAGGTGCAAGAATTAACAGATGATGAGATACAAGATGAGATTATTGATATATTAAAACAAGAAGTTTCAGATGCTACCCAAGAAAGTAAAGAGCACATAAAATTATGGCATTCTCATCCTGATTCAGAACTAATAAGAACAGAAGTAATTGCTGGAGATGTTACTTATAAGGCCGAACAAGATTTACGCTCACCAATTAATATAGGAAATACTTTGAAAAGTAAAGGAATAACATCGATAATTGAAGAGGCTACAAGTGCTAGGAGTAGAAGAGATTTAATAAAAACATTAATGAAAGCAAGAAAATTTTCGGAAAAAAAAGATTTAGAAGTTGATGGAGATGAACTTAAAGAAGTCAAAGCTGAAGAAGATCATGAAAGATAATTTAATATTTTTTTAAAAGATATTGCAAAGCCCAAAATAAAATGTTATTATAATGATATAGATTTAAAAAAAACCCCGTTTTTCGGAAAGTATTTTTTAAATCTATTTTTTATTTAATAAGGTTAAGTTACATTGAACTGTGCATATTTGCAAAGCAAAACACACATGTGGCAAAGCCACTGTTCTTATTTAGGAGGAGTTTATGAATACAAAATACATATTTATAACAGGTGGAGTAGTATCAGGACTTGGAAAAGGAATAACTGCTGCATCATTAGGAAGATTATTAAAAAATAGAGGATATAAAGTAACAATACAAAAATTTGATCCTTATATAAATGTAGATCCAGGAACAATGAGTCCATATGAACATGGTGAGGTTTTTGTTACAGATGATGGAGCAGAAACGGATTTAGATTTGGGACATTATGAAAGATTTATAGATGAAAACTTAACTAAAAATTCTAGTGTTACATCTGGAAAAATCTATCAAAATGTTATAAATAAAGAAAGAAGAGGAGATTACCTAGGAAAAACAGTTCAAGTAATTCCTCATATAACAAACGAAATTAAACAAAACATATATAGTTTTGAAGACGAAGATATAGATATTGTAATAACAGAGCTTGGCGGAACAGTTGGAGACATAGAGAGTTTAGCTTTTTTAGAAGCAATACGTCAGGTTGGAATAGAAAAAGATGCAGAAGATGTAATGTATATACATGTAACTTTACTTCCATATATAACTGGCTCAAATGAAATAAAATCAAAACCAACTCAACACTCTGTAAAAGAGTTGCAATCTTTAGGAATTAAACCAGATATATTAGTATGTAGAAGCGATGTAACAATACCAGAAGAAATAAAAGAGAAACTATCATTGTTTTGTAATGTAAAAAAAGAAAATGTTATAGCAAACTTAACCGCAGATAATTTATATGCAGTACCATTAATGCTTGAAAATCAAGGACTAGCAAGACAAGTATGTAAACATTTAAAACTTTCTAATATTGAACCTCATAACGAAAAATGGGATGAGATGATAGGAAACATTAGAAAAGTTAAAGATGGAGAAGTAACAATTGGTATAGTTGGAAAATATGTAAGACTAGAAGATTCATATTTATCAGTAACAGAAAGTTTACACCATGCTGGATTTGCTAATAATGTAAAAGTAAACGTTGAGTACATAGACTGTGAAACAATTACAAGAGAAAATGCACAAAGATTACTTGGAGAATTAGATGGAATAGTAGTTCCAGGTGGATTTGGAAATAGAGGTATAGAAGGAAAAATAAATACAGTAGAATATGCAAGAACAAATAATGTACCATTTTTGGGAATATGTTTAGGAATGCAAATGGCAGTAGTAGAATTTGCAAGAAATGTTTTAGGACTTAAAGATGCAAATTCAGAAGAATTTGATACCAAGTGCAAAAATCAGGTAATACATATAATGGATGACCAAAAAACAGTAGACAAAAAAGGTGGAACAATGAGACTTGGAAAATATCCATGTATATTAAAAAAAGATAGTTTAGCATATAAACTATATGGAACCAAAGAAATATCTGAAAGACATAGACATAGATTTGAATATAACAACGACTACAAAGAAAAACTAGAAAAAGCAGGACTAATATGTTCAGGAACATCACCAGATGGAAGACTTGTAGAAATAGTAGAAATACCTACACATAAATATTTTATAGCAGGACAATTCCATCCAGAATTTAAATCTAGACCGGATAGACCATCACCATTATTTGTAGGATTGGTTAAAGCAGCAAAAAAAGATAATTAGTGTGAGAATAGATATGTGATTTTGCATATCTATTTTTGTTCTAAACTAATTTCTGAAAGCATATAATTTAATATATATAAATGTGAAAAGTGTGTGAAATATGAAAAATATATATTGACTTATATTAATAAAAGATATACAATTTTAGCAGTCAATAAAAAAGACTGCTAAAACTATTTTAAGGAGGTAATATTATGATAAAACCGTTAGCAGACAGAGTATTAATAAAAATGAAAGAAGGCGAAGAAACAACAAAAAGTGGAATAATATTAGCTACAAATGCGCAAGAAAAGCCACAAATAGCAGAAGTAATTGCAGTTGGACCAGGTGGTAATGTAGATGGAAACAATATAGAAATGCATGTAAAAGTTGGAGATAACGTAATAGTAAGTAAATATGCAGGAACACAAATAAAATATGAAGGAGAAGAATATTTAATTGTTAAACAATCAGATATATTGGCAATTATAGAATAATTAATTATTCACTGAAATTCATTTTTGAATTACGTTTTTAAGGAGGTAAATTAAGATGGCAAAGGAAATTAAATATGGCGAAGATGCCAGAAAGAAATTATTAGATGGTGTTAATAAATTGGCAGATACAGTAAAAGTTACATTAGGACCAAAGGGAAGAAATGTTGTACTAGATAAAAACTTTGGTGCACCACTTATCACTAATGATGGAGTTACAATAGCTAAAGAAATTGAATTGCCAGATCCATACGAAAATATGGGAGCAAGGCTTGTTAAAGAAGTTTCAATAAAAACTAACGATGTAGCAGGAGATGGAACAACAACTGCAACAGTACTTGCACAAAAAATGATAAAAGAAGGAATAAAAAATGTAGCAGCCGGTGGAGATCCAATGGCAATAAAACGTGGTATGGATAAAGCAACAGCAGTTGCAACATTAGCGTTGAAAGAAATAAGTTCAAAAGTAAATGGAAAAGATGATATTGCAAGAGTTGCAACAATATCTGCAAACAATGAAGAAATAGGAAACTTAATTGCAGATGCGATGGAAAAAGTTTCAAACGATGGAGTAATAACAATAGAAGAATCTAAGACTTCATCAACAGAAGTTGAAATCGTTGAAGGAATGCAATTCGATAAAGGATATATTTCACCATATATGGTAACAGATGCAGAAAAAATGGAAGCTGTTTTCGATAATCCATATATTTTAATTACAGATAAAAAAATAACTAATATTCAAGAAATATTACCATTGCTAGAAAACTTAATGCAAAACTCAGGAAAGTTAGTAATAATAGCAGATGATATTGAAGGAGAAGTCCTTTCTACATTATTAGTAAATAAACTAAGAGGCGTATTAAATGTTGTAGCTGTAAAAGCACCAGGATATGGTGACAAAAGAAAAGAAATGCTACAAGATATTGCAATTTTAACTGGTGGTGAAGTAATAACATCTGATTTAGGCCTAGACTTAAAAGATACAACTCTAGAACAATTAGGTAGAGCAAGACAAGTAAAAGTACAAAAAGAAAACACAATAATTGTTGATGGAATGGGAGATAAAACTAAACTTGCTGAAAGAGTAAAACAAGTAAGAACAGCATTAGATGAAACTTTAAGTGAATACGAAAGAGAAAACTTGCAAGAAAGACTTGCAAAATTAGTTGGTGGTGTTGCAGTAATTCAAGTTGGAGCAGCAACAGAAATTGAAATGAAAGAAAAGAAACTAAGAATAGAAGATGCACTATCTGCAACAAAAGCAGCAACAGAAGAAGGAATTGTAGCAGGAGGAGGAACGGCATATATTAATATAATTCCAAAAGTTGAAGGCTTAATGAAAAACTTAAAAGATGATGAAAAATTAGGGGCAAAAATTATATTAGAGGCCTTAGAAGAACCAATTAAACAAATAGCAAAAAATGCAGGATTAGAACCAGCAATTATAGTTGATAAAATAAAGCAAAGTGATCCAGGTTTTGGATTTGATGCAAAAAATGAGCAATATGTAGATATGAAAAAAGTTGGAATTGTAGACCCAACAAAAGTTACAAGAAGTGCACTTGAAAATGCAGAAAGCATTGCATCTATGATACTTACAACAGAAAGCATAGTTACAGATAAAAAAGAAGAAAAATGTGGATGTGGTGCACACGAAGAAATGCCAAAAGGAATGGAAGGAATGTATTAAAAAATATAAAAAGTCTGAAGTGAAAAAACTCACTTCAGACTTTTTTGTAATACAAATGTAATATTAAAAGACAGTAAATTTATTGACAAAAAAAATCACTTTATATAAAATATAGTTGAAAAATATAAAAGGAGATAGATAAAAATGTTAAAAAACAAAAGAATTTTATTAATGCTTATTGTAGTAACCGCATTACTTCTAATTCCAAGTATTGTAAATGCAAAAGCAACTCAAGCAACAGAAACCACAAAGACCTCAACAGGAGTTGATGTGAAATGGGAATATGAATTAGACAGCAATAATGAAATAGTAACTTTAATGTGTTCTAATAAGGCAGATATTACAGGTACTTTATCAATACCATCAACCATAGATGGATATACAGTAAAAAAACTAGGAGCAGTTAGTTATGACCATACTAATAAATATTATGGTGAAGGAACATTTGAAGCATGTTATGGATTACAAGGAGTTACAATTCCAAATACAATTAAAGAAATTGGTAACAGTGCCTTTGATAATTGCAAAGGATTAAAAGATATTACAATTCCAAATAATGTTACAAGCATTGGAAACTATGCTTTTGCAGGATGTTCAGGAGTTACTACGCTTTCAATAGGAACAGGAGTAACAAGCATAGGATCTGGCGCTTTTCAAAAATGCACAGGTTTAAAACAATTAATAATACCAAATAATGTTACAAGTATTGGAAGCTATGCTTTTGCAGGATGTTCAGGAGTTACTACGCTAACATTATCTAATAATATTTCTATTATTAATGATAGCACATTTAAAGATTGCACAGGACTAACAAGTGTTAAATTGCCGAAAACGGTTACAACTCTAAAAGCAAGTTATTCAATAGATGGGGCTTTTAGAGGATGCAGTAATCTAACAAAAATTCTTATACCTGACACAGTAGCAACAATAGAAGCGGGAGTTTTTTGGGAGTGCCCTAAATTAACCATTTACGGTAATGATGGTCAAGTATCAAAACAATATGCAGAAGATAATAAAATTAAATTTGATTATATAGCTAACTGGAATAAAGCAAGTAGTGGAACAGATATAACAGCTCCTAAAGTAGAATCAATGGTAATAAAATATAGTAGTGTTTTAAATTATTGGGATAAAACAACTAATAAATATAGCATACCAACAGGTGGAAAAATACAAATAATAGTAACGTTTAGTGAAGATATAAAAGGAACAGCTCCTACATTAAAAATAAAATGTGGAGATGGAGAAGAAAGAACAATAAAAAGTGGAGCAGTTTCTGGAAAAGATATTGTATATGATTATACAATACAAAAAGGAGATGTTGGAGCTATTACTTCTGTGAGCTATGAGGGCGGAAATATTACAGATAACGCAGGAAATAAAGCAGAATTAAGTTGTAAAACATTATATGTACAATATCTTAGTGAGGCATATGCCTATGCAAATGGAACAAGTGCAAACGTAGATGACAAACAAAACGAAGACACAACACAATACTTATCTTTCCCATTTATAATATTTAATGGAAAATCAAGTATAACTGTAAAGAACTATAATGGAAGTTATCAACTATACTATCAATTTGTAGAAGTAACTGATGAACAATATAGCCAATTAACAGCACTAAAAGAAGAATATCAAAATTCAGAAATAACATATGCTGAATTTTTAACAAGATATAAACAAATATTGCCACAATATAATGATGCAAATTGGATAGAAACAACAGATGGAAAATTTGAAAAAGACTTATCTGAGTTTACAGGAACAAAGAAATTTGCGTTATGGGGAAAACTAGTAATGGATACTAAAACAGTATATGAGGCAGAAGTTTACACAATGGATGGAAGTGGAAAATCAACCAATGCGTCAGACGAAATTGATAAAACAACAGATAAAGACGATGATACCACAATTAAAAACGATAGCAAATTACCACAAACGGGTATTGCGTTCATGTCAATAATTGGAATAGCAATATTAGTTGTTGCAATAATTTCAAAAGTTAAATATGGAAAATATAAAGATATAAAATAAAGCAAAATCCTGACTTATTTATTTAGGTCAGGATTTTTTATGTGTTTAAATACTAGCAACCGCAACCGTTGTTACCACATCCGCAGCAGCAGAAAAGTATTATTATTAATATGATTATCCAGCAGCAATCTCCACCAAAACCGAAACCGCCACATCCGCATCCTCTGTTTTCAGGCATCTAAATTCCCCCCTTTCAACTTAAAAATGTACATTTTTCTTGTCTAGGGCAATTAGTTATTACAGCAACATCTATTGCCACATCCGCAACAGAAAAGTAGTATGAAAAGTATAATGAACCATAAAAATTCACTATTACAGCCACAACAATTTCCCATATTAGCAGACCTCCCTATGTGAAATTTCTTAAAATCTTTGTTCTTTTGTATATGATATATAGTATTCAAGATATAAAAAAATGGTTACACAAAACAAATTGTAAATTCTTTGGAAAATGGGTACACAAATTATTAATTAAATGATATAATTCGACTAGAATAATTTAGATATAAACAAGGGAGAAAAATATGGGAAATATAGTTTTATTAGATGATTTAACAATAAATAAAATAGCAGCCGGTGAAGTTATAGAAAGACCAGCATCTGTAATAAAAGAAATGGTTGAAAATTCAATAGATGCAGGAGCTACAAATATAAATGTAGAAATAAAAAATGGTGGAATATCATATATTCGTGTATCTGATAATGGAAAAGGTATACAAAAAGATGATATGGAAATAGCATTTGAAAGACACGCAACAAGTAAAATAAGAGAAGCAAGTGACTTAGATACAATAAAGTCTATGGGGTTCAGAGGTGAGGCCTTAGCTAGTATTGCAGCTATTGCAAATGTAGAAATGGTTTCAAAATATAAAGATGAACAAGTAGGAAATAGAATAGTTGTAGAAGCAGGAAAGGTATTAGAATTCAATGAAACAGGTTGCCCTGTTGGAACGAGTATAACTGTAAAAAATCTATTTTTTAACACACCAGTTAGATATAAATTCTTAAGAAAAGATTTCACGGAAGCTGGATATATAGAAGATGTTATAACAAGAATAGCATTAGTAAACCCAGACATTGCAATTAAATTAGTAAACACAGGAAAAACAGTAATTCAAACGAGTGGTAATGGAAATTTACAAGATGTAATCTATTCAATTTATGGAAAAGATATTGCAAGCAGTGTGCTTGATGTGGATTATAAATTTGAAGATATTCGTATAACAGGTGTAGTTGGTAAACCTGAAATTGCAAGAAGCAACAGAAGTAATCAAATGTTTTTTGTAAATAAAAGATATATAAAAGATAAAGTTTTAACAGGAGCTACAGAAAAAGCTTTTAAAGGAATGATACCAATAGGAAAATATGGATTCGTAGTTTTAAATATAGAAATGAATCCAGCAAAAGTTGATGTTAATGTACATCCAGCGAAGCTAGAGGTAAGGTTTGCAGAAGAAAATAATATATTTAAATGTGTGTATCATGCTATACAAGAAACATTATTAAAAGCAGAGCTTGTTTCTTCGCCAGAAAGAGAAATAGAAGATAATAAAGATGCTGTTGAAGAAATAAAAAAGAATAATGTATTTAGTAATTTGTTTAACAGAAAAGAAAATGAACCTTTAAAAACAGAAATAAAACCAAATATAATAGAAGAAATGTACAATGCAAAAAATAGTGCAGAATTAGAAAAAACTCAAGTAGTAAGTACAGAAGAAATAAAAGAAAATTTGAAAAACGAAGAAGAGAATATAAATAAAAATGTAAAAACTTTATCTGCTCAAGAACAGATAAAAAGTGATACAACCTCAATAGGAAATATATTAGTGGACTTAGCAAAAATAAAGGCTAACATACAAGATGAAGTAGATATACCAGAGCAATTAAATGTACAAGATAATGTTGCAGTAAACAACAAAGTGAGTGAATTGGATAATTTAAAAGTTGCAGAAAGCTTTGACACAATGTATGAAAAAACTTTTGGTAAAATACCAGCATCAACAGAAGAAAAAATTGCACAAGATAAAAAGGAAATTGATGCTTATGATTTAATAAAAGACAATAATGTTTCTGTGTTTGAAGAACTAGAAGAATATAAACAAAAACCAAATTATAAATTTATAGGAATTGCATTTTCAACTTATATAATAATTGAAATAAAAGATGAAATGTACATAATAGACCAACATGCAGCACATGAAAGAATTATGTATGAAAAAATAAAGAAGAATTATTATTCTAAAGATGAAAAAGAATCTCAACTATTGCTATTACCAGACGTTATAACTTTAACACATAAAGAAATGGATATAGCAAGAGATAATATGGAAATATTCGAAAAAGCAGGATTTGACATTGAGGAATTTGGCGAAAACACAATAAAACTTAATGGAGTTCCAACAGTATGTTATGACCTAGATACAAAAGAATTATTTTTAGAAACACTTGATGAAATAAATACTGTTGCAAGAACTGCAAAACAAGAAATAGAAGAAAGATTTATAGAAACAGTTGCATGCAAAGCAGCTGTAAAAGCAAAAATGTCTTTGGATAAACAAGAGGTGGAAAGTTTAATGGACAAACTATTAGTATTGCCAAATCCATTTACTTGCCCTCATGGAAGACCAACTGCAATTAAGATGGATAAGAAAGATATTGAGAAAAAGTTCGCTCGTAGAAAGTAAGAGCGATGAAAAACTTTGTATTGCATTGGAAAACTTAAATTAGATTTGAATAGTGAGGAAATCTTTATGAAAAAACCAACAGTTATTGTAATTTGTGGACCCACGGCGTCTGGAAAAACTGCTTTATCAATTGAACTTGCAAAAAGAATTAATGGTGAAATTGTTTCAGCAGATTCAATGCAAATTTATAAAGATATGGATATAGGTAGTGCCAAAGTTACTCCTGAAGAAGCAGATGGCATAAAGCATTATCTTATTGACTGCGTTTCTCCAGATGAAAGATATAGCGTAGCAAATTATAAAAAAGATGCTAAAGCAGCTATTGAAGAAATATTAAAAAAAGGCAAAGTCCCAATTGTTGTTGGAGGAACTGGACTATATATAGATGCTTTAATATACGAGATAGAATATAAAGATATTAAAATAAATGAAAACTATAGAAAAGAGTTAGAAAAAATTAAGAAAGAAAAAGGCTTAGAAGTTTTATATAGAAAAGCTTTAGAAATAGATCCAGAGGCTATGAAAAAAATTAGCCCAAATGATTATAAAAGAATAACAAGAATTTTAGAAATCTATGAAGCAACTGGAAAAAATAAAACTCAACAAGAGGCAGAATCTAGACTTAACGAAATACCTTATGATTATAAAGTTTTTGCAATAGATTACGATAGAGAAAAGCTTTATGAAAGAATTAATAAAAGAGTAGATATAATGATAGAAAAAGGCTTAATAGACGAAGTAAAGAATCTGCTAAAAAAATATAATGAGTTTCCAACTTCTATGCAAGGTTTAGGATATAAAGAGGTAAAACAATATTTAGATTGTGAACTTTCTAAAGACGAAATGATAGAAAAAATAAAGCAAGAATCAAGAAGATATGCTAAAAGGCAATTTACCTGGTTTAGAAAAAATAAACAAACAATATGGATAAATGGACAAGCAAATATAGAAGACAACATTGAAAAGATTATGGAGGAATCAAATATTGGCTAGAGGAAAAAATCAAAAAATAAAATTAAATATTAAATTATTAGTAGCAATATTTATTATTTTGGTATTTTTAATATGTTTTGCCTATAATATTATAGCTTTATTTTTAAACCCAACAGATACTTTTATGATTGACAATGGAAAGATTTCATGTACTGAAGAAAGTATAGGATATTTAATAAGAGAAGAAAAAGTATTTCAAGGTAATAACTATAAAAATGGAATATCTCAAATAAAAACAGAAGGACAAAGAGTTGCAAAAGGAGATCCAATATTTAGATATTACACAAATAATGAAGAAAATATAACTAAGAAAATAGCTGAATTAGACCTACAAATCCAAGATGCATTAGATCAGAACAAAACTGTTTATTCTAGTGATATTGCATCAATAGATAAACAAATTGAAGAGAAGTTGATGGATATTTCTAAGCTAAATAAGAAAAGTGACATATTAGAAATAAAAAAAGAAATAAGTAATTCTCTTACTAAGAAAGCCAAACTAACAGGAGAGTCTAGCCCAGCAGGTTCATATATAAAAGAATTGGTTTCTAAAAGAAGTAAATATGAAGAACAATTAAATTCAGGTTCAGAATATATTGAAGCAACTGTAAGTGGACTTGTATCATATAAAATTGATGGGCTTGAAGAAACTCTTACACCAAATAGTTTTTCAGATATAACAGAAGAGTATTTATCAAGCTTAAAAATCAAAACAGGACAAATGGTTCCTAGTAGCAACGAAAGTGGAAAAATAGTTAATAATTATTATTGCTACATTGCTACTATTTTAAGCTCTGAACAAGCAAAAGATGCTGAAGTTAATAATACTGTTCAGATTTTACTGTCTACTGGCGATGAAATAAAAGCAACAATCGAATATACTGCAGAACAGAATAGCGGAAAGAAACTAGTGATTTTCAAAATAACAGACTGTGTAGAAAAACTTATTAATTATAGAAAGATTTCTTTTGAAATAATATGGTGGAAAGCTACTGGACTAAAAGTTCCAAATTCATCTATTATAGAAAAAGATGGCAAAAAATATATAGTTAGAAAAAGAATAGGATATACAGATAATATCTTAATAAAAGTACTAAAAACATCAGGAGATTACAGTATAATAGAAAATTATACAAACTTAGAATTAAAAGAACTTGGGTATTCGACAGAAGAAATTAGAAATATGAAAAATATAGCATTATATGATGAAATAATAATAAAACCAACACAATAATGTTACGACAATGTTACAACAATATTAAAAATTAATTACGTTATTTAAAAAAGCTTGACATTGAATTGGAAAAGTAAGATACTATAAATGAATTAAATTACTAATGATTTTTTAGGAGGTTTTGTAAATGGCAGGAGCTATTGTAAATAAGTTTATGGAAATGTTTGGTATACCAGAAAACGATGATAATAACGAAGAAGAATATATAGATGAAGAAGTTATGGATGAAGAAGCTGGTGAACCAGAAGAGAGAGGATTTTTTAATAGAAGAAAAGTAGTAAATATGCCAAATACTCAACAAGTTAGAATGGTTATTTCTCAACCAACAACATTTGAACAAGCTGAGGAAATATGCACATACTTAAAAAATAGAAAATCTGTAATTGTTAATTTGGAATATGTTAATAAAGATGTTGCTAGAAGAATAGTAGATGTTATGAGTGGAGCAGTTCATGCACTTGATGGACACATTCAGAAAATATCTAATTCAATATTCTTAATAGCACCTACATACTATGAAATCTCAACAGAAATGGCTAGAGATGAAATTAAAAATAAACTTTCAGTTTCATGGTTGAAAAATGGATAATAATTAGATATAATATATAGGGCGGACAAAGAAGCTGTCTGTCCTAATTTTTTCAAATAAGAAAGGAATGAGTTGTTATGATTACACCTCTTGATATTGAAAATAAAAAATTTGCTAAACAAATGGTAAATGGATATAGTGTTGATGAAGTCGATGATTTTTTAGATGATTTAACTGTTGAATATGAAAAATTATTTAAAGAAAACTCAGAATATAAATCACAAGTAGAAAAACTAAAAGAAGATATGGAACATTATAAAGCGATAGAAACTACACTTCAAAGCACATTAGTTATGGCACAAACAACAGCAGAAGAGGTAAAAAATGTTGCTAGAGAACAAGCAGAACAAATAGTTAATGAAGCAAAGGCTAATGCTCAAAAAGAGGTTGATAGCCTTACAAATCAAATTGCTATTAAACAAAAAGAACTTGATGATGTTCAAAAACAATTTGACGTATATAAAGCAAAAATGGAATCACTTTTAATATCACAATTAGAAATATTAAAAGAAATGAATAGAGATTAATTTAAAAGACCAATAAAATGGTCTTTTTTCTTGCTTTTAAAAATATAAAATGTTAAAATTAGAACAAGAGGTGGTACAAATGAGAACAATGGCAAATTATTTAATAATAATGCTATCAGTTTTGTTGTTTATATTTAGATTGGTGGTAGTCTTTACATTTACAATGGGAATAGAATTTGCAGTTACTCCATTAAATGTAAATTTTGAAATAGGCTTATTATTTATAATGATAATAAGTATTATATTAATGAGTAAAAACAAATTACTAGGACCAATTATATTAGTAATAAGCTCAATCGCATACTATGGACCAGATTTATTAACTAGACTAACAAATTTATCAAATTCTGTTATGAGTATAAATACAGCAATACAATTACTTGTTTCTGTAATTGGTATAGTTATACCAATATTTGCATTCTTCATAATTGCATTTGCAAAAGAACAAGAAAAAAGACCAGTTGATAAAAAAACAGATTTCTTTTATAAAAACGAAGCATATGATAGAAAATACGATGATAGAGCCGATAAAAATAATTATAGAACATTATAAAATAAAAGAGGTAGAAAAATGCCAAAACTATATATAATTACTGGACCGGCGGGAGTTGGTAAAAGTACAATTTCTAAAGAAATAGCAAAGTTAAAAAGTAAATCAGCTTTAATAGAAGGCGATGATATTTATCATCAAGTTATTGGTGGATATGTTCAAGCTTGGAAAAATGGAAATCATTTAGAAACTTTTTGGAAAGTATGTATAAATACAATAAGAATATACTTGAGAAATGGATATGATGTTATATTTAATTATATAGTTAATGCAGAAAGTTTGGAAATTATACAAAAAGAGTTTAAAGAATATGAAATAAAATTTATTGTATTGTTAGCAGATGAAAATGCATTACTTTCAAGAGATAGAGAACGTCCCGAAGAATGCCAAATGAAAGAACGCTGTATTACACTGTTAAACAGTTTTAAAAATAAGAAATTTAATCAACAAAACATATTAGATACAACTAACTTATCAATTAATAAAATAGTAAATTTAATTGAGACAAAAAATGAATTTATTTTATAGTAACATATAAAAGGAGAAAAAATGAAAAAAGTATTATTTGCAACAGGTAATGAAAGTAAGGTTAAAAGATTTAAGAGTGGATTATTAGAAAATGATATTGAAATAATCACATTAAATAATATAGATGCAAAAGTAGAAATTATAGAGAACGGAAAAAACGCAATAGAAAATGCTTTAATAAAAGCAAGAACATATGCAGATGTATGCGATTTGCCAGTATTCGCTATGGATGATAATTTATATATTGAAGGAATACCAGAAGAAAAACAACCAGGAATGTATGTAAGAAGAGTTAATGGAAAAAGATTAAACGATGATGAAATGATAGAATACTATTCTAATTTAGCCCATACATATGGGAAAAATGGAAGATTAACTTGTAGATGGGTTTACGGTATTGCTGTTATAAATAATGGCAAAGAATCAACTTATACCTGGAGTAAGAATGATTTTTATATAGTAGATAAACCCTCAAATAAGATTAATCCAGGTTATCCATTAAACACAATATCTATAAATAAAAAGTTGAATAAATACTTTACAGATATAACAGAAGAAGACAACGAAAAAATTCAAGAAAATGAAGATGATGTTATAGAATTTCTTTGCAAAGAAATTTTATAATAGCGTTTTGAATTTTCAACCAAAAAGAAAAGAGGTTATTAAACCTCTCCTTTTTTTAGCCTACACCGGCGTATTTGAATGGCTTTGACTGAATGATTTATTCTGGCTGATAATTCAGTGTCAGTAATAGTATGCTGTAAAACCATTTCGTCTTGCTCATAAGTCCAACGACTGGGTTCATATATTGCTGTCTTGGCGTAATAACGATATTTTTGAAAATCACGTGTTTTTTTGTATTTCTCCATATCCTTATAATGATTTTTTCTGTTTGGCATAAGTTACCTCCTGTAAATTAATTAATTTGATGTGGATATTGGAATTGATAAACACCAGGGGGATTTGCAAAAGGTGCTTATATAGACATTATACCAATTTTACTGCAAAAAGTCAATTTTGAAAGTAGACATAAATAAAAAATGCAAATGGCTTAGATATAAGCCATTAGTTGAAAAACATTTATGTTTATGTTAAAATATAAAAAGGTGAAAAGTATGAATGAAAATAAAACAAATATTAACTGGTATCCAGGCCATATGGCAAAAACGAAGAGACAAATAGCTGAAGACTTAAAATTAATTGATGTGGTAATTGAAGTTTTAGATGCACGTATTCCAGTTTCTAGCCAAAACCCGGATATGAGGGAACTAACGAAAAATAAGAAAAAAATATATATATTAAATAAATGCGATTTGGCAGACGAAAAAGAAACTTTAAAATGGGAAAATAAGTTTAGAACTGCAAATTCTGTTGCAATTAGTTGCGACTCAAATTCAGGTAAAGGAATTAACAAAGTTGAAAAAGCTATATTAAACCTAGTGCAAGAAGAACAAGAAAAAAACAGCCAAAAAGGAAGAACAGGCAAACCAATAAGAGTATTAGTTTTAGGAATCCCAAATGTAGGAAAATCTTCATTTATAAATAGAATTTCTAAAAAAACAACAATGGCAGTTGGAAATAAGCCAGGTGTTACAAAACAAAAACAATGGATTAGATTATCAAATAATATTGAACTACTAGATACTCCAGGTGTTTTATGGCCTAAATTTGAAAATGAAAAAGTAGCTCTTAATTTATCTTTTACGGGAACTATTAAAGATGAAATTTTACCTAAAGTTGAAATAGCATATAGATTATTAAAATTTTTAATTGAAAACTATAATTCTAATGTTTTAGAAAGATATAAATTAGATGAAACTGTAATCCAAGAAATATTAAATAGTGACAATCCAGAAAACTTTAAGATTTATGATATAATGTGCTTAATAGGCAAAAAAAGAGGGTGCATTGTATCTGGTGGAAATGTTGATGACGACAAAGTATCAAATATAATATTAGATGATTATAGAACAGGAAAACTAGGAAATATAACATTAGAAAAGGTGGAAAAATAATGGAAGAAATAGATGTGAATCAAATGTCTCCACTTACATGGGCATATATGGGAGATTGCATTTATGAAAAATATATAAGAGAATATTTGGTAACAAATACAAAATATAAACCACATAAATTACATATAGAAGCAACAAAACTTGTAAAAGCTTCTGCACAAGCATATATATTACAGAAACTAGAAAATGAACTTTCTGACGACGAAAAAGAAATTGTTAGAAGAGCAAGAAACACAGAAAATCATCATTTACCTAAAAATGCAACAATACAAGAATATATGTATGCAACAGCATTTGAAGGACTAATTGGGTATTTATATTTAACAAATCAAAAAGAAAGACTAGAAGAAATACTAAAAAAATCCTTAGAACTAAAAAAAGAATGATTTGGGGACGGGGCAAAAACAAGTCATTTTTCTTAAGTTAATAGTATTGACAAAGCTAAAAAAAATTGCTAATATATATAAGTACCAAAAATAACGGCCCCTTGGTCAAGCGGTTAAGACGCCACCCTCTCAAGGTGGAATCATGGGTTCGATTCCCGTAGGGGTCACCAAAAACATAAAAAATTAGAGTATCAATGATTACAAAAAAATAATCTTGATACTCTATTTTTATAATTAACAACTTTTTATCTATTTGGGCATTAATTTCTAATGTTTTTTTATTGCATAAGAAAAACACTTACTGTAATATTTTTACATTTTTAAAAATATTTAATTAATATGATTGACAAAGTATTGAAAAAATGATAATCTAGTTTTGCAAACTAGATTGGTAAAAAGGAGATTAGTTATATGAAAAAAGATATTTGCGAATTCAATAAAATTCAAAAGTTTGATAGTATTAGAGAAATGATGGAACTTGCAGTAGAACAAGCAGGTGATAAAATAGCATTTGAATATAGAGATGAGAAAAATAAAGATAATATAATTAAAGCTACATATAAAGAATTTCAAGAAGATACATTTTATTTAGGAACAGCATTATCAAAAATTAATATGTTAAAAAATCATATTGCAATAGTTGGAGATAATAGTTATAAATGGATAACAGTATATTTAACTGTATTAAAAACAAATGGAGTTTTTGTTCCAATAGATAAAGAACTTCCATATAAAGATATGGTTAATTTATTAAGTAATAGTGATAGTGAAGTATTATTCTATGGTGAAAAATATGAAAAATACATAGAACAATTTAAAAAAGATTTGCCAAATATAAAATACTTCATAGGTTTAAATAGAGAAGAAGATGAAGATAATGTTTTATCATATAATAAATTTAAAGAATTAGGCAAAAAAGAATATGAAGCAGGAAACAAATCATATGTAGAACTAAAAAGTGAAGGAACAAACAATTTAAGAATGTTAGTATATACATCAGGAACAACAGGAGTTGCAAAAGGAGTTATGCTTTCAGAACATAACCTAGTAAGTAGTGTATATTATGGGCTTCAAGTTGCAGATGTTGAAACCAAATGTTTATCAGTTCTTCCTTATCATCATACATACGAAGCAGTTTCAGGAATATTAGTTGGTATTCATTATCATGTAACAATATGTATAAATGATAGTTTAAAAAATGTTTTAAAAAACCTACAATTATATAAACCAGATTATATTTATTTAGTTCCAGCTTTTACAGAAGTGTTTTATAAAAATATATGGAACAAAGTACGTAAAGAAGGAAAAGAAGGTGGACTTAAATTCTTAATTGGATTAAGCAATTTCTTAAGAAAATTAGGAATAGACAAAAGAAAACAACTATTTAAATCAATACATGAAGCATTTGGTGGAAACTTATACCAATTAGTAGTTGGAGGAGCACCAATAAGACCAGAAATAGGAAAATTCTTTAATGATATAGGAATAATGCTATTAAATGGCTATGGAATAACAGAATGTTCTCCACTTGTTAGTGTTAATAGAAAAAATTACAATAATGATCCCGCAACTGTTGGTGTAATTCTTCCATGCTGTGAAGTTGATATAAGAGATAAAAATGAAGAAGGCGATGGAGAAATCTGGGTTAAAGGTGATATCGTTATGATGGGATATTATAAACAACCAGAAAAGACAGCAAAAGTTTTAGTAGATGGATGGTTTAATACAGAAGATTATGGAAGAATAAACGATAAAGGTCAACTTGTTATTAATGGTAGAAAGAAAAATGTAATAGTATTAAGTAATGGAAAAAATATATATCCAGAAGAAATAGAAAATTATATTTCAAGTATTCCATACGTTCAAGAAGTAATTGTAAAATCATCTAAAAATGAAAATGGAGAAGAAGTTTCTTTATGTGCAGAAGTATTTTTAAATAAAGAAATTGTTGATGAAATGGATTGCGAAAACATAGAAGAACAATTAAAGAAAGATATTTCAAAGGCAACCAGGGAATTACCTTCATATAAACATATTCAAAGTATTGAAATAAGAAAAACAGAATTTAATAAAACAACAACAAATAAAATAAAAAGATAATTATAGTAAAAAATGAAGTGCACCGCGAAATGTTAGACCAACAATCTAATGTTTTAAGGTGCATTTTCTATGCATTAGTTGCAGTATACATAAAAATGTGATATAATATAAGAGCATACCGGAAAACGGTTTGTAATTTTATATTTTTTTAGGAGGGCTTCCCAAATGGAACGGAAAGTAATTGATGATTGCGTAGTCTTTTTTGACAGAGATGTAACTTTCGAGGAACTCAGAAAGCTTTTCTCACCTGGTTTTGACGGCGACATTGTTATTAATGGCAGTTTGATCGATGACGGAAGTGTGCTACTAACTGATATGCCGATAACAGAAGTCTCAATTTATGGAAACTTGTGGATATTGGGCAATTATAAGCCAAATACTTGGCGAAACATTAATAGATTAATTATTAATGGAAGCCTGTATTCTAAAAGCAACATAAATATTGATGGAGACCTTGAAGTCTGCGGTGACCTAGTGTTATACGAGAATATCTGCAGTGGTAACATTTTTGTTGGTGAGAATTTCAATGCATATGGGTATATAAATGCAGGCGACATATTTGTTGTAAGAAATTTTGTAACCCAGAAAGAAATTGATTCTTGCCAGGTTGTAGTAACACAAAATTGGAGTTGCTACAACAGAGCCAACACATGCCAGGTAATAGTGGGCCAGAAATTTGAATGCTATGGTGGCATTAACACTAATGGTTATTCAATATTGGTTGGTCAGTCGGAAATCAATTACTAATCCTAAAACAATAGAGCACTTTTATTTAAAGTGCTCTATTGCTATTTATTATTTAAAATGTTAAAATGTATAATATGAAAATAAAAGAAATGATAGAATATGGAAAAAAGAATTTAATAAAAAAAGAAGATGCATACATATTATCAAAAATGCTTGCAAAACATTTTCTTAAAGTTGATGATACTTATTTAATTATAAATGGCGAGGAAGAAGTAAAACCATTTATTTTTGATTTTTTTCAATCAGCTATTCAATTATTAGATAATGGAATGCCAATACAATACATTACTAATAAACAAGAATTTATGGAATTGAGTTTCTATGTGGATGAAAATGTTTTAATACCTCAACCAGATACAGAAATTTTAGTTGAAGAAGTTCTTAGTAAGATTAATAAACAAGAGAAAATATTAGACTTATGCACTGGAAGTGGAGCAATAGGGATAGCTTTAGCCAAAAACACTGAAAATATTAAAATATATATGTCAGATGTATCTGAAAAGGCATTAGAAATTGCCAAAAGAAATATAACAAAAAATAAAGTTGAAGAAAGATGCGAGCTTATTGTTTCAAATATGTTTGAAAACATATATAGTAAATATGATGTAATTGTTTCAAACCCACCATATATTGAATCTGAAGAAATAAAAATTTTACCTAAAGAAGTACAAAGTGAACCGATAATCGCATTGGATGGTGGATTTGATGGACTAGACTTTTATAGAATAATAGCAAATGAAGCATATAAATATCTGAAAGAAGAAGGTATTCTAGCTATAGAAATTGGATACAATCAAAAAGAAAAAGTAATTGATTTGCTAAGTAAAACAGGAAAATATAAAGATATATATTGTAAAAAAGATTTGGGACGGAAACGATAGAGTAGTTGTTGCGACAATATAGAAAGGAATAAAAATGTCATTTGCCAGTGATTTAAAAGAAGAATTATTATCATTAAAAATGTGGGATACTAATGCACAAATGAAACAAGATGAACAAATTGCAAGATTGTGTATAAGAGAAGCCTTTATTAAATCTGGTTCTATGAATGACCCTAATAAAAAATACCACTTGCAAATAATGTTTAAAACTAAAAAGAAAGCAGAAGAAATGCAAAAACTACTTGAAAACTTTTATATCCATCCAAGAATAATAAAAAAAGAAAATAACTATATGCTATATCTAAAAGATGGAGAAGAAATATCACAATTTCTTGCGTTAATTGGAGCCAATAATACAGTTTTAAAATTTGAAGAAGTACGAGTAATAAAAGAAAAAAGAAACGATATAAATAGATTAGTAAACTGCGAAACAGCCAACTTAAACAAAACAATAAATGCAGCAGTAAAACAAATAGAAGATATAAAACTTATAAAAGCTAAAGGAAAGTTTGCAGCTTTGCCAGAAAACTTGCAAGAAATAGCAAATTTAAGAATTGAAAACCCAGACTTGTCATTAGTAGAACTAGGAAAATTATTAAAAGAACCAATAGGAAAATCAGGAGTTAACCATAGACTAAAAAAAATTTCAACAATAGCAAAAGATTTAACTTAAAAATTAAAACAAAATACTTGCTTTTTTGTAAAAAGTGTAGTATATTATAACACATAGGAGATGAGAATAAGCAGATGTGCTTTACCACTTTTATTCCACAATATAAATTGTGAGATTGGAGGTGGTGCTATGATAGAATCTTTTTTGTTAGAAATAGTGTACTTGCTTTTATTTAGCTTGATTGCTGAAACTATTATAGTATTTGCCTTAATTATATTATTTATAATTTTAAGCAAATAAAGAATAAAAAAACACATCTGTAACTTGCAGGTTAGATGTGTTTTTTACATAACCGGTAAACCACATTTGTGGTTTTTCATTTCCTATAATTATTATATAAAAATAAATTTAATTTGTCAATTACTAAAGGATAAAATAAAATGAAAAATATAGGAATTTATGTGCACATTCCATTTTGTAGGAAAAAATGTGATTATTGCGACTTTATATCTTACTGCAATAAAGATGAATATATTAGGCAATATATTGAAACTTTAAAAAAAGAAATAGAAACTGAATTACAAAAAGATAAATACAATATAAAAACGATTTATATAGGAGGTGGTACACCTTCTTATATTAATTCTAAATATATTTTAGAATTGCTAGATACTATTAATAATAATTCTTACAAAATTGAAAATGCAGAAATAACAATTGAATTAAATCCAGGTACGGTTACAGAGAAAAAATTAGAAGACTATAAAAAGGCAGGTATTAATAGATTAAGTATAGGACTTCAAGAAACACATAACAATTTATTAAAACAAATAGGCAGAATCCATACTTATGAAGAATTTTTGGATACATATAATTTGGCAAGAGAATTAGGATTTAAAAATATAAATGTAGATTTAATGATTGGACTTCCAAATCAGAGAATACAAAATATAAAAGAAAACTTAGAAAAAATAATAAAATTAAATCCAGAACATATCAGTGTATACTCACTAATATTAGAAGAAAATACACCACTTTACGAAAAATATATAAACAAAGAAATTGAGCTACCAAGTGAAGAATTAGAAAGAAATATGTATTGGTATGTAAAAAATACATTAGAACAAAATGGATATATACACTATGAAATATCAAACTTTGCAAAAACTGGATATGAATCAAAACATAATCTAGACTGTTGGAATCAAAAAGAATATTTAGGATTTGGTTTAGCAGCACATTCATATATAAATGGAACAAGATATTCATATGAGGCAGATAACAAAAACAAATTTGAAAAACTTATAAAAGTAGTTCATGAAGAACAAGAAATAGCTGATATGCAAAAAGAATATATGCTACTAGGGCTTAGGAAAATAAAAGGAGTTAGTATTCAAGAATTTAAAAATAAATTTGGAGAAAACCCAATATTCTTATTTAGAAATGAATTAAATAAGCTCTCAAAAGAAAAACTAATTTTAATTAATGGCGATTATATAAAATTAACAAACAAAGGACTAGACCTTGCAAATATAGTATGGGAAGAATTTGTATAGTATGTGTTGACAAAATAAAAAAAACAATATACAATATTTACAATTGAATTTTGTTATGTTTTAAAAAGAAACCTAGTAGTAATTTAAAAGTGGCTTGTAAAGAGAGATAATGGTTGGTGAAAATTATTAAGCATTAAATTATGAATTACAATTCTTATAGTAACAAACGTAAGTAAAGAAAAATAAGGTAATACTATAAAAGTATTATGAATAAAGGTGGTACCACGAGTAGCTAGTCTCGTCCTTTAATAAGGATGAACTAGCTATTTTGTTAAAAGGAGGAATAAAAATGAATTTGTATGAAGATTTAAAATGGAGAGGGTTAATAAAAGATGTTACATCTCCAGAATTAGAAGAAAAATTAAATAATGGTGGTATGACTTTTTATATAGGAGCGGACCCAACAGCAGAAAGCCTTCATATAGGACAATTTCCAACATTTTTAGTTGCGGAAAGATTAAGAAGAGCAGGACATAAACCAATAATATTAGTTGGTGGGGCAACTGGACGTGTAGGAGACCCAAGAGGAACAGGTGAAAGAGAAAAAGCAGATATAAAAGTTATAGAAAGTAATTTTACAAAAATTCAAGCTCAAATGAAAAAACTATTTGGAGAAGACACATTAGTAGTTAATAATTACGATTGGTTCAAAAACTATAATTACATAGATTTTTTAAGAGATGTTGGAAAATATGTAAATGTTGCATATATGATTAATAAAGACCTAGTAAAAAGACAAATGGAAGTGGGAATTTCATATGCTGAATTTTCATATATGTTAATACAAGGATTTGACTTTAAATATATTCATGACAATTATGGTGCTACACTTCAATTTGGTGGTTCAGATCAATGGGGAAATTTGACAACAGGAATAGAAATAATAAGAAAACTTAATAACGAAGAAGTATATGCATTCTCAGTTCCTTTAATTGTTGATTCAACAGGTAAAAAACTAGGAAAAAGCTACGGAAATGCCTTGTGGCTTGATGAAAATAAAACCTCAAGTTATGAAATGTATCAATACATATTAAACTTTGAAGATGTAATGATGGAAGAATATTTGAAGAAATATACTTTTTTAAGTAAAGAAGAAATAGAAAGCATTATGAAAGAACATAATGAAGCACCACATTTAAGAATTGCACAAAAACGTTTAGCAGAAGAAGTAATAAAATTTATTCATAGTGAAGAATCATATAACAAAGCAGTAAGAATAACTGAAAGTCTATTTAAAGGTGAATTTGAAAATCTAAGCAAAGATGAATTGGAAGAAGCATTTAAAGGTAAAGAAATAAAAACAGTAGAATTGGGGCAAAATATTATTGATGTACTTATACAAATGAATGCTGCATCAAGTAAAAGAGAAGCAAGAGAATTTATTTCAAATAATAGTATTGAAATAAAAGGAAAAAAGGTTACAGACATAGAAAAGACAATAACAGAAGACGATTTAATTAACGATATATATCTTATTATAAAAAGAGGAAAAAAGAATCACTATATTGCAAAAATAGGCTAAAAATGTAATACAGGACGGAGTTTTTTGACAACATAAAATAAGAGTATAGAGAATTTAATGGTGGGTTTTGTACATGCAAAACTAAAAAACAAAAGAAGGAGAAAAAATGAATCAAAAACTAAAAAGAAAGTCTATATATTCAAAAAACAATAAATATGAAGAGACAGGCTTTTTGCCTGCACGCAATAAAGGCATGACATTAGTTGCCTTAATAATTACAATTATTGTATTATTAATATTGGTAGTAGTAGTAATAGGCGCAGTAACAGGAAATAAAATGCTTAACTATGCAAGTAATGCAAGAAGCCAATATTCAGGTTCACAAATAAATGAACACACACAATTAGGCGAATATTTGGAAAAGCTAGACAGAGAAAACTCAAAAATAAATAATGTGGCAAGAGTAAAAGATAATTTGAATAAGGTGTTAAGTACAAGTGAAAATATAGTGTTGATAGATGACTTTGGAAATAAGATAAAAGTACCTGCTGGTTTTAAAATAATAGTAGATAACACAACAAATTATACAGCGGATGATATAGATATAACAAAAGGAATAGTAGTAGAAGATACACAACTAGAAACGGCAGGCAATCAATTTGTGTGGATACCAGTAGGAAAAATATATACAGATACAGAAAAAACAGAAGAGAATGCCAAAACAATAACATTGGGAAGGTATGAAAATTTTACTAAAACAAATGGAGAATATACAGTAGCCCAAAATGCAAATGAATATGAAAAAATAATTCCTATAAATAATGGATCTTACAACTATACAGAATATACTACACCTCAAAGCAATGTAATAGCCCAAAACATAGGGGAATTTTGCACCAAAACTAATGCAAGTGGAGGTTACTATATAGGAAGATATGAAGCAAGAGTAGGAACTGAAACAGAAAGAAAATCTAAAAATGATGAATTAGCTCAAGTGACATTAAAAGCAGATAATTATGTGTATAATTATGTAACACAACCGCAAGCTTCAGAAAGATGTCAAACTATGTACACCAATAAGCCTTTTGAAAGTGATTTAGTGAATGGTTATGCGTGGGATACAGCAATAATATTCTTCCAAGAATTTGGAGACAATGCAGCATATGCGAGCAAAAAAAGTGTGAATAATTATTTAGCTGTCACAGGAACATCTGGAACAATTTATACTGGAGAAGTAGATGTAATATGTAACGTTTATGATATGGGAAGCAATTGCTATGAGTGGTCAACAGAAACATCTAGTTTTTCAGAAAGCCCTTCAAATAAACGTGGAGGCTTTTGCTACAATGCCTCTTATTACACGAGTATTCGTCGCAGTAACAAAACGTACGATGCTTACGACAACCTTGGTTTTCGCCCGGTTTTATATATGTAGAATATTTCATAAAAAATAAAAAATTCTTTTCCAAATCTTTTGACTTTTGCCAAAATTTGTAGTATAATTAATACAGTTGGAAACGAAGGAAAATATGATTCTAGTACATATAAAAACTAACTTCATGTTCGCAAAGAATCTTATTTTTTTAGTCCTAAACTATATCTTTTGAAAGGAGAGACTTGCATGTTTAATGTAGGAGATTTTATAGTATACCCAATGCACGGGGCAGGAACAATAGATGCAATAGAAGAAAAAGATATTTTAGGAGAGAAACAATCATATTATATTTTAAAAATGCCAGGTGAAGTTAAAGTTATGGTTCCAACCGAAAAGGCAGAACAAATAGGCGTTAGAAGTATAATAGATAAAACATCTGCTGAAAAAGTATTTGAAATATTAGAAGAAGACGAAACAGAAATGGCTATGAACTGGAATAAAAGATATAGAGACAATATGGATAAAATGAAGAGCGGAGATATATATGAAGTAGCTGATGTTGTAAGAAACTTAAGTTTTAAACAAAAGGAAAAAGGACTTTCAACAGGCGAAAAGAAAATGCTAAATAACGCAAAACAAATTTTAGTAAGCGAATTAGTACTTGCAGAACATTCTTCATATGAAGAAATGGAATATATAGTAGATAACAAAATAAATCAATCATTTAAAGAATTTAGATTAGATGAAGAATCACCATTAACAAATGTGGTAAATAAATTTATTCCATTTAATGAGGAAAATAATAATTAAGATGAAATACAAAAAGAGAATTGTTTCAATTCTCTTTTTTGTCGCATTTAAACTAGTGTACATAAAGAAGGATTTGAATAATATCTGTCGAATAGTATAATATATTAAGAAAGGTTTGTAAAAATGGTACGATACAGTGAGGAATTAATCGAAGAAGTTAGAAATAGTAACGATATAGTAGATATAATATCACAATATGTAGTATTAAAAAGAAGCGGTAGAAATTACTTTGGACTATGTCCATTTCACAAAGAAAAATCGCCTTCTTTTTCTGTTTCGCCTGATAAACAAATATTTCACTGTTTTGGTTGTGGAGCTGGTGGAAACGTATTCCATTTTATAAGCAAAATCGAAAATATGAATTTCATAGAAAGCATGCAAGTCCTAGCAGATAGAGCTGGAATTGCGCTTCCAACTTTAGATAATAACGAGGATAGTAAAAAACAATTTTTAAAGTCTAAAGTATATGAAATAAATGAAATTGCAGCTCAGTTCTATCATGAAAATTTATACAAACCAACATCAAAACCTGCTCAAGACTATGTAAAAAAGAGAAAGTTGGACAATAAAACTTTAAAGGCATTTCAAATTGGATATGCAGGAAGATATAATGAACTATATCAAGAACTTATAAAAAAAGGCTTTAAAGAAGAAGAAATTCTAGCTTCTAGTATGGTTATAAAAAATCAAGATGGTACATATGTTGATAGGTTTAGAAAAAGATTTATGATTCCAATAAAAGATGTAAAAGAAAGGGTTATTGCATTTGGAGGTAGAGTTTTAGATGACTCTAAGCCTAAATATATTAATTCACCAGAAAACATTGTGTATAGCAAAGGAAGAAATTTATTTGGACTTAATGTTGCTAAAAGAGAACCGATGGATAGAATCATAATTGTAGAAGGATATATGGATGCAATTTCACTTTATCAAAGAGGCATAACCAATGTTGTTGCATCTCTTGGAACAGCACTTACAGAATCACAAGGGCGTTTACTTAGAAGATATGCTAATAAAATAATAATATCTTACGATTCAGACGGCGCAGGGCAAGCTGCTACAATGAGAGGATTGGAAATACTACAAAATTTAGGTTATGATGTTAGAATACTGCAACTAGACGATCCAGATGTTAAAGATCCAGACGAGTATGTTTTGAAAAATGGAAGTGGGAGATTTAACTTATGTGCAGATAAAGCAATATCATTAGTAGAATTTAAAGTTAAAATGTTAAAAAAATCTTTATCTATAAATAGCACAAGTGATAAGATTAAGTTCTTAAATGAAGTTTCTAAAATTTTATCTAAAGTAGATAATAATATTGAAAAAGAAATATATATAGAAAGAATTTCGAAAGAGTATAATGTGTCTAAAGAGGCAATATATGCTCAAACTAATAAACTACAATATTCAAATTCTGCACGGAGAAAAAGTTTTAGAAAAGAAGATAATACCAAAGACAATAGATAAAGAAAAAAATTCAAATGCTGAGGATACAATTAGAACTGAAAATACAGTAATAGCAATATTATTAAATGCTGGTGATAAAGCATATGAAAAAATAAAAGATATAATAGTAGCAGAAGATTTCAAAAATGAAATAAACAAACAAATATTAAAAAAATTGTATGATGAATTTGAAAAAGGAAATAGTAATACTAATAATGTTTTAGACCAAATAAAAGATGAAAACGAGTTGGCACAGATAACAAAAATAATGGCTGATGATTATGACATCAAAGACATGGACAAAGCAATATTAGACATAATTAACATATATCAAAAGGAAAAATTACAAAATAAAAAGAAACAAATTTTAAGTGATTTGGAAAATAAAGATTTGACTAAGGAAGAAATAGCAAGTTTAGAAAATAGTTTAAGTGAAACAATAATTAAACTTGCAAAATTTAAGTAGGAGGTATGAAGTTTAAATGGGAAAAAAGAAAAACGAGGATATTGAAGAAAAAATAGAAGTTACAAATCAAAAAGAAAATAATCCAGAACTACAAAATAAAGAAAAAACTGTAACAGATGATCAAGTAAAGGATGAAGTAAAAGACATTGTAGAAAAAGCTAAGGATGGAAATATGACATATGCTGAACTTGCTACAAAATTAGATAATATTAATCCGGAACAAATAGATAAAGTTTTTGATAAGTTTGAAGAAATGGGAGTAGACATATTAAAAGATGACTTTGAAGCAGAACCAGATGTTGAAGACCTAGAAGATATTGAAGAGGTTGAAGACTTACAAAACATTAATTTAACAAGCTTTGAAGGAATGAACATTGATGACCCTGTAAGAATGTATTTAAGAGAAATAGGAAAGATTCCACTTCTTACATACGATGAAGAACTAGAACTTGCAAAAAAAGTATTAGAAGGCGACGAAGAAGCCAAAAAGAAATTATCTGAATCTAACTTAAGGTTAGTTGTTAGTATAGCTAAAAAATATGTAGGTAGAGGAATGTTATTCTTAGATTTAATCCAAGAAGGAAATATGGGATTAATAAAGGCAGTGGAAAAATTTGATTATACAAAAGGATACAAATTTAGTACCTATGCAACATGGTGGATTAGACAAGCTATAACAAGAGCAATAGCAGATCAAGCGAGAACAATAAGAATACCAGTTCATATGGTAGAAACAATAAATAAACTAATTCGTACATCTAGATTACTTCTTCAAAGACTAGGTAGAGAACCAAGTCCAGAAGAAATTGCAGAAGAACTAGAAATGCCAGTTGAAAAAGTAATGGAAATACAAAAAATAGCACAAGACCCAGTATCATTAGAAACACCAATTGGGGAAGAAGACGATAGCCATTTAGGAGACTTCATACAAGATGATGACTCACCAGCTCCACAAGATGCAGCAGCATATACAATGTTAAAAGAACAATTAGAAGAAGTAATGAACACATTAACACCAAGAGAAGCAAAGGTATTGAAATTAAGATTTGGACTAGAAGACGGAAAAGCAAGAACACTAGAAGAAGTAGGAAAAGAATTTGATGTAACTCGTGAAAGAATAAGACAAATTGAAGCAAAAGCATTAAGAAAACTAAGACATCCAAGTAGAAGCAAAAAATTAAAAGATTATATGAATTAAAATAATAAAAATAGCTGTTAAAGTGTTGACAAACAGCTATTTTTTATGTTATAATGACTTTTGTCAACCGCATAATTCAAGGTTCAAAAAGTCTAATTAAGTTTAGATACCTAAAGTTTAAGGTTAGCGAGTATACAAGAAAAGGGAGGTGCTTTCGTATGTACGCAGTAATCGAAGCATGTGGAAAACAATACAAAGTAACTAAAGGAGATGTAGTTTTCTTCGAAAAATTAGACGTAGAAGAAGGTAAAAAAGTAACTTTTGATAAAGTTGTTTTATTATCAGATGAAGGAAAAGTAGAAGTAGGAGCTCCTTACGTAAAAGGTATTAAAGTTGAAGGTAAAGTAGTTGCTCATGGTAAAGGTAAAAAGATAATTGTTTTCAAATATAAAGCTAAGAAAAACTATAAGAGAAAACAAGGTCATAGACAACCATATACTAAAGTTGAGATAACAGCTATAAAACTTCCAACAGCTAAAAAAGAAGTAGCTGAAGAAAAAACAGTTGAAACAGCAGCTAAAACTACAACAAAAAAAGCTGCAACTAAAACATCAGCAGCTAAAGCTGAAAAAGTAGAAGCTTAATTATAAGAATAATAATAGTTAATAGAGAAACTTTAAAAGTTGAAAGGAGTGACTTAAGGCATGGCACATAAAAAAGGGCAAGGTAGTGTTAAGAACGGTAGAGATAGTGAATCTAAGCGTCTTGGTGTAAAAAGAGCAGATGGTCAATTCGTTCTAGCAGGAAATATATTGTTTAGACAAAGAGGAACAAAAATGCATCCAGGTACTAATGTTGGTAAAGGTAGCGATGATACTTTATATGCATTAGTAGATGGTAAAGTTAAATTTGAAAGATTAGGTAAGGATAAAAAACAAATTAGTGTTTATCCAGTAGAAGACTAATATATTAAAAATGTTTAGGAACGGAATATTTATGACCGTTCCTATTTTCATATTATTTGGAGAAAATATTTATGGGAGAATGTTGTAATACAGAAAAAGTAAAAAATGCATTAAAATCATTGGGAAAAGAACAATTAAATGTTATAATAAAAGAGGATAAAAAAGCAGAAGTTGTTTGCCCAAAGTGTAAGAAAAAATATAATTTTTCAGAAGAAGAATTAATAGAAATAAGTTTAGATGCAAAATAATAGTAAAGGGAAAAAGATGAGTAAAAGAGTTTTATTAGGAATGAGTGGAGGTGTGGATAGCAGTACATCAGCAGTATTACTTAAAAATCAGGGTTATGAAGTAATAGGAGCAACAATGGAATTATGGCAAGATGAAAGAGCAACTGAAAAATCTTGTTGTTCATATAGTGCTGTAAACGATGCTAAAAGAGTGTGCGACAAGCTAGATATACCACACTATGTAGTTAATTGCAAAGCAGAATTTAGAAAATGTGTTGTAGATGATTTTATTAATTGCTATGATAATGCAAAAACACCAAATCCATGTGTTGAATGTAATAAATATCTAAAATTTGGAGCTTTTTATAGAAAGGCAATGGAATTAGAATGCGATTATATTGCAACAGGGCATTATGCAAAAGTTGAATATAGTGAAAGATATAATCAATATGTTTTGAAAAGAGCAGATGCAACAGCAAAAGACCAATCTTATTTTTTATATAGGATTCCAACAGAAGTATTATCGAAAATAATATTTCCATTAGAAAATTACACAGATAAAGAACAAATAAGAGAAATTGCAAGAAAAAATGAATTACCGGTAGCAGAAAAAAAAGAAAGTCAAGAAGTTTGCTTTATACCAGATGATAACTATGTAAAATTTATAAAAGAACATTCTAATATAAAAATAAGAGAAGGAAATATTGTTTTAAAAAATGGTGAAGTTTTGGGAAAACATAATGGAATTATAAACTATACAGTAGGGCAAAGAAAAGGACTTGGAATATCATATAGTGAACCATTATATGTTTTAAAACTAGACAAAGATAAAAATGAGGTTATAGTTGGTACAGAAAAGGAACTATATACAAAAGAAGTTTTTACAGAAGATTTAAACTATTTAGTGCCAAGTTTAGAAAACAAAAAAATAGAAGTAGAGGCTAAAGTTAGATATAGAGCAAAACCAGCAAAAGCAGTTTTATATCCATTAGAAAATGGAAAAGCAAAATTTGTATTTGAAGAAGCACAACGAGCAGTAACACCAGGACAATCATTAGTTTTTTATATTGATGATGTAGTCATTGGTGGAGGAAAAATAATATAAAAGAAACAGCATGCATATGCTGTTTCTTTTGTTTTATGCATTTTCAGTTAATACAGGAATAACTTGTTTTTTTCTTGAAACTATTCCTTTTAATAAAGCGGTGTTATTTTCTAATTTAACATTATATGATTTTTCTATTAATTCAGATTCTTTTCCTAATACAATTGCCTGAGAGTTACTATTTACTATATCTGTTATTAATAATAAGAATAAGTCTAAATTTTCTTTTTCTATTATTTCATTCATACCTGCTTCTAAGTCTTCTTTCATTTTCATAACATCAGGTATTGAAGCTGTATTTACTTGATTAACTATAACATTTTTTCCTTTAATATCTACTTTTTTAGCATCTAAATTTAAAATTTCATTTATTGAAAAAGAAGATAGGTCTGTTCCAGCTTTTAACATATCTAAACCATATGTATTTATATCTATGTTAGCAATTTTTGCTAAAGCTTCTAAAGCTTCAACATCTTTTTTTGTAGTAGTAGGTGATTTTAAAAGTAATGTATCAGATATTATTGCGCTAGCCATTAATGTTGCTTCTAATTTTTCTATTTCAATATTTTCTTCTTTAAACATGTTATAAAGAATTGTACAAGTACAACCATATGGCTTTGCAGTATAATAAAGTGGCTCTGTTGTTTGAAAACCATATATTCTGTGGTGATCTATAACTTCAATTACTTTGGCATCTTCAATTCCATCTGCACTTTGCGCAAATTCATTGTGGTCCACTAAAATAACTTTTTGGTCTTTTTCCACCTTTTCTATTAAAACTGGAGCATCAATTTTTAAGTAATCTAAAACAAATTGAGTTTCTTTATTTACATTACCAAGTCTTGCTGCAATAACTTCTTTATTATTTTTTTTCTTTTCTAAAATTGATTTTACTAAAGATGAACATATTGTATCTGTATCTGGATTCTTATGTCCGAAAACTAGTATTTTTTCCATATAAATTACCTCATTTCTTAAATTCTAACATAAATATAATAGCATAATAATAAAATATATTCAAGGTTAGAAATGCAAAAACCACCTAAAATTTGACAATTTTAAAAATGTATGCTATAATTAAATAGTTGCTCTAGAAAAAAGGAGGAATTATTATAGAGTTAAAACTAAAAAGTGTATTATCAAATAAAGGGTTAATTATAATACCTATGGCGATTTTAGGAATTACAATGTTTGGTAATACAACATACGCTAGCAATAGTGTAGAGGCTACGAAAGATAGAATTAAAGAAATTAAAGTTATTGAAGATGTAAATATTGATAAGTTAATAAGAAATAAAGAATCAAACACAGTTAAATATTACACAAGAGAAACAGCTAAGACTACTACATCAAGAGGTGATGTAGATAGAACACAAAACAAACAAGAAGAGCAAGAAACAAAAAAATACAAAGAAATTAAGGACGTAAAAATAAGCAAAAATATGGACTTAACAGTAAGAACAGGTTTATCAAAACAAGACTTTAAAAAAGTTGTAAAAAATTTGAAACAAGATACATCAAAATTCTTTTACAACAATGCAGATACAATATACGATTTATGTGAAGAATATCAAATAAATGAAATATTTTTCTGTGGACTTATATCAGCAGAATCTGGATGGAATATTGCTGGAAACCACAGAAAAACACATAACTATATAAGTTTAATGTCAAAAGGAAAATTAATCCATTATTCTTCAGTAGAAGAAGGACTTGAAGTTGCAGCTAAGAAATTACACAACAATTATTTAACACCAGGAGGAAGATTCTACGGAGGTAAGACATTAGCAGGAGTTAAAAAGAAATTCTGTCCATCATCAACATGGGTAGACTTAGTATATGGTAGAATGAGTCAAATGATGACTGCAGTAAAAAAAGTACAATAGAGGCAAAGACCTTTATTGTGCTTTTTTATTACAGTATTTTTATAAATTTATGACAATATGAAATCAATAAAGGTTATAATAAGTAAGATATTTGTTAATCCATATTTATTGATTGCTTTAATAATTCTTGTTTACGAACTAGGTATTCTGTCAATGATTTTTGAAAATGTCCTAAAAAATTCTAACAATATATTGACAAAAGAAATAGATTGATATATTATGCAAAATGAATAAAACTATTTTTATAAATAGAGAAAAAGAACCTTGAAAATGATATATCTTTGTTGAAATAAAAGGCTAAAAAGCTATTTATAGAAATAGTAAAAAATTGTGAAAAGAATGATTAAAAAAATCAAAAGAAACACAAAATAAAAACAGAAAAAATTTAGAGATGGATTAACTATCAAACTAAAAACAAAAGAAGGGAGAAAAAATAATGAAACAAAAACTAAAAAAGAACAAAGGTATTACACTAGTTGCCTTAATAATCACAATAATTGTGTTATTAATCTTAGCAGTAGTAGCAATAAGTGCAGTAAGTGGAAATGGAATACTAAATCATGCACAAAATGCAAAGACAAAATATTCAGAAGCACAAACAAATGAACAAGCAAGATTAGATGAATATTCAGAATATTTAGATACAGAAAGTTCAAAAATAAATGGTGGAGGTTCAGGAGCAAAAACATTAAAAGATAGCTTAAATAAAGTATTAAGTACAACAGATAATACACCATTAACAGACGAGTATGGAAATAAAATAATGTTACCAGCAGGATTTAAAATATTAGTAGATAGTACAACTAGTTATACAGCAGATGATATAGATGTAACAAAAGGAATAGTAGTAGAAGATACACAAGTAGAAACAGCAGGCAATCAATTTGTATGGATACCAGTAGAAAAAATATATACAGATGTAGCAAAAACAGAAGCAAATGCAAAAACAATAAATTTGGGAAGATATGAAAATTTTACTAAAAATGAGGATGGAACGTATACAGTAGCACAAAATGCGAGTGCATATGCAACCCCAACTTCTATAATGAGGAATTCTTATAACTATACGGAATATAATACAACCCAAAGTAATGCAATAGCAAAAAATATAGCAGAATTTTGTACAAAAGCAAATACAAGTGGGGGTTATTATATAGCAAGATATGAAGCAAGAGTAGAAAATTATGACGCTTCAAATATAAGTAAATCAAATAGTAGTAGTTCTATAGATTGGACAGGATATGTAGCAGAAAGTGGAAAAAAACTAAAGTTAGTAAGTAAAGCAAATTCACAAGTATGGAATTGTGTAACACAATTACAAGCATCAGAGAGATGCCAAAATATGTATACAAATAAACCATATGAAAGTGATTTAGTAAATAGTTATGCATGGGATACAGCAATAATCTTTTTCCAAGAATTTGGAGATAATAGCACATATGCAAGTAAAACAAGTGTAAATAGTAGTTTAGCAAATACAGGAACATCAGGAACAAGTTATAGTGGAACAAAAGATACAATATGTAATGTATATGATATGGCAAGCAATTGTATTGAATGGTCAACAGAAACCTCTAGCCTTTCCAACTCTCCTTGCACTCAACGTGGTGGTTTTTACAACTTCAGCCGCTACTATACGAGCTATCGTGGCGGCATCTTCACGACCAGTGCTAACGTTGGCATTTCTTTCCGTCCACTTTTATATATGTAGGACTGAACGCTGAGGGCGAAATACTATATTTTGCTGGAAGTAATTTTAAATAGAAAAGTTAAAGTCGAGAGATTTTAACGAATGCAATACGTTAAAAAGGTAATTTTTAAAATCACACAAAATCTATGATAATAGATTTTGCGAAGATATTAAAAATTACCCTAACGGGGCGCCCCTAACGGGGCGCATTTTTTTGTGCTTTCAGCACAAAAATGCGCCTCTATAAATACCAAAGGAGGCTTAAAATGGGATTTAGTAAAATGCTTGGATTGTTACAAATAAAAAGTAAAGGTAGCATAGTATTAGTTAATGCTGGAAGTTTCTACATTGCAAGAGGAAAAGATGCGTTATTATTAAATCAGTTATTAAATTTAAGGAATGCATACAGTAAAGTATTAGTATTAAAGAGATTTATTCCTTCCTGATTATAGGTAAAAATGAATCAATAAGATACATATTAGTAAATATTTGAATATATGTATCTTATGTATATTATATAAGGAGAGAGACTATGAATATATGTTTTCTATTAGGAAAAGTTTGTAGTAATATAAAATTTGAATTCATTGTAGAAGGTTCAAACTATTCTGTTGCAATATTTGATTTGGAATTATTAAATAATGCAGGAATAGTAACAGTAAAAGCATACAATGAAAATGCAGATTATTGTTATAGTAAATTGCAAAATAATATGTTAATTTTTATACAAGGAAGTATGAAGCTGGAAGGTGTAGTTTTAAATAAGCTTGAGATTTTAGAGCTTAAATAATAATTGTCATATTATTGGAGATGCAATATTTTTAAGTTGGGACATTTTCCTATTTCATTACTTAAAACATTATCATATTTCATTTATAAGATGTGACCAAAGCAAGAGTGTGAACTCTTGCTTTTTTTATGCAAATGTAATATAATTTGTTTGAAAATTATATAGGGAGAATAGCGATGGGAGATTTTGTACACTTACATATACATAGTGAGTATAGCTTGCTTGATGGAGCAAATAGAATAAAAGAGTTACCTAAAGTTGCAAAAGAGCTTGGAATGGATGCTATTGCAATTACGGACCATGGAGTTATGTATGGAGCAATAGAGTTCTATAAAGCTTGTAAAGAAGAGGGTATAAAGCCTATTATTGGTTGTGAAGTGTATGTTGCTCCACGTACTCGTTTTGATAAAGAAGCAGGAATTGATAATAAATATAACCATTTAATATTACTTGCAAAAGATAATAATGGATATAAAAATTTAAGTAAAATGGTTTCAATAGGCTTTACAGAAGGATATTATTATAAACCAAGAATAGACTTAGAAACTTTGGAAAAATATCATGAAGGTTTAATTTGTTGTAGTGCTTGTTTAGCAGGAAGTGTGCCACAAGCAATACTTTCAGGAGATATGCAAAAAGCAGAGGAGACAGCACTATGGTATAAAAATTTATTTGGCGAAGATTATTATTTAGAAATTCAAACAAATACTTTGAAAGAACAAGCATTAGTTAATCAAAAAATGGTTGAACTATCTAGAAAACTAAATATACCATTAGTTGCCACAAATGATGCGCATTATACAAGAAGAGAAGATGCATATAATCACGAAGTACTTTTATGTATTCAAACAGGCAAAAAAATGTCTGATATAGATAGAATGAAATTTGAAACAGATGATTTTTATATAAAGAGTCCAGAAGAAGTAAAAGAGTTTTTTCCAAATTTACCAGAAGCATTAGAAAACACTGTTAAAATTGCTGAAAAATGTAATGTTGAATTTGAATTTGGACATACAATACTTCCAAATTATGAAGTGCCAGCAGAGTTTCCAACACATTATGATTTCTTTAAGAAATTGTGTGATGATGGTATCAGAAAAAGATATGGAGAAGTGCCACCAAAAGAAATACTAGACAGAATGGAATATGAGATATCTGTAATTAAAAAAATGGGATATGTAGATTATTTCTTAATTGTTTGGGATTTCATAAACTGGGCCAAATCAAATGGTATACCAGTTGGACCAGGACGTGGCTCTGGTGCAGGTTCTATTGTTGCATACGCTATTGAAATTACAGATATAGACCCAATAAAATATAATTTGCTTTTTGAGAGATTTTTAAATCCAGATAGAATAAGCATGCCAGACTTTGACGTTGATTTTTGTTATGAAAGAAGACAAGAGGTTATAGATTATGTTGCAAGAAAATATGGAAGAGACCACGTTTCTCAAATTATAACTTTTGGAACAATGTCTGCAAGAATGGTTATTCGTGATGTTGGAAGAGCATTAGATTTTCCATATGCAGAAACAGATAAACTTGCAAAAATGGTTCCTTTTGCAATTCATATGACAATAGCCAAAGCAATGGAACAAAATAGAGAATTAAGAGAATTATATGAAAACAATGAAGAAATACACAAATTGTTAGATATAGCTATGGGATTGGAAGGAATGCCAAGACAAGCATCAACTCATGCGTGTGGTGTAGTTATAACAAAAGACCCAGTAGATACATATGTACCTTTATATGTAAATGATGGAGCTATATCAACACAATATACAATGACAATTCTAGAACAACTAGGATTGTTAAAAATGGACTTCTTAGGGCTAAGAACTCTTACAGTTATTCAAGATGCAATAAACTTAGTAAAGAAAAATAGAGGAATAGACGCAGAATTTGATAAAGAGATGAGCGATCCAAAGGTATTTAAACTTTGGGGAGAAGGAAAAACAATTGGTATATTCCAGTTCGAAAGTGCTGGTATGACTAACTTTATGAAAGAATTAAAACCAGATAGTCTAGAAGATATTATAGCCGGTGTTTCTTTGTATCGTCCAGGACCTATGGATCAAATACCAAGATATATACAAAATAAATTGGATCCAGAACATGCAGTATATACACATCCATCACTAGAACCAATACTTAAAGTAACATATGGCTGTATGGTTTATCAAGAGCAAGTTATGCAAATAGTTAGAGATTTAGCTGGTTATTCATTAGGAAGAGCAGATTTAGTTCGTCGTGCTATGGGAAAGAAAAAGCTAGATATAATGGCTAAAGAAAGAGAAATATTTATACATGGTCAAGTGGACGAAAATGGTAATGTTGTAGTACCTGGCTGTGTAAGAAACGGAATAGACGAAGTATCTGCAAATAAAATATTTGATGAAATGGCAGAGTTTGCAAAATATGCTTTCAACAAATCTCATGCAGCTGCATATGCTGTTGTATCATATAGAACAGCATATTTAAAAGCATATTATCCAGAAGAATTTATGGCTGCGACACTTAATAGTTATTTGGGAAATTTGGATAAAATTCCGTTATATGTAGACGAATGTAGAAGAATGAATATTGAGATTCTAAAGCCAGATATAAATAGAAGCTTAACTAAATTTACTGTTGATGGTGGAAAAATTAGATTTGGTCTAGGAAGCATAAAGAATGTTGGAATAGCAGTAGTAGACAGCATAGTGGCAGAGCGTGAAAAAAATGGACAATATTTAAGTTTTACAGATTTTTGTGAAAGAATACAAGAGGAATCTGTAAATAGAAAATGTATTGAAAGTTTAATAAAAGCAGGAGCATTTGACGAATTTGGACAAACAAGAAGAACACTTTTAGAATCTTTTGAAGGAATAATTGATACAATACAAGATTCAGCAAAAAAGAATTTAAAGGGACAAGTAAGCATGTTTGATCTAGACAGTATGGAAGAAAACGATAAAGAAGAGTTAAAATATAATTTTTCAGAACAGCCAGAATTTGAAGATAAAGAGCTACTTTCAATGGAAAAAGAAATGCTTGGTATATATATTTCAGGTCACCCATTAGAAAAAATTAGAGAGAAAATAATAAAGTCTACAAACATCGATACAATGAAAATGGCAGAAATAAAAGAAGAAGTGGATACAACAGGTGAAAGTACAAGATATAAGGATGGACAATTTGTAAAATATGCGGGAATAATATCAAGCATAAAAAAGAAATATACAAAAAGTAATAAACTTATGGCATTTGTTACAATAGAAGACTTGTATGGAACAGCTGAAATAATTGTGTTTGAAAATGCGTATCAAAAAGCTGCAAACTTATTAATGGTGGATAATGTAGTTTTAGTAGATGGACGCCTAAGTATAAGAGAAGATGAAGATGTAAAAATTGTTGCAAGAGAAATAACAGAATTAAGTGATAATATAGAAGATATAAATCAAGATACAACACGTAATAAAATATTGCAAATTAATATTACAAATTTAGATGAACACGAAAAAGCAAAACTACGTGGTGCACTTAAATTTTTTAATGGAGAAAGAAACAATACAAAAGTACAAGTAATAGATGGAGAAAAGGTACTAGACTGTGGAACAATATTATTGAATAAAGAAATATTAGAAGAATTTAAAGAGCTAATGGGACAAGAAAGAGTGAACTTCTGTTAACAAATTCTAAAAGTACTTGCTTTTTCTGTAAATTTATGTTAATATTAATATAGTATTGTTTAAATTTTGAAAAGGAATTGATAAAAAATGAGTACAACAACTAAAAAAAGAAGCAATTTCATTATGGCGTTGAAAGAAATGTTTGGAACTAATAATGAATATTATGAACAAGAAGTGGAATTACCAGAAGATTTAAGAAAAGCTTTATCTGATTTGAAAAGAGATGAAGATAAAATTCAACAAGCAATTGTTTCAGGCAAACAAAGCAATAATAAAACAGGGTTTGCAAAGAAAATTAACCCTGAAACTAAAGCAGCTATGAGACAAATGTATAATGAAGTTATAAAAGATAAAGAAGACAATTCAAGAGAAGAAAGATAATTAAAATATATAAAGGTCGCTATTAACTTGCGACCTTTAAAATATTTTGTAAAATTTCTTGACAAATACATATAAAACCATTATAATAGTATTTGTCTTTTATATGGCGAAGTAGCTCAGTTGGCTAGAGCATCCGGTTCATACCCGGCAGGTCGAGAGTTCGAATCTCCCCTTCGCTACCAATAAGAAAAGTCCTAAAAATAGGACTTTTTTTATTTATTCATATTAGATAATGGAGAAAAACGGGACATATTTTGTAAATTTAGTTGATTGGCCAAATGTAAATATTGTTCGCTCATATATATAGTTGTATGACCTAGAATAATTTTAAGTGTTTCAATATCACCGCCATTTAATAGAAAATATGTCGCAAATGTATGTCTTAATAAGTGTGGATGTAATTTGTTTTTCATATTATGTCTAAGACGTCTAAACATTAAAGAAATACCATTGCTAGTTATATCAGTACCGTCAATATTTTTAAATATTATTTCATCATACTCAGGGTATCTATTAAAATAATTAATAAAAGCTTTTTTGTACTTTTTATAACAATCTAAAATAAATGGAGTTAAAGGCACATATCTTTCTTTTTGCCCCTTACCAAATACTTTTATAACATTCTTACCAATATCAAAATCAAAAACGTGTAAATAAGCAACCTCACTTAATCTAAGACCAGCGTCTAACATTAGTGAAACAATAAATAAATCCCTAATGCCAATATATGTAGTAGTATCAAAATGATTAATTAAGCAATCAATATCATTAATAGATAAAATAGTAATTACTTTTTTGCTATATTTAGGCATTTTTATATTTGCTGCAATATTAAAATACAAATATTTATTAGTATATGCCCAACTTAAAAATGTTTTTAATGCTGAAGCATATGTTTTAATAGTTCTACTAGATAATTTGCAACCTTTACCAATAAAACCAGAAGAAGCTTTTTCTTTATTTTTTAGATAGAAGATATACTCCTGATAAGTTTTATAAGTAATATTATTTATATCTTTGTCACCATAAAAGTTAATAAAAAATTGAATATGGGTAGAATAATGCCTAATTGTAGCAAGAGTATCTCCCTCAACACTTTTTTGCATAATGAATTTATCTAAAACTTGAGAACATTTCATTTATACAACCTCTTTCCACTCAAATGGATTAAAGTCAATAGTATCATTAACAGCAGTTAAAGTATATTTTTGTGATAAATCAATATTACAAGCTTTCAAATCTTTAATATGTCTATAAAATGTTACTTTAGGAACATTTTTCTTAACTTCTGTAATACCGTCTAAAATAATAGAGCTATAAAAAGTATAAAGTATATTAGCTTTTCTATTTCCATAACAAGTATATAATCTTCTTTTAATATCTTCTTTATTTCTAACAATCGTTAAATCACTTTCAAAAAAATTTAATAATTTCATAAACTCACACTTCCAAATTTCATAAAAATCTTCATATCTTACATTTTTAATTCTAATATATTTTTTATTATAAATATCTTCTAATTTTTTCTTTTTAATTTCACATTCAAATCTAATAAAGCCTTTTATTTTATTGATATAGCTATCAATATTAAAATTTGAATTGAAAAATTTTTTCATATCGTGCTTTTTAAATTCTAACAACTTATTATATATCTTTAGTGTAGTAGTTGAACCAGAACAATAAATACTTTCGTCCTGATAATGTTTAATATTACGACGAGCATAACTACATAAAGCCAAGTTATTAATATACTTACGAACAGTATCATTATTTTCTAAATCAAAACAAACAGCTACATCAAGACGTTGTAAGAACCAATGATTAAATTTTGGCAAAGAAATATTATAAGAATTCTCAACAGCACCTATAAGCCATTTAACAATACTTTGCAAATTATAATAGCCATTATGAGAATTATAGCCATTAATAATTTTGTGATAACTTCCTTCAATTTCTAAATAATACATATTTACAAATCTATATTTAACACCAGAACCAACACGAACCGACAAACTAGAGCTATAAGAACCTTCTAATTTATCGTTTACAATTTCGTAATAAATTTCTCCATCTTTTTTATTATAACTTGACTTTATAATAGAATTGTTGTAAATTTTATCATATGTATTTTTATTAATCATAGTATAAATTTTAATAGTATCAATCATATATTTTTACTCCAAATTTTTGTAAAAAGTTTCACTGGTGGAACTCTCGGAGGGTGTTACTAAGAACCCTCCGAATTTTTATTTATGTAACTCTTTAAAAAATAACTTATAAAAAGGTACATATAAATAAATTGAAAAACCAATAGCTAACATACAAATACATCTATGCAATGTTTTTACTCCATAAATGTTAAAAATATAATTAAATATAAAAGTTAATACACAAATACCTAAACCATATAAAACTAAATTTATAAAATCTTTATTTTTCATTTTTATAATTCCTTTCTTTATTTTTACAATAACAACTCATACAACGCCAATTACTACATTTTGAACAATTATAATGAGCACGTTTGGCAGATAAATGTTGGCAAAGGCTATCAACAAAAATATCAATAAAAGACATAAAACCAAAAAACAATAAAATTCTAAAATAAGGATTTAACATACAAACACCTACTTCTTTCCATAATTAATTAAATTAATAGTATTATTCTCAATTAAGTTTTTAAGTTCCTGGAAGCCAACCTCTGAAAGTCTATCAATTACTTTATAAGTATCGTAAGCTTCTCTTAATTTTTTATTTTGAATAAAAAAATACGAACCTAATCTTTTAATTTCTTTTAATTCTCCAGAACTATCAAAAATTGGCCTAAATCTTCTAACGATAGTCAGTACACCGAGCAACGTAGTACACCTACGTAGCTCGGTGGTTTGGGTTCTAATAGGTTTTGCTAACATACTAAAAACCTGTGAAGTTCCTAATATAATACGTCTATTTTTTCGGTTTTGAGTTATAATAGAAAGCATATCAGGCGGAAAATTTTTGCTGTCATTACTTGAAAACCAATTTTGTAGTTCATCAATTAAAACCAATACACCATATATATCATTTTTATAATTCAATAACATTTTCCAATCTTCTAAAGGAACATTTTCATGTTTATAAGCTAAATTAGATGTACAAAGACATTTAGGATATTCTTCTTGAATACGCATAGCAAATTCAATCATAGACATAGTTTTTCCAGAGCCTTGAACACCTTCAAAGATAATTACACCTTGATAGTTAAAATAATCAGGATTTTTATCGTATATATCTTCAACTATTTGTTTGGGTAATTTATAAAAAATCTTCTTAAAAAATCCATCTTGTTTAATGAATCTTCTAGAACCTTTTTTTAATCTTTTTCCTTTAAATGTATAAAATAAAAACCAAAAGGCACATAAAACTAAAAACAAAGCAAAACAAGAAAGTGAAATATATAAAGGCCATTTTAACATAAGAAAAATACCTTCTAATACTGTAAAAAATATACTAAGCATTTTTATTCCTCCTAAAGCTATTTTCTATGTAACGAATATAATTATCATATAAGCTTTCAACATCATCCTCTAACATCTTAATTTTATAAAAAAAATAAACAAAACTAATAACAAAAATAATAAAAAATATAATAATAAAAATAAACATAATAAACTCCAATTATAAAACAGGTAATAAATCCCAAATAGTTTTTATTAAAGCTACAATGGCTCTAAACAAGAATGCTGCTGATATAAAAATAAATATAGGTAAAATATTCTTCCAAGGTAAAACAAAAGCAACAATATTAATAAAATCCGAAATTACAGATATTTTTACTGCTGTATCAGCAAGCCAATTCAAAGGCGTAAGGGGAGTTAATAAAATATTAACAATACCCTGTAAAATTAATAAAATACCATTAACTATCAATTTCTCAAATTCCCCTTTCCTCGTTTTGTAGTAGTAGCACGACCAAATCCAAATTTAGCATAAGCTTGAATATCACTAACCTCGGCCGGAACATCATTTATAGTACTACCAGCACCAGAAATAATATTTGGCAATCCAATATAAATCCTCCAGATAAATAAAGCATAAATAAAACCAGTAATAATTTTATCTCCAAATTCTTTGAATTGTTTATACCAGGTTAAATCTAAAACTTTTATATCTTGAGCAGTAGTAAAAGAACTATCTGAAACATGAATTGTTAAAGATGGAGCAGGAACACTACCATTTAAAATACTATTAATGTCATTAACAGAACTTTTAATATAATCAATAAAGGCAAATTTAGATTTAACGCTATCAACAAGATTATTTACAGACTCTTCTGAAGGAATAAAAAGCTTTTGTAGTAAGTTTCCAAAAAGCTCAATTAATTTCCAACCAAAAAAGTTCTCGCTAAATGGATTAATATAACTTAAAATATTTCCAATAGTTTCAATAATACCTTTTAAAATAAAATTTTCATCAAAGGGATTAATATATTTAAGTAAATCAGCTAATCCCTTTATGCCTTGTGTAATAACTTCGAAAGAGCTTGCCAAGCCTTCCAAAATCCTACTAGGCAAACTAGTAATGGAATTAACAATTTTGCTAAACCAGCTATCGTTGTTGTTATCTCCTGAGTCATCTCCACCTTCTCCAGGATTGGTTCCAGGGTCAGTGGAGCCAGATGAAAAAAATCTCCACCAGGTTCAACAATTACACTAGATTTATCTTTGTCAGCATATAAACCAGTAGAAAAATAGCATAATTCACTAGCAGAACACAAACGAGCATTAGCGGTGCATGTGTTCGGTTGAATAACGTATTCGCCATTAACAAGATAAATCATATAGCAAGGTGTAGAACAAAAAACACTTCCACCACCATAGAAAAAACCATCACCAGTAGCAACATACAAAGTGTTTTTATAGTTACCAGTATTTACAACAGCAAAAGAATTAGAACTACTAATAATATCACTCTCAGGAAAAGAAGGAACAGTTCTTTCGTTTCCAAATCTATCAGTAAAAGTAAAAGTTGAACTAGCAAATGCACTATTACCAATGAAACAAAAACTAATTAATATAACAATGAGAAAAACAGTTAAAATTTTATTCTTCATGAAATTCTCCTTTCTTAAAAAAATAAGGACTACAAAATATTTATAATGTAGCCCTGGGGGATTAGAATAAAAATATACTAAGCAGCGTGTAAAATACTTTGTACAAATGCTATACCTTTTCTTATTGCTATGAATGAAATCATAACAGGTATAACGATAGGTAATAAACCAGTAATTTCATTTAAAACACCTTTTAGCATATCAGCTGTTACTATTGAAGATAACATACCAATCACTCCTTTCTTTTGTTAGTTTCTTTTGTTAGTTTCTTAAACTAAGCAGAATGCAAAACACTTTGCACAAATGCTATACCTTTTCTTATTGCTATGAATGAAATCATAACAGGTATAACAATAGGTAATAAACCAGTAATCTCATTTAAAACACCTTGAAGCATTTTAGATGTTACTATTTCAGATAAAATAGTAGATGCTGCAGTTTCTTCCATATGCTCAGCTCCTTTCTTTTGTTAAATGTGAAAGAACATATCAAAGAACTTATATGCAAAGTAGCATAAAAGAACTATGATAAAGAAAACAAGAAAGGTACAAATGTAACCTAATTGACTGTGTATTGCGGTTAATAATTCAATTTCGTTCATATTTGACTCCTTTCTTTAGTAAAGCTTGTTTGAAGCACAAACTTAAAAGCAATTAATTTTATTCAAATTCTATATTTAAAAGCCTTACTACCCAATTGTTATTAGAAAAAGCTAATTCAAAATGAACTAGACAATCTTGTAAGCCTTTTAGTTTTCCTTCGTTTATAGCTTTAATTAAACTGATATTTACAGCATTATCAAAGCTGAAAAATCTTACTGGATTATTATCATGGTCTAATAAATTAACAGTATAAAAAAATTGTTCTTCTGGCTTTAATTTTTCAGCATCTTTTCTTCTGATTGCGTTTAAATTTAAAAATTTAAAATCTTCACTTAATTTCATAATAAAACACTCCTATAAAAAAATCTAAAATAATAATACTCCAAATGGGGTATTTTGTCAACCCCAAATGGAGTAATTTTGTATAATTTTTTTGAGGTGTAAAAATGGAAACTAGATTAAGAGATTTAAGAGAAGATAAAGATATGACACAAGAAGAATGTTCAAAAATAGCATATATATCAAAAAACTCATACATAAGATATGAAAATGGGGAAAGAGTTCCGCCTTTAGACGTAATAAAAATTTATGCTGAATATTATAAAGTTTCAATAGATTATATAGCAAAAATTACTAATATAAAAAAGCAATACCCAGCAAAATAGAAAGGAGAAAATGATGAAAAAACTTTTATTTATATCAGTACTTATAATAGCATTAATGTTATCTATTTTACTTACATATAGATACTTAGAAACCGATTTTACAAATAAAGTAAGCAATGAACTTAACAAATAACTCAAGCGCCGTATGGCTGTCCGCACCCTACGGGCTACCCTTTTAATATGGTAAAGAAATATGGTAAGAATTTTTTAAAACACAATTTAGGTATTTGCTTTTTAGATACACTACTGCGAATTACAAAATTCATACCCGGCAGGTCGAGAGTTCGAATCTCCCCTTCGCTACCAAAAATAGCTTAACTATATGTTAAGCTATTTTTTCTATTAAAAAAGAAAAATAACAATATGTTTTGTTGGTTATATATGAATAAGTCTTATCCTAAAAGATACTAAAATTTCTTGACAATGCATTAAATTAAATATAAAATAATATTGTAAAAATATAAAAACAAAGGAGAAAATAAATGAGAAACGTTGTAACTGTTGAGGCTGTACACACACACACACACACACACACATGTAATCTAAAGAATAATAAAAAAAGCATGAAGTATGCTTTATTAAAGATATATGCGAGAGATGGGTAATACTGTCTCTCGTTTTTGCGTTTAAATTTTGGCTTTGTTTTGGAGTTATTCCGAACAATTCAAAGTTAAAAAAGATTAAAATAAAAAACTTTGTGAATAATATAAGAAAAGTGACTTAACAAATATACACTGACCAAGGTAACTTAAACTTGTTGCTTTAGAAAAAAGTAATTGACATATAAAACAAATTGTTATACAATTTCAATAGAAATCAAAGGAGGAGAAAAATATGGAACGAAAAAAGAATAAAGGTATTACCTTAATTGCATTAATAATAACAATTGTTGTGTTATTAATATTAGCAGTAGTAGCAATAAATGCAATAACAGGAGATGGAATAATAGCGCATGCGAGAAACGCCCAAAAAGATTATATAGATGCGACTAAAAGAGAAGAAGATTTATTAAAATATTATGAAGGTGTACTAGATACACAAGAAATAATGCCAACAGTAGCAGAGTTACAAGAAAAATATGAATTTTCATATTATACAACCTTAAGTAAAGCAATAGCTGATGTGAACGGAGAAACAACAGCAAATGCAGATTCAACAAAAGAAAATGCAGTAGCAGGAATATATAAAGATGAAAATAACAATGTGGTTGTTGTGTTACTAAAAAACACAGAAGAAGCAAATAAATTAACAATAAATAAAAATGTAGAATTAAATTTAGGTGGAAATACATTAAGCTTTACAACAAGTACTTCAGGTATAGTTTTTGGAGCATCAACAACAGCAACAATAAATGGAATGTTACAAGGAAGTAAAATAGAATCCAAAATTAATGATGCTATAACTTCGAACTTTATATTGATAGATGCAGAAGGAGAAAACTTTAATTTGATAGGTGGAGAATATGTAAATAATATTAATAGTTCAGGAACAGTATTATCAATAAAGGTTAAAATAAGTAATGAATTTTACATGAGAAAATGTGAAGTATATGCTGAAAATAGTAAACATGCGTATGGATTACAAGTGCAAGCAAGTAATGCAAATATTGAAAGTTCTGTAATAGAAGCAAATAGTAGTGCAGATGGAAATGTTCAAGGGGTAAAAATATCAAAATCCACACCATTACCTAATATGCAAATTAAAAATTCTACAGTAAAATGTACTGCAAATAAACGGAATATGCTTTTCAATAGTAAATTATGGAATAATGAATATAGAAAAAGCAGAAGTAACTGGAGATTCAAAAGAAGGAATAGTACAAACAGTAGTAAATTATACGAACTCTAAAATTACTGTTACAAACACTAATATAAATGCTAATTCCGATGAAAACGAGGCATATGGCATTAATAATTGGACTGATGTTACAATGAGTATTACAAATACTAATATAAATGTCGATTCTAAGAAAAAAGATGCACATGGAATTTATAATGAGGCAGGTGAAGGCTCTACAGCTACTATTACAAATACCCAAATAAATGTTAATTCTGATGAAAACAATGCATATGGAATTGAGAATGGAACAGGTGCCACAATGAGTATTACAAATACAAATGTATTTGCTGATGCCTCAAGTGGACATGTTGCTGAAGTGTATTCTATAGGAATTAGTAATAGTGGAGAAATGAGATTTTATTCTGGAAGTGTTTATGGAGTACATTCAGGATTACAAAATAATGCTGGGGCAAAATTGTATGTATATGGAGGAACATTTGATGGATATGTGCATGGAGGAATATATTTTGCACAAGGAGAAAATGGAGAAGCATATGTAGAAAATGCAACATTACAAAGTGGACCATATAAAGGAAAACATGGAGAAAGTGTTGGCGATGGAAATTGGGGATGCTTATATATAGGAGGCGGAAGTAAAGCAAACGATTCAAACAATAAAGTGTATATGGATAGATGCACATTGCTTTCAGCAGGTTTAGTATTAAGAGGCTCAGCTGGAGAAACAAATAATCAATTATATATAAGTAATTCAACAATGGAAAGTGGAAAAACAGCAAGGATAGATGAAAATCAAAAATTATTTGTAGGAAAAGGAACAAATATAACAACAGCAAATGTATCAAGTGCAGACAGAGTAGAATTTACAAATGAAGAATATAAAAGATAAAAAAATAAATTTTAAATAAAATCCAGTTTGTTTAACAAGCTGGATTTTTTGTTTTGGTTTAAATAAAAATTGTATTAGAAATAAAAAATATAGGTATACTCTTTTTAGAGGTGAGAGTATATGAAGAACGATAAAAATAAAAAAGATAAAAACATAATGGAAGAAGATGCTAGTAAATATGGAGAATTTATATCATCATATTTTGCTTGGAAAACGCTTGATGAGCAAAAAAGTATTGTGGATAAATTGGCAGACATAACAGATAAAGATAAAGAATAAAATATATATGAATATATTTTAAGGAGAAAAATAATGATATATAAATTTAGTGAAGCATCTAAAAAAGTTTTAGAAAGTGCAGAAAAAGTTGCAATGGAATTGGGCCACAATTTTATTGGAACAGAGCATATTTTATATGCAATATCAATTGAAGAAAAAGGCGTTGGATATAAAATATTAAAAAAACAAAAAATTGAAGCAAGCAAAATATTGTCTAAGATTAAAGAAATTCTTGGAGAAGGAAATATAATTTTAAATAAAACAGATGGTTTTACTCCGAAAACTAAAAAAATAATAGAAAATTCATTTAAAGAAACAGAAAAAAATTTATTAGCGAGTATTGGAACAGAAACAATGCTTCTTAGTATTTTAAATGATAGAGATAATATGGCGTACAAAATATTAATTGAATTGAACGCAGATATAGAAAAAATGTATGAAGAAATCTTTAAAGTAATAGCAGGACTTGAAGAATTAAATAGAGATAAAAAAACAAAAAATAAATCTCAAAGTGGAAATAGTGTTTTAAATCAATATGGAACAGATTTAAATAAGTTAGCTCTAGAGGATAAAATTGATTCTGTTATAGGAAGAGATAAAGAAATAGACAGGGTAATACAAATATTATCTAGAAGAACAAAGAATAATCCTTGTTTGATTGGTGAACCAGGAGTAGGAAAAACAGCTATTGTGGAAGGCCTAGCAAAAAGAATTGCCAATCAAGAAGTGCCGGAAATGTTGAAAAATAAAACGATTTTTAATTTGGATTTAATTTCTATAATTGCTGGAGCAAAATATAGAGGAGATTTTGAAGAGAGGATAAAAAAATGTTTAAATGAAGTAAAGAAAAATGATGATATTATATTATTTATAGATGAAATTCACACAATAGTGGGCGCAGGTGCAGCCGAAGGAGCAATAGATGCGGCAAATATTTTAAAACCAATATTAGCAAGAGGAGAAATACAGTTAATAGGAGCGACAACAATTGATGAATATACAAAATATATAGAAAAAGACGCAGCTTTAGAAAGAAGGTTTTGCCCAATTGTTGTAGATGAGCCTAATATTTCGCAAACAATACAAATTTTGAAGGGACTAAAAGATAAATATGAAAAACATCACAATGTTGAGATAAGTGATGAAGTGATTTGCGAATGTGTTAAGTTATCAGATAGATATATTTACGATAGATACATGCCAGATAAAGCAATAGATTTATTAGATGAAGCGGCATCTAAAGTTAGAATGAAAACATATACTGTTCCAGATGATATAAAAATATTGGAAGAAGAAATAAATAAAGTGAAAAGTAAAAAAGAAGAGGCTATTTTAAATCAAGAGTTTGAAACAGCAGCAAGGCTAAGAGATAATGAAATTGATAAAGAAAATGAATTAGCTAAGAAACAAGAAGAGTGGAGAAATAAAAATATTAAAACAAAAGCAATTATTAATGTAGAGGATATAAGAGAAGTAATTGCAAATTTAACTAATATTCCAATAACACAAATATCAAATACAGAAAACAATAAACTTTCGAATTTGGAAAATAAATTAAAAGAAAAAATAATAGGGCAAGATGAGGCAATATCTAAAATAACTAAAGCAATAATAAGAGGAAGAGTTGGAATAAATGATCCATGTAAACCATTAGGTTCGTTTCTTTTCTTAGGGCCAACAGGTGTTGGAAAAACACAATTAACAAAAGAACTTGCGTATAATTTATTTGGAAGTGATAAATATGTTATAAAATTGGATATGAGCGAATATATGGAAGCGTTTTCAACTTCAAAAATAATTGGTGCACCTCCTGGTTATGTTGGATTCGATGAAGAAACTAGTTTAACTAAAAAGGTAAGAAAAAATCCATATTCTATAATAGTATTTGATGAAATAGAAAAAGCACATTCAGATGTATTAAATATTTTGTTACAAATATTAGACGAAGGAATATTAACAGATTCAAGTGGAAGAAAAATTAATTTTAAAAATACAATAATAATAATGACTTCTAATCTAGGAGCAGATAAGATAATAAAAGAAAGAAAACTAGGATTTGGAAGTGAAGATACTAAGGAAAATAACAAAACTATAATGAACGAGTTAAAAAGAGAATTTAAACCAGAATTTATAAATCGTATAGATAATATAATAATTTTCAATAAATTAAATAATAAGGACTTAATAAAAATAATAGATATCATATTGGAAAATGTGCAAGAAAGACTATTAGATAAGCAGATAAAGCTAGAAGTATCTAGTGATGTTAAAAATTATATAGTTGAAAATGAAATTGATTCAAATTATGGGGCAAGACAATTAAAAAGAAAAATTCAAGAAATTATAGAAAATAAGATAGCCAGTGAAATAGTTGAGGGAAAATTAAAAGAAGGCAGCAAAATAAAATTTTATTTAGAAGATAATAAAATACAAAGCAAAATAACAGAAAACTTGACAATCAAATAAATAACATATAAAATAATAGTATGTTTAAAATAGAATATATAAACAAAGGAGAAATAACAAAACAATGTCATTAGCACTTGTTATAATATATATATTAATATTAGTAATATTTTATCTAATTGTATTTGCGGTATTTCAAATAAAATCAGCAGGAATGAAAGTAAAAGACTTTTGGACATTTATTAAAGCAAATGAAACATTGGATAAATTGTACAAATTCTCAAAAAGATATGAAAAACTTAGTCCTCAAGAACAGGTGATTTTTTTAGCAGAGGCGGAAAAAGTTTTTAGTGCATTTGATAAGGTACCAGATATGTTGTGGGAAGAGGAGTATTCTAAATATATGGAGGTACTTAATAAATATAAAGATATAAGAGTGTTAAGATGGACATCTAATTAAAGAATGTCCATTTTTACATTTTATTCACAAATAAAACACATTATTAAATTATAATTGTTATAGAAAAATTATAAGGAGAAATAAATATGAGTGAAACAACAGTAATGATAGTTGATGATGAATCTAGAATGAGAAAATTAGTTAAGGATTTTTTGCTTCAAAAAAATTTTAAGGTAATAGAAGCAGAAAATGGAGAGGTAGCAATTGATTTATTTGAGGAACGTAAAGATAAAATAGATTTAATATTGCTTGATGTTATGATGCCTAAATTTGATGGATGGTCTGTACTTAGAAAAATTAGACAAACTTCAAACGTACCAGTAATAATGCTTACAGCAAGAGGAGAAGAACAAGACGAACTATTTGGTTTTGAGCTTGGAGCTGATGAATATATTGCAAAGCCTTTTAGTCCTAAAATTTTAGTTGCTAGAGTAGAGGCATTACTTAATAGAACTAGAACTAAAAAAGAAAATAAAACAGATTACTCAGGAATAATTGTGGATTACGATGGAAGAACTGTAAGTTGCGATGGAAAAGATATTGAGTTAAGTTTAAGAGAATATGAATTATTAACTTATTTGCTAGAAAATGAAGGAATTGCCTTATCAAGAGAAAAAATATTAAATAATGTGTGGAATTATGATTATTATGGAGATTCTAGAACAATAGATAGTCATATAAAGAAGATTAGACACAAACTAGGTAAAAAAGGAAAATATATAAAAACAATAAGAGGAGTAGGATATAAATTCGAAACAAAAAATGATTAGGAGCAAAAATGAGAAAAATTAAAGAGTTTTTTAAAAACAAAAAAGAAAACTTAAATAAATCACTTAGAACAAAATTATTTTTAATAATGACTATAACTATAATGGCTATTGTATTAGCACTTGTATTGGTGAATAGTATTATAGTTGAGTCTTACTATTTGTATTATAAAAAAGAGACAATTTTGCAATCATTTTATAAAATTAATAGATATTTAACATCAAATAATATATCTAGTGCAAATGCTGAATTAGAACTAGAAAAATTAGCAATTAACAATAACCTTAATATCCTAATAACAAGCAATAGCAATTTTGTTATATATAATTCTAATAAAGAATTTAAAGAATATTTACAAGGACAAGAAAAAATTGAGAAAGGCAAAATATTATATAAAACAGATAATGCATATATTGTAGAAGCTAAAGACACAAAAAGTGAAATAAACTTTCTAATGCTTGCAGGAGTATTAGATAATGATAATATTGTATATATTAGAATGCCAATATCATCTATAAAAGATAGTGTTAAAATATCTAATAACTTTTTATATTCACTTGGAGTTATTACTGTAATTATAAGTGGAATAGCTATATTAATAATTTCAAAAAAATTTACTAAACCAATAACAGAATTAAGTAATATAGCAAATAAAATGTCAAACTTAGATTTTAGCCAAAAGTATAGAATAAAAGATTCAGAAGATGAGATAGACAATTTAGGAAAAAGCATAAACAAAATGTCTGACAAACTTGAAGAAACAATAACAAAATTGCAAAAAAATAATTCTGAATTGGAAAAAGATATTGAAGAAAAATCAAAAATTGATGAAATGAGAAAACAATTTATTTCTGATGTATCACATGAGTTAAAAACACCAATTGCATTAATTCAAGGGTATTCTGAAGGGCTTATTGAAAATGTTAATTCAGATGAAGAGAGTAGAAAATTTTATGCAGAGGTTATACAAGATGAAGCAAACAAAATGGATAAAATGGTTAAGGAATTGCTAGAGTTAATGAAACTTGAGTATGGAGCAAAAAAATTCAATGATGAATTATTTAATGTTACAGAATTAATAAATGAAGAATTAAGAAAATATACTGTACTTTTAAATGAAAATAACATAGAAACTAAGTTTGATTTAAAAGAACCAGTATACGTATATGCTGATAACAATTTTGTAGAACAAATAGTAAATAATTATTTAAGTAATGCTATAAAAAATGCAGAGAAAATCAATAAAGAAAAATACATAAAAATTTCATTTAAAATTATTGAAGACAAAATTAGAATTTCGGTATTTAATACTGGAAAAAATATCAGCAAAGAAAATATGCAAAGAATTTGGAATAGATTTTATAAAGAAGATACTTCAAGAAATAGAGAAATGGGAGGTACAGGAATCGGGTTATCTTTAGTAAAAGCCATAATGAATAATTATAATAATGAATATGGAGTTATTAATAAAACAAATGGTGTTGAATTTTATTTTGATTTAAATATAACGAAAAAAATTTAACGAAATATTACTTGAAGATAAATGATATATATGTTAAACTGTACATAAGTTTCAATTAGAGTAGAAAATAAATAGTAAAGACTCAATAAACGGGAAGTTGTTATTGGGGCAAATAAAAGTTAAATTGTTATGCTTATTTATTTTCGCATTCCGCTAATAAAAGAATTTTGAGAAGCATTTTAAAACTTCTTTTCTTTTGTTGCGGAAAAAAGAAAGGGAGTTTTTTATATGTCAAAAAATAAAAAAATAATACTATCAGCAATATTTTTAGCACTATTAATAATACTGTCAAGAATTTTATCAATAAAAACTCCGGTAGTAAAGATTAGTTTTGCATTTATTCCAACTATGCTTTGCGCTATTTGGCTAGGACCTAAGTGGACAGTTTTAGTGAATGTATTTGGAGATATAATAGGAGCAATCTTATTCCCAACTGGACCATATTTTGTAGGATATACCATAAGTACTGCAATTGCAGCTTTTATATATGGAACTATAATGTATAAAGAGAACGAAAATTCATATTCTGATAAACAATTTGCGGTTAGGGTTACTATTGCAACAATCTTGGTTGCTGTAATAGTAAATATGGGGCTGAATACATTGTGGACAAGCATTACAACAGGAAAGGCATTTATAGTTTTATTTACAACAAGAATAATAAAACAGTTAATTATGATTCCAATACATATAAGTGTTACTTTATTCTTAGAAAAAGTTTTAAGAAAACCATATTGGAAGTATTTGAGGAATAATGATGATTAATTTAGAAAATGTATCATATAAATATAAAGATAGTAAATATGTATTGAAAAATATAAATTTTTCTGTAAAACAGGGAGAGATTGTTGCTATTGTAGGAAAAAATGGGTCTGGAAAATCAACGATAGGAAAATTGATTTCAGGAATAATAAAACTAAAAGAAGGAAAGATCTTAATTGATGATATTGATATATCTAAAAAGCAAAACAGAAAAATTATAAATTCAAAAGTTGGTATAGTATTTCAAAATCCGGATAGCCAGATAATTTTTAATAATATAAAAGATGAGTTCTCATATATTACTGATGATATTAATGTTATAAATGAGGCTTTAGAATGTGTTGATATGCTTGGCTGTGAAGATAGTGACTTGTACTATTTATCATTAGGGCAAAAACAACGAATAATGGTTGCAGAAATTCTGGCTAGAAAACCCAAATATATTGTCCTAGATGAACCTACTACGATGATAGATAGTGTAGGAAAAGAGAAAATATATAATTTAATATTAAAATTAAAGAAAGCTGGATATACCATTATATGCATTACAAACTTAGCAGATGAAATATTATTAGCAGATAAAACAATAATACTAAATAATGGTCAAGTAGTAGAAGAAATAAAAAGAAACGAATTGATAGAAAAGGCTAAAAGATTTGAAGAGAACGAAATAAAAATCCCTATAATATTAGAAATTTTAGTAAAATTAAAATCTCAAGGTATATCTTTAGATTTCAATAATGAAGAGTTAACAGTAGATACATTAATAAATAAACTAACTTTAAATTTGACAAGTGGAAGAAAAGGAGTTTAATGTGGAATTGATTAGTTTTTTGCTATTTGTAACAATAGTAACTTCTATATTTTTCTTACCTAATTCAGTGGCTTTATTCTCAATAATTGTGTTTGGAAATATATGTTTAATAATTATATTTAAGATATCCTTGAAAAAAATCATAAAAAAAATCAAAAAAATAATTCCATATATTATTCTTACTTTTTTAATTAATATTGTAATTAGTAATATTAGTGATGCATGTTGGATAATGTTTAAATTTTTTATAGTATGTATTATTACATATACATATTCTTCGATTAATACTGCTACGAGTATTACTAACATAATCAAAAAGTTATGCAAACCATTGGCGTTGTTTAATGTTAATTTGGAAGAGATTGAAAGTGTACTTTTGATATCTTGGTCAGTGATAGAGGTATTAAAAAGAGAATTGTTAGATATGAAAAATGTATATACTTCAAAAAATTTAAAAGTGAATATTAGAAATATAAAACATAGTATGGGTGTTTATTTTATTGGAATAATAAAAAGAACAGAGCAGATGGATGAAGCATTGATTTCAAAAGGGAAGAATTTTTAGCAAAAGTAGAATACATTAAAGTTGACATAATAAATGAAAAGAGGTATAATATAAATGTTGTACAAATAAACGGTCATCTAAACAAAGAACCTATACTACGAAAGGAGTATACTTATGGAAGAAAGGTCTTTTCACGTTTTGATGCGAGAGTTGTGCTCTGAAATGGGCATAGAGATGAAGAAACTTTCATATGATTGGATTCTTCAACTTTCAAAAGGCAACAAGGTTAGACATGTGGTAGGTAATCGCTTTGACATTAACCCTGAAGCAGCGGGAGATATTGCGTGTGATAAATATGCAACATATGAGGTATTAAAATCTCAAAATGTGCCTATAATTGAACACACAATGATATTTAATCCGGCTACAAGGAGCGGGTGCATTAGCGATGCAGGAATATCCTTAACGGTTATTTCTGAGCTTATGAAGCATGGAACAGTTGTCGTTAAGCCCAATAATGGGTGTGAGGGACAAGGCGTGACGCTTTGCCATAATATGAAGGAAATCGAAAAGGCTTTGCAAAAACTTTTTGCTAGCCAATCGTCTGTGAGCATTTGTCCATACTATAATATTGTTACTGAATACAGAACATTTTATTTGAATGGAGAGGTGCATTTGATATATGGAAAAACTAAGCCATATGTTATTGGAGACGGAGTTTCCAACTTACGCTCATTAATCGATGGCATTAATTTGCCAGAAAAATCTGTTGTAACTGAAAACTTAAAGCTTTTAGATATGGAATATGTTCCTGCGAAAGGGGAAAAATTTGAAATATCTTGGAAGCATAATTTAAGTGGAGGGGCAATACCAACAGTTTTTGAAAAAGGCAGTGAGCTTTATGAGAAGATAGCTCAATTAGCTGTTACAGCTGGAAAGGCAATGAATATTAATTTCGCTACTATTGATATAATCCAAACAACTGATGATGAACTCTATGTTTTAGAGGTTAATTCGGGTGTTGGGGCTACTATTTTTACAGAACTTGTAGATGGTGGCTATGATATGGTAAAAGATATATTCAGAAAAGCCTTGCAAGCAATGTTCGAATAACAAATTTCAAAGTACAGCAAAAGGTGAAAGATTTTTTCTTTCACCTTTTTAAATTAGTACCATAGTTTTTATTTATTGGATTTTTAAATATATGTATTAATTTCAAAAAAATCAAAAAAATCAAAAAAATGTCTTGACATCTTTCTAAAAATTTAGTATACTAGATTTCGTCGATAAGAAAGATGGGCGCATAGCTCAGCTGGGAGAGCATCTGCCTTACAAGCAGGAGGTCACAGGTTCGAGCCCTGTTGCGCCCACCATTTTTTTACGGCCTGGTAGTTCAGTTGGTTAGAACGCTAGCCTGTCACGCTAGAGGTCGACGGTTCGAGCCCGTTCCAGGTCGCCATTTTTTTATTATATAGTATAAAATACTATGGTTCGATAGCTCAGTCGGTAGAGCAGAGGACTGAAAATCCTCGTGTCGGTGGTTCGATTCCACCTCGAACCACCATAATCCGAAACACTAGATTTCAAGCCTGATTCAAGGATTTGAAAAGCTGGTGTTTTTTAAATTTTAACAACTTATTAACAACTTAGGAAATAAAAAAATACCAGGAGTTTCGTTCCTGGTCTTTAATTTATTTTATCCTTAAAAACTTATATGAGTTTGCTGTGTTGATTTCCATTGTTGCGTAACCTGTGTCTGCAATTGAGCCTTCCCCGTCTTGAAGAGGAACATCAAAACTAATGTTACAAATATAATGTTCGTTTGAAGTAGTTATAATATTAATTGTAAATGAAACGTTACATTCTAGGCTTTTTACTGGTATGGCTGCTTTCTTTAATAATGTACCGTTATATACAATTTCTCTTAAATCTGTTAAATAATCTTTTTTTATACTTCTATTGTAAAAGCCAATTGAGATTGGAGTGGAAGCATTGCTATACATTTCTAGATTATCGTAATTAATATCTGAATTAATATCTATTATATTAAAATCTAGTTTCTGATTTATAATATTTTTCTCGTCAAAACTACATTTTCCTAAGTCTGTGACTCTTTTCATATATAAACAAGGGCTACCAAGCTCGGGGGTTGAAATTGATATGTTGTCTATGTATAAGGCTTGAATTATATTGTTGTCTATATCTGAATTATTTAAATAAATTCCAATATCACAATATTGTGATATATCTAAATTTAATAAAGATTGATTAACATTTTCAGCATTTGCAGTAGCACTACTGAATAGTATTATTTTTTTAATAGAAAAAGGTATATTTTCATTTAAGCTTGCAATCTCGATATTATCTTTTTCAAAGTTGCTTTTTATGAATATGTTTTGAATAAAAAACACATAAACAATTAATGCTAAAATTATAATTGCAGTTAATGCAAAGAGGATTTTTAAACTCTTTTTATTTGATTCTTGTATCATTACTCTTTTTTTCTTACGTAAATTTGTTCTTCTCATAATTTTCTCCTTATAATCATAATATTATTATAATATTTTATTAAAATCAATATTTATTAAATAATTGACAAAAAAACTTTTTATATTTAAAATAATATTGGTGAAACTTATGAAAAATAATAATAATAAAATAAAGATAAATGACCATAGTGAAAGAAATATATTAATAATAATTGGAAGCATAATTGCTACTTTATTTATAGTTGTATTAATATGCAGATTTGTAATTAAATCTAGAATAAAAAAGGAAATAATTGTTGCTGATAGCTATAAAACAGAAAATCAAGAAATTGAATGGCTAGACCAAGAATATGAAGGAACAATAGATATTAATGATATTATTAATCAAAATAAAAATGATGAAATAAGAGAAGTAATTGAAACTATGGATGTTGAACTTGAATATGAAACAGAATATCAAAATAATAGTAAACTTCCTAAAGGTACAATTCAAGTATTACAACAAGGACAAGATGGAAAACAAGAATTAATTATAAAAAAACAATATAAAGGCGAAGAGTTAATACAAGATGAACAGATAGGAAGAAAGATCTTAAAACCTTCTATAAAAAGAATTGTTGAAGTTGGTACGTCTAAATATTATAATAAACATAAAATTAAAATAGGAGATACAGTATATGCAACACCATATGAATTAGATATTAGGACGGAAAATGATAAAAATGCAGAGGTTATAATAAAAATTAATCAAAATTCGAAACTAAAGATAGAAAAGAAAAATGGAAGCTGGTATTACGTTAAATATGATACATATTATGGATGGGTAGAATCAGATTGTGTAACATACATAGTACCAAACGTGGAAATTAAAGGAAACAATAATAATGAAAAATATTCTAAAGAAGAATTATTAAAGAAACTTAGTAAAAGTATGGACTTAAGCAAACCAAGTGGATTAACATTAGAACAATTTGAAAAGATATTTGAAAACGAATCAAAAGATAAAAATGGTATATTTAAAGAAAATGCAAAATATTTCTATTATATAGAACAATCATATGGAATAAATGGAGTATTTGTTGCGGCAATAGGTATTCACGAAAGTGCATGGGGAACTTCTAAGATAGCTACAAATAAGAAAAATTTATTCGGATACGGAGCATATGACAATAGTGCGTATTCAAGTGCTTATTCTTACGATGGATGCTCAGCAAGTATAGATATGATTGCTAGAGTGTTAGTAAAACATTATTTAAATCCTAAAGGAACAAGCATATATGGTGGAGAAGTAGCCACTGGAAAATACTATAATGGCGCTACATTAGCCGGAGTAAATAAAAAATATGCAACAGATAAAAAATGGGCCAATAGTATTTATACTTGGATGAAATATTTATATAACAGATTATAGAATTAAAGAACGCAAATTAAGCGTTCTTTAATTTTGGGATTTTGTTAGAAAAAGTGGTAAAAAATTTCAAATAAACCTTGTATTTTTTTTTATTGTAGTGTATGATAATATAGTATAATTATTGAATATATAATATCTAGGGGAGAAAGAGTTATGAAAAAAGTTATAGCAATATTTTTTATATTAATTTGCTTGTTTTCTGTTTATTCAGTTCATGCAACTAGCACTACTCAAATAATGGACAATAAAACAAGTAGTCAACTTGTAGAAATTAAAGATAAAGAATTAAAAGAAATAAAAGATTACACAGAAGCATATGGCTCTGAAAGCTACGGATTTACAGCATATATGCTAAATAAAGTTAGAATATACAGCATACCATGTTGCTTTATTGGAGTTGCAATTGCTGCAATTTATCAATATATTTTAGGTGTAAGAAAAATAGATGTAAGAGATAGAGGTTTAATTTTAATGATTGGGTTTATTACAATATTTGTAATTGCTCAGGTATTACCACTTATATTTGCAATAGTTGTAAAAAGTTGGAGGGGTTAACAAATGAAAGTTCTGTTTGCTGTAAGTAACGAGAATATATCAACACAAATAGTTAAAAAATATCAAAAAGATTATAAAGAAATAATTTCATATAAAAATATGTACTATTTCAATGCAATTGTTAAAGAATTACAAAGAGATAAAACATATGATAGAATTGTTATTAGCGAGGACTTAGAACCATTTGCTAACAATAATTATGATGCAATAGATAAATTTCTATTTGAAAAATTAGATAATATAAGTGACGAAGCAACAGGAATAAATGGAGAAGATATACCAATTATATTAATTGCAACAGATAGAAGAACAAAGTCTGAACCAATATTAGTAAAATTATTTGGAATAGGAATATATAATGCACTGCTAGGGCAAGATAGAAGTACTGCTAATGTATGTACATTATTAAATAAACCTCGTAGTAAAAAAGAGGCTAAGATTTATTATAAAATAGAATCTGATGAAGTAAATTACAAAAGCGAAAGCGAAGAAAATGTTAGTGAAGCAGAAATAAAAAATATTTTAAACCATTATAGAAGACTTGGAAAAGATGAAGATAGATATATAGAGAGTTTTAATAACATAGCAGCACAATATAATGATGCACAATTAAGAATAATAACTAAGTTTCTACCTCTAAATGTTAAAGCGGTACTAGAAGAAAGATCACCTAAGTATCAATCTGTTATGACATTTGGAGATGCACCATCAACAATTAATGCTATGAAAAAACAAAAAGAAGAAGAAGGACTGAAAATTGGATTTTTAAATAATTCTACTTCTAATAGACCGGTAAAACCAGTAATTGTTCCTACGGCAATAAAAAAAGTAGCAACTAAAAAAATGACTGGAACAATAAAAAGTAAAATAGAAGAAAAAGTTGAACCAAAACAAATTGAAAAAGAAACAACTTTACCTGGATTCGAAGAAGTCGATAATGAAACTGAAATAAATGAACCTATATTAAAAGAAGAACCAGAGGCGACAGCAGTAAAGAGAGGAAGAGGCAGACCTAAGAAGGTTGTTGTTGAAACAGAACAACCTAATGTAAATACGGTAAAAAGAGGAAGAGGCAGACCTAAAAAAGTTACAGCCACTGAAACAGAGCCAGAGGAAGAGACTGTTCTACCGGGTTTTGACGAAGTAGAAAATAATCTAGATTCAATATTACCAGGATTTGATAATGAAGAGCAAAACGAAAATGTTTTACCAGGTTTTGATAAAGTTGATGAAACACAAACATTACCAGGATTTGATGCAATAAGCGATGATGAGGATATGGTATTACCTGGATTTGACAATGTTGGAAATCTATCAAATCAATCAACTAGAGCGGAAGTTCAAAAAGATAAGTATAATAATGCAGTTACAAATTATAATTCTAATATTAATTATGACTCAATAACGAATATGTCCGGAGTATTGTCTAAAGATAAAAAAATAGTTAGCTTTGTTGGAACAACAAAAAATGGAACATCATTTTTGGTAAACAATGTTGCTAAATGTTTATCTTCAATGGGCATTAAAACCGCTATTTTAGATTTGACTACAAATAGAAATTCATATTATATTTATACAAAGAATGAGGAAAACTTAAGAAATATAGCATTTGAATCGATAAAAAAACTAAGAAGCGGAATCACAAACGGAATAAATGTAGACAAATATTTAGATGTATATACAGCACTTCCGGGAGACAGATTGCCATTAGAAGAGGTTGACGGAATAATATCAACTTTAACTCAAAATTATTCAGTCGTTTTGATGGATTGTGATTTTAATTCGCCAGTTGAGTATTTTGGAGTTGCACAAGAATTGTACGTTGTTCAAACTATGGATATTCTTACAATTCAACCAATGACAGCATTCTTGAGAGATCTAAAAGCTAAAGATATTTTAAGACCTGAAAAAATTAAAATTATTATAAATAAAGAAATGAAAGTTAGAGGATTAACACCAAAAGCAATAATTGGTGGACTAGCATTCTATAATGATCCGGCTATGTCGTTTATGACTGAATTATTCAATAAAGATAGTGTAAAATACTGCTCTGTTCCTTTTGATGAAGATGCGTGTTCTAGATATCTAGAAGGAGTTATGGATTGCGAAATTTCAATAAATGGATATTCAAAATTTTTTAATGCTAAATTAAAAGAAGTTGCTAATATGGTGTATCCGTTAATTGGAAATAAATACAAACCAATGGGAGATTATTCATCAAACAATAAATTTTCTCCTAACATGAATAATACTTTGGAACAAATGAAAAATAGATATTAATAAAAATAATAAATAAGGAGTGAAAAAACATTGGGAGCAATATTCTTAATTATTGTACTAATAATAGTAGTAGTAATTCTTGTAGTATATAATATTAGTATAAATAAAAAAGTGCAAAATTTGAATAATGTAAATCAAAAAGTTACTAGCTTAAATGTACTTCAAGAATTTATGAGTACAATAGGAGAAGAAGAAACTGTTGATAACAAGATTATTAAGATAAATAATATTTTAATAGAAAAATATGATATAAAATATTCTACAATAGTTGTTTTTGATGGAGCAGAATATGTTATAAAAGCTACTAATGTTAATGAAAAACACTGGGACACATTAAGAAATTTACAAAACGAAGATATATTTAAAGATAGTATAACGACTGCAACTCCTAAATATATAACTGTAAATAATGAAAATGAAAGATTGCCATATCAAAAACTAGAGTTTGGAAGAGCGAAAGCAGCTATATTCTTTCCATTATATATAGACAATATTTATATAGGATATTGGATATTAGAAAGTGGAATAGCACATGCTTTTGATAAACTAGATACAACAATATTAGAAGTTGTAAAAGATAATATTATATCAGTACTAAAATCAGTTTCTTATCAATCAATTGTTGAAAATTTACAAAGAAAAGATTTATATTCTGAGTTAAACAATGTTGAATATTTATATGGAAAAGGAAGAAAGTTAGTAGATAAATATCCAACATCTAGCGTATGTATGTTCAACATTGTAAATTTAGCACAAATAAATGATAATATTGGAAGAAAAACAGGAAACGATGTAATAACCAAAGTTAGTGAGTTTATAAGAAACAGTATTTCAGAAGAATATTTATTTGTTAGGTATATGGGACCAAAATTTCTTATAGTTTTTTCGGGAGTTGAAACTGATGGAGTGGTTGACTTCCTTAGAGGACTTAAAACTGATGTTGAAAATATAAAAATTGAAATCAACGAAAATGATAAACAAAACAAAAAAACAACAAAGAATAATACGGTTAGTCCAATGTTGAATTTTGTTGTTACTACATATTATAAAGGAACAGCTTTAGAAAGTTTAAATAAAAAACTAGAAGAATATTTAGACGAAGCAGAAACAAAGGAAAGTGATATAAATTTAATTTAATTTTTAGTATATGGAGGGATTGTTATGGATTTTGACAAAACAATGAATTTTTCTGTTGAGACAGATAAAAATATCAAAACAAGGGAAGTATTAAAAAATGTTTATAATGCTTTACAAAAAAAAGGATACAACCCAATAAACCAAATAGTTGGATATATATTATCTGGAGATCCAACATATATTACAAGTTATAATGATGCAAGAAATTTAATTAGACAATTAGATAGAGATGAATTATTAGAAAAATTAGTTAGAAATTATATAGGACTAGATGAATAATATGAGAAAACTTGGAATAGATTATGGTGATAGTAGAGTTGGAATTGCAATTACTGATCCTTTATGTATAACTGCTCAAGGTTTGGAAACAATACATCATAACAATAATGATAAAATTGTTTTAAAAAGGCTTGAAGAAATTACAAACGAATATGAAATTGATACATTTGTAATTGGAATGCCATACAAACTAAATGGAGATAGTGCAGATAGAATAGAAATTACTGAAAAATTTATACAAAAATTAAAGTGTAAATTTAATAAAATAAAAATAGAAAAAGTAGATGAGAGGTTAACTACTGTCGCTGCTCATAAAACAATGAATATGTTAGACATAAATAAGAAAAAAAAGCGAGGACTAGTGGATACTATTTCAGCTGTGTATATATTAGAAATGTACATAAATAAAAATAAATAAGTTATTAGTGTTGTAGAAATACAAATGATATATATAAGATTTGAAAGGAGAAACAAAAATGAGTGAAGATACAAATAATGAGGAATTAGATAACATCATAGTTTTAAATGATGAGGAAGGTAATGAAACAGAATTTGAATTTTTAGATTTAATTGAATATGAAGGGGAAGAATATGTTGTACTTTTACCAGTAGAAGAAGCAGATGATGCTGGGGAAGTTGTTATATTAAAATTAGAAGACACAGAATCAGAAGATGAAGAATCTTATGTAAGTGTAGATGATGAAGACATATTAAATAAAGTATTTGAAATATTTAAAGAAAAATTCAAAGATGACTTTAATTTTGTAGACTAATTTACAAAAAATAGTTGTAAAATAACATATAAACTGATATACTTTTAATAGAAAATTATAAGTGTATCAGTTGTTTTTTTTACGTATAAAACTTTAAAAGAAAGGAAGAGATATTATGGAAGAAAATAAAAATGAAGAAAAAGAAGAAGTTATTGATGTTGAAGTTGAAGCAACAGATGAAAAAGGCATAAAAATAGCCGATGATGTTATTGCTATAATTGCTGGAAAAGCTGCTTCTGAAGTAACTGGAGTATATTCAATGTCAGGAGGATTTGCAGGCGGAATATCAGAGGTTTTTGGTAAAAAAAGTTTTTCAAAAGGAATAAAAATAGATAATACAGAGAAAAGCTTAAAAATAGATGTAAATATTATTGTTGAATATGGAGCAAGAATACCAGACATAGCATATGAAATACAAAAAAGAGTGAAAAAAGCGGTAGAGGGAATGACAGGACTTAACGTAGAAGAAGTAAATGTACATGTGCAAGGAGTAAATACAAATTCTCAAAACAAAGAAGAAAATAAAGGAAATAATGAGGAATAATAAGGAGGAATAAACAAATGAAACTTTTAGAAAGAGTATCTTTACAAATATTTTCAGCAATAATATTATTGCTAGGATTAATTTTATGCTTATTACTATTTGGTTGGATTGAATTAGGAGATATATACTATGGACTACAATGGTTGATATCAAAACCAACTGCAACAAATACGGCAATTGTTGTATCAATAGTATTAATGCTACTTTCAGCAAAATGTATTTTCTTTCCTTCATATAAAGATGAAGAAGAAAAACATGAAGGTGTTTTGTTAGAAAACGAATCAGGAAGATTATTAATTTCAATTAATACAATTGAAAATTTAGTTAAAAGCGTAGTAGCTGGATTTCCAAATGTTAAAGCAATTAATTGTAATGTTAAGTTAGATAAACAAGTTAATAATGTTGTTATAGATTTAAATTTAGTTGTGTTACCAGACACAATAATAAAAGACCTATCTGCTAATTTACAAGATAAAATAAAAGAAGTAGTAAAAACAACAACAGAAATAGAAATAAAAGCAGTAAATATAAAAATAAAAAATATCGAAGCTCGGAAAAGATAAAAAAGTGGAGGTATAGTAATGGAAGGTTTCAAAGATTTTTTAAAGGAATACTATGGAGCTATAATAGGAGCTTTAATTGCAATTATAATACTATGCACACAATTGTATAAGTTAATAATTGGCATAATTTTGATTGTAATAGGAATATATGCAGGAAATTATATTCAAAGAAATAAATATGAAGTTAAAGAAAAAATAAAAAATTTTGTAGATAAAATTTAATAACAAAATGTGGAGGAAAAAATGAAAAGATCAGCAGCAAGAGAAGAAACATTTAAACTATTATATAGTTTAGAAATACAAAAAGATAACTTAGAAGAACAGATAGATTTATATTTTGAAACAGAAGGAAACTTTGACGAAGAAACCCAAATGTATATAAAAGATACAGTGTTAGGAATAGAAAAAAATATAGACAGTATAGAAAGTAAAATATCTGAAAACCTAAAAAAAGATTGGAAATTAGATAGGATTTCTAAAGTGAATTTAGTATTGCTAAAATTAGCAATATATGAGATTTTATATACAGAAGTACCATACAAAGTTGCTATAAATGAGGTTATAGAGCTTTCTAAAAAATATGGAGATGAAACTTCTCCAAACTTTATAAATGGTATTTTGGCAAGTATTGTAAAAGAAAGTGAAAATGTATAATGATAAGACCAGAACCAATATCAGTTTCAGATTTAAATAGCTATATAAAAGATAAAATAGGAACTGATGAATTTTTAAATAATGTATATATTAGAGGAGAAATATCAAATTTTAAGCATCATTACACAGGACATATGTATTTTACTCTAAAAGATAAAAATTCTTTAATAAAATGTATAATGTTTAAAACATATACAAACAATTTGACTTTCATTCCAAAAGATGGAATGAAAGTTTTAATACTGGGAACAGTATCTGTTTTTGAAAGAGATGGAATTTATCAAATATATTGTAAAGGAATGGAAGAAGACGGAGTAGGAGACTTACATGCTAAATATGAAGAACTTAAACGAAAATTAGAAGAAGAAGGTTTATTTGATAAAAAATATAAAAAAGAAATTCCATTTATGCCCAAAGTTGTTGGAGTGCTTACTTCGCAAACTGGGGCTGTAATAAGAGATATTATTAATGTAAGTACAAGGAGAAATCCTAATGTATATATAAAACTTTTGCCTGTTCCAGTACAAGGAGAAGGCGCTGGAGAAAAAATTGCAAAGGCAATTAAGTTAATGAACAGTAAAAAGCTAGCAGATGTTATAATTATAGCAAGAGGTGGAGGGTCATTAGAAGACCTATGGCCATTTAATGAAGAAATTGTGGCACGAGCAATATTTGACTCAGAACTTCCTGTTATATCAGCAGTAGGACATGAAACGGATTTTACAATAGCAGATTTTGTTGCGGATTTGAGAGCTCCAACACCATCAGCAGCTGCAGAACTTGCTGTTGCAAATATAGCGGATATTAAAGAAGGACTAAAAAAATACAATAATAGACTATGTATTGCTTTGAATAAAAAGCTTGAACTTATGAAATTACAATATGAAAAAATTATGACATCTAAAGCTTTTAGAGAACCGTATCAAAAAATTGAAGAAGAAAAAATAAAATTACAAAACAATATAAAATTGATGTATGATAAAGTATTTGACAAATATACGAAGTCTAATAATAGCTTCACTAATGTTATATCTAAACTAGACTCGTTAAGCCCATTGAAAACATTATCAAGAGGATATTCATTAGTACAGAAAAATGGGAAAATAGTAAGAAGCAAAGATGAACTTGCAAAAGGCGATATAGTAAGTATTAGACTTCAAGATGGAGAAGCATCAGCAACTATAAAATAATGTTGAGAAAAATAAAGGAGTTAAAATGAAAGAAGAAAACTTTGAAGAAATGATGAAAAAGCTAGAAGAAATCTCAAGAGAATTAGAGGTCGGAAATTTAAGTTTGGATGAATCAGTAAAGAAATTTGAAGAAGGTATGGAAATATCTAAAAAATGCTCAGAAGTTCTTAATCAAGCAGAAAAAAGAATAAGTATATTAGTAGAAAAAGATAATGATGTTACAGAAGAAAATTTTAGCATAGAATAATAACGAAAACAAATTAAGGGGATTTAAAAATGAAAAATAGTTTAATAATGTTTGCAACTAACAAATACATATATGTTCCAGTTATATTGTGGTTTGGAATACAGTTATTTAAATTGTTGTATGATTTGTATACTACAAAAAAATTCAACTTTAAAAGAATAATGGGAGCTGGGGGAATGCCAAGTTCACATTCAGCAGTTGTAACATCGCTTGCAACTTTAATTGGAAGATATAATGGGGTTGATAGTCCGATATTTGCTTTAGCGTTAATTGTAGCATTTGTTGTAATGTATGATGCGTGTGGAGTAAGAAGAGCAGCTGGAAAACAGGCTAAAGTCTTAAATGAAATTGTAAATACTCCTGGGCTAAGTAATTTACAAGTACAAGAAAAACTACAAGAAGCATTAGGACATACACCAACTCAAGTATTTGTAGGCTTCTTAATTGGATTGATCGCAGGACTACTATTTTAATTTTTGTTATAACTTAAAATTAGGAAAATGGAGGTGCTTTGAATGTCAGACATAGAAATAGCAAGAAATATTAAATTAGAAAATATAACACAAATAGCAAAAAAAATAGAAATTGATGAAGATGATTTAGAACTATATGGGAAATATAAGGCTAAGATATCAAACAATGCATATGAAAAATTAAAAAACAAAAAAGACGGAAAACTTATTTTAGTAACAGCTATAAATCCTACTCCTTTAGGAGAGGGAAAAACTACTATTTCAATTGGATTAGCAGATGGTTTGAGACAAATAGAAAAAAATTCAATATTAGCATTAAGAGAACCTTCTTTAGGACCAGTTTTTGGAATGAAGGGTGGAGCAACAGGTGGAGGACATTCACAAATAGCTCCAATGGAAGATATAAACTTACACTTTACAGGAGATATACATGCAATAACTTCTGCAAACAACTTATTATCTGCTATGATAGATAACCATATATTTTTTGAAAACGAATTAAAAATTAAAAATGTAGTTTGGAAACGCTGTTTAGATTTGAATGATAGACAATTAAGAGTTGTAAACACTGGGCTATCAAAAGAAAAAAATATAGTGCCAAGAGTTGATGGATTTAATATAACAGTTGCATCAGAAATAATGGCAATTTTATGCTTAGCAAGTGATATAAATGACTTAAGAAGAAGACTAGGAAATATTATAATTGGATATAACGAAGAAAATAAACCAGTAACTGTAAGAGATTTAAAAGCAGAGGGGAGTTTAACAGTTCTTCTAAAAGATGCAATTAATCCAAATTTAGTACAAACATTAGAACATACTCCAGCAATTATTCATGGAGGACCATTTGCAAATATTGCGCATGGATGCAATAGTGTTATAGCAACAAAACTAGCACTAAAACTTGCGGACTATACAGTTACGGAAGCCGGATTCGGAGCAGATTTAGGTGCAGAAAAATTCTTAGACATAAAATGCAAAACAGCAAACATAAAACCAGATGTTGTTGTGTGTGTTGCAACACTTAAAGCATTAAAATATCATGGCGGTGCAAGCAAAGATATTGTACAAGAAGAAAATATTGATGCATTAAATAGAGGGATGAAAAACTTATTTAAACATATTGAAAATATAAGAGACATATATGGACTAAATGTAATAGTTGCAATAAATAAATATTTACAAGACTCTCCAAAAGAAATAGAGTATTTACAAGAAAAACTACACGAAAGAAATGTAGAATTAAGTTTAGTTGAAAGCTGGGAATATGGTGGAAAAGGAGCAATAGACTTAGCTAAAAAAGTAGTTGCTTTATCAGAAAAAGAAACAAAGTTAAATAAAATATATGAATTAGATGATACTATTGAAGAAAAAATAGAAAAACTATCTAAAAAAATATATGGCGCAGAAGGGATAGAAATATCAGAGAATGCACAAAAACAAATAGACTTTATAAAACAATTAGGATATAACAATCTACCAATATGTATAGCAAAAACGCAATACTCATTCTCAGATGACCCTAAAAATTTAGAATGCCTAGAACCATTTAAAATACATATAAAAGAAGTAATATTAAATGCGGGCGCAGAGTTCATAGTAGTCATAACAGGAAAAATATTCACAATGCCAGGCTTACCTAAAAAACCAGCAGCAGAGAATATAGACATAGACCCAAACGGAAATATAATAGGAATATTTTAATTTTGACTTGTTTGGGGACGGGGCAAAAACAAGTCAAAAATTTAATTGCATAAAAAAACCACTTTTGTAAAAAATAATAATAATATTTTTAACAAAGGTGGTTTTTATGTTGTATAAAGAAAAATATAAAAAAACTGCATTAATAATATTAATTATTTTAATAATATTATTAATTTTATATGAAGTATTTTTGCAAGGAAACACAGTACTTGCATTATCTAAATATGGTTCTAGGGGAAATGAAGTAACTCAAATACAAACTAAGCTAAAAAGATGGGGATACTACAAAGGAAGTGTGGATGGCATATATGGAAGTAAAACTGTTAGTGCAGTAAAATCTTTTCAAAAAAAGAATGGGCTAACGGCAGATGGAATAGCCGGAAAAAACACTTTGGCGGCAATGGGAATAAATTCGTCATCAAATAGTTCTGGTTCAAGTAGTTCAAATAGCTCAAATTTAAATTTACTTGCAAGACTTGTGTATGGAGAAGCAAGAGGAGAACCATATACAGGACAAGTTGCTGTTGCAGCAGTTGTATTAAATAGAGTAAAAAGTTCGAAATTTCCCAATACGGTAGCTGGAGTAATATATCAAGCAGGAGCATTTGATGTAGTAAGCGATGGACAAATAAACATGACTCCAAACTCGACAGCAATAAAGGCAGCACAGGACGCAATAAATGGATGGGATCCATCATATGGGGCAATATACTATTTTAACCCAAATACAGCAACAAGTAGTTGGATTTGGTCAAGACCATTAACAGTTGTAATAGGAAAACATAGATTTTGTAAATGACCTGAATGGGGACGGGGTAAAAACAAGTCATTTTTGAATTTGACTTGTTTTTACCCCGTCCCCATTTAGGTCATTTTTTTAATTCGACAATAGTAACTCCCATTTCACCTTCTCCAAATGTGCCAAGTCTGAAGCTTTTAACATGTGGATGTTTTTTTAAGAATGTATGGATACCTTGTCTTAATTTTCCTGTTCCTTTTCCATGAACTATTCGAACTTTTTCTAAACTACCTAAAGCACAATCATCTAAGTATTTATCTACAATTTGAATTGCTTCATCTACATTTAAGCCTATAATGTTGATTTCATTTGAAATGTGCTTTTGCGCTAAGTGAGAAACAGAAGAAGTATTTTTCATATTTTTTTCAGGTGAGTTTGAAAAGTCTAACTCTAAATTGTTAATATCAATGTTTAGTTTTGTATTTCCAACTTGAACTTGAACTTTGCCATTTTTAACCTGTCCGATTATAATTCCTTTTTGATTTAAATTTGTTACAATAACTTTAGTTCCTTTAGGCAAATCTTTTGAAGTAAGTTCACAATTTTTTATTTGTTTATCTTCAAAATGATTTATACTTTTTAAAGAATCATTTAAATTATTTCTAAGGTTATTTAAATCTTTAATTGCGTCGTTTGATGAGGAAATATCGTTCATTTTTCTTATTATACTTGTTGCATCATCTTTAGCTTTAAGTAAAATATCTCGTGCTTCGATTTTAGCGTTTTCAATAATTTCTTTTTCTTTATTTTTTACAGAAGTGTTATCTTTTTGAAGTTCTAATCTTAGTCTTTCTATTTCTTTAGAATTTTCATCAATTTTTCTTTTTTCATTTTCAATATCTTTTTTACTGTCATATATGCTTTTTAAAATATCTTCTATTTTTATGTCGTTTGAATCTATAAGTGAATTAGCTCTATCTAGAATTTTTGAATTTAATCCTAACTTTCTTGAAATTGCAAATGCATTACTTTTACCAGGAATACCTAGTATTATATTGTATGTTGGTTTTAAATTTTCAACATCAAATTCAGCGCTTGCATTAATATATCCATCATGAGTTAATGCATAATTTTTAATTTCTTGATAATGTGTAGTAGAAATTAATAAACTTCCTAAATTATGAAAATATTCCAATATACTTATAGCTAAGCAACTACCTTCAATAGGATCGGTTCCAGAACCTAATTCGTCTACTAATATTAAACTTTGGCAAGTTGCATTATTTGTAATATCTATAATTTTCTTCATATGAGATGAAAAGGTACTTAAAGATTCTTGAATACTTTGTTCATCTCCTATATCTGCAAAAATATTGTCAAAAACATAAATACTGCTTTTTTCATCAGCGGGTATTAAAAGACCGCTATAAGCCATTAAATGTAAAAGACCTACTGTTTTCAAAGTAACTGTTTTTCCACCAGTGTTTGGACCTGTAATTACAAGTGTTGAATAATTTTCACCAAGTGAAATGTTAATAGGAACAACTTTATCTTTTTCTATTAATGGATGACGAGCTTTAATTAAATTAAATTCTTTCTTGTTATTAATTGTTGGTAAAATTCCATTTATGTCTTTTGCGTATTTTGCTTTTGCAAATATGAAATCGATAATGCCTAACAGTCTAACATTGTTCTCTAATTCCTTTATTATTATAGATAATTTACTAGAAAGTATTGATAAAATTCTTTCGATCTCAATATTTTCTTTTATTTTTAAAGTATTAATTTCATTATTCATATCAAATATTGAAGTTGGTTCTATAAATACAGTCGAACCACTAGAAGAAATATCGTGTACTAATCCTGAAATATTGCTTCTATATTCATCTTTAACAGGTATTACATATCTATTATCTCTAATTGTTATAATAGGTTCCATTAAATATTTTGAATATGTTGAAGAATGAATAAAATGATTTAATTTATCTTTAATATTTTGTTCTAAAGCTCTTTTTTGTCTACGAATAGAATATAGCGCATCAGAAGCTTTATCATCTAGTGTGTTTTCATCAATTATTTTAAAAAATATTTCTTTTTCAAGTTCTAGATTTAAATATAAATTATTAAAGAAAGGTTGCAAAATATTAAATTCAAAATTGACATTTTTAGACACTTCATCAAAAAATAATTTTAATTCTCGAGACATTCTTAAAATAGATGCTAAATCTAATATTTCTTTAATTGATAAAATGTTATCACCAGAAAGTTTTTTTATGTGTATTGAAACATCATTAAACTCGCCAATAGGAGGTAGACCGTATTTATTAATCATATCTAATGCTTGATTAGTCTGAAGACCTAAATTAGTAACCTCTAAAACATCAAAAGATGGAGTAAGCTCAATTGCCAGTTTATTTCCAATATATGTTTTGGTATATGTACTTAAAATTTCTAATATTTTATTATATTCTAAAATCTTTAAACTACTGTTATTCATTGTAGTTAATCCTTTCATAAAATTCTAAACAATAATATTATACACTGATTAGATAATTATATCAATAGAATAATTTCGCTAGTTTAGAAACCATAAATCCGTAGGTGTAAAATTTGTAATAAAAATGTAACGACATGAAGTTAAGCCATTTACAGCCATTAATCAGTATAAAAAATAAGATAAATAAAAAAATACGACAAAAACATAAAAACGCTTGACTTTTCAAGCGTTTTTAGTGATTTTTCAACTCTAATTTGATATAATTTAGTTGCTAAAAAAAATACACAAAGGAGTTGAAAAATCTATGAATAATATATCACAAATTTCAATATTTGAATATAGGGAAATTGAAAATTTAGGAGATTTAGAAAGATTAAAAATATTTTTTGAAAACATCTGATACCTCCAGCAAGAGTATTTACAGGTTTCTTAAATAAACTAAAAAACTGTAAAAAAGAAATTGAAGAAATATTTGAGGAATTAGTAAAATTTATGTATGAAAATTTAGAAGGCTTTGGAGAAGATTGTGCAATAGATGGGAAATTTTTAGATACATATTGCTAGCAAAAACAATACAAATAAATGTAATGATAATAGAGCTGAACATGAAGCGACTTTTTCATGTAAGACATATGAAATGAAAGATGGAAGTAAAAAATTCAAGAAGAAATATAAAATGAGAACAGAAATAGAAAGGTTAAATGGTAGAATAGATAGAGATTACATGTTTAATGGCCATTTCATAAGAGGACAAAAGAAAATGGAATTAATGTTAAATCTAACATTTATAGTAATGCTAACAATAGCAAAAGGACATATAAAGAATAAACAAGAAAATATACGAAGTTTAGTAGCGTAAATAAAATTAAAAGATACATGAGGTTGTAATAGGGTTAGTGCGCCCTTTTTTTGTGTTTAAATTTATTATTAGAAAATTTACTAATAAAATAAAATTCAATATAAGACAAACTAGAAATATCTGACATAAATTAGTTCAAAAATGGGTACAAACGAAAAAATTGCAATATAAAAAATTAGACTATTTGTTAAAAAAGTGATATAATATATATATTAGCAGATGCTAATTTAAATCCGGTTTTATTTAAAAGATTATATCACCAATGTAAAACAAAATTGTTTTGAGGAGGAAAAAATGCTTGACTTAAAAAAATACTTGCCGATTTATTACGATATTCTTAACAAAAAATATGTTGTTAATCTTCGGGCAGAAAATGTATATGTACATGATACCCCATTGTATTTGGAAAAATGCACTGGAAAAATAGCAATTTTTGATGAGGATAAGCGTGAGATGGTGTTTTGCAAATATCAAGGTAGATACTGCATCATAAAAAACGGGAAGATACTTACTAAAGCATAAAGCATACCCGCCAAATATTGGCGGGTTTTCTTTTTTTTCAAAATAGAGTGAAAATGTATTGCAAAATAATTAATAATTGTATACAATATATTCAAATTAAAAATAGGAGAAAAAGATGTCACAAATTATAGATGGAAAAGAATTAGCAAAAAACATAAGATTAAAATTAAAAGAAGAAGTAGAAGAACTAAAAAAAGCTGAAATTAATCCTAAATTAGCTGTAATAATGGTTGGTGATGATAAAGCTTCTAAGGTATATGTAAAAAATAAAAGTAGAGCTTGTGAGGAAGTTGGAGTAGAATTTGAAGAATATTTATTACCAGCAAATACAAAAATGAAAGAACTATTAGAATTAATAGAAAAATTAAACAATGATGTAACAGTACATGGAATATTAGTTCAAAGCCCATTACCCGAAGGATTATATACAAATGAAGCATTTAAGGCAATATCACCTAAGAAAGATGTGGATGGATTTAATCCAATAAATGTTGGAAAACTAAGTTTAAATCAAGATTGCTTTGTATCATGTACACCATTTGGAATAATAAAAATGCTAGAAGCATATAACATACCAATTGAGGGAGCAAATGCAGTAGTTATAGGAAGAAGTAATATAGTTGGAAAACCACTTGCAAAGTGCTTATTGAATAAAAATGCAACTGTTACTGTGTGCCATTCCAAAACTAAAAACCTAAAAGAAATAACAAATAAAGCAGATATTTTAGTTGCAGCAATAGGAAAACCCAAATTTGTAACATTAGATATGGTAAAAGAAGGGGCAACAATAATAGATGTTGGAATAAACAGAATGGAAGATGGAAAACTTGTAGGGGACACAGATTTTGAAAACATAAAAGAAAAAGTAAGCTATATAACACCAGTTCCAGGAGGAGTTGGGCCAATGACAATAGCAATGTTAATGTATAATGTAGTAAAAGCAGCAAAACAACAATAAAAATAAATAAAGGGGAAATAAAAAAGGGAGCGTAAAAAAACACGCTCCCTTTTTGACCTGTTTGGGGACGGGGCAAAAACAAGTCAAATTTAAATAAAAAAGGAGAGGATTAAATGCCACGTATAGCAAGAAAACAATTGGAGACAAACTACTTTCATGTAATGACACAAGGAATTGAAAAACGATATATATTTAATAAGGATAAGTATAAATTAAAATATATTGAATTATTAAATGAACATAATATTGAGTACAAAATAAATATTATTGCTTACTGTATAATGGATAATCATATTCATTTATTAATAGAAACAAATACAATAGAAAATATGTCTAAATTTATGCATAAGATTAATTTGAAATATGCTCAATATTATAACTTTATGGAAAATGGCAGAATAGGTTATGTATTTAGAGATAGATTTACAAGTGAGCCTATCTTGAATGAAAAACATTTATATAATTGTATAAGATACATATATAATAATCCGGTTAAGGCAAAAATAGTTGAATATCCATATCAATATAAGTATTCAAATTATAATGACAGAAAATATAATTTGAATAATGAGCCATATGATATAGAAGAATATGCTTTTGCAGATGTAGATATATCAAAAGAAGAAGTGATTAATAACATTGTTCGAAAATCAGGATTGAGCAAAGAAGAATTAAATCTAAAAAGAAATAAGACTAAGTTAAAAGAAATAATTTTAAAATTGAAAAATGATTATAAAGTTACGTATAGAGAAATTGCAAAAAAAACTGGAATAAGTTTATCTAAAGTTAGCAGGGTGGCAAAAAAAATGAGAAAATGACTTGTTTTTACCCCGTCCCCCAAAAAAGTCAAAAGTCAAAAAGGAGAGAAAATGAAGTATAGTGTTATTAAAATTGATATAAATAGTAAATATTATCCGGAGAAGTTAAAGGTTATTGATAGTTCGCCTAAAGAATTGTTTTGTATTGGAAATTTAGAATTGATGAAGATGAAAAGTATTGCTATTATTGGTTCTAGAGATTATAGTGATTATGGAAAAAGAGTGGCAAAAGATTTTGCATATAACTTAGCTGAAAATGATATTTGCATAATAAGTGGTTTAGCTAGAGGAATAGACAGTTTTGCACATGAGGCATGTCTATCGGCTGAAGGAAAAACGATTGCTGTACTGGGAAGCGGTTTAGATATTATTTATCCGAAAGAAAATATAGGGTTGTTTAATAAAATAATTTTAAATGGTGGTTTGGTTATAAGTGAATATCCTTTAGGAACAAAACCTCAGAAACAACATTTTCCAGCAAGAAATAGAATAATAAGTGGACTTTCAGATGGAGTATTAGTAATTGAAGCAAAAGAAAAAAGTGGAACTAATATTACAGTAGATTTTGCTTTGGAGCAAGGAAAAGATGTTTTCGTAGTGCCTGGAAATATTTATTCAAAAACAAGCAATGGAACTAATTTTTTAATTAAAGAAGGTGCAATACCAGTAACAAATTTCTTAGATATAATATAATGAAAAAGGACTGCAATGCAGTCCTTTCCGGCTGGAATTGTTAAAAAAATTAGTTTTATCTAATATAACTTAAACCTTTACACCATTTTTTGTACAACATATAGTGGTTTTTGGTAACTTGTTCTTCAGTATCAAATGAGTGAGTAGATACATAATCAATTGAATTATTTGTAACAAGATATTCATCTACTTCGCATAATATAGCTGATGTGAAAAAAGGATAATGCATTTGGAAAATACGATCATTATTTTCTAAGTTTATATACCCATTTTCATCTGGACCGTTAATATGAGAAGGACCTTTTACAAAAACTTCATATGAGTCTGGTGTATTAAATACATTAACTCTTCTTGAATTGTCATCTGCATACTCAACAAAACGAAAATCTTTACTGTAACGTACTTCTAACAAGATGCATTCTACTGATTGAAATCTACAATATAATGCCATTCCTTTATCCGAAGTAATAACAGTTAAATTATTTTCTTTTGCATAATTAACTAATACAGTATCTGTCTTACCATTAACATCTTTTGGCAGATTAAAAACTTCTGTTTTTTTAGTTTCTTTTACAAAATAATTTATTAGCCACCGTACAAAAGATTCTGTTGGAATGTTGCACTTTGGATCAACTTTCCTTGCTTCTAATTCAAAAAAAGTTAAATTAGACATACAAAGAATTGAATTGCTGTTTGCATATTTGCTTTTAAACTCCTGCAAAGAACTTCCAATAATAGAAGTATCTATTAAGTATTTTTCCATTAAGTAATTACTCCTTTTAATTTTATTTTCCAGCCTAACACAAATGTGTTACTATTAATTATACCATAAAACAATAAATAAGTAAAATTGTTTAAAGTTTGTATAAAATTCGTTTAAATCCTTGACAAATAGCTTAAAAGCGTATATAATAATTTAAGCATAAAAAAATACAGAAGAGTGGGAACAAATCCCACTCTTCAATACGTATATGGGAGGTATGATTTGGCAAGTATTGAAGAAAAAATAGAAAGTCTTGTTACCAAACCAATAAATGGGTTGGGGTATGATGTGTATGATATTCAATATGTAAAAGAAGGCAAAGATTATTATTTAAGAATTTTCATAGATAAACCAGATGGTATTGATTTAAATGATTGTGAAAAGGTAAATAATGAAATTAATAATTTGCTTGATGAAGCTGATTATATAAAAGAACAATACTTTTTGGAAATATCATCTCCAGGTATTGAAAGAATACTTAGAAAAGATAAACATTTAAAAGATAATATAGGAAAAATGGTTGAAGTAAAATTATTTAAGCCTATAAATAAACAAAAGACTATAGAAGGAACTTTAAACAACTTTGATGAAAATTTCATTTTTATTAAAACTGATGAAAATGAAATGAAAATAGAGAGAAAAGATATATCAGTTATAAAGACAGTTTATGAATGGTAAAACGAGTTTATTAATTAATAAAAAGAGTGATAGAATTAGCTCTTTAAATTTAAAAGGAGGAAAATGGAAAAATGAAGGAATTAATAGACAATAAAGAATTAATAATAGCATTAGAAGAACTAGAAAAGGAAAAAGGAATAAAGAAAGAATATGTAATAGAGGCAATTGAAACAGCATTAGTTACAGCATATAAAAGAAATTTTGACTCTGCTGAAAATGTTAAGGTTGTTATGGATAAAGTAACAGGTGCAACTCATATATATTCTTGCAAAGAAGTTGTAGAAGCAGTTGAAGATAGCAACTTACAAATATCTTTAGATGAAGCTAAAAAAATTGATAAAAAAATTAAAGTTGGGGATACAGTTGATATTGAACTTGCACCAAAGAATTTTGGAAGAATAGCTGCACAAACTGCAAAACAAGTAATTATTCAAAAATTAAGAGAAGTTGAAAGAGATGTTTTATACAACGAATTTAACGATAGAAAAGGTGAAATTGTTTCTGGAATAGTTCAAAAAGCAGATGGAGGATTAGTTGTTTTAGACTTAGGAAAGCTTGAAGGAATTATGCCATTAAAAGAACAAATACCTACTGAAAAATATAAAGTAAATGATAAAATAAGAGGATATGTTTCAAGCGTAGTAAGAGGACAAAAAGGTGCTCCACAAGTAATTGTGTCTAGAGCATGTGGAGATTTTGTTAGAAAATTATTTGAGTTTGAAATACCAGAAATATATGAAGGATTAATTGAGATAAAAAGTGTTTCAAGAGATCCAGGAAGCAGATGTAAAGTTGCAGTTTATTCAACAAATCCAGATATAGATCCAGTAGGTTCTTGTGTTGGACAAAAAGGAATAAGAATTCAAAATATAATTAATGAATTAAATGGAGAAAAAATAGATGTAATTGAATGGAATGAAGACCCATCAATATTTATATCAGCTGCACTTCTTCCAGCTCAAGTTATGGCTGTTGATATTAAAGAAGAAGAAAAATTTGCACAAGTAATTGTTCCGGATGATCAATTATCATTAGCAATAGGAAAAGCGGGACAAAATGCTAGATTAGCTGCTAAACTTACAAATTGGAAGATAGATATAAAATCTGAAAGCCAATTTAGAGAAATGATAGCATCTATGCAAAACGAAGAGGAAAAAACAGAAACAGAAGAATAATAAATAAAAATATTAATATATGAATATATATTAGGAGGAAATAATTTGAAAAAAATACCTTTAAGAACATGTATGGGATGTAATGATAAAAAACCTAAAAAAGAACTAATAAGAATAGTAAAAAACAAAGAGGGAATTATTACTATTGATGAAACAGGTAAACAAGAAGGTAGAGGGGCATATATTTGCAATAATACTGTATGCCTAGAAAAAGTTGTGAAAAGCAAAAAATTAGAAAAAGCGTTAGAAAAAGAAATATCACAAGAAGTATATGAAAATTTGAAAAAATTAATTATTGATAAACAATAAATATTAGATGGGGGTGATGTTATTGGGTAAAATGAAAGTTCATGAATTAGCTAAGGAAATTGATAAGACTAGCAAAGATATTATCGCAGTAGCACAAAAATTGGGGATAGAAGTTAAAAGTCATATGAGTTCTTTAGAAGACAAAGATATTGAGTTGATAAAAAATGATATTTTAGGTAAAAAGAATGATTCTTCAAAAGTTAAAAAAGAAGAACCAAAAGAGGCTAAAGAAACAAAAAAAGAAAATCCAGTAATAATAAGAAGACAAGTAATTATTTCTGATGAGGAAATAAAAAAGAGAGAAGAAGAGGAAAAAAGGAAAAAACAAGAAAAACAGAAAAATAATGGAGTTGGGTTTGTAGAAAGAAATAGAAACAAAGATTTTAATATTGTTTATAGAAATAAACCTACAAAACCAATGACTGTAAGTGAATTGTTTGGACTTAAAAACGATAAAAAGGAAGAACCTAAAAAAGAAGAGCCAAAGGCAGAAATTGAAGTTAAAAAAGAGGATGTAAAAACAGAACAAAATATGATTGCTAATAAAGAAGTAAAAAAAGTAGAAGCAAAAGAAAACAATACTTCTGATAATAGAGAAAATAGAAGTAATAGAAATAATTTTAATAATAGAAATAATTATAATCCGGCTAATAGAAACAACTTTAAAAATAATAATAGAGAGAATAATAATTTTAATAATAATAGACCATATAATAATAGAAACAACAATTCTGGAAACAATAATTTTGGACAAAGAAATAATAATAACTCAAATGGTCGTCAATTTAATAATAGAAATAATAATGGAGAAAACTTTAATAGAAGACCTCTTGATAGTCGTGGAATTGAGAAAAATATAAAAAATATAATGGCTACTGACATTGTAGAAAAAGAAAATGTAAGAGATTATGCAAAATCTATTTCTAAACAAAAAAATAATAGTAAATATGATGAAAATAAAACAGCTAAAAAACAAAATAGAAATAGAAGAGATAATGGTGATTTTGACGAAGATAAATTAAAAAGTCTAAAACAAGAAAAAAGTTTATCTAATATGTTTAATGACCAAGAAGGCGGAATGTTAGACTATTATGATTTAACAACTGAAAGAGGAAGAAAAAATAAGAGAAAGGCCAATAAAAATGATGAAGAAAGAAACAAACAAAAAATCTTCCAACTAACAGAAATAACTATACCAGAATCTATATCTGTAAAAGATTTTGCAGCAGAAATTAAAAAGACTACTGCAGAAGTTTTGAAAAAATTAATGGGATATGGAATAATGGCAACATTAAATAATGATATAGACTTCGATACAGCTTTCTTAATTGCACAAGAATTTGGAATTACAGCAAAGAAGAAAGAAACTGTAACAGAAGAAGATATATTATTTGATGATACAGAAGATTCACCAGAAAATTTGGTACCAAGACCACCAGTTGTTGTTGTAATGGGACACGTAGATCATGGTAAAACATCATTATTAGATGCTGTTAGAAGTACACATGTAATAGAAGGAGAAGCAGGTGGAATTACTCAACATATAGGTGCATATAAAGTTGAAGTAAATGGAAGAGAAATAACTTTCTTAGATACACCAGGACACGAAGCATTTACAGCTATGCGTGCTAGAGGTGCACAAGTTACAGATATAGCAATATTAGTTGTTGCAGCAAATGATGGTGTAATGCCTCAAACAATAGAAGCTATAAACCACGCAAAAGTAGCTGGAATACCAATTATTGTTGCTGTTAATAAAATAGATGTTGAGGGCGCTAACGTAGAAAGAGTAAAAGAAGAATTAACAAAATATGATTTAGTTGCAGAAGAATGGGGTGGAGATACAATATTTGTTCCAATTTCTGCAAAACAAAGAACAAACATAGACACATTACTTGAAATGGTACTATTAGTTGCCGATATGAAAGAATTGAAAGCAAATCCAAATAAACAAGCTAAAGGTGCTGTAATAGAAGCAAAACTAGATAAAGCAAGAGGACCAGTTGCTACAATGTTAGTACAAAGAGGTACCTTAGATGTTGGAGATACAGTGGTTGTTGGTTCAGTTATAGGTAGAATTAGAGCTATGTATAACGACAAAGGTAAAAAAGTTAAAAAAGCAGGGCCATCAACACCAGTTGAAATAATTGGTTTAACAGAAGTGCCAGTTGCTGGAGAAACTTTCTATGAAGTTGAAGATGAAAAAACAGCTAAACATTTAATTGAAAGAAGAAAACGTCAAGAAAGAGAAAAATCAATAAATGCAACTGCAAAAGTATCATTAAATGACTTATTTAGCCAAATAGAAAAAGGAAAATTAAAAGAATTAAACTTAATTGTAAAAGCAGATGTTCAAGGTAGTGTTGAAGCTGTAAAACAAAGCTTAGAAAAATTGTCTAATGATGAAGTTAAAGTTAAAGTAATTCACGCAAATGTTGGTGGAGTTACAGAAACAGACGTTACACTTGCAAAAGTATCAAATGCAATAATTATAGCGTTTAATGTAAGACCAGAACCACTTGCTCGTGATATGGCAGAAAAAGAAGAAGTTGAAATAAAACAATACTCTGTAATATACCATGCAATTGAAGATGTTGAAGCTGCTATGAAAGGAATGCTAGACCCAGAATTTGAAGAAAAAGTTATAGGAAATGCAGAAATAAGACAAACATTTAAAGTTTCAAATGTTGGAACAATTGCAGGATGCTATGTAACAAATGGTAAAGTTTCAAGAAATGCAGGAATTAGAATTATAAGAGATAACGTAGTTATACATGATGGTAAATTAATATCATTAAAGAGATTTAAAGATGATGCAAAAGAAGTAGCAGCAGGATATGAATGCGGTATCCAAATTGAAAACTTTAATGACATTAAAGAAGGCGACATATTAGAAGTATATGTTATGGAAGAAATTAAAAAATAGGAGAAAAGTATGCAAAAGAATAGTAATAGATTTAATAGAGTCGATGAAGAACTAAAAAAACAAGTTAGTATGATTTTAATGAATGATATTAAAGATCCTAATTTAACAGGTTTAATTAGTGTTACAAAGGCTAAAGTTACTCCTGATTTAAAATATGCTAAAGTGTATGTTAGTATTCTAAATGCTAAAAGTACAAAAGAAGATTTAGCAATTTTAAAAAAATCAGCTGGCTTAACAAGAAGTTTATTAGCAAAAAGAATGAATTTAAGAATTACACCAGAAATAATATTTGAATTGGACGATTCAATGGAATATGGAGCAAGAATAGATTCAATATTAAAAGATATCATGAAGGATAAAGAAAATAAATAAAGGAGAACTTTATATGACTATTGATAATATAAAAGAAGAAATAGAAAAAGCAAATGATATTGTAATATTAACACATGAATGCCCAGATGGAGATGCTGTTGGCTCAGCACTTGCAATGTATTTAACATTAAAGAAAATGAATAAACAAGTTGATGTTATAATACCCGAATATTCAAATGTTTTTAGCTTTTTACCAGGTGCAACAGAGATAAAAAAAGAAGGAAAGCACGAACCATATGATTTAGCAATTTCAGTTGATGTTACTGGAATTGCTAGATTAAACGGATTTGCCAAATATTTTGAAGATGCAAAAACCAAAATTCAAATTGATCATCATCAAGTAAATGATATGTTTGCAGATTATAACTTTGTAAATCCTGCATCACCTGCATGTGCTCAAAACCTAATACTTATAATTGAAAAATTAGGAGTCGAAATTGATAAAGAAATAGGTACTTGTTTATTAACAGGAATTATTACAGATACAGGTGGATTCAAATATGAGGGAGTATCTGCAGAAACATTTGAATTTACATCTTGGCTTCTTGCAAAAGGAGTAAACGTTTCAGATGTTTATAAAAGAGTATTACAAACAAAAACAAAAGCCAATTTTGAATTAAGAAAAATAATAATGGACAGAATGGAATTTATAAATGATAATAAAATTACTTTTACATATATGACTTTAGAAGACGAGAAAAAAGTGGGAGCAGTTCCAGGAGACCATGAAGGTTTAGTTGAAGTTGGAAGAGATATAGAAGGAGTAGAAGTTTCTATATTCCTAAGACAAATTGAAGGCGGCTATAAAGCCTCATTAAGAAGCAACAACTACGTAAATGTTTCAGATGTATGTATACCATTTAGTGGCGGTGGACATATTAGAGCAGCAGGATGCAATATTTATGGAACATTAGAAGAAGCAAAACAAAAAATAATAGCAGAAGTTGAAAAATATATTTAAAAAAAGACTCGAATGGGGACGGGGTAAAAACAAGTCATTTTTAAAAATTGACTTGTTTTTGCCCCGTCCCCAAACACGTCAAATTCTGAATTCTTGGTTATTTAAATAATTTAAAATTCTTGCATCTGTTTTAAAATTAAATATCAATTTATATGCACATAGTTCTTGCTTATTCTTTTTGAATTTTTTATTTATTTCATTATTGCCATATTTACCATCACCAAGTATTGGATGGCCAATATGTGCTAAATGAGCACGAATTTGATGCGTTCTACCTGTGTGTAATTGAACTTCTAATTCTGATAAATTATCCTGTTTGTTTTCATTAATAACTTTGTAAGAAGTTATTATTTCTCGGTATCCAGCTTTAGGTGTATCGCTTATATATACAATAGATTTTTTACTATCTTTAAATAAATATGCTTTTAAAGTAGCTTCTTTTTTGTCTAAAATGCCTATAACAGTACATTTGTAATACTTTAATATTTCATGATTTTCTATTTTTTCATTTAAAATATCCAAACTTGTAGGATTCTTTGCATATATAACTAAACCAGAAGTATTCCTATCTAGCCTATGACATGGGTAAGGAAAATTATTATTTGAATGGTATTTTTCTTGTATAATACTAGTTAGACAATTTAAGTCTTGATTTAAAACTTCGATATCTCTGGGTTTGTTAACAATTAAAATATTATCATCTTCATATATAATATCTAAATTGAGTTGTTTAAACAAAAACTTATCATCTAAATAGATTGAAATCTTATCATTTTCCTGAACACCAATATTCTCATTAATTCGTTTTCCATTAACTTTAATATCCTTCTTTCTTAAAGTCTTAAAGAACATAGAAGAAGAAAGACCATCAAAAGTATTTTGCAAAACGGTCTGTACTTTTTTATTATTAAATTTATTATTAACTATAATCTCTCTCATAATTATAATTATATATAAAAACATACTGAAATTCAATAATAAATTGTAATTTGCAAAATTAATCCGCTCCAAGCTATTTGTTTTTATTCAATAGTTTCACGCTACTATATATCAATTTATTTTGAAAAAATGCTCTCAAAAATAGGTTGATTTTAATTATATTTGTTATGCAAATTACAATTTTTCTTTACAATTCTTTACTTTTATTATAAAATATACGCAGAATAAAAAGATTAGGAGAAAAAGATGGAAAAAGAAGAAAAAAAACTAAACACAAAATTTATAATAATGGCAATTATATGTATATGTTTGTTTGTAATTGCTATAGTTCCAAAAAGACTACAGAATGATACCTTTTATACAATAAAGTTAGGAAAGTTAATTTTAGATAATGGAATTGATATGAAAGAACATTTTGCATGGCATGAGGGGTTGCCATATACGTATCCACATTGGTTATATGATGTTGGATTATATTTAGTATACAATATTGGAGGATTTAATGGAATTTATATTTCTTCAATAGTATTAGGAATAGTACTAGGAATAACAATTTACTTAACTAATGTTAAATTAAGTAAAAATTCTGTTATAACTTTCTTTACAACAATTTTGATTTTGTATATAGGAAAAGATTTTATAACTGCAAGAGCACAGCTTATTACATTTACATTATTTGTTCTGGAAATATATTTTATTGAGAAGTTTTTACAAACTAAGAAGAAAAGATATGCAATTGGTTTATTAATTATTCCAACAATAATTGCTAACGTACATGCTGCTGTATTCCCATTTTATTTTGTGCTATATATGCCATATATTGCAGAATGGATATTGTCTTTCTTTACAGCTAATGGAGATATTATAACTAAAATACTTTTAAGAAGTGATGAATTAGAAATAGCTAAATTATTAAAGAAAGAAAAATTAAGCGACAAAGAGCAAAATAAACTTGAAACATATAAAACAAGAGTTGAAAAAAATAGAGAAAAAATGGAAAATAAAACTCCTAAAGAACCATATAAGATTATTATTGAGAAAAATCATAATACAGTATGGTTAATAGTTATAATGATACTTGCTGCTTTTACAGGTTTATTAACACCAATAGGAGACACTCCATATACATATTTAATTCATACAATGAAAGGAACTACAACTCAAAATATATCTGAACATTTACCTATTGTTTTATACAATTCTAAATATGTTTTAGTATATATGATTATTGCAATATGTTTAATTACATTTACAAAAATAAAAATTAAAGCTTCTGATTTATTTTTACTAGGCGGATTAATGTTCTTAACAATAATGACTAGAAGACAGATGTCTTTACTATTTTTTGTGGGAATATTTGTAATTAATAAAATTTTAGCTGAAATTATAGAAGTACAAGACAAAGAAGGAACAAAAGAAATTTTAAAATATTTTACACATATAATAGGCAAAATTATTATTTATGCAATCTTTGTAGCTTTTATGGTTATAAGTTTAAAGAAGATTGAAAAAGTGGATATTGTAAGTAGTAAAGACTATCCAGTTGAAGCTACTAAATATATAAAAGAAAACTTAGATGTGAATAGCATTAAATTATTTAATGAATATAATTTTGGAAGTTATTTATTATTTGAAGATATACCAGTATTTATAGACTCAAGAGCAGATGTTTATGATCCACAGTTTAATAAATGGGAAGATGATATATTTAGAGACTTTATAAATATTGTAGACTTAAATACAGATTATGAAAGTAAATTTGAACATTATGGAATAACTCATATATTAATATATAAAAAATCTTTATTAAGCAAAATGCTAAACAAAGACGCAGACAATTATAAAGAATTATATTCGGATGATAACTTTATAGTTTTTGAAAGATTAACTGCCAATAAGGAGAAATAATTGAAAAAATATATAATAAGCACAGAAAATGGAAATATAAGATTAGATAAAGCATTGTCAATTCTTGATAATGCTTTATCTAGAAGTATGATACAGAAACAACTTGAAAATGGAAAAGTTTTGGTAAATGGAAGAAAAGAAAAAGCATCATATAAAACTAAAATTAATGATGAAATTTTAATGGAAGAAATAGAACCAATAGAAATAGAACTAAAAGCTCAAGATATACCAGTAGATATTATATATGAAGACTCTGATATAATTGTTGTAAACAAGCCTAAGGGAATGGTTGTACATCCTGCAAATGGAAATCCAGATGGAACTTTAGTAAATGCAATAATGAATATTTGCAAAGATTCATTATCTGGAATAGGCGGAGAAATAAGACCTGGAATTGTACATAGAATAGATAAAGATACATCTGGTTTGTTAATAGTGGCTAAAAACGACAAAGCACATATCAACTTAAGTGAGCAAATAAAGAATAGAGAAATAACTAAAAAATATGTAGCACTAGTTAGAGGAGTTATAAAAGAAAATTTTGCTACAATAGATATGCCAATTGGAAGAAGCGATAAAGATAGAAAAAAGATGTCTGTTAGAAAAGACGGTAAAAAAGCAGTAACACATTTTGATGTAATAGAAAGATTTGATGGATTTACATATTTAGATATAAAAATAGATACAGGAAGAACACATCAAATAAGAGTTCATATGGCAGAAATAGGTTATCCAATAGTTGGAGATATGGTATATTCTAATGGTAAAAATCCATTTGGAGTAGAAGGACAAATGTTGCATGCTAAGTCTTTAGATTTTAAACATCCAATAACAGGAAAACCAATGCATTTGGAAGCGCCCTTACCAGAATATTTTGAAGATGTATTAAAAAAATTAAGAGGAAAGAATTAATGGAAGAAATAAGGTTACAAAAATATCTTGCAGAAGTAGGTGTTGCTTCAAGAAGAAAATGCGAAGAATTTATTCAGCAAGGTAGAGTAAAAATAAATGGAAATGTAGCAACTCTAGGAGAAAAAGTTAATCCGGGAGTAGATAAAATAGAATTTGATAATAAACCAATAGGCAAAATTGAAGAACATGTATATATATTACTTAATAAACCAATAGGATATGTAACAACGGCTAAAGAACAATTTGGAAGAGATAGTGTACTAGATTTAGTTAAAGTAAAACAGAGAATTGTTCCGGTTGGAAGGTTAGATATGTACACATCTGGTGCTTTGCTACTTTCAAATGATGGAGACTTCATATACAAAGTTACACATCCAAAGCATGAAGTTGATAAAACATATACTGTAACTTTAAAAGGAATTGTAACTAATGAAGACGTTCAAAAATTAAAAAATGGAGTAAAAATAGAAGATTATGTTACAAAGCCAGCACAAGTTAAGATATTAAAAACAGATGAAGAAAAAAATATATCAAGACTTGCAATAACTATTCATGAAGGTAAAAATAGACAGGTTAGAAAAATGTGTGAGGCAATAGGGAAAAAAGTACAAGCATTACATAGAACCAAAATAGGAAATATAGAGGTCAAAGAATTAAAACTGGGAACATGGAGATATTTAAAGCCAGAAGAAGTTGAATATTTAATTAAAAATTAATTTTTCTAGACAAATTTACTTAGGTGTGTTAAAATTAAAATTGTAAAATTAAAGGCAGGATTTGCCTAAAATGGAGGATAATTATGGTAGAAGATAACCAAATTGAAGCAACAGAATCACCATTTGCAATGCGAAAAGGTGAAATAAAAGTATTTGATGGCAAAGACGGATATGTGTCTATGAATCAAATTGTTAATAAAATTAATATAGGACATATTACAGATATTCATTTTGAAATACTAAATATTGTAAATGAATTTGAATTTATAACTTCAAGACAATTATGTCAGTTGTTAGACTATAAGGGAATAGAATATAAATCACAGGACAAGCTAAATAACAAATTAGACCAATTAGTTAAATCGAAAATACTTACAAGATATTATTTTTCATCAGAAGAGGGAAAAGGAATATTTAAAATATATTGTTTAGAAAAAATGGGAAAATATTTATTAACATCAAGAGAACAAGAATGCAAATGGCAACCAACCGATAATACAAAACCAATTTCTATGATTAAAAAAAGATTAGCGGGAAATCAAATTGTTCTTGCATATTTAAGAAAGGTTAAAGCTTTTGATTCTTTTGTTGTTAAACCTTCGTTAAGTGCTAAAAGTCTTGGAAAGGTATTTAAACCAACAGGGGGTAGCGTAAAATTAGCAAAAGCTAGTAAATCAATATCTTTTCTATTTGAAGTGGTAAGAAGAGAAGATGGCTGGACTAAAAAATTAGAAGATAAAATGAAGTTATATCAAGATTTCTATAAGAATTTTGTACCAGGAGATTCAGGATTTTCAATGCTCCCACAATTAATCTTAGTATGCGAAGATGATAAGCATATGGCAGAAACATTTAAGGAAATTGTAACGAAAAAATTAGATATTCCAGAAATAAACTTATACTATACAACAGACTTAAAACAAAATGAAGAAACACTAGAAGATACATTAACAGAATTTGTGTTAGATAAACAAACTAATAAGTATAAAGCAGAAAAAATAGACTTAAAACTATTAGCATAAGATAAGTATAAATAGAACAAATAAAAAAGTTTGATAATTAAATTATCAAACTTTTTTATTTATAATTATTATTTGTTTTCTTTTTTAGCTTCTTTTGCAGCTAATTTTTCTTGTTTTGCTTTTTCTTTTAATTCTTTTTTATGTTTTTTCTCTTCTTCGATTTTTGCTTTTTCTTCATCAGATAATTCTTTTTTTGGTAATATAATTAATATAGTAGTTCCTAATGGTATGAAAGCAAGGAAGAATGAAACTATTTCACCCAAAACAGGTATTACAGTTATTAGACAAATAACTAAGCTTAATAAAGCAAGTAAAATATAGAATTTATAAGTTTTATCAGCTTTTGTTACAGCTTTTAATGAATTTGCAATATGTATTGTAAATATAGGTAAAGATACTAAGCATAAAACTGCAAATAATAATCCAACTATAAATGCAAGTTTAACACCTATTTGTGTTAACAATAGTATAAGAGCTACTATTATTATTGCTACCCATGCAAGTAAACCTATACCAAAAGCTTTTAATAATTCTAAAGGTGATATTTTTTGATTTTCTATTTTTTCTGCAAATTTTGGGGCTAACTTACTAATTAATAAGTATAATATTAACACTGTTACTATTGCAACCAAACAATCTGTAATTATTGATTTTATTGAGATTGTTTTTTCTTCTTTATTATCTTGTTTATTGAAAGTAACTTTTTCTTGAGAAATAACAGATTCTGGTATATTAGCTTCTTTTAAAGCAGAGTAATTTAAATTACCATATATAAGAGCTGCATTTTCACCTTCACCAAAGTTAACTTCAGAGCATGATATATCAGCATTTCTTCCAACAGCTGCTTTGAATAGAACGTTTCCAGAAGCTATTTTTACATCTCTTACAACGTAAGAATCATAAGTCATTTCAATATTACTACAAGCTACATATAAATCGCTACAAGCACCGTTATAATAAACAGAATTTGCACAAGCATAAATACTATAAGTAACATATGAGTTATTAAATTTTAAGTTATTTGCAAAGACAAATAAGTTTCCTTTTACTTGACCTGTGATTTCAACATCGCTACCAAAAATGTAAACATTTCCATCAACTAATTTATCCATAACAACTTTTGTATCGAATAAATACAAATCACCATTATGAATTTCTGGAGTAGAATCTTCTTCTTCTGCTACTACAGGAGTTGTTTCATCTGTGTTTGAGATTGTAACTATATCATTTTCATCAGCAAAACAAGAACTAAAAGAAAATAATGTTGCTATAACAACAAGAAGTATTAATAAAATTTTAAAGTTTTTCTTAGTCATTTTTTAACCTCCTAAACTAAGTTTTTACCAGTTTATTTTATATTTATATGCTAGATTTGTCAATGGAATTCATATAGAAATTACAATATTTATTAATAGGGCATATGTTACATTTAGGATTTCTGGCAATACATATATTTCTACCATGCCACATAAATAAATGATTTACATCTTTTATATATTGGTTTGAAATTATTTTTAATAAATCATTTTCTATTTTTAAGGGATCAGCTTCATTTGACAAACCTATTAAATTAGAAATTCTTTTAGCATGAGTATCTATGGCAATTCCTTGTGCAATTCCAAAGGCTTCAAGCATAACTACATTTGCAGTTTTTTTACCAACACCTGGCAAGCTTAATAAATCTTCAACGGTTTGAGGAACTTCACCATTAAAATCATCAATTATTTTTTGAGCACAAGCCTTAATATTTTTTGCTTTGTTTCTATAAAATCCGCAAGGGTGTATTAAACTTTCTAATTCATTAATATCAATACTTGCAAAATCGTTTGGGGTTGAATATTTACTAAATAGGGCAGGGGTTGTTTTATTAACTCTTTCGTCTGTACACTGAGCAGATAAAATTGTTGCGACTACCATTTCAAAAGGAGTTGTAAAATCCAAACTGCATTTTGCATCAGGATAAAATTCTTTTAATATTTCTATGATTTTTACTGCATTTTCTTTTTTATACATTTTAATATTTCCTTTCAAAAAAATTAGAACAAATAACATAACAAATTAATATAATAATATAAAGGAGGTAGGAACACGATGTGTTTTAAATTATTGAAAAAAACAATTGCTATATGTTTAATTGGACTAGGAATGGGAATATTGTTAGTTTTATTACTTCCTTTATCATGGTGGTTATTTGTTTTTGGAATAGCCATAGTAATTTGTGGAATTACTTGTATTTCATGTTAAAAAAAGCAAAGGAGAGGGTGAGCATATGAATATTGTTGTAAAAAAAGTTCCAAGATGCTTAAGAGGTATAGTTAAATTAATATTTGGAATTAAAAATTAAAATTGCATACATAATATATGTATATAATAAGAAGAATACGTAAGAATCTTCGATTTTTCCTATACAATAAAAAAGCACATAGATATATTTTCTATGTGTTTTTATATATTAACATAAATTAAGCTCTTTTAACTTTTCCAGCACGTAAACATTTTGCACATACTTTAATTTTCTTAGGTTGACCATCAACCATAGCCTTTACAGTTCTTAAATTTGGTTTCCATGTTCTAGTAGCTCTGTTACTGATGTGTGAACGAGCTATACTTAATTTGTTTCCGTAGCTTAAAGATTTTTCACAGATTGCGCATTTTGCCATTTCTTAGCACCTCCCGAATTGTATAAATAAATTAGACTAAATAATATTTTAGCATAAACAAATGAAAAAAACAAGAGTTTTAAGCAAAAATTTTTTTAACTCTTTGTATATCAGTATCATTTGCTTGTCTAACATTTTTTAAACTATATTCAAAACCTAGTTCTTTCCATTTATATTCACCTAAATTATGATATGGAAGAAATTCGATTTTCTTTACATTATTTAATGAATTGATAAAAGATTTTAATTTTAATAAATCTTTTTCATCATCAGTAATTCCAGGAACAATGACTTGTCTTATCCAAACTGGAATATTATTATCGCTTAAATACCTAGCAAAAGCAAGTTCTTTTTCATTAGAAAAACCAACTAATTCTTTGCATTTTACTGGATCAATGTGTTTTATATCAAGTAAAACTAAATCAGTTAAAGATAATAATTCTTTTATGGTATCATTTATTTCAACCATACCAGATGTATCTATTGCTGTATGAATACCAGCGGCTTTTAATTTTTTGAATAAAAAAATTAAAAAATATGGTTGAAGAAGAGGTTCACCACCAGAAGCAGTAAAACCACCATTTGGACTAATAAAAGTTTTATATTTCATTATTTCATTAAAAAGTTCATCTACATTTATATATTTTCCACCATTAATATCCCAGGTATCTCTATTGTGGCAATATTTGCATTCTAAATGGCAACCCTGAAAGAAACATACAAACCTAACTCCTGGACCATCAACAGTACCAAAAGTTTCAATAGAATGAATTTTGGCGTAATTTTGTTTATCCATTTTATTCTCCATTTTTTACAAATTGTAATTTTTGTAATTTGATGGGGAACCAAAAGTGGGTTCCCCTTTTAATTAGAATGATTCTTGAATAGTTCTGTTAATAACGTCTAATTGTTGTTCTCTTGTTAATTTTGTAAAGTTTACAGCGTATCCAGAAACTCTTATTGTAAGTTGTGGATATTTTTCTGGATGGTCCATAGCATCTAATAATAATGCTCTATCGAATACATTTACATTTAAGTGATGAGCGTCTTGAGCAAAATATCCATCTAATAATGTTATTAAATTATCAACTCTTTCATCATTAGTTTTGCCTAAAGCTTTTGGAGTTATAGCAAAAGTATAAGAAATACCATCTTCTGCATATTCATAAGGTAATTTTGCTACAGAGTTTAATGCAGCTAATGCACCATGAGTGTCTCTACCATGCATTGGGTTTGCTCCAGGACCAAAAGGTGCTCCTGCACGTCTACCATCTGGAGTATTACCAGTATTTTTTCCATAAACAACGTTTGATGTTATTGTAAGAATAGACATTGTTGTTTTTGCATTTCTATAAGTTTGGTGTTTACTTAATTTTTTAATAAATATTCTTATTAATTCAGCAGCTATTTGATCAACTCTATCATCATTATTTCCGAATTTAGGGAAGTCGCCTTCAATTTTATAGTCAACAACTAATCCATCTTCATTTCTAATTGTTTTTACTTTTGCATATTTTATAGCACTTAAAGAATCTGCAACAACAGAAAGACCAGCTATACCACAAGCCATTGTTCTTAATATATTTGTGTCATGTAATGCCATTTCAAGTTTTTCATAGCAATATTTATCATGCATATAATGAATTGTATTTAATGCTTTAATATATATTCTTGTAACATAATCCATCATATTTTCAAATTTTTCCATAACATCATCATAATCTAAATATTCTGAAGTAATTCCTTCGAATTTTGGAGCTACTTGTTTACCAGATATTTCATCTCTACCACCATTTATAGCATAAAGAAGGGTTTTTGCTAAGTTACATCTTGCACCAAAGAATTGCATTTGTTTTCCAATTCTCATAGCAGAAACACAACAAGCTATTCCGTAATCGTCGCCCCAATATCTTCTCATTAAATCATCATTTTCATATTGAATAGAAGATGTTTCAATAGATAAATTTGTTACGAATTTTTTGAATCCTTCTGGTAATCTTGTAGACCAAAGAACAGTTAAGTTTGGTTCAGGTGCAGGACCTAAAGTTTGAAGTGTGTGAAGTACTCTAAAAGAGTTCTTAGTAACTAATGTTCTACCATCAATTCCCATACCACCAATAGATTCTGTAACCCATACAGGGTCACCACTAAATAATTCGTCGTATTCAGGAGTTCTTAAAAATCTGACTAATCTTAATTTCATAACAAAGTGGTCCATTAATTCTTGAGCTTCTGCTTCTGTTAAAGTGCCATTATCTAAATCTCTTTGAATATATATATCTAAGAAAGTAGAAGTTCTACCTAAACTCATTGCTGCACCATTTTGTTCTTTTATTGCAGCTAAATATCCAAAGTAAGTCCATTGAATTGCTTCTTTAGCGTTCTGAGCTGGAATAGATATATCAAATCCATAATCAGCAGCCATTTGTTTTAATTCATTTAATGCTCTTATTTGATCTGATAATTCTTCACGTTCTCTAATTACTTTTTCATTATAGCAATCTGGGTCGTAGTATTTTAAGTTACCTTGTTTATGTTCTATTAGTTTGTTAACTCCATAAAGTGCAACTCTTCTATAATCGCCTATAATTCTTCCACGACCATATCCATCTGGAAGACCAGTTAAAAGGTGAGAGCTTCTTGCAGCCCTTACATCTGGTGTATATGCGTCGAAAACACCATCATTATGAGTCTTTCTATATTTGTGAAATATCTCTTCAACTTCAGGGTCAACTTTTCTTCCATAAGCTTCACAAGATTTTTCTACAATTCTTATACCACCAAATGGCATAATAGCTCTTTTTAAAGGAGCATCAGTTTGTAGTCCAACTATTTCTTCTAAATCTTTATTAATATAACCAGGTTTGAAACTAGTTATAGTAGAAATAGTTTTGCTATCAATATCTAATACTCCACCGTTTTCTTTTTCTTTCTTATATAAATCTAATACAGTTTGCCATAGATTATTTGTTTTTTCTGTAGCATCTGCTAAAAATGAATCATCACCAGTATAAGGTGTGTAATTCTTTTGGATGAAATCTCTAACATCAATAGTTTCTGTCCATCTTCCTTTATTAAAATTATCCCATTGTTTGAATTCCATTTTTTTCTCCTTCTTCCTAAAAAATTTCCTAAGGTATTATAATATATTATTAACTAATAAGTAAAGACTAAATCACAAAATTTTAAAAAAAGAATAAAATAATTTTGAGGATAATTGTGTTTGACATTATTATGTTTTTTCAGGTATCAATTATTAAAATTAATTTTATAAAAGAGGTGTAGCAGCAATATGGAATTTGTTGTTAGTATAATAGTTTGGACATTAGCATTGTATGGGTTATTTGAGATTATAAAGAATATTGTATACATATGTACATATACAAAGTTGAATACAGATGGAATTTATTTCTTAGTTGTAGTAAAAAACCAAGAAGAAAATATAGAAGGATTTTTAAGAAATTTATTATTTAGAATAATTTATGGAAAAGAAGAGGTAAAAAATATTTTAGTAGTAGACTTGAATTCAAAAGATAATACTAAAAAAATAGTAGAAAATTTAGAGAAAGAATATGAACAGATAAATTTGTTGAATATAAAAGATTGCAAAGAGTTAATAGATAATATTAAAGATGCGTAAAATACATTGACAATGAAATAAAATAAATATAAAATAACATCATAAAAAGATTGTAGGGGCAGGTCTTGTGCCTGCCTACATAAACAGAAAGAAGGAGTAAGTATATGAAAAACGTTGTAACTATTGAGGCTGTACACACACACACACACACACACATGGTAATCTAATAAAGGAAAAAATAAATGTATTTAATAATAAAGGAATTACATTAGTTTCGCTGGTTATAACAATAATATTGATTTTAATAGTTTCTTCTACAACTATAAATGTTTCATATAAAAGATTTGAAATAAATAGTTTTAATAAAATGAAAAATGATTTGGAACTTTTGGCAGATAAAGTATCAAATTATTATTTGCAAACAGGTAATATTCCAGTAGTGTTAGATTCATCTGGAAACAAAGTACAATATACATTTACAACACTAGATTTTGACAAAGATTCTGCGGATAACTCAGTTTATTATATATTAGATCTAGAAGCAATGGATGGATTGCTTTTAAATTATGGAAAGAGTGGATTTGAAAATTTAAATACATCAGAAGATGTTTATGTTATAAATGAACAATCACATGTAATTTATTATGTAAAAGGTATAAAATTAAACGAAAAACTTTATCATTACATTACAGGGAACAAACAGGGGAGTAGTATAATTCCACCAACAACTCCGCAAGTAAAAATTGCAAGTGGAGAATTAGTGACAAAAACAGATGGGACAACATATTATTTTGGAGCTGTTAGTTTAGAATTTGTTCCAGGAATAAGTAGTAGTACCGAGATTGAGAAAACAACGTATTCAATAAATGATGGAGAAGAAATAGATATATCAACTTTAACTGATAATTTATATGGCTTAAAGGATACAACAGCTGAGTATTCAATAACATTAAAGACATATGGAACAAATGGAACTGTTTCAACTACTAATAGTAAAATTGAGACCAAAAGCGCAATAGGAACATATGTGAATTATAATGTTTCATATATAGATATGTATTCAGGAATAGAGTATACAGCAAATAATGGATGGAGATATTTAGGAAAAGATGATAATGAAAATTATTTAATAGTAAGTACAGCTATACCAGCAATATTGAATTATAGTTATAAATCTAATATTGGAAATACAGCAGATGGAGGAGCAAATACATGGTGGGCAACAAAAGCAGAAATAAATTCGACAACAGATATACTATATAGAACAGATAAAGGATATGATTTTAATACAGATAATGGAGAACCTAATAAATATGCAGCATATGGGTTAAGATATAAATTTGAAAGCATACCATTTACTTATCATGCAAGTGGAACAGGTGCGAGTATTGCAAATACAGGAATATTTAAAAAAGTAGGAAGTACAACAAGTGGAGAAAATATAAATTTAAACTTTAGAGTAAGCGGAGTAAATATATTAGATGTGCATAATTTAACATTAGCAGAATTAAATAGAGCAACGAATAAACTAACAATGCCCAATGTAACAAGAAAAGATGATGATATAAGTGAAGGATTTAAAGATTTAACAGGAACAGCATTGGGATTATTTGATATGAGACAATTAGTAAATTATGGAAAATCAATTAATTACTATTACTGGTTGGCTTCTCCAAAACAGGGCAACAGGGGGAGCGTACACTATGTGTACCACGAAATAAAGTATATTCCAAGTAGCTATTATTATAGTCATGGTATTCGTCCTGTAATTACTCTTTCATCTAGTGTTAAATTAGTGGATACGAATAATGATGGAATATTAGAGATTCAATAATTTATAATAAAAACACATGAAAACTTCTTGCTTTTTAAATTATTTAATGTTAAAATAAAAATAATTTAAAAGGGAGTAGCTAAAAACTACTAATCAACAATCGCGATTTGTATAATCTGGTTAGTAACCTTTAAGGTAAGCAAGACTTTTAAAAATGAGTATTATTACCCATTTTTGAAAGTCTTTTTGTTTTCAAATAAGGGTAAAAAAGGAGGTAAAATGAATACTTGGTATAATAAAAGTATTGAAGAAACTGAAAAAGAACTTAGCTCGGATATTAAAAATGGACTAAGGGCAAGCAAGGTAAAAGAAAAACAAGCACAATTAGGATTTAATGAATTGACAGCAAAGAAAAAGAAAAGTTTAATTGTTAAATTTTTAGAACAATTTAAAGATTTTATGATAATTGTTTTAATAATTGCAGCAATTGTATCTGGAGTAATTGGAATTGCAGAGGGAGAAGGAATAACAGATACAATAATTATTTTAATAGTTGTAATAGTTAATGCGATAATTGGTGTGGCACAAGAAAATAAAGCGGAAAAATCTTTAGAGGCTCTTCAAAAATTAAGTAGTCATGCTTCGAAAGTAATTAGAGATGGTAAACTTATTGTAATTCCATCAAGAGAATTAGTACCAGGAGACGTAGTAGTTTTAGATACAGGTGATTATGTTCCAGCAGATTTAAGAATAATAGAAGCAATTAATTTAAAATCACAAGAATCAGCATTAACAGGTGAATCAGTTCCAGTAGAAAAAATGGCAGAAGCAATATCAAGTGATGAAGTTGGAATTGGAGATAGAACAAACATGTTGTTTTCTTCTAGCCTAATAACATATGGTAGAGGAAAAGGAATTGTTGTTGAAACTGGTATGAATACAGAAGTTGGAAAAATAGCTCAAATAATAAATTCAACAGAAGAAGGAACAACACCACTTCAAGAAAAATTAAATAAATTAGGAAAAACATTAGGAATAGTAGCGTTAGCAATATGTGCAGTAATATTTGCAGTTGGTATGCTTTATGGAAAAGAACCAGTCCATATGTTTATGACAGCAGTGAGTTTGGCGGTCGCAGCAATACCAGAAGGATTAGCTGCTGTATCTACAATAGTTTTAGCAATTGGTGTTCAAAGAATGGTTAAGAAAAATGCAATTGTTAAAAAATTACCAGCGGTTGAAACATTAGGAAGCGCATCTGTAATTTGTTCAGATAAAACAGGAACTTTAACACAAAATAAAATGACAGTTGAAAAAATCTTTTATAATAATTACTTAATTAGTATGAGAGATAATATTGCAATAGATAGTGAACTAGAAAAACTTATATATATATCAATGCTTTGTAACGATACAAAAGTTGGTCCGGACAATGAACTTACAGGAGATCCAACTGAAACAGCATTAATAGATATGGGAATGAAACTAAATATTGATGTTCATAAAATCTTTGATATAGATAGATTAGCCGAATTACCATTTGATTCGGAAAGAAAGCTAATGTCTACTGTCCATAAAGTTAATGATAAATATATTGTTTATACAAAGGGCGCAATAGATGAATTATTAAAAAGATGTGATAACTATATTATAAATGGAAAAATAGAAGAAGATTTAGAAAACTATAAATCACAAATAGGTAAAACAAACGAAGAATTAGCTAAAAATGCATTAAGAGTTTTAGGTTTTGCATATAAAGAATTAGATAAATTGCCAACAAACGAAGAAATGCAAACAATAGAAAATCATTTAACGTTTGTTGGAATGGTAGGAATGATAGATCCACCAAGAGAAGAAGCGAAACAAGCTGTTGAAAAGTGTAAGTCAGCAGGCATAAAAACTGTTATGATAACAGGTGACCATAAAATAACTGCAACAGCAATAGCAAAGCAATTAGGAATATTAGAAGACGAAAGTGAAGCAATAACAGGCGCTGAACTAGAAAAAATGTCAGATGAAGAGTTAATAAAAAATGTAAGACATTATTCAGTTTATGCAAGAGTTGCGCCAGAACATAAGGTAAGAATAGTAAGAGCATGGCAAGCAAATGGAGAAATAGTTGCAATGACAGGCGATGGTGTAAATGATGCACCGGCTCTAAAAAATGCAGATATTGGTTGTGCAATGGGAATTGTAGGTACAGATGTTGCAAAAGAAGCGGCAGATGTAATATTAACAGACGATAACTTTGCAACAGTAGTTTCAGCAGTAGAAGAAGGAAGACGTATATATGGAAACATTTTAAAAGCAATTCAATTTTTACTTTCAAGTAATGTTGGGGAAATTATAGTATTATTTACAGCTATAATGATTACGCCACTACTTGCAAAATGGTTCGGAATTACAGATATAAGTGCATTAGAACCATTACTTCCAATACAAATTCTATGGATAAACTTAGTAACAGACTCACTTCCAGCCTTAGCTTTAGCAGTTGACCCAGCGGAAAAAGACATTATGAATAAAAAACCTAAAAAAGAAAAAGGTATATTTACAAAAGGAATGAGCTTAAGAGTAGTTTATCAAGGAATAATGATAGGATTAATTACATTAGCAGCATTTATAATAGGATTAGCAACACCAAGTGCAACAACAGATTCAGAAAAAATACAAATAGGACAAACGATGGCATTTTGTGTATTAGCATTATCAGAACTTGTACATGTATTTAATGTAAGAGACAATAAAAAATCAATATTCAAAGGTGGATTATTTAATAATTCAAAATTAATTTGGGCAACAATAGCATCAGCCTCATTAATGTTTGTAATATTATTTATACCAGCATTAAGAGATATATTTAGTATAGCAATGCTACCAAAAGAGAATATTTTAGAAACAATTTTATTAGTATTTTCACCAATACTAATAGTAGAAATATTTAAGTTATTTAAAATAAATACAACAAAAGATGAGTAAAAAATAAAAAGGATTGATTTTTGAATCAATCCTTTTTCTATGCAAAATACTTTATCAAATATAAAACCATTAAATGCAATGGATAAAAAATATAAAGTAAATATCTTGAATCTTTTCCTTTTTTACCATTATAAAGGTTTATTGGAATTAGAGATAAACATGCAAATAGTATAATTAAAAGATATTCATATCGTGAAGTTTGCATAAATTGAAAATAGTAATTAATAAATGTTATTATAATAAAAAACATATTCATGTATGATTTTTTATTCTTAAATATATAAAATACGAATATTGTTGCAATTCCAAACCAACCATAATCAAAATAAAAGAATTGGGCAATAATTGCACATAATATAACAATTATATATCCTAATACTTTATTTTTAATTTTATTAAACAAAGTAATTGCCAACAATCCTAATAAAAGCGTAAACAAAATATTTAGGTTAAAATTATTAGAAAAAGTGCTTTCGAAAAGCATATAAGGAATCTGAGAAATAACAGCAAATAGTCCAAGTCTAAAAAAATATTTATTTAAGTTTTTAGTATGAATATATCCTTCGGTTAAGCAAAATGCAAAGATTGGAAAAGAAAGTCTACCAATATAATTCATAAAACTAAAACTATTAAAAATAGTATATCCCAAATGATCAAACAACATTGAAATTAATGCAATTATTTTTAATATAAAACCAGTCATAAAAATTCTCCTTTATATAAAGAGAATATATCATAAAAAAACAAATATGTAAATTTTTTTAATTAATAATAAAAACAATTGACAAATAACCAATAAGCAAATATAATAACAGAAAGGTATTAAATTATTTTAATAGCTAATACAAATAACAAGGAGATGATAATATGACTAATGAAGAAAAAATAAAAATATTTAGACAAAAAACAATAGAAGAATTAGATGACATATTAAATAATCCAAATTCGACAGAGTCAGATATAATTATAGCAACTATAGAAAAACAAGATAAAGAAGAAGAGTTGGGAATAGCAATACATTACACAACAGAAGAGGTATTGGAGCATATATTTGGTAAAACTAGAGTGGTTGAAAGTTGCTAATAATGATTTGATTCAAATATATAATTATATTAATCAAGATTCTATATATTATTCTATAAAGACAATTAATAGTATTGTTGACTTAGTGGATAATCTTAAAGTTTTACCATATATAGGAAGAAAAATACCTGAGTACAACGAAGATAATGAGAGAGAACTAATATATAAGTCATATAGGATAATTTATAAGATTAATTCTAATAAAGTTTTTATTCGTAGAATTTGGCATTCGGCAAGAAAGTTGCCACAACAATTAATATCTTAACAATATTTAATCTTTAATTTAAAATCAAAAAATAGATAATTTAATACCTTTTTTAATAATCTGTTTTTAAAACTGTTTTTGAATTTGTTTTATAAAGAAGACAAATATCACAATCTTCACATATTTGTACTTTATCTTGAAATATTAGTTTAAGAGTATTTATGAATTCGTCTACGTATCCGTCTATTAAATGTATAGTTATTTTTTTAGGAACTAAATTTAATAATGTGTTTAATGCATAGTCATTTGATGAAAAAGAAATGTCTGACACATATTTAGCCTTTTTTAAGTTTTCATTACAATTAATAATATTTTTATTATCATCTATTATTATGGAAGTTTTGTCTTTGTAAATTAAGTGAAGATGTTCAGTATGAGTGTATTCAGTTTCTGATTTTACATATAATTTTAGTATATTAACAAATTCAACATATTCTTTATCTATTAAATATTTATTAACGCCTAAATCTATTTGAGCATTTAGAAAGTCATTATAATTAATTAAATTAAAATCAATAAATGCTTGCAAATAAATGGAATGTGAAGTGGAAACTTTTTTATATATTTCATTATTTATTAAATCGTACCTTAATGAAAAATTATCATTTATTAGGTTTCCTACATTATCTAGTATTTTCTTTTTTTCTTGAGCATTAAAATAGAAATAATTTAAACTTATATTTTTACATATAATATCTTCTTCACATAAATCGATAATTGTTTTTGTTATGGTATTTGATAAAAAGTTGCAAAACTTTAATTCTTCACTACCAACGTAATGAAGAATTATATTATTAAAATGATTAAATTTTTTAATACTTATGTAAGTATTATCTAAATCTATTTTTTCAAAATTTTTTAGTAAATAATTTATAATTCTAGAATTATTAGTTTTAACACAAAATGATTTCATAAAATAAAAAAAGCCTCCTTGAATTAATATATATTATCTACTAAAAAGTTTTTAGATATACATATTTTATTCATGAAAGCTTTTGTTTGTAGCTTGTTTATTAATAATAAATCATATAATCTATATCTGGAAATATAGGATCTTTTTTATTAATATCTTTTAAGAATTTTTCATCAACTTCATCATTTTTTAAAGCATAATATAATTTGGTAAATCTACCAATATGGTCTTTTATTCTTTTTTTTGCATAATCTACCATAGTTCCATTTGTAATTATAAATAACCAGTCACTACTTTGCGCAAGTAACAATTCTCGAGCACATTGATTTAATGCAGATTTTTTTAATTTGTTGGTTTCATTAGGGAATAGGTGAGCAAGCTCAACCATTCTATCTCCGGCTTTATGCAAATGTCTGTGAGCATAATCATTTGTTTCGTTAAGCCATACACCATTATATCCATTAGCACCCCAACTAGAACGGCAAGGAGTACATTCTTGCATTTCTGGGTATTTGTCTATATATTCACCAGGTGTAATTAATGCAAAATTACATTTATCATAATAAATCTTTTTAAATAAAGTATAAAGCCATAATGGACCTTCGTACCACCAATGACCATAAAGCTCAGCATCATAAGGACATAATATAACTGGTGGTTTATCCATATAAGGAGCGATGCTATTTATTTGTGCTTGTCTAGAATCAAAGAAATGACCAGCTTGTTTATATACAGAGTCTAAAGCCCATTGAGGATTATAGTAATCTTTTTCACAATCTTTACCAGTAATTCGATAATATTTTATACTTGTTGGAACTCTGGCACCATTAGACGCAATGTAAGGTTTGATATAGTCATAGTCTAAGTCGTAGCCAATATCTCTATAATATTCTCTATAATTATAATCTCCTGGATATCCATTTATAGAACTCCAAACTTGACGAGAAGATTCTAAATCTCTACCAAAAGCAACAATTCCTTCAGGAGAAACTATTGGACTACAAGTTCCATAAATAGGAGTAGGGTTAGCATATAAAATTCCATGTGTTTCGGTTATAACATATTCAATACCAAATTCTTTTAAATATTTATCAGCTTCTGGTACATAACCACATTCGGGAAGCCAAATTCCACGTGGTTTTCTTCCAAAATATTTTTCATAAGTTTGAACTCCAACAGCAATTTGAGCCTTTACAGTCTTCTCATTAACAAATAAGATAGGGAAGAAACCATGTGTTGCTCCACAAGTTATTATTTCTAATACACCAATATCTTGAAAATGCTTAAAACCTTGTATAATATTACAATTATACACATCTTTAAATATGTGCAAATCGTTTGAATATCTATCAAAATAGTATTTAGATAAACTGTTTAACCTTTCGTCATATTTTGTACGCTCAAGTTCTTTTTCACAAAGTTCAATATGCTTTTCTAAATATTTAATATAACGTTCTTGTAATAATTTATTATCTAGCATTGAAAGAAGAGGAGGAGTCATTGACATTGTAATTCTAAACTCAACCTTCTCGTCCTCCAATTTTTTGAAATTTAATAATAATGGTATATATGTTTCTGAAATAGCTTCAAATAACCATTGCTCTTCTAAATAGTCTTCACTTTCTGGGTGATGAACAAATGGGAGATGAGCATGTAAAACGAAGCTTACATATCCGTTTATTTGTTTCATTTGTAACTCCTTAATTTTATTTAATAAGTTGTAGGGGCAGGTTGTTGTGCCTGCCCTAATATTTTAATTCCAAGAAGATGATGAAGAAGAGGTGTTAATAGCTTTTTTATTTGTATTTAAATCTTCTAACAATTCATCTTTGAAAAATCTTTTATAAAAATCATAAACTTTATATATCTTGTTAATTCCGACTAAACGCAAAGTAGATATATCTTTAGTATGCATCTCATTTGTTTTTACATTTTTAAAATTAACTTTGCTTGGCAATTCATCCAATAAAATATGGTCATTTGGAAATTCAATATCATTAGATGAAGAAACATAAAGATAATCGTTATGAATGTTTTCTTCATATTTAATCGTTTTACGGCCAAGTTCAACTTTATATTCGCAATTAGCATCATTTACATGTATATACCAACTGTTGGCAAAGTCATTTATTTCAATTTCAAAACTATAATTTTTAGTTAAATTAAATACCTTTAATATTGGTACTGTATTATTAAAGAAATTTTCGCCATATTCACTAATAAATTTATTTCTATCATAATCTGAAATGTCCCAATAAACAAAAAGTACATTTGGAGTTTGATATAATATTTTAACAATAGTTTCATTATATCTGTAAGGCAAATCGTAATATTCGGCAACAATATTTTCTTCCAATTTTTTTATGGTTTTAGTAGTTCTTGTTTTCTTAGTTGCACTTTTGGTAGCTTTAGTAGTATTTTTCTTAGCGGGTGCTTTATTCGCAACGGCAGATGCGCTTTTTTTAGAAACAGTAGTGCTAGTATTTTTCTTTTTTGCAGTTTCTTTAGAACTATTAGATTTACTTGCAGACGCTTTCGTAGTGGATTTTTTGGCTTTGGAAGCAGTAGCCTTAGTAGTTTTTTTAGTAGTTGAATTAGCCTTAGCTTTAGCACTTTTTGTAATAGTTTCTTCTTTGTTTAAATTCTCTGTTTTTGCTTCTTTTGTGGTTCTTGGCATTTAAAATAAATCCTCCTTAGTAAAAATAAATAATATTAACAAAATAATATAACAAAAAATAAATAAATACAATAGATAAATGACATTTTTTTTAGATTTTTAATATTTTAAAATGCTTGAAAAAACATTAAAATTATGATATATTAAATAACAATCTTTAAATAAAGGAAAAGAAAAAATGTTAGATATTTTATTAGATACAATAATTGATGGTATAAAGTTGTTACCATTTTTATTTTTAGCCTATTTAATAATTGAATTAATAGAAAATAAAGCTGGAGAAAAAACCACTAAATTTATACAGAAATCAGGAAAGTTTGGACCAGTTTTGGGTTCGCTTTTAGGTATTGTTCCTCAATGTGGCTTTTCAGCAGCAGCTTCTAATTTATATGCTGGTAGAATTATTACACTTGGAACTTTAATATCAATATTTTTATCTACATCAGATGAGATGTTGCCAATATTAATTTCTGAATCTGTTCCGGCTTCTATAATTATAAAAATATTGTTAATAAAAGTATTCATAGGAATGATTGCGGGCGTGATTGTTGATTTATTTGTTAGACATAAAGAACTTGAAAACAAAGATGATATTCATAAGTTATGTCACGATGAACATTGCCATTGCGATGAAAGTGGAATATTAAAATCTACAATAAAGCATACAATTCAAATATTTATTTATATATTTATAATTAGCCTAATATTAAATTATGCAATACATTTCATTGGCGAAGAACAACTTGCAAACTTAATAGTTAGTGTGCCAATACTAGGAATAGCTATTTCTGCTTTAATTGGGTTGATTCCAAACTGTGCTTCTTCTGTATTGTTAACCCAATTATATTTGGAGAATATATTGAGTATGGGGACTATGATTGCTGGTTTACTTGTGAACTCTGGAATAGGAGTATTGATTTTGTTTAAAGTAAATAAGAATAAAAAAGAAAACTTTTCTATATTAGGAATATTATATATAGTTGGAATTGTTTCAGGAATAGTGTTGGATTTTATATTATAATTGGAGGAGATAAAATGAAAGATATGTTTAAAACATTAGGCAAATCTGTAAGAGAATATAAAAAATATGCAATAATTACTCCTATATTTGTAACTGTTGAAGTAGTATTGGAAATACTTATACCACTACTTATGGCTAACCTTATAGATAAAGGAATTTATGCAGGCGAAATGAATATGATTTTTAAAATTGGGTTGCAATTAGTGTTTGCTTCTTTAATCGCATTGTTCTTTGGCTGTGCATCTGGTGTTACTGCATCTAAAGCATCCGCAGGTTTTGCAAAGAACTTAAGAAAAGATTTATATTACAAAGTTCAAGATTTTTCTTTTTCAAACATAGATAAGTTTAGCCCTGCAAGTATTGTAACAAGACTTACAACTGATGTATCTAATATTCAAATGGCATTTCAAATGTTAACTAGAATAGTAGTAAGAACACCGCTAATGCTAGTGTTTTCTTTAATAATGGCATTTAATTTGAATGCAGAACTTTCTTTGATATTCTTGGCTTTGATACCTATTGTTGGAATTGCATTAGCACTTGTAAGTACAAAAGTTCACCCGATATTCAAAAGGGTGTTTGATAAATATGATGATTTAAACAATGTTGTAGAAGAAAATGTAAGAGGAATTAGAGTTGTAAAATCATATGTTAGAGAAGAAGAGGAAAAGAAAAAATTTGGAAATATTTCAGAAGAAATATTTAAAGATTTTAGTAAAGCAGAAAAAATACTTGCATTAAACTCACCTGTTATGCAACTTGCAGCATATGCTTCAATATTATTGATTTCGTGGTTTGGAGCTAAGATAATTGTAAATACTGGTATGACAGAATTTACAACAGGAGAATTAACAAGTTTAATTACATATGCAATACAAATATTAACAAGTTTAATGATGATGACAATGCTTTTAGTTATGGGAACAATGGCAAAAACATCAGCTGAAAGAATATCTGAAATCTTGAAAGAAGTCCCAGACTTAGCCAATGGAGAAAATCCAATTAAAGAAGTTAAAAATGGAGAAATTGAATTTAGTAATGTTTCATTCAGCTATGTAAATAAAAAGGATAAAGAATGCTTAAAAAATATTAATATAAAAATAAAATCAGGAGAAACAATAGGAATAATTGGCGGAACTGGTGCGGGAAAATCTAGTTTTGTAAATTTAATTCCTAGATTATATGATGCAACTGAAGGAGAAGTAAAAGTTGCTGGCATAAATGTTAAAAGTTATGATTTAGAATCTTTAAGAAATGAAGTTGCAATGGTGCTTCAAAAAAATGTTCTTTTCTCTGGAACAATTAAAGAAAATTTAAGATGGGGAAAAGAAGACGCAACAGATGAAGAAATAGAAAGAGTTTGCAAACTTGCACAAGCAGATGAATTCATACAAGGATTTCCAGATAAATATGATACATATATAGAACAAGGGGGAAGCAATGTAAGTGGAGGCCAGAAACAAAGATTATGTATTGCAAGAGCTCTACTTAAAAAACCTAAAATATTAATATTAGATGATTCAACAAGTGCTGTTGATACTAAAACTGACAAATTAATTAGAAAAGCTTTTAAAGAAGAGATACCAAATACAACCAAACTTATAATAGCACAGAGAACAGCGTCAGTTGAAGATGCAGATAAAATTATTGTGTTTGACAATGGAGAAATTAATGGATTTGGTACACATGAAGAACTATTAAAGACAAATGAGATATATAAAGAGGTATATGAATCTCAAAATTTAAAACAAGACTAGATTTTGTAAAATAAAACGAAAGGAGAAAAAGATGGAAAATAAATCAATGCCTAGAAGAGGAATGATGACAGATGGAAGAAAACTAGATGGAAAAACAGCAAAAAGAATAATTGGATATATTACAAAAAACTATAAAAAACAATTATTCTTTGTAATAATGTGCATACTAGTAAGCTCTGTTTCTGGCGTTATAGGCTCATTATTTTTGCAAACAGTAATAGATGATTATATAACACCTCTATTAAATGTTACTAATCCTGTGTTTACTGGACTTTTGAAAGCAATAGGTGTTATGGCTGTTATTTATATAATTGGAGCATTAGCAGGGTATTTATATAATAGGATAATGGCAGTAATTTCTCAGAGTGTGCTAAAAGATATTAGAGATGAGATGTTTGCTAAAATGCAAACATTCCCAATAAGCTATTTTGATACTAACACTCACGGAGACATAATGAGTCATTATACAAACGACACAGATACACTAAGACAGATGATTTCACAAAGTCTACCAAGTTTAATAAGTTCACTAATAACAATTGTTGCAGTGGTTTTTGCTATGCTTTCAATAAGCGTATTACTTACATTTTTTATAATAATATTCGTATTTTTTATGCTATATGTAACTAAAAAAATAGCAGGAAAAAGTGGTAAATACTTTATAAATCAACAACAATCACTTGGAAAAGTTAATGGATTTGTTGAAGAAATGATAAATGGACAAAAAGTAATAAAAGTATTTACGCATGAGGAAAAGGCTAAAGAGGATTTTGATAAACTAAATGAAGAATTATGTGTGAATATGACTAAAGCAAATAAATATGCCAATAATTTGATGCCGATACTAAATAACCTAGGAGAATTAGAATACGTTTTAGTTGCAATAATTGGAGGAATATTATCTATAAATGGGATTGGAACTCTTACAATTGGGGCAATAGCATCATTTTTACAATTAACAAAAAGTTTCAATCAGCCTATAAAACAAATTTCACAACAAATAAATTCGGTTATAATGGCTATGGCAGGTGCTAAAAGAATCTTTGAATTATTAGATACTAAACCAGAAGAAGATAACGGATATGTAACTTTGGTTAATGCCAAAAAAGAAGATGGAAAAATAGTAGAAACAGAAGAAGAAACTGGAATATGGGCATGGAAACATCCACATCATGATGGAACTATAACATATGAGGAATTAAAAGGACATATAGAATTAAACCATGTAGACTTTAGCTATTCACCAGATAAACAAGTGTTATTTGATGTCTCATTATATGCAAAACCGGGTCAAAAAATTGCGTTTGTTGGTGCTACTGGTGCAGGAAAAACTACAATTACAAACTTAATAAATAGATTTTATGATATAGAAGACGGTAAAATAAGATATGATGGCATAAACATAAATAAAATAAAGAAACCAGACTTAAGGCGTTCTTTAGGTATTGTTCTTCAAGATACAAATCTATTTACAGGAACAATAAAAGAAAATATTAAATATGGAAAATTAAATGCAACTGACGAAGAAGTAATTAATGCGGCAAAACTTGCAAATGCACATAATTTTATAGAAATGTTGCCAGACGGATATGATACAATGCTTACTTCAAATGGTGCAAATTTATCACAAGGACAGAGACAGTTAATAGCAATAGCAAGAGCAGCAGTTCATAACCCACCAGTAATGATATTAGATGAAGCAACAAGCTCAATAGATACAAGAACAGAGAAAATAGTTCAAGATGGAATGGATAAACTAATGGAAGGAAGAACAGTTCTAGTTATTGCACATAGACTATCAACAGTAAGAAATTCAAAAGCAATAATGGTATTAGATCATGGAAGGATAATAGAAAGAGGAGATCATGACGATTTAATAGCACAAAAGGGACAATATTATCAATTATATACAGGAGCATTTGAATTAGAGTAAAAAGTAGGAAAAAATCCTACTTTTTTCAGACTGTTGACAAAGTTCAAAAATTGGCTAACAGTTTTTTTTAATAAAGATTGACAAACGAAATGTTTTGATATATTATACAAAATGAATAAAAAACTATTTTTATAAATAGAAAAAAGAACCTTGAAAATCGTATATCTTTGTTGAAATAAAAGGCTTAAAAGCTATTTATAAAAGTAGTAAAAACAAACAAAATTCTTATAAACAGAATAATTAAAATTAAAAAAACTAAAAATAATCTAAAAACAAAAGAAAGGAGAAAAAATAAAATGAAAAAACAAAAATTAAAAGAGTACAAAGGTATAACTTTAGTTGCTTTAATAATAACAATAATTGTGTTATTAATATTAGCTGTAGTAGCAATAAGTGCAGTAAGTGGAAATGGAATACTAAATCATGCACAAAATGCAAAGGCAAAATATTCAGGGGCACAAACAAATGAACAAAAGCGATTAGGTGAATATTCAGAATATTTAGATACAGAAAGTTCAAAGATAAATGGTGGAGGAACAAGTGCCAAAGCATTGAAAGATAGCTTAAATAAAGTATTAAGTACAAAAGATAATACACCATTAACAGATGAATATGAAAACAAAATAACAGTGCCAGCAGGGTTTAAAATATTGGTAGATGACACAACAAATTATACAGCAGACAATGTAAATGTAACAAAAGGAATAGTAGTAGAAGATGAAGAAGGAAATCAATTTGTATGGATACCAGTAGGAAAAATATATACAGATGCAGAAAAAACAGAAGCAAATGCAAAAACAATAACATTAGGAAGATATAAAAATTTTACTAAAAATGAAGATGGCACATATACAGTAGCACAAGATGCAAATGCATATGCAACACCAACTCCTATACCTGGTGGTGATGGTTATAACTATATGGAATATAATACAACCCAAAGTAATGCAATAGCCAAAGATATAGGAGACTTTTGTACAAAAGCAAATCTTAATGGAGGATATTATATAGGAAGATATGAGGCAAGAACTAAAATAGAAAGAAAAAACCAGACGGATGACTTAACCACTGTAACCTTAAAAGTAGATGATTATGTGTATAACTATGTATCACAAAGTCAAGCATCAGAGAGATGCCAAAATATGTATACAGATAAACCATATGAAAGTGATTTAGTAAATAGTTATGCATGGGATACAGCAATAATATTTTTCCAAGAGTTTGGAGAAAAGGAAAATTATGCGAATGAAACAAGTGTAAATAGTAGTTTAGCAAATACAGGAACATCAGGAACAAGTTATACTGGAGAAAAAGATGTAATATGTAATGTATATGATATGGCAAGTAATTGCTATGAATGGTCAACAGAGACTTGTAGCGATTCCTACCTTCCTTGCGCTCTACGTGGTGGTAGTTGCGACGGCAGCACCTACTGCACGAGTTCTCGTAACTCCGACAACACGACCGATGCCGACGTTTACTATTCTTTTCGCCCACTTTTATATATGTAGGACTGAACGCAATTCGCCCCTAACGGGGCGTTTTTTATGCTTTCAGCATTTCAAAACTTTGTCAACAGTCTGTAAAAAGTAGGAAAAAATCCTACTTTTTTCTTGTTTTCTATTGACAAATTCACTAAAAAGGTGTAAAGTATTATAGCATTACATTTTAAATTTTCAAAATATGTTTTTGAAAATTATAAAAAGAAAAAGGTGGCATTTATGGAGAAAAAAATTGAAATAAGTATGCTATGCCAAATATATGGTAAGCTTTTAACTGAAAAACAATATAATTACATAAATGATTACTACAATAATGACTTGTCTCTTAGCGAAATAGCAGAAAATTATAATATTACTAGACAGGCTGCTAGGGACAACATAAAGAAGGGAGAGAGTAAACTTTTCGAATACGAGGAAAAGCTAGGAATCATGGAAACAACAATTAACACAGAACAGAAGATAGCAAAAATATTATCACAAATAACTACAATTAAAACTCAATACTCAGATGAAAAAATAGCTAAAATATTAGAACACATAAAAAACGAATTAGACGAAATAGTGTAAAAGTTACACTTTATCCTTTAATTAATGAAGGGAATGATGAATAAATGGCTTTTGAAGGATTATCTTCAAGATTACAAGATATAACTAGAAAATTAAAAGGGAAAGCAAGAATAACAGAAAGTGACTTAAAAGAAATTTTAAGGGAAGTTAAACTTGCTTTGCTAGAAGCCGATGTAAACTTTAAAATTGTTAAAGAGTTTATGAACACAATACAGGAAAAAGCATTAGGGCAAGATGTACTAAAATCTTTAACACCAGGACAACAAGTTGTAAAAATTGTTAAAGATGAACTTGTTGAATTATTAGGAGGAACAGAAAGTAAAATAAATTTCACACCTAATCCACCAACAATAATAATGTTAGTGGGATTGCAAGGTTCTGGTAAAACAACAACAGCAGGAAAACTTGCTAATCTTTTAAGAAAACAAGGCAAAAAGCCATTACTAGTTGCTTGTGACGTATACAGACCAGCAGCTATAAAACAATTACAAGTTATAGGAAATAGCTTAAACATACCTGTGTTTAGTAACGAAAATTCAAAAGATGTAGTGCATATTGCAAAACAAGCTTTAAATGTTGCAATATCTAAAATGAATGACGTAGTTATTTTAGATACAGCAGGTAGACTTCATATAGATGAAGAACTAATGCAAGAGCTTAAAAATTTAAAGTCAAATGTAAAACCACATGAAATACTTTTAGTAGTAGACAGTATGACAGGTCAAGATGCAGTTAATGTTGCAACATCATTCAATGAAAACATTGGAATAGATGGCGTAATACTTACAAAATTAGATGGTGATACTCGTGGTGGTGCTGCATTATCAGTAAAAAAAGTTACAGGAAGACCTATAAAGTTTGCGGCAACAGGCGAAAAACTAAATGATATTGAACCATTTTATCCAGAAAGAATGGCATCAAGAATTCTTGGAATGGGTGACGTACTTTCTATAATAGAAAAAGCAGAAGAAGCCTTTGACGAAGAGGAAGCTCTAAAATTAGAGAAAAAATTAAAAAAACAAGAATTTGATTTAGACGATTATTTATCACAATTGAGACAAATAAAAAAGATGGGTTCATTTTCAGGATTACTAAAAATGATACCGGGAATGAATCAATTAAAGGATGTTAAGGTTGATGATAAAGAATTTGTTAAAATTGAAGCTATAATATGTTCTATGACTAAAAAAGAAAAAAGAAATACAAAGCTTTTGAATGGAAGTAGAAGATTAAGAATAGCAAAAGGTTCTGGTACAAAAGTACAAGATGTAAATAAATTCATTAAATCTTTTGAAATGACACAAACAATGGTTAAGAAAATGAAAAATCAAAAAGGTGGAATGAATAAAATGATGAAAAACATGAAAAATATGGACATAAAAGATTTAAAGGGTATGCTATAACAAAATATAGAAGAAACTATTGTAGTGTCAGGTTTTGTGCCTGTCCGATAAATAAGTTATTAAATTTTTATATAAATAGTGAAGAGTAAATAATAAAAACTCTTCGAGTTTTTAAGGAGGTGAAAGGGTATGGTAAAAATAAGATTACAAAGATTTGGTAAAAAGAAAGCACCTTTCTATCACATAGTTGTTGCAGATTCAAAATCTCCAAGAGATGGAAAAATCATAGAACAATTAGGAACATACGATCCAATGACAAATCCAGGAACTATAGTTCTTGATAAAGAAAAAGTTGAAACTTGGATAAAAAACGGTGCAAAGCCAACAGATACAGTTAAGAAATTAATCGAAAAAGTTTAATTACAATAAGGAAGGAAGAGCTTAAGAAATGAAAGAAATTTTAGAAACAATCATTACTACTTTAGTAAGTGATAAAAATTCTGTAAGTATTAATCAAATAGATGGAGAACAATCTATTATATTTGAAGTAAAAGTTGCAGAAAACGACATGGGAAAAATAATAGGAAAGCAAGGAGTAATTGCTAAGTCTATTAGAACAATAATGAAGGCAGTTGCATCAAAAGAAAATAAAAGAGTTTCAATTGAGTTTATAGACTAGGAGATAAACAATATAATGGAGAATCTATTAGAAGTTGGTCAAATAGTAAATTCATATGGAATTAAAGGTTTTGTAAAAGTAGTACCACTAGTTGATAATAATAATCAATTTAAAGATTTTAAAACGCTATATATAAAACAAAAAAATTCAATTAGAGAGTTACATATAGAAGAAGTAAAATTTTCTAAGAATTTAGTATTACTTAAGTTTAAGCAGATAGATACAATTGAACAAGCAGAAGAGCTTAGAAATTACTATTTAAATGCCAAAAGAAGTGATATAAAATTAGAAAAAGGTGCACATTTTATAATAGATTTAATTGGATTAGAAGTGTTTACAGAAGAAGGAGAACTTCTAGGAAATTTAATAGAAGTGCTTCAACCTGGAGCAAATGACGTATATATAGTTGAAAATAGTAATAAACAACAAATTCTATTACCAGCAATACCAGATGTTGTAAAAAACATTGATATTGATAATAAAAAAATGATTGTTAGACTATTGGAAGGATTAAGATAATATGAAATTTGATATATTAACACTTTTTCCAGAAATGTTTGAAACTTTAAACCAGAGTATAATTGGAAAAGCGGTAGAAAAACAAATAATAAATATTAATACTATAAATATTAGAGATTTTTCTAAAGATAAACATAAAAAAGTTGATGATACTCCATATGGTGGAGGAGCTGGAATGGTAATCAGACCAGATGTTGTATATGACGCATATAAATCTGTTGAAGATAAAAATGCAAAAGTAATATATTTATCACCACAAGGAAAAACATTAACTCAGGAAAAAGTTAAAATGCTAAGCAAAGAAGAACATATTATACTTTTATGCGGACATTATGAAGGGATTGATCAAAGAGTTTTAGAAAAAATAGTTGATGAAGAAATATCAATAGGAGATTATGTTTTAACAGGAGGAGAACTTCCTGCAATGGTACTAATAGATGCGGTATCTAGATATGTAGAAGGAGTTATTTCTAAAGAATCGACTGAAGAAGAAAGCTTCTCAGAAGGAATGTTGGAATATCCACAATATACTAGACCAGAAATATTTTTAGAGGAAAAGGTGCCAGAAATATTATTAAGTGGGCATCATGAAAAAATAAAAAAATGGAGAGAAGAAAAATCTCTTGAAATAACAAGGCAAAAACGCCCAGATTTGTTATAAAAAATTTTGAAGAAGGGAGTAAATTATGGACGTAATAAAATCAATCGAACATGAACAATTAAAAAATAAAATACCAGTATTAACTGTTGGAAATACTGTAAAAGTTTATGTTAAAGTAAAAGAAGGAAATCGTGAAAGAATTCAAGTTTTCGAAGGAATAATCATTAAAAAACAAGGTGGAGGATTAAATGAAACATTTACTGTAAGAAAAATATCTTATGGTGTTGGTGTTGAAAAAACATTCTTAGTTCATTCACCAATGGTTGAAAAAGTTGAAGTAGTTAGAGTTGGTAAAGCAAGAAGAGCTAAATTATACTACTTAAGAGACAGAGTTGGTAAAGCTTCTAAGACTAAAGAAAAATTAGGAGCAAGAATCGAAAACAAAGAAATTACTTTAAAAGAAGAATTAGCTGAAGAACCTGTAGCAGAAGAAACAGCACCAGCTGCTGAAGAAGTTGCAGAAGCTCCAAAAGCTGAATAATATTAAAAAATAAAAACCAGTTTAACTGGTTTTTATTTTTTTAGATTTGTTGAACTTAATGTTGGAAGTTTAAATAACATTCCATTATCTGAAATTTTTCCATTAGCTTCGTGTCCGTCAAAGAATACAGAATTACTTTTACAAAAATAGTCATGCCTAATTGTTGTTCTTTTACTACCTATTATAATAGGATCATCCCAAGTAACATCTACGCCATACCAATTTCCGTTCACCATAATATAGTTCCACATATGAGCTTCTGTTTTGCTAGAAGAATTTGTTGCATTTCCACTAACTAAAATGCAATTAATATTAATTGAATCTAAAATATATTTAAATGCTTTTGCGTAGCCCTCACATACAGCTTTATTATCTACTAATGAACCATAAATATTGTGCGAAGAAGAAGAATCATTGTAATCAATTAATTGAACTAATGTATCATGAACTTTTAATATTTTGTTATAATCACTTGTGTCACTAATAGAATCAACTATTTGTTTTCTGACATTTTCAACTCTTGAAATTGCCAAATCTACTTGAACTTCATTTTGAAATCTATCATCTAAATAATTCAAACCGTTTTTGGGTGCTATTGAAACCGTATATGTTGTTTTAGGACCAATAGATAGTGACTTAATATATAAATTTATTTTTGTTAAATCAATATAAAAAAGTTCTGGATAGTCATAAAAGAATGCATCAAGTGCACTTTGAAAGGATTTGTTCAGCTTATATTGACCAGCAGATTCATGTAATAAATCGTTAAATTGATTTTCAAAGTTAATAGTATAATTTTCCTTTTTTAAATTATCAATATTATCTTCTAAAGATGAATAAATAACTTTAGAGTTATTATCTAGCTGTTCATAATAATATTTGAAATTGTTAGATTTACTAATATTAGAAGAGCTAGGCTCATTTGTTGTTGGACTGAGAGTCGAAGAAATATTTATTTTACTTTCGCTTGGAATACCAAGCATGTCTTGACCCACTATTTTAGCATAAGATATAGTATCTCTAACAGATATATCGTTTTTGAATGATACTAGTAGTATATATATTGAAAATATTAACGTTAGCATTAATAAAAATATAAATAAACGAGAAATAAAATTTAAAAATCTTTTCATATGTTTACCTCACTTAATTTAAATTATAACATAAAAGAAATTAAAGTAAAGAAAAAATATACTTTTAAATTTTGAAATTTTATATTTCTTAGTATATAATATAAAAATATAAAAGGAGGAAATTTAAAATGCTAGAAAAGGTAAAAGTATTGATAGAAAAAGAACAAATTGAAAAAAGAATAATAGAGCTGGCAGAGCAAATATCAAAAGAGTATAATGGAGAAGATATTACAATTGTTTGTGTATTAAAAGGAGCCGCATATTTTGCGCTTGACTTATCTAAAAAAATTAAAAATAGTGATGTAATAATGGATTTTGTTAAAGTTAGTAGTTATGGAAATAATCAAAGAGAAACAACTGGAAAAATTGATTTTAAGCTTGATATAACTGAAGATATTGAAGGAAAAAATGTAATTATAGTTGAAGATATAATAGATTCTGGAATAACATTAAACTATTTATATAATTATCTAAATGAGAAAAATCCTAAAACCTTAAAAATATGTGTGCTTTTAGATAAAAAAGAAAGACGAGTTAAACCTATAAAAGTTGATTATACAGGATTTGAAATAGAGAACAAATTTGTATTAGGATATGGATTAGACTATGATGAAAGATATAGAAATTTGGAATATATTGGATTTGTAGAATAAAAGATTTTAGGAAATTATAGGATTTTCGTAAAAAAGTATTACAAAAAAAATATTGTTATTCTATAATGAGAGTAAGTTGTAAAACAAAAGAATAAAAAATAAGGGAGGAGAAAAATGAAAAGAAAAATTTCATTAGTTTTATTACTTATATTATTAGTTGCAACAATAGCACCAGTGCTAATATATGCAACAACAGGTAATGTCGCAAAAATAGGCGATAAAGAATATGCTACATTAGAAGAGGCTGTTAATGTGGCTGGAAAAGATGATGTTATTACATTAATTAATGACGTAGAATTATCTAATACTTTATTATTAAATAATAACAAAGAAGTTACAATTGATTTAAACAATCATAATATTTCAGCACCAAATACTACAATAAGAGTACAAGGAGCAAAATTAACATTAAAGGGAAAAGGAACAGTTCAAGAAGATGTACCATATTATGGAGCTATATTAATAAAAGGTTCTGGAAATGAAGAGGATAAAAACTATTCTGTTGTTAATGTTGGAAAAGATGTAACATTAACCGGATGGACTGGTATTTTCTTAGATCAACTTAGCGGAAAAGCTTATGGCGTTGTAGTTAATTGCGATTGTATAATTAAATCTGTTCAAGATAGTACAGGAGTTAAAGGCTCTGGAATTTATCTTAACGGAAGCGTTAAACACATTGAAAATGCGCCAGTAATTAATTTAACATCAAATTCAAAAGTTTCTTCAGAAGGAAATGGAATTTATGCAGCTGGATATGGAATATGGAATATTGATGGAGCAACCATAAATGGTTCAGAAGCAGGACTTGGAATAAAATCAGGCGTATTTAAATTAAAAAATGTAAATGTTACATCAAATGGAGAAGATGTTAGACCAACAGAAGGTTGGGGAAACGGAATTAATCCATCAGGTTCAGCAATACAAATAGAATCAAATAAAGGATATGCAGGTAAAATTGATTTAACTATAAATGGTGGTACATATACAAGTAAAAATGGCGCAGCAACTTACGAATATCTAGATTCTAAAAGCAAGACAACTGCAACAACAGTTGAAAAATTGAATATAAAAGATGCAAACTTTGTTTCAAAAGATGGAATTGTCAACTTTGATTTATCAAAAGAATTTAAATCAAAAATAGCAACATTTATAGAAAGTGGAACATTTACATCAGATGTTAGCGATTATGTAACTAATGGAAATGTATGTAAAAAAATTAATAGCAAATATGTTGTAGGAACTGAAAAAACAATAATAGTTGCTACAACAGAAAACGGAACAGTTAAAGCAGATAAAACAAAAGCTTTAGTTGGAGAAACAATAACATTAGATATAAAAGCAAATGAAGGCTATGAAGTTAAAACAGTAACAGTATTGGATTCAAACAAAAAAGAAGTTACAGTTAAAGACAATAAATTTACAATGCCAGAAACATCAGTAACTGTTACAGTAAAATTTTCAGAATTGGCAAAAGAAACTGAACTACCAGCTGTTGACACAAATAAAGAATCTAAAGAAACAAGTGTAGGAGTTTCAAATGCAAAAGAAACAGAGAATACATTATTAAACTCTTTAGAAAACAATAAAGAATTAGCAGAAAAGACTAAAAATACTAATACTAAAATTGAAGTTGTTATTGATAATAATGTAACTATAAATAATGAACTAGAAAATAAAATAAAAGACTTTTTAAATAAAAAGTTAAAAGATGCAGTATTAGCAGATACATTTGATATTAGTATAGCAGTTACAAATAAAGACAATAATAATAAAATTGGAAATATTACTGAATTAACAGACAAAATAGAAATGACAGTAATGCTTTCTGAAAAATTAAGAGATATTCCAGAAGGATATACTAGAAAATATTACATTATGAGAGAACATAATTCTGAGATAGAACTTTTAGATGCAGATTTAACAGAAAACAAATTAGGAATAAAATTCAAAACAGATAAATTTTCAACATATGGAATCACATATGTCGATACAAAAATTGAAGAAACAAATAATGGTAATACATCATCAAGTAACCCTAAAACAGGAGATAACATTGTGGCTTATATATCAATATTTGCATTCTCAGTAGTAGGAATAGCAATTATGAAAAAAGCAAATGTAAAAAGAGGTAGACATTTTAGAAAATAATGTTAATTGGAAGTTTTTAAATAAATAATAAATAAAAAGGAAAAGGTGGATTTATACCTTTTCCTTTTCATTTATATAAAATTGTAAAAGTTGAAATTTTGGCAAAATTGTAGTATAATAAAATCATATAGCCTTTTAGGTTAAAAAAATAATCAGATTATAATCTGAGAAAGAAAGGAAAAGTTATGAACAAAAAACGGCTAGGCTCTTGGTTAATACTACCTATGGTATTAGTTACTCTTATGAGTATATTTGCCGGATGTAGTGCATCTGAAGAAATCCCAACCCCAGAAGTTGAGGAAGATATTTACATCTATGATGAAGACAATGTTATCGATGATGATGTAGAAAAGAAACTCAACGAAATGCTAGTGGAACTAGAAGAAAAAACAGAGGCAGAATTCGCAGTTGTATCTGTAAAAAGCTTACTTAACAGAAGTATTGAGGATTATGCAAATAATTTATTTAATACTTTGGGTATAGGTAAGGATGGAAAAGACAATGGCGTACTACTTTTATTTTCTCGGTCCGATGAAAGGGTTAGACTTGAAATTGGTAGAGGATTAGAAGGCTGCTTAAACGACTCAAAGTGTGGTCGAATTCTTGACAACTACTTTGTTCCTTACCGTGAAGACGATAAATATACTGAAGCAACAGAAATGACAGTAAATGCAGTTCTGAATGTTCTTGCTGAAGAATATGAAATCGATATTCAAGGTTTGGAAAAAAATCCGTCCATAGAAGAAGATAGTGCTGAAAATATTGTGTTGATAGTAGTTTTTACTATAATTGCTACAATTATAATTATTGTTGGCATGCTTCTTAAAGATTCTTCATTTGAGTCTTTTGGCGGATTTTCTGGTGGCTCATCTGGTGGTTCCTCTGGGGGCTCATCTGGAGGAGGATTCGGAGGAGGTTTTTCAGGAGGTGCAGGTGCTACAAGGTAGCAAATCTAATGCAAAAATTGTAAATTTAAAAGAAAAAATAACACATGTTCAGGAGGTAATTTACAATGAAAAACGGAAAAAGATTGTTAATGGTCATTTGCGCAGTGATACTATTGGCGTGTTTCTACTTTCTAGCAACTAGAAATAGTTTGGTGGCTTTGAAAGAAGAAGTAGAAATGCAACAGTCTCAAATCGAGACAACACTTCAAAGACGGAGTGATCTTATTCCAAACCTGGTAGCAACTGTTAAGGGATATGCAAACCATGAGGAAGAAATATTCACAGAAATTGCTAATGCAAGAGAAAAACTTGTAGGAAGCATTGAAAGTGGAGATATGGAAAGCATCAGTGAAGCAAGTAATACTTTAGACTCTGCTATTGGCAGATTACTTGCAATTTCTGAAAATTATCCAGATCTGAAAGCTAGTGAGCAATTTATTGCACTGCAAGACGAGTTGGCTGGAACAGAGAATAGAATTGCTGTTGCAAGACAGTATTATAATGAAAAGGTAAACAATTATAATACCAAAGTTCAAACATTTCCAGCTAGCATAGTTGCTAAAGTAAGTGGGTACTCACCTGTGCAATATTTTGAAGCAGATGATGGAGCACAAGAAGTACCTGAAGTAAACTTCGAGTAACTTTGATTTTCTAAAAATATAGTAGATAACTATAATTAGTTATCCACTATAAAAACATATAGCACCTATTAGAGATATTCTGATAGGCGCTATTATATAATTTAAACAATTAATTATTGTTTGGATGTAATATCAGTTACTTTATATTGTGACAAATCTGGTACTGAAACATCTTCTTCGGTTACTGAGTTTAATTTTAAATTATATATTATTTTTTGTTCAGTATTATTAACTTTAACTATTGTTTGCAACAAAAAGCCTGTTTCTGTATCGATCCAAATTTTTACGTTATAATAAATTTTATCCACTTTGCTATCAATATAATTTGAATTACTAGAAGTAAATGAAAAGTGATCTCCTAGCTTTTTTACTCCATTATAATTTAAAACAACCGCATTTCTGTTTAATACCTTTGCTTCTTTTTCAATTATACAGTTAGGATCTTCTATAATGTTAAGTATATCATTAGGCATATAATTTTCATTGATAAGATCTAGCTTTTGTATTACAGCAATTTTATTTTTTTCGCTTATAATTGTACTAGTGTTCTTTTCAAAGTCTAAATAACAAAGAGTACTACTTTCACTACTAAATGCTTCGAATTTCATTTTTTTATTAAAATACTTCTTTTTGAAATCTATATTATCTGCTGTATATTCAACTTCGTAATTAGATTTATTATTTTCAGATTTAATTAAATTTATTATTTCAGTTTTTGAATAATTAGACTTTGAAGTGTTAATTAAAAACTTTAAATGTAAAAATACATCCCAAAATAATTATAACAAAAATTAATATTAATATAAGTTTAGAACTAGTGTTTTCCATCTTAAATCTCCATTAAATTCAAATATTTTTTCATTATTACATAAATTATCTCAAAATACAAGAGTTTTTAATTAAAAATTATATTGAAGTTAATGAGTTAAAGAGAGAAAAAAGAAAATTAAAAGAACTTATAATACTTTTAAAAACAAAATGAAATATTTCATTAAGAAAAATATCTGAGAAAATAGAGCTAGAAAGAGAAACGATAAGAAAGATATATGCTGAATAGAGTTGTCAAAAAACTCCGTTACTATTGACAAATGTTGAAAAATGTGAAAATATAAAACAAGAAAATGTAATTAAGATATAATAATGAGGTATTTTGATGGAAAAAAGAAAAGAAGTTTATGATCTATATTGGTATTTTGCTTGTGAAAGACAAAATATATTCATAAAAAAATTGAAAGGTGAACCTGCTCCTTGGACAAAGGATCCTATATTGCAAGAGTATAAATTTTGTAACAGTTATAGAGTTAATGATAGAGTTAGTCAGTATTTATTAAAAAATGTTATATATAATGGCAAAAGTTATTCTGATGAAGATATGTTATTTAGAATACTATTGTTTAAACTTTTTAATAAAGAATCTACGTGGGAACTTTTATTAAACAATTTCGAAGATATTACTTTAAAAAGTTTTGAGATTAACGAGTATAGCAAGGTGTTAGAAAAAGCTATTTCAAACGGAATAAAAATTTACAATGATGCTTATATTAGTTGTGCTAATAAAGCATTTGGATATGATAGAAAACATGATAACCATCTAGCACTTTTAAATAAAATGTTTAATGAAGATAAAATGCAAAGTAAAATTGTTAAATGTAAAACTATGGAAGAAGCATTTAATATTATTAAGAGTTATCCTTTAATTGGAAATTTTATGGCTTATCAATTAGTAACAGATATAAATTATAGCGAAGTTGTAAATTGGAAAGAAGATGAATTTACAGTTGCAGGCCCTGGTTCACTTCGTGGAATAAAAAAATGTTTTATTAATAAAGGTAAAATGAGTAGTGAAGATATTATTAAATATATGTATGAGCATCAAGATGAAGAATTTAAAAGACTAAAATTAAATTTTAAAAGAATTGGCAATAGACCATTACAACTTATTGATTGCCAAAATATATTTTGTGAATTAGATAAATATTGTAGACAAGCTTTGCCAGATTTAAAATCAAATAGAACTAAAATAAAAAAACACTATGTGCCTAAAAAAGAAAAAATTCAATACATATATCCACCAAAGTGGAAGGTAAATGTATAAAACTAATTGGAGCGGGTAGCGAGAATCGAACTCGCGCGACCAGGTCGGAAGCATGGCATTCTACCACTAAATTATACCCGCAAGTTAACAATATTATTTTACCACAAATATACACACAAGTCTATTATTTTAAAAATAAAATTATTGCAAAATATTGTTTGGTATGCTAGAATAAACTTGTGTTAGGAGAAAATAATGGATTTATCAGAAGATGTTAAGTTTGTTAAAGGAGTTGGACCTAATCGTGTTAAACTCTTAAATAAATTGAATATTTATACAGTTGAAGATTTAATTACATATTATCCAAGAGAATACGAAGATAGAAGTAAGCCTAAAAATATTGCAGATACCGTGGATGGTGAAGAAGTTTTAATAGATGCGATAGTTACTTCTAAAATAAGAGAGATTAGAACATATAAAAGAGGTATAACTATATATAAATTGTTAGTAAGAGATGAAACTGGAGCTTGTGAAATTACCTGGTATAATCAATCTTATTTAAAAAATGTATTTTCTGTAGGAAAAAGATACAAATTTTATGGAAAGATAAATAAGAAAATAGGGATAACAGAGATGTTGTCTCCTGTTTATGACATAGATGGAAAAGACAATAATACTGGTAAAATTATACCTATCTATCCATTAACATATAACCTTTCACAAAACACATTAAGAAAAATAATAGAAAATGGATTAAATGTTTCAAAAGGAGAGTTAGAAGAAACATTACCAGAATATATTCTTAAAGAAAATAATTTAATTGGTTTAAAAGATGCAATTGAAACAATACATTTTCCAAATACATTTGATGATTTTTCAAAAGCAAGAAACAGACTAGCTTTTGAAGAATTACTAACTATGCAATTGCTTTTACTAAGTTTGAAAAATAAATATGAAAATGGTAAAGAAGGAATTAGCTTTAATAAAAATGTAAAGATGTCTGATGTTATAAATGATTTACCATTTAAACTTACAAAAGCACAAGCTAGAGTATTAGAAGAAATAGATAATGACATGGAATCAGACAAAGCAATGAATAGATTATTACAAGGAGATGTCGGTTCAGGAAAAACAATAGTCTCAATTATTGCAGCGTATAAAGCAGTAAAATCTGGTTATCAAATGGCAATGATGGCGCCTACTTCAATACTTGCAACTCAACATATGGCTAATTTTCAAAATATTTTATCTAAATATGGAATTAAATGTGAGTTATTGTTAGGAAATACAACGAAAAAGAAAAAAGAAGATATATTGCAAAGATTAAGGTATGGAGATATTGATGTTATAATTGGAACCCATTCTTTACTAGAAGAAAATGTTGTGTTTAAAAACCTCGGCCTAGTTGTAACAGACGAACAACATAGATTTGGTGTAAGGCAAAGAAGTACAATTGCTTCAAAAGGAAAAAATCCAGATGTATTAGTTATGACAGCTACTCCAATACCAAGAACACTAGCCTTAATATTATATGGCGATTTGGATATATCTATTATAGATGAATTACCACCAAACAGAAAAAAAATAGATACATTTGCAGTTAGAAAATCTATGGAAGATAGAGTAAACAACTTTATAAAAAAACAAATAGATGAAGGAAGACAAGCATATATTGTATGTCCGCTTGTAGAAGAAAGCGAAGAAATAGAAGCAAAGTCTGTAATGGAGTTAGTTGAAAAATATAAAAAAGAAGTTTTCAAAGAATATAAAGTTGAATGCTTGCATGGAAAAATGAAAGCAAAAGAAAAAGACGAAATAATGCAAAGATTTAAAGATGGAGAGATACAAATACTAATTTCAACAACAGTTATAGAAGTTGGCGTTGATGTTCCAAATTCAAATATAATGGTTATAGAAAATGCAGAAAGATTTGGACTAGCTCAACTACATCAATTAAGAGGTAGAGTTGGAAGGGGCGAATATAAATCATATTGTATATTGAAATATGAAGGAAATTCAGAAATAATAAAAAAACGTATGCAAGTAATGCAAGATACAAACGATGGATTTGTAATATCAGAAAAAGATTTAGAACTAAGAGGATCAGGAGAATTCTTTGGAACAAAGCAGCATGGTTTGCCAGAATTTAAAATTGCAAATCTATTTGAAGACATAAAATTATTAAAATTAGTACAAAATATATCTATTAAAATATTACAAGAAGACCCAATGTTGGAAGAAGAAAAAAATAAGAGACTAAAGAAAATGGTAAATGAAAAACTAAAAAATAGAATAGAAATATAGCTGTTAGAAAGGAAATAAAACATGGGAAAAATAATATTAACAATTATAGGATTATTAATTGCAATAATAGGAGTTATAATGTTATTTGATGCACGCTTGTTAACTAAAAAGTTCTTTGGATTTGGAGATCAAAATGAAGCAACAGCTGGCTTTAAAATAATTGGCTTTATAGTTGCAATAATAGGGGGATTAATAGTATTCTTTAATATATAATAATTCACATCTTGACAATAAAAAATAAAAGTGCTAAAATATTAAACAGTTAAATAAATGCTATGAAAAAGAAAAAACATAAATTTATTTTTAGAGAGCTAGAGGTTGGTGAAATCTAGTAATAAAAATATGTGGGGAGCTTTGGAGCATATTTAAAATTAAGGTGAGTGATAAAACACTAAATAGGGTGGAACCGCGGAAAATATTTCGTCCCTAGTCATATATTATATATGGCTAGGGATTTTGTTTTACTAGCCAATAGGAGGGTTTTTATGGTTGATTCAATGGAAAAACTAGTTGCATTATGCAAAAACAGAGGTATTATTTATTCAGGCTCTGAAATTTACGGAGGTTTAGCAAATACGTGGGATTATGGGCCAATAGGAGTTGAACTAAAAAATAATGTAAAAAAAGCTTGGATGAAAAAATTTATTCAAGAGAATAAATATAATGTTGGCTTAGACTCAGCAATATTTATGAATCCAGAAACATGGGTTGCAACAGGTCATGTTGGAGGATTTAGTGATCCACTTATAGATTGTAAAGAATGTAAAACAAGACACAGAGCAGATAAATTAATAGAAGAATGGATGCATGAACATAATTGTGAAGAGATAGTAGATGGTTGGGAAGATGAAAAGATGATTAACTATATGAAAGAACATCATATAGGTTGTCCAAACTGTGGAGCAGAAAACTTTACTAGCATTCGTAAGTTCAATTTAATGTTTAAAACATTTCAAGGAGTTACTGAAGATTCAACAGCACAAATTTATTTAAGACCAGAAACAGCTCAGGGAATATTTGTTAATTTTAAAAATGTTATAAGAACTACAAGAAAAAAATTACCTATGGGAATTGGTCAAATTGGTAAAGCGTTTAGAAATGAAATTACACCTGGAAACTTTACATTTAGAACACGTGAATTTGAACAAATGGAACTTGAATTTTTCTGCAAACCAGGTGAAGATTTAGAATGGTTTAAATATTGGAAAGATTATTGTAAAAAGTTCTTATTAGATTTAGGAATAAAAGAAGAAAATATTCGTTTAAGAGACCACTCACCAGAAGAATTAGTATTCTATTCAAAAGCTACAACAGATATAGAGTTTGCTTTCCCATTTGGATGGGGAGAATTATGGGGAATTGCAGATAGAACAGACTATGACTTATCAAGACATATGGAACATTCAAAACAAGATTTGAATTATCAAGACCCAATAACAAACGAGAAATTTGTACCTTATGTAATAGAGCCATCTTTAGGATGCGATAGAGTAACTCTAGCATTTTTATGTAATAGTTATGAAGAACAAGACTTAGGAGAAGGTGATTCGAGAGTTGTATTACATTTGCATCCAGCATTAGCACCATTTAAAGTTGCTGTATTACCACTTTCTAAAAAACTAAGTGAAGGTGCAGAAAAAATCTACGAAGATTTATCAAAAGAATTTATGTGTGATTACGATGAAGCAGGAAGCATTGGAAAAAGATATAGAAGACAAGACGAAATAGGAACACCATACTGTGTAACAGTAGATTTTGAAACAGAAAATGACGGATGTGTAACAGTAAGAGATAGAGATACAATGGAACAAGAAAGAGTAAAAATTACAGAATTAAAAAACTGGATTTTAAATAAAATAGCATTTTAGACAAAGTAATAATTTTATTATAAGTACAAAAAGTACAATTTGTGTTGACATTTATTAAAAAAGTAGTATAATAATAAATATATTAAAAAACTATAATTAAGAAAAAGTAAAGTAAAGGTTAATTTAAGAGAGTAACAATCATGGGCTGAAAGTTGTTATAATAAAACGTATTTGAAAAACTAACTTAATTGTTTCTAGAAAAAACTAGACGTTAATTACGTTATAATTATTAATTAAGTAAAAATCGGGATGGAACCGTGTTATGCACTCCTAAGAATATTGTATATATTCTTAGGAGTTTTTGATTTATAAAAATATAAAGGAGGTAAATTGTATGATTAAAATTACATTAAAAGATGGAAGCGTAAAAGAAGTAGAAAGTGGAATGCCAATTTTAGATATAGCAAAAGGAATAAGTGAAGGCTTGGCAAGAGTTGCAACTGCAGGTAAAGTTAATGGAGAGGTTAAAGACTTAAGAACTGTTATTAACGAAGACTGTTCATTAGAAATATTAACATTTGAATCTGATTTAGACGGTAAAAAAGCATATTGGCATACTACATCACATATTATGGCACAAGCTGTAAAGAGATTATTTCCGAATGTTAAACTTGCAATTGGTCCAGCAATAGATGAAGGATTTTATTATGATTTTGACGTAGAAAAACCATTTACAGACGAAGACAAAGCAAAAATTGAAGAAGAAATGAAAAAAATAATAAAAGAAGATTTAGCAATTGAAAGATTTGAACTTCCAAGAGATGAAGCAATTAAATTAATGAAGGATAAAAACGAAGATTACAAAGTGGAATTAATAAAAGACTTACCAGAAGGAGAAGTTATATCTTTCTATAAACAAGGAGAATTTACAGACCTTTGTGCAGGTCCACATTTAGCAAGTACCGGAAAAATTAAAGCTATAAAAATATTATCTTCGTCTGGAGCTTATTGGAGAGGCGATGAGCATAATAAAATGTTACAAAGAATTTATGCAATATCTTTCCCAAAAGCAAGCCAATTGGAAGAATATTTAACAATACTTGAAGATAGAAAAGCTAGAGATCATAGAAAAATCGGAAAAGACTTAAAAATATTTATGACACATCCATTAGTTGGCTCTGGGCTTCCAATGTATTTACCAAATGGTGCAACAATTAGAAGAACATTAGAAAGATATATACAAGATAAAGAATTGTCACTTGGATATAGCCATGTTTACACACCAAGTTTGGCAACAACAAATTTATATAAAACAAGTGGACATTGGGATCACTATAAAGATGATATGTTTCCAATTATGAAAATGGATAATGAGGAATTAGTTTTAAGACCAATGAATTGTCCTCACCATATGTTAGTGTATAAAAATGAACTACATTCTTATAAAGATTTACCAATAAAAATAGGAGAACTTGCACATGACTTTAGATATGAAAATTCGGGAGCAGTGTGTGGACTAGAAAGAGTTAGACAAATGTGTCAAAATGATGCACATTTATTTGTAAGACCAGATCAAATAAAAGAAGAGGTTGGAAAAGTTATAAATCTAATATTTGAAGTTTATATTAAGGATATGGGCTTTGAAAGAGATAGATTTGCTTTTAGACTTTCTTTAAGAGACAAAAACAACAAAGAAAAATATATAGATAATGACGAGATGTGGGAAACAGCCGAAAAACAACTAAGAGAAATATTAAAAGATTTGAATATAGATTTTTATGAAGCAGAAGGAGAGGCGGCATTTTATGGACCTAAAATAGATATTCAAATAAAAACCGCTTTAGGACATGATGTAACAATTCCAACATGTCAATTAGATTTTGCATTACCAGAAAGATTTGATTTAAAGTATGTTGGAAAAGATGGAAATGAGCATAGACCTGTTGTTATTCATAGAGCTATTTTGGGATCTTCAGATAGATTTATCTCATTTTTACTTGAAGAGACAAAAGGAAACCTACCAACATGGCTTGCACCAGTACAAGTAAAAATACTTCCAATAGCAGATGCACATATAGAATATGCAAACCAAGTAAAAGAAGAATTACAAAAAGCAAGAATAAGAGTTGAGGTTGATGATAGACAAGAAAAAATAGGATACAAAATACGTGAAGCACAACTTCAAAAAATACCATATATGCTAGTAGTTGGAGATAAAGAAAAAAAAGCAAATGCAGTAGGTGTTCGTTCAAGAAAAGATGGAGATTTAGGTGCTAAAGGTTTAAAAGAATTTATTGATAGTATAAAAACAGAAATAGAAAACTATGGAAAATAAAAAATTTGCAGTGAAAACTGCAAATTTTTTTATATACTAGAAAATTCCTCATTTCATTTGGAAACTCAAATCGGCGAGAAGGAAATTGTGGCAAAACCACTTTTTTTGTATAATTTATTTTAAATTTAACTCTTTAGCAACTTGAGAAAAATCATCATATCCTAAAAATCTATTAATATTTTTATCTGAAATACCAGTATTAATAGCAATATCATTTAAAGAATTTATATTTCCTAAATTAGCTTCTTCTATATAATTTTTGAATTTATTCATTTCAAATCTTTCTTTAGACAAGCAGTTGTAACAAACATTATCGTTTGAAGTATAAAAACAACCACATCTAGCACATTTTTTAAATTCCATTTTAATCCTCCGTTAATATTAAGTTTTTCTAAAATATTTGACATTATTTTATCATATTATAGACAAAAAATAAAGTAAAATTTCAAAAATATGTAAAAACAATTAAATTATATTATTCAATGATTGGTGGTATAAAATTCTCAATTGCATTTCTAAGTTTAGGGTGATGAATTACAAAATGAATAGATGGACTATTGTCTTTTGAAAGCATAACCCATTTTTTGTCGCAAATTGTGATTTGAATATTTTTAAAAGTGCTATAAGATGAGAAGTTTAATTTATAGTTTTTATTATTTTTAGCATATTCTTTAGTCAATTGTAAATGTTCTAAATATTCGTTATAATTATAAGCTATTTTTCCTTTTTCATAAAAACTAAATGAAAGAGAAAGAGTAGGGGGATTCTTTTCAAATTCTTCTTTGGAAAGCTTTGTTATTTCATCTTCAATGTTGCTAGTATTTAATATTGCATTTAATCTTGATTTTTGCTCATTTACAGATAATATTATACTTTTAATATCTTCTTCATTAACTTTATTTCGTTTTAAAATCTTAGTAAGAAGCTCCTCAGATATTGTATGAATTGGTAATGAAGATAATAGTCTTCTGTAATGTTCATTTGTTTTCTTGTTAGATGATATAAAAGCATTAAACGAGTTTTTATTTGCTATTGTATAAATTTCCATTAAAGGTTTAGCTTTATTTAATAAACATTTAGCTTTTGTTTTATAATAATCTACCTCTGTTTTATTACTTGTTAAATAATATTTTCCTTTATTATGATATCCATTTATACATTCTCCTGTAAGAGCAACACTTCCAGATGCATAATTAAAATGATTATAAATATCATCTCTAAAATCTTTTAAGTAATATGGAGAAACTTGCCCAGTCATATAGATTGGTATCCAACTTTCTAAACCTAACATCATTTCATTAAATGGTCTATCTACATTATGAATTATGTTCAAATGAAGCCCTTTTTTTAACATCATTGCAATTGCAAACATCCACTTTTTACCGAAATCTACATCTTCTGCCATATCCTCCATTGGCATATCACTACACATAAAAACATCCTCATTAGATTTAGATAAAACGGTTGCCTTAAAAAAGTCTAATTCGCCTTTTTTCATTTCTTCTATTCCATAATATGTTCTAGAGCCTGATTTATAGAAAGGAACAAAAGGAACTTTCATTTCATCGAAATGTATAGCTTTTATATATTCGTTTAAATTAAAAGAATCCAAATTAGTTAAAAAATCGTTAATGTAATCGTGTTTAGGTGAAACATTAGTAGAAAGCCAATTTGCTAGTATCTCAAAATAGGCGCTATTTAAATCTTTTATACTTGAATTGGTAAGAGATGCTATGGCATTTAATTCGGCTGTTGAATTGTATTTGTTAACTATAAAATTACATACTTCATCAATAAAAATCTGAGGTTTTGAAGGTAAAATATTACCAGTGCGTAGCCTAGATAAAAATGATGCATCAAAACTTGTTTTTCTAGATAATTCAGCCATGCTAATATTTAAAACAGATACAATTTCATTAAAGTTCTTTACTAGTTGTTCTAGATCTATATTAATATCATTTAATGAAGATGAAAGAGTAGTATATATTGTATCTTTATCAATATTAATTTTTTTATTTAAAAACAATTGATATAACCCATTTGTTAAGGCTTCTAATTGCTTACTCCTAATATTTGGTGTTCTTTCTCCGTTACGATAACGGCTTATAACTGTAGGAGAAAGAGCAGAAGCTTCTGCTAACTCTTTAGAAGAACAACCTAACTGATTTATATATTCATTTAATTGTTTGTTAAAGTCCATAAAAACCTCCATAACTATTGTTTTCGACTTATTATAACATAACATAAAATACAATAAAAGCGATTACCAAAAAAACATTTGCAATTATGGTAATTACTATTCCATTAAATGTTATATGTGTTATAATCAAATCATAAAATAAAACAAAAGGAGAGATTAAAAATGAATTCAAAATTCAAACATTTAACTTTATTATCAATAGTATTTATTGTATGTTTACTATTTTTTAGTATTGCATATGCTGGAGTAACAGATGTTACAGGCGGAAGCAGAGTAACAGTTAAAACAACAGTTAGAAATAACTACACAGATTTAGATGTAAAAGGAACAGTTGATTTAACAGATGGAAAAAGCTATACAGTAGATTTTTCAAAAGAAGATAATTTATCAAAAGGTTTACAAGAATTATCAGATTTAGATAAAACTAAATTTTACAAAATAGATGAAAACAATAATTTAGTTGAAACGGAAAATTTAAATGAAGCTATTATAAAAGTTGAAGGAATAAAAGCTGAAAATAAAGCAGTATTTTCATCAGTATATAAACAAGATATAAAATCATATACACTTAAAAGAACAGATACTATTTATACAGGTTCTAAATTAACTTATACTGGAACAACATATGAAAACAATATATTAATTGGAAATCCAAATGAAATTGGTAATGCTAATAGTTCACAAGGTAAAGTTACTATAAATGAAATTAGAGATGACTATTATACAAGATATAATTTTAACTTGACTTTTAAATATGGTAATAGTAAAATAACTCCAATTGAATATAAGTTTCTTGAAGGTGCAAATCAAGAATATACAATAGAAAAAGATAAAGATGCAACCTTTAGAATAGATGCAGATTACAGTAAATTTAACAATAAAGTTTATATAGATAATAATTTGTTAAATGAAGATAATTACAGTTCTAAATCAGGAAGTACAATAATAACCTTAAAAGAAGCATACTTAAAAACTTTATCTGCTGGAAAACATACTTTAAAAGTAGCATTTTCAGAGGAAGGGTCAGCAACTACTGAATTTACAATTAAGGAAGTTCAAAAAGTTGAAGATGGTAACAAAGTTGAAAATAATACTTCAACTGAAAATAAGAATAACACAAACAATACGAATAATACAAGTACAAGTATAAGCAATCCTAAAACTGGAGATAATATAATTGTATATACTATAATATTTGCAGTAGCTTTTATAGGGTTAATTGCTTTAGCAGTAATTAGAAACTTAAAGAAAGCTAGTAAAGAGTAAAAAACGAAACTAGCCAATCGGCTAGTTTTTCGTATGAAAGGAAAATATTGATGAGTAGAAAACAAAAACATAAAAAAAATAATAGAAAAACATTTATATTTTTAATTATTTATGTTATTTTGTTTGCTATGCTAATATATTCTGGAATTAATATATTTATATGGTATAAAGATAATAAAAATAATCAAGAACTAGCTCAGCAAATAAATAGTGCAGTAATAGTCCAATCAGATGATAATAATGAGAAAGAGTATGAAGTAGACTTTAGCAAATTAAAAGAACAAAATAGTGATACTGTTGCCTGGATTGGCTTAGAGAGTCTAAATATTGAATATCCAATTGTTCAAACTAAAGACAATGAATATTATTTAGAGCATAGTTTTGATAAAAGCGAAAACACAGCTGGCTGGATTTTTGCAGATTATAGAAATAAACTTGACGGAAAAGATAAAAACATTGTTATTTATGGTCATAATAGAAAAGACGGATCTATGTTTGGAGACTTGCACAAAACCTTAAATGCTAATTGGTATGATAATGAGAATAATAGAAAAATAGTTTTTATTACAGAGAATGAGAAAAGCACTTATCAAATATTTTCTGTATATGAAATAAAAAAAGAAAGCTATTACATTAATACAGACTTTTCTAATACTAAACAATTTGAAAAATTTATAAATACAGTAAAAGATAGAAGCATAAAAGATTTTAATGTTGATGTTTCAAAAGACGATACAATATTAACACTGTCAACATGTTCAGACAAAAAAAGATATAGAGTTGTGGTTCATGCTAAAAAAATTATAGAGGGGGAATAAAAAATGAAAAAATTTCTAACTAAGAAAAATCTAATAATAGCAGCAGTAGTAATAGTAGTAATTTTATTAATAATTGCAGCTAGTACAGGATTTTTAGGAACAGAAGGGGAAAATTCATCAAAAGGTGGTGGTATTTTGGCATCAAAAAATGAGGATGTAAAAATAGTAGAAAGTGAAGCTAAATCTATTAAACTAACAGACTATAATAACGGATTGTTTACAATGAAAGTTCCAGAAGGATGGAAAGTAGATACCTTAGGTGATAATATTCATTATACAATAAAGGTTTATAACCCAGAAAAACCAACCTATCAAATGTTTTTTAATATGAAAACAGAAGGATATAATAAATCTGAAGATGCAAAAAATTGGCAAAAAAAGTATTATCCAAATAGTATGTTTGCAAAAACAAGTGTAATTGCAACAAAAGATACTGAAGGATTTTATAAAATATTTAATGATTTAGGTACTTTAAATAATACTGCAGCTTTTACATTTCCAACTCTAACAGATTTTTCAGTTATTGAAAAATTAGGAACATCAGCAATTGGTGGAGACATATTAAGAGCAACATTCAAAGATGAGAATGGGAAAGAAGCAGAAGGGTTATTTACTGCATATGTATATGACCCAGGACCATATTATGTTTATGAAAATATAATGTCAGGGAAAAAGATAGACATATATTATTTAAATGTATACAATACAGTATTTATAACAGCACCTAAAGACGAATTTATAAATTGGGAAGAAACTTTAAATCAAATGGTTTCATCATTAAATTTCACAGATTCATTTGTTAGTCAATTTAATAGCCAACAAGATGCTGTTATGAAAACATTCCAAAATGTAAGAAGTATATGTAACCAAATATCAGATGGTATAATGTCATCATGGGAAGCAAGAAGTGCAGCATATGATAGAATGAGCCAAAAACAAAGCGATGCAACTCTTGGCTATGAAAGAGTGTACAATAAAGAAACAGGCGATATATATAAAGCGTATAATGGATTTACAGATGATTATAAAGGAAATAGATATGAATCTATAACAGATGATATGTATTCAAAATCAATTTCAGGTTATATTGTACAAAAATAAGAAAAATACAAGAAAAGTGTCTGCTGAAAAGCAGGCATTTTTCATTGACAAATTTAGTAAAGAAATATAAAATATATTCATAAAATACTTAGGAGAAAAAGGGGAGGATTATATGTCAAGTATAAAATTAGATTTATCTAATACTAGTATTTCAACAAATGAGATACTAAAGTATAGTGAGAAAGTTTCAAAAATTCATGAGGACTTTTGGCAAAAAAAGAATGATGAAAAGGAATTTTTGGGATGGCTTGAACTTCCAACTAATTATGATAAAGAAGAATTTGAAAGAATAAAAAAATCTGCTCAAAAAATACAAAAGGATTCAGAAATATTAGTAGTTATAGGAATTGGTGGATCATATCTTGGAGCAAGAGCTGTTATAGAAAGTTTAACACATACTTTTTATAATTATGAAAAAAGAGCTAAAACTCCAAAAATCTTTTTTGCAGGAAACAATATGAGCCCAAGATATATATTAGATTTAATTGATTTAATAGGCAATAAAGATTTTTCTATAAATGTAATTTCAAAATCTGGAACAACAACAGAACCTGCAATTGCATTTAGAATTTTTAGAGAAATACTAGAAAATAAATATGGAATAGAAGAAGCAAAGAAAAGAATTTATGTAACAACAGATAAACAAAAAGGTGCTTTAAAAACCCTAGCAAATGAAGAAGGGTATGAAACTTTTGTTATTCCAGATAATATTGGAGGAAGATATTCAGTTCTAACAGCAGTTGGATTATTACCAATAGCAACAGCAGGAATAGATATAGATAAGCTAATGAAAGGTGCACAAATTGCAAAAGAAAAGTATATGGATAGCAATATAAAATATAATGAATGTTATCAATATGCAGTTGTAAGAAACCTATTGTATTTAGATGATAAAGATATAGAAATATTAGTAAACTATGAACCTAAACTTCATTATTTCACAGAATGGTGGAAACAATTATATGGGGAAAGTGAAGGAAAAGATTTAAAAGGAATATTCCCAGCAGGAGTAGACTTTTCAACAGACTTACATTCAATGGGACAATATATACAAGAAGGAAGAAGAAATTTATTTGAGACAGTACTAAACATTGTGAATACAGATCAAGATTTAAATATAAAACCAGACGAAGATAATTTAGATGGATTAAATTATTTAACAGATAAAACCTTAGACTATATAAATAAAAAAGCAATGGAAGGAACAATAAAAGCACATATAGAAGGAGATGTTCCTAACATATTAATTAATATAGAAAATCTAAATGAAGAAGCAATGGGAGAATTAATTTACTTTTTCGAACTTGCATGTGCAATGTCTGGTAGAATACTAGGAATAAATCCATTTAATCAACCAGGAGTAGAAAAATATAAAACAAATATGTTTAAACTATTAGAAAAACCAGGATATTAAAAATTAAACTCAAAAAAATCTCTAGCATATTGCTAGAGATTTTTTACTTTACTACATTTCTTGATTTCCAGGTATTATATAATCAACAATACCGTATATTACAGCACCAATAATTGCAGCAATCCAAGAAATAGAGTAACCTGCAACAAAATATTGAGTTACATATAATGTAACAGCAGCCAAAACAAATCCTACAAATCCCTTACCAAAAGGAGTAGCATCTAATCCAGTGAATTTTACGATTAAATAATCTATTACAGTAAGAACAATAGCAGCAATTGCTAAAGACCAAATATTATTTATTGTAAAACCAGGAGTAAAAAATGCTGTTATTGCAAGAACAATAGCCGCAGTTACAAGTCTACCAACTATTTGTCCAAATGTTGAAGTATTATTCCTAGAACTAACATTGTCTTGATTATTAGACATAATAAAACCTCCTAAATATTTAGTTATAAATATATTTTTAACAAAAACATAAAAAATATACAAAAAACAAATTCAAAAGAATATTATTTAAAAAAAATGAAAAAATAAAATAAAAATGACAAAAATGACAGCTTTGGGGACGGGGCAAAAACAAGTCATTTTTCATTTTGCAATTTTTTAATTAAATTAATTTAACAAAAATGACTTGTTTTTGCCCCGTCCCCAAAGCTGTCAAAAGTGGGAGAGAAAAATGTTAGTAACTTTTATTCGTGCAATAATTTTATATATAATTGTTTTGATTGTTATGAGGTTGATGGGAAAAAGAGAAATTGGACAGCTTCAGCCATTTGAGCTTGCAATATCAATAATGATTGCAGATCTTGCTTCTGTTCCAATGACAGAACTTGGAATTCCGATAACTAATGGAATAATTCCAATTCTGGGTTTACTTGTAATGCATATGCTTATATCTGTAATTAATATGAAAAGTCTAAAAATGAGAACTATAATGTCTGGCCAACCATCATTATTAATATATAGGGGAAAAATAGATGAAAAAGTTTTAAGAAAAGAAAGACTAACATTAAATGAATTAGAAGAAAAGCTAAGAAGCAACAATGTTTTTAATCTAGGAGATGTAGAATATGCAATATTAGAAACAAATGGAGAAGTTACTGTTATTCAAAAACCAGAAAAGAGAAATGTTATAGTAGAGGATTTGAATATTAGTCCAGAATATGAAGGAATATCATATGATTTAGTTATAGATGGAAAAATTATGGAGAAAAATTTAAAGTCAATAGGAAAAGATGAAAAATGGTTAAATGCACAATTAAAAAAATTTGATGCGAAACCTGAAAACACATTAATTGCAACGATTGATGGGAAAAATGAGTTCTTTTGCCAGAAAAAAGAGAATTCATAAAAAATTTAAATTAATATTGGAGAGTTTTTATGTATAAAGAGTTTATTATAATTTTTCTTGTAATTGCCTTAATTGTAACTTTAGATATTATTACCAATAATTATACAAAAGCTTCAGTAAATGTACTTACTGAAGAATTGTCAAGTCTAGAACAAATCTTGCAAGAAGAACAAAGCGAAGAAATAACTTCTAAAGTGAGCAATATAAATAATGAGTGGAAGAAGAGGTATGGAAAACTTGCATATTATATAGAACATGATGAACTAGAAAAAGTTGGAACAGAAATAACTAAAATATCTGCCTATATAAATGTACAAGAATATGACGAAGCTCAAAATGAAATTGACACAGCAATATTTATATTGCAACACATAGAAGATAAAGAAAAATTTAGTGTGAGAAGTATATTTTAAACAGTAGCTGTCTTTTTTTCTTTATTATTAGAAGCAACATCCTTTGGATAAGGCGAAAACACACTAGTTCTATATAATAAATAATCAACACTTGTTCCGTAATAGTCTGCCAATTTTGATAAGGTTTCTAATGGTATGCCTCTTTTTTCAATTTCATAATATGAATAAGCGACTTGAGAAATATTTAAAAATTCACTTATATTTTTTTGACTTAAATCATGATCTTCTCTTAAATCTTTAATACGAGTTTTCAAACTGGTTTCCTCCTTTATTGTATCTTTATAAAGGAATTATATGGTAAAACAAAACGTTGTATGAAAATTTAAAACGTATTGTTGTTTTTTATATATGAAAAAGCCAAATATGAAATTTGTATAAAAAAATTGAAATTTCTTGTACAAAAAAATACTTTTATGATATACTATCAAATGTATAAATAGGTAAAATATCATGGAGGATATTTAGATGTTTGAAACGAATGAAGAGAGTATAATTTTACAAAATTTGAAATATATAGGTTTGAATCTAGAAGAACTTCCAGATTTTTTGAAGATGTATAAAGATGTAGATTATAAGCCTACTAAAGCGTATGAACAAAGAGATTTTAAAGTATATAGATATATAAATATAAAAGATATTCAAATATTATTAACACCTAAAAATAGGTTGGATAGTGTAATAGAAAAATATGAACAAGCCTTGCCTTTAGCAATGTACTTAGATGAAAAAAATGAAGAAAACATTGTTAGACATGCAAGCTTTTTAAAGATGCTTGAAAAGATAAATAAAAAAGAAATAGATAAAATAGATGAAGAACAAGCAAAAATGAATAAAAATGTTCCTTTTAAAGTGAAATATGATACAAACTATTTGTGGGAAATATATTATTCTGAATTTACTGGAAAATATTTTATGATGGTTACAACAGAGGACCAAGACTATAGTGCATTTGTCTATTTACTAAAAAAACAAATAGAATGTTTCGAAAACAATACAAACGAAACAATTTTTGTTCCAGTAAGTTATATGGATTATACAAAAAGATACTTAAAAAAATCTGAAATATCAGATTTAGAAAAATATATATGGTTATTTACAAAAGATTGGCCTAAAATATATGAAGTATTTGATATTGATAATGAATTAAGCTTACATATTGTTGGAAAAACAGATATATATGATAAAATAAAAAGCTATTATAAAATAGAACTTAAAACAAAAGAAGATGCAGTTAAATTTTATACAGTTGTTAAAGCACTATTTATTTTAAGGACAGAACTTCCACACCATTATGATTTTGAAACACAAATATCACAAAAAGGTGAATTGCAATTTGAATTTAACAATAAGGTTATAGACTATAAAAATATTTCAAAGTTTATAAAAGAAGAATATAAGAAAAATGCTAAAGAATTACAAAAGATTTTTGATGAAAAAGAAAAACTCGATATACAACTAGATAAACTAAAAGAAGAAGAATTAGAAAAAAATAAAGAATACTTATTTAAAGAAAAACAAGTTGCAACATATTTAGAGTGTAGGAAAAGTGTATTTGGAAGAATTAAATACTTCTTTAAGAATAAAAATGGAAAGTTTGTAAGAAATAAGAATAAAAACTCAAATACTAAAAAAATTAAAGAAGAAAATGAAATGCAAAAATCAATAGCCAATTCTATAATTGAAGAAAAAGAATTATACACAATAGAAGATTTAATAAAAATATGTATAGAACTAGACAGAATAAATATAAGAATAAAAGATAATAACTTAGATATTAAAGCATTAGAAGATAAAATTGAATTAGTTAATAATAAGATAAAAAATGCAACATTGTTTATAGAAAAAATAGAAGAACATAAAAAAAGCATTTTTGAATTTTGGAAGTTTGCAAATAAAGATTCAGCAATTGGATTAAATGCTGGTATGCCAATAAAAGAAAAAGAGAAAACAAAAAAAATCCAAAGAACTTTTGATTATGAAGAGGATACGGAAGATTTAGGAATAGAAGCAGATAATATTCAAAGAGATTTGTTCAACAAAGAGGAAACAGACAGTATATATATAGCTACTACAAACGAATTGGATAGCATAAATGCTTTAAGAAATAATAATCTTCAATTCTTGAAGGAAAACTTAGAAAAGATAAAGAAAATATCAGAAGATAAAACAGATGGTATAGAAATAAATTCTTTTGATATATTAGGAAATATTAAAAATGATAAAACTAAAATTAGTGTATTATCAAACAAAAAGCATAGAGAGTCGCTAAAAGATGAAAATAGAATAATGGAAATTTCAAATAACACAACAATAGAAGAATACACAAAACAAATTGATGGTCATATTAAAAATATTGATAGTGCTATGAAAAAGACAAGTGCGATTACAGATATAGATGTCTACTTATCTTCTAATGATAAATTAAATTTAGATGATATAAAAGTATTTTATATCAATCCAACAGATGCAATAAAAGCTTCAAATGCAACAGATAAAGTTAACTTATACAAATTAAAAATAAAAAAAGATATGAATTTAATATATAACACAAATATTATATATTATGATAATACCAATAATACCTTACCACTTGGAATGAATGTAAAACAGACTGTATTGTTCGATATGAGTAAATATAAGTTAGATTTAAGGAAACAAAAGATTTTTAGAATAGATAGAGAAGCAAATGATTTTGAATTTAAAGAAATGATTATATGCGGTTATGAATACGATACAAATTTTGAAGGAAAAAACAAATAAAGAAGGAAGCAATGTATGAAAATTTTAGCAATTGAAACGTCAGGAAAAGTATGTGCAGTAGCACTTGCAGAAAACGATAAATTGATAATGGAAAAAATAATCGAGGATGAAAATACTCATTCAGTAAAATTAATGCCATTAATAAATGAAGTGTTTAAAGAAAACAATATGTATTTGTCAGATGTAGACTTATTCTCATGTGATATTGGTCCTGGCTCATTCACTGGAATACGTATTGGAGTTTCAACAGTAAAAGCATTTTTGGATGCAAAAAATAAAAAAGCTGTTGGTGTAACTTCATTAGAAGTGTTAGCAAGAAATATACAAGAAGATGGTATTATTTGTTCTTTAATAGATGCAAAAAATGATAATGTGTATTATGGATTATTTGAAAAAATAGGAAAAGAATATAAACAACTTGAAGAACTAAGATTTGATAATATAAACAATATTTTAAAAACTTTTAATAATAAAGACAAAAAAATATTTTTTGTTGGAAATGGTAGTATAGTTCATAAAGATGTGATAGAATCAGAATTGAAAAATGCATTAATAACAGAAAATGAAAAAATAAATAGTTTGAATGCTAGAAATATAGCATTGGTGGCTTTAGAAAAAAATGGGCAAGCAGTGGATTCAAATAATTTAAGCCCAATTTACTTAAGAAAATCTAATGCAGAAAGATAGGAATTAATGGATATTGTAATTGAAAAGATGAAGCAATCTCATCTTGAAAAAATTAAAGATATTATGAATGAACAATTTGATGAATTTTGGACAGCTAGTGTATTAGAAAAAGAGTTACAAAATGATTTATCTTCATATATTGTTGCTTTATACAATAACGATGTTGTTGGATATGCAGGAATATGGAAACCAATAGATGAAGCACATATTACTAATATTGTTGTAAGAAAAGATGAAAGAGGACAGCATATTGGAACTAAACTACTTGAAGAACTTTTGAAAATGGCACAAATGCAAGGATTAAAATGTATAACGTTAGAAGTTAATGTAAACAATAAAAATGCAATAAGTTTATATAAAAAACATAATTTTGAAGAAGTTGGAAGGAGAAGAAAGTATTACAATAATACAGATGATGCTATTATTATGACACTTAAATTACCTACATAATTTAAAAAAATGTAAAATAAAATGCAAATAAATATATAAAGGAGAAAAACTAATGAAAAATACGGAGTTATCTTATAGAAGTTTAAAAAAATATTGTAATCCAGAAAAATTACCATTTGAAACGACAGAAGAACTTGAACCAATTAGTACTGGAATAGGACAAGAAAGAGGAATAAAAGCATTAGAATTTGGGTTAAATGTGGATGTAAGAGGGTATAACCTATATCTAGAAGGACCAAGTGGAGTTGGAAAAACAATGTATACTAAAAAATATTTAGATACAATATCAAAAAAGAAAAAAACTCCATCAGATTGGTGCTATATATATAATTTTAGTAATCCGAATGAACCAATTGCTGTTTCGCTTCCAGCAGGACACGGAAAAGAATTTAAAGATACTATGGATCAATTTATTAAAGATATAAAAAATGATATTAATAGTACTTTTAGCAATGAAGATTTTGAAAAAGAAAAAAATTCTATAAGACAACAATTCGAACAAAAAAGGACAAATTTATTAGAAAAATTAAATAAAGAATCTGCTAAATATGGCTTTGAGGTAAAAACGGCTCAAAATGGTATATACATGATGCCGGTTGTAAATGGAAAAACTTTGCAAGAAGAAGAATTTGAAAAGCTAGACGAAAATGTAAAAAAAGAATATGAAGATAAATCCAATATTGTTCAAGAACAAATAATTTCAGCAATAAGCCAAATAAAACAAATAGAAAAAGAAGCTGATGTAAAAATAGAAGAATGGCAATCTAACATTGCTTTGCTTACTGTTAATGCAAGGATCAATTTAATAAAATCTGCATATAAAAAGAATAAAAAAATCAATAAATTCTTAGATGATATTAAACAAAATATACTAAAAAATATATCAGCATTTATAGAACAAAAACAACCAGTTAATCAACAAGTAAACCCTACACAAGTTTTACAACAAATGCAAAAACCATGGGAAAATTATAGAGTTAATTTGTTTATAGATAATAGTGAACTAGAGGGTGCACCGGTTATTATGGATTCAAATTATTCTTATCATAATATTTTTGGAAAACTTGAATACGAAAACTATTATGGTTCACTAAAAACTGACCATACAATGTTGAAAGCTGGATTGATACAAAAGGCAAATGGAGGGTATATAATATTCCAAGCTAAAGATTTACTTGAAAATCAAATGTGCTATAATGCTTTGAAGAAAGCATTAAGAATGAAAGAGATAAGCATAGAGAATACTGCAGACCAACGTAGCTCAATGGTTATGGTTTCATTAAAACCAGAGCCAATACCATTGGATGTTAAAGTAATATTAATAGGAAATGCTAATATTTATCATTCTCTATTAGCAGTAGATGAGGACTTTAGAAAATTATTTAAAGCAAAAGTAGAATTTGAGGATGATGCACCAAGAACAGATGATAATGTTATAAAACTTGCAAGATTTATGCATGGATTTTGTGAGCAAGAAGGGCTAATACATTTAGATAAATATGCTGTTGCCAAAATTATTGAGTACGCATCTAGAATTGCAGAAAATCAAAATAAATTATCTACAAGGTTTAATGATTTAGCACAAATAATTGGAGAGGCGTGTACATGGGCAAAAATGTCTAAATCTAAAATTGTAAGAGCAGAACACGTTGAAAAAGCTCTTGAAGAAAGAATAGAAAGAGTAAAAAAATATGATGCAAAATATACAGAAATGATAAAAGAAAATACCTTGTTAATTAGTACCAGTGGGGAAAAAGTTGGACAAATAAATGGATTAACAGTAATGACAATAGGAGATTATACCTTTGGAAAACCAGCTAAAATAACTGCTAATACTTATACAGGAAAATCTGGAATAATAAACGTAGAAAGAGAAGTAGAACTTTCAGGTTCGACACACTCAAAAGGTGTACTTATATTAAGTGGATATTTAGGAGAAATGTTTGCTCAAGATATTCCGCTTTCATTAACAGCAAGTATATGCTTTGAACAATTATACAATGGCGTAGACGGAGATAGTGCTTCAAGCACAGAACTATATGCACTACTATCAAGCTTGTCAGAATTACCGATAAATCAAGCAATTGCTGTTACAGGTTCAGTAAACCAAAAAGGGGAAATACAACCAATAGGTGGAGTAAATGCTAAAATTGAAGGCTTTTATCAGGTGTGCAAAATGAGAGGGCTAGATGGAACACATGGCGTAATGATACCTATACAAAATGTTATGAACCTAAACTTATCAGATGAAGTGGTAGAAGCTGTAAAAAATAAAAAATTCCATATATATGCAATTTCAACAATAGAAGAAGGAATTGAAATTCTAACAGGCGTACCAGCAGGTAAGAAAGATAAAAATGGAAACTTTCCGGCAGGAACAGTAAATAATTTAGTATATGAGAAATTAAAAAAATATGCTAAGATAAGTTCTGTTAAATGATAAAGCTAAATAAGAAAAAAATATTTGCATTTATGCGAAAGATGTGTTACAATATCATATGTTAGTTGAAAATTAAATAGAAAGAACTTAGGGAGGAATTAAAATGCAATTCTTAAAGATATTTTTAATAGTAGTAGATATAATATTAGCTTTAGCTGTTATAGTACTTGTTATGATACAAAAAAACGATGATCAAGGATTATCTGGAACAATTACAGGTGCTGGGGCAAAGAATTATTTAGATAAAAATAAAGGTAGAACTAAGGAAGGTAGAGTTAAAAGATTAACAATAATTATGAGCATTGCTTTTGCAATTGTAACTATTGCTTTAAACTTTGTATATCCTTTAGCATAATGTAAATAATTAAGAGTAGAGCTATAACTAATATAGCTCTATTTTTGAATTAAAGAGGAGAAAATGAAGAACGAAAAAAGAATTTTAAAATTAATGAAAAATAATAAAGAACAAAATACAAATCAAACTGTTGTAGGAACTTTTACTAAAAATAAAAGCTTCGGTTTTGTTGTGCCTGATAATAAAAAGGTTAGTAAAGATATATTTATTTCTAAAAAATATTTTAGTGGAGCAAAAAGCAACGATAAAGTTGTTGTTCAAATTACTAAACTAGAAATAGATGGTAAAAAACCAGAAGGTAAAATAGTAGAAATTTTAGGAAATGTAAATGTGGCTGGAGTTGATATGCTTTCAATTATAAAAGAATACAACTTACCATATGAATTTCCTGAATTTGTATTAAATGAAGCTAAAAGAATAGAAAAAGAAATTTCTTTAGATGAAATCAATAATAGAAAAGATTTTAGAAACGAAGAAATATTTACAATAGATGGAGACGATGCAAAAGATTTAGATGATGCTGTATCTGTTAAAAAAACAGAAGATAACACATACATACTAAGTGTTCATATTGCAGATGTAAGCCATTATGTAAGAGAAGGAAGCTTTTTAGATAAAGAAGCTATTACAAGAGGGACAAGTGTATATATGCTAAATAAAGTTATACCAATGCTTCCTAAAGAATTATCAAATGGAATATGTAGTTTAAATGAAGGAAAAGACAGACTTACATTATCAGTTATAATGGAAATAGATAAAAAAGGAAATGTAATATCTTCTGATATCACAAAAGGTGTAATAAAAGTAACTAAAAGAATGTCTTATAACATCGTTCAAAAACTTCTAGATCTAGAAGAAGGACAAGAAGTAGAAGAAGATTTAAAACAATATATGCCATATATTAATCATTTTAAACTAATGGCAGAACTTGCACATATTCTTGAAAATAAAAGAAAAGAAAATGGATACTTAGACTTAGATATTCCAGAAAGCAAAATTACATTAGACAAAAAAGGTAGAGCAATAGATGTTGGAATATATGAAATAAAATTTTCTAATATTATAATAGAACAATTTATGCTAACAGCAAACGAAACTGTTGCAGAAAAATTTTATTGGTTAGAAGCACCGTTTATATATAGAGTTCATGAGTCACCAGATCAAGAAAAAATAACTGATTTAAATAGATTTTTATATAACTTTGGTTATAAAATTAAAGGTAGCAAAGAAAATATTCACCCAAAAGCTTTTAGCAGTATTCTAGAAGATATAAAAGGGAAAAAAGAAGAAAAAGTTATATCAAATTTAATATTAAGAACCTTAAAAGTTGCAAGATATGAAGCACAAAATAAAGGACATTTTGGAATTGCAGGTAAGTATTATTGCCACTTTACATCACCAATTAGAAGATACCCAGATTTATATATCCATAGAATAATATCAAAATATTTAGACTGCAACTATATGGTTAGTGATGAATACAAAGAAAAACATAACGAGTTTGCAGTAAGCTATGCAGAAAAATCATCTGAAAGAGAAAAAATAGCACAAAAAGCAGAAAGAGATTCAGTGGACTTAAAGAAAACCGAATATATGGAAAGTAAAATTGGTGAGGTTTATGACGGAATTGTAAGCGGAGTAACAAACTTTGGATTGTTTGTAGAACTTGCAAACACAGTAGAAGGTTTAATAAGATTTGAAAATTTAGGAAATGAATATTTTAATTATGACGATATGCATAAACAGCTAATTGGAGAACATACAGGTAAAGTATATAAAATGGGGGATAAAGTTACAGTTCAAGTAATAGAGGCAAACAAAAACTTAAGAAAAGTTGCATTTAAATTAGTAGAGTAGTTTATAACTTGAAATTCTATTCTTAAACATATATAATAAATGAAGATTTTATAAGAAGAGGAAAAAATGGAATTAAAAGGCGAGATAGTAGACATCATATATAAAAACGAAGTAAATGGTTATACAATTGCAACTTTAGAAACACTAGAAGAAGTATTTACAGTGGTAGGTTACCTACCATTTGTTAATAGTGGAGATAATCTTAAACTTGAAGGAAAATTTGTAACGCATCAGGAATATGGAAGACAATTTAAAATAGAAACATTTGAAAAAATAGTTCCGGAAACTTTAGATGCATTGGAGAGATTTTTAGCAAATGGAAGTATAAAAGGAATTGGACCAAGTACAGCACATAAAATAATTAAGAAATTTGGAGAAGAAACAATTTCAGTATTTAAATTTGAACCACAAAGGCTTGCAGAAATAAAGGGAATAAGCAATAATAAAGCATTAGAAATGGCAGAGAGCTTTAACGAAGGTTTTGAATTATGGCAGTTGGTATCATTTTTAGATAAATTTAAAATACCAGTAAGTGCAGCACAAGGAATATATAAAAAAATAGGTGAGAACACAATTGCTAAAATAGAAGAAAATCCATATATATTAGTAGACTTGGTGCGTGGAATAGACTTTAAACAAATAGATAAAATGGCTTTAGATTTAGGAATGGATTATTCAAATCCAGAAAGAATAACTAATGGCATAAAATATGGATTGGTATTGGTAACTAATAATGGACATACTTGTGTCCAAAAGCAAAATCTAATAGAATTTATGTTACAACTATTAAATGTTTCAGAAGATTTAATAGAAAGTGAGTTTATAAATTTAAGAGCAAAAGAAAAAATTGTTATTGAAAAAAGAGACGATATAGAATGGGTTTATTTATATGAATATTATAAAGCAGAGTTGAATATTGCAGAAAGATTAGTATTGTTAAATAAAGCCCAAAATGTTAAGCATGTTTCTAAAATAGATAAAGAATTAAAATTGCTAGAAGAAAAAGCAGACATAATATTATCAGATAAACAAATTGAAGCTGTAAAACAAATAAATGACAACAATGTTTGTGTTATAACAGGACGGACCAGGAACTGGTAAAACAACAATAATAAAAACAGTTTTAGAACTGTATAAAAATAAAGGAAAAAAAGTAGCTCTATGTGCGCCAACAGGGAGAGCTGCTAAAAGAATGGAAGAAGCAACAGGAGAAGAAGCCAAAACATTGCATAGGCTATTAGAAATTGGAAAAATAAAAGATGAACTTGGAATAGAAGATGTAGAGCAAGAATTTGCACCAATAGATGCAGATGTAATAATTGTAGATGAAATGTCTATGGTAGATATTTTCTTAATGAATTATTTAGTTAAAGCGGTATATTTAGGAACAAAGCTTGTACTTGTTGGAGATATAGACCAATTACCATCTGTTGGACCAGGAACAGTTTTAAAAAGCATAATAGCCTCAGATAAATTCTCTGTTGTTCGTTTAGATAAAATATTTAGACAAGCAGCTTTAAGCAAAATAATTCTAAATGCACATAATGTTAATAATGGAAAAGGTTTTATTTTAAAAGATGAAAAAAATGAAGGTTTAAAAGACGACTTTTTTTACATTAATGAATACAATCAAGATAAAATACTAGAAAATATATTATCTTTATCAAAAGATAGGTTAAAAAAATATGGTGATGATGAATTCTTTAAAAATATACAAGTAATAACCCCAAGCAAAAAAGGAACAATTGGAACAAGAGAATTAAATAAAAGCCTACAACAAGAACTAAATCCTAAATCAGATGACAAAAAAGAAAAAACTTTTGGTAATGTAATATTCAGACAAGGCGATAGAATAATGCAAGTTAAAAATAACTATGATATATACTGGGAGAAGCACAAAGAAAAATTTGAATATGGTAGTGGAATTTTTAATGGAGAATTTGGAACAATAGTTAATATAAATGAGGAAGAAAAACAGTTACAAGTCTTATATGATGACGACAAAAATGCTTGGTATTCGTTCCAAGATTTAGAACAAATTGAACATGCATATGCAATAACAGTTCACAAATCACAAGGAAGTGAATTTGATGTTGTAATACTTCCAATAACTGCATCAGCTCCAATGCTTTTAACACGTAATTTGCTATATACAGCAATAACAAGAGCCAAAAAACTCTTAATAGTTATTGGACCAGTAAATGTAATAGACAGAATGATAGCAAACCACGATAGCAAAAAAAGAAATACAGGATTAGAATATAAACTTAGCAATATGTAGAAAAGTGTCGAAAACTTTTCTACTTTTTTCAATTCAACTGATTGACTTAGAAGCAAAAATATAATATATTATGAAAAAGAGGTGGTAATATGTCAGAAGAATATTTAACGAAAATATTAGATGAAGCAATTGAAGAATTTGAAAAAGACCCAGAAACTACACCATTGGAAGAATTTATAGAAGAACTAAGGAGGGATTACAATATTGACTTATAAAATTAAATTATCTAAGGAATCCAAAAGAGATATTAGAAGATTAGCTAATTACATAGAAAAATATAATTATAAAACAAAATTATATAAGATAATAGTAGATAATATTCGAAATTTAACATATATGCCAAGAATACATAAAACCTTATATTCATTTAAAGATCCCAAAGGTGAATATAGAAGAATTGTTTCAGGAAAATATATAATAATTTATAAGATATTAAATAATCAAATTATAATTTTAAGAGTTTTTTCAGAAAAACAGAATTACTTAAATCTTAACAATTTTATTCTAAAAGAAAAATCCGAAAAATATTTAATAACTAAATAGAAAGAAGTGAAAATAGTAGTGAATATACTATGGTTTATTAATCATGCGTTAAATTTAATCTACCCAAATTGTTGTGGTATTTGTGATAAAATATGCAAAGACGATATTTGCCCAAAGTGTGAATTAAAACTAAAAGAAATTTCAAAATTTAAAATAGATAACTATAAAAATAGAAATTTTAAAAAACATTTATATATTTTTAGATATGATGGAATAATAAAAAATAGATTAATAGATTATAAATTTAATGGAAAACCATATATTTATAAAGCTTTTGTGAATTTTATAATAAAAAATAAAAAAGCTTGTAGATTTTTGAAAAGTTATGATATAATTATTTCAGTTCCTATACATAAAAATAGAAAAATAAAAAGAGGCTATAATCAGAGTGCATTAATTGCTAAGGAATTGGCGAAAAATTTTAGTAATATTAATTATATTGAAAATATATTAACAAAGAAAAAGAATAATAAGCCTCAAAGTAGTAAAAATAAAGAGGAACGATACAAAAATGTTAATAATGTTTATTATTTAAAAAACGAACAGAAAATATATGATAAAAAAGTTTTGGTTTTAGATGATATTTATACTACGGGTGCAACTGTAAATGAATGCGCTAAAATTTTGAAAAAGGCAAATCCAAAGTATATTGATGTTCTAACAATAGCAAAAGATTAAAAGGAGAAATAAAGTGGAAGATTTAGTTGAAAGTATATTAGATTATATTAGGTCAGATTATACAGATTATGCAATAATGATAAATGGAGAATGGGGAAGCGGAAAGACATATTTCTGGAATAATAAAATTAGAAATAGAATTGAAAATATGCATATAAATGGCAAACAATATACTACAATTTATATGTCTTTATATGGAATTTCTAACCTTGAGGAAATAAGTAAAAAAATATTTATTGAAACTACGCAACTTATGGATAAAAACTTGAAAAAATTCATGAATAACCATAATCAAACAACAATACCAGAATATGCAAAAACTGGACTTGATATGGCAAACTTTTTTGGCGTTACTCAAAATGGAGATAGAATAGATTATAGCGATTTCTTTTCAACAGATGACAAAATACTTTGTTTTGATGACTTAGAAAGAGCTAATGTTGATGTTATAGATATTTTGGGATATATAAATAATTTTGTTGAACATGATCATATAAAAACAATAATAATCTGTAATGAAAAAGAACTTTCAGCAAAGCTAAAAAGTAGTAACCTAGAAATGAAAACTTTTATTGCTACTTACTTATTGGATAAAGAAGGTGATTTATCTAAAGTATCTGACAAACCAATGGTAGAAAAAATACAAGATAAAATCGAATATGTATTTGATAAAGCGAATGACTATGAAAGAATAAAAGAAAAATTAATTGGTGAAACCTTTGAATATGCTCCAGAGTTTAATTATATTATAAATGGACTATTAATGCGATATGAAGGAAATACAGAACTTATAAGATTTTTAAGAGAAAATACACGCCTTATAATTAATACATTCAATAAAAGTGGAACACGAAACTTAAGAATTTTAAAACACGCTTTAAATGATTTCAAAAAAATATATGAAATGGTAAATAAAAATTATCCAAATACAAATTATAGAGTATTACAAACGATGTTAATATTTACAATTGCAGTATCTTTCGAAATAAAAGCTGGAAAGGTTACTAAGGAAAAATTTATAAATATTAACAATAATGAAGAATATAAAGCAATACTTGTTTCTTCAAGAGTATTAATGGATAATAGACAATTTTATATTAAAGAATTTGATAACAACTATTATTATAACTTCAAATCAGAATATAGATTCTTTAAATTTATTGAAATATATGTAAGAACAAGAATTTTCGATATGAAGGTATTTAAATCTAACATGGATGTAATTATAAATACAGTAGATACAGCAAAACTTCCAGGTTATAAAAGGTTACTTACAGAGGAGTATTGGAAAATACCAGATGACGAATTTGATGGAGTGATTGATGAAGTAATAGATAATTTAAAAACAGGAAAAATAGACCTTGTAGATATGGTAAAATTATTTGGATATTTCAGCTATTTTATAAAAAAAGGTTTAATAAAGTATGACATGAAAACAATAAAAATTCTATTCTTTAATGGAATGAATGCTGCTTCACTTACTTCTAGCTATTGTGATAATATGGAAGAAGAATTAAAACAGATTGCATTTATTGAACACAATCAAGATATGGAAGAAGTTTTAAAACACTTTGAACAATTGAATGCAAAACTAAAAGAAAAAATGTACCAAGAAAAAGCAGACGAGATATTTAAATGTATACCTATGAGAATGGAAACATTTTACGAGAAATTTGATAAAGAATGTATGGATGTACCAATATTTAAATATTACGACTCATTCCAGATGTTCCAAAGAATTTCGTGTGCAAGTAATGAGGACATAGTTACAATAAAAGAAAAATTACTAAACAGAGAACAATTATATCATGATAAAATTGAACCAGAAATAAAAAATATAAAACAATTTAAGCAAATAATGGATGATTATACAAGTGCAAAAGAAAATAGTATTAAGATTGTAATGCTTAAAGATTTTTCAAAAGCATTAGGAATAATAATAGATAAATATAAGAAATTTTAAAAGAGATTTGTAAAAAAATCTCTTTTTGTTTTTTACATACATAAATTTTCTTTTTTTTCAAATAATATAAATAAATATTAAAAAATGATTAGGAGGAAAATTTATGAAGGCAACAGGTGTTGTTAGAAGAATAGATGATTTAGGAAGAATAGTAATACCAAAAGAAATTAGAAAGGTATTAAGAATAAAAGAAGGAGATCCAATAGAAATATTCACAGGGAGAGAAGGAGAGGTAATATTAAAAAAATACTCTCCAATAGGAGAACTTTCAGAATTTGCTACAAACTATGCTGAAACACTTGCCAAAACCACAGGACATATTGCATGTATAACAGATAAAGACAATGTTATAGCAGTATCTGGTGCATCTAAGAAAGAATTTTTAGAACAAGACATATCAAAAGAATTAGAAGAAATAATGGAAGATAGAGAAATATATACAAGTAATAAAAACAATGATATTGCAATACCAATAACAAAAAACGATAATCAAGACAGAAAATTCAATGCACAAGTAATATATCCAATAATATCACAAGGAGATGTAATTGGAAGTGTTGTGTTAATGTCAAAAGATAATAAAAAGAAAATGAACGAAACAGAAGAAAAAGTAGCACAATCAGCAGCAGGTTTTTTAAGTGGACAAATGGAAATCTAAAAATCAAAAAACAGAAAAAGAGTAATTGCCCCCAATACCTGTCAATGATTTTTGAAAATGTCACAAAAAATTTTAAGAAAATATTGACAATAAAATTAATTAAATATACAATAACATAAAATAAAAACAAAAGAAGGAGAAAATGAATGAAAAACGTTGTAACTGTTGAGGCTGTACACACACACACACACACACACACACACAATGTAATCTAATAAAAGAAAAAATAAATGCATTATTATATGCATTTAATAACAATGTAAATATAAATGTAGAGATAGGTTCTATGCTTGCTCTAACAGATAAATATAAGATAGATGAATTTTTAATATAAATTTTTATCTATCTTTTTTGCGTTTAAATTAATTAGAAACAGCGTCTAACATCGTTAATCTGCGGATAAAAATACAATCAACGTACACAAAGTACGCCTCATGTATTTTTACCTTGATTGCCTTGTTATACTTGTTTCTAATTAATTTATAATAAAGAAAATAATAATGTAATTAAATTTAGAAAATAATATAAAAAAGGAATTGACACATAAAACAAACTGTTATAATATGTCAATATAAATCGAAGGAGGAGAAATATGAAACAAAAATTAAAAGAACACAAAGGTATTACTCTAATTGCATTAATAATAACAATAATTGTACTATTAATATTAGCGGTAGTGGCAATAAGTGCAGTAAGTGGAAATGGAATACTAAATCATGCACAAAATGCAAAGAGTAGTTATTTAGAAGCACAAACGAATGAGCAAACAAGATTAGATGAATATTCAGAATATTTAGATACAGAAAGCTCAAAAATAAATGGTGGAGGAACAAGTGCCAAAGCATTGAAAGATAACTTAAATACAGTATTAAGTACAACAGATAATACACCATTAGTAGATAAGTATGGAAATAAAATAATGTTACCAGCAGGATTTAAAATACTAGTAGATAGTACAACGGGTTATACTGCAGAAACAATAGATGTAACAAAAGGAATAGTAGTAGAAGATACACAAGCAGAAACAGCAGGAAATCAATTTGTATGGATACCAGTAGGAAAAATATATACAGATGCAGAAAAAACAGAAGCAAATGCAAAAACAATAAATTTGGGAAGATATAAAAAATTTACTAAAAATACAGATGGAACGTATACAGTAGCACAAAATGCAAGTGAATATGCAACACCAACTCCTATAACTAGTGGCTCTAATAGCTATACGGAATATAATACAACCCAAAGTAATGCAATAGCAAAAAATATAGGAGATTTTTGTACAAAAGCAAATTCACATGGAGGATATTATATAGGAAGATATGAAGCAAGAGCTGGAACAACAGAAAGAAAATCTAAAACAGATGATTTAACTCCAGTAACCTTAAAAGCAAATGATTATGTGTATAATTATGTAACACAATCACAAGCATCAGAGAGATGTCAAAGTATGTATACAAATAAACCATATGAAAGCGATTTAGTAAATAGTTATGCCTGGGATACAGCAATAATCTTTTTCCAAGAGTTTGGAAGAAACTCAACATATGCAAGTAAAAAAAGTGTAAATACTAGTTTAGCAAATACAGGAACATCTGGAACAAGCTATACTGGAACAAAAGATGTAATATGTAATGTATATGATATGGCAAGTAATTGTTTTGAATGGTCAACAGAGACCTATAGCCTTTCCGGCTATCCTTGCACTAGACGTGGTGGTTATTACGACGACAGCGGCTACTACACGAGCAGTCGTAACGACGTCAACACGACCTTTGCCTACGATAACAGTTCTTTCCGTCCACTTTTATATATGTAGGACTGGACGCTGAATGCGAAATAGTTTTATTACAAAAAACTGGGAGCTTGTCAAGTTAACTGTGTAAATTTATTTTAATATATTGTGAAAGTGAAATTTTCCGTGTGGCTTCGAGTCACACGGAAATTAAATAGTGAGCTATTTATGTAAACATCTACCAATAAAAAATATGAGAATATAGAAATAGAACAATTGTAATATAGAAACTTTTGAAGGAGATTTAAAAATCTCCTTTTTTTATTGTAAAATTAGAGTAAAAATGATAAAATAAGCATATGTTCAAATATGGAGGGAAGTAATATGCAAAAAGAAATATATAAGCAATTACTTGAAACTATTAATAAAGAAAATATACTATTAAATGAACCTATGAGCAAACATACATCTTTTAAAACTGGAGGCAATGCTAAATTCTTTGTAAAGGCTTATTCAATAATTGAAATCAAGAAGGTTTTAAAAGTTGTAAAAGAAAATAAAGTTCCATTATTTATATTGGGAAATGGAACAAATTTGTTGGTTAAAGATGAAGGCTTTGATGGAATAGTTTTACAAATTAAATTGGACAATATAAACATAGAAGACAATATAGTTACAGTTGATGCAGGTGTGAAAAATGCAATTCTTTCAAATAAAATATTGGAAAAAAGCCTAACTGGTTTTGAATTTGCATCTGGCATTCCAGGCACAATTGGTGGAACAATAAAAATGAATGCTGGTGCATACGGAAATGAAATGAAAGATATTGTTCAAGAGGTTACATATATAGATTTTGATGGAAACATAAATACAATTTCTAATGAACAATGTAAATTTGAATACAGAAATAGTATCTTCTTTAAATTGAATTGTGTAATTTTACAAACAAAATTAAAATTAGAACAGGGAAATAAAGAAGAAATTCGAAATAAAATAAAAGAATTAGCAATTCAAAGAAAAGAAAAACAGCCTTTAGAATATCCAAATGCAGGAAGTACATTTAAAAGAGGAGAAGATTTTATAACAGCTAAAGTTATAGATGAATGTGGACTAAAAGGTTATAGCATAGGTGGAGCAGAAGTTTCACAAAAACATGCAGGATTTATAATTAATAAAAACAATGCGACTTCTCAAGATATATTAGACTTAATAAAATATGTGCAAAATAAAGTTAAAGAAAAAACAGGGAAAGAAATTAAACTAGAAATAGAAGTAATATAGGAAGGAATTAAAATGGACTTAAAAGAATTTTATTATGATTTACCAGAAGAACTAATAGCACAAGTGCCAATTCAAAAAAGAGACGAATCAAGGCTAATGGTGCTAGATAGAAATAACAAAACAATAGAACATAAGATATTTAAAAATATATTAGATTATTTAAAACCAGGGGATTGCTTAGTAAGAAACAATACAAAAGTTATACCTGCAAGAATTTATGGAAAGAAAGAAACAGGTGCTAATGTTGAGTTTTTACTATTAAATAATATAGAAGGCGATATATGGGAGGCAATAGTTAGACCCGGAAATAAACTTCATGTTGGTACAAAAGTAACTTTTGGAGAAGGCTTACTTAATGCAGAAATATTAGAAGTTATGGAAGGTGGAACGAGAAAAGTTAAATTTACATATAACGGTATTTTTAACGAAATATTAGATCAAATAGGGTTAATGCCACTTCCGCCATATATACATGAAGAGTTAAAAGAAAAAGACAGATATCAAACAGTATATGCAAAATATCAAGGCTCAGCAGCAGCGCCAACAGCTGGATTACACTTTACAGAAGAACTTTTAGAAAAGATAAAAGAAAAAGGTGTAGAAATTGCAAATGTAACTTTACATGTTGGAATAGGTACATTTAGACCAGTTAAAGTTGACAAAATAGAAGAACATCATATGCATTCAGAGCATTATTATATAAAAAAGGAAGATGCTGAAAAAATAAACAATGCAAAGAAAAACGGTGGTAGAATAATTAGTGTTGGAACAACTTCTTGTAGAGTGCTAGAAAGTATAGCAGATGAAAATGGATTTGTAAAAGAAACAGAAGGAGATACAAGTATATTTATATATCCTGGATATAAATTTAAATGTATAGATGCATTAATTACTAATTTCCATTTGCCAGAATCAACATTATTAATGCTAGTTTCAGCATTAGCAGGAAAAGATTATATTATGAAAGCATATAAAGAAGCAGTAGAACAAAAATACAGATTCTTCAGTTTTGGAGATGCAATGTTTATATATTAATAAAGGAGAACAAAATGAAACAACCAATTACATATGAACTATTACACGTTGACAAAAATTCGGGAGCAAGAAGAGGAGTTATACATACACCACATGGAGACATACAAACACCAGTATTTATGCCAGTTGGAACACAAGCAACAGTTAAAGCAATGACTCCAGAAGAATTAAAGAAAATAGAGGCACAAATTATATTATCAAATACATATCACTTATATCTAAGACCAGGTAATAAACTTGTTAAAGAAGCAGGTGGACTTCATGAATTTATGAGATGGGACAGGCCTATTCTTACAGATAGTGGCGGATTTCAAGTATTTAGTTTAGGACCTTTAAGAAAAATAACAGAAGAAGGTGTTGAATTCAAATCTTACCTAGATGGAAGCAAGCACTTCTTATCTCCAGAAGCTGTTATGGAAATTGAAAACGATTTAGGTGCAGATATTATGATGGCATTTGATGAATGTTGCCCATATCCATCAACATATGAATACACCAAGAACTCTATGGAAAGAACAACTAGATGGGCAGAAAGATGTAAAAAAGCACATTCAAGACCAGAAGAACAAGGCTTATTTGGAATTATACAAGGTGGATTTTATAAAGACTTGAGAAAAAAATCTGCAGAAGATTTAATAAAACTCGATTTTCCTGGTTATGCTATAGGAGGAATAAGTGTTGGAGAACCTAAAGAAGAATTTATTGATATTTTAAAATATACTGCACCACTTATGCCAGAAAATAAACCAAGATATTTAATGGGAGTTGGAACACCAGATTACTTAATAGAAGCAGCACTTGCTGGAATTGATATGTGTGACTGTGTTTTACCTACAAGAATAGCAAGAAATGGAACAGCAATGACATGGCAAGGAAAAAAAGTTATACGTAATGCAACATATGAAAGAGACTTTACAACTTTAGATGAAGAATGTGATTGTTATGCTTGCAAAAACTATACCAAAGCATATATTCATCATCTTATAAAAAACAAAGAAATATTAGGTGTTAGACTACTTTCAATACATAATTTAAGGTTCTTGACTAAACTAATGGAAAGAGTTAGAATAGAAATAGAGAATGATAATTTATTAAACTTTAGAAAAGATTTTTATAAAAAATATGGATATACGGAGGAATAAAATATGGGATGGAGTAGTGATGAACAAGCACCCAAAAAAGAAGGAATGGATTTATCTTCGAAGATATTAATTAGTATAATTGCATGTGTATTATTAATTATATTAATAATTGTTGTGTTACTAATTAATGTAAAAACCACATCTTTTGATATAAGTGTTGACGGAGCGGTTACAACAACAAGCAAAGAAAGTTTAATTGCAACAATTGACGATTTAACATACTTAAATATAGAAGAATTTGCGAAACTTGTTAATTATGAATACCATGAAGGAGAATACAAAGCATTTACTATATCAAAAGATAAATGCTATGTACAAGGAAGCGAAGAAACTTCAACTTTCTATTTAAATGAAAATAAAGTATTTAAGTTACCCACAAATCAACTTGAAAAAGATTATAGAGAATATACAGTAGAAAAACCAACTGAAAGTATAGAAAATAAAATGTATGCTTCTATTGATGCAATGGAATTAGCTTTTAATGTAGTTATAAAAGAAACAGATCATTCTTTAGATATATACACATTGAATAACTTAATTGCAAGTTATGATAAAAAAGTTAAAGAATGGGGATATACAGGACTAGAAGACCAAACATTTGAAAATAAAAAATCTTTATTATATGGTTATTTAATAGTAAGAAAACAAGAAGGATTATATAAAATAATAGATTCAAACAATACAAAAGAAATTGTATCAGATAGGTATAATTCAATAGAATTCTCTGAAAATACAAAAGAATTTTTTGTAACTAATAGTTTAGGACAAGTTGGAATAATTAATTTAGATGGAACAACGAAAATTGAACCAATATATAATTCTATTTCAGTCCTAGATAAAAATTCTGGTTTATATTTAGTAGATAAAGATAAGAAATATGGAGTTGTAAAAAGCGGAAATAAAACAGTTATATATCCAGAATATGATAGCATAGGATTTAATACTAAAAACAGTACATTTAATATAGAAAACCAATATATTATTTTCGATACATTAATTCCGGTTTGCAAAAATAATAAATATGGAGCATTTGATAAAGAAGGAAATTTAATCTTAAATGTAGAGTATGACGGATTAGGTTGTACAGTTACAAATGTAGAAGTAAATGGAACAAAGAAGACAGTTGAGCCAGTTCTTATAATACCAAGATGCAAAGGCATTGTTGTAAAAAAATCAGAAAAATATGGTGTAATAGACGTAACTGGTAAAGAATTAGTTCCAATTGCGGTTAATAGCATTTATAGTGTAACAAATAATAGTCAAACAACTTACTTTATGCTTTACAATAATCAAGAATTAAATATAATAAGCAGATTAATTGCAGCAGGGTTATTAGAAGATGAAGTAAAAACTGAAGACGAGGCAACAACAAATACAACTACTAATAATACTCAAAATACAACTAATAATAATATGGCAAATAATACAACAAACACTCATACTGTTGAAGCAAGTAGTAGCAATTTGGTTACTAATAAAGTAAATGTTAACAATAGTATTAATTAAAAATAACAAATAAATTCTATCCCTTTAATATTAGGCATACAATGATATTAAGGGGGTATTTTTTATGAATAATGTTGTAACAGAAACAAGCAGTGATAATAGTTTAATAAAAATTTGTAAAGGTTTAATATGTTCATTTATAATTACTTTAATTAGTATTCTTATATTTTCGATTATTTTAACATATACAAATATTTCTGAAAAAGTAATACCAATTGTTATTATAATCTTAACCTTTATAAGTATATTAATAGGAAGTATGCTTAGCACAAAAAGCATAAGCAAAAACGGAATGATGAATGGAGCAATAATAGGAGGAACATATGTAATTTTATTATACTTAATATCTAGTTTATTAAATACTGGCTTTGCTCTTAATATTTATACAATTATAATGATAATAGCAGGAATTATATCTGGAATCATAGGCGGAATACTGGGAGTAAATACATAAAAATAAAATAAAAAAGAACAGACTCTTTTGTCTGTTCTTTTAATAATATTTAATTATTATTTATTATCTTTCATAACTTCTTTAATTGAACCTAAACTACTTAAAGTAGAAGTTGCTTCAAATGGAATAAATATTTTGTTTGCTTCTCCATTTGCTATTTCTTTTAAAGCTTCTAAAGATTTTAATTGAACTATTTTTTCATCTGGTTTAGCAGCTTTTAATGCACCATAAACTAATTCGATTTCTTTAGCTCTAGCATCAGCTACTTTTTTAATAGCGTCAGCCTCACCAGTTGCACGAGTTATTTTTGATTCTTTGTCAGCTTCTGCTTGTAATATTGCAGCAGCTTTTTGACCTTCAGCAATTGTTATAGCAGATTGTCTTTCACCTTCAGCTTGAAGAATTAAAGCTCTTTTATTTCTTTCTGCATTCATTTGTTTTTCCATTGCATCTCTAATATCAGCAGGTGGAGTAATGTCTTTTATTTCAACTCTATCAACTTTACATCCCCATTGATCTGTTGCTTCATCTAATATAACTCTTAATTGATCATTAATAGCATCTCTTGAACTAAATGTTTGGTCTAAGTCCATTTTACCAACTATATCACGAATAGTAGTTATAGCTAAATATTCAATACCTTTCTTTAAAGATTGTATTTCATAAACAGCTTTTGCTGGATCAGTAATTTTATAGAATACAACTGTATCTATAGTAATTGTAACGTTATCTTGTGTAATAACTCCTTGTGGTGGAACATCCATAGTTTGTTGTTTTAAACTAACAACTGAACGAACTGTATCAACAAAAGGAAGTATTATTGTAAGACCTGCATCAGCAACTTTATAAAATTTACCTAATCTTTCTATAATATACACTTCAGATTGTTTTACGATTTTGATTGATTTAAATGCTATAATTGCAATAATGATTAATAAAATTATTAAAAATGTCATTTTATTATCCTCCTAATAAATTAATATATATTGTTGTAGGGAATAATCCCTAATATTAAAAACTTATTTTACTATGGCTTTTACACCACTTATTTCTACTACTTCAATTTCAGTTCCTTTTTCTATTTTAACTTCGTTAGCACTTTTGGCAGACCATACTTCAGTTCCAACTTTTACTTGTCCATCGCCAGATTCAGGATTAATGTCTTTAATTACTAATCCTTTTTTACCAATAATAGAATAAGCATTAGTTTTTATGCTATCATCGTTTTTAGAAATCTTATTTGCAAACTTTCTAGTAAAGAAAATTAATATTGTAGAAGATATAACAAAAGTTGCTGTTTGAATTGCAATATTATCAGTAAATAGGCTAACTATCATAGCAATTAATGCTCCAATACCAAACCAGAAAACTAAGAAGCCAACAGTAGCTATTTCAATAACAAAACAAAGACCTGCAATTATAACCCAAGTTTGCCACATAGCAATATACCTCCTAAACTCAACTAACACTATAATTATACCATAATAAGGTCTATAAATAAATAATTTTGGAGAAAAAAATAAAAAATATTTGCTAAATATAATAATAAAAATAAACGCTCAAATTTTGTCGAAAACTTCTCATAATTCGCTAAAACTTCCCAGTTTTTACTCTTGGAAAAAATTACCAATTAATATATAATCTATAAAAACAACAAAGGAGGATAAAATTTTGGAAGTTAACTATATAAAAGAGGACAAGACCCTAGTTCTAAAATTAACAGAAGAATTGGACCACCATGTGGTAGAAAAAATAAGGAGGAAAGCGGATTATGAAATGGAAAGATATATTCCAAGAAAAATTATATTTGATTTTAATAATGTTTCTTTTATGGACAGCGCAGGAATAGGATTAATATTAGGAAGGTATAGAAATATTACAACTTTAGGAGGCAAATTAGAAATAATAAATGCTAGTGAAGCGGTTAATAAGATATTAAAGATGAGTGGAGTAACAAGACTAATAAGTATAAATAAGGAGGAATGTGCATAAATGTTGACAAAGTACGATAATGAAATGAAATTAGAATTTATAAGTAAGTCATCTAATGAAGCATTTGCAAGAATTGCTGTTGCGGCTTTTGTATCACAACTAGATCCAACAATTGAAGAAATATCAGATATAAAAACAGCAGTGTCAGAGGCAGTAACAAATTCTATAATTCATGGATATGAAAACACAATTGGAATAATAAAACTTCATTGTATGATAAAAGATAGTGAAGTTATAATTGAAATTTCAGATACAGGAGTTGGAATTGAAGATATAAATATAGCTAAAGAACCTCTATATACTTCAAAACCAAATTTAGAAAGAAGCGGAATGGGATTTACCATAATGCAAAGCTTTATGGATGAATTAAATGTTGAATCTGTAATGAATCTAGGCACAAAAATAACAATGAAGAAAAAAATAAAACAAAATATAAGCAGAAGCAATAATCAAGATAATATATGTATAACTGCCTAAAAAGGAGTATATATGTATAGTAACAATATAAAATATATAAAGCTTGCTCAAGAAAATGATGAGGAAGCTATGGAATATTTAGTAAAAAATAATTCTGGACTTGTTTGGAATATTGTCAAAAGATTTTCTGGAAGAGGTTATGAATTAGAAGACCTGTATCAAATAGGAAGCATAGGTTTAATAAAAGCAATAAAAAGATTTGATATAGATTTAGAAGTTCAACTTTCTACATATGCGGTTCCATATATAATGGGAGAAATAAAAAGATTTATAAGGGACGATGGAATAATAAAGGTAAGTAGGCAAACAAAAGAATTAGCAGTAAAAATAAAGCAAGTACAAAATGAATATATGACTAAGTACTCTGAAGAAATATCTATAGCGCAAATTTCAAAAATATTAAAAGTGCCAAAAGAAGAAATTGCAGCTGCAATAGAATCATGCAATTGTGTTAATTCAATTTATAGTGTTGAAGGCGCAGATTCAGATGATAGAATGATAATTGAGAAAATTGCAGATAATAAAAATGAATATAATAATTTAGTTGATAAAATAACATTAAGTGAAATAATAAATAAATTAGATGAAAAAGAAAGAAAGGTTATACTTCTTAGATTCTATAAAGAACAAACACAAAGTCAGGTAGGAAAAATACTTGGAATAACACAGGTGCAAGTCTCAAGAATAGAAAAAAGAGTATTGGAAAAAATGAAACTTAAATTGGAGGCAGTATGAGAAAAACAATTTATTTAATAATATGCTTAATGTTATTAATTTTTTTAATTCCGTTAATTTTTACAAATAGGCGTGTTACGGAAACTGCTCAAATTACAAATGAAAATAAAGTAGAGCTTGAAAACACAGTAGATTATGATTATAGTAAATTTTCAAACATTAAATTACTTCATAAAGATAGTAATGAAGTAGAAGAAGTAAAATTAGACGATTATATTGCCTGTGTTGTATCTGCAGAAATGCCTGTAAGTTACGATATAGAAGCATTAAAAGCTCAGGCAATAGTTGCAAGGACATATACAATATATAAAATAACCACATCCAAAAAACATGAACAAGCAGATATTTGCGATAAAAGCACTTGTTGCCAAGCTTGGATTTCAAAAGAAAATAGACTGAAAAAATGGAAAGAAGATGTTGCAAACGAAAATTGGAATAAAATTATAAAAGCTGTAAATGAAACAGCAGGAAAAATAATAACATATAATGACAAACCAATTAATGCCTTCTTTCATGCAAATAGTGGAGGAAAAACAGAAGTACCATTTTATGTTTGGGGAGGAAGCGGATATCCATATTTGCAAGTTGTAGAAACATCAGGCGAAGATGCATATTCGCAATATAGTTCAGAAACAACATTTACAAAAGAAGAATTAGAAAAGAAAATAAAAGAAAAATACGAAGACTTTGAAATTAACTTAGAAGAAGAAAATTGCATAGAAATAAAAGAAAGAGATAAAAGTGATAGAGTTATAACTGTAAAAATAGGAAATCTTAATTTATCTGGTGTAGAAACCAGAACCCTATTAGGATTAAGATCAGCAAACTTCACGGTAGATATTTCAGAAGATAAAATAAACTTTAAAGTAATTGGATATGGACATGGAGTTGGAATGAGCCAAACAGGAGCAGACGCACTTGCAAAACAAGGAAAAAACTGCGAAGAAATAATAAAACATTTTTATTCTGGCGTTGAAATAAAAGATAAATTATAATTTTTGTATAAATTTTCATAAAAAGGAAATACTTTAATTAAATAATTCACTGTGGAGGTTTTTTATGAGAAGAGAAAATAGAAAAAGTGGAGTAAATTCCAATATGTCAATTTATATTACAGGAGGAGTTTTGGTACTTGCAATAGCTGCATTTATTATAACTTTTGTTGTTTATTCAAATAAATTAGATTCTGATTCTTATGGTTTAGATTCAGAGTATTTAGCACAATACACAAATCAAAATACTAATATAACATCAGGAAATACAACAACAGCAAGCTCAAGTATAGGCAAAACTGTTGAAGAATCAAAAAATAATTTAAACAATAATACAGAAACAAAAAACGTTAAAGAAAATGAAAATAAAGTAGAAGAAATAGTAAAAAATGAAGACAAAAAAGAAATGTCGAAAACAAATACAAAAAAAGATCCAGTTTTTAGTAAACCAATTGAAGGAGATATTTCAAAAGAATTTGCAAAAGACAACTTAGTTTATTCAGAAACTTTAAAAGAATGGACAGTACATTTAGGAGTAGATATAAAAGCTGAAAAAGCAACGATAGTAAAAGCAGCAGCCGCTGGAAAAGTAAAATATATAAAAAATGACCCAAGATATGGACTTTCTATAATAATAGAACACTCAAATGGATTCCAAACTTTATATGCAAACTTGCTTACAACAGAATTTGTATCAGAAGGGGAAGAAGTAAAAGCAGGACAAACAATTGCAACAATAGGTGAAAGCGGAGTATATGAAATTGTGGATGAACCACATCTTCATTTCGAAATATTAAAAAATAGTGAAAATGTAAACCCAGCAGATTATATAAAATTTGAATAATTATGTTAAGTATGGTATAATTAATTTAGCAAACTGTACTAAGAGCCAAAAAATGACAAGGAGGTTATGACAAATGCGCTCTAAAGGAGCAATATCCAGAGGTTTTATTTTACCTAATGGTAGTGTTGCTAAAAGTGGAACTCAGCATGATGATATTGCAATGGAATATATTTATCAAGCTAAGCTGCAGTCCCAATACGACAAATCTAAATACAAAGACTTATGCGATTTTATGGTATTCGAATTAAAAGCTATAAAGGTTGGTTGCAACAGAGGAGATGATCCTAAAATTATAACATTTCTTGAAAAAGAAATGAACCAAGAACAATGGGCTTATATAGAATACTATGAATCATTAGGTTATAAATTAGATATGTTGTAAAAAAGAGAAGACACTTTTTGTGTCTTCTCTTTCATATATTTAAAACCAATATTGACAACTACAAACTTTTGTTTTATAATATCGTAGTTAGTGGGGGAATATTATGAACGATAAAATAATAATAAGAGGAGCAAAAGAGCATAATCTTAAAAATATAAATCTTGAAATACCAAGAGATAAATTAGTTGTAATTACAGGACTTTCAGGTTCAGGCAAATCTTCTTTGGCTTTTGATACTTTATATGCAGAAGGACAAAGAAGATATGTAGAAAGTTTGTCTTCTTATGCGAGACAATTTCTAGGAATAATGCAAAAACCAGATGTTGAATCTATTGAAGGACTTTCACCAGCAATTTCAATAGATCAAAAAACAACATCAAAAAATCCACGTTCTACTGTTGGAACTGTTACTGAAATATACGACTATATACGTTTATTATATGCAAGAATTGGTGTGCCATATTGCCCTAAATGTGGTAAAAAAATTGAAAAGCAAACGATAGACCAAATAGTTGAAAGTGTACTTGAATTAGATGAAGGAACTAAAATTCAAATTTTATCTCCAATAATTAGAGGAAGAAAAGGAGAATTTGTAAAACTTTTACAAGGCTATGTAAAGGAGGGCTTTACACGTGCTAGAATTGACGGTGAAACAGTAGAGCTTACAGATGACTTACAAATAGATAAAAAGAAAAAACATAATGTAGAAATAATTGTAGATAGATTAGTAATAAAAGAAGATATAAAAAGTAGATTAACAGAATCTATCGAAATTGCTTTAAAACATGCAAATAATATTGTAATAATAAATGTTAAAAATGAAAAGGATATTTTATATAGTACAAATTATGCATGTCCAGACTGCGATATTAGTTTTGAAGAATTAAGTCCAAGAATGTTTTCTTTTAATAATCCATTTGGTGCATGTCCTACTTGTGCAGGTATTGGTTACCTTATGAAAATGGATGAAGACTTGATTATACCAGACAAAAATAAAACTCTTTATGATGGAGTAAAAGCATTTGGCTCAAGTACCATGAAAAAAGGCGAAACAATGGCTAAAATGTATTTTGAAAGCATTGCTAAACATTATGGAGTTGATATAAAAAAGCCAATAAAAAGTTTACCAAGAAGTTTCTTAGATAAAATATTGTACGGAACAGGAACAGAAGAAATTGACTTTGAATATAGCTCTGTTGCGGGAACAAGAAAGTTTAAAGCACCTTTTGAAGGAGTAATACCAACACTTGAAAGAAGACACTCTGAAACAAAATCTCAGGGTATGAGAGATTTTTATGAATACTATATGAGTGATAGCGATTGCCCTGACTGTAAAGGAGCAAGATTAAAAAAAGAAAGTCTTGCTGTTAAGGTTGGAAGTAAAAATATAAATGAACTTACTAATATGCCTATTAATAAAATTAAAGATTATATAAATTCTTTAAAATTAACTAAAAAAGAACAAATAATATCGGACCAAATTATAAAAGAATTAAATAAAAGATTACAATTCCTAATAGATGTTGGACTTGAATATTTAACATTGTCTAGGTCTGCTGGAACTTTATCTGGTGGAGAAGCACAACGTATAAGACTTGCAACTCAAATAGGTTCTGCCTTAACAGGAGTTTTATATATTCTAGATGAGCCAAGTATAGGATTGCATCAAAGAGATAATGAAAGATTAATAAATACACTAAAAAAACTTAGAGACTTAGGTAATACTGTATTAGTTGTTGAACACGACGAAGATACAATGCTTACAGCAGACCAAGTAATAGATATTGGACCAGGTCCGGGAGTGCATGGTGGAAAGGTAATTGCACAAGGAACAGCAGAAGAAATAATGAAGGTTGAAGACTCTATAACAGGACAATATTTATCTAGAAGAAAACAAATAAAAGTGCCAGAAAAAAGAAGAAAACCTAAAAGAGAGGCCATTGAGGTTATTGGTGCAACAGAAAATAATTTGAAGAATTTAAATGTTAAATTTCCACTTGGAGTATTTACTTGTGTAACTGGAGTATCTGGCTCTGGAAAAAGTACATTAGTAAATGAAGTTTTGTATAAGTCTATTGCTAGAAACTTATATGAATCAAAAGAAAAACCGGGAAAATGCAAAGAGATAAAAGGTATAGAAAATATAGACAAAATAATAAACATAGATCAATCACCAATAGGAAGAACACCACGTTCAAATCCCGCAACATATACAGGAGTATTTGACCATATTAGAGATTTATTTGCTACAACTAATGAGGCTAAATTAAGAGGATATGATAAAGGCAGATTTAGTTTCAATGTTTCTGGCGGTAGATGTGAAGCTTGTAATGGAGACGGAATTATACGTATAGAAATGCACTTTTTACCAGATGTTTATGTACCATGCGAAGTGTGCCACGGAAAAAGATATAACAGCGAAACTTTACAAGTAAAATATAAAGGAAAAACTATTTCAGATGTATTAGACATGACAGTTGAAGAAGCATTGGAATTCTTTAAAAATATACCAAGAATAAAACAAAAAATCCAAACATTATATGATGTTGGACTTGGATATATAAAATTAGGGCAACCTTCAACAACACTATCAGGAGGAGAAGCACAAAGAGTTAAACTTGCAACAGAATTATCTAAAAAACCTACTGGAAAAACCTTATATATTTTAGACGAGCCAACTACAGGACTTCATATTGCAGATGTTCATAAATTAGTTGATATACTTCAAAGATTAGTAGATACAGGAAATACAATTGTTGTTATTGAACACAATTTAGATTTAATAAAAACAGCAGATTATATTATAGATTTAGGACCAGAAGGTGGAGATGCAGGAGGAACAATTGTACAAGTTGGAACACCAGAACAAATAATAAAGAATGAGAAATCATATACCGGAAAATTTTTAAAACCATTTATAGAAAAATAAGTAAAGTAGTAAAAAGAAGAAGTTCTTGCTAAAAACAAAAACTTCTTCTTTCATTATTATAAATCACGTTCATATAAATCTTTAATAAATACATCTTTTTCTTCAAAATTATCTACGAAACCAATCTTAGCCTTGTCCTGATTCAGTTCTTGAATCCATACAGCCCTATCGCCATAAAAAATATCAGTTTTATCTTTATTACTTAAAATTGAATTAATTCTATTAAACTCCATAAACAACCTCCAACAATTAAATTATGTATATATATTAAGTATATCCGGATTTGGGAAAAATATGCATAAGAAAGATTTGTTATTCTTGACTATAATTATTTTTAGTTATAAAATAAATTTGAAAATGGAGGATAAAATGCAAAGAAAATTTACTAAAATAGATGAAGAATTCATATGTGAAAATTGTGGCAAAAAAGTTGAAAAATTGGGTTACACTTGTAGAAATCATTGCCCAAGCTGTTTATGTTCAAAACATGTTGATGTAAATCCAGGAGATAGAGCGGAAGAGTGCAAAGGAATGCTAGAACCAATTAGCGTTGAAATTGATTCTAAAAAAGGTTATGTAATTGTTTTTAGATGTAAGAAATGTGGAGCAATTAGAAGAAATAAAGCAGCTGAAGATGATAATATGGATTTAATAATAAAACTATCAGCTAAGCAATATTAAAATTATTAAAAATAAGTGAAAAATTATTGCAAATTTGAATATATATTTATATAATATAAATTGTTTGGAGGACATTATGAGAAAATATTTCGGAACAGATGGAATTAGACGTATAGCTAATACAGATTTAACTCCTGAACTAGTATATAAAGTTGCTAAAGCTGGAGCATATGTACTTTCAAAACATAGTAATCATACACCTACAATATTAATAGGTAGAGATACTAGACTTTCTGGAACTTTAATAGAAAGTGCGATGACGGCAGGATTTTTAAGCTATGGAGCAAATGTAAAATTGCTAGGAGTAATACCAACTCCTGCAGTTGCATACTTAACAAAAAAATTAAACGCAGATGCGAGTGTTGTTATATCTGCATCACACAACACATTTGAATTTAATGGAGTAAAATTTTTTAGCAATAAAGGAATGAAGATTCCGGATGAAATAGAAGAAGAAATAGAAAACATTATTGATTCTGGCCAAATAGAAGAATTAACTGCTGAAAATGAAAAAATAGGGATATCTGAAAATCATCCAGAATACTTATATGAATATGCAGATTTTATAATAGAGTTATTTAAGAATATTAAAGTGCCAGAAAATTTTAGCGTGGCAATAGATACAGCAAATGGTGCAACCTATAAAGTAGCAGAATATATTTTTAAAACGCTAGGGATAAAACATAAAATACTAAGTAATATGCCTGATGGAATTAATATAAACAAGGATTGTGGTTCTACTCATTTAGAAAATTTAAAAAAATTTGTAGTAGAAAATAAAATGTCCTTAGGTATTGCATATGATGGCGATGGAGACAGGTGCCTAGCTGTTGATGAATTAGGAAATGTAATTGATGGAGATATAATTCTTGCAATAGTTTCAAAATATTTAAAAAAATATAATAAACTGAATAAAAATACAATAGTTGCAACAATTATGAGTAATTTAGGATTAAAAATTTATTCAAAAGACAACAATATTAAATTCATAGATACTAAAGTTGGAGATAGATATGTACTTGAAGAAATGCTAAAAAAACGGTTATAATTTAGGAGGAGAACAATCAGGACATATAATAATGTTAGACTACAACCCAACAGGTGATGGAATATTAACATCATTAATGCTTATAAGAGCGTTGACAGAAGAATACAAAAAAACTTCTGATGCAAGAAAAATCATAAGTATATATCCTCAAGTTTTGGTAAATGCTAAAGTTAGTCAAGAAAGAAAATATGACTATTCAGAAGATATAGAGGTTCAAAAGAAAATAGAAGACATTGAAAAAGAATTTTTAAACAATGGAAGAGTGCTAATAAGAACTTCTGGTACAGAACCTTTGGTTAGAGTAATGATAGAAGGAAAAGATATTGACAATATTACCAAGAAAGCAGAAGAACTTGCTAATTTAATTGAAGAAAAATTTAAATAAATATATATTAACAAAGGAGGAGAAAAAATGGATTATGTAGTAAATCTATCAGAACCGTATGCAGTAGTGTTAGCTTTAATGATTACATTACTAGCAATAATTCTTGGAAAGGAATTCAAAAAAAGTTTCTTGCCAGCAATAGTTCTAGGACTATTTTCAGCTTTAATACTTATGCATACTTTCCAATCAATTTTCTTAACAGAAGAAACATTTAAAATGATGGCTACAAGGTCTATGGGAGTTGATGCTATAATGATTTTCTTATCTTATATTTCTTACTTATGGGTAGACAGCATAGAAACAAAAGAAAAGAATAAAAAAAGCATAGATGACAGTTTAGACTGGTTTTGGAAAAAAGTTTAATTAGTAAACAATAAAAATGGCTATATTTTAGCCATTTTTTTATTGTTAATTATGTCAATGATTTGGGAAAATGTCCTAAAAATTCTAACAATCTATTGACAAAAGAAATAGATTGATATATTATACAAAATGAATAAAACTATTTTTATAAATAGAGAAAAAGAACCTTGAAAATCGTATATCTTTGTTGAAATAAAAGGCTAAAAAGCTATTTATAGAAATAGTAAAAAAATTGTGAAAAGAATGATTAAAAAAATCAAAAGAAACACAAAATAAAAGTAGAAAAAAATAGAGGTAGATTAGTTACCAAACTAAAAACAAAAGAAGGGAGAAAAAATAATGAAACAAAAATTAAAAGCATACAAAGGTATAACTTTAGTTGCTTTAATAATAACAATAATTGTGTTATTAATATTAGCTGTAGTAGCAATAAGTGCAGTAAGTGGAAATGGAATACTAAATCATGCACAAAATGCAAAAAGTAGTTACTTAGAAGCACAAACAAATGAACAAACAAGATTAGATGAATATTCAAAATATTTAGATACAGAAAGTTCAAAGATAAATGGTGGAGGAGCAGATGGAACAACAGTAAAAGGTAGTTTGAATACAGTAATAAGTACAACAGATAATACACCATTAACAGATGAGTATGGAAATAAAATAATGTTACCAGCAGGATTTAAAATATTGGTAGATGACACAACAAATTATACAGCAGACAATATAAATGTAACAAAAGGAATAGTAGTAGAAGATGAAGAAGGAAACCAATTTGTATGGATACCAGTAAGAGAAATAAAGAATACAGAAAAAACAAAAACAATAAACTTGGAAAGAAATACCTTTGGAGTTGGTTATATTACTTTAGCAACTGTAAATTTTGAAAATATAAAATTGAGTAGAGTAGAAAATAATTATAAAGTTACAAGTAGAGTACCAGAAGTTGGAAGTAACTATAAAGAAGCCACAAAGAACGAAACAACAGCCAACGAACATTCAAAAGATATAGAAACGTTTGTAAGTAAAGCAAATTCAAATGGAGGGTATTATATAGGAAGATATGAAGCAAGAGTAGAAAATTATGATACTTCAAATATAAGTACATCTAATAGTGATAGTTCTACAGATTGGACAGGATATGTAGCAGAAAGTGGGAAGAAACTAAAGTTAGTAAGTAAAGCAAATTCACAAGTATGGAATTATGTAACACAATTACAAGCATCAGAGAGATGCCAAAATATGTATACAAATAAACCATATGAAAGTGATTTAGTAAATAGTTATGCATGGGATACAGCAATAATCTTTTTCCAAGAGTTTGGAGACAACTCAACATATGCAAGTAAAAAAAGTGTAAATAGTAGTTTAGCAAATACAGGAACATCAGGAACAATTTATACTGGAGAAAAAGATGTAATATGTAATGTATATGATATGGCAAGTAATTGCTATGAATGGTCAACAGAAACCTATAGCAGTTCCAGCAGTCCTTGCACTGGACGTGGTGGTAGTTACAGCAGCAGCGGCTACTTCACGAGCCTTCGTTACGGCGGCAGCACGTCCAGTGCCGGCGCTCACTATTCTTTCCGTCCACTTTTATATATGTAGGACTGAACGCTGAGGGCGAAATACTATAATTTTGCTGGAAGTAATTTTAAATAGAAAAGTTAAAGTCGAGAGATTTTAACGAATGCAATACGTTAAAATGGTAATTTTTAAAATTACACAAAATCTATGATAATAGATTTTGCGAAGATATTAAAAATTACCCTAACGGGGCGCCCCTAACGGGGCGTTTTTTTGTGCTTTCAGCACAAAAATGCGCCTCTATAAATACCAAAGGAGGTCTAAAAAAAGGGATTTAGTAAAATGCTTGGATTGTTACAAATAAAAAGTAAAGGTAGCATAGTATTAGTTAACGCAGGAAGCTTCTACATTGCAAGAGGGAAAGATGCTTTATTATTAAATCAGTTATTAGATTTAAAATTAAATTGTTTAGAAATGGAAGTATGTAAAGTTGGATTTCCAATAAATTCATTAGATAAATATACAAAATTAATAGAAAAAAAAAATTATTCGTATATAGTATACAATTACGATAATGTGTTGAATAAACTAAGTATATTAAAAGAATACAGTGGAAAATATAAAAATGAAATAAAAGAAGAAAGAAATAATTGTTATACTTGTACAAATTCTGTAAAGATGTATAGAAAAACAGACAAATATATGGAGGCACATTACAAATCTAGAAAGGGAAAAGGCTATAGAAAAGATGTAATATTATTTAATTTAAAACAGGAAGAATATATAATGTGGTTGTATGAAAAACTAAAAAATAAAACATACAAACATGGTGGTTATACAATATTCTATGTAACAGAACCTAAATTAAGAAAAATTGAAAAATCTAAATATATAGATAGAATAGTACATAGGTGGTTAGTAGATAATTATTTAATTCCAATTTTTGTGCCACAATTTATTTCAACCTCATATGCTTGCCTAAAAGATAAAGGCATGCATAAAGCTTGTATTCAATTACAATTAGCAATGAAAAAGTGCAAAATAATATGATGATTTTTATACAAGGAAGTATGAGGGTTGAAGGTGTAGTTTTAAATAAGCTTGAGATTTTAGAACTTAAATAATAATTATTATATTATTGGAGAACTAATATTTCCTAGTTGGGACATTTTCTCATTTCTTTAGTTAAGACATTATCACATTTCTTTCATATCTAGCCATTTTTTTACTTCTAATTATTGTTTAATTATTATTTTTATGATAAAATACAAAACGATAGTTAAACGGAGGTTTAAAGTATGGAGAAAAAAACTTTTTATATAACAACACCTATATATTACCCAAGTGGTAAATTCCATATAGGAACAGCATATTCAACAGTAGTTGCAAATACAATAAAAAAATATAAAGAAGCAAGAGGATTTGACGCCTATTTATTAACAGGTCTTGATGAACATGGGCAAAAAATTCAAGAGTTAGCACAAAAAAGAGGACTAACACCTCAAAAATATGTTGATGAAATGGCAGAAGCTGCTAAGAAACTTTGGAAATTAATGAAAATTGAAAACAATGATTTTATTAGAACAACAGAAGAAAGACATACAAAGGTTGTTGAGGAAATAGTTGATAGATTAATGGAACAAGGCGATATATATAAAGGCGAATATGTTGGAAAATATTGCGTGCCTTGTGAGACATTTTTTACAGAAACTCAATTAAAAGATGGAAAATGTCCAGACTGTGGACGTGAAGTTAGAGACATGAAGGAAGAAGCATATTTCTTTAACATGAAGAAATATCAAAAGAAAATAGAGCAATTTTATGAAGAACATCCAGGCTTTATAGAACCAGAATATAGAAAAAATGAGTTATTAAATAACTTTATAAAACCAGGACTTGAAGATTTATGCGTTACAAGAACTGCTTTTGACTGGGGAGTAAAAGTAAAAAAAGATCCTAAACATGTTGTTTATGTTTGGTTAGATGCATTGGTAAACTATATCACAGCACTAGGGTATGGAAGCCAAGATGATTCTTTATTTAAAAAATTCTGGCCAGCAGATTTACACGTCGTTGGAAAAGATATAATTAGATTTCATGGAATATATTGGCCAATATTTTTAATGGCATTAGATTTACCACTTCCTAAAAAATTATTTGCACATGGCTGGATAATGATGAAAGATGGAAAAATGTCTAAATCTTTTGGAAATGTTGTTTATCCAGAATTATTAATTAATAGATATGGACTAGATGCTACAAAATATTATTTATTAAGAACTTTAATAAATGGACAAGATGCAATATTTACTCCAGAAGACTTTATAGACAGATTTAATTTTGATTTATGCAACGACTTGGGAAATCTACTAAATAGAACAATTGGAATGATAAATAAATATTTTGAAGGAAATGTGCCTAAATATAATGGATGCAAGAATGATGCAGATAAAGACTTAGAAGAGTCTACATTAGCAGAAATAAAACAAATAGAAGAATATTTTGATAATTATAAAATAGCTCAAGGAATTACTCAAATATGGAAAATAATTGCTAGAACTAATAAATATATAGATGAAACATCACCTTGGATTTTGGCTAAAAACGAAGAAGATAAAGAAAAGCTAGAAGCTGTAATGTATCATTTAGTAGAAAACTTAAGAAAAATAGCAATTCTAATAAATCCTTTTATGACAGAAACTTCAAATAAAATATTTAATCAATTAAATATAACTAATAAAGATTTACAAGAATGGGCAAGCATTTATAACTATGACTTATTAAAAGAAAATATTAAAGTTATAGAAAAAGGTGAACCATTATTTGTAAGACTTGATAAAGATGAAGAAATAGAATATATAAAAGAGGGTATGAAGAATGGGTAAATTATTTGTAATAGATGGAACAGACGGAAGCGGTAAACAAACACAATTAAAAAAACTAGAAGAAAGATTAGATAAAGAAGGAATTGATTATAAAAAGGTAAGTTTTCCAAATTATGATAGTCCTTCATCTGCACTTGTAAAAATGTATTTATCAGGAGAATTTGGCGCACATGCAAAAGATGTTAGTCCATATATTGCTTCTACATTTTTTGCAGCAGATAGATATGCAACATATAAAAAAGATTTAGAAGAATATTATAAAAATGGTGGAATAATTTTAGCAGATAGATACACAACAGCAAATATGGTACACCAAGCAGGAAAAATTGCTGATAAACAAGAAAGAGAAAAATTTTTAGATTGGCTATGGGATTATGAGTTTAATTTATATGGACTTCCAGTTCCAACGAAATCATTCTTTTTAAATATGCCACCAGATTATGCAGAAGAATTAATGAAAAATAGAGAGAATAAATTTACTCATGAAGCAAAAAAAGATATACACGAAAGTGATAAGAACCACTTAATAGATGCATATAATGCAGCATGTGATTTAGTGGATAAATATAACTGGTATGAAGTTAAATGTGTAAAAGAAAATAAAATAAGAACAATTGATGATATACATGAAGAAATATATAATGAAATAAAAAAATATATATAGGAGCAAAGATGGAAAAAATAAAAGAGCTATATACAAAATACAAAGAAGTAATTAATTATTTAATATTTGGAGTTTTAACTACTGTTGTAAGTTTGGCAACAAAATATCTATTATTATTTACAATATTGGATGCTGAAAATGGTGTTCAACTTCAAATTGCTGTTATAATTTCTTGGATTGTAGCATGTACATTTGCTTATATAACAAATAAAATTTGGGTTTTTGAAAGTAAATCAAAAGATGTAGTAAAAGAAGCAATAAAATTTTATGCATCAAGACTTGCAACTTTAGGATTAGAAATGCTAATAATGTTTATATTTGTAACAGCACTTGGATTAAATACTCGTATGTGGGTTATAGTATGGACTATATTTGCACAAGTTGTAATAGTTATAGGCAATTATGTGTTAAGCAAATTAATTGTATTCAAGAATAAATAATGTTAAGAAAGGAAGAATAAAAATGAAAAAGATTTCAATAATAGTGCCAGCATACAACGAAGAAGAATCATTACCATTTTTATACGAAAGATTAACCAAAATAATTAATGAAGTGAAAAATTACGAATTTGAAGTATTGTTTATAAACGACGGAAGTAAAGATAAAACACTAGATATAATAAAAGAAATGAGAGAATACGATAAAAGATTTTGCTATGTTAATTTGTCTAGAAATTTTGGAAAAGAAGTTGCAATGATTGCAGGACTTGACTATGCAACAGGAGATGCGGTAATATTTATAGATGCAGACCTTCAAGATCCACCAGAGTTGATACCAGAATTAATAAAATACTGGGAAGAAGGTTATGACGACGTATATGCAAGAAGAAAATCAAGAGAGGGTGAGACTTTTCTTAAAAAATTTACTTCAAAAATGTACTATAAAGTTCTACAAGGATTAACTAAAGTTGAAATACAAAAAGATACAGGAGACTTTAGACTATTAGATAGAAGATGTGTAAATGCTTTAAAAAAATTAAGAGAAACACAAAGATGTTCAAAGAGTATGTTTAGTTGGATAGGCTACAAAAAGAAAGAGGTTCTATTCGATAGAGATGCGAGAATAGCAGGAAAAACAAAATGGAATTATAAAAAATTAGTGGATTTAGCAATAGATGGAATAACATCTTTTACAACTTCTCCACTTAGACTTTCTACATACTTAAGTATTCCTACATTTATAATGCTTTTAGTTTATTTTATATATGTAATAGCTAAATGCTTTGTTGTAAATCAAGCTATACAAGCATATCAAGCAATAATATTATTAATATTATTCTTCTCAGGAATACAAATATTATTATTTGGAATAGTAGGAGAATATTTAGGAAGAATATTTAACGAAACTAAAAATAGACCACTATATTTAGTAGATGAATATAATGGACAAAAAGAAATGAATAATTAAAAATTAGGCGAAGTTTTAATTTTAAAAGTTTAAAACTTCGTCTATTATTATAGTTTCAAAACTTTTGTGAAAGTTGTGTGAAAATTAGCACTCTACTATTGACATTGCTAAAAATAGTTATATAATATATGTATAAACAAAAAGAGGTTACGACATAATAGTATATATGTGCTACCACAAAAGGTGTCAACACATAAAATTAAATTTAAGGAGGAATGACTTATGATGATGATACCAAGAAGAAACAATTTTGATTTGTTTGATGAAATGTTTGGAGATGAACCATTTTTTGATAGGGGATTTTCTAAGAAAGAAGCTAATTTAATGAAAACAGATGTTAAAGAAAAAAATGGAAACTATATACTAGAAATTGATGTTCCTGGTTATAGTAAAGATGACATCAAGATTGAATTAGAAAATGGTTACTTAACAGTTACAGCAGAAAAAGTAGAAAATAAGGATGAGGAAGATAAAAAATCACACTATATCCATAAAGAAAGATTTTATGGAAAATGCTCAAGAAGCTATTATGCAGGAGAAGATGTAAAAGAAGAAGATATAAAAGCAGCATTTAAAAATGGTATATTAACAATAGAATTCCCAAAAGAAAAAGAAGAAAAAATCGAAGGCAAAAAATACATTCAAATTGGTGACTAAAAATATAGTAGGAAATGAAAAATTTCCTATTAAATAACAAAAAAGAAAAGGGGTTATTCAAAAACCCTTTTCTTTTTTGTTTATAAAATCTTCACATTATCATAAAATTGTGGTATAAAATATTATATATAAATTCAAAAGTTTTTGAAAGTGAGGTTTATTGTGGCATACATAGAATTTAAAGATGTTATTAAAGAATATAAAATGGGAGAAATTACAATTAAAGCTTTAGACAATACAAATTTTAGTATAGATAAAGGAGAACTTGTTGCTATTGTTGGACCTAGTGGAGCAGGCAAAACCACTACCTTAAATATATTAGGTGGAATGGATAAAGTAACAAGTGGTAAAGTTTTTGTTAATGATAATGAGATATCAAAATTAAACAACAAAAAGCTAATTGAATATAGAAGAAACGATATAGGCTTTGTATTTCAATTTTATAACTTAGTACAAAACTTAACAGCAAAAGAAAATGTTGAACTTGCAACACAAATATGTTCAGATTCTTTAAATGTAGATGAGATTTTAGAAAAGGTTGGATTAAAAGATAGAAAAGACAATTTTCCTTCTCAATTATCTGGTGGAGAACAACAAAGAGTTGCCATTGCAAGAGCTATAGCTAAAAATCCTAAATTGTTATTATGTGATGAACCAACAGGTGCCTTAGATTATAAAACAGGAAAACAAATCTTAAAATTACTTCAAGATACTTGTAGAAAAGAGAAAATGACAGTAGTAATAATTACACACAATACAGCAATAGCACCTATGGCAGATAAAGTAATATACTTTAAAAATGGAACAGCAGAAAGAGTTGAAATTAATAACAATCCAGTTTCGATTGATAATATAGAATGGTAAGGATAAGTGAATAAATTGAAAAGATCATTAGTGAAAAATAATTTTAAATCTATACACAGAACAAGAAGAAGGTTCATTTCCATTTTGGTTATGGCTTTTCTTGGTGTTGGTTTTTATGCTGGTTTAGTTGCAACAAGTCCAGATATGTTAGATAGTTTGGATAAATACGTAGATAAAAGTAACTTATATGATGTAAGTATTGTTTCAACACTTGGATTAACAGATGAAGACGTTAATAAAGTAGAAGAAATTGAAGGAATAGAAAATGTATATGCTGTGCAAAGTAAAGATTCAATTGCAAAAATTGATGATAAAGAAAGTGCTTGCAAAGTAATTGAATACAACGAAAATGTAAATGTTCCTGCGATTATAGCTGGACGAAATATAGAAAACGAAAATGAATGTTTATTAGATAAAGCTATTGTACGTACAGGAGATGGAATAGAACAATACATAGGCAAAAAGATAATTCTTGAAAATGATGATAAAAACTCAGATGATAGTGATGTATTTGCGGTTAAAGAATTTGAGATAGTTGGTATAGTTGAATCTCCAATGTATATATCTGGGGAAAGAGAAAATACTTCAATTGGAAATGGCTCTATATCATATTATATTATGGTAAAAGACAATGTAATAAATATGGATTATTATACTGGGATTTATGCGACTGTAAATGGTGCAAAAGATACAGTTACTAATAGCCAAGAATATTTAAGTTTAATTAATCCAGTTGTAGATAGATTAGAAGGAATAAAACAAGAAAGAGAAGAAGCAAGATATAATTCTTTGGTAGATGATGCAAACAAGAAAATAAATGATGCACAAAAAGAATTTGATAGTAAGAAAACAGATGTAGAAAAAGAGTTAGAAGATGCAAAAAATAAAATTGATAAAGCAAGTAAACAAATTACCTCTTCTGAAAGCAAAATAAAAAATGCTGAAAATGAACTAATAAAACAAAAAGAAGAAGCAGATAAAAAATTTACTGAAGCAGAGAATCAATTAAAAGAAAAACAAAATCAAATATTACAACAAGAAGAAGTATTAAAACAAAATATTGCTCAAGCAGGTGGAATTTTAACTCCACAATTAGAGGCTATGCAAAAGCAATTAAATAATGCAAAACAAGAAATAGAAAATCAAACTAAAATACTTCAAAATACTAAAACAGAAACTTATAGTAAAATAGAAAAAGCGCAAGCAGAGATAAATAATAATAAAACTAAAATACAAAAAGCTAAAAATGAACTTGAAAAGAGTAAAAAAGAATACGAGAAAGGAAAGAAAGAGGCAGATAAAAAGCTACAAGAAGCACAAGACAAATTAAATGATGCAAGAGATGAAGTAAATAAAATAGAAAAAGGAAAATGGTATATCCAAGATAGACTAGACAATACAGGCTATAACAACATATTTGATGCAATAGAAACGATGTCTAACATATCTAGAATGTTCCCAGTAATATTTTATTTAGTTGCTGTTTTAATTAGTTTAACTTCTATGACTAGAATGATAGAAGAAGAAAGAATTGAAATAGGAACATTAAAAGCTTTGGGTTATACAAACTTACAAATAATATCAAAATATGTAATGTATTCACTATTAGCTTGCGTAATAGGTGGATTGTTGGGAATGACAGTAGGACTTTATTTGTTACCTAATATAGTATGGAAATTGTATGCAATGATATATAATTTACCCAAGTTTTATTGTACATATAGGTTAGATATTGGAATTAGTGGAACAATTTTAGCATTTATATGTATCGGTGGTGCAACAATGCTTGTTGCAATAAAAGAATTAAAACAAATGCCTTCTGTTTTAATGAGACCCAAACCACCTAAAAATGGAAAAAGAATATTATTGGAAAGAATAACTTTTATATGGAAAAGATTTAATTTTTCACATAAAGTAACTGCAAGAAATATATTTAGATATAAGAAAAGGGCATTAATGACTATTATAGGAATTGCAGGTTGTACTGGTCTTATGCTTACTGGATTTGGAATTAGAGATTCTGTTATAGACATTCCAAATGTACAATTCAAACAGATTTTTAAATATGATTTAGCTATTACATTGGCAAATACAGATGGATTAAACGAGCTAACGGATTATTTAAAAAATAATGAAGACATTAAAGAATACTCTACAATTAATGCCGTTACAGGTAAACTATCTAACAGTAATAAAAAATATAATGCGACAGTATTTGTGCCAGAGAATGCAGAAGATTTTAGCATGGTATGTAATTTAACAAATTATGAAACAAACGAAAAAATAAGTTTAAACAATAATGGCATAGTAATAACAGATAAAATTGCAGATATGTTAGGCGTTACTTATGGAGATAAAATAACTTTTATAGATGGAGACGATATAAGTTACGAATTTAAAGTTGAAAATATAACTAAAAACTATGTAGGACATTATGTTTTTATGTCTAAAGATTTTTATGAACAAAATATTAAAAGCTTTAAAACTAATATGATATATGTTAATACAAATAAAATAAATGAAGAAACACAAAACAATATATCAAAAGATATTTTAAACATAGATGGCATTGCATCTGTATCTATAATTGAAAATCTAATGAATTCTGTACAAGATATGTTAAAAACTATGAATTATGTTGTAGTAATATTAATAGTTGCATCTGCATTACTTGATTTTGTTGTATTATATAATCTGGCAAATGTTAATATTGCAGAAAGACAAAGAGAAATTGCAACATTGAAAGTATTAGGATTTTATGATAAAGAGGTTGACAATTATATAAATAAAGAAAATATAATATTTACTTTATTAGGAGTTGGAATAGGATTAGTATTTGGAACATTCTTAACAAGTGGAATAATATCTAGTATAGAAATAGATTCCTTAAGATTTATGAGAAATATAAATATTATGAGCTATGTATACTCTGCAATAATAACAGTAACATTTTCATTTGTTGTAAACTTTATAATACATTTTGTATTAAAGAAAATAGATATGATAGAAAGCTTAAAAAGTGTAGAATAATTATTGAAAAATAATTATATATGTGTTAATATCGAAATGAATAAATTTTTAAATTATGTGTAACAATTTAATTATAAGTTGTTATATAATTATTCTAAGTCATTTTATTAAGGAGGACAAAAATGGATAAAGAATATGAAATTGTAGACAGTGTAGAAAAACTTCAAGAAACAATATTAAAAGTAAAAAAGGCACAAGAAGAATTTTCTAAATTTTCACAAGAGAAAGTTGATGAAATATTTAAAGCTGCTGCTATTGCTGCAAATAGTGCAAGAATTCCACTTGCAAAAATGGCAGTAGAAGAAACAGGAATGGGAATTGTAGAGGATAAGGTAATAAAAAACCACTACGCAGCAGAATATATTTACAATAAATATAGAAATGAAAAAACATGTGGAGTTGTGGAAGAAGATACTTCATATGGAATAAAAAAAGTTTTAGAACCAATTGGAATAATTGGAGCTGTTATACCAACAACAAACCCAACTTCAACAGCTATTTTTAAAACATTAATATGCTTAAAAACAAGAAACGGAATTATTATAAGTCCACATCCTAGAGCAAAAAAATCAACAATAGAAGCAGCAAAAGTAGTTTTAGAAGCTGCTGTAAAAGCTGGAGCTCCAGAAAATATAATTGCTTGGATTGATGTTCCATCTCTTGAACTTACAAATACTTTAATGCAATCAGTAGATACAATATTAGCAACTGGTGGACCAGGAATGGTTAAAGCCGCATATTCAAGCGGAAAACCAGCACTTGGAGTTGGTGCAGGAAATACACCAGCAATAATAGATGAAACAGCAGATATTATTTTAGCAGTTAATTCAATAATTCATTCAAAAACTTTTGATAATGGTATGATATGTGCATCAGAGCAATCTGTAATAGTTTTAGATAAAGTATATAACCAAGTAAGAGAAGAATTTATAAAAAGAGGATGCTATTTATTAAATCCAGAAGAAACAGAAAAAGTAAGAAAAACTATAATTATAAATGGAGCATTAAATGCTAAAATAGTTGGTCAAAAAGCTCATACAATTGCTGCTTTAGCAGGTGTTGATGTACCGGAAAATACTAAAATCTTAATAGGCGAAGTTGAAAGTGTTGAATTAGCAGAAGAATTCGCACACGAAAAACTATCTCCAGTTTTAGCAATGTATAAAGCAACTGACTTTGAAGATGCAATTAGCAAAGCAAGAAAATTAATTGAAGATGGAGGGCTAGGTCATACTTCATCATTATATATAAATACAATTACTGAAAAAGAAAAAATAGAAGAATTTTATAGTAATATGAAAACTTGTAGAGTACTTATAAATACACCATCTTCTCAAGGAGGAATTGGAGATTTATATAACTTTAAGCTTACACCATCATTAACACTTGGATGTGGTTCATGGGGCGGAAACTCAGTATCAGAAAATGTAGGAATAAAACAATTGTTAAATGTAAAAACAGTTGCTGAAAGGAGAGAAAATATGCTTTGGTTTAGAGCACCTGAAAAGGTATATGTAAAAAGAGGCTGCTTGCCTGTGGCCTTAGAAGAATTAAAAAATGTAATGAACAAAAAGAAAGTATTTATAGTAACAGATACATTCTTATTTGAAAATGGTTATACAAAACCAATAACAGATAAATTAGACGAATTAGGAATTGAACATACAACATTTTCAAATGTTGCACCAGATCCAACACTTGCATGTGCAATAGAAGGAACAAAAGCAATGAATGCTTTTAAACCGGATGCAATAATTGCAGTTGGTGGTGGTTCAGCAATGGATGCTGGTAAAATAATGTGGGTTATGTATGAACATCCAGAGGTTGACTTCTTAGACATGGCAATGAGATTTATGGATATAAGAAAAAGAGTATATACATTCCCTAAAATGGGAGAAAAAGCTTACTTTATAGCAGTTCCAACATCAGCAGGTACAGGTTCAGAAGTTACACCATTTGCAGTTATAACAGATGAAAAGACAGGAACAAAATATCCATTGGCAGATTATGAATTATTACCTAAAATGGCTATTGTAGACTGTAATATGATGATGAACGCACCAAAAGGCTTAACTTCAGCATCAGGTATAGATGCGGTAACACACTGTTTAGAAGCATATGCATCAATGATGGCAACAGAATATACAGATGGATTAGCAATAGAATCATTAAAAAATATATTTAAATATTTACCAAGAGCATATGAAAATGGAGCAAATGATCCAGAAGCAAGAGAAAAAATGGCTAATGCAGCAACTATGGCAGGTATGGCTTTTGCAAATGCATTCTTAGGAGTTTGCCACTCAATGGCACATAAACTTGGAGCTTTCCATCATATACCACACGGAGTTGCAAATGCATTAATGATAGACTATGTTTTAAGATTTAATAGTGCAGAAGTACCAAATAAAATGGGAACATTTCCACAATATGACCATCCACATACATTAAGAAGATATGCAGAAGTTGCAGAAGCTTTAGGATTTGGTGGAGCAAACGATGAAGAAAGTTTGAATAATTTAATAAAAGCTATTGATGAATTAAAAGAAAAAATAGGAATAAAGAAAACTATTAAAGATTATGGAATAGACGAAAAGAATTTCTTAGACAGACTTGATGAGATGTCTGAACAAGCATTTGATGATCAATGTACAGGTGCTAATCCAAGATATCCATTAATTAGTGAAATAAAAGAAATGTATTTAAAAGCATATTACGGAGAATAATAATTTTAAATATTATAAGAAAGGATGAAAAAATTATGAAATATAATTTAGAAAAACCAATAGCACAAAGAAGCACAAAAACTGTTTATAAAGATGAAGACAAAACAATAAAATTATTTATAGAGAACTATTCAAAAGCAGATATACTTAACGAAGCATTAAACCAAGCAAGAGTTGAGGAGGGAACAACTTTAAATGTTCCAAAACTATTAGAAGTTACTAAAATAGATAATAGATGGGCTCTTGTATCTGAACATATAGAAGGAACACCACTTAACAAACTAATGGAAGAACATCCAGAAAAAGAAGAAGAGTATTTAAACTTATTTGTAGACATACAAATGAAAATATTGTCTAATACAGTACCTCTATTAAATAGAATAAAAGATAAATATAAAAGAAAAATAGAGAGTACAGAGAACATTGACAATACAACAAAATATGAATTATTACAAAGATTAGAAGGAATGAAAAATCATACAAAAATATGTCATGGAGATTTTAATCCAAGCAATGTAATAATAAAAGAAGATGGCAGTAGCTATGTAATAGACTGGGCGCATGTAACAATAGGAAATGCATCAGCAGATGTAGCAAAAACATTTTTACTATTCTCACTTGAAGGAAAGAAAGAATTAGCAGAAAAATATGTTGATTTGTTTTCAGAAAAAAGTGGAATTTCAAAAGCAAATATTCAAAGATGGATTCCAATAGTTGCAGCAGCTCAAATGAGTAAAGGAAATAAAGAAGAACAAGAATTTTTAAGTAATTGGATAAATGTTGTAGATTATGAATAAAAATAAAAGAAGGTTTTTCAAACCTTCTTTTATTTTTATATTAAATTAAAAATCACAGTTGTTTGGTGTTCTAGGGAAAGGAATTACATCTCTAATATTTTGCATACCTGTAATGTACATAAGTAATCTTTCAAAACCTAGTCCAAAACCAGAGTGAACAACTGAACCATATCTACGTAAATCTAAATACCAATATAATTCTTTTGTATCAATACCCATTTCATTCATACGAGTAACTAATTTATCATAGTTTTCTTCCCTTTGAGAACCACCCATAATTTCACCAGCACCAGGAACTTCTAAGTCAACAGCTGCAACAGTTTTACCATCTGGATTTAATTTCATATAATATGATTTAATATCCTTTGGCCAATTCTTTACAAAAACTGGTCCATTAAAATATTCAGTAATGTATTTTTCATGTTCTTTTGCTAAGTCTTCTCCATATTCAGGTTCAAATTCCCAAGTCCTATCAGCTTTTTTTAGTATATCAATAGCTTCTTTGTGGTCTATTCTTGTAAATGAAGATTTAGTAACTTTTTGAAGTTTTTCTATTAATCCATTTTCAATAAACTTATCACAAAATTCTATTTCTTCAGGACATCTTTCTAAAACAGCTTTTACAACATATTTTAAGAAATCTTCCTCAATATTCATTAATTGCTCTAAATCACAAAAACAAATTTCAGGTTCCATCATCCAAAACTCATTAGCATGTGTTTTAGTATTTGAATTTTCAGATCTTAAAGTTGGACCAAAAGTATATATTTTACCAAATGCTTGAGCAAAAGTTTCACCATGTAATTGACCAGAACCTGTAATGAAAGCTTTTTTACCAAAAATATCTTGAGTAAAGTCAGTTTTTCCATCTTTTTGAGGTAATGGTTCGTCTAAATTTAATGTTGTTAATTTAAACATTTCAGCAGAACCCTCACAGTCTGCACAAGTTATTATTGGACTATTTAAATATACATATCCATTTTTTTGGAAATATTCGTGTATTGCAAAAGCAGCGACACTTCTTATTCTAAAAATAGCACTAAAAGTATTAGTTCTAGGTCTTAAATGAGCAACTGTTCTTAAATATTCAAAAGTATGTCTCTTTTTTTGTAAAGGATAATCAGAATCAGCAGCATATTCTAAAGCGATATTAGTTGCTTTAATTTCGAAAGGTTGCTTAGCATTTTCAGTTTTAACAACTATACCTGTAACTTTAATAGAAGAGCTTAAAGTAAATTTACAAATTTCATCAAAGTTATCTAATGTATTATCAAAAACAATTTGAACGTTTTTGAAAAATGAACCATCACTTAATTCAATAAAGCCAAAAGTTTTAGAATCTCTAATAGTTTTAACCCAACCTTCAATACTAACTTCTTTTCCATTAAATTTATCAATATCTGTATATAAATCTTTAATTGTTACCATAAAATAGCCTCCTAAAATAATATGACAATAATATATCACAAATATTGAAACTACGCAATAAATTAGCAATATTTTTGTATAATACATTGACAATACTAAACTGAAATAAATTTTTGAAAAAATTTCTGTAATTTTGTAAGCTTCTGTGATATACTTTTGTTATAGTTCAAAAAATAATGGAGGGGAGTTTATGTTAGATTTAGATCTTTCATCGTGCGAGATGTGTCCGCATAAATGCAAAGTAAATAGAAACAGCAATCAGCTTGGAAGATGTAAAGCGAACAGTAAAGTTAAGTTTGCATTAGCATCACTCCATTATTATGAAGAACCATGTATAAGTGGAGAAAATGGTTCTGGAACAGTATTTTTTTCTAATTGTAATATGAAATGTAAGTTTTGCCAAAATTATAAAATAAGTTGGGAAGGAAAGGGCAGAGAAATTTCAATTCAAGAGTTAGCAGATGTTTTTATAGATTTACAAAATAAAAATGCTAATAATATTAATTTAGTAACTCCAACAATTTACGTTTATCAAATAATAGAGGCAATAAAACTTGCAAAAGAAAAAGGTCTTAATATTCCAGTAATATATAATTCAAATGGATATGAAAATATAGATACTATTAAATTATTAAATGGATATATTGATGTATATTTGCCAGATTTAAAATACTTTGATGATGACATTGCAATAAAATATTCAGGAGTTAAAAAGTATTTTGAAAATGCAAGTAATGCAATAAAGGAAATGTATAAACAAGTGGGTGCACCAGTATTGGATGATAATGACTTGATAAAAAAAGGACTTATTATACGCCATCTTGTTTTGCCTAATAATATAGAAAATTCAAAAAAAGTTTTAAAATGGATAAAAGAAAACATGGATCCGAATGTGTATGTAAGTATAATGGCACAATATTTCCCGTGCTACATAGCAAAACAAATGGAAGACTTGAATAGAAAATTAACTAAAGAAGAATACGAGGAAATAGAAAATTATGTGTATGAACTTAATATTGAAAATGGGTATATGCAAGACTTAGGAGAACATGAGGAGGAGTATGTACCAGATTTCTAAGTATAAATAGGAAGGGGAATTTATACAAATGAATGAAGAACAAATAAAAGAAGAAGTTATTGAATTATTAGAAAATAAAAGATATACAAATTTATATAAATATTTAAAACAATTGAATAATCAAGATATATCATTATTATTTGAAGAACTATCACCAGAAGATATTGTTTTGCTATTTAGATTACTTCCCAAAGACGAAGCAGCAGAGGTTTTTTCATATATGGAGCCAGACTTACAAGAACAATTAATAAATAATTTAACAGATAAAGAATTGAAATTAGTAATTGATGAATTGTTTATGGATGATACAGTTGACTTAATAGAAGAAATGCCATCAAATGTTGTAAAACGTATTTTGAAAACTGTAAATAAAGAAGAAAGAAATACTATTAATGAATTATTAAAATATCCATCAGATTCAGCAGGAAGTATAATGACTACCGAATTTGTGGACTTAAAAATAAATATGACAGTAGAAGATGCATTTAAGAAAATAAAGAAAATTGGTTTGAATAAAGAAACTGTTTATACTTGTTATGTTTTGGACATTAAAAGAGTAATTATTGGTATAGTAGATATTAAAGATTTGTTATTGGCAGACAGGGATGTTTTAATTAAAGATATAATGGAAACAAATGTTGTTACAGTTAATACCTTAGAAGATAAAGAAGAAGTAACTAAAATATTTGATAAATATGACTTAGTTGCATTACCAGTTGTAGATAAAGAAAATAGATTAGTTGGAATTGTTACAATAGATGATGCAATAGATGTTTTGCAAGAAGAAACAACAGAAGATTTTGAGTTGATGGCTGCTATGACACCAACAGAAGACTCATATTTTAAAACATCAGTGTTTAAACATGCTAGAAACAGAATATTATGGCTATTATTATTAATGGTTTCATCAATGATAACAGGTGGAATATTAACACATTATGAAGAAGCATTTGCAGCTGTTCCATTGTTAGTATCATTTATACCTATGATAATGGGAACAGGTGGAAACTGTGGTTCGCAAAGTTCAACACTTATAATAAGAGGTATGGCAGTTGACGAAATAGAACCTAAAGATTTCTTTAGAGCAATTTGGAAAGAATTTAGAGTAGCCTTACTTGCAGGAACAGCACTTGCAATAGTAAATGGAATAAGAATAATGATTCAATATGGAAACTTAAAAATAGCAATAGTGCTTGGATTAACATTAATTGGAACAGCATGTCTTGCTAAAATGTTAGGTTGCGCATTGCCAATGCTTGCAAAAAAGCTGAAAATAGATCCAGCAATAATGGCAGCACCAATAATATCAACAATACTAGACAGTTGTTCAATACTAATATACTTTAACATAGCTGTCGCAATATTGCATATATAAAATTGTCGAATAATGAGATACGAAAAAGATTGACTATTAGAATATAATGATGTATTCTAAAGTTAATCTTTTTTTCTATTAAACTATAATTCAATAGTTTGAATTTTCACAAAACCGTATTGAAAAAAATACATATAATTGATATAATATTGGAGGTGATACAAATTGCCAATTATTTCACAATTTTATGGAATAATTATTAGCATGTTTTATAATGAAATTGAAAGACATCATAAGCCACATCTTCACGCAAGATATAATGAGTTTAAGTCAACTTATGATTTAGAATCAAATAAATTAAATGGAGAGATGCCAACAAAACAAGACAAATTAATTCAAGCCTGGATACAAATACATAAAGAAGAATTAAATTCATTGTGGATACTGATGCAAGAAGAAAATAAGTATTTTAAAATAAAACCATTAAATTAATGTTAAATAGGGGGAAATTGATATGTGTGAAATCACACCAGATATATTAAAGGTAAGAGCGTTAGATAATTACTGGATATATTTAAAATTTGAAACAGGGGAAGAAAAAGCTTTTGATATGAAAGAACTTATACAAAAAATAGAAAGTTATAATAAATTAAAAATAAGAGAATATTTTGAAAATGTCAAACCAAGAGGAGAAACAGTTGAATGGGAAAATGGAGAAGACGTATGTCCTGAAAGTTTGTATTATGATAGTATAAATTATAAGGATTATAAAAGAGCTTAAATATTTTATTTAAGCTCTTTATACTATTCTATTAAAATTTCCATTTGTATAGTTTTTTCCTTCTAAGCGTTTGTGTTTTTTAATTGTGTTTATAATGTTATTTATTTCTTCAATATCTTCATCTAATATATCAATTCTATAATTGTCAACATTAAGTTCGGTTGTGTCAATGCAAGTGATTTTACTATTGTAAATTGTAGATATAGTTTGTATATTGTCTGGTATAATTCTAAAAGTGAAATTCATTCTATCTTTTAAATAATATTTATTATTCTCTTTACATTTTTGCTTGCAACCTGGATAACATTTGTTTGACTTACCTAATAAACAGTAGTTAGAAGTCATAAGTGGTAAATTACCATAAACGATAAATTCGGTTGTGTTTTTAGAATTTGAATTAATATTGTTTATTTCTTCTTTATTTAATTCTGGTGAGATTGTTAATGTATTAATTTTTAAAAAGTTATTAGTCATATTATTAAAGAAGTTTAAAGTATAGTTACCAATAAATTCAAAATCGTTTATATATTCTTCTAATAACTTGAAGTTTCCAATATTAGAGATAATAAATCCTTTAATTTTATATTGCTTTAAGGAATTATTAATTGTGTCTTTAAATAGATTTCTATAATTTGGTTTAATAATAGAAGGCATATAAATATATACATTAAAATTATCTGTTAAAGTTTTTAATAAGTTACTGTAATTATTTAAATGAAAATATTTAAGTGGAATATATAATTTATCAATATTCTTTAAATCTAAATAGGTAAAATCCAAATTTAAGTTATTTAGCAATACACATATTTTTTTATTTTTATTAGGTGTTTTTTCGTTATTAAATGAAATATTTGAAATAGGCAGAATGTTTCTTTTATATTTATTAACTAAAATCTCTTCATATTTATTAATAGCATTTCTTCTTAATTCATTTATTGTACTTATATGAGGAACGAATACATTATTATCTAAATTGATTTCTATGTTACTAAAATAAAATGGGGCGTCACCTAATTTATTTAATTGTTGTTCTAATCTTTCTTTAGTTATAGGGGATTTTAATGCTTCAACAACAATTTCATTAGACTCAACAGTAACTTCATTATTATTGTTATCAAAAATTTTTAAAGTTAATGGCTTGTTTAAATTTACATCTAATTTGACTTTAATAGGATTTTTTATATTTTCTGTAATATATGATGCTTTGGCTCTAGAAGAAAGTTCTTTACTAGCTAATCTATATATTTTATCTCCAGGTTTAATGTTTCCTTTCATTCTACCAATTGTAACTTTATTAGGTGAATCACAAGTTGTTAAATTTTTATTGCCAATCATAAGTTCAGATATAGTGTATTTAGTATTTTCATTTTGAAATGTTATTGTATCACCAATTGAAATTGCTTCATTTAAAGATAAAGTTATATGACCTTTGTTTGAGTTATAGTTTGAAACATTTCCAATATATATCCCCATATTATTAGGTTTTTCTTTAAATATTAATTCTTTATTAGATTCATTTAATAAATGTCCGGTTGAAAAACCGCCTCTATTAAATACCTGCAATAAATCTTTTTTATCTTGTTCTTCAATAATATATTTTTCATTATTAAATATTTTGTCTATGTACTTTCTGTAAATTCTAGTAACAGTTGCAACATATTCAGGAGTCTTCATTCTACCTTCAATTTTTAAAGAATCAACTCCGGCTGAAATTAATTCTGGTAATAATTCTAAAGAGCATAGATCTCTAGGACTTAATAAATAGCCTTTATCAATTATATTTTCGTTTTCTAATAAAGAGTAGGGTAAACGGCAACCTTGAGCACATTTGCCACGATTTCCGTGAACGTCCTCCAATTATACTTGAATACAAACATTGACCAGAGTAACAAATACATAAAGCACCATGAACAAATACTTCAATTTCAGTAGATGTATTAGATTTAATATATTTAATTTCTTCTAAAGATAATTCTCTAGATAATACAATTCTTTTAAAGCCTTTTTCTTGTAAAAATTGTGCTCCAGATAAACTGTGGCAAGTCATTTGGGTGCTTGCGTGTAATGGTAAATCCGGCATTTCTTTTTTTAAAACATTAGAAAGTCCAAAATCTTGAATAATTAATCCATCTATTCCGCAATTATATGCTTTTCTAGCTAATTCAACTGCTACATCTAATTCATCATCTTTTATCAAAGTATTTAAGGTAAGAAAAACTTTTACATTTCTTAAATGAGCATAATCAATTGCATTTTCTAATTCCTCTAAACTAAAATTTTTAGCACTATATCTTGCATTAAAATCTGCACAACCCAAATATACAGCATCAGCGCCATTTTGCACTGCTGCTTTTAAACATTCAAAATCTCCAACAGGAGAAAGTAATTCTGGTTTATTCATTATAAAACCTCCGTTTATTCTCTATATATTGTAACACAAAAAATAAAACTTTCATACTATAATATATAAATTAATATAGGAGGAAAATAAAATGCAAGAAGAAATGAGAAATAACAATACTTATTCAGGTGGACCACTTAGTGGCTTATTTAGAAGCTGTGGATGTAACAATAATGGCTGCGGTGGAGACAGCACTGTATTATTTTTCTTAATAGTATTTTTACTATTATTCACAAACTTTGGGTGCTGTGGAAACAATTAAGACATAAGAAGAAACCAGGGAAGCGGTGGTGTTACCGCTTCTTTGAGTTTTATTCCATTTTGAGTTTTAAATTAATTAAAGTGAAGGTCTAGATTTTTCACAATATTAGTTATATAATAATTATGCAATAAAGAAAAATGAGGGATAATATGAAAAACGAAAATATAGTAATAGGAATAGAAGGGCTAGTTGGCTCTGGTAAGACAAGCATATGTAGAGAGCTATTAAAAAAAGATGAAAATGCTATATTATTAAATGGCGGAAATCTTTATAGAGCTATTGTATATTGCTTAATGCAAAAAGAACCTAATTTATTTAAATTAAGAAGAACAATGAAAAATATAGATATAAAAAAATGCATGGACGAGCTAAAGGTTGAAATTAGAATAGAAAATAGAGAGTCAGTTATTTATATTAATGGAAAACTTGCAAACGAAGAAGAACTACAATCAAAAGCATCATCTCTTGCTGTGTCTTTAGTTGGTGGAATTGCAGATAATACAAAACTATTTGAATATGCAAGAGAAATAATAGATGAATTAAAACAAACAAATGATGTTATTGTTTCTGGAAGAGCAATAATGCAAATTTATCCACAAATAGATTATCATTTATTTATAACAGCTAGTCTAAATGAACGAGTAAAAAGAAAATGCATACAATATAATGAAAATAAAAATATAAGGGCTATAAAAAGAAACATAAAATTGCGAGATTTGTTGCAGAAAATGGCAGGCTTTTATAAAATATATCCAAACACAATAAAAATTGATGTTACACAAGCTAAGTCTGTGGAAGAATCAACAAATCAAGTATTAGAAGTTATAAAACCGAAAATTAAAATATAATTAGGGGGAAAATATGGAATATAAAAACGAAAAGTTAGAAGAGCTAAATGAATTTTTAAGCAAAAGTAAAGTTGCAATAATAGGATTAGGCGTTAGTAACATTCCACTTTTAGACTATATGCATAACTTGAATGCAAATGTTACAGTATTTGATGATAGAACAATGGATAAATTATCAAATGAAGTAGTGGATAAAATTACTAGATATGGCTTTGAAACTTCATTGGGTTCAGATTCTTTAAAGAATTTAAATGGATTTAATATAATATTTAGAGCACCTAGTTGTATGCCTACAAAACCAGAGTTAGTTGCAGAACAACAAAATGGAGCAATAGTTACAACAGAAATAGAAATGTTTATGAAAGTTTTTCCAGGCAAAGTTATTGGAATAACTGGAAGTGATGGTAAAACAACAACAACAACATTAATTTATGAAATACTTAAAAATAACGGGTATAATTGTTATTTAGGAGGAAATATTGGAATACCATTATTTACAAAAGTAAATGAGATGAAGCCAGAAGATATTGCTGTTCTTGAATTAAGCAGTTTTCAATTAATGGGAATGAAAATAAGTCCAGATATTTCAGTTATAACCAATATTACACCTAATCATCTGAATGTACATAAAGATTATGAAGAATATATTGAAGCTAAGAAAAATATTTTTAAATATCAAAATGATAAAGGAATAGTAGTATTAAATTATGATAATGACATAACAAGAGAAGCTGCAAAAGAAGCAGAAGGTAAAGTTATATTTTATAGTAGTAAAACGAAATTAGAAGATGGAATAATACTTGACGATAATATAATTAAAGAATGTAAAGACAAATTAAGAAAACATATTTTAAATACGGATGATTTAATATTAAGAGGAAGACATATGCATGAGAATGCTTGTGCTACAATTGCTGCTACAATGAGTTTAGTATCACCTGAAAAAGCAGCTAAAGTTATAAAAGAATTTAAAGGTGTAGAACATAGATTAGAATTTGTAAAAGAAATTGATGGAGTTAAATGGTATAACGATTCAATAGGAACATCTCCAACAAGAACAATTGCCGGTTTAAATTCATTTAATCAAAGAATAGTCCTTATAGCAGGTGGATATGATAAGAATTTAGACTATACGCCGATTGGAAAACCTATATTAGAAAAAGTAGATAGTTTAATATTAATAGGTGCAACAGCACATAAAATATTTGATGCAGTAAAAGCAGAAAATGAAAAACAACAAAAAGACATAAAAATATATATGTGTGAAAAGTTTGAAGAAACTGTTCAAACAGCAAAAAAAGTTGCAAAACCAGGAGATGTAGTTTTATTTTCACCAGCAAGTGCAAGCTTTGATATGTTTAAAAACTTCGAAGAAAGAGGAAATAAATTTAAAGAATTAGTAAATAATTTATAAATTAATCACTAAAAATATATAATCTTCATAATATATAAAAAATATGTTATGGAGGTTTTTTTATGTATGATAATAATCCATATGAAGAGTATATGAGGAATAATCTAGGATATAATGTAAATCCAGCAATGATGAATAATATGAATATGTATCCAAATAACCAATTCTATGAGAGTGAAAATAATTTTGGGGATAATCAAGCAAATATTGATAATATGTATCCTGAAATTTATAGAATAATATACCCAATGGTGTGCAAAGCATGCATGAATACAAATGAAAATATAACAGAGGATTTAGTAAGTAGAATAACAAATGAAATATACATAAACATTGAGAATATTGAGATTTCAAAAGAGAATAGAAATAATAGTAATGTGGTAAATAATAATCAAACAACTAAGAATGTAAGACCAGAAAATATGAATGGAAAAAGTAATTTGGCAGATGCAACATTAAGTAGGCAAGAAGATAGAAATAGAAATCCATTATTAAGAGATTTAATACGAATATTGGTATTAAGAGAATTGCTAGGAAGACCAAATAGACCACCATTTAGACCACCTGTAAGACCACCATTTGGTCCCGGCCCATTTTAAAGTTTATAATTATTCTTAAAATGTAGAATATCTAATATCTCAACATAGTTCTCGTATATTCTATATAAAACTATATACTTAAAGAAAAAACATTTTCTACAATTATCAAATCCTTTTTTCTTTGAATAATATTTAGGATAAATATATGGATTATAAGAAATATACGAGAACTGTGTATAAAATTTTGATTTCGTTTTTAAATAATAAGAAAAGGAAATATTTAAGCTATATTCAAAGAAATTTCTTAACTTTAAAGTGGCATTTTTAGAAAAACTTAGATAATAGTTAGGAATAAGAGTATGACTCTGTATTTTCTGCAACAGTGTTTAATAAATTGTGTTCTTTTTCAAAGTTATAAAAAAACTCATCAATATTAAATGGTTTACAAGCTTTGTGAGAAATATTAAAAGCTTTTGCAACAGAAATTGCATTAAAGTCCCAAATACTGAAATTTAATCTAAATTTTCTTTTAGAATAAGTTGTGATGTTTTTCATATTTTTTCACCTCCTTTAAGTGAACTATATCATAAAAAATAAAGATTTGCAATAAGACAAAGTGGACTTTTGGAAAAAAATTTGATATACTATAACCAGTTTATGGGGAGCAAATATGATAGCACAAGTTATAATAAATAGTAATGTGAAGGATTTAAATAAAATATTTGATTATAACGTACCAAACGATATGCTTGGTACTATTTGTGTTGGAGATAGAATATTGGTTCCTTTTGGTAGAGGAAAAAAGTTTGAAGAGGGTTTTGTAATAGGTTTTAAAAATTCATCAGAGTTTAAAGTTAAAGATATTGCTAAAATTCAAGATGGAATTAAACTTACTAAAGAAAATATAGAACTTGCAAAACTTATGGCAAGAAGATACTTTTGTAATATTTCAGATTGCATAAAATTAATGCTTCCGCCAGGAACAGCTACTAAAAACATAGATAATAGAATAAAAGATAAAACCTTAAATTTTGTATATTTAAAAAAAGAGATAGAAGAAATTGAAGATGATATAGAAAACGGTATTATAAAATCTGATAAACAAAAAAGAGTATTAAATTTCTTAATACAAAATGAAGGAATACAAACAGCAGATTTAGAGGCAATAACAGATACAACAAGTGCAGTATTAAAAGCTCTTGAAAAGAAAGAATATATAGAAATAATAGAAGAGAAAGTAGAAAGAAATCCGTTCGTAAATAAAAAGGTTGAACCTACAAAAAACTTAAAATTAACATTAGAACAACAAAAAGCTTTTGATAAGATAAATGAGAGCATACAAAATAACGAAAACAAAGAATATTTAATTTATGGAGTAACAGGCTCTGGAAAAACTGAAATTTATTTGCAATTAATAAATGAGGTTTTAAAAAAGAATAAAACTTCAATTGTTTTAGTTCCAGAAATATCTTTAACTCCTCAAATGGTGGACAGGTTTATTGCTAGATTTGGAGAAGAAAAAATTGCAGTATTACATAGCAAACTATCTATTGGTGAAAGATATGACCAATGGAATAAAATAAAAAATGGAGAATGTAAAATAGTAATAGGAGCACGTTCTGCGATTTTTGCACCTGTTCAAAATCTAGGATTAATAATAATAGATGAAGAGCATGACAGTTCATATAAATCAGAAACTAACCCAAGATATAATGCAAAAGAACTTGCTGGATTTATTGCAAAACAAAATAATATTCCGCTTGTTTTAGGAAGTGCTACACCAGATTTATGCAGTTTTTATAAAGCACAAACAGGAAAAATTGAATTAATTACACTTACCAAAAGAGCAAATGAAGCATCACTCCCAACAGTTGAAGTAGTAGACTTACGACAAGAACTTGCAAATGGAAATAGAAGCATACTAAGTACAAAACTATATTCAGCAATAGAGGAAAACATAAAAAATAAAAAACAAACAATTCTATTTTTAAATAGAAGAGGATTTTCAACTTTTGTAATGTGCAGAGATTGCGGTTATACTGTTAAATGTAAAAATTGTAATATAACAATGACATATCACTCTAAAGGAAATAAATTAAAATGCCATTATTGTGGACATGAACAAAAAAACTTAAGTGAATGTCCTGAATGTAAAAGTAAAAATATTAAGTATTTTGGAACTGGCACACAAAAACTTGAAGAAGAAATTAATAAACTATTTCCAAATGCAACAACAATAAGAATGGATGTAGATACAGTAACTAAGAAAAATTCTCACGAAGAAATACTAAATAAATTTAAAAACGATAATATAGATATTCTAATTGGAACACAAATGGTTGTAAAGGGACATCATTTTCCAAATGTTACATTAGTTGGAGTAATTGCAGCAGATAGTAGTTTATATATTGAAGATTATAGGGCAAATGAAAGAACATTCCAGATATTAACACAAGTAGCAGGAAGAGCAGGAAGAGATAAATTACCAGGAAGAGTAATTGTGCAAACATACAACCCTGAAAATTTTGCAATAGAATGTAGTCAAAAACAAGATTATGATATTTTTTATGATACAGAAATAGAACTAAGAAAACAATTGAAATATCCACCATTTTGCGATATAATAAGTATTGGACTAACTGATACTGATGAATATAAAATAAGCAAGGTAGCAGAAACACTGTATAAATATCTTAATATGTTAATAAAAAAAGAAAATATTAATATAGTGCTATATAAACCACTGCCTTGTCCAATAGATAAAATCAAGAATAAGTATCGATGGAGAATAATTTTAAAAGGAAAACTAAATAATAAAATTATAGACATAATAAATATGGCAATAGAAAAAGCTAATAATAAAACAACAAGAATAATAGTAGATACAAATCCTGCAAATTTAACTTAAAATTAGATAATGAATTATTGATAAGGGGGCAAAAAATGGCAATAAGAAATATAAGACAAGAAGGGGACGAAATATTAAAAAAGAAGTCTAGAGAAGTAGAAGTAATTGATGAAAGAGTCAAAGAACTTATAGAAGACATGGTAGAAACAATGCATAAGCACAATGGAGTTGGACTAGCAGCAGTGCAAGTTGGAATATTAAAAAGAATAATAGTAATAGATACTTACGAAGAAGATACACCAATTGTAAAACTAATTAATCCTAAAATATTAAAACAAAAAGGTTCAAGAGAAGTTGAAGAAGGATGTTTAAGTTTCCCAAATAAATTTGCAAAGGTTATAAGGCCAACAGAAGTAGTTGTTGAAGGACTAAATGAAAATGGTGAAAAAGTAAAAATAAAAGCAGTGGAACTTTTAGCACAAGCACTATGCCACGAAATTGACCATTTAAATGGAATTACTTTTGTAGATATTATGGAACCAGGAACTTTGGAATATGTAGAACCACAAAACTAATATGAAAGGAAATAACTATATTGAATATTTTATTTATGGGAACGCCTGATTTTGCAAAAGAATCATTAGAGGCTATATATAATGCTAAATATAATATTATTGGAGTTGTAACTAACCCAGATAAACCTAAGGGCAGAGGAATGAAAATGCTTGCATCTCCTGTTAAAGAATTTGCATTAGAAAAAAATATACCAGTATTTCAACCATTAAAAGTTAGAAAAAATACTGAATTTATAGAAGAAATAAAGGAGCTAAAACCAGACGTTATGTGCGTTGTTGCTTATGGAAAAATACTTCCTAAAGAAATTTTAGATATTCCACAATTTGGTTGCATTAATGTTCATGGTTCACTTTTACCTAAGTACAGGGGAGCAGCTCCTATACAATGGGCAGTAATTAATGGGGATAAAGAAACAGGCATAACTACAATGTATATGGATGTTGGAATGGATACTGGAGATATGATTTTAAAAGAAAAAGTATCTATTGGAGAAAATGAAACAACAGGTGAACTATGGGACAGATTATCTAAAATTGGTGGAGAGTTATTAGTAAAAACATTAAAACTAATTGAAGCGGGAAATGCACCAAGAACAAAACAGGGAGAAGATTATACAATAGCACCAATGCTTGATAAAGAAATGTCTAAAATAGATTGGGAAAACAAAACAGCAGAGCAAATAAAAAACTTAATAAGAGGTTTAAACCCAATAATGGGTGCTTATACATTTGTAAATGGAAAAAAACTAAAAATTTGGAAAGCTCAAGTTGTAGAAGAAAATAAAATTTTAACTTCAGATAATAAAATAAAAAATGGAGATATAATATTAGCAGATGCAAAACAAGGCTTGTTTTTTAAAGCTAAAGACGGAATACTAGAAGCTATTGAAATACAAGCTGAAAACTGTAAAAGAATGAATGCAAAAGATTTTTTAAGAGGAAATAAATTATAAAGGAAACAATAAAATATGAATGGTATTTTACTAATAAATAAGCCAAAAGAATATACATCACATGATATTGTTGCTATAGTAAAAAAAATAACAAAGGAGAAGGTAGGACACACTGGAACATTGGACCCTAATGCAACAGGAGTTTTGCCTTTACTTATTGGAAAAGCAACAGGACTCTCTAAATATTTAATAAATCATGATAAAATATATATTGCAACATTGAAGCTTGGTATAAAAACAGATACAGCAGATGGAGAAGGAAAAATAATAGAAAAAAGAGATATACCAAATTTAAGTAAAGAAACAATAGAAAAAGCACTTAAAAATATAGTTGGCAAACAAGAACAAATTCCGCCAATGTATTCAGCAATAAAGGTTAATGGAAAAAAATTATACGAATATGCGAGAAGCGGAAAAACAGTAGAGGTTAAACCAAGACAAATAGAAATATATAGTATAAAGTTGTTAAAGGTAGATAGCAAGGAAGCAGAAATAGTATTTGAAATTTCATGCTCAAAAGGTACATATATAAGAACTGTGTGTGAAAATTTAGCAGAAAAATTAAACACAGTTGGATATATGAAAGAATTGCAAAGAGTTCAAGTTGGAGAGTTTAATATAAGTAATTCGATAAATGTTGAAGACATAAGAGAGAATCCAGAATTAATTGAAAAATACATAATTACAATAGATAACTTTTTTCAGAATAAACCTAGAATTAATTTAAATGATAATGAAGTAAAAATATTTTTAAATGGAAGTAAATTAACTAAAAAACTTGAAAATGGATTGTATACAGTATATTTGAATAGCAATTTTATAGGTACTGGAACTATCGAAAATAATAATCTTAAAAGAGATATAATATTATAAAAGGGCAGAATAATATCTGTCCTTTTTATAATATTAAAGACTAAAAATTGCATAAGTAAAGAGACTAGTAGTTATAAGAGACAATATAATAACAGATATTCCTGCTAATTTATTTTTATTTTTAAATTCATAAACTGCATATCCAATGCTATTTAAAAATATAGTTATACTTATTATTAGTGCACAAATATTCATATAGTTTCCTCCATTTTTATTCTGTTGTTAGCAATATTCCTGTTCTAATAGAAAGCTTTAAATCTACTTTAAAAGTTGAATTTTGATAATTCTCTAGCCAATTATAGTCTTTCCACTCATTAGTTGTTTTGAAATTTTTTATTGCAAATCTTCCTATTCCGGCAATATCAGACTGAAATACTTTAGAAGATTTATTAAAATAATTATATATTTGTTCAGTTATATATTTAGAAGCTGAATCTTGTATAAGACTTAACTTTTCTTGGGTTAAGGTTTCATCACTATTATTTGAAGATAATATTTTAGCAGATAAATTTATTTTAGTTTTTACAAATGGTGAGCTATTGATAATACTTACTTTATTTTTAGTATCTTCTGCACTGGATAAATATAAACTTATAGTTTCATCTGAACCTAATGGGCTTGGTATATCTAAAACACAACTATTAAATTTGTTGGTAATTAAAAGATGACACATTGTTTCAACACCAGACAAAGTACCCACCATTTTATCATTTTTAAAAACAGCTAATCCAAGTGTTTCAACACCATATTTTGATGATGAATTAATTAAACTTTGAGCTTGAGCATCTAAACTACTGTTGGACTTGTCAGTATAAAAATTCTTACTTGAATCACTAGCAATTCCAAGACTAGCATATGGTTGCATAAGTGAATCTTCTAAAGCTAAATAAAAGCTTATTAATTCAACAGTTTGATTATACGCTGTTCCGAGTCTCAGCATTAGAAGTTATATCGTAGTATTTAGATAATAAATCTTCTAACTTGGGTTTATTTGAAGCATCAAATTCATTGTTAGCTGTTGATGAGATTATAATGTTACAATCTGGTCTTACTTCAACTTTATTTATAAAAGTATTTATAATTTGACTTATATTCTTTTTAGCTTGTTCTTCAGAAACAACTAAAACCTTACAATGAGATAGGGTTATATCTTTGTTTAAGAACGTATTAGCAATATTAATAGCAGAATCTAATGAATTACATTCTATTGTATATATTTCGGTAGCATTTGATGATGTTTGATTTCCACTAGATGAACCGCCACTTCCACCTTTACCACCACCGCTACTAGAAGATTCTTCTGTATTTTCTTCTGGTTTAATGACAGCTTCTGTTGCACTAGATTCAATAGTGGAAAGTTGCAAACTTATTTTATATTTTGCAGTAGTTCCAACATCAATACCAACAGCCATGACATAAGCTAGGTCATCTATGTTTTCACTACTTCTAGAGTAATTACTTATAGAGGCTAATAATGCTACTACTATTGTAATAATTAAGATGTTTCTAGGTACTTTGCTCATATTCTTTATTATCTCCCTTTAATTTCTTTTTAATATTTCCAAGTATAAGAACAATAAAACTAAAACCAAAAATTATAGATAAAGATGAAATTTTTAATATTCCTAAATCTATTTTTCTTACTTGAATTGTATTTTGGTAAACTAAAGATAAACCAGCTAAGAGTAATACAAAACAATAAGAAATGGTAGATTTATTTTCTATATTTGCTATCTTTTTAAAGATTAAATTTACAAATGCTATTGTTGTACTAATATAAGATAGAATAGTAATAAGCCATACTAATATATAAAAAGCATCAACTCTTTGTATAAATTTTCCTAGAGTTATTTGCCTTGATTGTAAATATATTGGCGAATTTGAGTTTGATGATATTTCAAGAGGAAACATTAATAATATCGAACCAATAGTAGTTAAAATAAAAAGACCAGAAATTATTATACCAATATATGAAACCTTATTAAATTTATTAACATCTCTTAGTAAAGGCATTAAGAAGAATAAGAAAGTTATATTTGTGAAAATAAATACATTGCTTGCTCCTTTTAAAAAGGTATTATTAACACCTTCTCCAAGAATTGGAAAAAATCTTTCAGGAACAAAATCATTTATACTAAAAATTGACAAAGTAATAAGATCCACTATTACAATTAGTAAAATTATTACATTAGCTTTTATTACAGTTTTAAAGTTATACTTATTAATGTATGCAATACCTAATATTAAAAAGAAAATGATATAGGGAATAGGTGTATTGTTAAAATATATAGTTTTTAAGTTTTCTGCTACATTTCTTAAGGTTAATGAAGCTACAAATATAAGGTAAGCAATGTACACTATACCAATAATATACATAAATGCTTTTCCAAATAGATAATTTGAAATGTCTAATATATCCATACCTTTAAACTTTTTGTACAATATAGTTAAAATAAATATTGAAACTAGAGCAAGTAATGTAATAAAAATTATGTTTACAACACTGCTTGAACCTTGATCCTGTAAAATAACTTTAGGAAGAGTTACAAGAAGATGAGCAAGAGGTACTATTAACATTATTGATATTGCTTCTGCACTTCCTAGCTTATTATTTGAGTCCATAAATGTCTCCTTTCTTTATTTCCATTTCATACTAATATGATTTTGTTTATTTTCTCTTTTAACATTAAGTGATGCTTCTCTTTTTTCTCTTTTCCATATAGGAGAAAGAAAATATCCACTGTTGTATACTTTGGTTACTGGGACATATGGTGATAAATAAGAAACACCAAATGAAGTGTACTCGGATAAAATTGCAAAATATATAAAAATACCAATGGAGATACCTAAAAAACCAAGGATAGCCCCTAAAAATATAAACACAAACCTCAATATTCTAAAATGAAATTCCAGTGAAAAGTTTGGTATAACAAATGAAGAAAGACCAGTGATAGCAACAATTATTATTGAGATAGGACTTACAATATTGGCACTAACTGCTGCATCTCCTAAAACCAATGCTCCAACTATACCCATTGTTGAACCTATTGGAGCTGGTACCCTTATTCCTGCTTCATGTATAAGTTCAAATGCTAATTCCATTAAAATTATTTCCAATTCGATAGAAAGTGGAACAGCTTGTCTTGAAGAAATTATTGAAAATAGTAATTCAGTAGGAATTAATTCTTCATGAAAATTAGTAACCGCAATATATATACCTGGTAATAAAACACTTATTATACAAGCAATAAGTCTTATTACTTTTAATAAATTAGCAAATGTAAAATTTATATTTCTATCTTCAGGAGATGCTAATAAATCAAAAAAGGTGCAAGGAGCGATTAAAACAATTGGGGTACCATTTACTATAACAACAACTTTTCCTTCAAGAATTGAAGAAGCAGCTGTATCTGGTCTTTCAGTTGATATTACTTCTGGTAAAGAGTTCTTTGAGTTTTCTTTTATTAGTTCCTCCAATTGACCAGATGAAATAATATAATCCAGATCCAAATTATTAACTCTATGCTTAACTTCATTTACTAAATCATTATTTGCAATATCTTTTAAATAACAAATAGCACACTTTGTTTTACTTACAGCACCAACAGAAGTATCTTCTATTATTAAATTCTCATTATTAACAAGTCTTCTTATCATAGAAGTATTTGTTCTTAAATTTTCAACAAAAGCTTCATGAGAGCCACGTATTACTATCTCATTTTTGGGTGAATCTATTGTTCTTTTTTCATAACCTTTTACATCACATACAAAACAAGTATCAATAGTATCAATAAATAAGGCACAGTTTCCTAAATTAACAGAAGTAATAATTTCTTCAAACTTTTGTAGTTTTGTAACATCATTATGAGGAATAAGGCATGAATTAATATAATCTATTAAATTAAATTTTTTAACTCTTTTTACAGTAATATTTGAAGCAACAGCAGAAGAGACAATTGTTTCATTTGCTTCAGAAGTATTGGATTTATTTTTTAACATTAAAGGATATAAAATAAAACGATTTATTGCTTTAGAATCACTCATTCCATCAATATAAAAAACAAAAGCTTTATACATTTTATTTCGCGCAATTAAATCAAATTGTCTAATCTTAATGTCACTATTAATTGAACTATTAAATTTACTTTTTATATATTCTAAATTCACATCAATACTAGGATATACATTTTCATTTAAGTCCTCTAATGGAACAATTTTGTTATTAGTATTATTTTGACTATTACTTAAATTAAAATGATAGTTATTTTGAGGTGAATACTTAAAACTATTTATAATAGCATTAAAAAAATTCTTCATAAATTAAACTCCAATTTTTTTCTTCGCATTTATTATTTTCAAAAAGATGAAAAATATGTATAAAAAATAACAGCAATATTAAATTGCTGTTACTTTTTGTTTTAAATTAAATTACATAAAAGAAAATGCAGAAGAAGTGGAGGGCGCTTGCAATAATGCATGCAATGTGAAATATTGAGTGCATCCATTTATGATTTTTTCCTAATCCGTAAAAAATTGCACCAATTGTATATACAATTCCACCAGCTAAAAGAAGAATAAAGCCATTTAAAGTTAGTAATTCAGGTAATAAGTTAATTTTAAAAATAACACACCAACCAATTAATAAGTAACAAATCATAGAGAAAACTTTATATCTTTTTAAATCTATTGAATTTAAAACTATTCCTAAAATAGACAATCCCCAAACAATCCCAAATAAAATCCAACCTGTTGCAGTATTGTATTCTCTGAAAGTGCACAATGCGAATGGAGTATAAGTTCCAGATATAAGCAAAAATATAGAACAGTGGTCTATTATTTGAAAAACTTTTTTAGTTCTAATTTTTGAGCTTAAACCATGATATATACTAGACATTGTATATAATAAAATTAAAGAAACACCATAAATGCAACTTGAAACAACTGCATAAGCATTTTTGTGAATAGCAGAGAAGATAATACATAAAACAAGTGCAGCAATTCCTAAAGCAGCTCCTACAATATGAGAGACCATATTAAATATTTCTTCGCCTTTTGTGTATGTTGGCAAAATTCTATCACTTAATTTAACTCTATTCATTATTGTTGCTCCTTAAATTTAAGACTTTTTTTAATTCCTCATTTCTTTTTGTTTTGTTAGTAGTTGTTTTTATTAAAGGCTCCTTAGTTAGAATCATATCTTTAATATATTTATACATGGGTAAAGTTTTGTTAATTTCTTTTACTTTATCCCAAATAATTGCTTTTAAATCTTCTTCACTAACATTGCTGTAATTTGATTTTACAAAATTATCATTATATACAATCTCAATTGCAACTTTAACGTCATTAGCATCATTTTTATTTGGTAATCCATAAACAAAACATTCTTCAACTTCATCTAATCTGTTTATTAATAATTCAAGTTCTTCAGGGAAAACCTTTTTTCCATTTTTTAAAACTATCAAATCTTTTTTTCTACCAGTAATAAATAAGAAACCATCTTTATCTATATATCCTAAATCTCCAGTATGAAACCAGCCATCTTGTAAAACTTCGTCAGTCTTTTCTTGATTATTATAGTAGCCAAGCATTACATTTGGACCTTTTACAGTGATTTCACCAATACCATTAGAATCTGGATTATCTATTTTAACCTCTAAGCTTTTCATTGGCATACCAACAGAACCATATCGAGTGTGACCAAAATCTTCTGCTGCAATAACAGGTGAAGTTTCAGTTAAACCATAACCTTGCACAATATTTATTCCTATTTGGTTGAACCATTTTTCAACTTTGGTATCTAATGGGGCTCCACCAGAAATTATAAATCGCATATCTCCGCCTAATTGATCTATTAATTGTTTAAACAATAATCTTCTAATATCAATATGGAACTTCAATAAGAAATTACTTATCTTAATTGCAGTATTAATTAATTTTGTTTTACCTTGTTTTTCAATTTCCTTTATAATTGTTGAATACATTTTATCTATTAATATAGGCACTCCAACAAACAAGGACACTTTATATTCAATTAAATTTTGTTTAATATATTTTAAACCATCTGGAAAAACAGTTTTTAATCCAGATGCTAACATAACTAACATTCCTGTTGAACCAAAGATATGATGAAAAGGTAGAAAAGCTATATTAACATCTGTACTATGAAAATCTTCCACAAGCTGCATATCGTATATGTTTGTAGCAATACCATTTTGATTTAGCATAACTGCTTTAGATTTTGATGTTGTTCCAGAAGTGAAAAGAAGTATACTCATTTTATACGAATCTATTTTACAATCGATATATTCTGTAAAACCATCATTAATAGCATTCTTACCATTAAATAATAATTCATAAAAAGATAAAAAACCTTGTAAATTTTTAGTACAAATAAAATGTTTTATTTGAGTTTTGTTATTTTCTTTTATTTTTTCTATAATGTCTTTTAATTTTGCATCAAAAACAATTGCAGATACTTCACTTCTAATTAACGAATCTTCAAGTTCACCAACCTGTAACCCTTTATCTAGAGGAACAGAAACAATTCCACCGAAGTAAATTACTTAAATGTGCAACAGCCCACTCGTAACTATTATTACCAACAACTGCGACTCTTTTATTTTTCAATCCTAATTTATATAAACTAGTACCAAAACTATTAATATCAGATAGCAAATCAGAATAAGTGTGATTTATATATTCAATATTATTATCATTTTTAATTTTTGTTGTAAAAGCTATATTATTTGAGAAAACATTAGCAGAATGGTATATCAATTCCTTAATATTCTCAAATTTAGTTATATTTTTCTTTTGCATAAATACCTCCATAATTTATTAATGATTAATATAATCTAGTTCTCAAAACCATTATATCTTATTCACAAAAACAAGTCAATATTATAATTAATTTTAAATAAAAACATAAAATAATATTGACAATGTAGCGAATTAAATATACAATAACATCATGAAAATGTAAAATAAAAACAAAAGAAGGAGAAAATAAATGAAAAACGTTGTAACTGTTGAGGCTGTACACACACACACACACACACACACACAATGTAATCTAAAAAATAATAAAAAAAGCATGAAATATGCTTTATTAAAGATA
>CAKPSF010000001.1 GCA_934183305.1 uncultured Clostridia bacterium | reverse complement strand
TGTGTGTGTGTGTGTGTGTGTGTGTGTACAGCCTCAACAGTTACAACGTTTTTCATTTATTTTCTCCTTCTTTTGTTCTTATTTTACATTTTTATAAATTTTCTTCATTTTGTATAATATTTCAATCTATTTCTTTTGTCAATATTATTTTATTGTTTTTACTTAAAATTAATTATATTTTAGTTTTACTCATATTCAACTTTCACTAAATACAATCCATTAGGTGGTAAAGTTTTTCCTGCCATAGTTCTTTCTTTTGAATTTATTATATTAGTTATTTGTTCTGGCAAGATTTTTCCTATTCCCACATCTATTAATGTTCCTGCTATTATTCTTACCATGTTATACAAAAAACCATTTCCTGTAAGCTCAATATTTACTCTATCTCCATCTCTATATACTTTTGCATCATAAATAATTCTTACAGAACTTTTAGAACTAGTTCCACTTGCTTTAAATCCTTTAAAATCATGTTCTCCAATAAAGTATTTTACTGCTTCATTCATTTTTTCTGCATTTAATTCTTGTGAGAAATTGTATTCTAAATTTCTATATATTGCTGTCCCATTTACAGAATTATTAATTACATATCTATATGTTTTTTTCTTACAATTATATCTGCTATGAAATCTTTCTTCTACTTCTTCTGCAGCCAAAATTCTTATGCTTCGTTTAAGTTTTGTATTTAGTGCAATTGGTATTTTTTCCACTGGTATATTTGAATTTGTTTTAAAATTTGCAACCTGCCCTAATGCATGCACACCTGCATCAGTTCTTCCTGAGGCAATTAAATCAACATCTTCTCCTGTTATATCTTTTATTGCTCTTTCTATTTCTCCTTGAATATTTAATTTATTAGGTTGTTTTTGCCATCCATTAAAGTCTTTCCCATCATATTCTATTGTTAATTTAATATTTCGCATATTTTCTTCCTTATTTATAAATTGTAATTTATATAACAAGTATAATTGCAATCAATTTATTTTTGAGAGCATTTTTTCAAAATTAGACCCTCCAAGCTAATGGGTATTCCCCGCCTCAAAGGGCTGTTAGACCGTAATTTTTCAAAAAAGTCTCAAAATAAATTAATATAAACTGTTAAATAACTATTAATTTTGCAAATTATTTATTGTTGCTATTTTTTGATTTTAAACTTTTTACTTTATCAAATAATGTTTTTTTGTCTTCTTCTTTAAATCTTTTTGTAATTATATTGCTAATTAATATTTTCTTTAATGCTTCTTCTTTTAAGTCTGCTATTAAAGTTCCTTCTTTGGCAATAGAGATTTTTCCTGTTTCTTCAGACACAACTACTATTATTGCATCAGACTCTTTACTCATTCCTATTGCCGCTCTATGTCTTGTTCCTAATTCTCTTGCAATATTTCCATCAGATGCTAATGGTAACATACATGCTGCAGCTGCAACTTTGTTTTCACTTATTATAACTGCTCCATCATGTAATGGTGTGTTAGGAGTAAATATGTTTACTAATAATTGCGGTGAAATCTCCGCATTTATTGTTACACCTGTTGATATAATTTCTTTTAGCTTTATATCTCTTTCAATAACTATTAATGCCCCTGTTTTTGTTTTAGATAATTCCATAACAGCTATGCCTATTTTATATATATCTTCTTTTGTTTTAGAGATTATATCTTTTTCTAGTCCAAAATACCTAGTTAATTTATTTGAAGAACCAAGTTGTTCTAATGCTCTTCTTAATTCCGGCTGAAATAAAATTATTAACAATATTACACCATAAGTCATAACAGTTGTTAAAATATAATTTAATATTTTCAAATTAAATATTGAACTTAACCAAGTTATTACCAATAAAAAAATAATTCCTTTAACTAATTGCATAGCTCTTGAGCCTTTTAATATTTTAACTATTTGCACTGTTAAAAAAGAAACTATGAAAATATCTATAATTAAAGTTATTATACTCCATGGATTTTGCGTATAGTGATTAAAAGTTTGTACCCAAAATTCTTTCATTTCTATCATTGGATTATCATTCATAATTTTTTACCTTCTTTTTTATATTTTATAATTAAAACATACGAATAATGTAATATATAAATGTAAAGCAAATTCCTAATAACATTAATCCAGCCATTATTACTGCTATAACTCTTGTTAATATTTTGCTTTTATCTATTTTCTTTTTTTCTGCCATTTTTCATTCCTACTTTCTTTTCGTTATTTATATTTTATATCATATTTTAGTATATTTTTCAACACCAAGTAGCAATAATCTTTATTTTTCATATAATATATTAAGCTAATTGCTTAGATTAGTATGAAAGGAAGTTTTTTATGGAATTCGAAGATAAATGTTGTCCAATAACTAATGTAGATGGTCATATTGCAACAGGTAAACAATTTGATTTAGATATAGTTTTACCAGAAGATAATAGAGGTGTATTATATGGTGTAATTAGAGACTGTTACAAAGAACCAATAAGAGACGCTGTTGTAAAACTTATAGAAGTTGATTTTGATTGTGGTAAAGAAATTAGAAGACCTGTTTCTCATACTTTTACTGATAAAGATGGTGAATTCGTTTTTGGTCCACTATGCCCAGATAAGAAATACGACATTCAAATATGGGTAGATAGAGTAAAACATGTCAAAGTATGTGCAAAACCACATCGTGAAGGTAAATGTTTAAAGGGCGTAGATATGAAACACTGCGACTGTTTTGTAGGAAAAAAAGAAGACATGGAAAAATGTATGGATAATCAAGGTTGTTGTCTAAAGAAAAATGACTTTGGAAAATTAATTTAGTGAACAAAGCGACTTTAGTCGCCCTTTGTTCTCGCCGATTTGAGTTTCCGAATGAAATGAGGAAATCTCAAAGGCAATAGCGATTATAGCATTTTTAATATACTAGGAAATGAGAAATTTCCTAGTATATTAAAAGAGAAAGTAGTATCTACTTTCTCTTTCTGTTTTAAATTATTCCCATTTTTTTTACTAATTGTTTTCCTTTTTTCATAATCTTTTTAGTATTTACACTATCACTATACATAAGCATTGCACCAGCTGCTAACATTCCACCTATAATCATTCCTTTTGTAAATTTCATATTTCATTCCTCCTACGATAATTATTGTTTTATTTTATTATTTCTTTTTTTGTGAATTATATACTCTTTTATAAAAACATAAATCTCATAAATTGATATAAATGCTAAAAAAATCCCAAATACTCGTTTTAATAATTTGGTTTCCATTTTCTGTGCAATAAATGCTCCTAAAATTGCTCCGCCAATTCCAAATAAAACTATTATTTTAGTTACATTAAAATCTATTTTTTTCTCTTTTATATTAATACATATTGCTGCAATTGAAGTCGGAATAAAAAAAATAAGGTTAGTAGCTTGTGCAATTTTCTGATCAAGTCCACAAAAAATTGATAAACACAAGATTAAAATTGTTCCGCCACCCATTCCTACTCCACTAACAATTCCAGATATGAAACCAGTTAAAATTTCTATCATATCTAATCCTCTAAATATTTATTTATACAATCATTTTATATGATGCATATATTAAAAAAATTGTAAATGCTATTTTTAAATATTTTGTTGGCACTTTATTCAAAAGCTTAGCTCCTACAATTCCACCAACAATTCCTCCTGTAGCGCACAACAAGCTAACTTTCCAATCTATATAATGATTTTTATAATAAAAGAATCCACTTGCCACCACTAACGGCAAAATACAAATAATAGATGTTGCTCTAGCTTTAACATCTTCTAATTTTAATACATGAATAAATGCAGGAACAAGTATCATTCCTCCACCGTGTTGCAAAAAGTCCATTTACTAATCCCGCAAAAAATCCAATTAGAATTTTTATCCAAATTTTATTTTTCATCATATTCTTATTTTCTGAAAAAAATAATTAAATATTCAAAAACATTAAAAAAAGCTTACATTTTAGTAAGCTTTATTCAATATTTTCATCTTTTATATAATATTTAGTTCCAAGCATTTTATCTGGTAAATATTGTTGTTCTACAACATGTCCTGGATAATCATGTGGATATTTGTATCCATTGCTATATCCTAAATTTTTCATATCCTCTATTGGGGCATTCCTTATATGCATTGGTACTTCACCTGTATCTTTACTTGATACATCTTCCAATGCTTTATTTATAGCCAAATATGAAGCGTTTGATTTTTTAGAAGTTGCAACATATACGCAAGCTTCAGCAAGCATAATTCTTGCTTCTGGCATTCCAATTTGATATACCGCTTGCATTGCAGCATTTGCAACTACTAATGCATTCGGATTAGCCATACCAACATCCTCTGAAGCGGCAATAACAATTCTTCTTGCTAAAAACATTGGATCTTCACCTGCATTTAATGCTCTTGCTAAATAAAAAATTGCGGCATCAGGATCACTACCTCTCATTGACTTTATAAATGCACTAATATTATCATAATGACTATCTCCAGACTTATCAAAAACAGCTTTCTTTTTTTGCATACTATCAGCAGCTATCTGATTGGTTATATTTATTACTCCATATTTATCTACTGCAGTTGTAAGCACCGCTATTTCAAGGCCATTTAATGCTGTTCTAACATCTCCTCCAGATATTTGAGCTATCTTTCTTAATGTATCATCAGATATATTTATGTTATATTCTCCTAATCCGTCTTTTCTTTCTAATGACATTTTTAAAACTTTAAAAACATCATCTTCTGTAAGTGGTTCTAATTTAAATACCATAGAACGAGATATTAAAGCCTTATTTACAGAAAAGTATGGATTTTCTGTTGTTGCCCCTATTAAAATTACTGTTCCATCTTCAACAGCCGGTAGCAGTGCATCTTGTTGTAATTTATTAAACCTATGAATTTCATCTATAAATAATATACATTTGCCAGAAGGATTTAAAAATAAATTTTTGGCATCTTCAATAACTTTTTTTATATCGGAAACCCCAGATGTTACAGCATTAATTTTTTCAAACTTATACTTTGTAGTCTCACTTATAACTTTTGCCAAAGATGTTTTTCCACAACCTGGAGGTCCAAATAAAATTATACTAGATAATCTATCTGCTTTTATTGTTCTATATAGTATTTTATCTTTTCCTAAAATATGTTCTTGTCCAACATATTCCTCCAACGTTCTTGGCCTCATTCTATATGCTAATGGTTCATTTAAGTTCATGTTTTTCTCCTTTTGATTATTTCAAAAATGACTTGTTTTTGCCCCGTCCCCAAACAGGTCATTTTTGTGATAAATATTTTAATCCTTGTTTTATCATTTCTTCTAAACTCAAGTCTTTTAAGTCTATTTCTTCAAATGCTTTTTCTATTTCTTTTCTATTATATCCTAAAACTTGTAAAGCAGTTATTGCTTCGTCTTTAGCATCATTATCAATAATCTTATTTATTGATTTGCTTGATTTTGTATTTGATACTAGCTCTTGATTTTTTAGTTTATCTTTTAATTCCAAAATTATTCTTGCTGCAGTTTTTGCACCTATTCCAGGTATTTTTGTAAGCTTTGATGTATTATTTGAAACAACCGCTAGTGCAAATGATGAAGCTTCTATATTTGCTAGTGTATTTAGTGCAGATTTTGCTCCTACACCACTAACAGATATTAATAACTCAAACATATTTAATTCCTCAATGGTTAAAAAACCATATAAACTAATATCATCTTCTCTTACATGATAATGTGTATATATTTTTACTTTATCACCAATTTCTCCTAATTCATTTATTGAAGTTTCAGACATAAAGACTTTATATCCAACTCCTGCAACATCTATTACAATAAATCCATTAAATTTCATTTCTAATATTCCATTAAGATAAGCAATCATTTCGGTCTCCTTCACTCGAACATCTTTTCTCCTATTGTATCATATTTTTTTATTTTTGCAATACTTTTAGAAAAATTTCTAGCCCCTAACTTTCATTTTAATGTTTACATTATTTTCAATATTTGTTATACTATTTTCAGAGGGATATTATGAAGAATTATTATGACGAGTTAGAAGTAAATAAAAACGCTTCAAAAGAAGTAATCGAAAAAGTATATAAAGTATTGGCAAAAAAGTATCATCCGGATATGAATCAAGGAGATGCAAAACAAGATGCTGAAGAAAAGTTTAAAAAGATAAGTGAAGCTTATGAAGTTTTATCTAATGAAGAAAAAAGAAAAAAATATGATATAGAATTAGAAGCTTCTTCCCCAAACATTTCTTTAGAAGATTACAATAATGTAATTAATGAGAGAAATACATTAATCAATGAATTAAATTCAGTTAAAAATGAATTATATAATTATAAAAATAGAGCGTCATACAACTTTAACAATACACAAAATTATAACTATCAAAATCAAAACATACATAATTATAGTTCAAATGCTTCGCAAGCTGGTAACATTCCAAATAATAATTATGGCAATAATAAAACAGGTTCACAAAAAAGGACATATTACTACACTAGTACAGGCAAGCCTGCATCTGCTTTTGATTATTTTAAATATAGAATAAGAGATTTTTTCTCTAATATTATTCTTTTATTTTTAATAGTTTTAGTTTTAATATTAATGTTAAATGCATTTTTACCATTTAATCTTTTTAGTTTGTTTTTTAAAAAATAATAAAAAAAACCAAAATTGGCTTATCCATTTTTGGTTTTTTTATATATTAAACTAATTCTAATATTACAACTTCTGCTGCATCGCCTTTTCTTGGTCCTTTTTTGATAATTCTTGTATATCCACCAACTCTGTCAGCATATTTTGTAGCGATTTCTCCGAATAATTTTCCTGGTAAATCTGTACCTTCAACTTTGTTTATTTTTTTCATTATTTTTCTTCTTGCATTTAATCTTGAAGGCATATCTTTTTGTCTTTTTTCAATAGTTTCTTCTTTAACTACTTTTAAATATTCTTTACCATTCTTGCTTGTTACTTTTTCAGTAACTTTATTTCCCTTGCTATCTAATTTAGCTTTAACAACTTTTACATCTACTGTTTCAAAATTATCTTTTTCTTTTATAGCAAGTGCAATTATACTATCTACAATAGCTTTTACTTCTTTAGCTCTAGCTTCAGTAGTTTCAATCTTACCATTTAATATTAAATCTGTTGCTTGGCATTTAAGCATTGCTAATCTTTGGTCAGTTGTTCTACCTAATTTTCTATTTGTAGCCATCTATTTCCACTCCTTTTCTTTAATTTTAATCCTCTTCTGGTGCAAAGTCTAATCCTAATGCACGTAGTTTATTTGTAACTTCATCAAAAGATTTCTTTCCTAAATTTCTAACTTTAAGCATTTCTGCTTCTGTTTTATTAGTCAAATCTTCAACAGTAGAAATACCAACTCTTTTTAAACAATTGAATGATCTTACAGATAATTCTAATTCTTCAATTGACATTTCTAATACTTTTTCTTTCATAGATTCTTCTTTTTCAACCATAACTTGTGTATTTTTAGTTGCTTCTGATAAATCTATAAATAAAGATAAGTGTTCTGTCATAACTTTAGCAGCCAAACTTAAAGCTTCATCAGCTTTTAAGCTACCGTCTGTCCATACTTCAATTACTAATTTATCAAAATCAATCATTTGACCAACTCTTGTGCTTTCAACTGTGTAGTTAACTTTTCTAACTGGTGTATAGATTGAATCTATTGGCAACATTGCTATATCTTGGTTTGGTTTTTTATTCTTACTTGCTGTATTATAACCTCTTCCTTTATCAGCAGTCATTTCCATTACTAATTTTCCGCCTTCAGCTACTGTTGCAATATGTAAATCTGGATTTAGTATTTCCACAGTTCCATCTGTTATTATGTCTCCTGCCTTAACTTCTCCTTCTCCTTTGAAGTTAATTTTTAATACTTTGTCCTCATTATCATGTGATTTTAATCTAACACCTTTTAAGTTAACGATTATCTCTGGTACATCTTCTACTACATTTGGTATAGTTGAAAATTCATGTACAACGCCTTCTATTTTAACTCCAGTAATTGCACAACCAGGAAGTGATGAAAGTAAAATTCTTCTTAAAGAATTTCCTAAAGTTACACCATATCCTCTTTCTAATGGTTCGCAAACAAATTTAGCATAATTGTTTTCTTCATTAATTTCTAGACATTCAATATTTGGCTTTTCAAATTCTATCATTTTTACCTCCTAATTTAGAAGCTAGATGTGGGAGCTTCTCCCCAAACATTTAAACTTCATACTAACTTTATACAAAAAATTATTTAAGTTATTCATTCTTAGAAGTTGCAATACTCTAAAATTCCAACTTCTAAGCCCTAACCTCTATTTAGAGTAAAGCTCTACTATTAAATGTTCTTCAACTGCTAGGTCTATATCTTCTCTAGCTGCTAATCTTATTACTTTTCCAGATAAATTCTCAGCATCTTTTTCTAGCCAAGCTGGAACTGGTTTTGCTGCATTTGCTTCTATGTTTTCTTTTATTATTGCAGTATCTTTTTTTATCTCTCTAACTGAAATAACATCTCCAGGTTTTACTTGATATGAAGCAATATCAACTTTCTTTCCATTAACATCAAAATGTCCATGGTTTACAAGTTGTCTTGCTTGTGGTCTTGAACTTGCAAATCCAAGTTTGTATACCACGTTATCTAATCTACTTTCTAATATTTGTAATAGGTTTTCACCAGTAATTCCTTTTTTATTAGAAGCCATTTCAAAGTATTTTCTAAATTGTCTTTCTCCAACTCCATAAAAAGATTTTGTTTTTTGTTTTTCTCTTAACTGTGTTCCATATTCAGAAAGTTTTGCTTTCTTTTGTCCATGTTGACCTGGAGCATAATTTCTTCTTGAAACACTACATTTATCTGAATAACATCTTGCACCTTTTAAGAACAATTTTTGTCCTTCTCTACGGCAAATACGACATTGTTCATCTTTATATCTTGCCATTTTAAAATTCTCCTTTCCCAAGAATAATTTATATATTCTTTTTGTTTCTTTTTATTTCTTCTATACTCTTCTTCTTTTTGGTGGTCTACAACCATTGTGAGGTATAGGAGTTACGTCTTTAATTGCACTTATTTCTAATCCAGCTGTTTGAAGTGATCTTATAGCTGCTTCACGTCCAGAACCTGGACCTTTAACAAATACTTCAACAGTTTTTAATCCGTGCTCCATTGCAGCTTTAGCAGCAGTTTCTGCAGCTTCTCCAGCAGCAAATGGTGTACTCTTTCTTGAACCTTTGAATCCTAATTCTCCAGCACTAGCCCAAGATATTACATTACCATTAACATCTGTTATTGTAACGATAGTATTATTGAAGCTAGAATGAATATGAGCTGCACCTTTATCTATGTTTTTTCTATTTCTTCTAGGTGTAGTTTTCTTTGTTACAGTTTTAGCCATTTGGTTTTACCCTCCTTGATTTTTTTAATTTTCTATTTTTATTTAATTCTATTTGTCAGATTTGCTTTTGCTAACTAACTTTCTTGGACCTTTTCTTGTACGAGCATTAGTTTTTGTTCTTTGTCCTCTTACAGGTAGTCCTCTTCTATGTCTTAATCCTCTATAACAGCCGATTTCAGTTAATCTTTTAATATTTAAAGCAACTTCTCTTCTTAAGTCACCTTCTAGTTTGTATTCGTCTTCATCTAAAACTTTTCTTATACTATTTACTTGTTCGTCTGTTAAATCTTTTACTCTAGTATCTGGATTAACTCCAGCTTTTGCTAGAATTTTATTAGAACTAGCTACACCTATTCCATAGATATATGTTAATCCTATTTCTACTCTTTTCTCTCTAGGTAAATCTACTCCTGCTATACGAGCCATAAATTTAGCACCTCCAAATTTAAAATTTAATTGGTTTGTTTATTTTTATATTTAAAATCGAAATGTATTTATTTTGGATTGTATAAAATAAATAGTTTTTAAATACTTATAAACATATATATAAACACAAATCTGATATGTAAACTTTTAAAAGTTTAACAGCCGCTACCCAATTTGTGTTATTAACTAAGAATATTATCCTTGTCTTTGTTTGTGTTTAGGATTTTCACATATAACCCTAATAACACCTTTTCTTTTGATTACTTTGCATTTATCGCATATTTTCTTTACTGATGGTCTTACTTTCATTTTCTTCACCTCTTCTTAAATCTATATCTATAAATTAAAATTAAAAACTTTGTTACTTTTATTAAGTAAATCAAAAATAGTATATTGCTAGGCAAACGAATTTTTAATTTATGAGTCGTACTTCTTGTACGTTGATTAAATTAAAAATGATGTTTAACGACGCAAGATGCTGTTTTTCATTTACTTAGCTCTCCAAGTGATACGACCACGTGACAAATCATAAGGAGAAAGCTCAACTTTTACTTTATCTCCTGGTAATATCTTTATATAATTCATTCTAAGTTTACCAGAAATATGGGCTAATATTTGGTGTCCATTTTCAAGTTCAACTTTAAAATTTGTATTTGGTAATGTTTCTACAACAGTACCTTCTACTTCTATAACATCCTCTTTTGCCAATGTTATCCCTCCTATTTTTGTGTTTAAAAGCACAAAAGTGCATAATAACACAACTAACTCATATATTATACATTAAAACTATATTATTGTCAATACTTCTGGCTCTTTTTCCGTAATTAAAATTGTGTTTTCATAATGGGCAGAATTAGATCCATCTTCTGTTACAATTGTCCATCCGTCATCAAGTTCCAAAATATCTTCCCTGCCTGCTATTACCATCGGTTCTATTGCAAGTGTCATACCAGGTTCAAGCTTTGGTCCTTTTCCAGCTTTGCCATAATTAGGTATTCCTGGATCTTCGTGCATACTTCTACCTATTCCATGCCCTTGAAACTCTTTTACTACGCTAAATCCATTTGATTCAACGTATTCTCCAATTGCATGAGATATATCACCTATTCTATAACCCTTTTTTGCAAATTTTATTCCTTCAAAAAAGGCTTGTTTAGTAACTTTTAATAGTCTTTCATCTTCTTTAGAACCTTTTCCAACAATATATGTTCTGGCTGCATCTCCATTAAATCCATCTTTATAAACAACTAAATCTATGCTTATAACATCCCCCTCTTTTAGTATTACTCTACTAGAAGGAATTCCATGAATTACTTCATCATTAACAGATGCACATATGCTTGCCGGAAAATCTGGTATGCTTTTATCGTATGAGGGATAACCTTTTTCAGCAGGAATCCCTCCATTTTCTCTAATTACTTTTTCAGCAATTTGATCTAATTCTAATGTTGAAACTCCAGGTTTTATTGCTTCTTCTATTGCTTTATGAACCAAAGCAGTTACCCTGCAGGCTTCTCTCATTAGTTCTATTTCTCTTTTTGATTTTATATCAATCATTACTAGCTCCCCACTTGCTTCTTTTTTATTTTGTTAGCATTTCATAAACTTCATCTGCAACATCAACTGCCATTTTATTTATTTTTACACTTACTTCTGAAGAATACAATAACCCTTTTTCTTTATAAAAATCAACTATTGGAGCAGATTGTTTATAATATGCTACTAATCTATTTTTTACAGTTTCTTCATTATCATCTTTTCTTTGAATTAATTTGCTTCCACATTTATCGCAAATTCCCTCAACTTTTGGTGGATTTAATTTTGTATTATATACAGTTTTGCAATCTTGGTTTGAGCAAACTCTTCTGCTAACGATTCTATCTATTATTTCATCTTCTGGAGTTTCCAAGTTAATTGCTAAAGTTATTTTTCTATTTAATTTGTCAAGCATAGAATCTAACGCTTCTGCTTGTTCTATTGTTCTTGGAAATCCATCTAAAATTAATCCATTTTGTACATCTTCATCTTGCAATCTTTCTTCAACTATTCTTATTGTAATATCATCTGGAACTAACATTCCCTTTGATATATATTTTTCTGCCTCTATTCCAACTGGTGTTTTTTCTGAAATAGCCTTTCTAAAAATATCTCCTGTTGAAACTTGTGGTATGTTTAATTTTGTTGCTAATCTTGATGCAACAGTTCCTTTACCTGTTCCAGGTGCTCCTAACATTATTAATATCATATGTATCTCTCCTTTTTTATAATTTCTATTAATAAATAATTAATAGTGAATAATGAATAACTAACAATATTGCTAATTATTAATCATTCATTATTCATTATTTATAAAGCAACATAGAGGCAGGAAATTAAAGTAAACTTTAATTTCCAACCTCATAAATTGATTTCAATTTTATTCTAAGAATCCTTTATAATGTCTCATTACTAATTGAGATTCTAATTGTTGTACAGTTTCTAGAGCAACACCAACCACAATTAGAATTGTAGTTCCTCCAAATGTAAAGTTTAAGTTTGTAAATCTTAAAAGCATTGGAAGTATTGCTATAACTGCTAGGAATAATCCACCAAACCAGATTAATTTTCTCATTATTGAAGATAAATAATCTGTTGTAGGTTTTCCTGCTCTAATACCTGGTATAAAACCACCATTTTTCTTAATATTGCTTGAAACCTCTGCTGGGTTGAATGTCGCATATGTATAGAAAAATGTAAATCCAACTATTAGTAATAAGTATACTATTGCATTAGCAATTGTGTACCCTAGTGGTACAGCTGTTGATGATGTAGCAAGTGAGAATTTATACACTCCTGCCCAAAATCCTGTTGCTGTTGCAATATTTCTATTAAATAAAGGTATTATCATCATTGGAAATGTCATAAATGATGATGCAAAGATTACTGGCATAACACCTGCCATAACCAGTTTAATTGGTATATGTGTATTTTGTCCACCATACATTTTTCTTCCAACAACTTTTTTAGCATATTGTACAGGAACTTTTCTTTCAGCTTCTGTAACAAATACAACACCTGCAACTAAAACTATCGCACCAACAATTATTCCAAGAGCTGTTAATAATCCTGTTGTTGAGAATCCTGTACTTGTAACAATTAATCCATATAATGTTGTTATTGCAGTTGGGAATCCAGCTATAATACCAACAAATATTATCATTGAAATTCCATTTCCAACACCTTTTGATGTTATTTGTTCTCCTAACCACATTAAAATTGCTGTACCTGCAACCAACGATAATATAAATATGAATCCTGTTATAAAGCTTGTATCAACAAATATTCCTGAATTTCTATATGTAAAGTATAATCCTAAACCTTCAATTACAGCAAGAACTATTGAAAGAACTCTGGTATAAGCATTCATTTTTCTTCTACCTTCTTCTCCCCCTTCTTTAGCAAGTCTTTCTAAAGAAGGAATTACCATTGCTAATAATTGTATAACAATTGATGCTGTAATATATGGGTTAATACTCATTGCAAATAGTGACAATCTTGAGAACGCACCACCTGAAATCATATCTATTAAACTACTAAGTCCATTTGTTGATGCTGCCATTATTTCATTTAATGTTACTGAGTTTACACCTGGGACTGTTATAAAACATCCTAATCTAAATATTACAATAAGTAATAAAGTATATAGTAATTTTTTTCTAACATCAGGTGTTTTTATTGCATTTTTTAATGTTTTAAACAACTAAATCACCTCAGTCTTTCCACCAACAGCTTCTATTTTTTCTGTAGCAGACTTAGTGAATCTTTTAGCTTTAACTGTTAATTTTTTCTCTAAATTTCCAGTACCTAAAATAACTATTCCGTCATTTATTTTACCTATTATTCCTTCAGCTAATAAGCTTTCTGCAGTAACTTCTGTAGCTTCTGATTTGTTAAGCATATTTAATGTTACCTCTGTGTAATTATTAGCATGGATATTTGTAAATCCTCTTTTAGGTAATCTTCTATATAAAGGTGTTTGACCACCTTCGAAGCCACGTCTTACTCCTCCGCCGCTTCTTGCTTTTTGACCTTTATGTCCTCTTCCAGAAGTTTTTCCAAGACCTGAACCCATTCCACGTCCAACTCTTCTTCTTTCTACTTTTTCTGTAGATGCTTTTACTTCACCTAATTGCATTTAAATTGCACCTCCTTTTGTTTTAATTAAAGTATGTCGCTTACTTTTTTTCCTCTTTTTTCAGCGATTTGTTCTACTGTTCTCATATTTGAAAGACCATTTATTGTAGCATAAACAACGTTTCTTGGATTGTTTGTTCCAATAACTTTTGTTCTTATGTTCTTATATCCAGCAAGTTCTATTACTGGTCTAACGCTACCACCTGCTATAATTCCAGTACCTTCTGCAGCTGGTTTTAGAAGTACGTTTGCACTACCAAATTGTCCAACTAATTCATGAGGTATAGTTGTTCCAACAATAGGAACTTCAACTAAGTTTTTCTTTGCATCTTGTATAGCTTTCTTTATAGCATCTGGAACTTCTGCAGCTTTACCATTACCAACACCTACGTGTCCATTTTCGTCACCAACTACAACAACTGCGCTAAATCTAAAAGTTCTACCACCTTTAACAACTTTAGCAACTCTGTTTATAGCAACAACTTTTTCTTTTAATTCAACTGTATTTTCTTCCATGTGTTTTAGTTTCCTCCTTTTTAAAATTCTAAACCTGCTTCTCTTGCAGCTTCTGCTAATTCTTTTACAACTCCGTGGTAAACATATCCACCTCTATCAAAAACTACTGTTTTTATGTTCTTTTCAGCAGCTTTTTTAGCTATTAAAGTTCCAACTTCTTTAGCTGCTTCTTTATTAGCATGTTTTGTTTTTACTTCTTTATCTAATGTAGATGCGCTAACTAAAGTATTTCCAGCTACGTCATCTATAATTTGAGCATAAAGATTTGTATTACTTCTATAAACACATAGTCTTGGACATTCAGCTGTTCCACTTATTTTTCTACGAACTCTTAAATGTCTTCTTTGTCTTGTAGCTTTTCTATCAATTTTAGAAATCATTATTATTTCTCCTTTCTAGATTTTATTTCTTACCTGTTTTACCTTCTTTACGTCTAATAACTTCTTCAACATATTTAATACCTTTACCTCTATATACTTCAGGTGGTCTCTTTGTTCTAACAACTGCTGCTGTTTGACCAACTAACTCTTTGTCAATTCCTCTAACAATAATTTGGTTAGCACTTGGTACGTCAAAAGTTATTCCTTCTGGTGCTTCCATTTCAACTGGATGAGAATATCCTAAGTTCATAACAAGTTTATTTCCTTGTTTTTGAGCTCTATATCCAACACCATTTATTTCTAATTCTCTTTTAAATTCATCTTTAACACCAATAATCATATTGTTTATTAAAGTTCTTGTTAAACCATGTAAACTTCTATTTTGTGGTTCATCATCAGGTCTAGAAACTGTTATAACATTATTTTCTAATTTAACATTCATATCTTTATGAAATTCTTTAGATAAAGTTCCTTTAGGCCCTTTAACAGTTATAACGTTATCAACTATAGTTACTTCTACACCCTCTGGTACAGTTATAGGTTTATTTCCTATTCTTGACATTTTTCTTTCACCTCTTTCTTATAACTACCATATGTAAGCTAATACTTCTCCACCTACACCTAATTCTCTTGCTTGTTTATCTGTCATTATTCCTTTTGATGTAGAAATTAAAGCTATTCCTAAACCATTAAGAACTTTTGGTAATTCATCCTTAGCTGCATAAACTCTTAATCCTGGTTTACTTATTCTTTTTAATCCAGATATTACTTTATTTCCTTTTTCATCATATTTTAAAGTAATTCTTATAATACCTTGAGTATCATTAGAAATTTCTTCATAAGCTTTTATATATCCTTCTTTGAATAATATATCAGCTATTGATTTCTTAATATTTGATGCAGGTACATCAACTATTTTATGTTTTGATCTACTTGCATTTCTAATTCTAGTTAGCATATCTGCTATAGGATCAGTTATATTCATTTTTCTTGTTCCTCCTTTTCTTTAAAATTAATGAAAATCTTCGTATTACTTCGTCAATCTTCATTTCCAAATCCTCGATATACACATGTATTATCTGCGGTTTCTCAATTTCGATTTCCTTGTACTACTTGCTTTTGATTAATTTTTAAAATTCATTTTAGTTAAAGTAAAGCAAAAGTAGTATATTGCTAGGCAAACGAGCTTACAATTTATGAGGCGTACTTCTGTACGTTGATTAAATTGTAAGTGATGTTTAACAACGCAAGATGCTGCTTTTCATTTACTTTCCTACCAGCTAGCCTTCTTAACTCCTGGTATCTCTCCCTTGTGTGCTAATTCTCTAAAGCATACACGGCAGATTCCATATTTTCTTATATAAGCATGTGGTCTACCACAAATTTTACATCTGTTATATTCTCTTGTCTTATATTTTTGATCTTTTTGTTGTTTAACTTTTAAAGATTTTTTAGCCATCTTTAATCTCCTTTCACTAATTCTTGAATGGCATTCCTAACAATGTAAGTAATTCTTTTGCTTCTTCATCAGATTTAGCAGTTGTTACAAATATAATGTCCATTCCTCTTAATTTATCAACTTTATCATATTCAATTTCAGGGAAGATTAATTGTTCTTTAATACCCATTGAGTAGTTTCCTCTTCCATCAAATGAGTTTGCAGATACTCCTCTAAAATCTCTTACTCTTGGTAATGCAGCATTAAAGAATTTGTATGCAAATTCATACATTTTTTCACTTCTTAATGTAACTTTGCATCCCATGTTAACGCCTTCTCTTATTTTGAATGCTGCTATTGATTTTCTAGCTTTTGTTACAACTGGTTTTTGACCTGTTATAATGCTTAAATCATTTATTGTATTTTCTAAAGCTTTAGGATTTTCTCTTATATCTCCTAAACCTACATTTATAACTATTTTCTCAAGTTTTGGAACTTCCATAACAGATTTGTAATTAAACTTTTTCATTAAAGCTGGTATAACTTCTTTTTGATATTGTTCTCTTAACTTTTCCATTATAAATTTCCTCCTTTCTTAAAAATTTATTTTAATTTTGCTCCACATTTTTTACAAACACGGACTTTTTGATCTTTGTCCATTTCATATCCAACTCTAGTAGCTTTATTACATTTTGGACATACTACTGCAACTTTTGAACTATGTATATTGCATTCTATTGAAACTATTCCACCTTCGTCTCCTTGTTTTTTAGGTTTCATATGTTTCTTTCTTATATTAACACCCTTAACGATTATTTTTTCTGTTTTAGGTATTACTTGTAATACTTCTCCTGTTTTTCCTTTATCATTTCCAGATAAAACCTTAACAGTATCACCTTTTTTTATTCTCATTTAGGTCTCCTCCTTCTTTAAGAATTTAAATTCATTTTATTTAACTTAATTATTTCTTCAAAACAAATTATTTGTTTTATTATAGTACTTCTGGAGCTAATGAAATAATCTTCATATAATCTTTATCTCTTAACTCTCTAGCTATAGGTCCGAATATACGTGTTCCTTTTGGAGTTTTGTCATCACGTATTATTACAGCTGCATTTTCATCAAATTTTATATAAGAACCATCAGCACGTCTTAATCCTTTTTTAGTTCTTACAACAACTGCTTTTACTACATCACCTTTAGCAACAACTCCTCCTGGTGTAGCACTTTTAACAGAAGCAACTATAACATCACCTATTTCAGCATATTTTCTATATGAACCACCTAAACATCTAATGCACATAATTTCTTTTGCACCAGTGTTATCAGCAACTTTTAATATTGACTGTTGTTGTACCATTTGGTTTTCCTCCTTTTTATTTTATAACAGCTTTTTCCATAACTTCAACAACTCTCCATCTTTTATCTTTTGATAAAGGACGTGTTTCCATTACTTTAACTGTATCTCCTATTTTACACTCATTCGCTTCGTCATGAGCTTTTAGTTTATATGTTCTTTTTACAATTTTGTTGTATACTTTGTGTCTTACACTTGTTTCAACAGCAACTACTACTGTTTTATCCATTTTGTCTGATACAACTTTTCCTACCATAACTTTACGAAGATTTCTTTCTTCCATTACTTGATTTCCTCCTTCTTTTTGATGTTTGAGGTTTGAGATAACTCTCAAAATTATTTATTTTCTGCTAATTTTCTTTCTGTTAAAACTGTATTTATTCTTGCAATGTCTTTTTTAACTTCTTTTATTTTCATAGGATTATCTAGACCATTTGTTGCTAGACTAAATCTTAATTTAAATAATTCAGTTTTTAACTCACTTAACTCTTTTTCTAGTTCTGGAGAAGACATTTCTTTTATCTTATCTATCTTCATCACTATCACCACCTACTTCATTTTCTCTTACTACAAACTTAGTTTTTACAGGTAGTTTGTTTGCAGCAAGTCTCATAGCTTCTCTAGCTATATCCTCTGTAACACCTGCAAGTTCAAACATTACTCTTCCTGGTTTTACTAAAGCTACCCAATATTCTGGAGCTCCTTTACCTTTACCCATACGAGTTTCTGCTGGTTTTTTAGTTATTGGTTTGTCTGGGAATATTTTAATCCAAACTTTACCACCTCTTTTTATATAACGAGTCATAGCAATACGTGCAGCTTCAATTTGATTTGATTTAATTGCTCCTGCTTCTACTGCTTGAAGACCAAATTCACCATCAGTAACTAATGTTCCTCTTGTAGCTTTTCCTCTATTTCTACCTTTTTGCATTTTTCTATATTTTGTTCTTTTTGGCATTAATGGCATTATTCTTCTCCCCTTTCTGTTTTCTTAGTTGGAAGAACTTCTCCTCTATATATCCAAACTTTTACACCGATTTTTCCATATGTTGTATCTGCTTCTGCAAATCCATAATCAATATCAGCTCTTAAAGTTTGAAGTGGAATTGTACCCTCTTTGTAGAATTCAGTTCTAGCCATATCAGCTCCACCTAATCTACCAGATACCGCTGTTTTTATTCCTAATGCTCCAGCTTTCATTGTTTTTTGCATACATTGTTTCATTGCTCTTCTGAATGAAATTCTTCTTTCTAGTTGAGCAGCTATATTTTCTGCAACTAATTGTGCATCTAAATCTATATCTTTAACCTCAACTATATTTAAATTAACTTCTTTGTTTATCATTTTTGATAATTCATTTTTTAATGCTTCTGCAATAGCTCCACCTTTTCCTATAACTAATCCAGGTTTTGCTGTATAAACATTAACTCTAACAAATTTTGCAGTTCTTTCAATTTCTATTTTTGAAATACCACTAACAAATAATTTTTTCTTAACATATTCACGGATTTTATGGTCTTCTACTAAGTAGTCACTAAAGTTTTTAGAATCTGCATACCATTTAGAATTCCAATCTTTAATAACACCTACTCTTAACCCATGTGGATTCATTTTTTGTCCCATGTTAAAAATCCTCCTTTCTTTACCTTACAATATTATTGTCTTTCTTTTAAAACGATTGTTATATGACTTGTTCTTTTTCTAATTCTAACTGCTGATCCTTTTGCTGCTGGTCTAATTCTCTTTAAAGTTGGACCTTGGTTAGCATATATTTGATCAACATATAAATTACTGCTTGTCATACCATGATTGTTTTCAGCATTTGCAATAGCTGATTTTAACAATTTTTCTATTACTTCAGATGAAGCTTTTGGTGTAAATTTAACTATTGCTAAAGCTTCGTTTACATCTTTTCCTCTAATTAAGTCTGCAACTATTTTAACTTTTCTAGCTGAAATTCTTGCATACTTAAGAGTTGCTCTTGCTTCTAGTACTGTATTCTCCTCCATTGTTAATCCTCCTTATTTAGATTATATCTCATTATTATTTAGAAGATTTAGCTCCTGCATGACCTTTAAATGTTCTTGTTGGTGCAAATTCTCCTAACTTATGTCCTATCATTTCTTCAGTTATATAAACTGGAACATGTTTTCTTCCGTCATGAACAGCTATTGTGTGTCCAACAAATTGTGGATATATTGTAGATGCTCTTGACCATGTCTTTAATACTTCTTTTTTACCAGATTCATTCATAGCTTCAACTCTTTTCATTAATTCTGGAGCTACAAATGGAACTTTTTTGCTTGATCTTGACATTTAATTATTTCCTCCTTTTTTATTTTCTTCTCTTAACTATAAACTTATTAGATGCTTTGTTTTTCTTTCTTGTCTTATATCCAAGAGCTGGTTTACCCCAAGGAGTCATTGGTCCAGCATGACCTACTGGAGCTCTACCTTCACCACCACCATGAGGGTGATCAACTGGGTTCATTACAGAACCTCTAACTGTAGGACGAATTCCCATATGTCTTTTTCTTCCTGCTTTTCCTAATTTAACATTTTCATGATCTGCATTTCCTATAGTACCTATAGTTGCTCTACATTTTGTTAATACTAATCTCATTTCTCCTGATGGTAATCTAACGTGAGAGTATTTTCCCTCTTTAGCCATAAGTTGTGCACCTTGGCCTGCAGCTCTTACCATTTTTCCACCTTGATTTGGGTGTAATTCTATATTGTGTATCATAGTACCTACTGGTATATTTTCGATTGGCATACAGTTACCTGGTTTAATATCTGCTTTTTCTCCTGATATTATTTTATCTCCATCTTTTAATCCTTGTGGAGCTATAATGTAACTTAATGTTCCATCTTCATATTTTAATAATGCAATATTTGCACTTCTGTTTGGATCATATTCGATACCAATAACTGTTGCAAACATATCGTCTTTATTTCTCTTAAAATCAATTATTCTGTATTTTTGTCTATTTCCTCCACCTTGATGTCTAACTGTTATTCTTCCATAAGAGTTTCTTCCTGCTTTTTCTTTCTTTTTAGCAAGTAAAGATTTTTCAGGAGTTTTCTTTGTAACTTCTTCGAAAGTAGAAACAGTCATATTTCTTCTTGATGGGGTATATGGATTAAAATGTTTCATTCCCATTTTCTTTTCTCTCCTTTAATTTTATTTTCCTAGTCTTAAAACTAGATATTATTGCTTTCTAAGCACCAAATTCCTCAATAGAATCTTTAAATTTCTTAGAAGTTTTAACTTCTTTTCCACCTTTAGCTAAATATGTAGCATCTGTTGGATTTGTATCTATTGTTACTATTGCTTTTTTCCAAGCTGGTGTAAACCCTGTATGAGCCCCAACTCTTTTTTCTTTTCCTTTAACACTTACTGTGTTAACTTTTAATACTTTAACTCCAAAAAGTTTTTCAACAGCTTTAGCTATATCAACTTTTGTAGCTTTTTTATTAACCTTAAAGGTATACTTTCCTTCTTGTAATCCTATGCTACTTCTTTCAGTAACTATAGGTTTTATAATAACTTCTTCTGCTAACATCTAAGCGTACACCTCCTCTAATTTTTTAACAGTGTCAAGTGTAACTACTAAATTGTTATATTTTAATAAATCATATACATTTATTGTGTTAACTAAAGTAGTTTTAACACCTTCTATATTTCTAGCTGATTTTTGAACGTTTTCATTTTTTTCTGGTAACATTATCAATGTTTTTCCTGTTACCTTAAGATTGTTTAATGCATTTACCATATTTTTTGTTTTAATTTCATCAAAAGCTAATTTATCAACTACAACCAATGATTGTTCTAAAACTTTCATACTAAGCATTGATTTAACAGCTAATCTTCTTTCTTTTTTATTAACTGTGTATTTATAACTACGTGGTTTTGGTCCTAATGCTATACCACCTTTAATCCATTGTGGAGCACGGATACTTCCTTGTCTTGCTCTACCTGTTCCTTTTTGTCTCCAAGGTTTTCTACCACCACCAGAAACTTCTGATCTTGTTTTTGTACTTTGAGTACCTTGTCTTTGATTAGCTAAATAATTTACAAGAACGCTATGTATAATAGCTTCATTTGGTTCTATACCAAATATTTCTTCTTTTAAATCTATATCACTAACTTTTTTACCTTCTATGTTATATACATTTAATTTTGGCATTTATTGTTCCTCCTTTCCCTATTTAGCACTTTTTACTGTAGCTTTTATTTTTAATATTGCACCTTTAGGTCCAGGTACACTACCTTTTACTAATAATACATTTTTGTCCATATCTACTCTAACTACATCTAAGTTTTGTATTGTAACTGTTTGAACTCCCATATGTCCTGGTAATTTCTTACCTTTAAATACTCTACCCGGTGTAGATGTAGATCCCATTGAACCTGGTCTTCTATGATACATAGAACCATGTCCCATAGGTCCTCTTGATTGTCCATGACGTTTTATAACACCTTGGAATCCTTTTCCTTTAGTTGTTCCTTGAACGTCTATTTTATCTCCAGCAGCAAAAACATCTGCTTTAACTTCTTCTCCAACTTTAACGTCAGCTGTTTCAACTCTAAATTCTCTTAAATGTTTTTTAGCAGCTAATTTAGATTTAGCAAAATGTCCTTTCTCTGGTTTGTTAATATGTTTATCTTTTACTTCACCGAAACCTAATTGTACTGCATTGTATCCATCAGTATCTACTGATTTAACTTGAGCAACTGTACATGGTCCAGCTTCAATAACTGTAACTGGAATAACATATCCATTTTCGTCAAATATTTGTGTCATTCCAACTTTCTTTCCTATAATTGCTTTCATTATAATTTTTCTCTCCTCTCATTGGCTGATTTAAAACCAGCATAAGTTTTTAATTTTTAGAATTTTTTTAAAATAAATCAAAATTAGTATATTGCAAGGCAAACGAAATTTTAATTAATGAGGCGTACTTCTGTACGTTGATTTAATTAAAATTGAAGTTTAACGACGCAAGATGCTGATTTTTATTTGTTTTATAGTTTAATTTCTATATCCACACCAGCTGGTAATTCTAATTTCATTAAACTATCAACTGTTTTTTGTGTTGGGTAAAGAATATCAATAACTCTTTTATGTGTTCTCATTTCAAATTGTTCTCTTGAATCTTTGTGTTTATGAGGACTACGTAATATTGTTACTATTTCTTTTTGTGTAGGTAATGGAATAGGACCTGAAACTTTAGCTCCTGTTCTTTTAGCAGTATCTACTATTTTTTCAGCAGACTGATCTAAAACTACATGATCATAAGCTTTTAATCTTATTCTGATTTTTTCGCTTCCTACAGCTTTACTTGTTGTTGCCATATTTTTCCCTCCTTAATAAATAATGTCGTGGAGCTTTTTGCTCCGTAGTGTTTTCACTACATTGACCTTTTTCTATGGCAAGTTAAACGCACCCTGGTGTTTCTTACAACCCCTTTAAAAATTCCCAAGTTTTCGCATGATTTTCTTGGGATAAGTGCTTTAAATTAACTTATCGCCCGGTCTAAGCCAAGACATACTCCGCAAGAGTTCCCTCCATTAATTGCTTAATGTAGCCACATCTTGTTTCATCGCAAATCTACATGCCTTTCTATTATACAATGCTTATTTCCCTATGTCAAGAGGTTTTTTGTAATTTTTTTGTAATATTAGTGTCTGCCACCATCTATTCTTGATTTTATATTAAATTTATGATATAATATATATGTAAGAGCATAAATGCTCTACAATACTTTTTAAGGAGGTTGTTCCATAATGAACACCAAAAAAATTACTCCGCCGTCCACAGAAAAAAAGAGTTACAAGGTACTTTTTGAAGTAGCTAATAATTCTTCAGTTATTAGCCTGCTCCGTGATTGTGGAGTAATCGTGAATATGGAGCAAACAGGTAGGTTGGCATGTGCATGCTTCGACAATTTAATTGATTATAATGATTTTAAAGATCATATGAGAAAGCAGAAGAAAAACATCGCATAAGTCATAAATACCATATTCCAGACAGTCTAGCTAAGAATTTAGTTAGACTGTTCTCACTTTTATAAATACATAATTTAATTTTTAGAATACAAAAAAGGTATCTATTAAAATAGATACCTTTTATTGTTTATAAATTTATTATTCTGCTGATTCTTCTGCTTCTGGAGCTTCATAAGCTTCTAATACAGCTTTTTGAATTTTCTCCCTAGTTTCAGCATTAATTGGATGAGCTATATCTTTGAATTCTCCGTTTGGAGTTTTTCTGCTTGGCATAGCTATGAATAATCCATTTTGACTTTCGATAACTTTAATATCGTGTACTGCGAACTCATTATCGAATGTTACAGAAGCAACAGCTTTCATTCTGTTTTCTGAATTAACTTTTCTTAAACGTACGTCTGTTATTTGCATTTTAGTGCACCTCCATGTAATTATGTAATATATGTACATTTCTATGTACAATTTTATTATTCGTCAAAAAAAAATTTTTTCCTTCTACATTTTACATTTTTTTGTAATTTTTTAAAAAGCCAATTTATTTTACAATAGTATTGAAATTTATCACATAAAAGTATATAATTTAATAAATTATATAAGAGGAGCGAAGCAATTGGCTAACATAGATATTTTAAAGAATTATAAACATATACATATGATAGGAATTGGCGGAGTAAGCATGAGCGGCATTGCAGAAATGTTAAAAAGTTGGGGATTTACAGTAACAGGCTCAGATGCAAATCTTTCACCAATTATAAGAAGATTACAAAGTACAGGAATATATGTAAAAGTTGGACACGATTTTGAAAATTTATCTAAATCAGATGCTGTTGTATATACTGCTGCAATAAAACATGATGATCCAGAATTAGTAAAAGCAAGAGAATTGAATATTCCTACAATTGAAAGAGCCGATTTCTTGGGTAAAATAACAACTTGTTTCGAAGACACTATTGGAGTTTCTGGAACACACGGTAAAACAACAACAACTTCAATGATTTCTTGTTGTTTTTTAAGAGCTAACATGGATCCTAATATTCAAGTTGGTGCTATATTAAAAGAAATCAATGGAAATTACAGAATTGGGAAAAGTGAATATTTTATATTAGAAGCTTGTGAATATGTTGAAAGTTTCTTAAAATTCAGACCAAAGTCTGAAGTTATCTTAAATATTGATAATGATCACTTAGATTATTTCAAAACTTTTGATAATATAAAAAATGCTTTTATAAGATATGTTGCGCTTCTTCCTAAAAACGGATATTTAGTTTTAAACGCTGATGATGAAAATTGTTTGGATTTAAGAAATCATACAGACGCCAAAGTTATAACATATGGATTAAATAATGCTTATGCTAATTTCAAAGCAAAAAGTATTAAGTTTGATAGAAATGGTTTTCCAACTTTCGATGTATATTTTAACGGAAACTTTTACAGTACAATAAAACTTTCAGTTGCTGGTATGCATAACGTTTCTAACGCTTTAGCATGTATTGCTATCTGTAATGCTTACGGAATATCTAAAATGTATATAAAAGATGCACTTTTGGAATTTACTGGTGCTAACAGAAGATTAGAATATAAAGGCACATTTAACAACGCAAGTATATTTGATGATTATGCTCATCATCCAACTGAAATTATTGCAACTGCAAATGCAATTAAAAACAAACAATTTAACGAATCATGGTGTATATTTCAACCTCATACATATAGTAGAACAAAAAATTTATTAAATGATTTTGCAAAAGCATTAACAAATTTTGATAATATTATAGTAACAGATATATATGCAGCAAGAGAGGACAATACTTATAATATATCTTCTCAAGATTTAGTTGATAAAATAAACGAGCTAGGAAAGAAAGCAATTTACATTTCAGACTTCAACAATATATCTAACTACTTAAAAAATCACGTACATGGAGATGATATTATAATTACTCTTGGAGCTGGTACAATAACTAATTTATCTAAATATTTAATTTAAAAAAGTGAGCTATAAAACAGCTCACTTTTCGTTTTTTTATTTTAAAAATCCATTAATTATTGCTTCTTCAGCTTCTTTTTCATTTAATCCTAAAGTCATTAATTTTTTCAACTGGTCTCCAGCAATTTTCCCAATTGCCGCTTCATGTATAAGATTTGCATCTACACTATTTGCAATTATTTGTGGTGTTGCTACAACTTTTGCTTTATCTTTTATAATTGCATCGCACTCAACATGTCCAAAACATTCAGTATTTCCATATACCTTAGAAACAAATTCTTGAGAAGATTCTTCAGTTGCAACAGACCTTGATGTAACCTTTGTGCTTGCACCTTTTCCATTTAAACTAACATCAAATATAGTTTTTGCATGTTGTTTTCCATGAGTTAATATCTTTTCTGTTACTACCAAATTAGTATCTTCCTCTAATTCTCCTTTTGTTGTTCTTACTGTTGAATCTACTCCCCTTATTTGCATTGTTTCCATTTCAATTGAGCTACCTTTTTTTAAATGCACTTCTGTTACTGGATTTAGTATTCTTTTTCCATCTCCAGATCCTTCTCCATAATGTTTTTCAATATATTTAACTTTTGCTCCTTCTTCTAAGAAGAATCTATGAATTCCATCATGCTGTGAATCCGCATGATGATCATTATGAATTCCACATCCTGCAACTATAACTACATTTGCATTTTTTCCAATAAAGAAATCATTATATACAACATCTGTTAATCCACTTTCTGTAATTATAACTGGAATATGCACAAATTCAAATTTTGTATTTTCTTTTACTATTATATCTATACCAGATACGTCTGTTTTACTTATTATATTAATGTTATCTGTAACTTTTCTTTCTATGCCTTTTCCATTTTTTCTTATATTGTATGCCCCTTCGTATTCTGAAGTATCAGATATAACTTGTAATAGTTCTTTATCAATATTATTCATCATCTGTACCTCCTAATTTGCAACATACTTTATTTGTAGATATACTACCTTTAAGTTCTTCTTGAGTTCCTATATTCTCAATTTTTCCAGAATTCATTAACACAAGTTTATCTGCAATATTTAGTATTCTTTCTTGATGTGAAATTATCAAGGTTGTCCCATTTGTATTTTTTCTAATATCTTCAAATATCTTGATTAAATTTCTAAAGCTCCATAAATCTATTCCTGCTTCTGGTTCGTCAAATATTGTAACATTAGAATTTCTAACAGCTACTGTTGCAATTTCAATTCTTTTTAATTCTCCACCAGATAATGAATCATTAACTTCTCTATCCACATATTCTTTAGCACAAAGACCAACTTTAGCTAATATATTGCAAGCTTCTGCCTTTGTTATATCTTTATTAGAAGATAATTTTAATAAATCATATACTGTAATTCCTTTAAATTTAACTGGTTGTTGAAAAGCAAATGATATACCATTTCTTGCTCTTTTATCTACACTCCAATTTGATATGTCAATTCCATTAAATAAAATCTCACCAGAATCTTGTTTTTCAATTCCCATAATAATCTTAGCAAGAGTTGATTTACCAGATCCATTTGGTCCAGTAATAACAATAAATTTATCGTCTTCTAATATTAAACTTACATTATCTAAGATTTTCTTATTATCTCTTGTAAAACATATATTTTTTAGTTCTAACATGTTTCGTTCCTTTCTTTTCTATATTTTAATGGGCATTTGTTCTTTATGAATTTTGAAAACTCAGCTGGAGTTCCTATTTCAAATCCATCTTTATCTAAAATCAATGAATGATTTTCATCTGTATATAAAAAGAAATTATCTTTAGTTTCAAAAATTTTTTTAAGTTCAAAATATAACATTCTTTCATATTGTTTTTTGTATTTAATCTTTATATAATTTTCATAGAAATAAAAAGTAAACTTTTTAACCCTTTCTTTTTTCTTATTTCTTTTCTTTATATTTTTTATTAAATAGAATAATAAAGCACACGCAATAAGTACAAGTAACAATATCCAGTTTTTATAAATAATATTAAATATAGCTATATAAATCATAGCAATAGCTATTAACGCATATTTAATCAATTCTTTTTTACCATATTTTTGACTATGAAACTTAATAAAACTATTACAATTTTCTTTATCATATTTTGTTGTGTTTCTAAATAAAACTTTCATTTTTATTTTTTATCCTTTTTTATATCTATACTTTTGATTTTTCTATTCAGTTCATCTTTAGCCTTAGTAACTTTATCGTCTAGTATTTCTTTTTGTTTTCCTATTTCTTCTTTTGTTTTATCTATTTTTTCCTTTACTTTGATTTTTAAAACCTGTAATTTAGGATATGCATTAACCAAACGTCTTTGAATAAATGATTGTCCAAGTAATATTTCTCGTACTTTTTTAGTAATTTCTTCTGTATTATCTTCTCTATTTTCTCTATTTACAGCTGTAGTTGTTTTTCTAATTCCTAGTATTGTAGTCGAAGATATAATACCATCTATAGTAAATATAGCAAAAAGTACATAAAAAACAATATTTAATGTATTCGTTTGCATCATATTTAGCTTGTCCAAGAAAAACGGGTTAGTTACATACATAATAGTAGTACCAAGTATTCCAAAAGGAATTATTGTATCTAGACAAACTCTACCATTAATATTAAACTTTTTATTACTATAATCCCACCATCTTAAATGATATATTTTCTCCATAAAAAAGCTGGTTAAGTATTCCAAAGTTCCACAAATTAGTATTGCCATAAAAAACAATAATATTGGTTTATCCGTAAAATAACTAAGTAATAAGGTTATTAATATTGCTCCCCAACCATATATCGGGCAATATGGTCCAATTAAAAATCCTCTATTAACAAACTTTTTTCTCGTAACAAGGCTTACGCAAACCTCCATACACCATCCCATAAAAGAATAGATTAAAAATAACAAAAAATATAATTTAAATGTATGAAACATATATTTTTCTCCTATTTATATAAATTCATTTTATATGATAACATATTTTTATAAAAAATGGAATAGTATAGGAGGTTAGAAATTACAATTTATATAAATATTCTTTTATTTCTTTTATTTTCTTTTTTGTAATTTCATATCCTATCTTATATAATTCCTCCGTTTTCTCTATATCCAATAACCAAATTTTATCAGTTTTAATTTTTAATAAATATTCTATACCTTCTATTTCATAATTATACAATTCATGCATCATTATTCCCATTGAGCCTGTTATACAATCTAACATATTCACATTTTTCTTTTCTTTCTTTTTTTCCTCAAATACTACACTAATTATTTTCTCTGCTCCAATATTTTTTAATTCTTTCCATGGTGTATTTTCTCTTACTCCTCCATCTACTAGTTTTTGATTATTATAATTTGTAGGGCAAAAAATTCCTGGATATGAACAACTAGCTTCAACTGCTTTTCCTATATCTATATTATTAACTGTAATTACTTCATCTGAATATTTTCGCTCGTTTTGTTGAGATGTAAACATATAAATTGAGCCATCATACAAATTAACACTCGGAATAATTAGTGGCATCTTTATATCAGATATCACTTTAATATTTTTCTTCTTAGCACTCCTATTAATTATTTTTTCTATCTTTGTCCCCTTATTCAGCCCTTCAACGCAAATTTCCCTTTTAAGAATCAATCCAAGAATCAATTTAAAAATTATACACCAATCAACTTTACTTATTTCTTTCCCATAATTTTTAAACAGTTCCAACATTTCTTCTGGAGTATATCCCATAGCATATAAACTTGCAACAATACTCCCGGAAGAAGTACCTGATACACAATCAAATTTAATATTTTCCTCTTCTAATGCCTTTATCACTCCAATATGAGCAGCACCTTTAATCCCTCCACCAGATAAACACAACCCAATCTTCATATTATCTCCTTTCCAAAACCGACTTGTTGACTTGTTTGGGGACGGGGTAAAAACAAGTCAAAAATATCATAAAAAAACACTAATTAATAGTTGTTGATGTTTCCCCTGTATCCAGCACTTCCTCTTGTAATGCTCTCCATGTATTACAGCCAACTATTCCGTTTGTTGATAACCCCATTCGTCTTTGAAAACCAATTACAGCATTTCTTGTTTGAGTTCCAAATACACCGTCTAATCCCCCTGTTGTAAATCCTAATGTATTTAACCCGTCTTGAGCCACTAATACATACACACCTCTACTTCCCTGTCTAACTAGCGGATAGCCTCCTGTTGCACAAGCCGAAGGAAAACTTCTTTTATCAAAATGAACCCAAGTTGGCGTATAAGATGCAGGTTCAACATAACTCCACACTCCTGAACTAATGGCTACATTTCTTAAGGAATTTCTTTGAGAACTTGTTAATCTTTGACCAACATCAAATGCTACTCCTGCATAATGTTGACTTTGACCTGTATGTCCTCCTTCCCACGACCTTCTAAATGCATATCCAACAGGTATTGGAGCACCATATAAGTATCTTGTAGAATTCCATGCTCGCATTGTATTTCTTGTTGTCCATAAAATGTTACTCTTGCTTGCTCCTCTAAACTCTCTAACCGTTAAAGTTTTATTTGTATTATATGGCATAGCTTCGCTTTCGCTCCTTATATATTTTTCCATTCTATTAGTATCGTTATTATAAATTAAAATTGTAGCCATAAAAAAACCTCCATAAAATATATACTTCTTTATATTCTATGAAGGTTCTCTTATTTTGTTAATGTGATTTTTGACTTGTTTTTACCCCGTCCCCAAACAGGTCAATTAGTTCTTTTAGGTTATAGATTAGTTCTTTTTGTAGTTCTTCGCTACATTCTACTAGTGGTAATCTTGTTTTTCCACATTTGAATCCAAAACTGTTCATTAGTGCTTTTATTGGTATTGGGTTTACTTCTTTAAATAATGAGTTTATAAGTTTGGTTGCTTTTATTTGCATATTTTCTGCTTGTTGTATATTTTTATTAAAATAATATTCAATCATTTTGTTAGTATATTGTGGTACAACATTTGAGAGAACTGATATTACTCCAATTCCTCCCAATGATAATATTGGTATTATTTGATCATCATTTCCAGAATAGATATTTAATTCATCGCCACATAAATCTCGTATTTTTAGTATTTTAGAAATGTCTCCGCTTGCTTCTTTTGTTGCTATAATATTTTTTATTTTTGACAATTTCAAATATGTATCTGGTTTAATATCTACTCCTGTTCTTCCTGGTACATTATATAAAATTATTGGTAAGTTTGTATTTTGAGCAATTGCTTTATAATGTTCTATAAGTCCGTTTTGTGTAGTTTTATTATAATATGGAGTTACAACTAACAGTCCATCTGCTCCAACTTTTTGAGCATATTGTTCACTTAATAAAACATTCTGTGTATTATTGCTTCCAACTCCAGCGATTACTGGTACTCTTTTGTTTACCACTTTAACGCAGTATTTTATTAATTCTTCTTTTTCTTCTGCTGACATAGTTGCTGCTTCGCCTGTTGTTCCACATACTACAATTCCATTAATTCCATTATCAATTTGAAAATTTACAATCTTTTTAAACTCATCAAAGTCAATATTATTGTTTTCATCAAATGGAGTTACTATCGCAGTAGCACAACCTTTAAAAATAACATCTTTCATAAAAAAACACCTCACATTATTATATGAGATGTTTTTTTAAATGTTTTATTTCAAATATTTTGAAGCAATATATCCAATTTTTCCATTTGGCAATTTTACTTTATCCCAAGTATATCCATTTTTTCTTGCTACATTTCTCTCTAATCTTATTAATACTGTATTTTTTGATACTTTTGAAATTCTGCCACTTGAAGTTCCAGGGCTTTTTCTTACATTTACATTATTATATCTTACACTTACTTTTTGTCCTGAATTATCTGAAGAATTTGATGAACTAGTTTGTTGATTTGTTGAGTTTACAGTACTTAAATATTTTGATGCCATATATCCAACTTTTCCATTTGATAATTTTACTTTATCCCAAACATATCCATTCTTTTTAGCTACATTCTTTTCTAGTCTTGTTACTATTGTTCCTTTTGCAAGTTTTGTTATTTTTCCACTTGAAGTTCCTGGACTTTTTCTTACTATAACATTTCTAGCATTAGTCTTTACACTTTCACTCTTACTTAAATTAGAATTTGAATTACTAGGCTTAGGTTCTTCTTTTACTTCAACTTTAGAAGCCGGCTCTTTTGATAATTCTGTTGGCATATCCTCATAAAGAGGAATTATAAAATTATAATTATTATCTATTAAACCTAATTTATTATATGTTAAATATGTAGTATAGCCCTCGTTCTTTGCAGCAAATATATTTTGCATATATTGATGATTATAAAAGGCTGTTCCATTACTTACAACATCAAATTTTTGAAAATATAATGTGTCTTGTCCAACTGATATATAATTTTGGGCTATCCATATTGCACCACCTTTTATTGATTTTGTTGGACTATTCCAAGGTAATAAATATTTTCCTGCATTTGTATTAGCTGCATAATTTAGCCCATTTCCAATTGGGTCTGTTCCACTATTTGCTCCTATATTATAAAAGTTATAGTAACCTTCATGACCTGCATATGTACCTGATGTTGAACCAGATCCACTTATTCCAACTTCTTGTCTAATTCTTGCTGCTAAGTAGTATGGACTTACTCCACTTGCGTTTGCTGCATCCATTATTGCTTTTGCGAATGTAATATCATCTATTTCATCATTATTATAGTATTCACGCATATTCTTTTTATACATAAAGGTTCCATTTAATACTTTTTCTATTCCTTCTATTGTATATGTACTTGGATTATATGACAATTCTTCAAATTGGAACATATAACTGGTTGTTAAATAGTTTCTAGGATCCATTAAATACGATACAGCTTTTTCAGATGCACACATCCACCCTCCTGAATCATATACTTTTGTTCCACAATTTTCACAAATCCATTCGCCACTTTTATTTTGAACTAAACTTCTACTATGTAATCCTTTTGTTTCATTATATATTGCAGTTTCCCATTTAATTCCTGTAAAATATAAAGTAAACTTCCAATTTGGATTTTCCTTTTTTAATGCTATTAGTTTTTCCTTATATCCAGGATATTTATTATTATCTACATATTTTTCTATATCTTCTATTGTGTTTAAAGTTATTTTATTGTTTGTACTATCTGCTTTTACTATTACAGGTATAATAAATGCAATTAATAAACTACTTAATAATATTAATGATATTATTCTTATAAATAACTTTCTTATATTCATAAAAAACCTCCTTAATATTATGTTAACATAATATTAAGGAGGTTTCAATTAGGTTTGCTTATTTACAATTATTTACCAATTTTATTTTGTATTTACAGCCTTTGCTTTAATTATTGTTCTTTGTTTTCCAGTCATTGTACAAGTTATTAAAGTTAATTCTGTTCCACCATTTGTTAGCTGACTAGTACATTTTAAGTCATCTGGTTCTACAACATAGTTTGCATATACTTTATATTCCAAAGTTTTATTGTTTGTATCTGTTAAGTAAATGCTATCTCCTTCGCTTAAAGTTGATGCTTTACTAAAGAATCTTTTATTATGATAATTATGTCCAACTATACAGAAATTTCCTGGAGTATTTGCATTTGGTCCCCAGTATTTAACAACAGATAACTTAAGTAAGTCCTCTACAGTTTGCGCACTTGTATCATTACTATATACTACTGGATATGTAATATTTATTTTAGGTATTTCTACAACAGCAACGGTTGTATATTCAGCCCCATTTTTTGTTTTATATTTTTTAGTATCTATTTTAGATCCTGCATTTTTATTTGCTTCAATTAATTTATCTAAGTTAATTTCTTCTTGAGGTCCATTATCTATATTTTCATCTAAAACAACTACTAACACATCATCATTTAATTTAATTGTTGAATCAGCAATTGTTGTATCAACAGATTGTTCTACAACTTCTAGGCCAGAAAGAATTTCTTGAGATTTATCGGCAGAGTTTCTATCATATTCTGCATAAACATAATACCCAAAAAGAACTATAACAAGAATAATAGAAACTACAAAATTAAATTTATATAGTTTCTTTTTTCTTTTTAGCTCTGGTGTTACATATATTTTTTCACTAACTAGTATCTGATTCATTTTCAAAAATTCCTTCCCTATTTAATATTATAGCATAAAATATATATGTTTTAAAGAGCTTTTATATAAGTTTTAAAAGAAAAAGTCCAAAGTAGGTTAACCTACCTTGGACTTTTTTTATTATTATTTTTTAAGTACAAATTTTCTTATTGCGAATACTCCTCCTGCTAGAATTCCTAAAGATATTACTGCTATTACTAAGTATACTATACCATTATTTTCACCTGTTGGTGGATGTACAATTATTGTTTCTGATGTTTTTGTATCGTGATGTACACCTGGTATTATAATATATCTTTCTGGTGTTCTTATTCTATCTCTTTGTGGTTCTGAGTCTGTATCGTCGCCATCACCTGGTGTTACATTTGAATAATCTAATCCTGTTATTTCTACTATATTGTTATATTCAAATGTATCTGTTGTACTCATTATTATTTGTTCTATTGTTGAACTTGTTGATGTTAATACTTTCTCTAATGTTATTGTTGCAGAACCTGTTCCTTCTGTCTTTAATAATAGTGGATTATCGTCTTTTGCTTTAACTATTGTTGTATATGTTGTTCCTTCTCTATCTGCTGTTCCTTGAGGTTTAGTTCCATCTTTCCATTGTTGAGCTTCGTATGTTTTCTTTATGTCTTCATACGTTGTTAATTCCCAATATTTTGAATTATCTCCCAATGCTTGGTTATATACTAGGTTGTTATTAATATAATCTACTATTCCTTTTATTGTTGGAACTGTAAGGCTCTTATTGTCAAAGTTTTTCTCAGTTTTCATTGTAGATGTTATTTCGTATGTTACTTCTAGTCTTGCTCCTTGTAGTTTTTCATTTTCAATACTTACATCTATATTTGTTGAGCCTCCTGGAACTGCTATTACATCTCCTTTTAGTGCCCATTGTCCATCTACTTGTTCCATACTAGCTAAAATGTTTTGTCCAGTTGAGTCTGTTATTGTAAATGATTTTACATGTTTTTGTAAATCTATTGTTGTTACTGGTACTTCTGCTATACCAAAGTTCATGTTTACTACATTATACTCACCGAATTCACTTGGTTGCACAACTTCTCTATTATCATTTAATGAACTTTTCTCTACTGTAAATAAGATTTGATTTGTGTCAGAATACATCCAAGTTTTATCCATAATATTGTCTGGTGTAACTGTTTTGTTTTCATTATTTAATGCATATGTAACTTTTGAGTCATCTACTGATTTTCCATCTCTCATATTATTTAAAACTTGCATTTCTTCATCTATGAAACCTGTAACATTTTTGCTAACTACCGCTCTTTGTGCACTATTGTCAGTTGCAGTAGATATTCCTTCTTGTTCATTATATACATACCATACTAATTCACTATCATTTAATTTAGCTGCTCCATACTCTCCAGTATTGTTTGTTGATTGATAATCTTCACCATTATATGAATATTTATTTATGCCATCTCCACCTTGATTTAATAATGCTGTATCTTTTGTCGCTCCATAATAATATCTAATATAATAGTTACCTGGTAAAAAGCCTTTTATAGTAAAGTTTCCATCTTTATCTGTGTTAACAGTATATCTAACAACTGCTCCTCCATTTACATACTCAAATAATCTTACTGTTGCTCCATATACTCCAACTTCTCCATTATCTATCTTACCATTACCTGTTTTTACTTTAGTTGTTGGATTTGTTGTTGTTTCATCTCTAAATACTTTACCTGTAATTGTTCTTTGGTTATCTGAAGATACAAAGTATAGTATTGGTGAAGTATATGTATCATCTTCATATTTTAGTCTCATTAAGTATTGGTCGTTGTCTTTATTTTCATCTAATTTCTTATTGAAATAATATTGTACAGTTGTTGGATTTCCACTTATTGTTGATGTATTTTCTCCTACTGTTGTGTCTAATCTTACTTGCTCTCTATTTGCACTTCCCGGTGCTGAATCTTTATCTATTAATCCTCTTGTATATTGTGTTTGGCTTGCAGCAAGTGTTGAGTTATCTGTTGTATATTCAACAATTTCAGCTATATTATATGTTGGTATTTCTACTGTTCCATTTAATAAACCTTCTAGAGTTTTTGGTGCTTCATTCAAATTATATACAACATAAATGTCCATTGTATCATTTTGATTTAACATCTTCCTATTTGTCGCAATTTCTACCATATTAAAGCCATTATATGTTCCTGATGATGTCACATTTAAGTTATTACCATTTTCATCGTATGCTTTTACATATGTATATCTATCATCATAGTAATCTGCAATCTTCGTTGCTGTTCCTCTTGTTGCTGATGCATTTGTAATTGTGAACTTGTATGTAACTTCAATTCCTAAGCCTGTTCCTTCATATGCCTCATTTTGTATATCTGTTCTTCTTACATCTTGGCTTATTTTATCTAAACCTGATCTCATTTCGCTTCTTGTATTTGCGCTATCCTCTGTTATATTTTTTCCATTCTGAGCTTTAATATCTGATCTTCTTACAGTTACTATATTGTTTCCATATTGATATTCTCCTTCTTGTCCGTTTACAGTAATCTTCGTAGAATATATATCAGACATTAACTCTAGGTCAAATATATCTCTTCCTCTTAATCCTAAGTTAACATGTTTTAATTGTTCTTCTAATCCTGTACTATTAGATAGACTTATTAAATTTGTAGAAGCTTGAATTCCCATTCTATCTGAGTCATATACATGTTTTGATTGTGGAATATAATTTTGTTCATTTATAGTTTCATATTTTATTCCGCTTGCATTATTTATTGTAGTAAATCTACTATTAAAACTTGTTCTTGTTTCTTTAACTCTTTGTCCATCCTCTTTTGCATTTGAGTCTAAAGAATCATTTGATGTTATATCTTTAAATGTTGTTGGAGTATATTTTATTCCATCATATTCAAACACTACATAGTATGAATAATAACTTCCAGCCCATCTATTAGTTCCTTGAACTTTAGGTCCTTTTACAAATGCTGATTCTCCTCCTACAAATGTGTAAGTTCCCTCATGTGATGTATTTGTAAATACTTTATTGTCATCTTTTCTGCATAACATTACTTTAACATCTTTTCCTGTTAGTTTATTTTCAAGTGTCTCATTATATTTTCCATCATAGTCATCAGCACCTTTACCGAAAGATCTATCATTCCAAATTGTACCAGAAATTTCTATATCTTTCATTTGGAAATAATCTGAATCTTCATTATTATATGGTGTTGAATCCTCAACATCTGCATTGTTTGAGTTTTGCAATCCTGAAATTCTTGCTGTATTTTTCAAAACTCTTACTGATAAATTTGGTTCAGATACTTTTACTCTAACTGTTAATTTTGTACTTTCTCCAGGAACTAGCATACCATATCTAATACTTTCTAAATTTATGTCAATCTTAGTGTATTCTGTTGTTTTTTCAAGTACATTAATGTTATTAATTTTTTGTCCTTTAGAATCGTAAACTTCGTATGCTGATATTCCAGAAGGTAGTATATCTGTTACCTTAGTAATTCTTACAGAATTTTTAGAGCTATCATTTTTGACTACTATTGTATATGTAACCCAATCTCCATTTGAAACAGTAACTACATCATTATACTTATAGTAGTTGTGTTGTGTTAATTTTGTATCATTTTTGGTGTTATCTACATATTTATTATTGATTTCAGTTAAATATTCTGCTTTTCCTGCTCTACTTGAATAGTCTGCTGCAGTTGATTCAATTATTTTTATTACTTTCTCATTGCTTACCTTATTAGCTACAATACTAATAATTTCACTATATATTTGACTATCAATTTCATTTATGTATCCATCGCCATTTATATCTAATTTGTCGAAATCAAAATATTTATATATAAAGCTATCTTTAACAGTAAAGCTATTGTCTCCATCTACATCCCAGCTAATAATATTATTAATAAATGCTTCTGTTAAGTCTTTACTTACATTAATTTTTCCATCTGTTAAATATTTTTGCAATACAACTTTGTCTTCAGCAGTTACTTTTCCGTCGTTATTAAAATCTAGATTTAAATTTCTTAAATTATTTAAATTATTTAACCAATCTGCTTCGTCTCCTAGTAATTTTATTTTATTTGTATCAATATTTTCATCTAATTCGCAGTCCGTCATATCATCACTGTCACTTTTAAACAAATCAGAATAATATTGTTTCCACAAATTATAGTCATATATATTTACTTTTCCATCTAAATTTAAATCTACATTATCTTTAGCATTTTCAAATAAATCATTATTTGTTAGGTTATTAATAACATAATTTAATAATACTTTAAGCTCTCTGCTGTTCGTTGGTAAATATTCCCCTGCATTAACTGCTAATTTAACATTACTATCATTAAATATATTTATATCTGCATCATCAATAGCATTGTCATTGTTTAAATCGCAACAATTCTTTAAGTCTTTATATATGTTATAGTTGCTTTCATAATTATTAACATTTCCATATGCAAGTATTTTTAAGAAGCCTATATCTGTCGAATCAACAACATTGTTTTGACTGTCTTTCGTATTAAAATCATTGTTCTTCATCCATTTTAGAAATCTTATTAAAATCCTTGTATCAATGTCATCAGCTCCATCATATATATATTCTTTTTTAATACTTCCATCTTCATTTATTAAGAACATATATTCTGAAACATCCATTAAGCCATTAAAATATTCTTTTTGTTTTAATTTATTTTTTTCTTCTTTTAATTTGCTTATTAATTCTTCTTGTATTTCTTTTAATTCGCTTATTGTTTTTCCTTTATAGGCTTTATAATTACCTACCATATAGCTTGTTAATATTGAATGATCATCTCCATTAACAATTCCATCTTTATTAATATCATAATAATCAAAATCTTCATTAACTATTTTTTTAAGATATTCTGAATAGCTTACAATCTTTGCATCAGTCATAGCTGCATTTATATTTTTTATAATTGTACTATTTAACTCTTTATAAATTTTTAAATCTTTTTCATCAACTATTCCATCGCCATTTAAATCTAATTTAATATAATTCTGAACATTATAACCACTATTATTTAATAAGTATTTTTTAAGTAATGTTAAATCGTTTTCATTTATACTTCCATCCTTATTTAAATCCATAGATAATAATATTATTGCATATCTATCTGCCGAATTAACTTTTTGATCTTTATTTACATTTAATTTAGACAATTTATAATAATTAACATCTAGAGCATTAAGTTGTCCATCTTCATTTAAATCATATTTAATATATTTGTTTATTTGTTCTAGCAAATTGCTATCTGTTAAAGAAACATTTCCATTGGTAATTAACTTAAACAACTCTAAATCAACAGAATTAACTTCACCATCTCCATTAACATCTGCTTTTAAATAATCATTTGCCAAAATCTTTCTATTTTCTTCTGATAAATTATCTTTCAAAAATTTAACTTTTTCATAATTTAGGTTTATATATTCATTTAAGATATTTAAATCTGTTTGATCAATTTTTCCATCGCCATTGATATCTTTTTTAAATTTATCTAATAAAGAAGATTTGTCTGCTTTGTCACTTAAGTATTTCTTTAGATTTGGGTATTTATTTAACTCTTCTTGATTTCCTACACTTCCAACTCTACTTATATATTTTTCAAGACTTACCTCATACTTCTTCATTATAATTGAGTCACCATCTTCTGTTCTATAAGATGTCTCATTAGTTAGAATAGTAGAAACCTTTGCAGTATTCCATACTTTATTTACAGTATACTTTTCAAACTTAACTGTTATTTCAAAGTATCTTATTTCACCTGGTTCAAGAGTAGTAATATTGGCAGTTGCTACTCCGCCTTTTCCACTTGATATACTGTCACAGCTTCCTTTAGATGTAATTGTTTCATTTGCATTTATGTATTGTTGTGGCAGATAATCTGTTACAGTTACATTTTTAGCCGTTGTTGAACCATTATTATATACATATATTCTATATGTTACATAGTCCCCATTATCTATTTCTACTGGGTTTGTATTTTTATATCTATCGTCACTAGCTTTAAGGCTAGAAGATATTTGATTTCTATAGTTTTTAACTGGTGTTCCTTCACCCTCAGTTCCTTTGTTTGCTCTAGCATTACTACTATATTTTATATTTTTATTTGTATCTGTAACTTTTACTATATATTTTTGCATTGAAACATTAACATTTAAATCAACATTTACACTTGTTGTTTCGCAAACTTGTTTTCTATCTATATTGGAAATAATAAGTCTTTGCCAGTCATAATTCACATCTGTACATGTATTATATACAGCAGTAATAGTATTTATGTATGCCCTAATTTCAACGTTTACAGTTCCATTTCCATTTTTAGCAAGCGAATCAATACTATAAGTTTTTGTTCCGCCTTCATCAGTATATGTTCCCATAAGCCTTCCATTAGCATATACTTCGTATTTTTCACTTCCACTCGCATCAATATTAACTACTAAATTGTTTCCAGATGTACTTGCTGAAACTGTCGGTTTTCTAAAGCTATTCACACTATTTTTGTATTCTATAGCCTCCCTATATATACTATCTGCTTCAGCATTCCATCTATACTCTCCCTCAGCAGTCGTTGGATCTTTTATTCCTCTATTGGTAATTAAATTAGGATCAGAAGTGCTTAAACTATCTGAAAAATCAACTAAGTATTTCCATAAAGCTGCTTGAGCAGGTTTTTCATCCCAGTAACTACCTGAGCCAGTAGAAGGTTTTTCTCCCCCTTTGCTTAGTATATATGCAACTCCAGGGTCTCTAACTGTATATTGTGGACCAATCTCATATGTTGTCATTCCTGCTATTTCTATTCCATTTTCTATACACCATATGTTTGGTTGGTATAAGGCAGTATAATATATGCCTCCTCCACTAGATTCATATTTAAATGATATACCCCTTATTGTTGAAAACCTATTTCCTGGTATTACATCAACATCATTTCCTCTTGAGTCTATAACCTTACCTGGTGTATATCTTTCTTCATCTGTTATTGGACCATATGCATTTGCAATTAATGTTATAGAGATAAGCATCAATAATAAAATCGCACTTAAAATCCCTTTTAATTTTCTATTTTTTTTCATATCATTTTCCTCCTTCAAGAAAATAATTTGATTATTAATTTATATATTTAATAAGCGTATTATGTACACTTATAATTATTATACTATATTTATGCCAGAAAATCTAGTGTTTTCTAGCATTTTTTAACATTTTAAGTAATAAAAAACAGACATTTTTCAAAAAATATCTGTTTTTTATTTACGGCTATTTGATTTCGACAAAACTATGCAAAATATTTTATTTTTTTATTACAAATTTATTTCATTTTTTTATCATTTCTAATGTTTTTATACGGCTATGCGAACAAGACATTCTAGCACAATTCATTAGCAATTTTTGCGTATTGTTCTAAAGTTAATTTTTCTCCTCTAATTCTTTCATCTATATCTAATTTTTTTAATATATTTATTATATCTGTTTTATCTTTAAATAAATCTGTTTTTTTCAAGGCATTTACTAAAGTTTTTCTTCTTTGCATAAATGCATACTTTATTATTTTGAACATTAATTCTTCATTTCTTACTTCTACTATATTCTTATGTCTTATTTTTAAGTTTATAACCTCTGATTCAACGGCTGGTTCTGGTATAAATGAATTAGGCATTACATTTAATACTTTTCTTGCTTCAGCATAATAATATACAGAATAAGTTATTGCACCAGTATTTTTTCCTCCTGGAATCTCAATCAATCTATCTGCGACTTCTTTTTGTATCATAACAGTTATTGAATCTATATTTAATTTTTCTTCTAATAATTTCATTATTATCGGAGTAGTTATGTAATATGGTAAATTTGCAACAATTTTTACTTTTTTTAATCCTAATTCTAATATATTTAGATTATCATTTATTAGTTTATTAAGATCCACTTTTAATATATCATCATTTATAAGTTCAAAGTTTGTATATAAATTAAATCTATCTGTTAATATTTCTATCATTCTTTTATCTAGTTCAACTGCTATAACTTTACCCGCTTTTTCTAAAAGCTCTTTTGTAAGAGTTCCAAGTCCAGGTCCAATTTCTATAATTAAATCTTCCTTGTTAATTTCTGCGCCATTAACAATTTGCTCTACTACACTATCATTTATCAGAAAATTCTGTCCAAGACTTTTATTAGCAGTTATTCCATATTTTTTTAATATAAATTTTGTTTCATCATATATGTTCATTATTATTTTCCTTTCAATAAATTACAATTTATATTATATCATATTTTTTATTATTCGCAAAATTATTGATTTTTATATGTTTTTAATATAAAATTATAAAAGGTAAATTTCCTTATAGGAGGACAAGTTTAACTTATGAAAAATACTAATAAAAATTACAGAAAAAGAAATAAAAAAAATCCGGTTTCAATAGATAAAGCCTTGCCAATTAAAAGACTTAGAACTGTTTTAATAACAGCTATTATATTACTTATTCTTTTAGTTTTAAGAATATTTTGGTTTCAATTTATTAAAGGTGCTTGGCTTAAGGAAAAGGCATATAGGCAACAAACATCAAGTCAGATAATAAGTCCTGAAAGAGGTAGCATTTTAGATGTTAATGGAAAGACCTTAGCAATGAGCGAAGATGTAGACACAATATCAATAAATCCAACAAGAATTGCAAAGGATAAAAAAGAGCTTGTTGCTAAAGGTTTATCAGATATATTTGAATTAGATTATGATGAAACTTTATCAAAAGTTAATAGTGAATCCGCTTTTCAGACTATAATTAAAAAAGTAGAAAAAGATAAAGTAAACGAATTAGAAAGTTGGATGAAGCAAAATAAAATTAGCACAGGAATTAACATTGATTCTGATAACAAAAGATGTTATCCATATAATGAACTGGCTTCACAGGTTATTGGCTTTTTACGGAACAGATAAACCACTTGCTGGAATCGAGGCATCATACGACAATATATTAACTGGTCGTTCTGGAAAAATTGTAACAACAATAGACCTAAATAATAGTGAAATTTCAGACAATCATTCTACATATGTAGAAGCTGAAAATGGTAGTGATGTATATTTAACACTTGATGTTAATATTCAATCAATTGTAGAAAAATACATAAAAAAATCTGTTGAAAATAATCAATGTGAATATGCAACTTCTATAATTATGGAGCCTTCTACTGGTAACATTTTAGCTATGGCTACCTATCCTAATTTCAATTTAAATACTCCATTTGAGCCAAATAATGAAGATACACAAAAAAAATGGGACAGTATGACTTCAGCTGAGAAAACAGAATATCTAAATCAAATGTGGAAAAACAAAAATATATCTGATTTATATGAACCAGGTTCAACTTTTAAAACAATTGTATCTTCAATTGCCCTAGAAGAAAACATAACAGAAAGCAATGTAAAAAACGATTTTTATTGTAAGTCATATGAAGAAATATCAGGAGTTAAAATTAGATGTTGGTCTACAAAAGCTCACGGATATCAAACTTTAAAAGAAGCTTTAGCAAACTCTTGTAACCCTGCATATATGCAACTTGGCAAACGTATTGGTATAGATACTTATTATAAATATTTTGAAGCTTTTGGCTTATTTAACAAAACAGGAATATCACTTCCAGCAGAGCAAAATAGTATATTCTTTGATAAAAATACTGTAAAACCTATAAATCTTGCGACAATGTCATTTGGCCAGAGATTTAAAATAACTCCTCTTCAATTAATTACTGCGGTATCCGCTTTAGCTAATAATGGTGTTCTTGTAAAACCTCAAATTGTTAGCAAAACAGTAAATAAAGACACTGGTGCAATTACAACAACTCAAACAGTTGAAGTAAGAAGAGTAGTTTCTAAAGAAACAGCTGAAGATGTAATTGACATGATGGAATATGTTGTTACAAATGGTACTGGTAAACAAGGTGCTGTTAAAGGATATACAATTGCAGGAAAAACTGGTACATCAGAAGCAGAGGTTGGTTCTAACCAAGGTAATACTCTTTCTTATATTGCAGTAGCACCAGCCGAAAACCCAAAACTAGTTGCTTTGATTGTACTATATAATACACCACAAAAGAACACACATGGTTCAACAGTCGCAGGACCAATTATGTCCAATATATTATCAGAGGTATTAACTTATTTAGGAATAACACCAGATGAAGCAAATATAGCTTCAAATAATAATTCTTCAACTGTTCCAAATGTAGTTGACAAAACAATTACTGAAGCTGAAAAAATATTAAAAAATTCTGGATTTAATACAGTTGTTGTAAGCAATGGTGATAAAAATTCAACTCTTGTATCAACACAAGTTCCAGCAGCAAGAACAATTCTTTTAAAAGATTCAACTGTTTTGTTATATAGTGAAGAAAATTCAACAAGAACATCTGTAACTGTTCCAGATTTAACAAAAATGACTTTAACACAAGCTAGAACAAAATTAAAACAAATGAACTTAAATTTATCTTACACAGGAACAGGTATAGTTTCAAGTCAAAATATTAAAGCTGGTACTTCTGTTGAAGAAGGTACAATAATAGAGGTAAAATTAGCTTATTAGGAAAGGAATTAATATGAGCTCATTATTTTTAAAGCAAGAAAATGTAAATATCGCTTCAGATATATTAAAAAATGGTGGCATTGGAATTTTCACTACTGATACAGTCTATGGTATAGGATGCGATTTTCAAAATATTACTAGTTTGAAAAAAATATTCGAAATTAAAGAAAGAAATTTTAACAAACCTATTAACATTTTAGTTTCAAACAAAGAAATGATTAATAAATTAGTAAAAGATATAAATCCAATAGAAAAAATTTTAATTGATAATTTTTGGCCTGGACCATTTACAATTATATTTAATAAAACAAGTTTAGTTCCAGATATTTTAACATCTGGGCTAAACACTGTTGGAATTAGAATGCCTAAAAATAAAATTTGTTTAGATTTAATTGATGAATTTGGAAGTCCTCTTGCAACTTCAAGTGCAAATATTTCAAATGAAAATCCGACTTCTGTAATAGATGAGAATTTAATTAAAAATTTTGAAAATAAGGTTGATTTTATATTAGATTCTGGTAAAATAGATGGAGGTATTCCATCGACAATAGTAAGAGTGGAAAATGATAATAAAATAAACATATTAAGAGAAGGTCCTATTTCTTTTAATGATATAATGGAGGTTATTAACAATGCTAGATAATATAATAGTAAAATACTTAATTACATTCTTTTTAGGAATGTGTCCTATAATAGAAATAAGAGGAGCAATTCCTGTTGGAGTAGGACTAGGACTTAGTTATTTTGAGGCTTTCGTTGTTGGATTTATAGGTAATATAATTCCAATATACTTTATAGTTAAATATATTGGACCAATATTTGATTTCTTTAGCAGATTTAAAATATTTAAAAAAATAATTGATTGGGCAAGCAATAAAGCAACAAAACATATAGAAGAAAGTGAGAGATTACAAAACTTTACAGCATTAGGTCTATTTCTATTTGTTGCAATTCCTCTTCCTGGAACTGGAGCTTGGGTTGGATCATTAATAGCAAATTTCTTACATGTTCCTTTAAAAAAAGCATGGTTGCCTTTAGCTCTAGGAGTTCTAGCAGCAGGATGTATAGTTCTTTTTGCAACAGGTAGTGTAGTAACAATTTTTCAACATATTTAAAAAAGAGCCCTTTGGGCTCTTTTTATTTTACACATTATCTTTTATATAATCTACTACATCCCCTACTGTTACAACTTTTTCTGCGTCAGCATCTGGAATTTCTATATCAAATTCTTCTTCTAAAGCCATTATTAATTCAACTATATCTAAAGAATCTGCTCCTAAATCATCTATAAAAGAAGCTTCTTGTGTTACAGCATTTTCTGCAACTCCAAGTTGTTCTACTATAATTTCTTTTACTTTATCAAATACATCTTCTGAACTCATTATAAGTTCACCTCCTTCAAATTGTTTCTTACATTTCTATATTTGTTATATTATAAGTATATATATTTGTCAAGGAATTTTTAAATTTTTTTATAATTTATCTTTTAAATGTTTCTATGTTAGAAAATTGTTCTATCATCATATCCACTGATTTTTTCTTTGCAAATGCTTCAGCTTGTTTTATTGTATAATGAAATAATTTTTCATCGCTGCTTCCATGTGCTTTTACAACAGGTTTTTTAACTCCTAAGAATAAAGCACCACCATATTCTTTATAATCAACTGTTTTTGCAAATCTTTTAATTCCAGGCATTGCAGGTAATGCTGCAATTGTTGACAATACGGACTTTTTCAAACTTTCGGTTAAAGATTTTTTAACAAGTTTTCCAAATCCTTCAATAGTTTTTAAGAATACATTTCCTGTAAAGCCATCACAAACAATTGCATCTATTTTACCAGAGAATGCATCTCTTCCCTCAACATTTCCAACAAAGTTTATACCTAAATTTTCTGACTCATTTTTTAATATTTGATATGTTTCTTTCATTAAGTCATTTCCTTTAGTTTCTTCTGTACCAATATTTAATAATCCTATTGCCGGTTTCTCTATGCCAAATGTATTTTTTAAATATATTGTAGCCATTTGTGCGAATTGCACTAGATTCAAAGGTTTACAATTAGTATTAGCACCAGCATCTATTAACATTAATCTCTTTTTATATGCTGGTAGCATTGGTGCCATAGCAGGTCTATCTATACCTCTAATTCTTCCTACTAACAAGGTTGCTCCTGTAAGTAACGCTCCTGAATTTCCTGCTGAAATAAACACATCTCCTTTTCCTTCTTTAAGTAAGTTAAAGCCAACAACCATTGAAGAATCTTTTTTGTGTTTTATTGCATCCGTAGGTTTATCTTCCATTGTAATTACTTCTGTTGTGTTATATATAGAAAACTTAGGAGATATATCTTTTAGACTTTCTTTTCCATAAAATTCTTTTACTTTTTTATTTATAATATCTTCATTTCCTATTAGCATTACATCTGATTCAATTTCATTTACTGCTTTTACTGCACCTTTTATTACTGCATCAGGAGCATTATCTCCTCCCATTGCATCTACTAAAATAATCATGTACTTCCTCCTTCAAAATTTTCTTACAGAAAATTTCGTATTATTCAATATTCATTATTAATTATATTCTATTTAAAATAATATATATTATAGATGTTACTATTTTATTATTAAATCACTAAAAAATCAAGAGATTTTGGCTAATTCGTTTTTATATTAAAAGTATTAAATTATTTTATAAATGTAGATTTATCATTTTAAAGGACTTAATATTTTACATTTTTTACTCTCAATGCTATATAATTTTAACATTATTGGATTGGAGGTGAATATTTTGAATTATAAAGACTTAAAGGATATGGACGATAATAATAAGACTACTTTATCTTCAATGTTTAGTGGCATTTTAAATAATTTAAAAAACATCTCTTTTAGAAAATCATCTTCATTAATAAAAGATTTTCCTAATATCTGTAAACTAAGTTATAAATCTCATGAATATACTGAAATAAAAAAAGCTTCTAATAGCAATATGCATCCAATTATTCCTACTAGAGGAGAAATATATAATGCTATTATAACTGAGGGGGTAGGAAAAGAATTAGCTGGAAATCATCTAGTTATTATTATACAAAATGAAAATTCTAATATTTACTCTGATAAAGTAACTGTTGTTCCAATTGAGGGAGATGGAAATAAAATAAAGAAAAATTATCAAATGAAACTATCAAACAAAGCTTTTCAGAACTATGTGCTCAAATCACATAGTTCTTCTTTTTAGTAATATATTTTTATAAAATGGATATAATTATAATATCAGCTCATTTATTGAGCTTTGGCTTATAAGCTTTTATGGATGCTATGATATCAAGCATCCATTTTTATTTTTCATACTATTTATATCATAAATTTTTAAAACGTTATATATTCTGCTTATTTTTTTATAAGTGATATATTTTAATATAATGTAGAATATTGATAAACAAAAAAGAATCCCCGAAGGAATTCTTTTTTATTTTAATTTAATTAAGCAATTATTTCTGAAACTATACCAGAACCAACTGTTCTACCACCTTCACGTATAGCGAATCTTAATCCTTTTTCTATAGCGATTGGTGTGATTAATTCGATAGTCATTGAAATGTTATCTCCTGGCATTACCATTTCTGTTCCTGCAGGTAATTCGATAACACCTGTAACGTCTGTTGTTCTGAAGTAGAATTGTGGTCTGTATCCGTTGAAGAATGGTGTATGTCTTCCACCCTCTTCTTTAGTTAATACATAAACTTCTGCTTTGAATTTTGTATGTGGATGTATTGTTCCTGGTTTTGCTAAAACTTGACCTCTTTCGATGTCTTTTCTATCAACACCTCTTAATAGAACACCAATGTTGTCTCCAGCTTCTGCTTGATCTAATAATTTTCTGAACATTTCAACACCTGTAACAACTGTTTTTGAAGATTCTGGTTTTAATCCAACCATTTCAACTTCGTCACCAACTTTTACAACACCTCTTTCAACTCTACCTGTTGCAACTGTTCCTCTACCAGTAATTGTGAATACGTCTTCAACTGGCATTAAGAATGGTTCGTCAACTGGTCTAGATGGTGTTGGTATATAAGTATCAACAGCGTCCATTAATTCTTTCATACAAGCATATTCAGGAGCATTTGGATCTGTAGATGTACTTTCTAGTACTTTTAATGAAGATCCTTTTACAACTGGTATTTCATCTCCTGGGAAATCGTAGCTAGATAATAAATCTCTAACTTCCATTTCAACTAATTCTAATAATTCTGGATCGTCTACCATATCACATTTATTTAGGTAAACAACTATATATTTAACACCAACTTGTCTAGCAAGTAATATGTGTTCTCTTGTTTGAGGCATTGGTCCATCAGCTGCTGAAACAACTAATATAGCACCATCCATTTGAGCAGCACCTGTGATCATGTTTTTAACATAGTCAGCATGTCCTGGACAGTCAACGTGTGCATAGTGTCTATTTTCTGTTTCATATTCAACGTGAGCTGTATTGATTGTGATTCCTCTAGCTTTTTCTTCTGGAGCTCCGTCTATTTCATCGTAAGCTTCGAATTTAGCTTTTCCTAATAATGATAAATATTTTGTAATAGCGGCTGTTGTTGTTGTTTTTCCGTGATCAACGTGACCAATTGTACCGATATTAACGTGTGGTTTTGTTCTTTCAAATTTAGCTTTTGCCATTTTTGAATTCCTCCTTTAATTTTTTTATTTTATTTTTAAAATTTAATAACTAAATATTAATTAGCAAGTGTATTTTATTACACATTTGCTTTTTTTGCAATAGAATTTTTGTATTTTATAATAAAAATCTATTTTAAAGTTTTTTAATCTTCCTTTTTAGCTCTAGAAGCTACAATAGCTTCAAATACTGATTTTGGAACTTCTTCATAATGAGATGGTTCCATAGAATATGTTCCTCTACCTTGTGTTTTTGAACGTAAGTCTGTTGCATAACCAAACATTTCTGATAATGGTACAAATGCTCTTATTTCTGATGTTCCATCAACTGTTTCCATACCTTCCATTCTTCCACGTCTTGAGTTTACATCTCCTATAACATCTCCCATGTATTCTTCTGGAACTGTTATTTCAACTTTCATTATTGGTTCTAGAATTACAGCTTTTGCTTTTCTACATCCCTCTTTGAAAGCCATAGATCCTGCAATTTTGAAGGCCATTTCAGAAGAGTCAACATCATGGTAAGAACCATCAACTAATGTTGCTTTGAAGTCGATAACTGGATATCCAGCAAGTACACCGCCTTCAGCTGCTTCTCTAATTCCTTCTTCAACTGGTTTGATGTATTCTTTTGGAACAACACCACCAACTATTTTGCTTTCGAATTCTATTCCTGAACCTGGTTTTAATGGTTCCATTTCTAACCAAACGTGTCCGTATTGTCCACGTCCACCAGATTGACGTATGAATTTTCCTTCTACTCTAACTGCTTCTTTAATTGTTTCTTTGTAAGCAACTTGTGGTTTACCTACATTACATTCAACTTTGAATTCTCTTTTTAATCTATCAACAATTATATCTAGGTGTAATTCACCCATACCAGCTATAATTGTTTGACCAGTTTCTTGGTTTGTATAAGCTTTGAATGTTGGATCTTCTTCAGCAAGTTTTGCTAAAGCTATACCCATTTTTTCTTGAGCTGCTTTATCTTTTGGCTCAATTGCTATATCAATAACTGGCTCTGGGAATTCCATTGATTCTAGGATTATTGGGTGGTTAGGATCACATAATGTATTTCCTGTTGTAACCTCTTTTAATCCAACTGCTGCTGCTATATCTCCAGCATAAACTTTGTCTATGTCTTCTCTGTGATTAGCATGCATTTGAAGAATTCTTCCTATTCTTTCTTTTTTATCTTTGCTTGAATTTAAAACTGTTGAACCAGACTCTAATGTTCCAGAGTAAACTCTAAAGAAACATAATTTTCCTACGAATGGGTCAGTAGCAATTTTAAATGCTAACGCAGCAAATGGTTCTGAATCAGAAGTTTTAGCTTCTGTTTCTTTTCCATCTAATGTTTCACCTTTAATATGTGGTATATCTAATGGTGATGGCATATAATCAACTATGTTATTTAATAATTCTTGAACACCTTTGTTTTTATATGAAGAACCACAACAAACTGGAACTATTTTATTTCCTATTGTTCCAATTCTTAAGCCTTTTTTAATTTCAGCTTCTGTTAATTCTTCTCCTTCTAGGTATTTCATCATTAATTCTTCGTCTTGATCACATGCAGCTTCTATCATAGCAGCTCTATATTCTTCAGCCATAGCTTTCATATCTTCTGGTATATCAGTTTCTTCAATTTCTTTTCCTAAATCGTCTTTATGAATAAAGGCTCTCATTTTTATTAAATCAACTATACCTTGGAAGTTATCTTCAGCTCCTATTGGTAATTGGATTGGAACTGCATTTGCTTTTAATCTATTTTTTAATTGATCAACGCAAAGCATAAAGTTAGCTCCTGTTATATCCATTTTATTTACATATACCATTCTTGGAACTTGATATTTATCAGCTTGTCTCCAAACTGTTTCTGTTTGTGGTTGAACTCCACCTTTTGCAGCTAAAACTGTAACGGCACCATCAAGAACTTTTAAAGATCTTTGAACTTCAACTGTAAAGTCAACGTGACCTGGGGTATCGATAATGTTTATTCTATTACCATTCCAGAAACATGTTGTAGCAGCAGAAGTAATTGTTATACCTCTTTCTTGCTCTTGCTCCATCCAGTCCATTGTAGCTGCGCCTTCGTGAACTTCACCTATTTTATGTGTTTTACCTGTATAGAATAGTATTCTTTCTGTTGTTGTTGTTTTTCCTGCATCTATATGTGCAACTATTCCTATATTTCTTGTTTTTTCTAACGAATAAGCTCTTTCAGCCACGGATTTATCCTCCTTTTTTTATATTTTATTTCATTGGTTGTATAATTAAAACTTGTAGTGTGCAAAAGCTTTATTAGCTTCAGCCATTCTATGTGTATCTTCTTTCTTCTTGTATGCTCCACCGTTTTGGTTTGTAGCATCAATTATTTCACCAGCTAATTTTTCTGCCATTGTTTTTTCGTTTCTCTTTCTTGCATAAGTAACAAGCCATCTTAGACCTAAAGTTTGTCTTCTTTCAGCTCTAATCTCTAATGGAACTTGGTATGTAGCTCCACCAACTCTTCTTGCTTTTACTTCAAGAACAGGCATTATATTATTTAAAGCTGTTTCAAATACTTCTAATGGATCTTTTTGCTCTTTTTCTTTTATGATCTCAAATGCACCATAAACGATTTTTTGAGCAACTGATTTTTTACCATCTAACATTATATTGTTAATTAACTTTGTAACAACTTTGCTATTGTAAATTGGATCTGGTAATACATCTCTTTTTGCTATATATCCTTTTCTTGGCACTATTCTTCACTCCTTTTTCTGAAATTAGAGGTTAGATATTGATTTCATCTTTCCTCTTTTTGAGTATTTATAAAAATACTCTTAAAGTTACTCTGGAAGCCTTATGCTTCCCGTATAGTGCTATATCTATTCTAAATTTAAGTACCCTTAAATTAGTAAGTTAGCACCATAAAAAATTAATAGTTAATGGTGAATTGTTAATAATCAGTTTTATATTCAATATTAATTTTTCACTTTTCACTATTTTTTAGACATAAATTTTATTCTGTTTGTCAGAATTATTTTTTAGGTCTTTTTGCTCCATATTTAGAACGCGCTTGCATTCTGTCTTTAACACCTGCTGTATCTAATGTTCCTCTGATTATATGGTATCTAACACCAGGTAAGTCTTTTACCCTACCACCTCTTATTAAAACAACACTGTGTTCTTGTAAGTTATGTCCTATACCAGGAATGTATGATGTTACTTCATAACCATTAGATAATCTAACTCTCGCAACTTTTCTTAAAGCTGAGTTTGGTTTTTTAGGTGTAACTGTTTTTACTACTGTACAAACTCCTCTTTTTTGTGGAGATCTTGCATCTGTTAATTTTTTCTTTCTAGAGTTAAAACCATGTTGTAAAGCAGGTGCAGTAGATTTTGCTCTAGTAGTACTTCTTCCTTTTCTTACTAATTGATTAATTGTTGGCACTTAAATTTCACCTCCTAAATTTTTATTTATTGTTTTATATATAATCACATACAAAACAACTATTATATTATACTATTTCAAATATAAAAAGTCAAGACTTTTCTTACGGATTTAAGCACTTTCTTGTATTGACTTATTTTGTCGTTTATTGTATAATATTTTTACTTTTCTAAATAGAAAAGAATATTTTTTCCAAGGGGTAATCAATATGATTAATTTGAAATGTCCAGCAGGGAAAACAATAGTAACCGATCTTACACCCGAAGTTGAAAAAATCTTGAAAAATCAAGGTTACAGTTGGCTTGAAATCATAAAGAAGGGAACTATTTTCTTGTCTAATGAGACATTCAACCAAATTGATTCACTGTTTATTCCTAAAGCAGACTAAGTTTTTAGTCTGAGTCGCAAAGAAAAAGAGATCCATTGCATGAATCTCTTTTTCTTTATTTTAATTTCATTGATAACAACTTAGATATACCGTTTTCCTCCATTGTTATTCCATATACAGTGTCTGCCGCTTCCATCGTTCCTTTTCTATGCGTAATTACTAAAAACTGTGTATTAGCTGTAAATTTCTTTAAATATTCCGCATATCTATATACATTAACATCGTCAAGTGCTGCTTCAATTTCATCAAGTACGCAAAATGGTGATGGATTTATTTTTAATATTGCAAAAAGTAACGCAATTGCAGTAAATGCTTTTTCTCCACCCGATAAAAGTGTCATATTTTGAAGTTTTTTTCCTGGTGGTTGAACATTAATATCAATTCCACATTCTAGTATATTCTCCGCATCTGTTAGAGTTAATTCAGCTTTTCCTCCACCAAATAACTCCTTAAATACTTCTCCAAAGTTTTTGTTGATAATTGCAAATTGTTTTGCAAATTGTTCTTTCATAACATTAGTCATATCTTGAATAACCTTTTTTAGTTTTGTTATTCCGTTTTCCAAGTCTAATCTTTGTTCACACATAAAGTCATATCTTTGCTTTGTATTGTTGTATTCTTCAATACTATCAATATTAATACTTCCCAAATCTTTTATTTTACTTCTTAAACCATTAACTTTTTTGGTCGTTTCTGCAATATTATCAGGTTTAGTATAATTTTGCACATTATTAGGAGTAAGTTCATATTCTTCCCATAATTTAGAAACAACTGCTTCTATATCTTGTTCTAATTTAGTCTTTTTAACATCAATTTTTAAAAGTTGTTCTTTTAATCCATCTAGCACTTCAATTTGAGAAGTAAATTCTGTTTCTTTCTTGCTAAGTTCATTGTTTTTTTCTACTCTTTGTTGTTTCAATTCAGTAACTTTTGAGCTACTATTATTAACAGCCAAATTAATTTCTTCTATCTGTTCTTTTAATTGTAATATTTTTGCCTCTAGGTTAGTATTATCTTGGTTAATATCCTCTTTTTGTTTCAATTTATTTTCTATACTTAAATTATTATTGCTTATATCTTGATTTATTCTTTCAACCATTTCATCAATTGAAGCCTCAGACTCGTCAAAAGATGATACAGATATTTTTAAGTTTGTAACATCCATATTTAAATCATCTATATATCTTTGATTATCTTTATTTAAATTAGCAAATTGTTCAATTATTCCATTTAACTTAGAATTTTTTTCTAGTATATCTTTAATATCTTGTTCTTCTTTTGCTTTATTTTCTATATTCTCATTTTTTTGTTTTTCTAATTCTACTTTTTCTGCCTTTAGTTTTTCTAATCTGTTTTCAAGTTTTTGTATATTTTCCTCAACTGCTATTATTTTCTGTTTATCTGTTGCATACACAATATCTATATCTTGTAAATTTTTTTCTAATGCAGTTATTTCTTCTAAAACGTCTTCAGTTGAATTTATGTATTCCTCTTTTTCGCTTTCAATTTTGTCTATTTTAGCTTTTAATTTTGAAAGTTCTTTTTTTAGATCCTCAATTTCTCTTGCCCTACCCAAAATATTTACAGTTTTTTGTGCAACTGATCCACCTGTTATTGCACCAGATGGATTTATTAAATCGCCTTTTAAAGTTACTATTCTAAAAGAATAGTTATTTTGTTTAGCAAGTGCAATAGCAGTATCCATATCATCTACTATTACAGTTTTTCCAAGTAGACTCAAAACAATTTGCTCGTATTTTTTATCAAATTTAACTAAATCAGATGCAATTCCAGCAATTCCTGTAATTCCTTTTGTATTGTATTTATCTAATTTCTTACCTTTTACTGACGCAATTGGCAAGAATGATGCTCTTCCCAAATTATTGTTTCTTAGGTATTCAACCATTTTTTTCGCATCTGTTTCTGTATCTGTTACTATATTTTGTGCAGCAGCTCCTAGAGCCATTTCTATTGCTGTTTCATATTCTTTAGGTGATTTTATTATATTAGCCAACACTCCATGTGAACCTTTTTTTAATGTTGCATCCCTATCGCAACCAAGCAATAATGATTTAACGCTTTTTATATATCCCTCTTTTTCTCTTTCTGTTTCTTCAAGGAATTTTAGTCTTGATTCTTTAATTCTATATTCTGATGAAAATGTATTTATCTGTTCATCAAATTTTTTAATTTTACCTTCTGCCTCTTCTTTTCTAGTTATTATACTATCTAGTTGTTTTTTTGCTTCATTTCTTTTAGCTTCTATTTCATAAAAAGTTTTAGATATTTCTTCTTTAGTTAATCTTGTACTATCTAATTCTGAAATTCCTAAATCAATTTCCGAATTCAATTGTTTTTTACGTTTTTCTATATTTTCTAAATTAGCCTCTATTGTGCTAATATTAGCTGCTTTTTCGTATCTTAAATCTGTATTTACTTCAACCTGTTTTTTCTTTTCTTCTATTTCTAACTCTTTAGCTGATAACTTCTTGGTTAAATCCTCAAGTTCTTTTTCCTTTTCATCTAATTCTTTTTGAAATTTCTCTTTATTAGAAAATAAATTTGTTTTCTTTTCTAATTTTAATTTTTTCTCTTCTTCTAATTCCAAATTTCTATTTTTAATTTCTTCAATTTCTTTATCAAATCTGCTAAAATTCCCCTTATTATTAGAAATTCTTTCTTCTGAAACTTTTATTTCAGAATTAATCTTTTCAATTTCTTTTTCGCTCTCAAATCCAATGTTTTGCATACTTTCTATTTCATTGGTAATATTGTCAATTTCTTGTTTTAACTTTTCCTTTAATTCTGTAATTGCATCTAATTTACTTGTAGCTTGTTCATTATCATTTTTCAAAATTTCTTCGTCTTCAACAACTTTTTCTAGTTTTTCTTTGTATGAATTTATATTATATATAAACAAACCAATTTCTATGCTTTTTAGTTCTTCTCTTAAGCTTAAGAATCTCTTTGCTTTTTCAGATTGAGCTTTTAATGGTTCAATGTTTGCTTCTATTTCAGCTAATATATCATTTATTCTTAATAAATTAAGTTTTGTATGTTCAAGCTTTTTTTCTGCTTCTGCTTTTCTAACTCTATATTTTACAACTCCTGCTGCTTCTTCAAAAATATGTCTTCTATCTTCTGATTTATTACTTAGAATTTCGTCTATTTTTCCTTGTCCTATTATAGAATATCCATCTTTTCCAATACCTGTATCCATAAATAATTCTAATACATCTTTTAATCTGCAAGGGGTTTTGTTTATATAATAACCAGATTCACCACTTCTATATAGCTTTCTTGTTACAACAACTTCATTGTATTCAACTAGAAGCCTTGAATCAGAATTATCAAACACTAAAGAAGCCTCTGCAAAACCCAAAGACTTCCTATTTTGAGTACCTGCAAAAATAACATCCTCAGATTTTGCTCCTCTTAGGGATTTCATACTTTGCTCTCCAAGTACCCATCTTATTGCATCCGAAATATTACTTTTACCTGAACCATTAGGTCCAATAACAGTAGTAATTCCAGGCATAAATTCTAATATTGTTTTATCTGCAAATGATTTAAAACCTTGCATTTCTAATCTTTTTAAATACATCTTTTTCACCTTTTATTTGTACAATATGTTCTATAATATATTAAAACTTAAAAAAATACAAGATTTTTTTCATTTTTTATACAAAAGGTTTATATTGTATATCCATCATATTCAGCTTCTATTTTTGATGGTGCAACTTCTGTTACAATTTCAATTTTAGTATAATCTTCGTAAGTTGGTAGTTCAGGCAATTCTATTTCTTGTTCCACCGGTATCTCTAAAGGATATAGTATCGAAGTAGGATTATCTTTTAACCAATTATTAAATTCATCAACACTTTCTAATCCTAGATAATCAAGTATCCCCACCCAATAAATATAGTTATTACCTACACCAATCCACATATAGTGTCCAGATGAGTAATAATATTTTCCAACTTTATCTTCTCTGTTACAAACTCCATCAGCTCTAGTCCATTTAGATTCTAATATCATCGGAATACTAATTCCATTTAAGTCGTTGTATACATATTTATATTTTAAATCATTTATGCTAAATGTAAAAGTTTTAATTTTTCTAACAATTTTCTTATTTTTAAAATCTATATAATCAGCATAATCTCCTGCTTTACGAAGTGGCTCATTTAAGTATATATTTGTTACTACGCTTACTCTATTTTTATAAGACATATATTCAGTTGCTGTTCCTCCATATTCAAGTTGTATATTACTAATGTCCACATTTACACTTGCTTTTGAGTTGGTTCTTGCAAATCTTACAAATAGTAATTTATCTTCACCTATATCAGCCGGTGTAGTAAATGTAACAATATACCTTCCATTTGTTTTATTTGGATATTTCTTGGTATAGATTATGTCATTACTATAAAATTTTGTTCCATATCCAATACCACACCCAATGTCATCAGTTGTCAAATTCACTTTATAATCAAATGATAATGTGTATGTGCAGTCAGGTTGTAAAAAGAAATCTGTGGTTGTATTTATAAAATAATTATTCTCATATGACAAATTAAAGTCCGACACATTTATTAAGTTAACTGCATTTTTTACATTTTCGCTCTTTATTTGTATTCTGTATTTGCCATAAGGTGTGTACGCTGTTGCTATTGTTCCATATTCAAGTTGCATAGAACTAATATCTACATTTACACTAGCTTTTGAATTTGTTCTTACAAATCTTACAAATAAATACTTCTCATCCCCTATGTCGGTTGGCGTAGTGAATGTAACAACATGTCTTCCATTTACTTGATTTGGATATTTTAATTCTCTCATATCACTTGAATAAGCACTTGTACCATATCCAATACCACAATAAAGAGTACCTGATGTCGAATTTACTTTATAGTCAAATGATAATGTATATGTGCAATTAGGTTTCAAAAGAAATCCTGTTGCTGTATCCCTATAATAGAAATCTTCATATGTCACATTAAAATCTGGTACATTTATTAAATTTACTGCATCCCCTACGTTTTGTATTTCTACTGAATTATCTGGACTTGGAGTTCCATTTTGCACACTATTTCCATATATTTTATAATTAACTAATTTACTTTCAAATGTTTTTTCCAATTCTAAAATATTAGAATTGTCAACATATGCAGTTAAATTCTGTCTATTCTTTTTTCTTAAATCTGTATATACATCTGTATAAGATGAACTATCATTTGATTTGTAGTAAATTCCTTTAATTGTACTATACTGTTCTTTTAACACCTTTGAGTTATTTATAATATTTGCATATGATATTATCAAAAACGCTACCATAAATAACAATGTAACTAATGTAAATATTGCTATTGAACCTTTTTCTTTCTTCATATTTTTTCTCCTTTTGTTTTTATATCTTTAAAAACGCAAAAAAGATAGACGAATTTTATTTTTAAAATTCATCTATCTTATAGCATTTTTTACAAAGACCATGTTTGTACATAGTCTTTATTTTGTATATTCTATTAGTTAGATTAGCGTATATATATATATATATATATATATATACGCCCGCAACGGTTTTAGACATTTCTACTATTTCCTTTGTTATATCTTTAATTTTTTTATAGTTCATTTTTAGATATTATATTTTAATGCATTCAAAATGTCAATAGAATTAAAAATTTTTAATAGCCGTCAAAAAACTCTGTTTCCATTGACAGCTCAAAAATTTTTCTTGACTTTTTTATATTTTATTTATATATTTATATTAGGTGATTACGAATGAAGAATTATTCTTTTGATTTTTATAATGCTGCAAATTTAAAGGCATATAATCTAAATGATACAATGAGATATCAGCTTGCAATTCTTGATAAAATGGACCCTATTACCAAAAAGCATTCTGAGAATGTTGCAAATCTTGTTTGTAGAATTTGTGAATATCTAAGATTTAATTGGCAGGTTACAATTTTTTCAACTATGAATGGCTATTTACATGATGTTGGAAAACTTTGTATTCCACAAGAAATATTAAATAAACCCGGAAGACTTACAGATGAAGAATTTGAAATTATAAAAACTCATACAACAAAGGGTTATGAAATATGTATGAAAGATATTAAGTTACGTCCTTATGCAAATGCTGCCCTTTACCATCATGAAGCATTAAATGGAACCGGTTATCCAAATGGAGTTACTAAAAAGGACATTCCATATGTTGCTCAAATAGTACGTGTGGCAGATGAATATGATGCAATTACTTCTAAAAGGCAATATAAAACACATATTAATATCTCTGAAACTTTAAGAGAATTAATTAAGGATGCTCAACCAGAATCTCATATAAAATCTGTTGCTTTAGACCAATTAAGAACTAATGAAAAACTTGGAAAAATTAACCCACGAATTTTAAAAATTTTATTTAAAGTAGTTATTGATGATATAATTTATGAAATAGCATGTATAGATGAATATATGAAGTATTTAAAATCAGAGATTAAAAGACTTGAAACAGCTGACAAATACTTTACAAAAGCGCAAAATGCAACCAAAGATAAGGATAAAGAATATTTCGAAGAAGGTTTAAAATTAATTTTAACAAATGGTGAAACTGTTGAAAATTTTCACAATATACTAGATGAATATCATACAGCATTAGATGCCAAAGAAGAGGCAGTTAGAAAGCTATATGAGGAAATTAAAATTATAAAGAAATTAAAAATATAGCAACGAACAAAGCGACTTTAGTCGCCCTTTGTTCTCGCCGATTTGAGTTTCCGAATGAAATGAGGAAATCTCAAAGGCAATAGCGATTATAGCATTTTTAATATACTAGGGAATGAGAAATTTCCTAGTATATTAAAAAGAGGAAATTAAAATTTCCTCTTTTTGTTTTTCATAGTCCAAAACTAACTCCTATTGCATTATTTATTTTATCTAGAGTTTTTTCATCATCTATTCGCCCTATTTTTTCTTTTAATCTACTCTTATCTATGGTTCTTATTTGTTCAGTCAAGACCACTGAATCAGACTTTAGTCCAAACATTTTTGAATCAATTTCAATATGTGTAGGCAACTTGTTTTTAGTTGTTTGCGATGTAATTGCTGCAGCTATTACAGTAGGGCTATATTTATTTCCCATATCATTTTGTACTATTAATACTGGGCGTATTCCTCCCTGTTCGGACCCAACAACTGGGCTCAAATCCGCGTAAAACATATCTCCTCTTTTAACTATCATAACATTCACTCCTAGTGTATCAGTTTTTAGATTATAGATATATTTTTTAGTTCTAATATGAGATTAAATAGTTAAAACTATACTTCGCTTTTAATATCTTTTGTTTTAAATGCAAAAATATCTTTTTCTTGTACACTATTTAATTTTATCTCTTTATATTCTATGTAAATTTCATTTTTATTGCTATTGTCTCGAATTACTAATTTTGTTGGTAATTTAGTTTTTTTGTTTATGTACAACATTTTATTATTTTCTTTTTTATTTTTTATTATTACCTCATCATTATTTTCTTCCAAAGAGTATCCTTCGCCATTACAACTATCAGTAAAACTATTTAACCATAATGAATTGCTATTTATATTTTTATAGTTTTCATATATTTTGCTTATTCCTAAATTAGTATTCTTAATTTCAAGTTTATTATCTTTATATAGAATTTCTAGGTTTTGTATAGGTAAAGGTTCTTGTACAATTTGCCTTGCATATTTATTTTCTACATAATATTGATTAAACATATACTTATTTGTAGTTTTATTTGAGGTAATAGTCACTTCAATTTTAGCTTCATACGAACTAATATTTAAAATATATTCTACCAAATCATCAGTTGATTTATCTATATTATTTCCATTTTTATGAGTTTTATAAACTATTTGTATAAAAAAACACAAAACAAAGATTATTAATAAAATTATTAAAATTCTTTTTATTTTCAAAATAATCTTCCTTTCTATAAATTGTAATCTTCAAGATTAATCCGCTACTAACTATTTGTTTTTATTTAATAGTTTTACGCTACTATATATCAATTTATTTTGAGACTTTTTTGAAAAATTACGACCTGACAGCCCTTTGAGGCGGGGAATACCCGTTAGCTTGGAGGGTCTAATTTTGAAAAAATGCTCTCAAAATAAATTGATTGCAATTATATTTGTTATATAAATTACAATTTCTATTTAACTAAAATTAAAAGAATAGACTTAAAGTCTATCCTTTTAATTTATATGTTCTAATTTTTTAAATATTCAGTTATAAATTTTATTAGCTCATTTTTATCTTCTATTTTGTTCATTTCTTCTCTAAATTTAGATGAGTTTGGAAGTTTTTTTGTATATCCTGATATATGTTTTCTCATTTCTCTTATTGCAACATATTCGCCTTTTTCCTCTATCTCTAAATTTATATGTTCTAGTATTGTTTCTAATCTCTCCTGATTTAAAATTTGAATACTGTAATTTTTATCTTCATTTTTTAATCCTTCAATTATTTCTCTAAATATCCATGGATTTCCAAGTGTTGCTCTGCCTATCATTATTCCATCTACCCCAGTATATTCAAACATTTTAATTGCTGAACTAACATCTTTAATGTCTCCATTTCCTATAACTGGAATACTTACCGCTTCTTTTACTCGCTTTATTATTTCCAAATCGCAACTTCCACTATAATATTCTTCTCTTGTTCTTCCATGTATTGTTATTGCACTTGCGCCAGCTTTCTCAAACCTCTTTGCTGCTTCTACTGCAACAATATTGCTATTGTTCCATCCTTTTCTCATTTTAACCGTAACAGGTTTATTAACATTTTCAACTACTTCTTTAACAATTTCCTCTGCCAAATCTAAATTTAATAAAAGTTTTGATCCATCTCCATTTTTTACTACTTTAGGAGCTGGACATCCCATATTAATATCAATTATATCTGCCAATGGTTCAACATACTTTGCTGCATACACCATTGATTCTACATCACTCCCAAAAATCTGGACTGCAATCGGTCTTTCTTCTCCTTGCATATTTAATAGTTTTTTTGTTTTTTCGTCATTATGGAATATAGCTTTGCTACTTACCATTTCAGTATATACTAGACTAGCACCTTGTTTTTTAGCAATTTTTCTAAATGGCAGGTCTGTAATACCTGCCATTGGTGCTAATAATATATTATTTTCTAATTCTACATTTCCTATCTTTATTTTTTTTAAATACATAATCTTACCTTTTGGTTTCCTAATTTAGGAATATTGTTTTTTGCCTTCTTCCACTAATATTTAAAAGCATTGCTATACACATAAAATTTGTTATCATAGAGCTTCCCCCATAACTTACAAATGGTAGTGGTACTCCTGTAATTGGAAGTAATCCCATAGTCATTCCTATGTTTTCTATCATATGAAATGAAAATATTCCTGCTATTCCAATTGCAACATATGATCCCAAATCGTTTTTAGCTGTTTTTGCAACATATATTGATTTAGTTATCATTACTATATATAAAACTATTATTGCTCCTGCAAATATAAATCCTAATTCTTCACCAATTACAGAAAAAATAAAGTCTGTTGTTTTAGGGTATAAATAACCTAGTTGAGTTTGGTTTCCTTTTAATATCCCCATTCCAAATAGCTTTCCTGCTCCAATTGCAAGTTTAGACTGAATTATATTATATCCTGCTCCTCTTGGTTCTATATTAGGATTTAAGAATACTTGTATTCTTGTTTTTGCATGTTCTGGTAATACATATAAATATGCTATTGGCACTGTAATCAAAATTAATAAAAATGCAATAATTATATATTTTTTATCTATTCCAGCAGCAAACAACATAAAACATGTTGCTACTATAAATGCCATTGCAGTTCCATAATCTGGTTGCAAAATTATTAAAAATAATGGCACACCAACAGAGGCTAATACAATTAGTAATTTATGTATTCTGTTTATTTCATTTTTATTATTATTCTGTATTTTTACCATTACCCAAGCTACAAACATTATTACAAAAATCTTGGCTAATTCACTTGGTTGAAATTTTAAAGTTTCTGTTATTTGATACCAGCTGGTCGCCCCATTTACTGGCTCAGTGAATAAAACTCCTATAAGCAATAATATAAATAATCCATAAAAAAAAGGTGAAAACTTAACAATTGTATTATAATCAATAAACATTACAATAATTATAATTGGAATACTTATTAAAAACCATAAAATTTGTTTTTTAAATTCTGAATAGCCACTCTCTTGAGTTGCAGAAAATAATGCTATTAATCCAATTACTAAGAGAATAACGCTACAAATTAGTATTCCCCATTCAACATTTCGTAAAAATCTCTTTTTCATCTTTTATCCTTTCGAGATTATTTTTAAATAGGCAGGTTAGACCTGCCTAAATTTTATTTATTCATTATTATTTTCTTCTTTTATTTCTTCAACTATTTCTTCAGCTTTTTCAATTATTTTATCTGTTTCTTGTTTCTCTTCACTTTTTTCTTCACTATCTTTTTTTTCTATTACTTTATTTTTTGCTTTTTCCTCATTATTAGTTTTATTTTCTTTTTTTGTTGGAGTTTGTTTTTCTTCTTTTGTCTTAGATTGTTCTTTCTTCTCTTTTCTTACTTCTTCCTTGGCTTCTTCTTTAACACTCATAATAGGAATATTTGCATATAAAACAGGTGCACCTGTTGTTCCATCATCATTAGATTTATTTGTTAATCTAACATCAATTGCATTTTCATCAACATCAATATATTTTTTTATTACTTCTATTATTTCTTGTTTCATTAAGGCTAGAAAATCTGCAGAAATGTTTGCTCTATCTTGCATTAATACTAAATGTAATCTTTCTTTTGCCGCATCTTTAGATTTTACATCTTTTTCGTTCTTTCCTAAACTTTTAAAAAACTTTACTATATTTTCAAACATTCGTCTATTCCTCCAATCAATTTCATATTTTATTTATCTTTTGAAAAGAATCTTTTTAGTTTAGCAAAGAACCCTTTCTCTCTACCTGGTATTGTTATTTCAATATTTTCACCTAATATTCTTTTTGAAATTTCTAAATAAGCTTTTCCTGAAGGTGCTTTTTTATTAGATATAACTGGTTCACCTTTATTTGTTTGTGTAATAATATACTCATCATCTGGTACAACTCCAATTAAATCTATTGACAATAAATCTACTATATCGTCTACGTCCATCATTTCTCCTCTTCTTACCATACTTGGACGTAATCTATTTACTACTAATTCTGGATTTTTAATTTCTGAAGATTCTAATAATCCAATTATTCTATCTGCATCTCTTATTGCAGATATTTCTGCTGTTGTAACTACTATTGCTCTGTCTGCACCAGCTATAGCATTTTTAAATCCTTGTTCAATTCCGGCAGGGCAGTCTATTAATATGTAATCAAACTCTTCTTTTAATTTTGTTGTTAATTCTTTCATTTGTTCTTCATTAACTGCACTTTTATCTCTAGTTTGAGCAGCAGGTAATAAAAATAATTCTTCAAATCTTTTGTCTTTTATAAGAGCTTGTCTCAATTTGCATTTTCCTTCAACAACGTCAACTATATCATATACTATTCTGTTTTCAAGTCCCATAACAACGTCTAAGTTTCTTAAACCAATATCCGTATCAACTAATGCAACTTTTTTTCCTTCTAATGCCAAAGATGCACCTAAGTTAGCAGTTGTTGTTGTTTTACCTACTCCACCTTTTCCTGATGTTATAACTATAACTTCTCCCATTATTATTCCTCCTCGATTTTAATGCTTTCCGTAGTACTTTAAACAATTTTCATCGCATATATTTTATACGGATTTTCGAATAAAGTCAATGAGAATTACATAAAAAAGGAAAAAACTTTTAGTGTTCTCTCCTATAATAAAATAAATATTGTTGAGCAAGACCTGCAATTTTCCCAAATTTCTGATTTGCAAATTCTAATATTTTTTGATTTTCCTTACTATTTTTAGGATATTTAAAATGATTTTTATCATTTATTTCAATTTTTTCTATTTCTTCATTATATAATTCTTTCATTACTCTTTTTACCCAAACATCAATTGGAAAAACTTCAAATTTTTTCATTGAAAATAACATTATGCAATCAGCAACTTTAGGTCCAACACCTGGTAGTCTTAAAAGTTGTCTTCTTAATGCTTCTACATCTTCAGTTTTCTCAAGTTCTTCTATATCAATTATTTTGTTTGCGATTATTCTGGTGGTTTCAAAAACTCTTACATCTCTAAATCCAAGTCCTAATTCTCTTAATTCTTTTACTGACACATTTGATAATTCTTCTATTGTTGGAAAAGTATAATATTTCTTTCCGTTCCAATCTATTTCTTTACCATATTTTTTTGATAATCTTTCTATTATTCCTTTTATTCTTGGAATATTATTATTAGCTGAAATTATAAAGCTTATTATTGTTTCCCATACATCTTGTTTTAAAATTCTTATTCCTTGCCCATAATCCACACTTATTTTTAGATTATTATCAATTTTGGATAACTTATTTTTAATTTTCAAATAATCTGTATCCAAATCAAAATATCTATTACATACATCTTTAATATTATCATTAAAAATACCTTTTATTATAATATTATCCTGTTCTTTTTTTACATTTATAACATTATTAGCAACAACACCCGTATAACTATCATCTTCTTCTAGGTTCCATCTAAAACATTGTCCACATTCAAATATATGCTTTGGTTCAAACGAATTAACATTTTTTATAATATATACTTGCTCCATAATTTTTTCCACCTCTTAGATTATTATAATTGTTTTTTTAATAATGTCAAATTTGGCGGTGGTATATGGCAACATTAAAACGAAAAGATTTTTGATAAAATAATTTTACTGGTAGTATAAAAATTATAAGGAAACGAAGTGTAATATATAGTATGAAAAATGAAACAAACATAGAAAAAGATATTTATTATTTAGTTGGTCAGAATATAAAAAAACAAAGAAAACTTAAAGGAATTACCCAATTAGAGCTTTCAAAAAGATCATATTATAGTTATGAATTTATTAGAAAAATAGAATCAAAAAGTGCCTGCAGAAACACTTTCTCTCTTGACACTGTTGATAAAATTGCAAAAGTACTAGGCATTAATGTTAAAATATTGTTTGAACCTCTTGATGAAAATACTAATACTACCAAGAAAAAGAAAGCAAAATAGAACTATATTTTTTTAAACCCTTTACCATAAACTTCTCTAACATTGGAAATAACAATAAATGATTTAGGATCAACTCTGTTTGCTATTTGTCTAATTTTTATAACTTCACCTCTTGAAGCTATGCACATAAGCATAGTTTTTTCTTTGTTTGTATACATTCCTTTTGAGTAAATCCCAGTAGTTCCTCTAGATATTTTATTTCCAATCTCATCTGATATTTCAATATATTTATCAGAAATAACAAACATCATTTTAGAAAAATCAACTCCTTCAAAAATAATATCTATAACTTTTCCCATTAAATATATTGATATTGCTGAATATAATCCTATCTCAAGTTGTTTAAAGCATATTACATTTAGCGTTATAACTATAAAATCAAATATGACAATTAAGTTACTAGTTGATAATCCTGGTTTAAAACTTTTAATTATATAGCTAACCATATCGCTTCCGCCTGTTGACGCAGAAGCCCTTAAAATCAACGAAGTTCCTACTCCTAGCAGTATTCCTCCATATATACAAGCCAATAACCTATCATTAGTAAGAGGTTGTATTTTATCTAGTAAATCAATAAAGAAAGAAAGCATTACAGTACCAATAATACTTTTAAATACAAATTCTTTTCCAATTCTTATAAATGCCATTATAAAGAATGGTATATTAAGTAGCACTATTACTGTTCCCATACTCCAATTAAATAAATAATATGTTATAGTAGCAATTCCCGCAAAACCTCCAGATGATAATTTATTAGGCAATAAAAGAAGAGATGTTCCAACAGCCATTGTAAATGCTCCAACAGCTATTAAGAATATCTCAAACATATATTTTTTTATCTTTAATTTATATTTTATTCTTTTTTCCATAATTACACCTTAATGTAATTATTTACAAAAAATTAAAAATTATTATACTTTTTAAATCTTTATTTTATCTCTTACTTGTTCCATATATTCATCATATGTTTGTAGTATTATTAATTCAGATTTTCCAGGCTTAATATTTTTATCTGCTTCAACTATAACATCTACATCATATGTTTCTTTTAATTTTTTTATATTTGATTTTTTATGTCCTATAACATTATTCATATCAGCAAAGTTAACTTTTATTTTTACTTCCTTAACCTTATCATTTATTTTCTTTATTTTATCAACTATGCTATCATACCAAATGCTATCATCAACAAGTTGCCCAAACGCTGGATGATATGGACCAGCTACAACCTCGCTATCTTTGCTTTGTGGATTAGTAATCTCTTCTGTATTTTGTAATCCTACTCTAATAACTTGTATATCCTTTTTATTGAACAAATATAATAGTTCTTTACATCTTTCAACTGCTTGTAACACAGTTAAAGGTTTATATTCTCCAAGTTCCATTTCTTTTTCTAATTTTGTTCCTTTAATTACAAGAACTGGATATATTCTAACCATTTTAGGTTTTAATTTTATTAAATCTTTCGCTGTTCTAATTTCATCCAATTTTGTGCTTTCTGGAAGTCCTACCATCATTTGATGTCCTAAATTAAATCCATACCATCTTATTAATTTAGATGCTTTTTTAACATCTTCAAAAGTATGCCCTCTGTCACATCTATTTAGAATATAATCATTAGTTGATTGAACTCCAAGTTCTATTGTTTTTACGTTATATTTTTTTAACATTTTTAATATATCTTTATTTATATAGTCTGGTCTTGTTGATAATCTAATTCCATTCACTTGCTTGTTTTTTACATATTCATTTGCAATTTCCAAATATTTTTTTTGTTCTTCTATATCAATTCCAGTAAAGCTTCCTCCAAAAAATGCAATTTCAATATATGCATCACTTTCTTTAAAGCTTTTTAAATTATCTTCAATAATTTTTATTACATCTTCTTTAGTTGGCATTTTTGTTTTTCCACTTATACTTTTTTGATTACAAAATGAGCAATCATTAGGGCATCCTAAATGTGGTATAAAAACTGGTATTACATATTGTTTTTTTGATTTTTTCATGTTGTTTGCCTCCTTCAAAACAGAAATCATTTTGGATTAATGCATATTTTCTAATGCATTTTTAGCCGCCATCATCTCTGAAATTTTTTTGCTTTTTCCTTTTCCTGTCCCCAATACTTTTCCATTACATTCAACATTTGATTCAAATAGTTTATTATGATCAGGTCCAGATTCTTTTGTAATATAATATTTTATTTCTACATTTCCATGTATTTGCAATTTTTCTTGTAATACAGTTTTGTAATCCTTATCTCCAACATGTTTTGTAGCAATTTCTATTGCTTCTTTTAAATTATCAATAATAAATTTCTCTGCACTTTTTAAATCTGAATCTAAGTAAATTGCTGCAATAACAGCTTCAACACTATCTGCTAAAATTGCCTTTGATAAGTGTGCATTATTTGAACTTTCACTTTTTCCTAAATATAAGAAATCACTAAAATTATGCTTTACCGCTATTTTATACAAACTATCTTCGCATACCACTGTTGCTCTAACTTTAGTCATTTCTCCCTCTCTTAAATTTTCATAATTATTAAACAAATACTTACTTGATATAAACTCTAATATACTATCTCCCAAAAATTCTAACTTTTCATTGCTTTGTACATTATTTTCATATGCATACGATGTATGAGTTAGTGCATTTTTTAACAATTCTATATTTTTAAACTCATATCCTATTTCATTTTCAAAACTCTTAAAATCCATTATTTCACCTCCAATTTCATTTTCTTTACCTATTATATAACATTTTAAAGCTATTGGAAAGAGTTTTATATTAAAAAGGCTTATTAGGTAATAAGAACAAAGCGACTTTAGTCACCCTTTGTTCTCGCCGATTTGAGTTTCCGAATGAAATGAGGAAATCTCAAAGGCAATAGCGATTATAGCATTTTTAATATACTAGGAAATGAGAAATTTCCTAGTATATTAAAAATAATCCCTTAGATTAAGGGATTATTTTTAATTATTGTTATATATTTTTATATTTTCTATATGATATATAAGATGCTATTGATACAGCTCCTAATGCAACTATTGCTATTAATCCTGCATCATTTATACCTGTTTGTGGTAATTTTTTTGTTGAATTATTTTTACTAGTATTGCTAGTAGTATTAGACTTACTATTGTTATTACTGCTATTATTACTGGAATTATTATTATTTCCTGTTGCATTGTTATTATTATTATTATCAACAGTTGTATCATCTGCTTTAACAGTGATTGTTATTTCATCTACATTCGTAGCTAACTGTGATATTGTTCCATTATCATTTAAATGTAACTCTGAACCGTTAAAAGAAATTTTTGTTTCTCCTGCAGCTGCTGAATCTAACACTTTAAATGTTAATGTATATAATGTTCCACTTGTTGGAGATGTACTTGAAGAATTATTTGTTATTAATATTTCTCCATCACCAGAGTTATCTCCATACCCAGTAGCTGGTGTTTTAGAAACTAACTCTAATACTTTTGTATCATAAGTAAACTTTGTATACATACCATCTATTGGTGTATCTGAAACACCTGCTAATGTTACCGTAAAAGTTTTTCCTTTTAGAACACTATCAGAACTTGCACCAGAAGATATACTTCCTGTTGCCGCGTTTACAGTTATAGCCATAGATATAATAAAAATCATTGCTAAAATTGAAATTAAAACTTTTTTCATTTTTTTACCTCTCTTTTCTTATTTAATAGTATATACATATTGTAAAATAAAATCAAGTTTTTTTAGATTTTTTAGGTATCTTTGGGGCAAGTTTTTTATGCTTGCCCCAAGCCAGGGAAATCCAAACCCAGCTTTATATAATATTTTTATTATATACTAATAGTTATTTTCCCTAATCTATAACTATTAATCATAGTTATATCTATAGGTTTAATGCTATTTTCTGAATCGAAATCTGCTGCTAACATTTGTACATCTGATACTGTTGCTTTTCCAAGTCTTATACTATTTGCTATAGTAACATCTATTGGAGATACTTCACCATCACAATTTACGTCACCTATTACAACAACAATATATTTACTATTATCATCAAGTGTAATCTCTGATCCAGTCTTTAGTCTTCCATCTTCAGTTAAATTTTTATATTGTGGTACACTATCTCCTAATGCTTCTTTGTTCATTTGTTCAGTTAAATTATTTGGTAATAATGTACTTGGTATTTTTACATACTTATTTCCATTAGTTTGTACTGTTGTTAGGTTTTCAAATATTATTTCAGGATATACAGGTTTTTTAACCACATTGAATTCTAATTCTTGAATATCACTTATATTTCCTGATTTATCTGTTGCTCTTGCATATAAAATATGTTTTCCAACACTATTTGTTTTCTTAGATGCATTCTGGCTTCTTACATAATCTGTGGTTGATATCCATTCTTCGTTATCCCATTTATATTCGATTTTTGCATCTTCATCTGTTAATATTGTAGCTCCTAATGGCTCATCAACTGTTACTGTTGTTAGAGTATATCTAAACATAACTGTTGGAGCTGTAGTATCTTTTTCTTTTATATTTGTTACACTTGCTGTTGCTTTTCCAGTATTGCCTGCTTTATCTTTAAATTCAAATGTAAATTCTCCATTTTCAGTAAATCTATAAGTATCATTTCCTGAATTATTTGTAATTATTACATTTTCTTCATTAAAGCTAATTTTCGCTGTTACACTTCCATCTTCATTAGTTGTATAAGTAATTGTTACCTCTGGTGCAATTTTATCTATGTTTGTTATTTCTAATGTTTTATACACCTTGTTTCCTGCTTTATCAGTAGCTTCAGCATATACTGTTCCGTTTTCTGAAACAATAACTGTTGTTTCATCTGCTGATGAAGTTTTACCACTTACTCCAGCTTTTCTATTTTCTGTTAAGTTGGTTCCATAAGCAACATTTACTATAACATCTTGGTTTGTTACTTCTGTTATATTTGGTGTTAAATTTATTTCCTCTTTTGTAACTTTAAATCCGTTTGTCCTTGCTTCTAAAACATTTTCAGCTAGGTCTGTTGCTCTTAAATATAAATAATATGTTTTTTCTTCGCTAACTTCTGTTTTAATTGTTACATCACTATTTAAAGCTAATCCACTAACATCTACTTGGTTCCAACCTGTTTCTGGTAAAGTTTCAGAAGTTGACCAAATATATTCAAATTTTGATAATTCTTCGTTAACTACTATATTTTCAACTAAAGTTGATTTATTGCTATCTGTATCAATTACATAATTTCCGCCATTTACTTTTGCTCTTATAATAGGTTTTGTACAATCTATAAATACTTTGTTATATGTAACTTTTTCTGTATTTTCATTACCAGCTAAATCCTCACATGCTCCTGAGAGAACTCTTACAATTTGCATACCTTCTGCAATTCTATCTACTTTTAATGTATAAACTTTTCCATCTGTATCTTGAACTACTTTGAATTCACCTTTTAATCCATTAGTTATTTCTATATCGTTTGCTGTAAAGCCAGTTACTGTTTCACTCCATGTAAATGTATATGTTACTGTATCCTTATTTGTTCTTTCTACATCTGATGTAATTGTAACTGTTGGAGCTATTGTATCTGCTATTGCTTCTCCATATACTTGTATATTACTAAAGTTAAATATGTTCTTTTGATTTCCATATTTATCTTGTACATATCCATAAGTCTTATCTGTTAAGCTTTCATCTTCTAAAGTATCTCCTTGTACATCTAATATTGTAAAGTTTCCATTATCTCCATCTTTAACTGTATAATTGAATATTACTTCTTTTTTGTAGTCATTATTTATAGTTCCAGCAATTTCTTGCTCTTGTCCTTCTCCTATTTTGATCTTAATTTTCATATTTTGCTTTGCAATATCTTCATCAAATACAGCTACCGCTTTAATGTTTACATCTTTCTTACAATATACTCCATGTGTTGAATCTGATGTTATATATACCTCTTTTAATTCTGGAGCTGTTGTATCTGTTGTTTCTTGATAGTACTCATTTCCCGCTCTGTCGCATAAATTTCCTTTTGCTAATTCATAATGCAAAGTTCCATTATCATTTACAGGATCTTTTGTAATAACATATGTTATTACTGCTCCTGATACATTTGAAGCTGAAATTTCATTGTTATTTCCTGTTCCAAAACTGTATATTAGTTTTGGTGCATTTGCAGGTGACAATGATACTCTTGACTTATTATTCAAATCATATACATCTTCACTAAATGTTGCTTTAACTGTTATTGTTTGATTTGCTTGGTTAAGTTCTGTGTCTTTTAGTAGTGTTATTGTTGGATTTATTGTATCTGCATATATGTTTAATTTAGTAGCATCTTTTGCAATATTTCCATTTCCAGCTGCATCAGCAAACTGATCTTCTGGAACTTTTACCCATAAACATCCATTGTCTCCATCTTTAATTTTATAAGTATATTCAATAGTTGTACTATCTACATTCCAATCGCTCTCATAACTATATGTGTTATAGTTTGTTGGTTCTTCTATATCGTTTTCTGAAAATCCTACTAAAATTTCTGGTAATATTTTAGCTGAACTTACTTTCTCGCTAAATGTTAATGTTATTGTTATTTCATTTTCTGCTTTGTAATATGGATTTGTATTTTGTATATTTGGATTTTCCACAGTTGCTGTTATATTTGTAACATTAGGTCTTATTGTATCTGCAATTATTTTGTTTCCAGTTTGATTAACTGAAAGCATAGCTTTATTTCCAGCTAAATCACATACAAATACATTTTCTTTGTTTTCATATTTTGTGATTTTAACTTCTCCATTATCTCCTGCATATGTTACAACATCTTCTTCATTCTTTTCTTCTCCTCTTATTGTGTATGTATATATAAGTTTTGATTCATCTACTTTTCCATCTGTTGTTCCATATCCTACGAAAGTTGCTTCTACTTCATTTGCATTTCCAACACTAACTTTTAATGTTGGTGCATTAGCAATATTCACTTTTTTAATCTCATTATTTTCTAAAGCATATACTTTCTCGTCATATTCTGCTTCGATCGTTACTATTCTTCCTGCTTTATATGATCCGTCACTTGGAGATGTAATATTAAGTTCTTTTAATCTTGGAGCTGTTGTATCTGCTATTATTGTATCTCCATCTAATGTCCTTTTAGTTATTCTTGTAACATTTCCTGCTTCATCTGTTACAGTTCCACTAAATCCTTTTACAGATAAAGTTCCTTCATCTCCACTTGTAATAGTATATGTATATGTTATTTTATTTCCTTCTAAAGTACCTGTTACTTCTCCTTTAGCATCTCCGCTTTCACTAAATTGTAATGTAAGCTTTGGAAGACCTGTAACATTTTCTTCTAATGAAGCAATCTTTTCATCAAATGTTGCAACTACTGTTATTTTTTCTCCAGTTCTATAATTTTCTTTTACATTGCTTATTTCACTATTTAATACTATTTCTGATGTTGAATAAGCTTCTAAGCTTAATAATAGTGGTGATTTTTTATCTACTCTTATTATTTTTTCTGTTCTTACATTGCTATGTCCAACTAAATCTTTACAAGCATCTTGTTCTATTATAACTTGTAAATCTCCAACGTTACCATTTGTTACATCAGGTTTAATAATCATTTTATATGAATATGTTCCGCCTTCATTTTCTATAACATCAGATAATGTTCCTTTAGTTCCATTATTTACTGTTATTTTGTCTGCTGTAAATCCTTCCACTTTTTCAGAAAATGTAAATGTATATTCTATTTCATCTTTATTTGTTATTGAATCTACATCTTTTGTATCTATTGTAATCATTGGTGCTGTTGTATCTGCATAAACACTTTCAATTTCATTTTTATCTAATTTAGTTAAGTCTTTTTGGTTATTTGCTAAATCTGTTAAACTTCCTGATACAAATTCTACATTTAATTTTCCTTCGTCTCCAGTATTTATAATGTATGAATATATCCAAGTTGTTTTTCCTAATTCATCTATAACAGCATCTATATGTTTTGCATTTCCTAATGTTGTATTCTCTTGGTAATTATATTTTCCTACTCCGCTTTCGCTAAAACTTACTTTTATTTCTGGTGCAATATCAGCATGAATTTTCTCTGATGTTTTTACTTCTATTATTACTTCTCTTCCTTCTGGGTATCTTTTTGATTCTGCTGCTTCTGCTAAATATGCGCTTATATTTACTGAAGGATTTAGCGTATCAATTTTAATATTTACATTTTCAAAAAATTTACTTGATTTTAATTCATTTGCAGTATCAAAGTTATCTGTTCTTGTATCATAATAAACAAATAAATTTTCATCATTCATATTTTTTTCAAAATTAATTTTTATAGCATTATTAGATGGTCCATATTCTGTGTTTTCTTTTTCTTCACTTGCTTCATATACTAAGAAAGTTCTTGGCGTTGTGGTTCCATCTTCATTATCTATCTCTTCTTGAGTAGCACTTACTGGTTTAAATATTAGCTTATCCAATGAAAGTTTTGGATAATTTTCTTCTGCCACTTTATTTGTTACATTTCCTTCCTCATCTATTTCATCAGTAAGTTTAAGCTTTTTTCCATTTTCTAAGCCTGTATATATATACTTATCAATTGATATCTCAAGCTTAATTTTATCATCTTTTTGTAAATATACTGTATTTGAGAAATCTGTTATTTCTTTATCATTAATATATATTTTAGGACCTAAATTTATAGTATCTCCATTATTTGTTATAGTTATTTTTCCTATCTCTTTGGTTTTACTTTTTTCAATTCCATTGCTTACATTTTTTCCTGCAATTAATCCAGCATATTTATTAGCATCTGTTCCTGATTCCACACTTGTTAAGCTCAATGGCATTTTATCAGCACTACAATCTATAATTTTTCCATTATTAACACCAGCAATATTTCCTATATTAAAATAATCGCTGTTAGTTGATTCTTTTTTTATTTTTGAATTATTAACATTTAATTTTTCAATTCTTCCATTATTAACACCAAATAATCCAATATTTCCATCAACTTCACTTGTAAGTGTATATGTTAAGTTTTTGACTTCATATCCGTTTCCTTTAAATGTACCCTGAAATGGTGTATATTCTGTTCCTATTGGAGTCCAATCTACATTACCATTAATTCTTATATCATTTAATAATTCAATTACTTTACCATAGCATGAATGTCCTGCATTAACATATTCAGCCAAAGCTCTTAATTGAACTTCATTAACTATATATAATGTAGTTTTTGATTTAAAGTGCTCTTCTATTTTTCTTGCTGCACTTCCAACCTCACCATACATTAATATTTCTAATGCAGTACTCTCTTGTAGAGTTAAGCCATCTAATGCATATGCAAAGCTTGATGAAACAAAAATTAAGCTTAATGCAATTAAAACTCCTTTCATTAAAACTATTTGCATCTTTTTTACTTTGGATTTCATAATAAGATACCTCTTTCTTTCGATTTCTCTTCGAATAAATTTTATTATACTTAATTTTATTATAAATTCTTTTACAAAAAAATCAATACTGAAAATTTTGGTAATTTTTATTATTACAAAAAAAATCGATAAAACTTTTTACGGAAATAGTTTTATCGATTTTCAAAATCATAAATATTAAATTTATATTACATTTATGTAATAATTTATTTTTTCTTATTTTTGGTATACATAATTTTTATACTGTATACTTCTTTTTTTCTTGTTGGTATTCCAAATAATCATTTATTATTAATTTTAACATTGCAATTACAGGTACAGCCAAGAACATTCCTAGTACTCCAAAGTACGCTCCCGCAAAGGTTACAGAAAAGATTACTAATATTGGGCTTATCTTAAGTTTGTCACCTAGTATTTTAGGATTAATAATATTAGCATCTATTTGTTGTAATATTATAACTATTATTGCAAGCCATATAGCTTTACTAATTCCTCCCGTACATATTGTTATAAATATTGCAATCGCAACGGCTACAATGGCTCCGAAGAATGGTATTAAGTTAAATAGTCCTATCATAAATCCTAAAAGTGCTGCATATTTTACTTTCATTATTGCCATTGCTATTGTTGTAATAACTCCAACTATAACTGCATCTATAATTTGCCCTGATATAAAGTTAAAGAATATCTCATTTGTTCTTTTAAAGTATTTTGAAACAATTTTGTATGTATCTTCTTTAAATAAAGCTAACCCAACTCTTTTTAAAAAACCTAATATCTTTTCTCTTTCTGCTAAAGTATATATAGATATTATTAGTGTTACAAACACATCAAATATACCAGATGCTACGCTTATCGCACCTTTTATGTATCCTGTTATACTTTCTATACTTAAATATTTAGCAAAATCAATACTCGAAATTTGATTTATAATTTCTTGTAAATTTAATTTTTGTAATGTTGCATCCTCTGGAAGACTATTTATAAAGTTTGTAAGTCCTGAATAATAACCTGGCAAATTGTTCAATAAATCTCCAACACTAACAATTATTGGTGGTAGTATAACATTTATCAATATAAATAGTATAATTGCCAATATTAAATAACACGTAAATATTGATAATGTTCTTGATTTATTCTTTAAAATTTTAGATTTTGTTTTTTTAAAGCACTCCTCTATTTTTCTACATGGAATATATAATATATACGCAATTAAAATTCCCATTATAAATGGCATTAATATTCCAACTAAGTTTGATAAAAATTCTCCTATTGCTGTAAAATTATCTAAAAACTTATAAATTACTATTACTGCTACCGCTAAAGAAAACCAGTATAGCCATTTTTTTATATTATTACTTTTCATATCTTGCTCCTTATAATTTAATTTCAAGTTCTATTGGGCAGTGGTCGCTTCCCATAACTTCAGAATAAATTCTGCTATCTATTATTTTGTCTTTAATGCTTTTTGATACTATAAAATAATCAATTCTCCAACCAATATTTTTAGCTCTAGAATTTGCCATGTAAGACCACCAAGTATAAGCATTTTCTTTATTTGGATATAAATATCTAAAAGTATCAATGAAATTTTCTTTTAATAGTTCTGTCATTTTATTTCTTTCTTCGTCAGTAAAGCCAGCATTTCCGTCTATTAGTTTTTGGATTTTTTAAATCAATTTCTTCATGTGCAACATTTAAATCTCCACATAAAATAACAGGCTTTATACTGTTTAATTTATTTAGATATTCTCTAAAATCATCTTCCCAAATTTGCCTATATTCAAGTCTTTCAAGCTCTCTTTTAGAATTAGGAGTATAGCAATTTACCATGTAAAACTCTTTAAATTCTAGTGTTATTACTCTTCCTTCTTTATCATGTTCTTCAATTCCAATTCCATATTTTTCTGATATTGGCTTTTCTTTCGTTAAAATCAATGTCCCAGAATATCCCTTTTTTTCAGCACAATTCCAATATTCATAATATCCAGGAAATTCAAAGTTAGCTTGTTCTTTTTGCATCTTTGTTTCTTGCAAACAAAATATATCAGCTTGCATTTTATTAAAGAAATCTAAAAATCCTTTATTAAGTACAGCTCTTAAACCATTTACATTCCATGAAATAATTTTCATCTGTTACCTCCAATATGGTTTTATTATACTATATATTAATTATTTTAGCAAATAAAAAAACAACGAGTTAAAGAATGTGATAATGTCTTAAGTAAAGAAGCGAATTTTTGTGTTGAAAGTACAAAAAACGCCCCATTAGGGGGCGTTAATGTAATTTTAAATTACTTCCATCAAAATTATAGTGTTTCTCCTTCAGTGTTCAGTCCTACATATATAAAATTGGGCGAAAAGAATAGTCTTCGTAAGCAAAGGTCGTGTTACTGCCGCCACGAGAGCTCACCCAGTCGTTGCTGTCAGCGAAGCCTCCTCGCGAAGTGCAAGATCCTCGAAAAGTGTCACCGTTATAAGTTTCTGTTGACAATTCACCACAATTACCTGTCATATCATATATATTGCATTGTTTATCTACTTTACCTGTTGCTTTTAATATTGATAATCCTGTATTTGATAGGTTATTATCACTTGCTAGTCCTTCTGCTTGTGAATATGTGCTATTTTCAAATTCTTGTATAAATACTATTGCCGTATCCCATGCATAACTATTTACTAAATCACTTTCATATGGTTTATTGTTATACATACTTTGACATCTCTCAGATGCTTGTAATTGTGTTACATAATTATACACATAATCATTTGCTTTTAAGGTTACTGGAGTTAAGGTATCTGTTTCTGAGTTTCTTTCTGTTGTTCCGGCTCTTGCTTCATATCTTCCTATATAATACCCTCCATGTGAATTTGCTTTTGTACAAAAATCTCCTATATTTTTGGCTATTGAGTTTTTATAGTTAGAGATATGGCTCGCTGCTGTATCTTCTGTATAATAACTATTAATTTTTACTTGCTTTTCATAATCACTTGCATTTTGTGCTACTGTATATGTTCCATCTTCATTTTTAGTAAAATTTTCATATCTTCCTAATGTTATTGTTTTTGCATTTGCTTCTGTTTTTTCTATATCTGTATATATCTTCCCTACTGGTATCCATACAAATTGATTACCTGCTGTTTCTGCTTGTGTATCTTCTACTACTATTCCTTTTGTTACATCTATTGTATCTGTTGTATATCCTGTTGTACTATCTACTACTATTTTAAATCCTGCTGGTAACATTATTTTATTTCCATATTCATCTGTTAATGGTGTATTATCTGTTGTACTTAATACTGTATTTAAGTTGTTTTTCAATACTTTGGCAATTGTTCCTCCACCATTTATTTTTGAACTTTCTTCATCTAAATAATCTGAATATTCACCTAATCGCTCTTGTTCATTTGTTTGTGCCCCTGAATATTTTGCCTTTGCATTTTGTGCATGATTTAGTATTCCATTTCCACTTACTGCACTTATTGCCACTACTGCTAAGATTAATAGTACAATAATTGTTATTATTAATGCAATTAGTGTAATACCTCTATTCTTTTTTTGTTTCATATTTTTTCCTCCTTTGATTTTCATTGATATTGTATAACAACTTGTCTCATCCGTCAATTTCTTTTTTCATATTATTTACAAAATTTAAACAAAAAAGATAGGTGAACATTTATATTAAAAATTCATCTATCTTATATTTATCTGTTTGTACATTACAGATAGGTACAATCCCTACAATATACATTATTGAACTTGCCACAGTTTTATTTATTTTTTCTTATTTTACATATATATAACATTCAATATTTTTTCTACCAAATTTAATGCATTCGTTATATGTATCCATATATATATCCAATTTATTATTTGAGATTGCTCCACCTCTATCTTGAACAACAAACCAACCACCATTTGGTTTATTCTTCATTGATGGTATATATATTACTGTTCCAATAGGATAACCTTTACCTGCAGCAACTGTATACCAAGATGTTGCTTTTGCACCTGACGCTGTTCTTCCGTATCCTTTACTTGTTGGACTCTTTCCACATGTAGATGCTGTATATGCTGATGCATTTAAAGTTTTTACAATTGGTGTTATTCCTTCAACCTTTTTAGCTAATGCATTACTATTTGCAGCAATACTTGCCACAGATGTTGAAGCAGTTCTTGAATTTTCTTCTCCATCTCTCGAAGTTGTTTTTGTTACTTGTACTATTTTATTAACAGCCTTTTTTATAACTTCTTCTTTAATAACTGTTCTTGATATTTCTATATCATTTTGATATTTTACTTTATATGTAACTTTCTTTAATCCATCTTTTCCTTGTTGTAAAACTTTATTTGTTCTATCTTCTGAGTCAACTGAAGAAGCATTTTTTGTTATTGTTTCATATGGGATTATTTCTTCTTTAGTTTCTATTCTTTCTATTATGCTAGTATAATTTCCTAAAACTTGTTCTAGTGAAACTGTATCACTGCTATTTGCAATTTCTACTGTTTTTCCTTCTTCTGTTCCAGTTTTAGTTATCTTTATTATTTTGTTGTCACACAATTGAGCATCTTTTGATGGAAATACTGTTTCATCTGGTAAAACAACAATGTGATTATCCTCTAATATTTCTGATACTTTCTTTTTTGTTGTTATTACATTCATTTCATAATTGTTGGCTAAAACAATTTTTACAGAATCTACATCTGCATTAAAAGCTCTTACTGCTATGCTGCATGTAAGCATTAATATTAAAGCAACTATTGTTATTTTTAATATTTGTAAAGAAGCTTTTTCATTACTTTTCATATGTTTTAACCTCCTATAAACTACAAGTGAAATTATAACATTAATTAAAATAAAAGTCAATTTTTTATTGCACATTATATTATATTCTTTTGTACAAGTTTTATTACTATTTTATATTTCTTAATGCCTCAATTCTGTCCTCTATTGCTGGATGAGTAGAAAACAAACTTGTTTTTTTATCTCTAAATGGATTACATATATACATATTTTCTGTTGCTTTATTTGCAGTTGCAAGTTCATTTGGATCACTTGATATTTTTATTAAAGCTGATATTAGTCCATCTGGATTTCTTGTAAACTGTACCGCCGTAGCATCTGCCAAATATTCTCTTCTTCTTGAAACAGCAAGTTGTAATAATTTAGAAAATATAGGAGCAATTATTAAGCATATTAGCCCTAACAACATTAATATAGAATTTCCTTTTCCTTCATCATTATCTCTATCTTTATAAAAAAATGTTCTTGTAAACATATCAGAAAGCATAACTATTAGTCCAACCATTACAGTAACAACTGCTGAAAGTCTAATATCATAATTTGCTATATGACTTAATTCATGTGCCAAAACGCCTTCCAATTCATAATAATCTAATTTTTCTAATAAAGAAGAAGTAACACAGATAACTGAATGTTCCGGATCTCTTCCTGTTGCAAATGCATTTGGCTGATTATCATCAATAACATATAATTTAGGTCTATATTCAAGTCCAGAACTAATCATTAATGCATCTAGTATATTATTTAGTTTCTTAAACTCTTCTTCTGTTGCTGGCCTTGCTTTACTAACAGATAAAACTATTTTATCGCAATTGTGATATGAAAGATATGCAGACAAAATAGAAAAAGCCAAAGCTATAATTATAGACATATATCCCAAATCAAAGGCATTGCATATATAGTAAACTATTAATGTAATTATAACTATGAACCCACTTACTATTAAACCTGTTTTTATTTTATTGTTTTTTATATTTTCAATCATTTCTTCACCTCTGAAAAAAGGGAAAGAAATCAAACAATTTCTTTCCCCCTTTATTTAATTTCTATTTATTAAAATCAACTTTTACATTCTTTTTTGCTTCTTCACTTTCAGCTGCAAATAATGGTTCAGCTGTAAAGTGGAACATATTAGCAATTATATTGCTAGGGAACAATTCTAGTTTAGTGTTATACATTGTAACACTATCATTATAAAATTGTCTTGAGAATGATATTTTGTTTTCTGTATTACGTAGTTCTTCTTGTAAATCTAAAAAGTTTTGATTTGCTTTTAATTCTGGGTAATTTTCAGAGACAGCCATAATAGTTTTTAATGTTCCAGATAACTGATTGTTTAATTCAGCTTTTTCATCTACTGTTGTAGCATTTGCCCAAGAAGTTCTTAAAGCTGCTATTTTTTCAAATGTTTCTTGTTCATGGTTCATATAACCTTTTACTGTTTCTACAAAATTTGGTATCAAATCAAATCTTCTTTGTAATTGTACATCTATTTGGCTCCAAGCATTTTTAACTTTTTGTCTACCAGCTACTAAACCATTATATGTAGCAATTATAAACAATACAACTACAATTAATATAGCTAATGCAATCCACATAATAAATCCTCCTTAAATAATTATGATACTCATATAATAACATATTTATGTTTTATTTTCAATAATATTAATATATTAATTTATTTTAATTTTCTCAAAAATCCTTTTTGTATTATTAAAAGTAATATCTGCAATTTCTTCTAATGTTCTATTTTTTACAAGCGCAATTTTTTCTGCAATATATTTTACATTCATTGAATTATTTCTTGTACCTCTTACTGGTTCTGGAGCTAAATATGGACTATCTGTTTCAATTAATAACCTATCGTCTGGAACTAAATTTATTATTTCTTCTGCATTTTTGGCATTTTTAAAAGTTATCACTCCAGACAATGAGATATAATATCCAAGTTTTAGTGCCTCTTTTACCAATTCTCTATTTAATGGACAACAGTGAAAAACACCTCGTTTATTCACTGTATGTTCTTTTAATATTTCTAACGTGTCACTTACCGCATCTCTTGTGTGAATAACTATTGGCAATTCTAATTTATTTGCTATTTCTATTTGTCTTATAAATATTTCTTTTTGCTCTTCTTTATTTTCTTTGTTCCAATAATAATCAAGGCCAATTTCGCCTATTGCAACAACTTTTTTATTTAATGCAAGATTCTCGATAATATTAAGCTGTTCTTCTTCGTTTTGTATTCCCTCCACATCATTGGGAGAGATTCCAACAGTAGCATATAACTTATCATACAAATCAGCTATATTTACTGCTTTTTGAGAACCTGCTACATTATATCCGGCTACTATAAAATTAGAAACACCAGAATTTAGTGTTTCCTTTATAATTTCATCTCTATCGTTATCAAATTTTTCATCATTATAATGTGAATGCGAATCAAATAAATTCATTTTTATACCTCTTTTATTTGCAAATTAACACTACTGTTGCCACAGCATACTCCTTTGAATGTGATATGCTTATATCTATGTCTTCAATTTTTCCATTAATATTTGTATTTATAAAATTTACTATTGGTTTCCCATCTTCTAGGTTAATTATTTCAGCATTTTGCCATGAAATTTCATATTTATCATTTAACAATTTCGATACTGCTTTAAATATTGCTTCTTTTGCAGCAAATCTAGCTGCATAATGTTGATATTTAGCATTGTTTTTGCTTTCACAATATTCAATTTCTTTTTTTGTATAAATTTTATTTATAAAGTTTTCTCCTAGATTTTCTATACTTTCTTTTACCCTATAAATTTCAATTATATCCGTTCCTGTTAATATCTTCATTTTAATATATCCTTATTTAAAAAATAACCAACTTGCCAAATTTCCCATTCCAAGTGCCACACAAGCAAGCATTAGACAAATCAATATTTTATTTATATTTTTATTTTTTTCAATGTTTAGCTTTTTATAATAAATATCGTACTTTTTCTTTACATCATTAAAAATATCTTCTAAATTTAACTTTTCTTTGCATCTTTTATATATTTTTTCTCCTAAAGAGTCAGTAGTTACTTCACTTATCCAAATATTATTTGTAAAGTTTATAAAATTATTTATTGTAGCATTAGTATTTTTATTAAAGCTATTACCTAATTTTTTCAAATAATATCTTTGGTGCAAAGCAATTATATAGGTATAAAGATACTTGCTTTCATATTCTTGATAAAATTTAGTATAATTTTCTGTATCAGTTGATGAACACATTGTAGCTACACATTTGTTATTTATCCTTATTTTTCTAAAACTTGAATTTGTAATTACAGATAATTTATCATAATCCACATTTACATTGATATCACTCGGTTTTAATTCTGCAAGTTTAACAAATTCGTTCTCTATACTTTCGAAATCTGCTTCTTTGTTCCAATAACTAGAATCTATACACGCATATGTATAAATTAAAAACAAATCATCATCTATATCCAATTTTCTGCTTTCAATTTTTTGACCTGTTATATCTGAAATAATTTCAGATATTTTGCTCATATTATTAAACATGTTTGTTTGAATTTTAATTGTATCAAGTTTTTTTATGTTTTTATTCTCAAGGTTTATATTTTCAAATTTATAATTAAAATTTAAAACATCTGAAAACTTTTCAGTTTCTACTAAGTGAGTTTTTATACTTAAAAAACATATACCAGTATTAAAGCAAATTAATTCAATTTTAGGAATACTAAAAAATATTCCATCTTTTTCATCTATTTTACCCTGCATCTGTTCTTCTAACACATACTCAAACATCAAACAATTCTGTTTACTTAATACATCTATTTTCTGTCTCATGCTTAATTTATTAATGCTATTTATTTTGTCACTACTAAAAGAAAAATCTTGAAATAACTTTTCTTTTATTGTTGGTACAAAATATTTGTATAGCTCAACATCTTTAAAAGCATCAAAGAACTTAATTTTGTATCTTTTGTTTTTTATTAAATTAGCTACATATCTTCTGTATTCTCCTTCCTTAATTGCGAAAGGATAAATAAAATATGTATATTGATAATTTGTCTTAAGTTCCATTAAATCTCCCTCTATTATTTTTTTGTATAAAACATTAAATTAAGGTCTTTTCCTAAGTGATATTCTCCAATAAAATCTATTAATAAGTTTTCATCTAAATTGTATTTAGGCTCACAAATTACATTTCCCTTTTTATCCAAGCTTCCCCATAGTCCGTTCTTTTTAACAGCTATATATCCAAAATTGTTTTGTTCTCTAGCATCATCATAAATATAGTCAACTATAACTTTTCCATTTTTATCTACGAATCCATATTTACCATTTTGTTTGCTTAAGAACAAATTATTTTGAGTTAATATTTCGCTTTCTGCTTTTTCATCTCCATTTAGTTTGTAATATTTATAGCCTTCTTCAGTCCAAACTTTTATATATGATTTATCATAATTTGTATCATTAACTATTCCTATTGCTATCTCTTTTGAATTTTTATCTAAAATAGTATTTAAATCCTCATTATTTTCTAGTTCATATATATTAACATCTTCATAATAATTAATTTTAGCATATTTTGCTTCTAATTTTGTTTCTCCATCTATATCTATAATTCCATAACTGTTATCTATTTTAGCAATAAACATGTTGTCGCTTGTATATCTTAGTTCTTTGTATGCTTTATTAATTTTCTTTTCGGTATTATAGTTATAAGCTAAGAATTCATTTTTATATTTATATAAAATTATACCATCCTTTATATCTTCAATACTATCAAATTTTTCATTTAAAACTTGTTTTTCTTCTGCATTTATTACCTTGTATTCTCCACTTTCTTTTACGCAAAATGCATCTTTATTGTCAATTATTTTAACATCTTGATATTTACAGTCTAATATTTCATTTACACCATATTTTCCATCTTTTTTTACAACATATGTTTTACTATTATCACCAAGATATTTAATTTCTTCAAATTCATTATTTATTATTTTCTTTCCTAAGTCGTTTACTAATCCAAGCTTTTTATCTTTAACAGTTACTATACTATTTTTAGCTCCCTTTAAAGCATATATATCATCATATTCCGTAGCTAATATAGTATCTCCATTGAAATTAATCAAGCCATATTTTCCATCTTTTTGAATTAAAAGAACATTTTCTTCATACCATAAATTTTTGTTTTCATCATAATTTTCTAAAGCTTTTATATTATCAAAATCAGTTAAAATTTCTTTTCCTTTTGCATTTAATACTTTTGTTTTGTATGTATTATTATCATAGTTAACGTCATAAGTAATTATAAATACATCTTTCTTATTATCTGGAATTATAATCGTTTCATCATATGTTGGTTCAATTACAATTTTTGAATTATTATCAATAACTCCCCATTTATTATCTTTATTAATTAAAAAATAACTTGCACTAACCAACTTGCTTGATGAAGAATCTGAATTAAGTAAATTTTTAATTGCAATCACAAACATTACAATTACTGCAATTGCAACAATTACAGCAATTACTTTTTTTATATTTAACTTTGGTTCATTGTTATATCTTCTACCTCTACTCATAAATTCCTCCAAATATTTTATTCCATTAATACTATACCATACTTTACTAAAAATGTCGATACATATTATTTCATATTTTTAATGATATTTAAATCATAAAAAAATATCAGATACACTGCTTACAAATATCTCTAAGGCAACATATCTGATATTCTAGTTTAACATTTTTTTACCAAGAAACCGGTCCATCATAACCATACTTATGTCCATTAATAGGTTTCGTAGTAGGATCAATTAGATCTTTTCCATTTGGTTCAAGTGTTATAGAACCAAGTACTGTAGGAGCATCTCCAATGTTGTTATATTCACTTTCTGCCCATTCTTCCCAGGATTTATAACTTACCGGGCATTCAAAGCTATGTTCTTCCTCTCCTTGAAAAGTTATAGTAAATCTAATTATATTATCTTCCTCATTATTCCCCAGCGTTTTTATTTTATTGTCAATATAATTCATATAACTGTTTAATGTAGTACTTTCATTATCCTGAGAACTTACGTAAGCAGATTTAGCATTTTGCGCATGGTTAAGTATTCCATTTCCTCTTACCACACTTATCGCTACCATCGCTAATATTAATAACACAATTATTGTAATTATTAAAGCAACCAATGTAATACCTTTTTGCTTTTTTAATTTTCTTTCCATGTTTTTCTCCTTTGTTTAATTTAATAATATAATACAAAATTTCTCATGTGTTTATTTTTATTATATAATTTTATATTTAATTTATTTTATTGTCAATATTATGATATAATATATTTTAGATTAATATTTATCAGGAGGATCTCATGTCAATCTTTAATTATAAATACAAGATAAAATATTCAGATATTGGTACAACAAATGAATTAACTCTAAAAGCTTTACTCGCTATCTTACAAGAGGCTGCAATTGAACATTCGGATGCTGCCGGGTATAGTATTAATAATGTTGAACAAACAAATTGTGCCTGGCTTGTTCTTAACTGGAAAGTAAAAATGTTTTTAGAGCCACATTTAAACGAAATATTAACAATCAAAACTTGGCCTAGAACTTTTGAAAAGATGTATTCATATAGGGATTTTGAAGTTTTAGACAGTAACAATAATTTAGTTGCTATTGCTAGTTCTAAATGGTTATTAATAGATGCAACAACTAAAAGAATCAAAAAGATGACCCCAGAAATCTCTATTGCATATGGTGGAACTGAAGAAAAACAGGTTTTCGATGTTCCTATGCAAGAAAAAATTACTCCGCCAGAAAATTCAAAACTAAATTTAACTTACACTATTCAACGAAGAGATTTAGATACAAACAAACATGTTAATAACTTGCATTACTTAGAATTTGCATTTGAAACTTTACCAGAAGAAATTTATAATAACAACAATTTTAAAAATTTAGAAATTTTTTATAAAAAAGAAATTAAATACAAAGATAAAATTAATTGCTATTACTCTTTTGAAGATAATAAAAATATTGTAGTTATAAAAAATAATGATAATTCTGTTTTGCATGCCATTATTGAGTTATATTAAAAAAGTAATTTGGATGTTTGATATCCAAATTACTTTTTAATTATCTTCGTAACTATAATAGTCATATCGTCTTTTGCTTTTCCATAGTCATTGTCTATTGCCTCTTTTAATAATATGTCTGCAATCTTTTGACTATTTTCTGTTTCTATTTGTGTTAATAAATCTTTTATCCATAATTCTTTATTTTTATATTCTGAATTAGACTCTAACACTCCATCACTACACATTACAATAATATCATTATTTTCTATATCTCTATCATAAACAATTAAGTCTATATCTTTTAATATTCCTGCTGGCAAAGCTATATTTTTTATAATGTCTACTTGTTTTTTATTCTTTATAAAAGTTGGTGCAGCTCCATTCTTTATATACTCAGCATTTCCAGCATATAAATCTAATACCATTATATCAAGTGTTGCATATGTTTCATCTTTAATATTTGCAGCTATGGTATTATTTATTAATTCAATTGATGTTTCTTTATCAAAACCATTTGAAAGTAGTCTTCCAAGCATTTTTATAGCAATCTGGCTTGATTTTCTTGCATTAGGTCCTGAGCCCATTCCATCACTTATAGCTAAAAGGTATTTTCCATCTTCTAAAGATATTTGTAAGTTACTATCTCCTGAAATCCCTTCGCCATCTTTATGAGTTTTTGCTACTCCAATTTGCATTCCAAACTTATCTTTTGAAATATATGTTTGATAACATATATTCTGACTTTGTTTAATTCCACACTTTTCTTTTTTTACTACAATTGGTTCTTGAAGGGTATCTGTTAATATTTCTTCGATTTTGTTTGTTGGACATTCAATTATTTTACTATCATCACAAGTATTCAAAAATACTTTTATTACATATCTTCCTGTTTTTTCTTGTTTAATATTAATGTCTAACATCTCAATTTGTCTTTGTTTACATTTTAGCATTATTTCTTTTTTCTTATCTAAAAATTCTTCTTTTTCATTATTTTCAATATTATTTGCAATATTATCAATAACTTTAGATACACCGTCTAGCTGAGCAGAAATATTTTTATTGTTTTCATTTATTTTAGCTGCAACAACAAAGTTTTTTCTAATTGCTTTATATGAATTATTTACTACATTAATCATTTCTAGAATATTTTTTTCTATTTTTTGTGAAGTTTCGTAGCTATCAAACCCAACTATATAGTTATTATGTTCTTTATATATCTCTAATAAATCTTCTCTGGTTAGTCTATCTTTTTTTACAAGATATTCAAATACCTCATTAACAATAGTTTCATCATCATCTACAAAATCTTCATATAGCATATTTTCAGGTATTTGTCTTACATTGTTTTGCAATTCTTCTAAAAATATTTCTCTATCTTCATTTATGTCTTCATTATTTTTAATAGTTTCATTTGTAGCCTCTTTATATGTATCAGACATTTGCTTAATTACATTAGACACATCATTTAATTTATTAACTGTTTCTTTGCTTTCTTCTAATCTGTATGTTGCCCCTTCTGGTAAGACATTATTTTTTCCAAATAAATCAACAACATTTATTTCTATTTTATTAGGTATTAATATTAGGGCAAGAGAAGCAACTAATATTTCCTTAAGACATATTAATTCTACAAGCCCACCATTATACACATATGTTAAAACAAGGTTTCCTGCAATAAATCCTACAATTACACCAATCTTTCCGAATTTACTAAGTATTCCAGCAATCAAACCAGAAACTGCAAAAACAGCTATAAGTATTGGATTAGAGTTTGTTATTATTCCTAAAACTACACCAACCGTAACTCCAGAGGTTGTCCCTATTAAAATTCCATTTTTCCAGCCTAAAATTAACACTAATAATATGCTAATAATATTGCTAAGTTGTAATCCAATTATTTTCGTATCTCCTAAGCAAGTAGCAGCAATCGATACTAAAAGCGTTGCTCCAATTACTTCTTCTATTGAAAATACTTTTTTATTTCTTATCTCATTTACAACTATAATTGATTTACTAAATATTTTGTAGAAAATATATGCAGTCATTGCTGATGTTATTGCAACTAATAAATCATAAACCAAAAACTGTTGAAATAATAATTTTATAAGTTGTCCAAGGAAAACTGATATGAATACATATTTTCCAATTTTTATCTTTTCGCTTTCAAATTCTAGTAATAACTTTTTAGGTTTAAAAGTAAGTATTAAAGCCACCAAAATTGCACTAGTAAATAAATACGAAAGCAATCCAGCTGTTTGAAACTTAATTAAGGTTCCAACCATTGTTAATACAAATAAAACTCCAACAGGTATTCCATTGCTTATTGCTGCCGCAAATATAGCAATAGCAAATACAGAGTAGCCTAACCCCACTACATTTACACATGATAACATAAGGGATAGAATATATAAAATTATACTTTGTCCCCTTACTATATTTTTTAATATATCTTTTACGCTTTTATTATTTTTTATATTTATCTCTTTATTATCTTCTGTATAATCTTTTGAAACGTTTTGAAACATTATTTATTACACCCCGCAACATCTTAAAATTTTCTTCGACGATAATTATAAGATGTCAAACCTATAAAAGTTTGTCGTTTTTAGAACTCAAATCAAAAAAGTTTTTGACCTTTTATGATATACATTTTTCTTTAGTAAACATTTTCAAAAAAATAAAACAAATTATGTATATTATTTTACTATAATTTGTCGTATTTTTCAATATAAAAGCTTATATTTATAAATAAAAATAATCCATTATTCCATTATAGATTCCCCAAGCTAATTTGCTTTGATAATTATCATCTTGCAAAAGTTTTTCTTCTTCTGGATTTGATAAAAATCCACATTCCACAATTGCAATAGGAATTTCAACATGATCTATTATATATTTTCCACTTATTTTTAAAGCCTCTCTTTTATTTTCTCTTTGAATACTTGAATTTAATTCTTCTTGCAAACTTTTTGCAAGTTCTTCACTTTTTTCATCATTTGTTTTAAAAAATGTTTGCCATCCGTAATACTGGCTTTGCGGTATTTTATTTAAATGAATAGATATAAAAGCATCTGCACTTGAAGAATTACCAATTTTGACTCTATTTTTTATATCCGAAACTTTCATTTCTCTTAACGTTTTTGAATTTAAATTATATATTCCATTCTCATCAGATCTAGTTAAAATAACTTTACATCCACTTTGTTCAAGTAATGATTGGACTTTTTTTGTTATTTTTAAATTAATACTTGACTCGGTTATTCCATTTGCACTTTCGGCACCGTTCATCCGGAATTCCATGCCCCGCATCTAGTACTATCGTTTTATTGCTAACAGGTAAACTTACAGTTTCTATACTATTTATTTTTTGAGGAATAATTGCAACATAACATGCTGCAACAATTAAGCTTAGTATAGAAAACATTATAACAACTTTCTTTTTTCTTATAATTAACACAAAAACACCTCGCTACTAAATTGTATGCAAGGTGTTTAATTTAATTCTTAAATCTTTCTTCTATTAATTGCATATGCACTACCTGTTTGAGTTTTTGCCAAATGTTTAACTTGCGCTCCAACTTCGCCTATTTCCAAATGATTTGTGTATTCTCCTGGTGCAACTTTAACAACTCCAATTGAAATTGACGTTATAGGAAATTGCTCTATAATTCCTCTTCTATTTGCAACTTCTAGATAGCCACGTTCAATATCTTCTTCATTAAAATAATCTTTTATATTTTCGTCAAATTTCATTATTATATCTTTACATAGTTTTTCATAATCCACATTAGATATTATTCCTACAAAATCATCGCCACCAATATGTCCAACAAATGTATCTTCTATTTTATAACTATGCATCACTTTTAATATTGTTTTAGCAGTAAACTTAATTACTTCATCGCCCTTTAAAAATCCATATGTATCGTTATATTCCTTGAAATTATCTAAGTCAAAATACAGAATTGCAAATTCTTCTTTTTTCAATAATCTTTTTCTAAGTTCTACTTGAATTTGTAAGTTTCCTGGAAGTCCAGTAAGAGGACTGACTTTTCTATTACTTGTCATTAGTCTTATTATATTTCTTATAGTATAATATATATATTCATCATCAATTGGTGCTTTTATATAATACTCTACATCATTTTTAAGAACCTCTAGCCTATGTTGTTTATCTATATTAGAACTGATTACCATAATTGGTGTAATTGAATTATCACTATAATTTCTAATTAAACTACAAACATCTATTATGTCTTCATTTATATTATCTTCATCAATTATTATTAAATCTGGAATAGATTTAATTCCATCTAATATATTTTGTGAATCTATACAATTAAAGATATAATCATTTTCTTTTTCAAAAATACCTCTTAATCTAGTTGTAAGATTATCATTATTTTCAATAATTGATATTTCTTGATACATTAATTCACCTTCTTCTTTTGTGTTATAATTTATACTTTTCTAATCTTTATACTCGTATTTCCATACAGTTGTATCGACTGCATCACTATCTGTTGTGCTTATTATTTTTAGATAATTCCATCCTTGAACCATTTTAACTTTATAATGCACAGTTGTTGTTTCTCCAAATGTATCCTTATTCATTAAAAATTTATTTCCATTAAATTCAAATTCAACTTTTTTAATATTTTCATCACCAGTTACAGTAAAGTTCAAATATTCTCCACTTGCTAATACTTTAGTTTTAGCTTTTGTAACACCCTTTATTTCTTGTGATTTTTCTGTACTATTATTATTTTTATCTACTGCTATAATTTTCAATGTATTATGACCCTTTGGTATTTCCACAAGTTTCTCAAATCTAGTTCTGTCTTCATAAGTAAGCATATCTTCTTTATGTTCAGCATCTGTATTCCATTTATATGTTACATATGATAATTCTTCTTTTGAAGTTACAGAAATTTTTATATCATTTCCTACAACAGATAAACTTATTTCTGGTTTTGATGTTTCAACTATAAATGTTTCTTGTTTTTTAGCTTCTTTTCCATTTGAATTAATTACTGATATATTAAAAACATTTTCTCCACTTGGAATATCTATTGTTTCTTCAATATTAGTTTTTTCATTTTCCTCAATTGTTTCAGAAGCATCATTATTCCAATTATATACTATATGAGAAATTCCACTATCACTTTGAATATTTATTATTAATTTATTATCTTCAGTTTTAGTTAAGTTTATATCAGGATTAAATGCTTCCTCTGTTGTTGTTCCACTTGGATTATTATCAACACTTTTATTTATTATTTTTTGATATACTCCATATGCACCTTGTCCTAGCAAAATCAAACCAAATACAATAATAGCAATAGCAAAAACAAGCACAATTTTCTTTGTATCTATTGTACTTCTACTACCACTATTTCTTTCTACCTGTAATATTTGGTTCATTTTTTGCCTCCATTTTTACGATTTTATTATAGCACATTAATTAATAAGATGTAAATATTATTTTAACATTATTTTGTTGGTATTCTTATTACTACTTCTGTACCTTTTCCTTTTTCACTTTTTATATCAATACTACCATTATTTTTGTCCAAAATCTCCTTAGCAATTGAAAGCCCTAATCCAGTTCCGCCCATTTGTCTTGTACGCGCTTTATCAACTCTATAAAATCTCTCAAATATTCTATTTAAATCTTCTTCTGGAATTCCTAATCCATTATCAATAACTTTTATATAGGCATCATTATAAACAAAACCAACATATATCTTTATAGTTCCTCCATCTGGAGTATATTTTATACTGTTAGTTAAAATATTTAGCACTACTCTTTCTATTCCTTCTCTATCTGCATAGACATTTGGAACATCAGCTGTAACAAAACACTCAACTTTATGTTTCTTCTTATCTATCTCTATTTGTACTTTTTCTTGACATTGTTTAACTAAAGCTCCTAAATCAAATTTTACTTTTTCTTGCAAAATTTGATTATTATCAAATCTTGATAAAGTTAATAGGTCTGTAACAAGTTTTGCCATTCTTCTTGCTTCTTCTGCAATTACATTTAAAAATCTATTTTGTGTATCTTTATCATACTCGCCTTCTAATAATGTATCTGCATATCCCATTATTGAGGTTATAGGTGTTTTTAATTCATGAGATACATCAGCAACGAATTCTTTTCTCATATTATCTAGTTTTACATGCTCTGTTATATCTTGAATTAAAACCATTACACCAGAAGGTCTATCATTTTCATCTTTAAATTGAGCAAAAAACATATTTAGCACTTTATCTCCAACTGTTATTTTTTGCTCAGTAGATGTCCAGTTTTCTAGGTAAATAATTTTTTCCATATTTATATCTAAATTTATTTTTCTATTAAATATAGTTTTAAAATCTTTGTCTTGTGGCAACAATCTTAAAAGTCTGTTAGCTGCTGGATTTACTAAAATAACTTCTCCTTGCATATTAAAAGCAATTATACCGTCTGTCATATGTAGTATTATTGTTTCAATTTGCTTTTTTTGTCTTGTCATTTCATTTAAACTTTCTTTTAATTCATCTGTCATCATATTAAATGCATTAACAACTTCATCTGACTTTTTGTTGTTTCTTTGTGATTTATTTTCATTAGAAACCATTTTTTCTGCATCTGATATTAGTTTTACAATTGGTCTATTCAAAAACATTGAAACCACTATCGCCATAATTAAACATAAAACAGCATACCCAATATCTAATCCAACTGTTAATTTACGTACATCAGATATTTTTTGTTCAAAATTAATATTAGAATTAATTGTTTGATTTTTTATTTCTTCTAAATTTAATATATTTAATATTCCTAATCCAGTTATGATTATTAATCCAATAACTAAAAAGGCTGTTATTGTTTTTACATGAGTCCTCTTAAACATTATTTTTCTCCTTTTATAATTAAAGAGCAGGCAATTGTAGTAGGTAAACTTAATTTACCTGTTGGCCTGCCCCTTATATAGGGAATATTCCCATTTTAATTTATATTACTTTATTTACTTGCAATATAATATCCTACACCTCTTTTGGTTATTAGAATTTTTGGAGCAGAAGTATCCTTTTCTATTTTTTCACGAATTCTTCTAACAGTAACATCAACAGTTCTTATATCTCCATAATATTCATATCCCCAAACCTTTTCAAGTAATACTTCTCTTGTAACAACTTGTCCTGGTTGATTTGCTAAATATTTTAAAACTTCAAATTCCCTTAAAGTAAGATCTATTACTTCATCTTTTACTTTAACTTCGAATTTATCAAAATCAATACTTAAATCTCCAATTTTTATTTTTTTGGTTTCTTTATTTGAGAAATTAGAATTTGCATTTGATGTTGAAGCTTCAAATTTTCTTAAGTTTGCCTTTATTCTTGCCATTAGTTCTCTAACACTGAATGGTTTGGTTACGTAGTCATCAGCACCTAATTCTAATCCAACAATTTTGTCTATTTCTTCATCTCTAGCAGTTAGCATTAAAATTGGAACATTAAGTGTTGTTCTAATTTTCTTGCAAACTGTTAATCCATCCATTTTAGGAAGCATTATATCTAATAATATTAAATCTGGTTTTTTACTTAATGCAATTTCAACTGCTGTTACACCATCGTTTGCTTCTATTGTGTTATACCCTTCTTTTTGAAGATTATATACTAAAATGTCTACTATTGGTTTTTCATCATCTACTATTAATATTGTTTTCTTATCTTGATTTAATTCATTTTCTATCATACGAAAACCTCCACAATTAATATATTATGAATATATCATATCCCTAATAATTGCACAAGTTTTTTTGTAAAATTTCTGTAATAATTTGTTTATTTTTGAAATATCTTATTAATATAATTGTAATTTTAAATCTTTACAGTTCAATTTCTATTTCATTAATTCTTTTATTATCAATTAATTTTACCATTTTTTCTTCTTTAAGCTCTCCGTTTAACAAAAGTTTTTGCACTTTATTAGTTTTATTTATATTTTTTATTTTCACATTATATATGCTTTCTTTATATTTATATTGAATAAAATATTCATCCCACTCAAATGGAACACATGGCTCTATTGTTAAATTTTCATTCTTAATTTTCAACCCTAATATATATTCTATTCCAGCATCATAATACCAACTAGAAGAACCTGTATACCAGCTCCATCCTCCTCTTCCGAAGTAAACCTTCACTACCATATATATCTGCTGGTATAACATATGGCTCAATTTTATACTTATCTGATTTTTCTCTACTAAAAGAATGCTCTATTGGATTGATCATATTAAAATATTTGTGAGCCTTTTCATCTAAATCTAATTTTGCAAAAGCTATTATTGCCCAGACAGCTGCATGTGTGTATTGACCACCATTTTCTCTTACTCCTGGCAAATATGCTTTTATATATCCTGGTTCTAAATCACTTTTTTCCAAAGGAGGAGTTAGTAATTTTATAATTCCTGTATCTTCATCTATTAAATATTTTTCTAAGGATTCCATTGCTTTATATTGTTTATCGTCGTTTCCCGCTTCTGAAATTACAGACCAGCTTTGAGCAATACTATCTATTTTGCATTCTTCATTTTCTTTACTTCCTAGAATTTTGCCATTATCCATAAAAGCTCTTCTGTACCAATCATTATCCCAACCATTTGAATTTAAAGCATTTCTTATTTGATTTTTTATATCAGTATATTTATTTATAAGTTTATTATCTTCTTGTCTTTCTCTCATTATTTTAGTAAATTCTTCAAGTATATTATATAAAAAGAAACCAAGCCAAACACTTTCACCTTTTCCTTTGTTTCCAACTGTGCTAAACCCATCGTTCCAGTCGCCTGAACCAATTAGTGGTAAATTGTTTTCTCCAAAATCAATACTAATATCTATTGCTCTTAAACAATGTTTATACAAACTTTCTTCAATTTGAGTTTTTAAGTGTACATCGTAATCTTCATCTTGTCCCTCTTTTAACTTATTTCCTTCTATATACGGAATTTTTACATCTAAAATGCTTTCATCTCCACAAAATTCTATATATTGTAAGCACAAATAAACAAGCCATAATCTATCGTCTGAAAATCTAGTTCTTATTCCTCTTGAGGTTTCTTCGTGCCACCAATGTTCTACATCTCCTTCTATAAACTGACGAGCTGCATGTTTTAATATTTGCTTTCTAACCATTTCTATATTCAGGAACTTAACTCCTATTGAATCTTGAAGCTGATCTCTATATCCAAATGCTCCACCAGACTGATTAAATCCGGATTTAGCATAAAGCCTAGATGCAATTGTTTGATACATTGCCCAACCATTTAACATAATATTTGTAGCATCATTGGGTGTTTTTACTCTTACTTTTTCTAATAAAGTAGACCAATAATTTTTAGTATTGATATATTCGTTTTTACAAAATTCAATATTCTTATAATTTAATTTAAAATCTTCTTTATTATCTTCTGCTCCAACAACAAAGGCTATCTCTTTTTCTTCAAAAGCTTTTATTTTCGCTTCTATTTTAATTGCAATACAAGGTTTATTTCCTAAACTATTTTCAAAATCCAAATCTTTATCACAAGCATAATTAATACTACTAGCATTTCCTGTATAACTATTTATTTTTTCACTACTGTATACATAACAAATATTTCTAATACCAGAATTATAAAGGTTTCTTGCATAAATTAAGTTTTCTTCTTTGTCAAAATTTAAAACTATATTTCCATTTGATTTTATTTCATCTTCATCTAAAACTAAATCTAGTACATATATTAAATTTATATTTTTAGTATTATTTGTATTATTTTTTAATTTTAATAAATTAATTTTTATATTGTCTTTAATACTCACAAACACATCTAGCTGTTGTTTTAAATCCAATTTATTTTGCTCATATTTTGAGTATCCAAAACCATAAACTGTAATATGGTTTCCTTTTCCTAATCTCCAATATTTTCCCATATCAACATCTTGAGCATAAATGCTTTCAGAAGGTGTATCTATAATCGTATCATTAGACCATTTAGTTATTCTGTTTAATCTACTATTTTTGTACCAACTAAAACCACCCAAATTTTGAGTTACAATACTTCCAAAGGTTTCATTTGCTAATACATTACACCATGCAGATGGAGTATTTACACTGTCCACAATTACATATTCTCTTCCATCTTCGCTAAATCCACCATAACTATTTTTAAATTTTAAATTCATTTCTTCTATTGCATATTTTTCAAACTGTTTTTCTTCTTCTAAGTTCTTTTTCGGTTTTGCGCTATATTTCAATAAATATTCTTCTTCTTGTTCTAGCATTATATTTTCCAAGCTACCTTTTTTTGCATCAATTATTAAATTGGCTTTTAAATATAAAACCTCTTTGTTTTTTACCTTATTAGTTTCTAACAAGAATATTGTATTATTCATTAAATATCCTAAGTTTATATCTGCAATTTCTTTTTCTATTGCATCTTTCACATATTTTTCATATACATTTTTTTCCTCATTTAATATTACCAAATTAACTTCTATATTTTTATTTTCAAAATATAAATACATTTTTAGTAATTCTCTTATAACATACACATTATTAACGTCTTTTATCTTTACTAAAACAATTGGTTTATCACCTGAAATTCCATATTTCCATAAGTCTTCATGTTTAAACTCAAACATCTTTAGGTTTTGTAAATACAACTTTCTTAACGGATTTAAATTAATTATATAAGATAAAACCTTTTGATATAATTTCATACTCTTTCCATTTATTTGTAAATACCTAGCCGTTTCTTCATTTCTTATTTTAGATATTTCAAATATTCTTTTTACATTTTCAAAACTTTTGTATTTGTCAAGATTTTCAATAGCCAGTTCTCTAGTTTCAGCCACGCTTATAACTAAATTTAGTTCTTTTTGATTGTTTGCTTCTACCTTTATTGTTCTTCTAAATGCCACAATTGGATCTACTACTAGTCCAATATTATTACTAAATCCTTCTGATTCTTGTATTTTTTTAGGTATACTAGAATTTAATCTTCCATACAATTTTTCTTTATTTATTTCATATTCCAAATTTTGCACATTTCCATTGTTAGAAAAAAATCCAACACATAGGAATATATCTTTGTTTTCTCCTCTTTTATTTCTTTTAATAAGAATTCCATCTGAAATTTTTTCATACTTTAAAAATAAATTGTTAAATGCCTTATGTGCATAATCTTGTTCTGCCGTAGATAATACTGGTTCTAATACTGTACTTATTTCTAAAATCTCATCATAATCGCTCAAATTATTTATTTTAATATTTCTAATTTCAACATTATCATTTGGTGCCACAATAGTCCTAATGCTTGATTTTATATTATCGCATCTTGATATAGTTTCATTCATATCAGGTGTATATTTTATACTATAATTAGAATTCTCATCCTCTAAATAATTAGTCCATATTTTTTTACTTTTTGTATTTTTAAAATAAACAAATATTCCTTCTTTGTAATTGTTTGTATTCTTATACCTATTTATTAAAATATTTTTATATTTACTAAATCCGCTTCCGTCTTTATTCATAACAATAGTATAGTTTTCATTTGATATAACGTTTGAATCAGGTAAATTGTTATTAAACCTATTTATTTCTTTAACATAATATGCATCAACACCAATGTACTTAATTTTCTGTACTTTTTCTTTTCTTTCTTTTGTTATAATTACATCTTCAGGCATTTTTTCTTGTAGTAAAATATCAATTGCTTTTATTTGTGGCGAGTTATGAAATCTTTTTTGTAAAATGTTATTATTTATTAAATTATTTATAGATAAAAGTATTAGTGCTTGATGATGTGCCATATATGTTTTAACTACTTCGTATTTTTTGTTTTTTCCTAGTCGCTCTGGTGTAAAATCAATTGATTCATAAAAGCCATATTTATTATACATTTGATATTTTTTTAAGATTTTTATATTTTGAATTACATCTTTGGGTTCATCATTAATTGCAAGTATACTTCCATAACTTGATACAACAATATCATCAGCCAAACCTCTTTTTAATCCAAGCCACGGAATTCCAAAAGCTTTATATTGATAATTCGAATTAAAATCTTTTAAATTAAACGCTGCTTCAGATATCCCCCAAGGAATTCCAAGTTTATTTGCATATTTCTTTTGAGACATTACTGCAAATTTACAAGATTCATCTAACAAGCTTCCTTTATATTTTTTTATATTTATATTTGGCATTAAATACTCAAAAGCAGTTCCAGACCACGAAACAAGTCCTTTTTTTCCATCTAATGTAGTTAAAGTTCTACTTAAATTATTCCAGTGTTTAGATGGTATATCCTTTTTCGCAATTGCTATTATACTTGCTTGTCTTGCTTCTGTTGCAAGCAAATCATAATACGAATCTGTTATTGTATTTTCTGTAACATTAAAACCAATAGAAAGCAATCCAATATCACTATCGTATAACTTAGAAAAATCTGTTTTTTCTATCAATTCATCAATTAATTTTAAATTAGTATCTATTGAATATTTATTTCTTAATTCTTTGTCTTCTATTTCATATAAAAAATATTTAAGAGTAATTAAATAGCCAATAAAATTACCACTATCAACAGTAGATATATATTCAGGAACTAATGGTCTTAAAGTTTGAATATTATACCAATTATATAAATGGCCATTCCACTTTGGCAATTTATATATTGTTTCTAACATTTTTTGAATTAAGAAAAGTGCTTTTTCTAATTCTATAAATTTCAAATCATATGCTGAAATTATACTCATTAATCCTAATCCAATATTTGTTGACGATGTTCTTTTTACCACTTTTTCTTTTCTTGATTCTTGATAATTATCTGGTGGCAAATAATTATTTTGCTGATTTATAAAATCACAAAAATAATTCCACGTTTTTTGTGCAATTTCAATAACTTCTTCTTTTTCTTTTGTACTTAAAAGTTTAATCTTTTCAACTTCTTCTATATTTTTACTTATTCTATAACAAATATATGCAGACAGAATCCATAGAACTGCTATTACAAGCATATATACACTGTTTTTATATATAGATATAACTAATAGAATTATTCCACTTAATTCATTTAGCCACATTTCTTTTATATAACTACCAACATTAACTTTGGATTTTTTTTCAGCTTCGTCTGCTGTTGTCCACTCCAATAAATGTTCTTTTGTTTTTATTAATCTTTTAAGTGTAATTATAATTGCTTTTAACGCTATAAAAGCTCTGTATATAATGCACGAGAAATTTATTATTGCTTTAACAAAACTTAATTTTAAGCCTGGCAATTTATTTTCAAAAGAGGCTTGTTTTTTTATTCCTTCTTTTTTAAATATTATTGTATTTAAAAAATCCAAAAACAAATCAATAAAAATACTTAAAAAAATTATTGAATAAAACCAAATCATTTTGTTATTATTAACAAGCAATAAAATAAACAAAGATAAAACTTGAAAAATTTCTAAAGTACTCCTTCTTAGATTATCTAGTATTTTATATTTTCCAAGTTCATTAATTGGATTATCTATTAAATCTCCTTTTGCATTTCTCACCTTATTTTTTAGCCATAAAATTATTTGCCAGTCTCCTCTTATCCATCTACTGGCCCTCAACATATAACTATTAAATTTTGTAGGATATGAATCAAGCAAAACAATATCTGTAACTAGGCCACACTTAGCATATATTCCTTCTAATAAATCATGGCTAAGCACTGTGTTTTCTGGAATAGCGTTTTCAAGTACCTTGTAAAAAACTTCTAAATCATAAATTCCTTTTCCAGTAAAAATTCCTTCATTAAAATTATCTTGATAGGTATCTGATATTGCATTTGAATATGCATCTGTACCACCCATTCCAGCAAAGATTTTGGTAAATAAACTTTTTCTACTAGAATCTATATCTATTCCTATTCTGGGTTGCATTATCCCATAACCATCTACCACAATATTTTTTTCTTTATCTATTATAGGCTTATTTAAAACATGAGCCATAGCTCCAATTAATTCTTTAGCTGTATCCAAAACTAATTTTGTATCTGAATCTAGTGTAATAATATATTTTATCTTTGGAATTTCTTTGTTATCAAAAGAATTATATTTAAAGCTATTATTTTTATTTTCCAGCAAATAGCCATTAAATTCTGTAATTAATCCTCTTTTTCTTTCCCAACCCAAGAAATTATTTTCTTTGCTATTCCATAGTCTTTTTCTATAAATAAAATTAAAAATATCTGTTGTTTTAGAATACTTTTTATTTAGTTTTTCAATTATTTCTTTACCTGTATTAATTACCTCTTCATCGTACTTCTCCACTTCCTTAGAAGAAGTCGAACAATCTCCAAGAAGAGTAAAATATATATTATTAGATTTATTTGCCAAATAATACACTTCAAGTTTTTCTAACATTTCTCTAACATCTTTTTCACTCTTAAGTATTGTTGGAACAATTACCATAGTAGTGCAATTTTCAGGTATTCCATCTGTAAAATCTAGTTTAGGTATTAATTTAGGTTTTACAGTCTTAGATAAAATATATTGAGTAATTTTTATAACTATTTCACTTATTGGTACATATGAAAACGCTAAAAATAGTATTGTATATATAATATTGTTTGTTACTTTAAAAAATAAAAAACTAATGCAAAGCATTATTAATGAAACTACTAATTGTATTTTTCCAATATATTTTTGTGGGTTTTTATCTTTTTTTATTTTTATATTTAATTCTTTTGATAATTCTCTTAGACCATCTCCTATAATATAATATCCAATATGGCTTTTTCTTTTATCTATATCTTCTTTATTTTTATTAGCAAGCTCTAGTGCTTTTGTTGTTAAATAAATTTCTGCAACATGGCTTTTAGTAGAAATTTCTTTTATTGCATTTCTATAATATTCTTTAGTTTTATATGTCATATTTTCATATATTCCAGCTGGATCACTTTTTAATATATCTTCCACACCATTTATTTGTTCAAATATTTTCGTAAAATCAATTCTTTGAATATCTTTAATACTTTTTATACAATTTCCTATTGAAAGTTTTCTTAATGCAATATCAAAGTGTTCTTTTTTTATTATTTCAGAAATAGTAGTTCCTGTTTTAATAACCTGCTCTTCTAATATTTGTAAATATGGTTGACCCTTTTTTCCATATTGATTTAATCTATAAGATAAATATTCAATAAATGGTTCTTTTGAAAAAAATAATTTATTGTTTTCTATATTTTTTCTAAAAATCAAATCTTCACTTTTTTTATTTTCAACTAATCTTTCAATAATACTTTCAACTTTATATTTTTGTAATTGTACAAAATATATTTTTTCACAAACACCTCTTATTTGTTCAATTAAAGCAATGTCAAAAAAAACACTTATATTCCATATTTCATCCATATTTAGTGTTTTTCTATTTTGATATGCTTTTAATAATTCTTTTAATTTTTTACTATCTATTTTTCCATCTGTATATGCAACAATCTCGGCAGCCAATACATAAATCCTTGCAAAACCCTTGTACTCACCATTAGAAATCCCAACAAACTTTTGGTATTTTTTTAATGTTAATTCCTTTTTTATTCCCTTGTAGGTTTCCTCAATAATATAATAATTATCTAAAAGCCACTCACCAGCCGGATGTATATTTATTCCTAATTTCAAGTTAGAATTTAACAAATCATATGTTTTAGTTATTTGTTTAAAATTATCATCCAACCTAGGAATAGGGTACGTATTTTTGCTAGAATATTTTTGTAAGGTATGTTCAGATGCAATTTTTTCCAAATAATATTGTAATTGCATATTATCTAATAATGCACCTTTTATATTTAAGAATTTAGCTAATTTCACAAATTTTCACTTCCTAATTTTTTTATTATTTAGCTTTTCCTAAATATTTCTTTTTTATGCAAAATATAGAACGTAAAAGAGAATGTTAACAAAAAGTTAACACTCTCTTATTTTATTATTTTTCTGTTTTTAATTTATAATAAAATTATCTTTTATATTCTTCATTTGTAAATTCTACTCTATCCACACTTGATACATTGGCTTCTGTTATATTTGTTCCTTTTCCTACAAATAATTTTTGATTCTCATCTATTCTCATCTTTTTTCCGTTTTCTATAGTTGAATTACTTATATATAACTGGTTATTTGTTTCTCCATCTGAGCCTCTTAATACTCCCATTGTTCCTTTAACAGATGTTATTGTACATCCATTCATATACACTTTATTATTTGAATTGTTTGCTGCTGTTCCTCCACCTATATAGAAACTTCCTCCATGTGAAAGTGAAAATTTGCTTTCATCATGTTGCCCTTTATACTCTCCACTTTTTAATGTTGCATTCTCTACATATGCTTCTCCATTTGGTCCTTGTGCAAAATATATTCCTCCATGTCCGTACCCATCGAATGTTCCTCCATATACATATAATTTTGCCCCAGCACTATTTTGTAATCCCGAATGCAATCCATAAACACTTCCTGAATAAAACATCATTTCTCCATGATTAGTAATTCCTATTGAATTATTAGGTCCATCAGATGATATAGCATCTGCAAACACATTCACATTCGCAAGAGTTATTTTGATACCTGTAGCATTAGATATTCCTATTGTATTTTTTGCATCCGAATTAACATTTACAGTAGTATTCTCAATTTTTCCTTCCATCCAATTATCAATTCCAAATGCATTTTCTTTTTCAGAACTAATATTTATTTCTGAATTTGCAAGGTTTAATGTTCCTTTACTATATATTCCATACACAGTTCCACTTTTTGAATCGGCATTCACTTTAGAATTTGCAACTACTATTGGTCCTTGGCTCATTATGCCATCCATATATTCTCCGTTCATTAGAAGCTATATTTACATTAATATTTTCAACAGTACAATTTCCCCCATCATAATTTGCTACTCCATATACAATTCCTTTTTCCGAATTGCCTTTCACATCTGTATTATTAACCATAATATTTCCATAGTTTCCAATTACAATACAACTTCCGTTCATTAGATATACCTTTTGCAACAGAATTTTTTATTTGTATATTAGTTTGTGGAGTAGCTTTTGATACTCTTATTACCTGAGCTGTATTTTTTCCACTTGCTTCTATCATAGAACTTTCAATATCCGCATTATTAGCTTGTATTTGCATCCCCATAGAATTACAAGTATTATTTTCAGCGTACACTTTACATTTTCTCATATAAAATTTATTTGTTATTTTAACTTTTATTGTTGCAATCATAGCTGAACAATTAATATTATTTACATATTCTCCACCTATTAAATTAAAGTTTTCTCCTTCTGCGTCTATTAATATAAAATTTGAAGTTATAGTTTCATTAATTTTAGTTTCTATTTTGCTTCCTTTTAGCATTCCATTTATTGTTGCTGTTGTTGATGTGTCAAAAACTATACCTGAGGTACTTGTTGTAAAACTTAGTGTGTTTCCTCCTAAATTAAATATAGCATTTTTACTTATTGTTAGTTTATTTGCTTCTTCTGTATCTTTTAACAATACAACTGTTACATTATTGTTTTCATCTTTATATATTCCTGCAACTGCATTTTCTTTTGTTGAATCTGCATTTGCTGTTGTTTCTCCGTTCACATCAGCTATTGCTTTACTTAAGGTTGTATAATATGAAAATTCATATTTTTCTTGTAACTCTGCTACTGTTGGCATTATTTCTTGTGTATCTAGTACACCTTCATAATATTTTAATAAATCTTCTTCTCTTTTAGTCGCATCTATATAATCTTTTTGGGCGTTTCTCGCATGCGCTATTATTCCATCTCCTGTTATTGCATTTATTGCTACTACTGCTAATATTAATAACACAACAATTGTTATTATTAATGCAATTAAAGTAATACCTTTATTCTTTTTTCGTTCCATATTTTTCTCCTCCTTTGTTTTTATACTTTTACGATATTATTTTATATTTTATTCGTTTTATTGTCAACATATTATTCTTATTCTTTCATTAAAATTCTTTTTATTTATGTGTTAATTTTTTATTTTATATAGTAACATTTTTTTATTTTCTCAATAATATATATATAATATAAATTATTTTAATTGAGGTGTGTATTATGAATAACAATATGAACATGAATATGCTTTTAAATATGCTTTCTAAGATGGATAAAAAGGATTTAGAAAAAGGATTAGAACAAGCAAATAAAATTCTAAATAGCAAAAACAAAGATGAGATTATTAACAAATTAAAAAATCAAAATAATCAATAATATGAACTTTTACAAACAAAAGCCCAGTGAATAATGAATATTAAAGAGTTAATATTCACTATTTGACATTAACTATTCACTTATAATTTATAAGGTAATGAGGTGCATTCAATGAATAATGAAGATATGGCTGATATTATACAAAAGCTTAGCGGTATGATGAACAATAATAGCAATAACATTCCTGATAATTCTGATAACATATCTTCTGATTCCTCAGCAGAATCCAATTTTAATATTGCAGATTTATTAAATAATATGAATTTTAATTCTTCAAATGAAAGTAACAACAATAATCAAAACAATAATTTTAATTTTGATATAGAAACAATTATGAAAATGAAAAATATTATGGATAAGGTTAATTCCTCTAAGAATAGTCCTGAAGCTAATTTACTATTATCTTTAAAACCATATTTAAATAATAATAGAAAACAAAAGCTAGATCAATATATGCAAATTTTAAATATTACTAAAGTTATAGAAGCTTTTAATTCTGAGAATAATGTAGGTAATAATAATGTTTGATAATAATAAAAAAGAAACTGATGCTTTGTTTCAGTTTCTTGGTTTTAATATAAAGATTGATGATTTAATAATTTTGTTTTTCTTATATACTCTATATTTAGAACATTTAGAAAATTCATGTTTATTTATCGTGTTACTTTTACTATTACTTACATAAAATTATTCTAGTATTAACTCATCATTTTCCACATATGCATATGTTTTTCTGGCTTTAGCTATTATATTTCCTTCTTCGTCTGTTTCGTTTTCCATTTCTTTTATTATGTCTGCAATTCTAATTTGTTTGCAATCTATAGAAGCTGCTGCAATAATTGCTTTTTTATTTCCTTTTGCTCCAGCATGTGCCAAGCCCCTTAAAACACCAAGTACAACAACATTGTCTTCTGCAATTACTTCTGCTCCACCATTTACATCACCTAAAATTACAATACTACCCTCGTATTCTATTTTTTGTCCAGACCTTACAGCTCCTCTGTGAAATTTGGTTTGAGATGACTCTATTTCCTGACTAAAAGATTTCTTTATTCCGTGTAAACCTAATTCTTGTGGAATATCAAATGAAATTTTAACATCTATTTTTTCTTGTATTATATTTTTTATTTCTACTCTTTCTTGTTCTTTTAGATTTTTTCCAATAATAAGAATTGGCATTTTAGAATCTTTATATAATTTCTTTAACTGTGTTATTTTCTTTTTTAGACTTTCAACTATTTCTTTATACTCTGCTTCTTCATTTAGTTTTATTATTAGATTTTCATTTGTAAGATTAATTTTTACACAACTTCTCATATCTTTTCTCCTTTTATTGCTCTGCATAAATCTCAGCAGACATATCTTCTTTTAAGTTTTCACTTTCTTCTATATTTGTGTTATAGTAAGCATCTAGTATTTTTCTTGCAGCTTTTGCAGCATGTAGATTGGTAGAACCATCTTCCAAGAATACAACTACTGCAACTTCTGGATCCTTGTATGGAGTAAATCCAACAAACCATCCATTTGCATATTTTCCTTTTTCCTTAGATTCAGCCTGAGCAGAACCAGTTTTTCCAGCAACAGATTTATTAAAATCTTTAAATGCTGCATATGCTGTTCCACCTGGTGATGTTACTAGTCTCATACCTGCTTTTATTGTATCTAAAGTTTCAGCAGATACTTTTAAATCAGATACAGGGTCTGTTGAAACTCCCAAAAGTTCATTTACATATTTTCTTATATCTTCTTTTGGTATCCTATTTCCATCTATGTCTTTTACTTCCTTTATTAATGTTGGAGTTATATAATTTCCTCCATTTGCCACAATACTTATATATCTAGCCATTTGAATAGGTGAATAGTTATTATATGTTTGTCCAATTGCTGCTGAAAAATCATTTGATTGATACCATTGTTCACCTCTTCTTTTAGCTTCTGCTGTACTGGCTACCGTTCCTGCTGTTTCTCCTGTAAGTTCAATTCCGGTTTTTTCTCCTAATCCATAGAATTTAGCATATTTTGCAATTGTATCTACACCAAGTCTTCTTCCCATTTCATAAAAGAAATAGTTACAAGATTTTTGAATTGCTGTTTTTATATTAACATTTCCATGTCCTCTATGATAGCTTGTATAATACCAACAAACTGGGTTATGTCCGTATGGATAAACTCCTCTATCATTTATATATTCTTTATCTGTTACTACACCCTCTTCTAATGCTGCTGTTGAAGTTACCATTTTGTATGTTGAACCAGGTGCATTTGCAGATTGAACAGCAGTATTATATAATTTATTATTCTTTTTTATATCCTCCCAAACATCTGGGTCAAGTTTTCCAGTAAAGTATTCTGGTTTGAATGTTGGATAACTACACATTGCTAAAACTTCTCCATCGTTAACATTCATTAGTACCGCAGCAGCAATATCAGTTTTCTTGCCTTCTTTTTTTAAGGTATTTACACTATCTTCTATTATTTCTTCCATTTTCTCTTGCAATTCAGAATCTATTGTAAGAACAACCGTATTTCCAGAAACTGCTTCTTTCTGTACATACTCTCCAACTATTGTTCCATCAACAGACATGTCTATTTGTTTCGTTCCTGTCTTGCCTTTTAAATATTTTTCTAGCACATATTCAATTCCAACTTTTCCTATGTAATCATTAATTCTATATCCCAAATCCAGCTTTTCTTTTAATTTTTCAGGGTTAGAATCAAGTTTTCCAATATACCCAATTATATGTGCTGCCAAGCTTCCTTTTGTATATACTCTTATTGGCTCCTCTACAATATTAACACCTGGAAAAGATGCATTTTGTTCATTAAATTGAATTGCACTAGTTTTACTAATATTTTCTGCAATTTTTATAGATTTTGTTGAGCTATATCCATTTCTTGTTATCTCGTATCTTCCCCCTATTATCTTTAATACATCTTTAATATCTTCATTTGATATTTTATATTTTTCTTTAAACTTTTTAACACATTCTTCTGCACTTGCATCAGTTGGTATTTTATATTTTGATTTCCAATTATTTATTTCTTCTTCTGACGAATATGTAAAATTTAAATCTGAGTTAATAGGAAAATTATTTATATAATTATCTTCATTTTTTTCTAGTAAATTAACTATTTTTAAAATAGCATTATTTAATTCCTCATCTTTAATTTTTGTTTTGTATAACTCTATACTATAGCCTGTTTTTGTAGTTGCCAGTATGTTTTCATTTCTATCCTCGATATTTCCTCTTGCTGCTTCTATAACACTTTCTCTTGTAAGTCTAAGGTTGGATGTTTGCCTATATTCTTCTCCATGAACAATTTGAAGTCTAAATAATTGCACAAGTAATACAGCCCCTATAACATATATAAAGGTTGAAAGTAAATTATATCTTAAATTAAAATTAGCTTTTATATTATTACTTTTCAATTAACTTGTTCCTTCCTTAAAAATATCTTGTAAGAATTTTATTTTCTCTAAAATTTTCTTCTATTTTATAACCAAATCTTATTATAAGTGGATAAATAACTATTGTTATTAATAAATTAAATACTAACTCAATCAGCAAAACTTTCACAAAATAGAATAATTCTATATTTACTGAATTAATAAAATAATTAAACATATATGTTCCTATTTCATATATTAAAGTGGCAAATAAAATCATTATCATCATTGTTATTCTACTATCTTTTGAAAAGTTTTTACTTAAGTAGCCTCCAAGAAACCCAATAATTCCAAGCATAATAGCAGATATTCCTATACTTTTTCCAATAAAGAAATCTAAACTTAGCCCAAATAATATACCAAATGCTGAACCAAAGCCTCTACCAGTAAATAATCCAATACTTAATACCAATATTACAAATAAATTAGGTCTTACTCCCGCCAAATTAAACCAAGAAAAAAAGTTCGATTGTAATAAATATACAATTAAAAATGAAAGTATCAACCCAATAGCTATACTTACTTTTTTCATAACGAACTTTCCTCCTTTCTATTAACTATTTTATTACTAATACAGTTTCTAGGTTTTCAAAGTCAACTGCAGCTTCTGCAATAAAACTTCTGTCTGTAATATTTTTTGTATCATTTATTTTCTTTATAACTCCTATATATATTCCCTTTGGGTAAATTCCACCCATTCCAGAAGTATATAATTTTTCTCCATCTGTTAATACTGTATCTGTTGAGATATATGTTGCCTTTAAATCTCTACCATTTAAAGTTCCTCTACAAATAACATTATCTTTTGAATTTTCTAAAGTTGCACTTACCACATTTGAAGTATCTATTATTGTTTGCACTTTTGCAGTATCTTTTGTAACAGATATTACATGTCCAACCAAGCCTTCAGCAGCAATTACCGTCATATTTTCTTTAACTCCATTTTCACTTCCAACATTTATAACGAAAATAGCAGAATAATTACTAACATCTTTATTAATTATATATGCAGGAATCGTCTCAAAACTTTTATACTGTTCAGTTAAACTTAGATACTCTTTTAATGTACTATTTTCCGCCTGTATTATTTCTAATTTTCTTAAAGATTCTTCAAGTTCAGTATTTTTTTGTTTTAATAAATTATTTTCTTCTTTTAAACTATCCATTGTTGCAAAATAATTATTGTTTCCAGATATTTTGTTAGTTAAATATGTTATTCCACTTTGTATTGGCATAATTAAATTACTAAAGGCATTCTCAATATAAGAGAATTTATTTAATTTTAAGTTTGATATAAATACTAGAATTATAAGTAAAATTATTGTTATTATAATTCCAAGTTTTCCGCTTCTTTTTCTGTTCACCTTTTACCTCCAGCTATTTTATTTTTTTAGAGCTAGCCAAAACATTTTTTAACTTTTCTAAATCTTCTAAAGCTTTTCCTGTTCCTCTTACAACTGCATTTAATGGTGCATCTGTAACATATACAGGTATTCCAGTTTTCTCGCTTATTAATTTATCTAATCCTCTTATTAATGCTCCTCCGCCAGTTAATATAATTCCTCTTTCCATTACATCTGAAGATAATTCTGGTGGAGTTTTTTCAAGTGCTATTTTTATTACATCAACGATTTGTGAAATTGGTTCTTCTATTGCTTTCATTATTTGGTCTGATGAAACTTCTACTGTTTTTGGAAGCCCAGTTGATAAATCTCTTCCTCTAACTTCCATAGTTTCAAGAGACATTAATGGCAAAGCACATCCAACTTGTATTTTTACTTCTTCTGCTGTTGTTTCTCCTATTGCCAAATTTAACTCTCTTTTTATATAATTAATTATTGCTTCATCTAATTCATCGCCTGCAACTCTTAATGAATCACATACTACTATTCCACCTAAGGATATAACTGCAACTTCTGTTGTTCCGCCACCAATGTCAACAACTATATTTCCATTTGGCTCTGCTATTTCAAGCCCTGCTCCTATCGCAGCCGCAACAGGTTCTTCAATTAAAAATACTTCTTTTGCCCCAGCTTGAAGTATAGATTCTTCTACTGCTCTTTGTTCAACCTCTGTTATGCCAGAAGGTACACCAACAACAGCTCTTAATCTACTTATATTGTATCTTCTGCAAACTTTCTGCACAATGTTTTTAAGTAGCATTTGAGTAGCTGTAAAATCCGCTATAACACCATCTTTAATTGGTCTAATTGCTTTTATTTTCTCAGGAGTTCGTCCAAGCATTTCTTTAGCTTCTACTCCTGTTGCAATTATTGAATTATTTTCTTTATTTATTGCCACAACAGATGGTTCATTTAAAATAATACCTTTGCCTCTAAGAGTAACCAGAATATTTGCAGTTCCTAAATCTATTCCAATATCTCTATATGTTAGGTTTAAAAAATTAAAATTGAATTTCATAAAATCCCCCTAAAAATTAATAAAAGCAAACAAAACCCATAAATAAATTAATCATAAAAATTAATTTATAACTCTTTAGTTCTTAAAATACTCTCATATTTATTATCCCCAATTATAATATGATCTAGCAGTTTTATTCCTAATATTTCAGAAGCTTCATATATTCTATCTGTTATATTAAAATCCGCTTTACTTGGTGTTACATCTCCACTTGGATGATTATGAACTAAAATAATTTTTGGAGCTTGAAGTTTTATTGCTTCATTTAAAACTTCTTTTGGCTCAATCATAGCAAAATTAGATCCGCCATATGAAATATCTTTTATTTTTATAACAACATTTTTACTATTTAATAAAATCAATTTCACTTTTTCTCTTTTTTCGTATCTCAACTCACTCATAAGTAACTTTGCTACATCTTTTGATTCTTTAATTTTTATGCTTTCCTTATTTATAGGTTTATTAATTCTTTTTGCTAATTCACTTACAGCCTGTAATTGTATAGCCTTTACTTTTCCTATCCCTTTTATATTCATATAGTCTACAATAGAAATTTCTTGTAAAAAAGAGATATCTTCTTTATTGGTACTATCGTTTAAACTTAAAACTTTTTTGGCCAAATCTAATGCCGTATTTTCCTTTGTTCCAGATTTGATTATTATTGCTAGTAATTCAGAATTTGTTAATCTTTCCGCCCCATACAATTCTAATTTTTCATATGGTCTTTCAGATACTGGCAATTCTTTCATTTTTATATTCATTTAGAGCTCCTTTCTACTGAGCTCCCCACTGTCCCCTTAAAAATAATTTAAATTTTTTTATAAATAAACACTGCTAAAACTAGTCCAATTATACTAGATATATTAATCTTAAAAGCTAAAGCAAAAGTGATTTTTATTATATTTAAATCTAATTCTAATGGTGAAGTCAAACCAAAAGACTCTCCATATCCAAGCCACCATAAAAAGTCCACTTTTCCTGCTAAATCTCCAAGTAATCCACCAACAACTAGTCCAGATAATATAAATATTAATAAAATCCATATGTTTTTTTCTTTCATTGCCATTTGTAATTCCTCCATTTTTTCTTACGGAAATCATATTTCTTTTGTTTTTTCTATGTACTGTATTATATATTTTTTTTCACTTTTTTTCAAGTGTTTTAAGAAATTACTTACACATTTCTTAGTTTTCATTTTAAATCCCAGTTTTAAAAGATGCGGATTTTAGTTTTGGACAAAAAATATGTAGGATTTTGGCAAAATCCTACATAAAATATACCTATTTAAAATTACTTCCAGCAAAATTATAGCGTTTCGCCTTCAGCGTTCAGTCCTACATATATAAAAGTGGACGGAAAGAAAAGCTATCGTAGGCATTGGTCGTGCCGTCGCCGCCACGATTGCTCGTGTAGTAGCCGCTGCCGGTGTAACAACCACCACGAAAAGCGCAAGGGCGGCTGGAAATGATATAGGTCTCTGTTGACCATTCAAAACAATTACTTGCCATATCATATACATTACATATTACATCTTTTGTTGTTCCAGTATAACTTGTTCCAGATGTTCCTGTATTTGCTAAACTAGTATTTACACTTTTTTTTCTTGCATATGTTGAGTTGTCTCCAAATTCTTGAAAAAATACTATTGCCGTATCCCATGCATAACTATTTACTAAATCACTTTCATATGGCTTATTTGTATACATACTTTGGCATTTCTCTGATGCTTGTGGTTGTGTTACATAATTATACACATAATCATTTGCTTTTAAGGTTACTGGAGTTAAATCATCTGTTTTAGATTTTCTTTCTGTTGTTCCAGCTCTTGCTTCATATCTTCCTATATAATACCCTCCACTTGAAAGTGCTTTTGTACAAAACTCTCCTATATTTTTGGCTATTGCATTGCTTTTGGTTGTATTATATTCCGTATAGCTATAAGAACCACTAGTTATAGGAGTTGGAGTTGCATATGCACTTGCATTTTGTGCTACTGTATATGTTCCATTTTCATTTTTAGTAAAACTTTCATATCTTCCTAATGTTATTGTTTTTGCATTTGCTTCTGTTTTATCTTTATCTGTATATATTTTTCCTACTGGTATCCATACAAATTGATTTCCTGCTGTTTCTGCTTGTGTATCTTCTACTACTATTCCTTTTGTTACATCTATATCATCTGCTGTATATCCTGTTGTATCATCTACTAGTATTTTAAATCCTGCTGGTACTTTTATCTTATTTCCAAAATCATCTGTTAATGGTGTGTTATCTGTTGTACTTATTACTGCATTTAAACTACCTTTTACTGTTGTTCCGTCTACTCCTCCACCATTTATTTTTGAACTTTCCGTATCTAAATATTCTGAATATTCATCTAATCTTGCTTGCTCATTTGTTTGTGCTTCTAAGTAACTACTTTTTGCATTTTGTGCATGATTTAGTATTCCATTTCCACTTACTGCACTTATTGCTACTACTGCTAAGATTAATAATACAATAATTGTTATTATTAATGCAATTAGTGTAATACCTTTGTGTTCTTTTAATTTTTGTTTCATATTTATTCCTCCTTTGATTTATATCGACATATTATAACAGTTTGTTTTATGTGTCAATTACTTTTTTCATATTATTTACAAAATTTATTTTTTTATTTTAGTATTTTTAATTTTGAATTGTTAATGGCAACCCTAAAACAAAGTCAAAATTAAAACGCAAAAAAGATAGGTGAACATTTATATTAAAAATTCATCTATCTTATATTTATCTGTTAGAGCGAGTCTAAAACCTGTCTCTACATTTATATTTACATTGTTTTTAAATGCATATAATAATGCATTTATTTTTTCTTTTATTAGATTACATTGTGTGTGTGTGTGTGTGTGTGTACAGCCTCAATAGTTACAACGTTTTTCATTTACTTTCTCCTTCTTTTGTTTTTACTTTACATTTTTATAAGTTTTCTTCATTCTGTATAATATATCAAACTATTCCTTTTGTCAATGTGTTGTTAGATTTTTTAGTACATTTAATAAATTACTTACACATTTTAATAACAAAATTAATATATTATATAAATTTCCAAAATTTGTTCGTTTATTTTTTGACAATTACATATTATAATTAATTTAGGGTTTATCTTTATATTTGATTGAGGGGTTTAAAATGCAAATAAAAAAAATTAATAATAATAAGCTAAAGGTTATTTTAAGTTTAGCTGATTTAGATGAAAATAATGTTGATATTGATTCCTTTTTATCTAATTCTATTGAATCTCAAAATTTGTTTTTTGAAATATTAGATTTAGCAGAAGAACAATACGGTTTTAATATTGAAGATAATAAAGCAGTTGTTGAAGCAATAAGTTTAGATAATAACATTTTTGTGCTAACAATAACAAAATTAAAAAATGATACTATTAATAACAGCAATTTAAAAAATATAGTTTTTTTTCGTTTTGAAAATGTAAAAGATATTTTAGATTTTTTATCTTTTATACATTTAAAAAATATAGACTTACAAGGATGTTCTCTTTATCAATTAAATAAAAATTATTACATAATACTAAATAAATATAACAAAACATTAGAAAATATCTTAATAGAATATTCAACTCCTTTAAAAAATTCAGGCATTCTTAAAGATATATTAACTGAATATGGAACAAAATTAAAAACACTTAATTGGTAACAATAAGGATAGGCGCGAAACCTATCCTTTAATATTTTTATGAGTTTACAAATATAAAAGTGGGCGGAAAGAATAGTAATTGTAGGCATTGGTCGTGCCACTGCTGCTACGATAGCTCATGTAGCTGTAGCTGATGCTGAAGCAACTACCACCACGTTTAACACAAGGATAGCCGGAACTGCTAAAGGTCTCTGTGGACCATTCATAGCAATTACTTGCCATATCATATACATTACATATTACATCTTTTGTGCTCATTCCTGATGTTCCTTTATTTGCTAAATTACTATTTACACTTATTTTACTTGCATATGTTGAATTATCTCCAAATTCTTGAAAGAATATTATTGCTGTATCCCATGCATAACTATTTACTAAATCACTTTCATATAGCTTATCTGTATACATACTTTGACACAAACTAGATGCTTTCTTTTGTGTTACATAATTCCATACTTGTGAATTTGCTTTACTTACTAATTTTAGTTCCTTCCCACTTTCTGCTACATATCCTGTCCAATCTGTAGAACTATCACTATTAGATGTACTTATATTGGAAGCATCATAATTTTCCACTCTTGCTTCATATCTTCCTATATAATATCCTCCATTAAGATTTGCTTTTGTACAAAATTCTCCTATATTTTTTGCTATTGAGTTTTTATATTTAGAGTTATGTTTCGCTGTTGTATCTTCTGTATAATAACTAATTTCTACTTTAGTTCCATAATCACTTGCATTTTGAGCTGGTATATATGCTCCATCTGTTTTAGTAAAGTTTGAATATCTTCCTAATTTTATTGTTTTGTTTGCTGTTTTTTCTTCATTTGTATATATCGTTCCTACTGGTATCCATACAAATTGATTGCCTTCTTCGTCTTGCACCACTATTCCTTTTGTTACATCTATATTCTCTGCTGTATAATTCGTTGTGATATCTACCAATATTTTAAATCCTGCTGGTACTACTATTTTATTTTCAAATTCATCTACTAATGGTGTATTATCTGTTGTACTTAACACTTTATTTAAATTTTTCTTCACTGTTCCATTTGCTCTTTTAGTTTTTATTATACTATTAGTAGTTGAAATAGTTCCATTTGCCCCATATGTTTTTAATGTTATTGAATATTCAGCAGTCATATCATTTAATTTATATAAATTATCAGTTAATGTTGATATATCTGTTTCTGCTCCGCCATTTATTGAATATGTTGTTTTCTCAATCTCAGTACTTCCACTTATTCCTGGAATAAATTCCAAACTAACAGCTCCCCAGTAATATGTTGTTCCATCTGTTTTTGTCACTAATTCTCCACTTGCAATTTTTACTTGTGGAGTTGTTGGTGGAATTATACTACTCCCCTGTTTGTTCCTTGTAATGTAATGATAAAGTTTTTCGTTTAATTTTATGCCTTTTACATAATAAATCACATGTGATTGTTCATTTATAACATAAACATCTTCTGATGTATTTAAATTTTCAAATCCGCTCTTCCCATAATTTAAAAGTAATCCATTCATTGCTTCTAAATCTAATATATAATAAACTGAATTATCCGCAGAATCTTTGTCAAAATCTAGTGTTGTAAAGGTATATTGTACTTTGTTTCCAGATGAGTCTAACACTACTGGAATATTACCTGTTTGCAAATAATAATTTGATACTTTATCTGCCAAAAGTTCCAAATCATTTTTCATTTTATTAAAACTATTTATTTCAAATCTTTTATATGAAACATTTATAGTTGTAGAAGAAACTATTAAAATCAATATTATTGTTATAACCAGCGAAACTAATGTAATTCCTTTATTATTAAATACATTTATTTTTTCCTTTATTAGATTACCATGTGTGTGTGTGTGTGTGTGTGTACAGCCTCAATAGTTACAACGTTTTTCATATACTTACTCCTTCTTTCTGTTTATGTGGGCAGGCACAAGACCTGCCCCCCTACAATCTTTTTATGATGTTATTGTATATTCAATTCACTTATATTGTCAATATTTATTTATAATTTTAAAAGCAAAAAATACCTCCACTATGATAAATTTATTTTACCATAAGGAAGTATTTATTTGAATATTTATTTTTTACACAAAATTTCTTACACTCTCAAAATGTATAAGTTTACAAATATAAAAGTGGACGGAAAGAACCATGAGCAGTGGCGGCACTCTTACTGACATTGTTACGATAGCTCGCATAACTACCTCTGTTGTAGTAACAACCACCACGTCGAGGGCAAGGATAGTCGGAAGCACTACAGGTTTCTGTTGAATTCTCACAGCAATTACTTGCCATATCATACACATTACATATTTCATCTTTTGCTCCAGTATAACTCGTTCCAGATGTTCCTGTATTTGATAAACTACTATTTACACTTTGTTTATTTGAATAATTACTATTTTCTCCAAATTCTTGAAAAAAAACTATTGCTGTATCCCATGCATAACTATTTACTAAATCACTTTCATATGGTTTGTCTGTATACATATTTTGACACAAACCAGATGCTTTCTTTTGTGTTACATAATTCCATACTTGTGAATTTGCTTTACTTACTAATTTTAGTTCTTTTCCACTTTCTGCTACATATCCCGTCCAATCTGCTGAGCCACTACTATTAGATGTACTTATATTAGAAGCATCATAATTTTCTACTCTTGCTTCATATCTTCCTATATAATATCCTCCACTCGAAAGTGTTTTTGTACAAAATTCTCCTATGTTTTTTGCTATTGCATTACTTTGGATTGTAGTATATTCTGTAAAATTATAATAAACTCTAGTAGTTATAGAAATTGGTGTTGCATATTCACTTGCATTTTGAGCTGGTATATATGCTCCATCTGTTTTAGTAAAGTTTGAATATCTTCCTAATGTTATTGTTTTGTTTGCTGTTTTTTCTTCATTCATATATATTGTTCCTACTGGTATCCATACAAATTGACTTCCGGCTGTTTCTGCTTGTGTATCCTCTATTACTATTCCTTTTGTTACATCTATATTCTCCGCTGTATAATTTGTTGTGATATCTACCAATATTTTAAATCCTGCTGGTACTACTATTTTATTTTCAAATTCATCTACTAATGGTGTATTATCTGTTGTACTTAACACTTTATTTAAATTTTTCTTCACTGTTCCATTTGCTCTTTTAGTTTTTATTATACTATTAGTAGTTGAAATAGTTCCATTTGCCCCATATGTTTTTAATGTTATTGAATATTCAGCAGTCATATCATTTAATTTATATAAATTATCAGTTAATGTTGATATATCTGTTTCTGCTCCGCCATTTATTGAATATGTTGTTTTCTCAATCTCAGTACTTCCACTTATTCCTGGAATAAATTCCAAACTAACAGCTCCCCAGTAATATGTTGTTCCATCTGTTTTTGTCACTAATTCTCCACTTGCAATTTTTACTTGTGGAGTTGTTGGTGGAATTATACTACTCCCCTGTTTGTTCCTTGTAATGTAATGATAAAGTTTTTCGTTTAATTTTATGCCTTTTACATAATAAATCACATGTGATTGTTCATTTATAACATAAACATCTTCTGATGTATTTATGCTTTTAAATCCTTCTTTTCCGTAATTTAGAAGTAATCCATCCATTGCTTCTAAATCTAATATATAATAAACTGAATTATCCGCAGAATCTTTGTCAAAATCTAGTGTTGTAAATGTATATTGTACTTTGTTTCCAGATGAGTCTAACACTACTGGAATATTACCTGTTCGCAAATAATAATTTGATACTTTATCTGCCAAAAGTTCTAAATCATTTTTCATTTTATTAAAACTATTTATTTCAAATCTTTTATATGAAACATTTATAGTTGTAGAAGAAACTATTAAAATCAATATTATTGTTATAACCAGCGAAACTAATGTAATTCCTTTATTATTAAATACATTTATTTTTTCCTTTATTAGATTACCATGTGTGTGTGTGTGTGTGTGTGTACAGCCCCAACAGTTACAAGTTTTTTCATATTTATCTCCTTTTTATGTTGTTTTATTCTCTTTTAAACACTATATCTTTTCCGCTATTTTCTAAGCTTGCAGAACCATCTGTTGTTATGTCTCCAACTGGAAGTTCTAGCTTAACGTTAGCTTTAAATATTATTCCAGATTCAAGACTTATTGTTAAATCAAAAGATATTACTGATTGTATTTGTTTGTAATTTATATTTACCTTACTTAAAAGTTTCCCATCATGACTAAATTCATCTTCATTTGAAACATATCGCTTGCCAGTTTTGTTTATTACTCTTAGGATTAACGTTCCACCCTGATTGGATATTTTTAAGTTTTTTAAATCTGAATTTACATCTCCTATATATTCAACTTTATCATTAATTAAAAACTCATCATTATTACTAAAAAGATTATTTTCTTCTGCCTTAGCTCTATACAAAAAAATTTGCCCAACTTGTGGTTCCTTATTTACCTGTATATTATCTATGGTTACACTTTTTATTATTTCTGTTTCTTTATAATTTTTATTTTTTTCAATATTTATATATATATCATTATTCTGATAAATCTCTGCATCCCATTTATACTCATCATTTTCAGTTTGTATTCCTTCAGCTGTGCTAGCCACAATTATACTTGATAATTTAAATGGCATATTCTTTTCGCCCTCAACATTATATTTTAATATAAGCAATGCGACTACAGCCATTATTAAAACAATCACTATTACATATGCACTTTTAAGTATTAAACTTTTTAATTTGTTTTTTTCCTCCATTAGCATTCTCCTATTTTTTCTTTAAGTTTCTTAACTCTTTAAAAAAACTTTTCAAAATGCTTCTGCATTCTTCTTGTAGTAAACCAAACTCTATTTCAACTTGAGTATCAAAATTATATTCTTGTAATAAATTAAGTTTTGAGCCACAAGCTCCTGTTTTTTCGTCTTTAGTTCCGACATATATTTTTTCTATTCTTGAGTTTACTATTGCGCCAGCACACATTGGACATGGTTCTAATGTAACATACATTTGGCACCCATTTAGTCTCCAATTTTTTAACTTTTTACATGCTTTTTCTATTGCAATAATCTCAGCATGCTTTATTGGATTATTTTTTTCTTCTTTTTTGTTATGTGCTCTTGAAATTATAATGTTATCTTTAACAATAACAACGCCAACAGGTACTTCTAATTTTTTATATGCTTTTCTAGCTTCTTTCAAGGCTTCTTTCATAAAATATCCTTTATCTTTTACCATATTTACAATATCAATCTCTCAATTAATTTTATTATTTAAGGTTATTGGTGTTCCCAGAGGGACTCGGCGAGCCGCGTCGGGAAAACAGTTCACCGGACTGTTTTCTATTCCTCCTTTTCGAGCCCTCTAGAAGTATTCCTTTTTGGTGTTCCCAGAGGGACTCGAACCCCCATCGGTCGCTTAGGAGGCGACTGCTCTATCCTGCTGAGCTATGGAAACATATATTTTATATAATAATATATTTGCAATTAAAAATCAAGTATTGAAAAACATTTTAAAAAATATTATAATATATATTTATGGAGGACAAATTTATGCAAAAAATTTTGGGTTATATGCGAAAAGCAATAGAAGATTATAATATGATTGAAGAAGGAGATAAAATTGCTGTTGCACTATCAGGCGGAAAAGATTCTATATCTATGCTTATGGGGCTTAAAAATTTACAACGTTTTTATCCTAAAAAATTTGATTTAATTGCAATTAGTATTAACCCTGGTTTTGAGTTTTTTAACAAGGAATTACTACAAAAAACATGCGATAGTATAAATGTTCCTCTATTTATAGAAGATACTAATATAAAAGAAATTGTTTTTGATGTTAGAAAAGAAAAAAATCCTTGTTCTTTATGTGCTAATTTCAGAAGAGGTGCATTAAATTCTGTTGCTATTAGAGAAGGTTGTAATAAAATTGCCCTAGGACATAACGAAGACGATGTTTTAGAAACATTTATGCTTAATTTATTGTACACAGGATCAATCAATACATTTGCTCCAATGAGCTACATGGACAGGAGTAAAATGACATTAATTAGGCCATTAATATATGCGCCAGAAAAATATATAAAAAGTTTTGTTAAAAGAAATAATATTGAAGTAATGAAAAAAGTTTGTCCAATGGATGGAGTTTCAAAAAGAGAAGATATGAAAAAAATGATAAACGACTTAAGAATAGATATTCCACATATTAGAGCAAATTTATATGGTGCAATAAAAAGGAATATAAAAGAATGGAAAAAGCCAGAGTAACACTCTGGCTTTTTAGCTATCAAATAATAAGTATATACAACTTATCATTCTTTATTGCCGGTATGTAATTTGACTCAGGAAAAAAGTTTTTTACAACTTTAGGTATGCTCAATATGCCTTTGTTAATGCTGCATTCTTTTATAAAGTACAAATCTTCCTCTTCTTCCATATCTTGTGGAACAATCTGTATTCTTTTGTTTTCCATATCAAGCATTAACTTTACTCTTATTTTTTGAGTTTTGCTTATTGGTTCCTTAAGAACCCGCTGTAACAATTCCTTTCCTATTATAATCTTTTTAGATTCAACCGACATAAGAGTTTGCCTCCTTTAAATTTTAGTATGTATATATTATACCATATTTTTTACACAAAAGCAAAAGTAGCCCCAATAGCTACTTTTACAAATTGTTATTCTCCATATTTTAACAAATCACTTTTCATTACATTTATTGATTCTTTGGCTTTTTCTTCTGTGTTTTCTTTAACTCCAATATAAAATTTAATTTTAGGCTCTGTTCCTGATGGACGAATACAACACCAACAATTATTTTCTAAAACATAATATAATACATTTGAATTTGGTAAGTCTGTCTTTGTTTCTTTACCTGTTTTTAAATCCTTTATTTTTTCTTCTTTATAATCTCTAAATTCTAATACTTTGTAATTTCCTATTTGTGTTAAAGGTGTTTTTCTTAAATTATTCAAAATATTTTGAATTTTTTGAGCTCCATCAGCGCCTTCAAATGTTAATGATACAGTATCCTCTTTATAATATCCATATTTCTTGTATATATTTAGCATTTGATCCCATAAAGTAAGCCCATTGCATTTATAATAAGCTGCTGCTTCACAAAGCATCATTACTGCTGCAATAGCATCTTTATCTCTTGCATGAGTTCCAACTAAGCAACCATAACTTTCTTCAAATCCAAATTGATATATATAATCTTTGTTTTCCTCAAATTGTTTAATTTTTTCTCCTATATATTTAAAACCTGTTAAAACTTCAAATACTTTTAAATTATATTCTTTTGCAATTGCTTTTGCTAAGTCTGTAGAAACAATTGTAGTAATTAAAGCTCCATTGCCAGGTAAAATACCTTTTTCTTTTCTTTGAGATAAAACATATTCAGCTATTAACATTCCACTCATGTTTCCTGTAAATGGCATATATTCACCTGTTTTTGTGTCTTTCGCATATACTCCTAATCTATCTGCATCTGGGTCTGTCGCCAAAACTAAATCTGCATCCTCTTTCTTAGCTAAATCTAATGCTAATTTAAATGCCTTTTTATCTTCTGGATTTGGATAGTCAACTGTTGGAAAATCTCCATCTGGCATTTCTTGTTCTGGAACAACATGGACATTTTTAAATCCAATTTCTTTTAATATTCTCTTAACAGGTAGGTTTCCTGTACCATGTAATGGAGTATATACTATTTTTAAATTTTCTTGTTGTTTTATTTTTTCCGGATTTAAAGATAACTTCTTTAGTTCTTCTATATAACTATCATCAATTTCTTTTCCAATAGAGTTATATAATCCTAATTCTATTGCTTTGTTTTTGCTCATTGTTTTAGCTTGTTCATAATCTTCTATACTATTTACTTCTTCTATTATTAATTTATCGTATGGTGCAACTATTTGCGCTCCATCTTCCCAATAAACTTTATATCCATTATATTTAGATGGATTATGGCTTGCAGTTATCATAATGCCAGCTATGCATCTTAATTTTCTAACAGCATATGATAACTCCGGAACAGGTCTTAAACTCTCAAATACATATGCTTTTATCCCATTTGCATTTAAACAATTTGCTGCAATTTCACTAAATTCTTTAGACATATGTCTTGAATCATATGCTATTGCAACCCCTCTATCTTGACCTTTTTGTTTTATAACAAAGTTTGCTAGTCCTTGAGTTGCTTTAGATACAGTATATTTGTTCATTCTATTAGTTCCTGCGCCTATTACTCCTCTTAAACCAGCTGTTCCAAATTCAAGATTTTTATAAAATCTATCTTGTATTTCCTTTTCGTCATCTTTTATCTGATTTAACTCTTCTTTTGTTTCTTTATCAATAAAGCTACTATTAAGCCAATTTTGATATTCTTCTTTATAATTCATACTATTAATTCTCCTTTAAAGTTATATAAAACAAAAACAGAGGTTGGAGGTTAGATGTTTGAATATATTTTCTAACCTCTAACTTATAACCTCTATTTTTTTAGTCCACCAATCCTTTTTTCTTTCTTTCTTGATAATCTATATACAATTGTCTTGCTGTATCAGGACTATCATTTCCTTCTGCATTTTTTAATGGTGCAAATTCGTCTTCTCTCTTTACTCTTAAAATTGACATGTTATCCATTCTTTCAAATGCATCAAATATAAAAGATTCATATTTAAATGCATTAGGTTTTTCTGGTTTTACAATTTCACCATTTTCATCCATATATTTTGCTTTTTTAAACGCCTTATGATATGGCAATTTATTATGGGCAATATTTTCTAGTGCTTTTATATTAAATAAATTAGTTAATATATGTGATTCTCCATATAGAAGTTCACCTTTTTCATCCCTTGCATTAGCCATTTGTTCTGTTATTTCAGTATATTCTATAACATATGGTTTACCATTTTTCTTGCAGAATACCCCAACATTTTCATCTGGACTTCTTTTTACAACAGACTTTCCTGTTGCTTGAGTTCCTTCTGTAATCGCTAGTCCCAACGCAATTGGATCAACCAAACCCGCTAAAACATTATCAACTCCTGAAATAAAAATCCATTCAATTCCTCTTGTTTTCATGTCATCTAAATAACCATTTTTAACAATAGACTCAAACACTCCACCATGTCCATCTGATGCAAGTTTAATAAGTCCTGTTTCATCTAACATCAACTTACCATTTGTATCTAACATAGGAAGTTCACCTTGTTTAAAGAATTTAACATCTTCATATGGCAAACCAAAAAAATCGTTTTTTTCAAAAAACTTTTCTGTTGCATTATTATTCTCTCTACTAGTCATTATATACCATGGAATCTTAGCATTAAATTTACTTCTAGCTTCTTTTATTGTATCTGATAATGCTTCAAAAAGTGATTTTTCAACTCCTCCACCAATTTTAAAAGTTCCTTTTGGTGCAACATATCCAAGTCTTGTTCCTTGTCCACCTGCCATAGTAACAACAGCATATTTTCCTGCTTCTATTTCTTTTTTTCCGGCATTATAATACTTTTGGTACTCTTCAGGAGTTAATTTTGATTTATCAACATAGTCTATACTTGTAACTTCTCCACTTGGATCTTTTATTGATTTACTTGTTATATTGAATAAATCAATTACTTGATCAAAATCAATATTTTTAATTTGATTTATTATTTTCTCTTTTTTTTCTTCATCTAAATATTCATATCTACATAATAAATGTTCTTGCCCATATTTTTTTAGTTTTTTTAAGGCTTCCTCATATTCTATGTCTGTTACCATATTTTTTCCCTTCCCCATTACAATATTTATTATTTTAATGTTCATTTATCATATATCATAAATACAAATAAGTCAATATTTTAAATTAATTTGCTTTTAAAAACTCTTCCTCTCTTATTATTTCTTCTATTCCTTCAGTTTTTAATAAGTAATCATGGTTATCTAGTATATTATCAAATCTTTTGTTCTCTGCAAAAGCGAAGCAATTTACAACATTAATACTTATTTTTTCTTTTTCTAACTTTTCTATATTATTCTTTATCCATAAATCTATTAGTTTATTTACTTTCTGTATAAAAGAATTTCTTCCTAAAACAATTAAATCAATTCTACTCTTTTCTTTTATTTCAGTTTCTAACATTTTAAATATGTTTTTTATTTTATTTATATTTGTTATATTCCAATCAATTCTTTTTATGCTTTCTTTTATTTCTGAATTTAGACCAACGTTTTTTATAACTTTTTCTATGTTTTCTTTTTCATTTTTTTCAAAAATAGTTTTTATTGTAGCTCCTTCTTCCATCTCTTTTGCAATAAAAGGAAATATTACTGTTGCAAAATGCAAATCATTTGCATATACACTACAAGTTTTTCTTAAAAGTATTTTTTCTCTCATAGAAAGTTTCCTCCAAACTCATTTTTGTTTACTGGTAAATTTTACCATTTTATTTGTTCTGTGTCAACCCTATTTCCGTAGGAATCGTGCCCTTTTATTCGACATGTAAAATTATTTTATTACCAATTTTTTTAACAAAAAGTATATTTTTTATTTTTTTGTTAATACTTATATCAAATAGAAATTTTTTCTTTTAAAGGAGAATTCTTATGAAAAATTACAAAAAAATACTTATAATATTTATTTTATTTTTAACATATTTTTTAATTTCACTTTTTTCATATTCAAATGCTGTTTCTTCTAGTATATCTGAAAATGTTTTTAGATTACATGTTATTGCAAATAGCGATTCTAAAGAAGACCAGTATTTAAAATATAAAGTAAGAGATAATTTAATTAAATATATGAACTCAATATCTAAAGATATTTCTACAAAAGAAGAAGCAATTAAACTAGCAAATGAAAATATCGATAATTTTTCTAACATAGCTAAAAATACTATATTGGAAAATGGTTTTAATTATGATGTAAAAATTGAAATTGGAAATTTTGATTTTCCAACCAAAACATATGGTGACATTTCTCTTCCAGCAGGATTTTATGATGCGTTAAAAGTAGAAATCGGAGAAGCTAAAGGCAAAAATTGGTGGTGTGTAATGTTTCCATCCCTATGTTTTGTGGATATATCTAATGGAGTAGTGCCAGAGGAATCTAAAGAAAATCTACAAGCCAATTTAGACTATGAAGATTATAATTTAATTTCTTCAGATGATGCTGAATACAAACTAAAATTTAAGTTAGTTGAACTTTTTGAAAATGCTAAAATTATTATGGCTAAAAAGTAGTTGTTTTTTTATCTTTTTTATGTTATATTGTGATAGAGTGTTTATATATTTACACTCTATTTACTTTAATTGGGGGTTATACTTTGGAAAAATTAGTAATAAACGGAAAAACGCATTTAAAGGGAGAAGTAACAATTAGTGGAGCAAAAAATGCAGCAGTAGCAATACTTCCTGCGACTTTATTAATAGATGGAGTTTGTACAATAGATAATTTACCTAATATTAGCGATGTAAAAATATACTGTGATATTTTGCAAGATCTAGGTGCAAAAATAACTTGGAATAATGAGCATGAAATTACAGTTGATACAAGAAATATAAATAGCTATAATTCACCTTTAGAAAAAACAAGTAAATTTAGAGCTTCATATTATTTAATTGGCTCATTACTTGGAAGGTTTGGACATGCACAGGTTGGAATGCCTGGTGGCTGTAATTTAGGTGCAAGGCCGATAGATCAGCATATAAAAGGTTTTGAAGCACTTGGTGCAAAGGTAGATGTATCTCAAGGAAAAATAACAGCAACAGCTGAAGATTTAATAGGTACTTCTGTTTATTTAGATATGGTATCAGTTGGAGCAACAATTAATGTTATGCTTGCAGCAGTTCTTGCAGAGGGTACAACTGTAATAGATAATGTTGCCAAAGAACCTCATGTAGTTGATGTTGCAAACTTTTTAAATACAATGGGTGCAGATATTCGTGGTGCAGGAACAGATGTTATAAAAGTTAATGGAGTAAGAAAATTACACGGAAATGCTACATATTCTATAGTACCAGACCAAATAGAAGCTGGAACATTTATGTTAGCTGCAGTTGCATCACTAGGAGATATAACAGTAAAAAATTGCATAACAAAACACTTAGAACCTTTAACAGCCAAAATTATAGAAATGGGTGCTGAAGTTGACGATATAGATGGAGATAATATCCGTGTTTGGTGTGATAAAAGGCCAAAGAAAATAAATATTAAAACATTACCTTATCCAGGTTTCCCAACTGATTTACAACCTCAAATGGGTGTTGTACTTTCAACAGCTGAAGGAACAAGTATTATAAACGAAAGCATTTGGGAATCTAGATTTCAATATACTGAAGAATTAAATAAAATGGGTGCTAAAATATCAGCTCATGGAAAAACTGCTGTTTTTGATGGAGTTGACCAATTAGTTGGTGCACCTGTATATGCTTCTGATTTAAGAGCAGGTGCTGCTTTAATTATTGCAGGTATTTGCGCAGAAGGTAAAACAGAAATATATAACTTAAATCATATAGATAGAGGTTATGAAAATATAGAAGAAAAATTTAGAAAATTAGGTGCAAAAATAGAAAGAGTCGAAGAATAAAATGTTAAAATTTTGTAGTTTATATAGTGGTAGTTCTGGAAATAGTTTTTTAGTTCAATCTGAAAATATAAATATTTTAGTAGATGCAGGAGTCAGCGGTAAAAAAATCGTTGATGCTCTTGCATCTCTTAACGTTGGAATAGAAAATATATCATCTATATTAGTCACTCATGAACATACAGATCACACTCAAGCAATTGCAACTCTTTCCAAAAAATATAATATACCTGTATATGCAAATAAAAAAACTTGGGAAGCAATGCCAGATAAAAAAGCCAAAATGCAAAAAGAAAACATATCATATTTTAACAATAATAGGCCTTTCACTTTAAAAGATTTAACAATATTTCCTTTTGACATACCTCATGATGCAGCAGATCCCTGCGGATTTAGCATTTCAGATAAATCATCTCAAATAAGCATAGCAACAGATATAGGTCACATGACAAATAGCATCTTAGATAATATGAAAAACAGCAAGTTTATACTATTGGAATCTAATTACGAACCAGACGTTTTGAAATGTAGTTCATATCCATATAAATTAAAAGAAAGAATATTTAGTCCAATGGGACATTTATCAAATATAGATGCAGGAAAAACAATTTCTTATCTTTCTAAATTTGGAGAAAAAAATATAATGCTAGGGCATTTAAGCAGAGAAAATAACTTTCCAGAGCTTGCATATAACAGTGTTTTAGAAGAAATGAAAAACAATAATTGCATTATGAAAAATATAACTTTAGAAGTAGCAGATAGATTTACACCTAGTAAATTTTACGAGGTAAGTTAGGAGGCTTTTATGCTAAATATTTCAATTATATGTATTGGTAAAATTAAAGAAAACTATTTGAAAGATGCTATAAATGAATATTCCAAAAGGCTTAGTAAATTTTGTAATTTAAAAATTACTGAACTTCCAGATGAAAAACTTCCTTCAAAAATAAATGATAGTATTATAGCCGAAATAAAAAATAAAGAATGTGATAAAATAATTGATGCAATAAAGAAAGACTCTTATGTAATATGCTTAGATTTAAAAGGAAAAGAATATTCATCCGAAGATTTTTCTAAAAAAATTGAAAACATTACTTTAAATTTTAATAGTTCTATAACTTTTATAATTGGTGGAACTTTAGGATTAAACGAAAAAGTATTATCTCTTGCTAATGAAAAAATATGCTTCTCAAAAATGACATTTCCACATCAATTAATAAGAGTATTTTTATTAGAACAACTATTTAGAGCATTTAAAATATCTAACAACGAAACATATCATTGGTAAAACTATTAAATTAAAATTATATAAATACATAACTTTTAATAAGTTTTATTTGACAAAATCAAATTATCTATGTATAATAAATATAGGAAATGAAAAACCACAAATGTGGTTGCCGTGAATATGTATAAAAAAACACATCAAACCGACAAGTTACAGATGTGTTTTTTTTTATTTTATACATTTTTTCCTATTTTTAGGTAATACTAATTTTAGGTGATTTTATGAATTCTTTTTGGATTGATAACTTTAAAAATAAATCTTTTGAAAGTTTAGATCAAAATTTAAAAACTGATGTATGTATAATTGGTGGTGGAATTACTGGAATCTCATGCGGTTATTACCTTTCCAAAGCCGGGTTAAATGTGTGTATATTAGAAAAAGATAAAATAATGGAAAAAACATCTGGACATACAACAGCCAAAATAACTGCTCAACATGGTTTAATTTATAAATATTTATTTGATTCTTATGGAAAAGATTTTGCTCAAAAATATTTAACATCAAATTTAGAAGCAATAACTTCTATAAAAAATATTATAGATACTGAAAATATAGAATGTGATTTTGAATTTCAAAACAGTTACATTTATACAACAGATGAAAAAAATATAAAAAAAATAAAGGACGAAGCAAATACATTAAAAAAGCTAAACTACGATGCACGTCTATTAGATAAAATAAACTTACCTGTTAAAAACGTTAAAATAGCATTAGAATTTAGCCATCAAGCCCAATTTAATCCAATAAAATATGCCCTCTCACTTTGTGAATGTATAACAAAAAATACAGGATTAATTTTCGAGAATTCAAAAGTAGTTGAATTAAACAAATTTGGCAATGAATACGTCATAAACTGCAATAATCATTTAGTAACAGCAAAATATGTTGTTATTGCTACAAGGTATCCAATTATTAACTTTCCTGGATTTCACTTTCTAAAAATGTATAGTGAAACATCAAATTTAATTGCATTAGAAACAACTGAACCCTTATTTAATGGTATGTATATAAACGAAGGTACTCCAACGTTTTCTTTTAGAACAGCAATATATAATGGCAAAAAAATATTGTTAGTTGGCGGATTTAATCATAAAACCGGAAGTAAGATAGATTTAGGTAACAGTTATAATTTGTTAGAACAACAGGCTTTAGAAATGTATCCAAATGCAAAAGTTTTATATAAATGGAATACTCATGATTCAATATCACTTGACAAAATTCCATATATAGGAGACTTCTCAAATATTTATCCTAATGTATATGTTGCAACAGGTTTTAAAAAATGGGGCATGACAACATCAAATGTTGCAGCAAATATAATTTCAGATAAAATACTAAAAAAAGAAAATGCTTATGCAGATATTTACAAAGCAACACGACTAAGACCAATAAAAAACAGAAAAGAATTAGGAAATATAATAAAAGAAACATCACATAGTTTAATTTTCAATAAATTTGACCTCCCCAGTGCAATACAAGAAGATGTTAGCAATGATGAAGGGAAAATTATTAATTATAATGGAAGAAAAATAGGATTATATAAAGATAAAAATGGAACAGAATATAAAATCATTCCAAATTGCACACATTTAGGTTGTGAATTATCTTGGAACAATTTAGATAAAACTTGGGATTGCCCATGCCATGGCTCTAGATATAATTTTGATGGAAAATTAATATATGGGCCAAGTTGTAAAAATTTAAAAATAATAAAAAACACATCAAATTAAATATGTGTTTTTTAATGCATTAGTGGTACTTATTTTCTAAAAAGTATACTTCAAAAATTAAAAAATATTCAATTTGCTTTTTTATGTAAAGTATAGTATAATTGTATTTAAACAACTTTTTTGTTGCCTTTGAAAAATACTTTTCGGAGGCACAGTCCTCCGAACAATTACAAGGAGGAATTAATAATGACAACATTTTCAAAAATTTGGTACACAGAAGTTAAACCGTTAGCAAAAGCTTGCGTAGCAAAACCTGAGTTTGTACAGCTGATGAGTCAAAGCAAGGGCTATGAGTCTACTAAAAAAGATAAAGAATCTCCGGAAAGAATCTCTAGAAAGTACAATGACATTTATGGCATGTACTATATCTCCGATATGATTTGTAAAGTAGAACATGCTTTAGCAAATGATAGAAAATGGGTAGCCAACCTTGCCATTACTCAGCTCTACGAAGTACTTAATAGCCCTAGTTATTTTCAAAATGTTTTTCATGGTAATGAAAACGATGCGGAATGGAAAACTAGAGTAGCTCTTCGAGACGGGTTATACAAGCTTATGTATATTTAATCTATTTTTGAAGATGAACATAAAGAAAGCCTACAATAGTAGGCTTTCTTTATGTTCTATACAAATAGTAGTACAAATTTTATTATGAAGTTACGTAGGTGTCATCTTAGAATGTGGTCTACTTGCCATAAACGATTTTAATATTTTAGTTACATTTATTATTGCAGGAATTAATACAACGAGATTTTTAGGAAATAGGATTGGCATTAGCATTATGTACCCAGCTTTTGTTTGTATTGTATTTGGCGTCGCATTTATATTACCTATATTAATAGTAGTAATATTAAACAACCAGAAAGAAAGTAACCAAAAAAGAATATCTATCAGAAAAACAATTATTAATGTTATGATTAACTCTTTTGATAACATTATTGAATACCAGCCAAAAGAAGGTATTCCACCTGAAATTTACGATAAAGCAGATGTAGAACACTATGACTTTTATAATTCCAATCATTTAATATCCTTTTCCATAAATAATTCTTGTAACTTACAAATGGCTGAAACTCTTGCACAATATGTCATTAATGTAGATGGAGAATCTCAAACTAGAACCGCTTTTTCTGGAACTTTTGCAACTTTAAATACCCCTAAACCTTTTAAAGAGAGATTATATATAAAAAAAGATATGCATAACGGGAATGATAAGAACGCAAAAAAATTAGCATATAAAGACATGCGAATAGAATTAGATTCTCAAGAATTTGAAGAAAAGTTCGATGTGTATACTTCCAATAAAATTATTGCAATGCAACTTTTAACTTCAGATATAATGCTTTTACTTAATGATTTTTATAAATATATAAAAAAAGAATTTGAAATAACCATAAAAAATGATAACATATATATTAGAATATGGAATGAAACAAGTTTTAGTAATTCCTTAATACAAAATAATGAATTAAACAAAGAACTTATATATAAAAATTATATAACAATTAATTTTATATTAAATATTTCAAAAAAACTAGTAGAATTAATTAATGAGACACCATATTTATAGGAGGATAAAAAACATGGTAATATTTATATCACTATTAATAATATTATTAATTTTAATATTTATACAATACAATAAAATAATTAAATTACAACTAGAAGTACAACAAGCCAAATCAACTATAGATGTATATTGTCAACAAAGATTTGACCTTATTCCTAATTTAGTAGAAGTTGTTAAAGCTTATAAAAAATATGAAGAAAACATTTTTAAAGATATTACTAAATTAAGAACAGAATATAATAAAACCAAAGACATAAATATAGGTAAAAGCTTAGATAATAAACTAAATAATGTAATAGCTGTTTTAGAAAATTATCCAGAATTAAAATCAAGTGAACAATTTCTCAACTTGCAAAAAAATCTACAAAAAGTAGAAAGTCAATTACAGGCTGCTAGGAGAATCTATAATAATGCAGTAACTAAATATAATACCAAAATAGGTGTTTTCCCTATTAATATAATAGCAAAAATATTTGGTTTCAAAGCAGAAATATTATTTACACTTGAAAATACATAAATAAAAAGCACTTATTTCTAAGTGCTTTTTATGGTGCGCCTGGAGGGATTCGAACCCCCGGTCTTCCGGTTCGTAGCCGAACGCTTTATCCAGCTAAGCTACAAGCGCATATTAATATTATACATTTATTTTTTTATAAAATCAATATTTTTTGAAAAACATCTTGCATTTTTTATATTATTATGCTATACTATTTTAGTATTAATCATAGAGGTGTAGCGCAGTTGGTAGCGCACGTGGTTTGGGACCATGGGGTCGCAGGTTCGAATCCTGTCACCTCTACCATATTTAAGAAGTAAATTAAATTTACTTCTTATTTTTTTACAATTTCAATATTTTTATGGTATAATAATTAAAATTTAAAAAATAAGGAGATTTAAAAATGTCAATAAAAGAAGAAAATGAAATTACAATTAAAGTTATTTGTTCAAATGATGAATTAATAAAACTTTTAACTAGTAAAGGTCTTAATGAAAGTGAAAAATTTACTCTTGATGATTATTATTTAATTCCAAAAGATTTAGATATTGAAAATTTAACAACAAGAGAAATATTGGCAAAAGCAATAATTATAAGATACATAGTTGATAATGATAAAATAACTCAAAAAATAACATTTAAAAAGAAGGATATTAATGAGAAGGGCGAAATTATAAGCCAAAAGGCAACCAGTTGTAATATATTAGATTTCAAAGAAGGAATAAATTTATTTAATGAGCTTGGATATTATGAAATTATGAACATTAAAGAAACCGACATTATATATTCCAAAGAAAAAATTGAACTTGCTTTAAAATTTATAGAAAATAGTAATACTTTAATTGAAATTGAAACAAATGACAATTTTAATACAATAAATAAATTGAAAAAATTAGTGAGTGAACTAGAAATACCAATAGAAAAAGATAATTACTTTGTAAAAAAAGCCGAAGATAAATTAAATAAAATATTAAATAGAAAATAAAAGCTAAAAAGATATTAGGTTATAAAACTTAATATCTTTTTTAATACTTTATGCTTTTGTCGATTTTTGTAACGCGATTTTTGTTGCATATTTTATTAAAACATTATATTATATTTTTAATAATTTTTTCTAAAGATTTATTTCTTTATTTTTTCCCAATTTTTTATATAAAGGTGGTAATTTAAAATGTTATCTATTGTTAAGAGTATGTCCTTAATTGGTTTAGAGGGCTATTTAATTAATGTGCAAGTCGATGTTTCTGCTGGAATGCCCAGCTGGGAAATTGTTGGTCTACCCGACACTAGTGTAAAAGAATCAAAAGAAAGAGTTAGAACTGCAATTAAAAACTCAGGTTATGAACTAAATAGCAGAAAAATCATAGTAAATTTGGCTCCAGCAGATACCAAAAAAGAAGGTTCATTTTTTGACCTTCCAATTGCAATTGGAATTTTAACGTGTAATGGACAAATAAATTCCTCTTCTGATGATATTGCATTTATTGGTGAACTTTCTTTAGATGGTTCCTTAAACAAAGTAAATGGTATTTTACCAATGTGTATTGAAGCTAGAAAACTTGGCATTAAAAAAATAATTCTTCCTTTAGAAAATGCCAAAGAGGCTTCAATTGTTTCTGATATTGAAATTATAGGTGCAAAAAATTTGACACAAGTAGTTAAATATTTAAATTCTGAAATTAAAATTTCCCCATCAACAACTAATATAAATGAATTATTCTCAAATAATTCAAAATTCAATTTGGATTTTTCTGAAGTTAAAGGTCAAGAAAATATAAAACGTGCTTTGGAAATTTCTGCTGCTGGCGCTCATAATTGTTTGCTTATTGGAACACCTGGCTCAGGAAAAACAATGATGGCAAGACGAGTTCCAACTATCCTCCCTGATTTATCTTTTGAAGAAGCTTTAGAAATAACTAAAATTCATAGTGTATCTGGAAATTTAGAAAAGAATACTGGGTTAATTACCACTAGACCTTTTAGAGCTCCTCACCACACAATATCCCGTACTTCTTTAATTGGAGGTGGTAGAATTCCAAAACCTGGTGAAATCAGTTTGGCTCACAATGGTGTGTTGTTTTTAGATGAACTTCCAGAGTTTAATAAGAATACTTTAGAAGTATTACGCGGTCCATTAGAAGATGGGATTGTAACAATAAGCAGAGTAAATGCCACCTTAACTTATCCTTGTAACTTCATGTTCGTTGCATCTATGAATCCATGTCCTTGTGGTTTTTATGGTTCTAAAGAAAAAGAATGTACTTGTTCTGAAAATGCTATTTCTAAGTATATGGGGAAAATTAGTGGTCCATTATTAGATAGAATTGATATTCAAATCGAAGTAACTCCTGTAAAATATCAAAAATTAAACAATAATAGTAAAGAAGAAAGTTCCGAAGAAATAAAACTTAGAATAAACAAAGCAAGAAAGATACAGCACGAGCGTTATTTAAATGATGGAATATATTCCAATTCTCAATTAACTCCAAAATTAATTGAAAAATATTGTAAATTAGATTCACAAAGTAAAGAATTATTAGAAAATGCTTTTAAAAAATTAGGATTAAGTGCAAGAGCATATACAAGAATATTAAAGGTATCTAGAACAATTGCAGATTTAGCTGGAAGTGTTAATATACAAAAAGCACATATTGCTGAAGCAATTCAATATAGAAGTTTAGATAAAAAATATTGGAAGAATTGAGGAATTTAAATGCAATTAATTACAATAAATGATGATACTTATCCACAAAAATTACTTTCTATTCACAATCCTCCTCCTCAATTATACGTGGAAGGAAATGAAAAATTATTAAACAACACTTCAATAGCAATTGTTGGCTCAAGAAAATTTACTAATTATGGTGAGAAATATACCAAAGAATTTGCAAGCGTTTTATCTGCAAATAATATTTGTATTGTTAGTGGACTGGCCTTAGGTATTGACTCTATTGCACACCAAAACTCAATGATGAATATTGGTAAAACAATTGCAGTTATTGGTTCTGGATTTAATAACATTTATCCTCCCGAAAACGCAAATCTTGTAAAACAAATCTTAGAAAATAATGGATGTGTTATTTCAGAATATTCACCAGAAATGCCAGCAGATATGTCTAATTTTCCTAAAAGAAATAGAATTATTGTTGGGCTTTCTAGTGGTGTTTTAGTTACTGAAGCAGCTCAAAGAAGCGGAAGTACATTAACAGGAAATTTAGCTCTAAAAGAAAATAAGAAAGTATTTTGTTTGCCAAGAAATATTGAGGAACTCAAAGGGATTGGCACAAATATGTTAATTCAAAAAGGTGCAAAACTAGTTTTACATCCAAACGATATTTTAAAAGATTTAGAAATAGAACCACTTAATATTAATTATACTGAATCTATTTCAATAGCTCCCACATTTATTCCAAATGAATATAAAGAAATTTATAATTTTTTAAGTAATACACCTATTAATGTAAATACACTTAGTAGAAAAACAACTTTATCAATTAATGAATTAAGCTCAAAATTAACTATGATGGAAATTGAAGGCTATATCAAAAGTTTGCCTTGTAATGAGTATGTGAGGTTATAAATGTATAATAATCAAAATTTAGGAAAACAAGGAGAAAATATTGCTACAAAATATTTAATTCAAAATAATTATAAAATATTAGAAAGAAATTTTAATTGTTATTTTGGAGAAATAGATATAATTGCAAAAGATAAAAATGAATACGTTTTCATAGAAGTAAAAACTAGAACATCTAAGCAATATGGAAATCCAGTTGACGCCGTAACTAATATAAAACAAAGACATATTTGGAAATCTACTAAATATTACATATATATAAATAGATTAGAAAATGCTTATATACGTTTTGATATTATTGAAATATTAAAAAAACAAAATAAATTTTACTTACATCATATTAAAAATGCAATAAATTAATTTTCATGTATTTAAGTATTAAAAATAACATATAGTTAATTGAGGTTGATAATATGATTAATTTTACGAAAATGCATGGTCTTGGAAATGACTATGTCTTTATTGATTGTACTCAAAACAAGAATATTATTTCTAATCCTCAAAGTTTCTCTAAAAAGATTAGTAATAGAAACTTTGGAATTGGATCTGATGGCCTTATTTTAATTGAAAATAGTAATGTTGCAGATTTTAAAATGAGAATTTTTAATCTAGATGGTTCTGAGGCTGAAATGTGTGGAAATGGTATTCGATGTGTAGGAAAATATGTTTTTGAACACAATTTAACTAAAAAAACTACTCTTGAAATAGAAACTTTAGCTGGAATAAAAAAATTAAAGTTAGAAATCCATAATAATAAAGTTACATATGTAACAGTTGACATGGGAAACTATGAAATTGCAAAAGAAATTAACATTAATATAGATAATAAAGTTTTTAATATTATTCCTGTTTCAGTTGGTAATCCTCATGCAATTATATTTACAAATAATCTTTTAGATTCAGAAATTAAAAACTATGCTCCCAAAATCGAATGTAATAATTATTTTGCAAATAAAACAAATGTTGAATTTGTTCAGGTAATTAAACCAAATTTAATAAAAATAATAGTTTGGGAAAGAGGTTCTGGCTTTACGTTAGCATGCGGAACTGGTGCCTGTGCATGTTCTATTGCTGCATTTGAAAAAAAATTAACTAATAAAAAAATTACTGTTGAACTACCAGGAGGTCATCTGCAAACATATATTGATAATGCTAATAAAAAAGTTTTCATGTCTGGAGATGCAACAACTGTATTCTCTGGAATATACTATAATTAGTTTTTACTTAGGAGGTTTTATGAATTTAAACGATAATTTTAAATTATTGCCAGAAAATTATCTTTTTTCTACAATATCTCAAAAGCGTCAAGAATATATGAGAAATAACCCATCAAAAGAAATAATTAGTTTAGGAATTGGAGATGTAAGCTTACCAATTCCAGAAGTTTGTGTTCAAGCTATTAAAGAAGCTGCAAATGATTTATCTAAAATAGAAACTTTTAAAGGATACGGTCCTGAGCAGGGATATGAGTTTTTAAGAAAAGAAATATCAAATTATGATTATAAAGATTTAAATATAAGTAGTGATGAGATTTTTATATCCGATGGCACAAAATGTGATTTAACCCGAATAATAGAACTTTTTGGTTATGACAATGTTATAGCCATACCCAATCCAGTATACCCTGTTTATTTAGATTCAAACATTATTTATGGCAAGATTAATTATGCTAATAACTTAATTTATCTTCCTATTACAGAAGAAAACAATTTTACTCCAAGCTTACCAACAGAAAAAGTAGATATAATATATTTATGTTCTCCTAATAATCCAACTGGAGCAGTCCTTAGTAAGGAAACCTTAACACAATTTGTGGAATACGCCTTACTAAATAATAGTATCATATTATACGATTCTGCTTATGAAGCCTTTATACAAGACAGTTCTATTCCCCATAGCATTTATGAAATTCCTAATGCTCAAAAAGTTGCAATAGAATTTAGAAGTTTTTCTAAAACTGCTGGTTTTACTGGAATTAGGTGTGGATATGTTGTAATTCCTAAAGAACTAGAAATAAATGGTGCTCATTTAATAAACTTATATAAAAGACTTATAGCCACTACATTTAATGGTGCATCGTATATATCTCAAAAAGCTGCTACTGCTTTATATTCTAACAATGGTAGAAAGCAAATAAATAAAAATATTAAATATTATTTAAACAACGCTAAAATTATAAAAAATGAAATGCTTAATTTAAATATTTCTTGTTGTGGTGGAGATAATTCTCCATATATATGGATTAAGATTCCAAACTCATTATCTTCTTGGAAGTTTTTCGATTTACTTTTAAATAGGTCTCAAATTATTGGAACTCCAGGTGTTGGTTTTGGAGAATTTGGTGAAGGATATTTTAGATTAAGTGCTTTTAACTCTCTTGAAAATACTCAAAAAGCCACAGATAAATTTAAACAAATTTTTAATTAATTTTTTAGGGTGATTAATATGGAAATTTTAAAATTAAGTTCAACTGGTCCATTAGTAGAATTATTACAAAGTACTTTACAAAAAATGGGGTTTTACTTTGGAAATATTGATGGAGTATTGGGAAATCAAACTGAAAATGCTGTTAAATTATTTCAAAAAAATTTTGGGTTACCACCAGATGGAATTGTAGGTGATAAAACTTGGAATGCTTTATTTCCTTACATATATGGTTACAGTATTTACACAATAAAAAATGGAGATACTATATACAACATAGCTAATAAATTCAATACTAACATAAACAGAATTATTGCTGCAAATCCTAACATCAATCCAAATAATCTTGCAATTGGAAGTCAAATAACAATACCATTTGGAAACATTATACCTACAAATATTAGTTATTCATATTCTATTTTAATAATGAATATTAACGCACTAAGAAAAGTATTTCCTTTTATTGAGGTAAACTCAATTGGTAGTAGCGTTTTAGGAAATCCAATTCCTTATATAAAAATTGGCAATGGTCAAAAACAAATTTTTTACAATGCTTCTTTCCATGCCAACGAATGGATTACAACTCCATTACTAATGAAATTTATAGAAAATTACTTGCTTGCATATGTAAATAATTCCACTATCTTTCGGTTATAATGCTCGAAGTTTATTTAACAATACAAGTTTATATATAGTTCCTATGGTAAACCCAGACGGTGTAAATTTGGTTACTGGTGAATTTGAAAATGGAAGCACAAATTATATAAAAGCTCAACAAATTTCAAGAAATTATCCTGTTATACCATTTCCTTCTGGTTGGAAAGCAAATATCGAAGGTGTGGATTTAAATTTACAGTTTCCTGCTGGTTGGGAACAAGCTAAACAAATTAAATATTCTCAAGGCTTTACTTCTCCTGCTCCAAGAGATTTTGTTGGAAGTGGACCTTTGGTTGCACCAGAAGCATTAGCAGTATACAATTTTACTCTCTCACACAATTTTGAATTAGTAATTGCATACCATACTCAAGGCCAAGAAATATATTGGCAATTTCAAAATTATGCAACAAATCGTAGTAAATTTATTGGAGAACAATTTGCCAGAGTTAGCGGTTATCGTTTAGCTGATGTTCCATATAATTCTAGTTTTGCAGGATATAAAGATTGGTTCTTACAACAATATAGAAGACCTGGCTATACAATAGAGGCAGGCATCGGAAATAATCCGCTTCCAATTTCTCAATTTAACGAAATTTACGCAGACAACTTAGGAATATTAGTTTTAGGTATGGTTTTATAAAATTAATTTTGTGGCTCATGTTTTTACATGAGTCTTTGTTTTATTTTTATTGTTATAAATTAAATTTCTAAAAAATGCTAATAATATATTGGGAGGATAAAATTTTGAATTATATTATATGGATTATTATATATTTATTTTTTGCTGTTTTTTTTGCACAAGGTTTTAAAAATATAAATAAAGAAATGAAAAATGCATCTGCTTTAACAATATTATTAGAATTTTTTACTGCTGTTTTTGCTTTGGCTTTATCACCACTTTTCCCTTTTAAATTTCCAACAGATAAAACCGCATATATTATTGTTGGAATAGTTACAATTATTTATGCAATAACAGATAGATTAAATATTGAAGCAAGATACGGACTTGATCCCTCAACTTTCAGTATGCTAAAACAATTATCAACAGTTTTTTTAGTAATATTTGGGTTTGTATTTTTAAAAGAAGCTTTAATCTTTAAAAAAAAATTTGGTATATTATTAATTATTATTTCAAATATTTTGCTATCAATTAATAAATCTGGAAAATTTGAATTAAATAAATATTTAATTATGTGTTTTATTTCAAATTTTCTTTTTGCAGTAGCAATGTTTATTAATGTAAATATTGCAAAAAATTTCAACATTGGAATCTATACTGTTTTTACAGCTTTAATACCAGCATTTATAATTAAATTATTTTCAAAACTTTCTATTAAAGATTTAAAAAATGAATTTAATTTATATAATAAAAAAAGATTTTTATTAGTTAGTTTTTCTTGGTGTATAATGTTAATTTCTTCTGTCAAAGCTTATGAATATGGAAGCATATCAATAGTCGCACCACTTTTAACTTTAACTACAATTCTAAATTCAGTATATGAATATTTTTTAGATAAAAACAAAAAAATTTTATATTATAAATTGTTAATAAGTATATTAATAATAATAGGAGTAATTCTAATAAAAATATAATTTTTTACCATTTATGTTTTAATCTCTAAATGCATATTAAACTTTTTTTAGCAAATAATATAATTGGGTGGTGATAAAATGACAAGTAAAGAACTTTTATACGTTGAGGACGCTCTAGGTCATGAAAAATACATGAAAAGCTGCAGTAAAAAAACAGCAGATCAATTAAAAGATATTAATCTTTCAAATTATATGCATGAATTAGAGCAACAACATACACAAATTTTTAATAAATTTTTAAATTTATTGTAGGAGGAAATATGGAAGATAGAGATTTAATGGAAAAAGAATTATTAATTATTAAAGGTGTTTGTGATTTGTATCTTCATGGTACAATTGAATCTACAACAGCTGAAGTTCATGAGGCTTTTAAATGTGCTTTAAATGAATCTTTAAATATTCAAAATAAAATATATAATTTAATGGCTGAAAAAGGATGGTATCAAACTTGTACTGCTGAACAAACTAAAATTGATACTGTTAAACAAAAATTTATAAATGGATAATTTATAGAAGAAGGAATTTATTATTCCTTCTTTTATTTTTTTCCTAATTGTATTTTTATTTCTTTTATATTATTGTTTTCCTCAACAAATAATACTATTTCATCTCCCGGATTTTTCCTAAAGATATATTCCTGTAATTCACTCATTTTGCTTATATTAGTATTATCAATTTTAGTTATTATATCTCCTTTTTTTAACTCTGTTTTATCTGCTGGTCCATTACTAATTATGTCTTCTACATATATTCCTTTGGAAAAATTATTACCGCTATTTATATATTGTATCACTGAATTGTCATATGCAAATATTCCTAAATAGGCTTCTTCAAATCCTCCATATTTATCAAATTTTTCTATTATTGGTTTTATTATATTGATTGGGATTGCAAATCCAATGCCTTCAGCAGAAGTTATTTTTATTGTATTTATTCCTATTACATTCCCTTCTTTATTTATTAATGGTCCTCCACTATTTCCAGGATTAATTGTTGCATCTGTTTGAATAAGATTTGACATATACGAATAGGTTTCATCACTATTTTTTATTTTTACTGTTCTATTTACAGCACTTATTATTCCACCAGTTACAGTTCTTTGAAATTCATAACCAATTGGATTTCCTATTGCATATACATTTTCTCCAACATTAATTGTATTTGCATCTCCTATTTGCGCTACATTTTTTAAAGATTCATTAATTTTTATTATAGCTAAGTCAATATCTGAATTTGCCCACACAGTTTTTCCATTATACATTTTTCCACTTTCTAAAGTAACATAGCACATTGTTCCAATATTGCCAACAACATGTTGATTAGTTAATATATAACCATTTTTAGAAACTATTAATCCAGTTCCTAAACCCAAACTTTCTGCTGAGTTAGTTAAAAAAGCGGAGCTTCCATTATCTTTTATTTTTGATATTCCAACAACACATTTGGATGCATTATTAATAATATATGTGGCATTTACATTAGTATTTTCTCCTTCCTCTGCCGATAGTTTTGTTCCATATATATCATTGGAATTATTATTATTTTTTATTTCTTCAAAAACTTGATAAATAAATATTGAAAAAAAAGCTATTAGAATAATTCCCAACATTTTTTTCATAATATATCTAATTTTTTTATTTTTCACATTATCACCTTTAATTTGTATTATATCCAATTTATAGTAATTTTATATAATTAAAATCATAAAATTAAATATATTATAAAAGTTGGAGGAAATATGCTTGAAATAATTTTTGTTTTAATAGGAACCTTTATTGGTGCAGGTTTCGCTTCTGGAAAAGAAGTTTTTAATTTTTTTACTATTTTTAATTTTTATAGTATAATTTCAATTTTATTTTTTTCTTTTTTATTATTTATTATTATTTTTAAATGTTTAAATATAAAGCAAAAATTAAAATTAAATAATTATTTTGAATTTATAAATTACTTAGAAAATAAATATAAATTTTTAAATTCTAAATTTTTTTTATTAATAATAAATATTTTTTTAGCTTCTTCTTTTTATATAATGGTTATTGCTCTTGCCTCACTTTTTAATTATCAATTTAACATAGCAAAATATATAACCATTTTTATTACGTTGTTAATTTGTTTTATTATTTTATATAAAAAAAATATTAAATTTATTTATTTAATAAATTCAATTCTTATGCCAATATTAATTTTATTTGTTATTTTTTTATGTTTTTTTAATATTAATTTTAATAATATTAATTATTTAAATACAAATTCCAATATATTTGTTGCGGTTTTTACAGGTCTTTTGTACTTTAGTTATAATAGTTTATTATTAATTCCAATTATTTTTGATTTAAAATTTGAGCTTAATTACAAAAAAAATTTTATAATTTCATTTTTTTATTCTTTAATAATTTTTTTATTAATGATTTTAATTAATTTTTTATTATTAACATTTTATAATTTAATATATAATTTAGAATTACCAATTTTATATATTGCAAATTCTTCTTTTAAAATTTTTTCATATTTATATTTTTTTATTATTTTGTCAGCAATATTTACAACTATGATTTCTTCTGGTTATTCTTTTGTATCTAATTTTAATAATAAATATATAAATATAAAATTAATTATTTTTTTATTATTTTCTTTTATTTTTTGCAGTTTTTCTTTTTCTGATTTAATTAATTTTTTCTATCCACTTTTTGGCTTGATTGGTTTTATTCAAATATTTTTAATATTAATTAATAAGTATTGAAAAAAAGCTCTAAAACTGATATAAATAATATATAAAATAAATATATAGGAGATTAACAATGTCTATAATAAAATTTCCAACAAAAAAAATTAACAAGAAAAAAATTACTATATTTATTTCTATAATCTCAATATTAGTACTAATATTAGTTTTAGGAATTATATATTTTTTTAATTCATCTTTTAGAGCTTTTATGGATATATACATCTTTAGAAAAGAAATTAAATCAGACAACCTTTCTTATATTAGTATATCTACGGATGAAGATCAGTATTTTCACGCATATGATAAATATATATCTATATTAAATAAAAAAATATTATATACTTACAATTCATCTGGTCAAGAAGTTGCAAAAAATGATATTAATATATCTTCACCAATCTTTGCAAATAATAATAAATTTTTAGTTATTGCGGAAAACAATGGTAATACAATTTATATGCTTTCTGGTACTAATATAGTATGGCAAAATACATTAGATGGAAATATTTCAAAAATAAATGTTAATAAAAATGGTTATGTCTCTGCAATAATAACAGGAACAAGTTACAAGTCAATAGTTATTTCTTTTGATGCTAAAGGCAATGAATTATTTAAAACATATTTATCAAGTAATTTAGCTATTGCAACAGATATATCTCATGATAATAAATATTTATCAATTGCTGAAATTGATTATTCTGGTTCTATTGCAAAGTGTATGATTAAAAATATATCTATTGAAAAAGCAAAATCAGATCCAACTAATTCAGTAATTTCAACTCACAATATAGAAAATAATAATTTATTATTAAATATAAAATATCAAGATAAAGGAAATTTAATATATATAACATCTAATAATATACACAAACTTAATGTAACAGATTCTACTGACACAGAGCTATTAAATTATAACAACGAATATGAATTTTTTGATATTAATTTAAAAAATAATATAGTTTACACATTTAACAAAAATCAAGGTTTTACAAGTATCTCTCATGTTAATATTTTAAATGTAAACACAAATTCTTCAAATGAATACTCTTTTAAAGGAAGTATCAAATCATTATTTACAAATGAGGAAAAATTAGCAATAAATACTGGTTCTGAAGTTCATTTTATCGGACTTAATGGATGGCTTATTAAGAAATATGATTCATATTCTGAAATTAATAATATTATATTAGGCGACAGCATTGCTGGAATAGTTTGTAAAGATAAAATTAAAATTTTAGAAATTTAAGGAGGTTATTATGAATTATTTAATAGATATAATTATATTATTTATAATTGCATTAACAACATTTATTGGGTATAAAAAGGGATTAATAAAAGTTGCATTTAAATTAGTTAGCTTTGTTTTAGCAATAATTATTTCAATTGTTTTATATAAACCAATTTCATCTTTTATTATTAACAAAACTACTATTGACGATAATTTAGAAAGCACAATTTCTCAAAGATTATCATCATCTGATACAACAAAAGATGAAAAAGAAAATATAATATCTAGCTATTATTCAGATATTAAAAATTATTCTACAAATGCAATGGCACATAGTATATCCATAGCAATAATAAATATAGGATGTATTCTTGTTGTATTTATTATTTCAAATATAATTTTATTATTATTTAAATTTTCAGGAGATTTAATTGCTAAACTTCCTATAATAAAACAATTCAACAGTGCTGGTGGTTTTCTATATGGTTTAATAAAAGGATTTTTGATAATTTATATATTCTTAGCTATTGTAGCTTTAATAGCTCCAGTTGCAGATATTAATAATTTTATAAAAATTATTAATTCATCAATAATTACAAATATAATGTACAACAATAATATAATACTTATTTTGTTTACCTAATATTGATAATATATTTTAAATTTGTTATACTAATATTCATATAATATAAAATTCAAATAAGGGAGATAAAATGGAACGAAAAAAACAAAATATAGATAACAAAAAAACATCCAAGAATTCCAACAAAAAAAAGAAAATATCATTTCTAAAAATTTTTCTATTATTGTTGTTATTATTACTAATTATCGCAATTTGCATCTTTATATATAAAATGCAAAAAAACGGTGGTGGTACAGAAGGATTTGTTGCAACTGTAATGGGACAATCACAAGAGGATATAAAAAATTTAGAACCAATTTCGGCTTTGTTATTAGGTAGTAGCCAAAATCTAACAGATACAATTATGGTTTTTAAATATAATCCTCAAACTCAAAAAGCATATTTAATCTCTATACCAAGAGATACCTTTATCGGAAATGATACAACAGTAGCTAAAGCAAGTGATAAAATAAACTCTCTTTATCAAGGAAAATACCCTGAAAAAACTCTTGCAGCTGTGAATAAAGTTACAGGATTAAAACTTGAATATTATGTTGTAGTAGATACAGAGGCTTTAAAGGCTTTGGTTGATGCAATTGGAGGAGTATATTTTGATGTTCCAATAGACATGAAATATACAGATAAAAAACAAGATTTATATATAGATTTAAAAGCAGGTTACCAACTTTTAGACGGAGATAAAGCAGAACAAGTCGTAAGATTTAGACATAATCAAAATGGAACTTCATATTCTGCTGAATATGGTGACAATGACATTGGAAGAATGAAAACTCAAAGAAATTTTTTAAAAGCTGTTATGAAACAAACTTTAACGCCTGGAAATATACTAAACATTGGAAAGTTTATTGATATAGCTGAAAAATATGTTAAAACAAATATTCCAATGAGTGTTCTTAAACAATACATTGCTCCTGCTGTTAACTTTGATACAGATAACCTAGAAGCAGGCACAATTGTTGGCGCTCCACAAAAGTGCAATAAAGTTTGGTTATACATTGCTAACAAAGTACGAACAAAAGAGTATTTTAATAAAATGAACAGAAAATTAGCAAATATAGAAGAACTTTCATCAGAAGAACTTTCAAATGTAAAAATAGAAATATTAAACGGCTCAGGAAAGAGTTCTAATTTAACAGATGTTAAAAAACTACTTAAAGATGCTGGCTTTAGTATATCTAAATCTGGAAATACAAACTCTACAAAGAAAACCTCAATAATAAATAAATCAAACATTTCAGAAGAAATAATAGATTCAATAAAAGCTTTACTTGAAGTTGGAGAGGTTTCAGACTCAGATACAGAGTCAACAACCGTTGATATAACAATTATTTTAGGAAAAGATATTAATAATTAAAAAAATAAAATCAAGTTCAAAATGAACTTGATTTTATTTTAAATTTTTTCCATGCCTACCATATCTTTTATTTTTTTTATAGTTTCTATTGCTTTTTTTCAATATATATATTATATATATTGTTAATATTATTGTTATTATTTTTAATATGTTTCCAAGTGTCTTTGATTCTTCAACATTACTATCTGCTACTAAATCAGTAGAATATTTTTTTCCATTATATTCAAATTCAACATTACCAACTGCGTTCCCTTTTTGTATTGGTGCTTTACTATTAGTATATTGTATTGATTTAGTAATTAATCCATCAATATTAGAATTTTTTTGAATTAATATTTTCAAATCATCCTTGTATAATACATTAAGCTTTTTTGTTTCTTTTGTTGCATTATTAATATTTATACTTTCACACACATCATTTTTAGAAGCTATTTTTCTTTTTTCATAATTTGTAAAAACATAGTCTAACATTTCTTTTGCATCTAAAAACTTTTGCCCTTTTATTTTTGAATCTTCCCCCATAACAATTGCAATCAGTTCAATTCCATCTTTTTCAGCATACTCTACAACGCAGTTTTTTGCATCACCAGTATATCCTGTTTTTCCCCCAATACAATAATCACAATAATATTTTGACATGTTTTTTCTTTTCATATAATTAGTAGTTGTAAATATTCTTTGCGTTCCAGTATATTTATTAGTACTTGGCAATGTATACTGAGTTGTTCCTATAATTTTTCTTATAATTGATTTTGAATATGCTTCTTTGGCTATAAAGTATAAATCTTCAGTAGTTGTATAATGCTCTTCTTGTTGTAATCCACTTGGGTTTGTAAAATTACTTCCTAAACATCCTAACTCTTTTGCCTTTGAATTCATCATAGTAGAAAAACTCTCTATACTTCCCCCAACATGTTCAGCCAATGCATTAGCAGCATCATTAGCTGATGGAACTAACATTGCATATAGCAAATCCTCAACTGTTAATTGTTCTCCAACTTGCAGATTGGCATTTACATAGCCTGAAGGAACACTATGAACAGCTTTCTCACTTACAGTTACAATATCATCCAATTCGCAATTATCAACGACTAAAATAGCGGTCATTAATTTTGTAATACTTGCAGGATATATTTTCTCTTTTATAGCTCTTTCATATATAATTTCCCCATTTTTATCATTCTCTGCTACTAATAAGTTTGGAGCACTAATGTCTTTAAATAAGTCCTCCTGAATAGCTGATTCTTCAGAATTCAACTCATTTTCATTTGCAAATACATTTATGTTTCCAAACAAATTAAATATTAATAACACCAATATTATTATTTTAAAATTTCTTTTAATTATTTTCATTATTATTTTCCTCAAATAAGATTTCTATTTTACTATATATTATATCTTAAATTTTTGCAAGTTAATTTTAATAATAAGGAGTGATTTATTATGTTAGAAAATTTAAATTTTAAACAAAAAATTATTTTTTTTATTATATTATCAATTATGATAATTTTTATAATTTATTATATTTATAATAATTTAATGAAAACAGATACTAATTTTATTTCATCATTAGATAATGATTTAGACAATACCAATATCACTGAAAATAATTCATTAGATTCACAATCTACATCTAACATTATTGTTTATGTATGTGGCTGTGTTAAAGAAAATAAAAATGTAATTTTAAAAGATGGTAGCAGAATTTCCGATGCAATTGATGCAGCAGGAGGGCTTACCGAAGAAGCTGATTTAACAAATATTAATTTAGCATATATTTTAGAAGATGGTGAAAAAATATATATTCCCCAAAAAGGTGAAATAATTATAGATTCAAATAATAATACAAGTCCTATCTCCTCCTCTTTTTCAAAATCTATTTCTTCAAAAAATTCAAAAACCAATATAAATAAAGCAACTCAGGCAGAGTTAGAATTAATATCCGGAATTGGTCCTTCTACTGCATTAAAAATTATTAATTATAGAAAAGAAAATGGAAATTTTAAAAAAATAGAAGACATTAAAAATGTACCTGGTATTGGTGATGCAAAGTTCAATCAAATTAAAGACTATATAACTGTGAAATAATGTTTATCTTAGGACATTTTCCATACTTTTACATTTGACTTTTTTCGCTTTTAGTTGTAAAATTACACTTATATGAATGGGGAAATTTGTTACTTTTTAGGAGGACTTTAAATGAATGAAAAGTTATTACATGTAGGTCTAGATGTTGGATCTACAACAGTAAAAATAGTTATAATGAATGACAACTTAGAAACAATATACACAAATTATAGAAGACATTTTTCAGATACAAAAAATACAGTATGTGATGTTTTAGAGGAGCTTGCAAGTAACTATTCAGATTTTCAGTTTACTATTGCATTAACAGGTTCAGGTGCTATGTCAGCAGCAACATTTTTGGATTTACCATTTATTCAAGAAGTGGTCTCTTGCAAACGTGCTGTTGAAAAATATATTCCACAAACAGATGTCGTAATTGAACTTGGTGGAGAAGATGCAAAAATAATATATTTTGATAAATCAATTGAACAACGTATGAATGGAACTTGTGCTGGTGGTACAGGTGCGTTCTTAGACCAAATGGCTTCATTACTAGACACAGATACAGCTGGTTTAAACGAGCTTGCAAAAGGTCACAATACAATTTACCCAATAGCTTCAAGATGTGGAGTTTTTGCAAAAACAGATATACAACCTTTAATAAATGAAGGAGCAGCCAAAGAAGATATAGCCGCTTCTATTTTTCAAGCAGTTGTTAACCAAACAATAAGTGGTTTGGCTTGTGGTAGACCAATTAGAGGTAAAATAGCTTTTTTAGGTGGCCCATTAAATTACTTATCAGAATTAAGAAATAGATTTATAGAAACTTTAAATTTAAAAGATGATGAAATAATAATTCCAACAGAAGCACATTTATTAGTTGCTAAAGGTGCTGTTTTAGATTCTCTAAATACACATCCTATTTCTGTTGAAAAATTAAAAAGTAAGATTCAAGTTCTTAGAATTTCAAAAGATACAACAACAGTTCCTTTAAAACCCTTATTTACCACAGATGAAGAATACAAGCAATTTAAAGAAAGACATGACAAAGATAGAGTTCCAAGAAAAGAATTAAAAACATATGAAGGAGACTGTTTCTTAGGAATAGATGCAGGTTCTACAACAACAAAACTCGTTTTAATAGATAGAGATGGCAACCTTTTATATTCTTTATATGAAAATAATGAAGGAAATCCTTTAAATAGTGTAATATCAATGCTTAAACAGTTGTACTTAGTGTTACCAGAAAAAGCCACAATACGTTATAGTGGTGTAACAGGATATGGAGAAAAATTAATACAAACCGCATTAAATGTTGATTTAAATGAAATTGAAACTATTGCACACTATACTGCTGCAAAAAAATTTATGCCTAATGTAACAAGTATTGTTGATATTGGCGGTCAAGATATGAAATATATAAAAATGAAAGGCGACGTTATAGATAACATTATGCTAAACGAAGCTTGTTCATCTGGTTGTGGTTCATTTATTGAAACATTTGCTAAAAGTCTAAACTTAACTATTTCAGAATTTGTTGAAGAAGCTTTAAAATCAAGAAGACCTGTTGATTTAGGTTCAAGATGTACTGTTTTTATGAATTCAAAAATTAAACAAGCTCAAAAAGAAGGATATGAAGTTGGCGATATTTCAGCTGGTCTTTCTTATTCTGTTATAAAAAATGCAATTCAAAAAGTTATGAAAGTTAGAGATGTATCTACTCTTGGAAATCATATTGTAGTTCAAGGTGGTACTTTCTATAATGACGCTGTTTTAAGAAGCTTTGAATTAATAGTTGGAAAAAATGTTATACGTCCCGATATTTCTGGACTTATGGGTGCATACGGAGTTTCCTTACTTGCCGAAGAACAATATGAAGCAAACTTAGATATGGAATATCACTCTACAATTTTAAAAACAGAAGAATTAGATAACTTAGACATAAAAGTAACTCATACAAGATGTAATGGGTGTGAAAACCATTGTCTACTTACTATAAATAAATTTAGTAATGGTAAAAAACACATATCAGGAAATAGATGTGAAAAAGGTGCTGGTATTATATCAGACAATCAAAACTTACCAAACCTAGTTAAATATAAATATGAAAGATTATTCGATTATAAACCATTAGAGGAAAAAGATGCACCAAGAGGAATAATTGGAATTCCTAGAGTTTTAAATATGTACGAGGATTACCCTTTTTGGTTTACTTTCCTTACAAAATTAGGTTTCAGAGTTATTCTTTCAGAAAAAAGTACACGTAGTACATATGAAAAAGGAATGGAATCAATGCCATCTGAATCTGTTTGCTACCCAGCAAAACTTTCTCATGGTCATATTGTAGGTTTAATAAATAGTGGAGTTAAAACAATCTTTTATCCTTGCGTTCCATATTCTAGAAAAGAATTTGAAAAAGCAGATAATAAATACAACTGCCCTATTGTTATATCTTATTCTGAAGTTTTAAAAAATAATGTTGAAGAACTAAAAGAAAAGAATATTAAATTCTTGAATCCATTTTTACCATTTGAAGCTAAAGCATTAACTAAAAGAATAATGGAATTACCAGAATTTAAAGAGTATAATTTTAACAAAAAAGAAGTTTTAATCGCTGCACAAGCTGCTGAAGAAGAATATCAAAAATGCAAAAGTGATATTAGAAAAAAAGGCGAAGAAACTGTAAAATACATAGATGAAAATAATCTACGTGGAATTATATTAGCAGGTAGACCTTACCATGTAGATCCAGAAGTAAATCATGGTATAGATACATTAATAACAAGCTTAGGCTTATGTGTATTAACAGAAGATAGCATTTCACACCTTGCAAAACTTGATAAACAATTAAGAGTAGTAAATCAATGGGTATTTCATTCAAGATTATATGCAGCTGCTGAGTTCGCTGGAACGCACGATAATTTAGAATTGGTTCAATTAAACTCTTTTGGTTGTGGAGTTGATGCAGTAACAACAGATCAAGTTGAAGAAATACTTTCAAGCTATGAAAAAATGTATACTCTAATTAAAATAGATGAAATAAATAACTTAGGTGCTGTTAGAATTAGAATTAGATCTCTTTTAGCAAGTATGAATAAAAGATTAAATAATAAAAATGTAAAAACAGAAAATTTGGGTAACTATGAAACAAATAAATTACCATTTACAAAAGAAATGAAAAAAGATTATACAATTTTGGTGCCACAAATGTTACCAATCCATTTCGAATTTATAACTAGAGCAGTAGCAGCAGATGGCTATAAAATAGAGTACCTAAAAGAATGTACACCAAATACTGTTGAAACAGGCCTAAAATATGTAAATAATGATGCTTGTTATCCTTCAATACTAACAACTGGACAATTTATAGAAGCGTTGCAATCTGGAAAATATGACATAAATAAAACAGCAATAATGATGTCTCAAACCGGTGGTGGTTGCCGTGCAACAAACTATATTGGATTTATTAGGAAAGCATTAAAAGATGCTGGTTTTGCAAATGTTCCTGTAATATCATTTAATCTTGTAGGAATGGAAAAAAATCCAGGATTTAAATTAACAATAGGAATGTTAGATAGATGCTTAAAAGCAGTTATATTAGGTGATTTATTACAAAAAATGCTTACTAAAAATAGAGCTTATGAAATTAATAAGGGTGAAACTGAAGAACTATACAATAAATGGATGGAACGAGGCAAAAAACTTGTTGTTCATTCATCAAACAAAGAATTTAAAAAAGCAATTTATGAGATTGTAAATGATTTTGAAAAAATAGAATTAAATACTGAAATTAAGAAACCAAAAGTTGGAATTGTAGGAGAAGTTTTAATTAAATATCATCCTTTTGGAAATAACTATGTAGCTGATTTACTAGAGAAAGAAGGTGCAGAAGTTATACTACCAGACTTTATGGGATTTGTTAAATTTATGATGACACATAAAATTACATTTAATAGCCTGTTAAAAATTGATAAGAAAAAAGCTGATATTTCAAAAATTGCAATAAAATTAATTGATATACTTGAAAAAGATATGAAAATAGCTTTAGCAAACTCTAAAAAGGGATATATGCCCCCTTGCGATATCTGGCATTTAGAGGATAAAGTACAAGAAGTATTATCAATAGGTAACCAAACAGGTGAAGGTTGGTTTTTAACAGCTGAAATGATTGAATATATAGAAAATGATATTCCTAATATTATATGTGTACAGCCATTTGCTTGTTTACCAAATCACGTTGTTGGCAAAGGTGTAATTAAAACAATTAGAAATATTTATCCAAATGCAAATATTTCACCTGTTGATTATGATCCTGGTGCAAGTGAAACTAACCAAGCAAATAGAATTAAATTAATGATGACTGTTGCAAAAGATAATTTAATTAATGAAAATAAATTAAATATTAAAAATAAAGAAACAAATAATTATTCAAAAAAAGAATTAATTAATAAATAATTAAAAAATAAAAAATTAATATTAAATAAAAAAAGAAATAATATTCTAAAATATTATTTCTTTTTTATTTAATTATTTAAAAATATATTAATAACAAAAATCGAAAAATACAAACTTAATAAATATAAATTTAATATGTTTATAGCTTAAAATTGCGTGGTTAACATAACAATGCAATGATTATGTCTTTTATATTTTGAGTTTTAAAAAATCACACAATTTTCTTTATGTTTAATTTTAAAAAAATCTCTTTTTTGTATTACACAAATTTCTCTTAAATAACTATAATTTTTTATAGAAATTAAAATTGTTTTTACTATAATTTCATAGTAGATTCATCAAAAAGTTATCCACATTATGTTTTAAAATTATTGGGAAATTAAACTTTTAAGAGTATATTACTTCAATATTAGAGCTTTCAAAATGTATATATTTAATGTTACTTTTTTATACTTTTTGTCAAACAATGTTAAGGTTTAAGATTTTTATATTTTTTAAAATTAATTGAAAATTACCTTTAAAAACAATTATTGTGTATTAATAATTTTACCAATATACTTTCTAATATATTTATACTGGTAAACATAATTTTAGACTTTTTTTATCACAATTTTTTTGTTTTTATCATTTTTTATCTTAATTAATATATTACATATTCTTGTTATTTTTATTATAATTAATTGTAATTTCATATTAATTTTTTTAATATAAATTATTTTCAATTAATTTTATTCTTTTATTTTTTTTAAATTTTTGATTAAATAATATAAATAAAATATTTATTAATATTTTTAATTTTAAATAAGTTAATTATATTAAATAAAAAAAATATATTAAATAAATTAAATTTAAAAAGTTTTTTTATTTAAAAAATATTTTACTAAATTCAATAATTAATCTTAAATTTAAACCGTATAATTCTAAGTCTTTATTTGTATTTTATGTTTACTTCTGCTTTGATTTTTTTCTAATATATCAACGCAAAATCTGGTATAAAAAAATTATACTTTTTATAGTCGAAAAACAAGTGGTATTTTATTGTCGTTTTAACAAGCACGTTTTTTGCTAAATCTTAAATTATATTACTACAAAATTCATAGTTTTAATTAACAAACTTATTCAAAATATCAGCTAATTTAGCATAAAAAAGTTATCCACATACATGCTGTTTTTATACGGATTTTAAGTAAATCGTTAATTATATCATATAAAAAATAACTATTCTTTTTTATTTTAAATTTTTTTTTATAACATTATCACTTATAAATCTTTTCTATAAAAGGGTTTAACTTTTATCACTTTTTTATTAGTGAAAATATTACATTTATCGATTTTATATAAATTATAATTGCAATCTATCTTTTTTTAGATCTTCAAATTAAATTTCTCTCTTATTAACAACACAAAAAGAGGTAAACATAATTTATATAGTTTATAAGTGCTAACTTAACATTTTTTTACTTTTATTTTTTTCTAAGAATTATTTTATTTTTTTATTATTTTATTAACTATTTCTATTAAAATAATTTTTTATTTAATAATATATGTTATTATTTATATTTTTTTATTTAAAAAATATTTATTTATAAAAATTATTTATAAATATTTTTTTGTGCTTTAATTACGATGTTTTTTATATTCTTACTCTCGCAACAGGTTTAATTTTTAAAGAATTAAATCTATTTATTTTTTAATAATTATTTTTTTAATATTTATTTAAAGAATTATTTTTTTTTTTAATATATTATTATTTATATATTTATAATTTTAATATAAAAATAATAATATATTTCTTAGATAAAATTTTTATTATAATAATTATGTTTTAAATAAAACACATAAACAAATCAGATATAATTTTTGAAAAAACACTCTATACCAAAAGAGAAATTTTATATTATAATCTTTTTAATCTTCTTTGTAATAACAGGGCATAATTTTTTACTACTATTCCTCTTTAAATATAACTTTAAAATTTATTTTTTATTACTCTTTTGTGTTATAAATTTTTATTATCTTTAATAAGATTTTTTGTTTTTTTCACTGCAATTAGTATATAAAAGTTATCCACAATAATTAATGTATACTATGGGATTTATATATTTTTCAGTTATTCCTTCTAAAAAAATTTAATAAATTTTTCACTTTATAACTCCTTAATTAATAGCACGCAAAATATAGTCTTTATAGCAATTAGTTTTCTATATAAATTAATTTTATATAAGTTAAATTATTCTTTGTTTATGCCAAAAAAAATATAAACTTTTTCAGAGTTCAAAATTTAATTTTTAAATATAACCACTAATACTTAAAAACTTATATATAAAATTTTGCTTCCAAAAAATTTATTTTTCTTTTCCAACCTTTTTTAGTTTTTTTAATATTTAATTTTTTTTATAAAAAATTAAATTAATTATTTCTTATAAAATATTAATATTTATTTTTTATTTAATAAAATACTTATAAAAAAATTAATTAATTATTAATATTCTCTTTATTTAATTTTATTTTATATTTAATACACAAAAATATATTAAGAAAAAATATTAATTAATATTTTTTAATATTATTTCAAAATATATTTCATATATATATCATATATACTTCACTCAAAATTTATAAAAATAAGATTAATAATTGAAAATCTAATGTGATTTTATGTTCACTTAATTTAAACTTAATTTTAATTACATATTCCCCCAAAATTTTTTTCAAGAGAAATATTCTTTATGCTGTTTTAATTCAGATTGTATTATTTTGCTAAAATAGCAATAGTTTTTTTGTAGAAAAAATACTATTCAAATCATAAAACATTTATTATTGTAAATTTAATCTTATTTCACTTACATTAAATACAGTTTAAAAGTTATCCACATGTTCATTCTTAAGATACGGAATTTAGGCATTTTAGTTTTTATTTATTTTTATATACTATCGTAAACACCGTATAGCTTTTTGTACTTTTATTTATACTAATTCCTATGTTAAATTTTAAGATTTTATATTTTTTTTCTTCTCATACAAACTTTTTAAATTTGAACTCTTTACAATTTCTATATTTCTACTATGTTTTTTCATTTTTAACATTTGGTAAAAATATTTCTATGCTAAAAATGTAAGTATACATAATTTTTTTCTTCTTGTTATAATAAAAAAATTTTATTAATTCTGTTACAATTATTTCTGACTTATGATATTTGTTTTATTATCTATTTTAATTAATTATTTATTATTTATTTTTATTATTATTTATTTTTATTTATTATTATTTATTTTATTATTATTATTTATTTTATTATTTATTTTTATTTATTATTATTTATTTTGGTTATATGTTTTTTAATAATTTATTTACTATTCTTTTTTACCTTTTTATGATATAATTAGTAAGTATTTTATTGAAAGGAGTATATAACAATGCAAAACATTGATATTATTGGCGCTTGTTCAGATTTAGGTGTACATGTTGATGGCGCTAGATTAGGTCCAGAAATATTAGAAAATAATTTAGATAAAAAATATATCAATAATATAATTAATATTAAATCAAATAATATAAAAAAAGAATTAGATAAAAATAATTTAAAAAAGAATTTAAATGAAATTAATTTGTTTAATCAAAAATTATATAATGAAGTTTTAAATTCTCTAAATAATAATAACTTTCCACTAACATTAGGTGGAGATCATAGTATTGCAATTGCATCAGCATTGGCTTCAATAAAAAAGTATAATAATCTTGGTATTATCTGGTTTGATGCACATGGAGATTTTCATACATTCGAAACTACAATATCAGGAAACATTCATGGATTGCCTTTCGCTGCATTATGCAATTATGAAAAAAAAGGGTTAGCTGATTTTCATAATGGTAATTTTTATAATCCTAAAAATGCAGTCTTAGTTGGAGGAAGAGATATTGATAAACCTGGTGAAATAAATAATTTAAAAAATGCAGGTGTTACAATATTTACTACTGAAGATATAAAAAAACTTGGACCAGAATATGTATACAATAAAGCATTTGAAATTGCATCAAATGGTACAAATGGTGTACATGTAAGTTATGATTTAGACGTTATAGACCCTAATATTGCACCAGGTGTCTCAATCCCCGCAATAAATGGAATTAATTTAGAAGAAGCTTACTCTTTTGTTAATTATATTATAAAAAATAATAAATTAATAAAATCTTTAGACTTAGTTGAATTAAATCCATTAAAAGATAAAAATCATAAAACAGAAAAAATTGCCAATAGAATATTAAATGATTTAATAAAAAACCTTTAGAATAATCTAAAGGTCTTTTTATTTAATTATTTATTCTTTTCTTTTTCATCTAACTCTTCTAAATATTTTTTTGCATACTGCACATCAGTTTCACATTCTACATATTTACCTTTTACATACTGTACAGTTTCATTGCCTTTTCCTGTAATTAATATTACTGAATTTGGTTTTGCTTCCATAATTGCTTGTTTTATAGCTTGTCCCCTATCTACAACTATTTTATATTTTCCATTTTCTTTCTTTATATAAGTTGAGATTTCCTTGCAAATTTCCTCTGGGTCTTCATTTCTAGGATCCTCCATAGTTAAATAATTCATATTTGAATATTTACCTGATAATTCTCCTAAATCCTTTCTTCTATTTTGAGCATGGTTTCCAGGACATCCAAATACTGTTATTATTTCCCTCTTAGGATATTCTTTTATTGTTGATTCATATAATTTTTTAAAGCTCAATTTATTATGCGCATAGTCAACAATTACTATTACATTTCTTTGTTTGTCTGAATACACTTCCATTCTTCCACTAGCTCTTGCTTTTTTTAATCCGTCATAAATATTTTTATATGGAACACCTAAATCAACAGCAACAGCAATTGCTGCTAAAGCATTTTCCACATTAAATAACCCTGGCATTGTTAATAATATTTCTTCGTCAAAACTTGGAGTTCTTACATTAAATACAGTATTTAATCCCTCTTTTCGAATATTATAAGCATATACATCTGCATTTTCTGTAGTACCAAATGTTATTATTCTTTTTGATTTCTTTGCAGCATTTAATACTCTATTTAAATCATCTGTATTTAAATTAATAACAGCTATATCAGTTTGATTAAATAATTTAAGCTTAGAAGTAAAATATTCTTCATAATCTTTATGTTCTATATTACTAATATGATCTTCTGATATGTTTAAAAATATTCCATATTTATATTGTATACCATATGTTCTATCTGTTTTTAATGCTTGTGAACATACTTCCATAACAAGGTTTTCCATTCCACTATCAACTGCATTTCTTATATGTTTGTGCAATTCCAATGCTTCAGGAGTTGTAAGAACAGACTCTTTTCTTTCTACTCCATCATAAGTATCAATAGAAGAAATTACAGCTGTATCCTTTTTATTTAAATCTTTCATATATTCATCTAAAATATATTTAATATAATATGTTGTTGTAGATTTGCCCTTTGTACCTGTAATTCCAATCATATTAATGTTTTTTTCAGGATAATTTGTATAAAAAGCTGAAAGTATTGCTAATGCTTTCCTAATATCTGAAACAACAATAAATGGTTTACCATATTCTTTATATGTCACCTCACAAACATATGCAATAGCTCCATTTTTTAGTGCTGAATCTAAGAATTCTTTTTTAAAATTAGCCCCCTTACATAAGAACAATGTATTATTTTTCACTTCTCTCGAATCATGTGTAAATATTTCAACAATTTTTTCTTTTAAATCATCAGATAAATTATCTTCTAAATATATTTTTTCTTTTTTTAATATCTCTATATATTTATTTAAACTAAATTTTTTCATAATTTCCTCTTTTTTATAATTAAATAAATTTATTTATTCCTAATAATTAATTTTATTTAATATATTAATTATTTTTTATTAATTATTTCTTTTAATTAATTATTTATTTTTATTAATTATTTATTTTTATTAATTGTTTATTTTTAATTAATTATTTGTTTTTATTAATTATTTATTTTTAATTAATTATTTATTTCTATTAATTGTTTATTTTTAATTAATTATTTGTTTCTATTAATTATTTGTTTTTATCTTTAATTGTTTTCTTATTATTTTATATACTAATAATATTAAAATGTATATTTTCTATATTTTTTTATATAATTTTTATCTCTTAAAAACATATATTTTAATCTATCAAAATTCATATCTTCTTTATATTTTAATGGATTAATTATTTTTTTATTTTTTATTAAATTATTTATTTCTTTTTTTAATTTTTTATTTTCTATATATTTATTAATTACTTTTTTAGGAACAAAACTTAATACATATTTTTCTTTAATTATTTTAAATTCCATTTTTTTATTTTCTATTAAATCATTAATTAATGTTTCTACCAAATTATAGCCACACGCGGCCATATAATATCCACTTCTAGATTGTCTTGGATTAATTTCTAAAACTTTATATTTATTATCTCTCTCATCATATTTTATATCAAATTCTGCAAAACCTTGATAACCTATTTTTTCAATAAATTCTTTTAATTTATATACTAATTCTTCTTTATATCCATGTTCATCAAAACCATTTACTAAAACAGTACAATTTCCTATTCCTGTCGGTGTATGTTCTTGTAAACCAATTTGAGCAAATGTTGCAAGTTTTGCTTTCTTATCTTTTCCAACATAAAATAATGAATCAAATAATGCTGAATCGTCTCCTGGAATAAATTCTTGAATAATCAATGTATTGTTATAGCCAGCATTTTCTATTTTTTTAATTACTTCCTCTAATTTTTCTTCATTATATACTTTGTATACTTTATCTAAGACTTGTTCTAAATGATGATATTCAACTCCATCACTTGGTTTTATAATTATTGGATACTCTTTAAAATATTGTTTTACTTTTTCAATACTATCATTTTGATTACATTTATAAAAATAAGTTGATGGCATATCCAATCCAATATCTTTATATTTTGTATAAAATTTTTCTTTAATTAATAAGTTATTTACTATTTCAATATCTGGATAATTAAATATATAATATTTTTCCAATATTTTTTTATTTTCTGATATTAATTTTACATAGTTATCATTTGTTCCAATTAATAGTATTTTTTTATTTTTATTTTTTTCTGCATAATCTAATAATACTTTTACAAATGTATCATTATCCCATAGGTTTGGTTCTATTTGAATATTTGTTATTTTACTTACAGAAGTAAATGCCATATTTTCTTTTCCTATTAAATCTGCATTTTTTCCTGTTAATTCATGATAACATCTGGCCATATAATATGCATTTATATCCGTTCCTATAATTAATACTTTAATATCATTATCCATATTATTTTCCTTCTTCTATATTTGAAATTTCATTATTTTTAATATAAACCCTTGGTATTTGTTTTCCTATGTTACACATTGTTTCATATATTGATGTACCATTATGTACTGCAACTTCCTTAATTGGTGTTAAATCACCTATTAAAGTTACTTTATCATTTATACTAACACTGTTATCTATTTCAACAAATATCATTCCCATACAAACATCGCCAATTATTTGATATCTTTTATTATTTATTGTTACAAATCTTCCTGTGCTTCTTCTAAATATACCATCATCATATCCAACTGGCAAAATTGCTATTTTCATATCTTTTTTTGCTCTAAAAGCAGCTCCATATCCAATAAATTCACCCTTTTTAACATCTTTTATTTGAATTATTTCTGTAAACATTTTAAAAGCAGGTTTTAATTCTATTGACAATTCTGTATTTGTTTCACTAACATTAAATTTCTTCTTATTAATATTTCTTTTTATTTGTCTTAATTTATTTTTTAATCCTTTATTGCTATATACTGGATTTGTATTATATCCATACATTGCTATGCCAAGTCTTATTCCATTATCAAAATCAAGTTTTGGATGATTTATAAAAGCAGCACTTTTATATAAGTGAACTATTGGAATATCTTTTAAATTTATATCACTTGTTAACTTATTAAAATTCTCTAGTTGAATATCCCAATTTTTATCATTAATTCCAAGTGTAGCAAAATGTGTATATATTCCTTCTATTTCAATATTTTCTTTTTCTTTTAATTTGCAATAAACCTCATCTAATTCATTTTTATATTTAAATCCTAATCTATTCATTCCAGAATCAACTTTCAAATGAACTTTAAGTTTCTTTTTTACATCTTTTTTTATTAATTCTAATGCATAATTATAATCATGAACAGTTATTGTCACATTATTTTCTATACAAATATTAATATATTCTAGCGAAATTGGTTCAAGACTTAAAATAGGTATTTTTTTATTTATTTTTCTTATTTCTAATGCTTCCTCTAAAGAAGATACAGCTAAATAATTAATTCCACTATCTATAAGTTCATTAACAACATATGTTATTCCATGACCATAACAATTTCCCTTTACAACTCCAAAATAATATTTATAGTTATTATAATAATTAACTATATTTTTCACATTGTTTTTTAAATTATCAATACTAATTTCAACATAAGTTTTTCTATACATAATATTGCTCTCCTTTACGGATATTTATATTCTTGCATATTATATCATTCTATTTTACAAATGTAAATAAACCTTTAAATAAAAGAAATTTAAAAAAAGTATAAAGCAAAAACTTTATACTTTTTTGGCGGAAGCTGAGGGATTTGAACCCTCGCGGCCCTTGCGAACCCTAACAGTTTAGCAAACTGTCCCCTTCAACCACTTGGGTAAGCCTCCATACTAAAATATTTAGTTACTAACTAATAATGAATAGTGAAAAATGAATAATTTAATTATATTTTTATTAATAATCATTCACTATTCACTATTCATCATTAATTACTATTGGCGGAGAGGGTGGGATTCGAACCCACGGTAGGCTACAAACCTACGCCAATTTTCAAGACTGGTGCCATAAACCAACTCGACCACCTCTCCATGTCAGTGACAACATATATAATAACACAGAATTACGTGTGTTGTCAAGCTTATTTTTCGGTTTTTTATTAATTTATCAGCTATTCATCAACTGCTAATTTGTTATTAATATTTCTATAAAGAACATTATTTAATTAACTCCAATATTCTCGCTAGATCATCGTTTGTGTTATATTGAATAATTATTTTTCCACTTCTTTTTCCTGCATCAACCTTAACTTTTGTTCCAAAGAAACTTTGAAAAGTATCCTCTACATCGTTGCATATTGCAACATATTGTCTATCTAATTTCTTAGGTTTGTTTCTTTGTGTTTTTCTTTCTATATCTCTTACTGTTCTACCACCCTCAATAAGTTTCATGGCTTCTAATAGTTGTTTTTCTCCATCCTCATATGCTAAAAGTGCTCTACAATGTCCTTCTGTAAGTTTTCCCTGTTTAGCTAATTCTAATACTCTAGGATCTAAATTTAATATTCTTAATGTATTTGCAACACCACTTCTACTTTTTCCTAATATATCCGCAACTTCTGATTGTTTAAGGTCATGCTCTTCCATTAAAAGTTTTATTCCCATAGCTTTTTCAACTGCATTTAAATCTTCTCTTTGAATATTTTCTATTAAAGCAATTTCTTGATTTTTCTTTGCATCATCTTCCCTTATTATAGCAGGAATAGTTTTTAAACCTGCTTTCTTTGATGCCCTCCATCTTCTTTCTCCTGCAATAATTTGATAATATCCATCCTTTTTTGTTACAATTATAGGTTGAATAAGTCCATATCTTTTAATTGATTCTGCAAGCTCGTTTAAAGCTTCTTCATCAAATTGTTTTCTTGGTTGATTTCTATTTGGTTCAACTTCTATAATTTTAAGTTCTTTTACAACTTCTCCATCTTGTATTTCTTCTTTTTCATCTATAATTGGTTCAGAGAATAATGCATCTAAACCTTTTCCTAAGCCTGATTTTTTAGCCATCTTTAATTTCTCCTTATTTTAAATTATTTCATATGTTTAGCTTTTTGTTCTTCATTGTTTTTTATAACTTCTTTTCCAAGTTTATCATAACATTTTGCACCTTTAGAACGTGAATCATATACAGTTATAGGCATTCCATAACTTGGAGCTTCGCTTAATTTTACATTTCTAGGTATTACCGTTTTGTATACTTTATCTCCAAAATATTTTTTAACTTCATCAACAACTTGTTTTGATAAGTTTGTCCTTGTGTCAAACATCGTTAGTAATGCGCCTTCTATTTCTAAATCTTTATTTAAATGTTTTTTTACTAATTTTACTGTATTCAATAGTTGTCCTAATCCTTCTAGCGCATAATATTCACACTGTACAGGAATTAATACACTATTAGATGCTGTAAATGCATTTAATGTTATTAAACCTAAAGAAGGAGGACAATCTATTAAAATATAATCATAATTATTCTTAATATTTTCTAATTTTTCTTTTAATCTCATCTCTCTAGACATCATTGAAACCAATTCAACTTCAGCACCAGCTAAATTAATAGTAGATGGGCAAATATCTAAGTTTTTAATATTAGTTTTTAATATTGCTTCTTCTATTGAATTTTCTTCTATTAATACATTGTATATTGATTTTTCCAAGTTTTTTTCAATTCCAACACCACTAGTTGCATTTCCTTGAGGATCCATGTCTATTAGTAATGTTTTTTTGTTTCTTTTAGCCAACACAGTGCTTAAATTGATTGCGGTTGTAGTCTTTCCCACTCCGCCCTTTTGATTGGCTATTGATATTATTCTTCCCAAGTTTCTTCCTCCTTGCTATATAACAAAGCTACGTAATCGTCCTTTTAATAATATAAAATTTTTTCTAAAATGTCAATAAATTTTCGACATTTTATTAATAATGTTTTTAATGTTAATTTTCATACAATTGAAGTTTTATTTTTGCTTTTAATCATCATATAAAATGTTCTAAAGTGGCATTTTCTGTGGTGTTCCAGGTTTTCGTGGATAAGTCTTTGGAGTTGCTTTAATTTTTTCTATTATAATTATATTTCTTTCTTGGTTTAATTCTGGCAGAATAATTTTATCTACTTTGATAATCTTTCCTCCAAGAATTTGTATTGCCTTTTCCGCATTTTTTATTTCTTCTTCTGCATTGTTTCCTTTCATACAGATACATCTTCCACCAATTTTAATTGCTGGAAGCATCAATTCTACCAAAACATTTAAACTTGCTACCGCTCTAGATGTCGCAATATCAAACTTTTCTCTGTATTCTTTATTTTTAAACGTTTCTTCTGCCCTTCCATGCAATGTTATAATATTTTTCAAATCAAGTTTCTCTATTATATCATCAAGAACTTTTAACCTTTTATTTAAAGAATCAAACAATACAATTTCATTGTTTGTCCTTAATATCTTTAAAGGTATTCCAGGAAATCCTGCACCAGTTCCAATATCGATTATTTTTTCACTATCATTTTCTATATATTTATCAATTGTAATAGAATCAACAAAATGTTTCACAGCAAAGTCCTCGTCATTTGTTATTGCTGTTAGATTTATTTTTTCATTCCACTCTATTACTAATTCTTTATATTTCCAAAACAAATCTAATTGGCTGTCCGTTAGTTGTACGTTGACTTTCAACGCATCTTCATATAGCATTTTTTTAAAGTTTTCTTTACTCATAATTTTACTCCCAGTATAATTTTAAAATCTTCTTTCTCAGACAAGTCAAAATGTTTCACAGATGTTTCACAAGAAAAGCTAATTATTTTTTCTTTTTTGTTGTTCTAAATATATTAGTAAAACAGATATATCTGCAGGTGAAACACCAGAAATTCTTGATGCTTGTCCTATGGATAATGGTTTGATTTTATTTAATTTTTGTCTTGCTTCTAAACTTAAGCCTTTTAATTCATTATAATCAATATTCTCTTTTAATGTTTTTTCTTCTAATTTTTTAAATTTCTCGACTTGATTATTTTGAAGCTTTATATACCCTTCATATTTAATTTGAACTTCAACTTCTTCTGCTTCTTGCTTTGATAACTCCGGTCTTTCTACATCAATTGGTTCTAAGGATTTATAAGTCAACTCTGTTCTTTTTATTAGTTCTGATAACTTAGTTCCTGTATTTATAGGAGAAGAATTGTATTGTTTTAATATTTCATTTACTTCATCCGTTGGTTTAATTGTTTTTTCTTTTAATCTTTCTATTTCTCTTTCTATGTTCTCTCTTTTTGCTAAAAACTTGTTATATCTTTCCTGTGATATTAGCCCTACATTATAACCTTTTTCTGTCAATCTTAAATCTGCGTTATCTTGTCTTAATAATAGCCTGTATTCTGCCCTAGAGGTCATCATTCTGTATGGTTCATTAGTTCCTTTTGTAACCAAATCATCTATTAAAACTCCAATATAAGCCTCTGATCTATCTAATATTAATGGTTTATTTCCTTTAATTTTCTGACTTGCATTTATTCCTGCAATTATTCCTTGAGCAGCAGCCTCTTCATAACCAGATGAACCATTTATTTGTCCAGCAAAGAACATTCCTTCAACTTCTTTAGATTCAAGAGATAATTTTAATTGTAACGGATCTATACAGTCATATTCAATTGCATATGCAGGTCTTGTAAATTCCGCATTTTCAAGTCCTGCAATAGTTCTATACATTGCAACTTGAACATCTTCTGGTAATGATGAACTCATTCCTTGTATATACATTTCCTCTGTATCTTTTCCTACAGGTTCAACAAACACTTGATGTCTTGGTTTATCGCTAAATCTAACAACTTTATCTTCAATTGAAGGACAATATCTTGGTCCTGTTCCAACTATTTCTCCTCCATAAAGTGGTGATCTATATAAGTTATCTCTAATGATTTGGTGTGTTTTCTCATTTGTATATGTTAAATAGCAAGGCATTTGTTCTTTTTCTACTACCTCATCATCAAAAGAAAACATTTCAATTTCTTTATCGCCTTCTTGCTTTTCCATTTTTGAAAAATCAATTGACCTTCTATTTATTCTTGCTGGTGTACCTGTTTTAAATCTAACAAGACTTATCCCTGCATTTCTAATGCTTTGAGATAATTCATTTGCAGCTGACACTCCATCTGGGCCACTTTCATACGAAGTATCTCCTATAAATATTTTTCCTTTTAAATATGTACCTGTTGCTAAAATTACAGCTTTAACATTATATTTTGAACCTATCTTTGTAGTTACACTTTTAACTTTCCCGTCAATCACTTCTATATCAACTATTTCAGCCTGTTTTACATATAGATTTTCTTGTTTTTCTAATGTGTGTTTCATTTCCATATGATAAAGTTTTCTATCTGCTTGTGCTCTTAATGAATAAACAGCTGGTCCTTTTGAAGTATTAAGCATTCTAATTTGTGTAAAAGTTTTATCTATATTTTTACCCATTTCACCGCCCAACGCATCTATTTCTCTTACTAAATGCCCTTTTGATGATCCACCAATATGTGGATTACAAGGCATATTGGCAATTGCCTCTAAACTTATAGAAAACATTAATGTTTTCATTCCAAGTCTTGCACAGGCAAGTGCTGCTTCACACCCTGCATGTCCTGCTCCTATTACTGCTACATCATATTCTCCTGCTAAATAGCTCATTTATATCCCATCTCCTTTATTGTCTTTTTGTGTTATTTTCCTAAACAAAATTTAGAAAAAATATCATTTATAATATCTTCTGTAACATTTTCTCCTGTTATTGTATTTAAGTTTTCAATTGCATCTTTAAGATAAATTGCTATAATATCAACGGTCATTCCTGTATTTATAGCCTCTAATGCTTTACAAATACTTTCTTTTGATTTTTTTATAGCTTCTTTATGTCTAATATTAGTTATTATAGATGTATTCTCTACTTGTATTTCATTTGTTGAAAATATATCAGTCATTTTATTATACAATTCTTCTATTCCATCATTGTTTTTTATAGATACATCTAAAATATTATCTGAATATCCTTTAAATTGTTCTTTTTTTATTCTATCTTCTTTCAAATCTTTTTTATTTAATAATATAATTGCGTTTTTATTTTTTATTTCACTTAAAATTTTATAGTCTTCTTCTAAAAGCTCTTTTGTTTTATCAAAAATTGCTATTACTAAGTCTGCCTCACTTAGGGCTTTCTTACTTTTATCGATTCCTATCTTTTCAATTTCATTATCAGATTCTCTTATTCCAGCAGTATCAATTATTTTAAATAAAAGTCCATTTATATTAACAAATTCCTCTATTGTATCTCTTGTTGTTCCTTCAATATCAGTAACTATCGCTCTATCTTCTCTTAAAATTCTATTTAATAATGATGATTTGCCGGCATTAGGTCTTCCAACAATAGCAACCTTTATTCCATCTTTTAATATTTTTCCTCTTTCAAAAGAATTCTCTAAAGAGTTTAATTCGAATTTTATAGAATTTAATTTACTTAATACTTCTTCATTGGTTTCTTCTTCAATTTCATATTCTGGATAATCTATTGAAACTTCCATATTGGTTAATATATCAAGTATTTGTGTCTTTATATTTTTTACTTCTTGAGACAAACCACCTTCAAGTTGGTTGATTGCTGCAATTTTTTCCTTTTCACTTTTTGAGTTTATAACATCTATAACAGCTTCTGCTTGAAGTAAATCTATTCTTCCATTGATAAATGCTCTTTTAGTAAACTCACCAGCCTCAGCTAATACAGCACCATTTTTTATACAGCATTCCAATATTTCCTTTAAAATAATATTGTTTCCGTGAGAGTTTATCTCGCACATATTTTCTGTTGTATAACTTTTAGGTGCTACAAAATAAGAAACTAAAACCTCATCAATAATTTTATTTTTATTTTCTTTATCTATAATATAACCATATTTTATTGAATATCCCTTTGCTACTTTATTATTTATAGGCTTAAATATTTTTTCCAAAACTTCAAAACATCTTTCTCCAGACATTCTTACAATTCCTATTCCGCCATTTCCTGGAGCTGTTGATATTGCTACGATTGTACTCATTTTTTATCCTTTCTTAGAACAACCCTACTTTATGTCACCATTTGTTCTAGCCCGATTTGAGTTTTCAACTGTAAAGAGAAAATCTCAGATGGCATACATTTAGCTAATTTTTATATAGTAGGATTTTTCTATTTCTTACTATATAAAAAAGGTCAAAAGGCTATTATAATTATGTTTAATAATTATAAAATCTGACCTTTGACCTCAAATTTTAATCTTCTATTTTTTTAATTCTATAACAACTTTTCTGTGAGGTTCTTCTCCAACACTATCTGTTGTTATTTTATTATTGTTTTGTAATCTTGAATGTATTATTTTTCTTTCATATGCTGGCATTGGTTCTAATGTTACTCTTTTTCCTGTTTTTATAACAGTTTTAGAAATTTTGTCAGCTAATTCTTCTAATACTTTCTTTCTCTTTTCCTTATAACCAGAAACATCTAAAATAACTCTTACTTTTTCCTCTATATCTTTATTGGCAACAGAAGATAATAATGTTTGCATTGCATTTAATGTTTCTCCCCTATAGCCTATTAATGAATTAGTATTATTTCCTGATATTTCAACTGTAATATAATAACCATCTGTTGAAATATCAAATTTTAATTCTTCGTCTGAAACTAATTTTAAAAATTTATTTAAAAAATCAGTTATATTTTTCTCTGCCTTTTCTATTGCTTGTTTAGACATTTCTTTCTTTTCTTTTTTATAGTTTTGTTCTTCTGTTTTTTTAGAATTTTCTTCTTTCTTATTTTTTCTTATTAATTCAACCTTTACAATTCTTGGTTCTAATATACTAAAAAAACTTCTTTTTTCATCTTTTAATATATTTATCTCCACATCTTCTTTTCTTAATTTTAACTGCTTTAAACCTTTTTCAATAGCTTCTGTACTAGTCTTTCCTTCGAAAATAAACTTTTCCTCCATTTTATGCTTTTTCCTCCTCTTTTCGTTTTAATATATTTAAAAATACTCTTTCTAATATCATTAAAACATTACTTATTAACCAATATAACGCTAATCCTAATGGTGCTACCAAAGATATTGAAAAAGCCATTATAGGCATCATATAAGACATAGTTTTATTTGTGCTTTGCATCATATCTTCTGGTTCAGCTTCTTCCCCATTTTCACTATTTTTTGTAGGTGTCATATTTTTTTGCATATTAAGAGTTAACTTCATTGAAATAATTGAAGAAACCACATATAAAAATGGTATTATAAATGATTTATAATCTTTATAATTTTGATTTGGAACATTACTCAAATCAAGACCTAAGAAATTCATATTTAAATTTACTTTTTCGTCTTCATTTCCAAATTCTTTAATTATTTGAACTTCTGGATAACCAGTTTTTTGTTCTAATCTATTAGTGTAATCATTAATTATATTGGTATCTAATTTTCTCATATATGTAAGTGGACTTCTTACCATATAAAATACAGCTAATATTAATATTAATTGCACAATTGAACTTAAACATCCACTAAATGGACTCATGTTTTCTCTTTTATATAAGTCCATCATCTCTTTATTTAATTTTTCTGGATCGTTTTTATATTTAAATTGTATTGACTTTAATTCTCCTTGGATTTTGGTTGATTTATCCATTGTTTTTTGCTGTTTTATTGTTAATGGTAATAATATAAGTTTTATCAAAACAGAAAAAACAATTATAGACACACCATAGTTATTAAAAATATTATACAAAAAATTTAATAAATATCCAAAAATATTTGCTATAAATGCGAACATAAAATTCCTCCTTTATTTTAGTGGATCATACCCACCTTTAGAAAAAGGATTACACTTTAAAAATCTTTTTATTCCTATAAGTCCGCCTTTTATACATCCGTATTTTTCAATAGCTTGTATAAAATATTCAGAACAAGTAGGATAAAACTTACACTTTACCCCCATTTTTTCCAAAAATAAAGATATGTGTTTTTTATAGAATTTAATCATATTAATCATTATTTTTTTCATTTACATTAATACCTATTTTATTAAAAATTGCCACCATATCATTTAAAACATTAATATATAAACAATTTTCTACTGATACATTTTTTTTCCATAAAAAAACAAAAGTATTACCAAAATTAATTTGACTTTCTAAACTATAATATGCTTCTCTAATTATTCTTTTTATTTTATTTCTTTTAACAGCATTACAAAGTTTAGAGCTAATTGCAATTCCAATATTATTGTAGTTTTTGTTGTTTTTCATATAAAAACATTCAATATAATTGCCACTATAATACTTTCCTCTTTTTAATATGTATTTAAATTCATAATTTTTCTTTAATTTTAAAGTATTTTTCATTTTTTCTCTCTTTTACAATTGCAAATAGGACCACTTATACTTAGCGGTCCCGTTGTTTTTATGCTGTTAATTTTTTTCTACCTTTTGCTCTTCTTGCTTTTAGTATGTTTCTTCCTGCTCTTGTTTTCATTCTCTTAAAAAAGCCATGTTCTTTACTGTTTTGTCTCTTTTTTGGTTGAAATGTTCTTTTCATTTTGTTTCCCTCCATTTTTTTCTTTTATTAATCCCTTAACAGGTATTATTTTAAATTTAAAAAGCATTTTTAATTATACAGTAAATTTAAAAATCTGTCAAGCCTTTATTATAAAGTTTCTTAAACATTACGGAAACAATATGTTTTTTACGCTTATCCACATTTTTTTGATTTTTTTCCACATTTTTATTGACTTTCTTTTATTATTTTTATATTATATATTTCGCAAGAAAAAATAAATTTTAAACATACTTATCCACATATGGTGGATAACTTGTTGATAACTAGAAAAGGGGATAAAAATGAATAGAGCAGAATTAGAACTTTTAAACAATGCAAAAGAACTTTTAAAAGACGAAATAAGCAATATTTCTTTTATAACATGGATTAATCCTTTAGAAATAAAAGAAATGACAGATAAGAAAATCGTTCTTCTTGTAACGTCTACATTTCAAAAAGATGTTATTGAAACTAAATATTATGATTTAATTTCAAATACATTTAAATATTTAACAAATAAAGATTATGAAATTTCTACATATTGTGCTGAAAACAATAGCAGTTTAGAGGCTACTTCAACACCTAGAAATTCTAATTCTGTAAATGGTTTAAATCCTAATTATACTTTTGATACATATGTAGTAGGAAATAACAATAGGTTTGCCCAAGCTGCAGCTTTAGCTGTTGCTGAATCTCCAGCTACATCATATAATCCATTGTTTTTATATGGTGGTGTTGGTTTAGGTAAAACCCACTTAATGCATGCCATAGGAAATGAAATTTTACAAGGTTTTTCAGACAAAAAAGTATTATATGTAACTTCTGAAAAGTTTACTAATGAGTTTATAAATTGTATAAAAGATAATAAAAACGAAGAATTTAGAAATAAATATAGAAATATTGATGTTTTATTAATAGATGATATTCAATTTATAGCAGGAAAGAAGCAAGTTCAAGAAGAATTTTTCCATACATTTAACACTTTGCATGAAAATGGATGTCAAATTATAATGTCTAGTGATAAACCACCAAAAGATATAGATAACTTAGAAGATAGATTAAAATCTAGGTTTGAATGGGGATTAATAGCAGATATTTCAAACGCAGACTATGAAACACGTTTAGCTATTTTAAGAAAAAAAGTACAACTAGAAAATATAATTATAGATGATAATATTCTTTCTAATATTGCTATAAAAGTAGATTCAAATATTAGAGAATTAGAAGGAACTTTAAATAAAATTGTTGCTAAAGCTTCTTTAACACATAGTCCAATTTCAATTGAACTTGCAGAACAGTGTATAAATGATGTCATTTCTAGAAAAGAAAAAGTTATTTCTGCTGATTATATTCAAGAGGTTGTTGCTAAATATTTTAACATTCCTCAAAAAGATATAAAGAGCTCTAAACGTTCAAATGATATAGCATATCCAAGACAAATAGCAATGTACTTATGTAGAGATTTAGCTAATATGCCATTTACTAAAATAGGTGAAGAGTTTGGAAAAAGAGATCATACAACAGTAATGCATGCTTGTTCAAAAATAGATTCAGAAATAAAAAGTAATAATAGTACAAAAGCAATTGTGGAAAGTGTGAAAAACATTATAACAAAAACAGAATAATTAGAATATAAATATTTTTAAAAGTTTTTCAAAAAAACTGTTTGTAAAAAAATATGTTTGTAAAAACAACCGCTCCTGTTCTTACGGAATAGGTAGATGAGATATACACAGTCAATTGTTAATTACATGTTAATTATATGTTAAAAACTAAAATATACACAAAAGAAAAAATTAGATGTGGATATGTATCTAACTTATACACTAAGTTATGAACATCATTTTTATTAGGGAAATTCATTAATTTAAAGTTTATACACATTATCCACTGTACCTAATACTAATAATACTAAAAATATTATTTATTTATAAAGGAGATGCAAAATATGAAAATTATTTGCGAAAAAGAAAAATTGCTTAAAGCTATTAATTCCGTAGTAAGAGGAGTAGCTACAAAAACAACAATGCCTATACTTGAAGGAATACTTATTCAAACAAATGATAATGAAATAAAATTAACAACCTATGATTTAGAAATAGGAATAGAGTACATTATAGAAAGTACAGTAGAAGAACAAGGTAGTACAGTAGTAAATGCAATAATGTTTAGTGAAATAATAAGAAAACTACCAGATACAGAAATAAGTATTACTGTTAATGAAAATAATTTATTAGTAATTGAATGTGAAGGTTCTTTATATAAGTTAGCTACAATGAATCCAGAAGAATTTCCAGAGTTACCTAAAATAAATATTGAAAATTCAGTAGATTTAGATCAAAAAACATTAAAAAGTATGGTTAGAAAAACTATATTTGCAGTAAGTATAGAAGAAAATAGACCAGTTTTCACAGGTTGCTTATTTGAAATTGTAAATAATAAAATAAATGTTGTAGCAGTTGATGGATTTAGATTAGCTTGGTCTAGTAATTTCCTAGAAAAGAAAAATAATGATTTTAAAGCTGTTATACCAGGAAAAACATTAAATGAAGTAAATAAAATAATTACAGATTCTTTTGAGCCAATAAAAATAGGGGTATCTAAAAACCAAGCTTTGTTCCAAATGGAAAACTGTAAAATTGTTACAAGATTATTAGATGGTGAATTTTTAAACTACTCAAGTGTAATACCTAAAAATTGGGAAACAAGAATAAGAGCAAATAAAAGAGATTTACAAGAATGTTTTGAAAGAGTAAGTTTAATTTCAGCATCTTCAGTAGAAAAGGAAAAGAAATATCCTGTAAAAGTAAAAATAGAAGTTGGAAAAATAACTATTTCATGCACAAATCAAACAGGAGATGCTAAAGAAGAATTGTATTTAGAAACTCAAGGAAAAGAATTGGAAGTTGGATTTAATCCAAAATATTTCTTAGATGCTTTAAAAGTTATTGATGATGAAGAAATATTTGTTGATTTTGGTACAAGTGTATCTCCATCTGTAATAAGACCAATTGAAAACGAAGATTATACATACATGATTTTACCAATAAGAATGAAGGATTAATATGTATATAAAAAAAATAAAACTAAAAAACTTTAGAAATTATAAAAATCAAGAAGTTGATTTAAAAGATGGAATTAATTTATTTTTTGGAAATAATGCTCAGGGAAAAACAAATATAATTGAAAGTGTTTTTTTGTGTAGTATTGGAAAATCTTTTAGAGCAAAAAAAGATAAGGAATTAATTAATTTTGATGAAGATAATTTATTTTTAGAAATTAATTATGAGAAAAAAGATAGAGAAGGAAAAATCAAATATTTAATTGGAGAAAATAAAAAAGAAATATATATTAATGACATTAAAATAAAAAAGTTAAGTGAACTTTTGGGAAATATAAATATAGTTTTGTTTTCTCCAGAAGACATAAATATAGTTAAAGATGGGCCAGATAAGAGAAGAAGATTTTTAAATTTATTAATAAGTCAGTTAAGACCAAATTATATTTATGTTTATAATTTATATTTAAAAACATTAGAACAACGCAATGTATATTTAAAAAACATTACAATAGAAAATAAAAATAATGAATTATTAAATATATATGATGAAAAATTAGCTGAATACGCAGAAGTAATTAATAAATATAGAAATGAATTTATTGATAAACTAAAAGAAAAAATTGATAATATTCATAAAAATGTAACAGAAGATAAAGAAATATTAAAAATTAAATATATATCGGATTGTTTTGAAAAAGAAAAATTTTTAATTAATTTAAAAAATAATAGAAACAAAGATATTGAAAGAGGATACACCAGTATAGGAGTACATAGAGACGATATATATTTTTTTATAAATGGAAAAAAGGTAGATACGTTTGGTTCTCAAGGACAACAAAGAACAACAATATTAACACTAAAACTTGCAGAACTTGAAGTAATAAAAGATGAAATTGGAGAAAACCCAATATTGTTATTAGATGATTTTATGTCAGAATTAGATAATAATAGAAAAATAAATTTTCTTAAAAACATAAAAGATACTCAAATTATAATAACTTGTACAGACGATATTAATATTGAAAACGTTAAAATAAACAAATTTAAAGTTGAGGAAGGACAAGTTTTTAAAAATAATACTTGATTTTTAAGTAAAATTAAATATATAATAAAAGCGAAATAACTTAGGGAGGAAAAAGCATGGAGAAATATGAACATAAATATGGAGCAGACCAAATACAAGTTTTAGAAGGATTAGAGGCAGTAAGAAAAAGACCTGGAATGTATATAGGAAGTGTTTCTGTAAGAGGATTACATCATTTGGTGTATGAAATTGTTGATAACTGTGTTGATGAAGCTTTAGCTGGATATTGTAGAAATATTCATATAATAATTGAACCAGGAAATATAATTTCAGTAGAAGATGATGGTAGAGGAATACCAGTTGAAAAACATAAAAAAACAGGAATATCAGCAGCAGAAACAGTTTATACTGTATTACATGCTGGAGGAAAATTTGGTGGAGATAGTGGATATAAAGTATCTGGTGGTCTTCATGGGGTTGGTGCTTCAGTTGTAAATGCTTTATCAAAATGGACAGAAGTTACAATTCAAAGAGATGGCGGAATATTCCAAATGGCCTTTGAAAGGGGAAAAACAGTTAAACCTTTAACTAAAATTGGCGATTCTAAAAAAACTGGAACAAAAGTTAGATTTTTAGCTGATGATACAATTTTTGAAACTCTTGAATATGAGTATGAAGTATTAGAAAAAAGATTTAGAGAAATGGCATTCTTAACAAAAGGTTTAAGAATAAAAGTTGAAGACTTAAGAGAAGAAACACCTAAAAAGGCAGATTTCTGCTTTGAAGGAGGATTAAAATCTTTTGTTGAATATTTAAATAAAAATAAAGAAGTTTTACATCCACAACCAATATATATAGAAAAAACAACAGGAGATGTTCCTGTAGAAATTGCAATTCAATATACATCTGCATATAATGAAAATATTTATAGTTTTGTTAATAACATTAATACTATTGAAGGTGGAACTCATTTAGAAGGTTTCAAAAGAGCATTAACAAAAGTATTTAATGATTATGCAAGAAATCATAATATTTTAAAAGAAAAAGATTCAAATTTACAAGGAGAAGACATAAGAGAGGGAATTACAGCTGTAATTTCTGTAAAAGTAAAAGAACCTCAATTTGAAGGTCAAACAAAAACAAAACTAGGAAACAGCAATGTTACAGGTATTGTTCAGGCAATGGTAAATGATGCATTATCAACATTTTTAGAAGAAAATCCATCTGTTGCAAAAGCTGTGTTGGAAAAATGTATAAGTGCATCTAGAGCTAGAGAAGCAGCTAGAAAAGCTAGAGAATTAGTAAGAAGAAAAACAGCACTAGAAAGTTCAACCTTACCTGGAAAACTTGCAGATTGCTCTAGTAAAAATGCAGAGGAATGTGAAATATATATAGTCGAAGGAGATTCTGCTGGAGGTAGTGCAAAACAAGGAAGAGATAGAAAATTCCAAGCAATTCTACCATTATGGGGAAAAATGCTTAATGTTGAAAAATCAAGAGCTGATAAAATATATAACAATGATAAACTACAACCAGTTATTCTAGCAGTAGGCGCAGGAATTGGAGCAGACTTTGATATTACAAAAATAAGATATGGAAAAGTAATTATAATGGCAGATGCCGACGTTGATGGTGCACATATTAGAACATTATTATTAACATTTTTCTTTAGATATATGAGACCATTAATAGAAAATGGAAATGTATTTTTAGCACAACCACCATTATATAAATTATCTAAAAAAGGTATGACTGATGTATATTGTTATACAGATGAGGATTTAACAAAAGCATATAAAGATTTAGAAGAAAAGGGAATAGCAAGAGATCAATTAGCACTTCAAAGGTATAAAGGTTTAGGAGAGATGAACCCTGAACAATTATGGGATACAACAATGGATCCATCAAAAAGGATACTTGTAAAAGTAACAATGGAAGATGCAATGAAAGCAGATGAAATATTTAATCTTTTAATGGGGGATGAAGTTAATCCAAGAAGAAAATTTATTGAAGAAAATGCTAAATATGTTAAAAATCTTGATATATAATATAAAAATTATTATAAAATAAGTAATAGCGAAGGAAACAATCCTTCGCTATTACTTATCTATAAAGCTAATATTAATCGTAGTTAAAACCAATGCATACAATTACACACCTGATAAACATTGCTGCTTAAGCAAGCATTCCACCACACACATTAATCAGTCACTCGAATGTAAAAACACCAATAAAAACAAAAGTCATCCCCAAGGGAATAGAAATTACCCTTATGTGATATAAATACACTCTTAACTTGAATATGCAATATATAATTTAACCAATTCAAATCAGCTTACATACACACTACATACTCGCACGTCCAACATATACATACCTAAAAACAAAGCACGCATACATTTTAGTCCGAAAGATAAAAAGCCATACAACCTAAAATCCTTCTTGGTTTAACTAATATTAACCTTATATTAATATTATAAACAAATAAAAAAAATATATACAAAAAAATAAAAAAATAATTGTCGAAAAATGAAATAAAAAAATAATTGACTTTTTAAATAAATAATATATAATAATTATAATTAAATCTAAAAATAATAAATTAAAATTTAATTCAAAAAAATTTAAATCTTTATTTTTTCAAGGAGCAAAAAATGTTTAAATCAAATATTTATAGTATTCAAAATTGGTTTCCAGTCCAAGAGTTTTTTTGTGATGGAATAATTAAATTAAAAAATAATAATTTAATTAAAATGATAAAAATTAATCCAATTAATTACGAATTAAAATCAGAATTTGAAAAACAAGCAATATTAAATAGTTATAAAACGTTTTTAAAAAATTGTAATTTTGATATTCAAATAATAATTCAAAGTGATAAAGAAGATATTTCAAAAAATATTGAAATAATTAAAAATAGAGAAAAAATAGAAAAAATTTTAAATAATAATTTTATTATAAACATTTCTGAAAAATATATTAATTATATAAAAAAACAAAATAAAGAAAAATTATCATCATCTAAAAATTTTTATATTCTAATTAAATCAAAAAATCCTCCAAATAATAGTGAATTAAAAGAAAAATATTTAAAAATAAAAGAAGCATTGTCAAGATGTGGCAATTCTGTTTATGAAATAAAAACAAAAGAAGAATTAGAAAATATATTTAAAAAATATTTTAAATAAAATATAGGAGAAATATTATAAATGAATCTTAAAAAAATAATATTTAAAGAAAAAGAAAACGACGAATATTATGAAGTTATAGAAGGGACAATAAATAAACAAGATGAATTATTATCAACATTTATTAATTTAAAAAATCCTAAGTATTTAGAAATAGATAATAAATATTGTTCTGGATTAATTATTTATAATTATAATAAAGAATATGAAGAAATAATTTTAAAAAATTTAATTAATTCAAATTTAAATATTAATATATCTATTTTTTATGAAAAACAAAATAGTAATAAAATAATAAAACAATTAACTTATTTAATAGGAAATAATAATGTTGAATTATTAGAAAATAAAAATAATAATTCACAAATTGATTTAGTAGCATTTTCAAATAATGATGCAAAATATATAAGGAAACAAATTCAGCTAGAAAATGAGGAATTATATTTTCTATATATTTATATTACACTTTATGATGATGATTTAGAAAAATTAAAAAATAATCTAAATAAATTAGAAAATATTTTATTATCAAATGGATTAAATTATAAAAAAGCATATTTTAGGCAAGAACAAAACTTTTTATCTTGTTTACCTATTTTTGAAAATAATATTGATGTTAAAAATGTTGCAAAAAGAAATGTTTTAACATCTGGACTTGTTTCAACGTATCCTTTTATTTCATCATCTATATTTGATACTGAAGGAATATATATAGGAAATAATATAGAAAATAATTCTTTGATATTTATAGATAGATATAATAATGAAAAATATAAAAATGCTAATATTTGTATTTTTGGAACAAGCGGAGCAGGAAAATCTTTTTTTACTAAAACATTAATATTAAGAAGTAGATTATTTGGAATAGAGCAATATATAATAGATCCAGAAAGAGAATATATAAATATTTGTAAAAAATTAAATGGAACATTATTAAAAATTGGACCAGCATCAAATACATATATTAATGTTTTAGATATAAGAGAAGAAAGCATAGAAGAGGATGGTAATGGATATTTATCAACAAAAATAAATAAATTAATTGGATTTTTTAATTTAATTTTTGGAAATTTAAAAGAAGAAGAAAAATCAATTTTAGAAGAAAAAATAATTGAATGTTACAAATTAAAAAATATTACATTTGAAGATAAAAGTTTATTTAAAATAAGAAATAATAAAAAAATATTTAAACAACCAATAGACATGCCAATATTAGAAGATTTATATAATATTTTTGAAAAAGATAATAAATGCAAAATATTTAAAATAAAATTAATGCCATTTGTAAAAGGATCATTAAATTTTTTTAATCATATAACAAATGTAAATTTAAATAATAATTTAATTGTTGCAGATATTTATGAATTAGGAGAAGAAAATTTAAAATACGGATTATTTATTTTTACAGAATTATTTTGGGATAAAATAAAAAAAGATAGAAAAATAAAAAAAGCAATTTATTTAGATGAGATTTGGAGATTAATAGGAGTAACGTCAAATAAAGAAGTTGCAAGCTTTATATATAAAATATTTAAAACAATTAGAAAATATGGAGGAAGTAGTGTTGCAATTACTCAAGATGTTTCAGATTTATTTAGTTTAGAAAATGGTACTTATGGAAAAAGTATAATAAATAATTCAGAAATAAAATTATTTTTTTCTTTAGAGGAAGAAAATATAAAAACACTCTCGGAATTTAGTAATTTAACAGAAAAAGAGAGAATTAAAATTAAATCATTAAAAAAAGGTGAGTGCTTAATGTTTGTAGGAGAAAATCATATTTTGGCAAAAATAGAAACAGATGAATTTGAAAAAGAAATTATATTAGAGGGAAAAAATGACACATATAATTACAGCAATAAATAATAAGAAAATATATAATGAATTACAAAACAATAATAATATAAAAATTATTTCAAAAGATATTCAATATAAAGAAGGAATATTAGAAATATTAGAAAAAAATCAAAAAATTAATTTTATTATCTTGAAAGAAAATTTGCCGGGACAAATAAAAAATATAGAATTAATTAATAAAATAAAAATTATAAATTCAAAAATAAAATTAATTTTTATTTTAAATAAAAAAGATAACATAAAAGAAAAATATTTTAAAAATAACAATATTAAATATATTTATTATTCAGAAATTAATATTAAAAAAATATTAGAAATAATAAATATTGAAAATAAAATAATTTCAATATTAGGTAGTAGTGGAGGCGGAAAGACAATTAATTTGTTATTAATGTCAAGACTATTATCTGAAAATAAAAAGATATTAATTATAGAAGAAAATAAATCAATAATTAATTTATTTAAAAATAGAAAAATAAATCAAGAAATAATAGAAATAAAAAATAATATGTTTTTATTAGATATTAATTCATTAAATCTAAAAGATAATTTAACAAATAAAATAAATTATAAATTAATTATAAATAAAATTAATTTTATAAAAAATAATTATGATTATATATTTATAGAAATTTCAAATTTATATAAATATAAATTATATGAAAAAGTAATTAATAAAAATATATTTATTTTAAACAGTAATTTACTAGAAATAAATAAAAATCAAAAAATAATTAATTATTTATTAAATAAAAATAAAAGAATTAATGTAATACTAAATAATTATAATCAAAATTCAATAAGTGAAAAAATATTAAAAAATATTTTTAATAATAAAATAAAAATAATAGAAAAATTAAAAAATAATAAAAACTATAATTTAATAATAAATAATAATTTTAATATTAAGTATTTAGATATTAGTACAAAAAATAAAATAATAAAAATAATAAATAACATTTAATTTTAGGAGGAAAAATGGATATAGAATTAGAACAAAAACAAGAATATAATAAAAATATTGAAAAAACAACAAAAGTAGAAAATTTAATTGAAAATGAAGTAACAATAGAAAATCAGAATAAATTTTTACAAACAACTTTAGGAAAGACAATAAATACAGCTATAGATATTGGATTAAGGGGAATAATGCCAGACATGATAGAAAAGCAAATAATTGACATAAAAAATGTATTGTTAACTTGTGGCTTGAAAGAGGGAATAAATACAGCAATAAAATCAGCAATAGATTTAGGAAAAAGTGCACTTGGAATTATAACAGGAAAATTTGAAAACTTATCACAAGTACATACAGCAGTAAAAAAAGGAGGAATAATAGATGGAATATCAAATGTATTAGATAATGTTGTAAGCTCAGCATCAAAAAATAAATTAATAAGTAAAGGAACAGAAAGATTTATAAAAAAAGGTAAAAATGCAATTTTAGATGCTGTGTCAACTAATATAGAAGATAAATTTTTGGAAGATATAAATTCACTGGAAAAAGTAAGTAAATATATTTCTAATTGGAAAAGCTGTTATATATTAAAAGATATGGATGGAATGGAAAGAGAATATAATAAACTAAAAAAACAATTAAATACAGTAATTGCACTTGAAGGAACAATTTCAGAAGCAAGGAAAATAGAAAATGTACACAATTTAATAAAAAATAAAGGAATAAATTATGAATTATCTGAAGAAGAAAGAAAATTAATAGAGATATTAAAGTAAAATAATATATATATTTAAATACACCTAAACTTTTATACAAGTAGGTGTATTTTTAATATACGGAAATCCGAGTTTTAAGAAAAAAAGTTTTTATAAAAATTATTATTTTCGTTGACATTATTTTACTAATAACATATAATTTATTTCGAATTATTATATCAAAAAAGGAGGAAAAAAGAATAATAAAAATATTATTCTTCAATTATAATGAAAAAAGGAATTTTAATAACTTTATCAATAATATTGGTATTAATTTTATTAATAGGAAGCTTTGCATATTATTTTTATAACAGAAAATTAGATAAAATTAAATACGAAGAAGTTCCTAAGGAAAGTGTAGAAATAACAGCAGGAATAGAAGAAGAATTAAAAGAATATAGAAATATAGTGTTATTTGGAATAGATGATGCAAATGGATATAAAGGAAGAAGTGATTGCATAATAATTTTTTCTTTAAATGAAAAAACAAACGAAGTAAAAATGACATCAATATATAGAGATACATATGTAGAAGTTCCTCAACATGGATATACAAAGATAAATCACGCGTATGCATATGGTGGAGCAGCATTAGCAATGAGTACAATAAATAGAAACTTAGATTTGGATATAACAGAATATGTAACAATTAATTTTGAAGTTGTAAAAGATGTTGTTGATTATGTTGGTGGAATTACAATAGATGTAACATCTCAGGAAGTAAAAAGTATTCCAGGGTTGAATAAAGCTGGAACATATAATTTAAATGGGGCACAAGCATTAGCTTATGGAAGAATTAGAAAAATAGATACGGACTATAAGCGTACAGAAAGAATGAGAACAGTAATAAACTCAGTGTTTAAAAAAGTTAAAAAAATGTCTGTATCAGAAATGAATACTTTTGCAGATAAAATATTACCAGAAATACATACAAACATACAAAAAAATGAAATAACTGAATTAATAAAAAAAGCAACTTCGATAGAAATAAAGGAAAGTATGGGATGGCCATATGAAGTTACAGGAAAAATAATAAACAAAGTATGGTATGGAATTCCAAAAAATTTACAAGAATGTGTTCAAAGATTACACAAAGAATTATTTGATGAAGAAGATTATGAAACATCTGAAATTGTGAAAAACATTAGCGATACAATAATAAAGAAAACAGGAGTAAAATAATAAAATTATATTTTTTGTACAAAAAATAGTAGAAGATATATCTTCTACTAAGGGGAGTTAAATAAGGGGAAAATGAAAAGAAAAATTTTTTTAGGAATAAAAAGGCTTTTTGACATTGTTGCAAGTTTAATAGCTATAATAATACTTGCAATTCCAATGTTGATAGTAGCTATATGCATAAAAGTAGAAGATGGTTCGCCAGTTATGTTTAAACAAGCTAGAATGGGAAAAAATTTAAAACCATTTTACATATATAAATTTAGAACAATGAAAACGCAAAGAAAAGAATTGGACAGCGAGTTATCACACGAAGAAATGGTAACGAAAGTCGGAAAAATATTAAGAGCAACAAGCATTGATGAATTGCCACAACTATTTAATATATTAAAAGGTGAAATGAGCTTTATTGGACCAAGACCATGGATATTAGAATATTATGAATGGTTTACAGATGAACAAAAAAGAAGAAGTGATGTAAGACCTGGAATAACAGGACTTGCTCAAGCAAAAGGAAGAAATGCACTAAATGTATTCAAAAAAATAGAATATGATATAGAATATGTAGACAATATGAGCTTATGGCTAGACATTAAGATATTCTTTTTATCAATAGTTGCTGTTTTGAAAAAAACAAGTGCAGAAATATCTGAAATAGGAATAAAAGAAGAATTAGAAGAATTAAAAGAACAAAGAGAAAAAATACATAATTAAGGAGAAAAAAGATGACTATTCTATTTCATACTCATGAATTTAATATAAATGAAGGTGGACCATGTACAAAAAGAATAGATTCTTTGGCTACATATTTACAAGAACAGGGGAAAAAAGTTATAGTATTAGCTAGTTCTCATAATAAAAAAAATGAGAAAGAAATAAACAGAAAATATAAAGTGATTTATTCTTATAGTACGAAAAATACAAAAGGAAGCAATATAAAAAGATTTTTGAACAATATTATTTTTGGAATAACTTCTTTTTTTAAGAGTTTTACTGTTGGAAAAATTGATGTTGTTATTACAACATCGCCTCCACCATTAATAAGCATATTTGGATATTTAATAGCAAAAATAAAAGGAGCCAAATTAATCTATGATATTAGGGATATATGGCCAGATGTTGCAGTAGAAATGGATAGTTTTTCTGAAAAAAGTATTTATTATAGAGTATTTAAAAATATTGCAAATTTTATGTATAGAAAAAGCGATATAATTACTACAGTAACTTCTGGAAAGGTTGAAAAATTAACAAGGTACACAAACGAAAATAAAGTTAAGTATATACCAAATGGCTTAGATGATAACTTTACAAAATTTAATATAAATAATGAATTAATAGAAAAATATAATTTAAAAAGTATTTTTACAGTTGTTTATATTGGCAATGTAGGATTAGCACAAAATGTTGAAGCATTAGTAGATATTGCAATACAATATAAAGAAAATAATAATATTCAATTTTTAATATTTGGAGAAGGAGCAAGCAAAGATAAAATTAATAAAAAAATCCAAGAATTAAATTTAAAAAATATAAAAGTTGAAGGAAAAATTGATTATTGTAATGTATATACAATTTTAAAATATTCAAAAATTAGCTTTATATCATTAAAAAATAATAAAATGACAGATAGTGTACCAACCAAAATATATGATGCACTTGCTTGTGGGTGTCCAATATTATTATTAGCTAAAGGGGATTCTTGCAAAATCCTAGATGAAGTTGGATTAGGAGAGCATGTGGAAAGTAAAGAAGAATTAAAAGATAAATTTGAATATATGTATAAAAATTATATAAAATATGAAGACAAAAAAGATGATATAATAGAATACACAAAAGGAAAATATTCTAGAAGAAAAATTGCAGAAAAATTTGAAAGAGAAGTATTATTAAAATGTTAAATAAAATAAAAAAGACAATTATATATTATAAAGTTCTCTATAAAGGAGAGATTTTAAAAAAAATAGAATATAGCATTAAGGACTTTTGCAGATTTTTTTATGTAAGAAACAAATTACAGCAAACAAATAAGCAATATAATATAAATTGTGTAAAAATAGATTTTCCTAACCTTGATCAAGAAATAATAGAAGAAAACAAATATAGGATATTTGGCGATAAATATAGCAAAGAAGAAATTGAAAGTAATTTTAAAGTAAAAAGAGAGTTTTGGAGAAAAACTAAATTGTCACAATATGAAGATGTTAAGATTATATGGGAATATAACAGATTACAAGTATTATTGCCAATAGCTATAAAAGGATTAGTAACTAAAGACGATAAATATAAAAAAGAAATTGAAGAGCTGTTGAAATGCTGGAAAGAAAATAATGAATTTGAATATACATTGAATTGGTATAGCAATTTGGAAGTTGCTATTCGTGCTATTAATATAGCTTTAACTCTAATTTTGATGCAAGATACAAAATTTAATGAACAATATAGTAATTTATTGTATTTGCATGCTAAACATATATATAATGAAATAGATTATTCTGATTGTTGTATACCTAATAATCATGTAATAGGTGAAGCAACGGCACTATTAATGCTATCTAAGGTTATAGATTGCAAAGAGAATGAAATGTGGTATAAAAAAGCAATTAAAATTCTTAAAAAGTATATTAATATAATTACTGATGAAGGCACATCAAAAGAAAATAGTTTCTCATACCAATTTTTTGTTACCAAAATGTTTATATTAGCATTATGCTTTGTTGATGAAGAAGATCTATTTAAAAAATTAAATGATAAGATACTAAAATCACTAAATATTTTAAAATATACTATTGTTAATGAAAATGAAATTTTAAATTACGGCGATAATGATGATGGTTTTTTATATTCTATATATATGGATTATAATATTGCAAAAGACATAAAAGAATATTATAATTTGTTTTTTAAGAACGAAATTAATAACGAAACTGCAATTTATACTGAGGTATTTAAAAAATTTAATAATAAAAATTCAATAACTATTGGTAATGAGTATACAAACAAATATATAATAACTAAAGATATATTTATATACAATAAAAATAATAAAGTTTTATTTTTTAATGCTAAAAACATAGAAGGACATGCACACAATGATTCGTTAGCTATTAGTTTGGCTGTAAATGGCGAATGGATTTTTTATGATTCTGGGACTTATAGTTATAATAAGTCCAAAAAAGAAAGAGATTATTATAGAGGAAGGGAAGCACATTCTACAATACAATTAGAACAGAAAAACGCAATAGCAGTGGGAAGCTTTAGATGGTTAAATAAGGCTAAAGGTTATATATCATATTTAAAAGACAATAATGATGAAATAATAATTGAAGGGATAATAGAAAATTGGGCTACTAGAAAATTGACAATAAATAAAGAACAAATTAAAATTGAAGATAAAAATTTAAAAAGTAATTATGTTCTTACAAATTGGATAATCAATAAAGATTTGCATATAGACAGTAACAAAATTGAAAATGATAAATTAAAAATTTCATTTAAAAATATAATATATACAAATAAAAAGGAAATACAAATATCAAGGGGATATTTAAACAAAGAAAAGGCTATTTTATATAATGTTAAAACATTGGATAATAATAATTTAGAAACAAAAATAAAATTCAAGGAGAAATAAAAATGAAAGTGTTAGTTTTAGCTACAACCTATTCAAAACCAAATGAAAATCCAACACATTTTTTTGTACAGGCGAGAAATATATATTATAAAAGCAAAGGAATTGATGTTACAGTATTAAATTTTTCGGCAAATGAGAACTATGTTATTGATGATATAAACGTAATAACATTAGAGGAATATGAAAATAATCAACAAAAATATAGCTACGACTTATTAATAAGTCATGCTCCAAATCTAAGAAATCATTATAGTTTTTTAAAAAAATATGAAGGAAATTTTAAAAAGATTGTTTTCTTTTTTCATGGACATGAGGTACTGTATTGTAGTAAGGTTTATTCTAAACCATATAAATATGTAAAAGATTCAAATGTAATGCAAAAAATTATTAGAAATACATATGACGTTTTTAAATTACATGTTTGGAATAGATATTTTACTAAGATAGCCTATAAATCGTATTTTATCTTTGTTAGTAAATGGATGTATAATGAATTTATAAAATGGACACAAATAAACCCTAAAGTAATTGATGGAAGATACAGTATAACATATAATTGTGTAGGGAAAAAATTTGAAGAAGAAAAGTATAATTATAAATCAGAAAAAGAATATGATTTTATAACAATTAGATCAAACTTAGATGGATCAAAATATTCAATAGATTTAGTTAATAAACTAGCTAAAAACAATCCGAATTATAAATTTTTAATAGTTGGAAAAGGTGAATTTTTTAAACATAATCAAAAAGCTGATAATATAGATGTTAAATACGAATTTGTAAATCATGAGCAAATAATAGAATTATTAAATAAATCTAGATGTGCATTAATGCCAACAAGAACAGATGCACAAGGACTCATGATGTGTGAAATGGCAACTTTTGGGATACCAGTTATCACATCTGATATACCTGTATGCCATGAGGTTTTTGATGAATTCGAAAATGTAAAATTGATTAATAATAATGATGAAAGTAAAAAATTGGATATTGAATTTAAAGAATTGATAAAGAACTTACCATATGAAAAAAATGATAAGTATTTTAATAGTAATACAAGTCAAAAAGAAATTGAAATTTTCAAACTTTTTATAGGAGAAATAAAGTGATATTATTAGGATTTATACAATTTATATTAATATTAATTATATGTATTTATGAATTAAACAGAAAATCAATATCAGTTTTTTTGTGGGCAACATTATTTATAATGTTTGGAGCAATGCATTTATTGAGTATTATAACTAATTCATATAATTTCAGTAAAGAAACAATGAATCAGGCTTCATGTTTTGTAATATTATTTTCAATTATATATATATTCACTAAAGTGTGTTTAGATAAAACAATAAAAAAAGAAAAAAAAATAATTAATAATGATATTGAAAAATATAAAGAGATATTTATGTATGTGCTTTTTGTATTGTTAATTATTACAGTTCTTATAAGAATTATAATGTTGGTAAAAGGTGTTGGAAGCATAAGAGCAACAAGCTGGGAAACCATGAGAGATACAGTTAAAAACAATAACTATATATCTATATCGCAAATTTTCTTACCAATATTTTTTGTTGCTTCGTCAACACTAATACTTGCACTACAACTAAAAAAGAAAAGAGTTTTGATTATAGGTATTTTATTAATTGTTTTTGAAGTAATTATTTCTAGAAACAGAATAGAAATAATGCCATTAATAGTAACTTTTCTATACAATTATATTAATAAAATAAAAAAGTTAAAACTCAAAAACATAATTATTTTAGGAATTATTGGAGTTTTATCTATATATATAATTTATGGTTTAAGAGTATTTAGAAGAAGCGGAACAATAAGTGACTTTTTTGAGAAGTATAGTTTTAAAATGTTTAATCAACAAGTGAGAGAATATTTTGCAAATGATGATGGAGAACTTGGATTAAGAAATTATTTTTATTATTTTATTGAAAAAGATAATAACTTTGATAATTTTAAAAAGGGACATACATATATTAGAATGTTGATGGTGTTAGTTCCATCCAAATATTCTTTAGGTATTAAACCAGATGATTTTGCTATTGCTATGGGAAAAGCAGTTAATCCCAAAGCAGTAGGTTTAAGTATCCATCCAACTTTATTTGGGGATGTATATGCGAATTTTGGCTTTTGGGGTTTCTTAACAGGGATGTTTTGGGCAATATACTTAAAAATATGTGAGGTTATATGTGATTCAAAAAATCCAATAAAAGCAAAGATATATCCTATAATTATAGGGTCTGTATTAGTAATTCAAGCAAGAGGTTCTGTTTATAATGCATTTTCTGTTATGATTTATTCAATAATAATAATACAAATTATATATATGTTTTTTAGGTGGGGGGAAAATAGTGTTAATAATAGAAAAAATAAAAAAATATCTGAATAATAATCAAATAGTAAAAAGAATGCTTAATGGAATTGTTATGGGTGTTGGAGGAGCTGTTATATCAAAAGTATTGTTAACATTATTCAATATCTTTTTGGCTAGGATATTAACTGTTGAAGCTTATGGTGCATATTCTTTAATAAATAACACAGTACAAACATTTACAGTATTTGCTGGAGCTGGTATAGGTGTTACACTTACAAGGTATATTGCACTTTATAGAGAAAAGGATAAAAATCAAGCAGGAATATTACTTGGAAGTTTACTGATTGTGAATATTATAATATCTTTAATAATTTCGATTTTAGTTTTTATATTTGCAGATGACATTGCATTATTGCTAGAAAGTGAAATAAAAATAAATAATTTATTACGTATAACAGCAGGAACCATTTTTTTTACAGCGGTTGTAACGATATTGCAGGGAGCTTTGCAAGGATTTGAAAGCTATAAACATATAGCAATAATACAAGTTATTTCGAATTTTATAAATATGTTATTAGGTCTAATATTGGCAATGTATTTTGGAATAACAGGAGCCATTTATTCTCTTTTAATATTACAAATATTAATGTTAATATTAATGATATATAATTTAATAAAAAACATGAAGAAATTTAAAATTGAATTAAAAATAAATTTTGATAAAACTGTTAAAGAAGCAATAATAAAAGTAACTATTCCATCGTTTCTTGCAACTATTTTTGTTCTTCCAGTAATGTGGGTTACAAATTTTTATTTTAGTTCAAATGTGGGACTGGAAGAATTTGCGGTATTTTCAGTTTGCCTACAATGGTTTAATATAGTAAATTATATACCGCAACAATTGGGACAATTAAAACCTATTTACACCCAATTATATGATGAAGGAAAATATAAAGAATTAAAAAAATATAATGGAAAAATAATAATTATTACAGTATTATTTTCAACAATATGCGCAATAGTGTTATTTTTTGCAAAGAATATAATACTAAAAAGTTATGGTGATTATTATTTATTGTGTAGTAAAGCGTTCGTAATAATGTTAGTTACAACTATAATTTTTTCTATTCAATCACAATATGGAAGCATATTTCAGGCAATAGGAAAAAGTTGGTTGTGCTTTATACTTAATATTGTATGGTCAATAGCATATTTAATAACATTTTTTATTTTTTATAAAATGGGAGCAATTGGATATGCATATACATATTTAATATCTTATTTTATATATGCAACTGTTTCAAGTATAGCATTTTATATAATAATGAAAAACAAAAGGGGAATTAAAAATGAAAATTAATGTAGTAGGATTAGGTTACATAGGATTGCCAACAGCTTTGATGTTTGCAGCTAATGATGTTGAGGTTATTGGTACAGATTATAATAAGGAGTTAGTTGAGAAATTAAATAGAGGGGAGCTAACTTTTGAAGAAAAAGGAATGGACGAGCTTTTTGCTAAAGCTGTAAGTAAAAAAATAAAGTTTACAACAGAATATCAAGTTACAGATACATATATTGTTGCTGTTCCAACACCATATGACAAATTCAGTAAAAAAGTTGACGCTTGTTATGTTTGTGAAGCAGTTAAATGTGTTATGAAAGTTTGCCCTAAAGGAGCAACTGTTGTTATTGAATCAACAGTATCTCCAGGAACTATAGAAAAATATGTTAAACCAATAATTGAAGCAAATGGATTTAGTATTGGAGAAGATATTAATTTAGTACATGCACCTGAAAGAATAATACCTGGAAATATGGTATATGAGTTAGGGCATAATTCTAGAACAATAGGGGCAGATGATGTGAATATTGGAAATAAAATTGCATCATTATATCAAAGAATAACAACAGGACAAGTTATTGTTACAGATATAAAAAGTGCGGAAATGACAAAGGTTGTTGAAAATACTTTTAGGGCTGTAAATATTGCTTTTGCAAACGAACTTGCAAAGATATGTAGACATGACAATATGGATGTTTATGAAATTATTAAAATATGTAATATGCATCCAAGAGTAAATATATTGAATCCAGGTCCAGGTGTTGGTGGACACTGTATTTCAGTTGATCCATGGTTTTTGGTTGGAGATTATCCATCTTTAACTAAAGTTATATGGGAGTCAATGAAGGTAAATGATTCAATGCCAGAGTATGTATTGGCTAGAGCAGCTAATATAATGAAAGAAAAGGGATTAAAAGATTATAAAAGAGTTGGAATATATGGATTAACATACAAAGAAAATGTAGATGATTTTAGAGAAAGTCCAACATTACAATTATTAGAGCATCAAGCATCTCACTTAGCAGAACCATTAAAGGTATATGATCCATATATAAATAAAGATATTGTTGAAAATCAATATCATAATTTTGATGAATTTTTAAATGACATTGATATGATTATAATAATGGTAAAACATGATGAAATTAAAGAAAACATGGAAAAATTAAAAGGAAAAATTGTATTAGATACACAAAATATATGCAAAGATTTAAAAGAAAATATTTATAAATTATAGGGGTTTAGAATGAAAAAAATTATGTTAGTATTTGGCACAAGGCCAGAAGCAATAAAAATGTGTCCATTAGTAAAAGAATTAAAGAAAAGAAATAATATTGAGACTATAGTATGTGTTACAGGTCAACATAGAGAAATGTTACAACAAGTTTTAGATTGTTTTGGGGTTGTACCAGATTATAATTTAGATATAATGAAAGATAAGCAAACATTATTTGATATAACTTCAAATATAATGCTAAAAATTAAAAATGTTTTAGAAGAAGTTAAGCCTGATTTAATATTAGTACATGGAGATACAACTACAACATTTGCTACAGCGTTATCAGCTTTTTATATGCAAATTCCAGTGGGACATGTTGAAGCTGGATTAAGAACATATAATTTATATTCACCATATCCGGAGGAATTTAACAGACAAGCTACAGGAATTATCTCAGAGCTTAATTTTGCGCCAACTGAAACCTCTAAACAAAATTTAATTAATGAAGGAAAAGATAAAAGCAAGATATTTGTTACAGGAAATACAGCAATTGACGCACTAAAAACAACAGTAAGAGATGATTATAAAAATGAAGAATTAGAATGGGCAAGTGACAGTAGATTGATAATGTTAACAGCACATAGAAGAGAGAATTTAGGTAAACCATTAGAAAACATGTTTAGAGCAATACGAAGAATAGTTGATGAATTTTCAGACGTAAAAGTTATATATCCAATACATAAAAATCCAGTTGTGAGAGAATGTGCAAATAAAATTCTTGGAAATGATGACAGGATTAGATTAATAGAACCACTTGAGGTTTTAGATTTTCATAATTTTTTGGCTAGATCATATTTAATTTTAACAGATAGTGGTGGAATACAAGAAGAAGCTCCGTCACTTGGAAAACCTGTTCTAGTTATGAGGGATACTACAGAAAGGCCAGAAGGAATAGAAGCAGGAACATTAAAATTAGTTGGTACAGAAGAAGAAAATATTTATAATAACTTTAAAGAACTTTTAACAAACCAGAAAGAATATGAAAAAATGAGTAAAGCATCTAATCCATATGGAGATGGATATGCGTGTGAAAAAATAGCAGATATAGTTGAAAAGTTTTTTAATAGGTAATTTGTATTTACTAAAATATAGAATACTAAAAAATAAGACAGTAAAGAAGGAAATTTTTCAAAGGAAGAATTTTTGGAAAATTTTATTAATAATAAGTATATAAAAAGAACTAAAAATAGTTCTTTTTTGAGTATATTATATTGCAAAAATTCACTAAAATAGATATAATAAAATAGAATTTTTTACAAACAAGGGGAAGAAAAAATGGAAGAGTTAGATTTAAAAGAGTTGTTTTTAATATTTTGGAATAAGAGGTTAGAGATATTACTTATAACGTTAATATTTTTAGTTGTTGGAATTGTTTATTCATATTTTTGTATAACACCACAATATAAGGCTTCTACAAACTTAGTTTTGGTTCAAAGTTCAGCATCATCTTCTAAGAATAGTGATAGCGCAATTACAACAACAGATATAACTATGAACTCAAAGCTTATTTCTACATATAGCGAGCTTATAAAAAGAAATGTTGTTTTGGGGCAGGTTTCAAGTAATTTAAATTTATCTGAAGAAGAAACAAATAAAGTAAAAAATGAAATAACAGTAAAATCTGTACAAGACACAGAAATTATTGAAATAACAGTAAAGGATGTAGATCCTAATTTCGCTGCAAAAGTTGCAAGTGAAATTGCTACAGTTTTTAGTGAAAAAATAGTTGAAATATACAATATAAGTAACGTATATTTATTAGATAAGGCAGAACCCGAATCAGAGCCTTGTAACATAAATCATATAAAAGATTTAGTTATTTTTGTATTTATTGGATTAGTAGTTTCAGCGGGATTTGTTTTATTAGTGAATATGTTGGACACAACAATTAAAAATGAAGAAGATATAGAAAAAATATCAAAATTAATGGTATTAAGCTCAATACCAAATTATGATAATGAAATGAAAATAAAAAAAGGAGGTAGAAGATAATGAAAAAGGAATTATTAATTCAAAAAAATCCAAAATCTCCAATTGCAGAAACTTTTAGAACCTTAAGAACAAATTTACAGTTTATGAATGCTAAAAATGGTTTGCAAACAATTTTGGTAACTTCTACAGTTCCAGGAGAGGGAAAAACATGGGTGTCATCAAATTTAGCAGTGACATTTGCTTTAACTGGAAAAAAAGTATTGTTAATAGATGCAGATATGAGAAAAGGAAGAATTGCCAAAGTATTTCAAGCAAGACCTACTCCTGGTTTATCTAATTTTTTATCAGGAATTAATGCAAATGATAATATTGAGAGAAAAGGCATATTAAACTTTATTCAAACTACAGAAGTTGATAACTTATATGTTATGGCATCTGGAAATATACCACCTAACCCAGCAGAATTATTAGGAACAGATGTTACAGTAAATATGATAGAAGAATTAAAAGAAAAGTTTGATATGATAATATTTGATGGGACGCCTGGTATGCTAGTAACAGACGCAACAATTTTATCTAGATTAGTTGATACAACTGTTATTGTTTCTGCATATAATTTAACTAAAAAAGAAGACTTAATTAAGGTTAAAAGAAATATAGAAAATGTCGGAGGAAAAATTGCAGGAGTAGTGTTTAATAAAGTTCCAGTTAAATCAAAAGCATATAGATATGGTTACTATTATGGTCATTCAGAAAAGTAGGAGAATAAGCATATGATAGATATACATTCACATATAATTCCAAATGTTGATGATGGGGCTCGCTCTTTTGAAGAAAGTATTAGTATTTTAAATGAAGCAAAAGAGGCGGGGTTTTCTGATGTGATATTAACATCTCATTTTATACCAGATTATAACGAAACAAAAGCAGATGAATTAATTAAAAATAAGAAAACACTACAAGAGAAAAACAATGGTATTAAATTACATTCTGGTATGGAAGTATATATAGACGAAAAAATAGAGGATTTATTTAAAAATAATAAATTACTAACGCTTGCTGAAAGTAGATATTTATTAATGGAATTACCATTGTCAAATTCGGTAAATTACTTGGATTATATAATATATGTTTTGCAAAGTAATAATATAGTTCCCATAATTGCACATCCAGAAAGATATTTGGCTGTTCAAGAAGATTATAAAATAGTTGAAGAATATATTGAAAAGGGATGTTTAATTCAATCTAACTATGCAAGCATATTAGGATATTATGGAAAAGATGCTCAAAAGACAGTAAAAAAACTTTTAAAAAATAACCTAATAAATTTTCTTGGAAGTGATTGCCATAGAAAAAATAGCATATATAAAATTATACCAAAAGCAATTAAAAAAATAACTAAAATAATAGGAAAAGATGAGTTTTACAAAATTAGTAATTTAAATCCACAAAAGATCTTAAATAATGAAGAAATATAAAAAATAATATAAATAAAAGGTGATTATATAATGAAAGTAAAAAGGATAATTTGTTTGTTAATTTTAATAGTTGAGATTTTTATGGTTAATTCATATGCAACAAATGTTTCCGCATTAGAAAATAATATGAATACTACTAATACATCCCAAAGTAAAACTACTAAAAAATCTGATAATGCAGATTTAAAAACATTACAAATAAGTAATGGAAAATTATCACCGGATTTTGATAAAGATATTACAGAATATTATACAAATGTTGATTTAAGTGTTAATAAAATAACGACGAAAGTTACTCTTGCTGATAATAAATCTACAGTTAAAGTTAAAGGAAATAGAAATTTAAAAGAAGGAGAGAACAAAATAGAGCTTACAGTAACTGCTGAAAGCGGAAAAAAGAAAGTTTATTATATTTATGTTAATAAAAAAAGCAATGAAGAAAGCGATATAAAAGCAGAAAATGTAACAGAAATTAAAAATGAAATTACCAAAGATAACGATTCAAAACAAATGAATAATATAAATTTAAAAGAAATAGAAGTAAAGAAAGAAGATAAACAACCAGCAATTTTATCTATTGCTGTACTTGGGATTTTTATACTAATATTGTTTATTTTAATAATAAAAAAAAATAGAAAATAATACAAGAATTTATAACTAAAAAAACCTAAACATATAGAAAAAATAAGGTTTTTTTAGTTTTTTTGTTTCTTTTATCTTGCATATTTTGGTAAGGTTTAGTATAATAAATCCGTAAGATAATAGGCGTTTTTAATGTCAAAGAAAAGAGGTTATTAGATGGACAGAGAAGGAGAAAAAATTATCGAAAGAGACATCGAAAAAGAAATGAGAACTGCGTATATTGATTATGCGATGAGTGTTATTGTTTCTCGTGCGCTACCAGATGTAAGAGATGGGTTAAAACCTGTTCATAGAAGAATTTTATATGCTATGCATGAAGATGGAATTACTTCTGATAAACCATACAGAAAGTGTGCTAATACAGTTGGTTCCGTTCTTGGTAGATATCATCCACATGGTGATGCTGCCGTTTATGATGCAATGGTAAGAATGGCACAAGATTTCTCAATGAGATATATGTTAATTGATGGACATGGAAACTTTGGTTCAATAGATGGTGATGGAGCTGCTGCCATGAGGTATACAGAAGCAAGAATGGCTAAGATTTCCAATTATATGCTTGCTGATATTGAAAAAAATACAGTTAACTTTATGCCAAACTATGATGATAGACTACAAGAACCAACGGTTTTACCAGCTCAAATACCAGCATTATTAATAAATGGATCTTCAGGAATTGCTGTTGGTATGGCTACAAATATTCCACCACACAATTTGACAGAAGTTATTGATGGAATAATAAAAATAATAGATGAAGACGAAGTTACAGATGAAGACTTAATGCAAGTTGTTAAAGGACCAGATTTCCCAACAGGAGCTTTAATATTAGGAAGAGAAGGAATAAAAGAAGCTTATACAACAGGTAGAGGTAAAATAACCTTAAGAGCTGAAACTGAAATTGAAGAAATGAGTGGTAATAGACAAAGAATAGTTGTTTCTTCATTACCATATCAAGTTAATAAAGCTAAATTAATTGCTAATATTTCAGATTTAGTAAAAGATAAAAAAATTGAAGGAATTTCTGATGTAAGAGACGAATCAGATAGAATAGATAGAGTTAGAGTAGTTATAGAATTAAAAAGAGATGCTAATGCACAAGTTGTATTAAATCAATTATTTAAACATACTCAAATGCAAGACACATTTGGAATAATAATGCTTGCCTTAGTAAATGGAGAACCTAAAATATTAACTCTTAGACAATGTATGGACTGCTATATAGATCATAGAAAAGAAGTTGTTTTAAGAAGAACAAAGTTTGATTTAGATAAAGCAGAAGCTAGAGCTCATATTTTAGAGGGATTAAAAATAGCTTTAGACAACATAGATGAAGTTATTGAAATAATAAGAAATTCATATGATGATGCTAAAGAAAGATTAATGGCAAGATTTGGATTATCTGATATTCAAGCTCAATCAATTCTAGATATGAGATTGAAAACTTTATCAGGTTTGCAAAGAGAAAAAATAGATAACGAATATGACGAATTAATGAAATTAATTGCTTACTTAAAAGATGTTTTAGGAAGTGAAAAATTAGTTTTTGATATAATTAAAAAAGAATTAATAGAGGTTAAAGAAAAGTTTGGAGATGCAAGAAAAACTAAAATAGTTGCAGCTGAAGGAGAATTTGAACTTGAAGATTTAATTAAGGAAGAGCAAACTGTTATAACATTAACTCATTTTGGTTATATAAAAAGAATGCCAATTGACACATATAAGAGCCAAAGAAGAGGAGGAAAAGGAATAACAGGAACTGCAACAAGAGAAGAAGATTTTGTAAAACAAATATTTACAGCTTCAACTCATGATACATTATTATTCTTTACAAATAAAGGAAAAGTTTATAGATTAAAAGGTTATGAAATACCAGAGGCTGGTAGAACTGCAAAAGGAACAGCAATAGTTAATTTATTAAGCTTGGAAAGAGGAGAAAAAATTTCTGCAGTTATTACAATTTCAAATTTTGCAGAAGGAAAATATTTGCTAATGGCAACAAAAGCAGGTATGATTAAGAAAACAGCACTATCTGAATATAATTCTGTTAGAAAATCTGGTCTTCAAGCTATAACATTAAAAGATGAAGATGAATTAATTGATGTTAGAATGACAGATGGAGAAGATAATGTTGTATTAGTTACTAGAGAAGGTTTATGTATAACATTTGCAGAAAAAGATGTTAGACCAATAGGAAGAACTGGACAAGGCGTTATAGGAATGAAATTAAATGAAGGTGACGAAGTAATTGGAATGGAACCTATAATAGCTGGAAGTAAAGCAACCCTTCTTGCAATAACAGAAAACGGTTTTGGAAAAAGGACAGAACTTGATGAATATAGAGTTCAAACAAGAGGAGGAAAAGGCGTTATTACTTATAAAATAACTCCTAAAACAGGTAAGATCGTTGGAATAAGAATTGCGACAGACGATGAAGATGCAATGTTAATAACAAACAATGGAACAATAATTAGAATTAAAGTTAAAGATATAAGCATATTAGGAAGATCAACTCAAGGTGTTACTTTAATGAGAACAAGTGAAGATTGTAAAGTTGTAAGTATTGAAACATTAATACCTGAAAATGAAGAATAAAAATAAAAAACTCAGCATATAAATTATGCTGAGTTTTCATTTTTTTATAATTAACAACTTTTTTTATATCTTAAATCATCGCCGAAAAATCTACAAATATTATAATAACCAACTAATCTTGAAAATATTCTTTCGTCATAAGTTTTAAATAAATTATTTAAACTTAAATTTGTTGAAATTATTGTTTTTGTTATATGATTATTTTGATTCAAAAGTCTAGTATTCAAAATATTAAATAATTCTGAAAATTTCATATTATTTAAACTTTCTGTACCTAAATCATCTATTATTAATAAATCAACATTTAATAAATCATTATAATTAAAATTATTGTTTTTTCCAAATCTATAATCCATTATTGAATCTAACATTACTGGAGCTGTTTGATATAATACTGTTTTTCCTTGTTTTAATAATTCATTTGCAATACAATTTGTTAAAAAGGTTTTTCCAAGTCCGGTATTTCCGGTAAATAATAAATTTTTTTCTTCAAAATTATCAAAATGTTCAATAAAATTTTCTGCTATTTTTTTTATTTTTTCCATATTTTCTTTTGGAGAGATATTTGAATTATATTTTTTTTCATCTATCTCATCAGAAAATAAATTTAAGTTAAAAGTATTAAAATTTTGATTTTCTAAACTTGAAATATTGGATTTATTATACTCAATATTTAATAGTTTTTGCTTCAAACAAGTGCACATAATTGTATTATTGTTAATTAAATAACCAGTATCATTACATAATTTACAAGAATAATCAGGTTTAAAGAAATCTTCTGTAATATTTAGCTTTTTTAATAAATTATTTTTTTCTATTTTATATTTTTCTAAATCTAATTTTAATTTTTCTATTTTTTCCTTATTATTATTTAGTAAAATATTTTTAGAAATTTCAATAGAAGTTCTATTAATTTTATCGTTAATATTGCTTATGTCTGGATTTTTAATATAAAAATCTCTAAGTTTTTTATCTAATTGAATTTCTTTTTGTAGTCTATTTTGTTCATATTCTTTTAATAAGTTTTTTAAAGTGAGATTACTCAAAATAAAACCTCCATTTTAAAAATTTCAATTATTTGCATATAAATCATCAAAGTTAGTAATGTTACGTTGTTCATAATTTTGATAATTAGTTTTCTTTTCTAATTCTTTAACTTGTTTTGATTTATTTTTAAATTCTAGCAAATAATTTTTAACAGCTTCTGAATTTAATAAGTTTCTTTCGTGCCAATCAGAAATTATTTTATCCAAATAATCAAAATTTGGATTTGATTTTGAAGTTGTTTTCTTTAATGCTATTTCAATTACATCTATGTTGTATTTATATTCATTTAGCCATTTTTCAATATAAGCTTCTTCGTATTGAGTAAGAGGCCTATTTAATCCTAATTTTTTAGATATATTTTTCTTTATTTTTTTAATTTTTTCATTATTTTCATCATATGTCTCTAAATCTGAAAAAGTTTTAATATTATTAGAATACCATGCATCCGCAACAGCTTTTACATAATTTCTATGAAGAGCTGATTTTTCAAAACAATACCTGAACAAAGCAATCATAACCTCTTCATCAAAATTGTATTTTTTAAACCATAAATCAATATCACTATACCAAGAAGGAGACATTATTCCTTGAAAGAAAGAAGCATTTATATTTTCAATTGCATTTAAACGAGACTTATCTTTTTCCATATTTTGAACAGTTTCTTTTGAAACAGTAATCTTAGGAGAATAAAGCTTATTTAGTTCGATTTCTTGAATGTTATTTACAATATATCCAGTTCCTTTTTTAGTAATTATGCCGGCGTCTTCCCAAAATTTAATTGCTTCTTGGATTACATTAAGAGGTAATGCTAGTTTTTTAGACATATCATTTAATTTAACATCTTTTTCATATTTTGATAAGAAAAGCATATATAAATATACTTTTATAAAGTTTCCAGAAGCAGCAGATAAATATTCTGTAAAAAATACATCTGGTAACTCTGTATATGAAAAAAGCATTGAACAATCAGATTTTTCTAATTTCATTATTATACCTCCTAAAATATATGTAAAATTATATCATTTTTTTTAGATTAATACAATAAGTAAAATATAAATAAAAATATTAAAAATTTTTAAAAAGATATAATTTTGGTCTTAATAAATATTTAACTAAATAGATTAAAACAGAAAAAACATTTTCATTATTTAATCCAAATATGCTTAAAAGAAATAATGGAAAACAAAGGCAAATAAAAATAAATATTTTTAAATTTATATTTTTGATAAATAAATTTAAAAAACAAAAAATAAATAAATCAAAAATAATATTTACAATTATAGTTTGGTAATCAACTAAACCAAATAATTTGCTTTTAAAATCATAATTTCTTGGAAAAATAAATTTCATAAAAACTCCTAATATTTACTTAATTAAAGATGATCTTAAATTGTTTATACCTATGCTGGTTTCTGTACTAATACCTCCAAGCATTTCTCTAACATATCCATTGGCTTTTATTAGAATTGAGATTGCTGCAAATAATATAAGTTTAGAACTTATATTATTTGATTTTAGATTTAATGAAAATATTAATAACAAAATTATTGAAACAAATATTTGGACTATTAATAAAGATAAAAAGGATTTTATCCAAGCCTTAAATAAAATTGACGTATTTTTATTACATAGCGATAAAAAACAAAATGGAGATAATAAAACAAAAATTTTAATAAGTACATATCTAATAGAATACGTTATTACTAAGTTTAATAACCCTAACGATATTAATGATTTTATAATTCCATCAATTGAAAATATGTTTAAATTACTTTCACTATTTGATAATATATTATTTAATTTTAATATTAAATTTGAAAAACATATTTGAGTATTAAACAAATTTTCCCCAATATCTCTGACTAAATTTGTAATTAAAGAAATAAGATATATTAATTCATCGCAAATAAAAAAGGAAAAGTTCATACAAATTGCACATAAAATTAATTTAAATATAAATTGAAAAGGTCTTTCAACTTGAACAAGTTCAAGACGAGAAAGAATTAATTTAATTGAATAATAAATTAAATAACCAGCTATTAGTGAATTTGCTACGAGAAGGATTCCGTTTGAACTGTTTACTCCAAAAATATTATAAAAATATTCGTCACTTAATATGTTTGAATTAATAAATGTAAAATCATCTAAAGTCGAATATAAACTATTATCAATTGAAGAAATTATATTGTTAAACATATAATTAATTGAATTGGAAATTGTTGATGTTATATTAGAAGAATCCAAGATATACCTCCAGCTATCCTAAAAGTCCGTTAATTGCGGATAAAATTAAATCTAATAATAAAATAAAAGCATAAGAGAAAAGTGAGCCTCGAATAATATTTTTTCCAGTTCTAATTCTTTCTTCATCTCCAAAACTGAATTTTTTAATAAAAACACCAGTTCCAATGGCAACAGCGGCTGCAGGGGTTGAGAGCTTTATAAGCCATGTTTTAATTTTTTCGAAAGCATTGGACATTTTTGAAATTAATCCAGGGTATGCACAATAAGAAATTGTACAAATTGAAAAATAAATAATAAAAAATAAAATAAAAATATTTAATAAATAAAAAAATTTTTTGTTCATAAAAACCTCCATTTGAGCAATGCTCTAATAATTTTTGAAATATGGTATCATATTAATTTTTTGGGGAGAAATAATGCTTGTACCATTTGAAATAAAAGCAATACATGAGAAACATTCTAGTTTTTGAGTAAAAAAATTAGTATCAAAAATAAAATCAAATTGAGAATATGAATTTATGCTTTCAGAAATATTGGAATCTAAAGATTTAAATTTTTTAGTTAAAAAGTTAAAATTGGTTGTTTTGGCATTTTCAGAAATTGTTTTTGAAATTTTAACCTTTTCTTCTTTTCCTAGTTGTTTTTGTGCATCTTCTATTGTAAAAATATCATCTGTTCTGAACCATAATTTATTTACCAAGTTTTGAATTATTGATTTTGTTGTATTTTGATTATTTAAGGTATTTAACAATGAGGTATAACTTTGAGTTGCAACAATGTTTATACATTTGGCTTCTCTACTTTGAGCAAAAAAATCTGCATCTGTTGTTGTTACATATTCGTGAAATTCATCGCTTATGAATGCAACTGGTCTAAAAATATTATTATTTCTTTTGGAAAGTCTAGACATAACTTCTGTTTGAAAATCTAGTTTCAAATATGCAGCAATTATTTTTGATAAATTTTTAAATTCTGAAATATTCATGTTTAATACTAATATTTTTCCGGACGAAATTAAATCTTTAAATCCTTTAAAATTAATTTCGTTTTGCAAAGGACAAAATATATTTTTTACTTGATAATCTGAAACAAAACAGCCAGTTATTCTAGTAATCTCAGATTTCAAAATAGATATTGTTCTAGAATCTAATTTAAAAAATTCTTTTTCAAAAAATTCAATTGATGTTAACAAATCAAAGCAATTTTCTTTTGATAGTTTTCCTGAAATAAATTTTTTTCTTAGAATATTAACTTTAGATAAATAATAATCAGGCTCAGTAACTAGTTTGTGAATTTCTAAAAAGGTTACATAGCCATTATTATATAATCTACAAAATTTAATACATTCTGTAAGGATCTGTTCTACTTTTTCTAGCCAGTAGGCTTCTCCATTATTAGAAGAAAATAATGTTAAAATCGTTTTTAATCTATTAGCTAGAATGGTTGGCTTTAAATTTGGTTTGTCCAATGGATTATATTTAATTGAACCATCTAAAGAAAGCACCATAAAATCATTTATTCTATTATATCTCTCACAATATTTTTTGACTTGGTTATGATAATTACCTTTTACATCTAATATAAGCAAACCTAGTTTTTCTTTTTTATTGTTATAATTAAATTTAATTAATTGTTCTGTAAATGGGTACATTGCAGAACTGGTTTTTCCGGAACCAATTGTACCTGTAACTAATATATTCTGGTATAATCCTTTTTCTGTTAAAAATACTGGAACATTTAGATTATCTTTTCCAACAAGTATATTTAAATCAGAACTATTATAGTCTGAATTTTTAGTCGTTGTATATTTTTTAGTTGGATTTTTTGATATGAATATTAATGAATAAATAAAATTAGAAAATATAAATGTGGAAAAAATAGATAAAAAAATATAAGAAACTTTTATAAAATGCCATAAACTAGGATATTTCTCACAAATATTAAATGGGTTTATTGCGAAATCAATTAAAATGTTTTGGGAAAGAAATATTGGATTAAAACAAATAAAGTTAATTAGTAAAATAACACTTATAACTATAAAGTTAAATAAGAGTCGTTTTTTAATAGTAGATATAAACAAAATACACCTCCTTACAAATAATCTTTCTTAATATTTAATTTTGAACCCTGAACTCTTTGGAAAAATAGAGAATCAATGAAAATATAAATTGAATAAAAAGAAATTAAAAAACTAATAATATAAGATATAAAAAAATAATGAATTAGGTTTTGAATAATTATCACCACCTTTAAAATTATTATCATAATACAACAATTATTTAAACTTGTCTATACTTTTAATAAAAAATATGATAAAATAATATAAAATTTAATTTGGGAGGAATAATATGAAAATAGAAAAAAATATGACAATTGGGGAATTATTAAAGGTTGCACCAGAAAAAGCAGAAATATTATTAAATGCTGGAATGCATTGTTTAGGATGCCCTGCATCACAAGCTGAAACAATAGAAGAGGCTTGTATGGTACATGGAATAGATGTTAACGAGTTAGTAGAAAAATTAAATGCATAAAATTTCATAAAATTTTTATAAAAATATTGACATATGACAAAAAATGTAGTAATATATATAGGCAGTCGCGTTTTAAGACTGCTTATATTTATTAATTATTGGTGACATGGGCCATTAGCTCAGGTGGTAGAGCACTTGACTTTTAATCAAGTTGTCCGCAGTTCGAGTCTGCGATGGCTCACCAATATGGCCCCTTGGTCAAGCGGTTAAGACATCGCCCTTTCACGGCGGAGACATGGGTTCGATTCCCGTAGGGGTCACCAATAAATGCCACTTTAGCTCAGCTGGTAGAGCAACTGACTTGTGGAATAGATGAAAATCTAGAACTATTTTGCACCTTTATATGGAAACATATAAAGTGGACACCGCTAATTCGGGGAAGACTAAGTGAAAATATGTTAATCCCGAGCTAGAAGAAATTCGAGTGTAGAGACTTTATACGGTGTACCTAAAGCGTAAGCTATGGTAAAGAGAAAGTCCAGACCGCAAACATGTAAAAATGGCAATGAAAATTGTAGTGGTATGAATCAGTAGGTCGTCCGTTCGATTCGGACAAGTGGCTCCAAAAGATCAAGAGTTTTGAGTAATCTTAATTCTTGATTTTTTTATTTCCTATCAATTGACATTTTGAAAAAATACTATATAATATAATTATGAAATGTTTAAATTGTGAAAGATAAATTAAACAAAAGAATAAATATTGTTCAAACGTATGTCAAAAAGAATTTGAATATAAGTTATATATTGATGAATGGAAGAATGGAATTCAATCTGGACTAAAAGGAGAATATCAAATATCTAATCATATAAAAACATATTTATTTAATAAATATAATAATAAATGTGCAAGATGTGGTTGGGGAGAAAAAAATATATATACAAATAAAATTCCTTTAGAAGTTGAGCATATGGATGGAAATTACAAAAATAATAATGAAGAGAATTTAATTTTACTATGTCCTAATTGTCATTCTTTGACAGCTACGTATAAGGAAGCTAATTTAAATAATGGAAGAAAAGAGAGAAGCAAATATAAAATAGGAGGAATAGTATGAAAACTGTAATTGTAACTGGCGGATCAAGGGGGATTGGTGCTGCAATAGTTAAAGAGCTTGCAAAAAATAATTATAATGTAGTGTTGAATTATAATAATTCAGCAGAAACTGCAAAACAAATACAAAATGAATTAAAAGAAAATGGAATAGATATAGAAATATTTAAAGCTGATGTATCTAAAAGAAATGAAGTTAAAGAATTAATTGATTTTGCAATAAAAAGGTATAACAATATAGATGTATTAATAAATAATGCAGGAATAGACCAAATAAAGCTTTTTATGGACACAACGGATGAGGACTGGAATAATATAATACAAACAAATTTAAATTCTGTATTTTATTGTAGTCAAGAAGTATTAAAAAATATGATACATAATAAAAAAGGTTGTATAATTAATATTTCTTCAATATGGGGAATAACAGGAGCTTCTTGTGAAGTTGCATATAGTGTTTCAAAAGCTGCAATCGACGGAATGACAAAAGCTCTTGCAAAAGAAATGGGACCATCTAATATAAGAGTAAATTCTGTTGCACCTGGATTTGTTGAAACTGATATGAACAAAGATATAAAATTAGAAGAAATAAAAGAAATAGAAGATGAAATTCCACTTGGAAGAATTTCAAAACCAGAAGAAATTACAAAAAGTATTAAATGGTTAATTGAAGATGAATATGTTACAGGACAAATAATATCTGTAAATGGTGGATGGAATATATAATAAAACAAAAAAAGCACTTTTTAAAAGTGCTTTTTGTTTATTCTTCAGTAATTTTTCTTTTATAGTTTCCAGAAATTAATCTAGGTACGTATACTAATAGTTTGTAAATAGCTAATCTAATTTTTTTGCTCCAAATATAAGACTTTCTTAAATGACGTTTTGTTTCTAGAGCAAATTCTTCTCTAATTGCTAGAGCTGTTTCAGATTTTTCTATATTGAATATATAATTAGCATTATTGTTATTATCCCAATTATTATTTCCATCTCTAAAACAGAAATTAAATGTTTCGTAAGAAGGAAGTTCTATTTCAGCTTGAAAACCTAAATCTGTCTTTTCCATTTTAATTTCATTTAATTCTTTCCAGTCATTATCAAAACCATAATGAATAAATACATCATCAGCATTTTCGCTAAATAATGCTCCTGTATACGAAATTTTAACTTTAGAATTTTGTACCAATCTATCTGTATTAAAAAATATATTCTTTGATAGTTCCATTTTTAACTCCTTAAAAACTTTCTCTTTTGTATGAATTATTATATTATTAAAAATAATTAAAAGCAATACTTTTTGCTAAAAAAAGTTATTATTTTACAAAAACTTTTCCAATCATGTAAAAAGTATCATTATCATTTATTTTGATATCTTCAATCTCAGTATTATCTGCTTTTAAAGTTATTTTTCCATTTCTAGAATAGAACTTTCTTATTATTATTTTATCATTATATGAGAATAATCCAATTTCTTTATTTGATAAAGGAGAATTGAATTCAACAAAAACATAAGAATTTTTAGCTATTGTTGGAGCCATTGAATCATCTCTAACTTTTAAAGCTATTGCTGAACTTGGAATGTCTGGAGGACAATCAATAAATCCACCAATATTATCTACTGCTATAAGTTTATTATAAGAAATATGTTTTACTAAATTATAGCTTTCTTGTTCTTCGTTAACGCATTTATCATAAGTAAACATTAATTGTTGATAAGGTATATTTAGAGCTTTGCAAATATTTTTTAAAGCTTTATGGCTAGGATTTCTTTCACCTTTTTCTATATGTGTAAGATGTCCTATATTAATATCTGTAAGTCTTGCCAATTCTGTTTTAGACATACCCTTTTCTTTTCTTGCCTTTGCAATCATGTCACCAATCATCATAATAAAAATACCTCTTTTTCTATTTTTTTACAACATTATACATAAAAAAACACAATTTGTCTAGTAGTAAACTTAAAAAAATATTTTTTATAAAAATATCATAAAACTCTTGACTTGTCAAATTGAATTATGATAACATTTTGACAAATAAAAAGAGGTGATAAAATGTATAAAAATAAGATAAGAAAATATAGAAAAGAAAGAAAATTAACATTAAAAGAATTGGCCCAAAGAAGTGGTATTTCAGCTGGATATTTAAGTCATTTAGAGAATGGAAGTAGGGATAATCCGTCTGTGGAGGTAATGGAAAATATATCCATTATTTTAAATAGAAGTATAACAGAAGTATTTTTTTCTAAATAGTGTTATAATAATTTAAATTGTTCATATTATTATATAAGCAATATTTTAAAATTATATTGTAAAGTTTTCTTCTTTATGATAATATTTTGTTGTAAAAATGAATAATGGGGAGATATTATGGAAAAAGATAATGAAAACCTTGAAGATGAAATTGTAAAAAAAGATGAAGAAACAATAGATGAGAGTAATCCTAATATTGAAAGCATTGAAATAGAAGAGAAAAATGAAGAAGTGGAAGATTGTAACGAGCCCGAAAGTGATAAACAAGAACAAGATGTAGAAGAAATAAAAGATAACGAAGAAGAAAATAATAAAAAAGAAGAAAAAACAAAAAAGAAATGGCTTTTGATTATCCCAATTATAGTTGTTATTTTATTATTTATTTCAACAATATTTGCAATACTAAATATTGATAATAATAATATTGTTAACGGTGTTTATATAGAGAAAATAAATATTTCTAATTTAACTAAAGATGAAGCAAATTCAATTGTCGAAGAAAGATTAAAGCAAATAGAAGACATAGAGTTGACCTATAATGATTATAGTACAATTATAAAATTAGAAGAATTAGGTATAACAATCGATGCAAAAGAAGCTATGAAACAAGCGATAAATATAGGAAAATCTAATAATATTCTTATAGACAATTATTCTATTCTAAAAACTAATATATTTAAAACAAAATTTGAATTAAATATATCAATTAACAAAGAGAAGTTTGATGAAATGATTCAAAATATTTTGGCAGAAATGCCAGAAGCGGTAAAACAATACTCATATGAAATTAACAACGATGAACTTATAATAACAAAAGGAGTAGCGGGTAAAACTATTGATGAAAAAAAATTAAGGGAAATTTTAATTAAAAATTTAAAAAAACAATTTAATGATGAAAAAGAAAAAGAAATTATACCAGTAGTAGATGCTATTCCTGAAAGTATAGATATATCTAAGATTTATAATGAAATCCATAAAGATGCTAAAGATGCATATATTGTTGAAGATCCATTTGAATTACATAAGGATGAAGATGGAGTAGATTTTGATATTAGTCTTGATGAAGCAAAAAAAATATTAGAAACAGATAGTGAAACTTATACAATCCCATTAAAAATAACAAAAGCTAAAGTAAAAGTTAAGGATCTGGGTGATAAATTATTTAAACAAACTTTAGCTAAATACACTACAATATATGATGCTGGAAATTCTAATAGGGCTCATAATATTGCTTTGGCTGCTAGTACAATAAATGGAACAATACTTTTACCTGGTGAAAGTTTTTCATATAATGGTACATTAGGAAACACTACAAAGGAAAAAGGATATAAAGAAGGCGGAGCATATGTTGGAGGAAAAGTAGTTCAAGCATATGGAGGAGGAATTTGCCAAGTTTCTACTACATTATATAATGCTGTATTATATGCAAATTTAGAAATTGTTGAAAGACATAATCATTCATATGCTGTAAATTATGTACCAGCAGGAAGAGATGCTACAGTTGCATATGGTGGAAAAGATTTTAAATTCAAAAATAATAGAAGCTATCCAGTTAAAATTGTTGCAAATGCAAAAAATGGGGTAGTAAGTGTATCAATAGCAGGTATAAAAGAAGAAAAAGAATATGAAGTGGTGCTATCAAGTAGTGTTTTAAGTACGACACCATGTCAAACTGTATATGAAAAAAATAGTAGTTTGACAGAAGGAAAAGAAAAAATTATACAAAAAGGACATAGTGGACTTAAAAGTGTAGCTTACAAAACAATAAAATATAATGGAACGGTAATATCAAAAACAGTATTATCAAAAGATACTTATAAACCTATGGATAGAATAGTACAGGTTGGAACTAAAAAAACAGCAAGCTCAATTCCTGCAGAAACAGTCCCTGCGTCTACAACAGAAAACAATAATAATTCTACAGAAGTGATAGGAGAATAAAAAATCGAGATTTTTAAATCTCGATTTTTTGTGGTGGGTCATCGGGGGGTCGAACCCCGGACCTTCGGATTAAGAGTCCGCTGCTCTACCAACTGAGCTAATAACCCAAATTATAAAAGTTAGAAATTAATTTTCTAAACTTTTAATATTATACTACCAAAGTAATACAATTGTCAATACAATAAAAACAAAGGTGAAAAGATTTTTTCACCTTATTTTTAAATACTCTTTTATAATATTAAGAATTTGCATTTTTAATTCTAAGTTTCTTTCATTTGTTTCACTTAACTCAAAAAGCAAATTATTTACAAATGCATCACCATCTTGTATATGCATTTCAGACAAGCATTTTTTTGCTTGTGTTCTTAGTTCTTGTAAACTGTTATTCACTTACTTCCACCTCTTTAATTAATTTTAAACAATCATTACAAATTTTTTTTGAGTTGAATGTTGTTTCAACGTTTGATTCAGAATTACAAAAAGTACATAAATCCTGATCTTTTTTTAAAAATATCCCATCATCTTTTAAAAATATTTCTAAAGAATCCCTTTCTTGTATATCTAAAGACTTTCTTATTTCTATTGGAAGTACAATTCTACCTAACTCATCAATTTTTCTAACAAAACATGAACGCTTCAAAAAATACACCTCCTTAAAATATTGAATAAAAATATAAAAAATGAAAACAATATCTTGCATCTAGTGTATGCAAAACACAGACAAATTTTATTATATCATATATACATATTTGAAAGGGTTATAATAATATGGGTGCTAGAAAATTAAATAATAAGTTAAACATTATTGCTAAAAACATAAGCAAATATAGATTGGAAAGAGGATTATCTCAACCAGATATTTGTAGAGAATTGGCTTTAATGGGTGTGACGATGTATAATAATGATATTTATAAAATAGAGCATAATAAACGTACTGTAAAAGATTATGAATTATATGCTTTTTCTAAAATTTTAAATGTATCTTATGACCAATTGTTTGAGGGTGCTGAAGATATATTTAAGTTTTAATTTGCATAAACTTGATGTAAAATTTAATTATATTTTAACATAATTTTTATTTGCCTTATGTCAAAAGCTGTCGAAAAGAAAAAATTTTATTATTTTTTTAGAAAATAAAAAGAGATAATTGTTATTATCTCTTTTTGTTTTCTAATATTATATTTCATTTCCAACCGTTTTAGTTATATTATTTAATTCATCTTTTAGTGTATTATATAAGCTTTTACTTATAGAATTATCTTTTCCACTTTCGTAGTCTTTAATAGCTTGATTTATATCAATTAAAGTATATCTAGTTCTTGATTTAGAGGTAGAGCCTTTATCATACAAATAAACAGGTGTATATTTTACACTATCTATTGATATTTTTCCTTCACTATCTTTGGTAATTTGTATGTCTAAAATAACTGTACTTTTGGTATTTGCATATATTTGACCAGAAACAAAATTACCTAGTGAATATATAACAAATCCATCTTTTGTAGTACCATCATTTAAAGTTATAGTTCTTTTTTCCATAGGTTCTAGTACATGTGGATGACTTCCTAAAATTATATCAACGCCGTTATCAAAAAGAAAATCAGCTAAATCTTTTTGAGTTGAATTTGGCTTTAATTTATACTCGATTCCCCAGTGCATACTAACACATATAACATCAACATTTTGTTCTTTAGCAGAAGTTATATGTTTTTTAATAAGTTCTTTATCTATTAAATTTACACTATAGGGTTTATCGCTAGGAATAGTAATTCCGTTTGTACCATATGTATAAGAAAGAAATGCAATCTTTATTCCATTTACATCTTTTATTAAAATGGTATTTTGTTCGTCCTCACTTCTTGCAGTTCCTGTATGCGCAATTCCATAATTATCCAAGAAATTTAAAGTACTAACTAACCCTGAATTTCCCTTATCCATACAATGATTGTTTGCAGTAGTTAAAACATCAACTCCTATATCTTTTAAATTCTTACCTAAGATTTCTGGAGCATTAAAAGTTGGATAACCAGTATATCCTCTTGAACTACCAGCAAAAGTTGTTTCTAAATTTCCAATGGCAATATCAGCATTTTGAGTATATTTTTTAATATTTTGAAAAACATTAGCAAAATCATAATCTTTTGTAGATGAATTATAAGCATTTTTGATATTTGTTAAATGACACATAGTGTCTCCAAAAGCAGACATATGAATTGTAATAGGTTCTGGTTTAGTAGATGTTTCTGCTACTTGAGTTTCTTTAGAATTATCATTTGGTGCAAATATAACAGATGATAATTTAAAAATTAAAAAAATAAAAAGTGTTAATATAAAAATATATTTAAAAAGTTTTTTATAATTAATTCTCATTTTTTTACGTTTCATATTTTCCCCCTTTTATTATTGTATAATAAAATTTTAAAAATATTTCAATAGAACAAATAAGAAAAATTTTTAATTTTTCTTTGATTTGTTCTCGCCCGATTTGAGTTTTCGACTAAAAGGAGAAAATCTCAAAGGGCTAGCGATTGTAGCTTTTTATATAATAGGAAAGTATCACTTTCCTATTATATAAAAAATATCATAAAAAAAGAATATTTTCAATAAAATGAATAAAAATAGATAAAAAAGAAAAAAATATATAAAAAGAAAAAAGGGGTGAGAAAAAAATGAAAGTTATAGATAAAATTGCTTTAGTTCTTATAATTATTGGTGCAATAAATTGGGGACTAATTGGGTTATTTAAGTTTAACCTAGTTGAATTAATATTTGGAGATATGACAGCATTAGCAAGAATAATATACACATTAGTTGGTATATCTGGGCTATGGGGAATAAAAATTGCATTTGAAGACTAATGATATGAAAAGCACGCAAAAAATGTCGAAAAAATTTTTGAAAAAATAATTGCATTTTAAATGGATAAGTATTATAATACAAAAGTTGCGCAATAAAAAAACATAATAAACGGAGGAAAAAATGAGTATAGAAGAAGCTGAAGACATATTAAATGAAGCGGTAATAAGTGAGCCTAGCATAAAGAGTTATAATTATATAAGTGCTGAAGAAATTAATACAGCAATTAATAGAATATTAGAAGAATGTATGAATGAAAGAATAAAAATAAAAGAATTAGAAGTTGAAATTGCGAAAGAAAGAAGTAAACTTGAAGAAATAATTAAAGAAAAAAATATTGAAAAAGAAAGAAATGCTCCTCAACTAATCAAAAATATTTATATAATTAGAATATTTAAATATTTTAAAAAAGTGGTTAAACCACTTTTTTTGCTTGAAAATTAAGGAGATTTAATATATAATCCTATAAGTACAAACTTAATTAGGAGGAAATAAAATGTTATCTGCAAATGGAGTAACAGTTAGATTTGGAAAAAGAGTATTATTTGAAGACGTTAATATACGTTTTGGCAAAGGAAATTGCTATGGAATAATAGGTGCAAATGGAGCTGGAAAATCAACATTTCTTAAGGTTTTATCAGGAGAGTTAGAACCAAGCAAAGGAGAGGTAACAAAAGAAAAAACAGAAAGATTATCTGTTTTGAAACAAGATCACTTTGCTTTTGAAGATTATACTGTTATAGATACAGTAATAATGGGAAATGAAGAATTATATAAAATAATGAAGGAAAAAGAGGCAATATACGCTAAACCTGACTTTTCAGAAGAAGATGGAATGAAAGCTGCAAAACTTGAAGAAAGATTTGCAGAGCTTGATGGTTGGAATGCAGAGTCAGATGCAGCTATTTTATTAAATGATTTAGGAATTGCTACAGAAGTTCATTATAAACTAATGAGAGAGATAGAAGCTAAAGATAAAGTAAAAGTGCTTTTGGCACAAGCATTATTTGGAAACCCTGATATCCTTTTATTAGATGAACCTACAAACGACTTAGATTTAAAAAGTATAAACTGGTTGCAAGACTTTTTAATTAACTTTGAAAACACTGTAATAGTAGTATCACATGATAGATACTTCTTAAATAAAGTGTGTACACATATAGCTGATGTGGACTTTGGGAAAATTAAGGTATATCCAGGAAACTATGATTTCTGGTATGAATCAAGCCAATTAGCATTAAAACAAGCTAAAGAACAAAATAAAAAGAAAGAAGAAAAAATTAAAGAGCTACAAGAATTTATTGCTAGATTTAGTGCAAATGCATCAAAATCTAAGCAAGCAACATCTAGAAAGAAATCATTAGAAAAAATTGAACTAGATGAAATTAAGCCTTCAAATAGAAAATATCCATACATAGATTTCAAACCAGATAGAGAAGTTGGAAAAGATATATTAACAGTAACAGGACTTTCTAAAACAATTGATGGAAACAAAGTTTTAGATAATATTAGCTTTACAGTAAAGGCAAACGACAAAATAGCAGTTTTGGCAGATAATGAAATAGCAAAAACAGTATTATTTCAAATATTAGCAGGAGAATTAGAACCAGATAGTGGTGAAATAAAGTGGGGAACAACAGTAAGTACAACATATTTTCCAAAAGATAATAATTATCTATTTAAAGAAGATATGCCACTTGTAGAATGGCTTAGAGGCTATTCAAAAGATCCAGACGAAACATATGTTAGAGGTTTCTTAGGTAGAATGTTATTTTCAGGAGAAGAAGCATTAAAAAATGTATCTGTATTGTCTGGTGGAGAAAAAGTTAGATGTGTATTTTCTAAAATGATGCTTTCTGGAGCAAATTTTATAATACTAGATGAACCAACAAACCATTTAGATATGGAAAGTATTACTGCACTAAATGAGGGAATGAGCAGATTTAAAGGAAATATGATATTTACATCTCACGATCATCAATTAACTCAAACTGTTGCAAACAGGATTTTCGATATAAAAGAAACTGGATTAATTGATAGAGAAGTAACATATAATGAATATCTAGAATTAGAATAAGAAAGGAGAGTAAAGAGAAAAACTCTTTACTCCCTTTTCAATGGGATTATTCAATGAAATATGTTCCGTTAGACCGTTTATAAAGTCTATAAGGACATGCATTCAAATCATCAAGATCATAATAGATTTTGACTCCTTCGTCCGGAAAATCACCGTCGAAGTTATGAATGACTAACCCCACCAGGAAATCCTTGTCGATTGAATATACAAGACCGCCTTTTTTGCTGACGACAACTTCCTGTTTCATGTATTCCACCTCCTTTAGGTTAATACATTTTCTATTATATCACACAAATTTACATAAATCAATATTACGAAAGAGGTAATTAAAAAATGGATAAAATTATTCAAACAATAGCAGGAGAATTTAATATAAGGCCTGTTCAAGTAGAAAACACAATAAAATTGATAGATGAAGGAAATACAATTCCTTTTATTGCACGTTACAGAAAGGAAGTAACAGGCAATTTGAGTGATGAAATATTAAGAGATTTAAATGAAAGATTAACATATTTAAGAAATTTAGAAAAGAGAAAAGAAGAAGTTATAAAGATAATAGATGAGCAAGGTAAATTAACAGATGAATTATTAATTGCAATTGGAACGTCCAAAACATTGGCAGAAGTAGAAGATTTATATAGACCATATAAACAAAAGAAAAGAACAAGGGCAGTAATTGCAAAAGAAAGAGGGTTAGAACCTTTAGCAAAAAAAATTTTAAGCCAAACAGAGGAAGAGGACATAAATAAAATAGCTCAAAAATATATAAATGAAGAAAAAGGTGTAACATCAGTAGAAGATGCAATAAATGGTGCAAAAGATATTATTGCAGAAGATATTTCAGACAACGCTAAATATAGAAAATATATTAAATCTGCTTGTTATAGAGAGGCACAAATAGAAACTAAAGCATCAAAGAAAGATGAAAAATCAAATTATGAAATGTATTATGATTTCTCGGAAGAAATTAAAAAAATTCCTAGTCATAGAATTTTAGCAATAAATAGAGGTGAAAAGGAAGAGGCCCTAAAGGTTAAAATTGTAAAACCAGAAGATAAAATTATTTACTACATAGAAAAAGACCTTATAAAAGGAGAAACACAGTTTACTAATATCTTAAAAGAAACAATTTTAGACAGTTATAAAAGATTAATTGAGCCATCAATAGAAAGAGAATTACGTTCAGACTTAACTGAAAAAGCAGAGGAGCAAGCAATAAAAGTGTTTGGAGAAAATGCAAAACAATTATTATTAGGAGCACCTCTAAAGGATTTAGTAGTGATGGGATTTGATCCAGCGTATAGAACAGGATGTAAAATAGCAGTTATAGACGAAACTGGAAAAGTTTTGGATACTACAACAGTGTATCCTACTGCGCCACAAAATGATGTTCAAGGTGCCAAAAAGGTATTATTAGAGTTAATAAAAAAAGATAAAATAAATATGATTGCTATTGGAAATGGAACAGCTTCAAGAGAATCTGAAATGTTTGTTGCAGATTTAATAAAAGAAGCGGACCATGCAGTATATTATGCAATTGTAAGTGAAGCGGGAGCATCAGTGTATTCTGCTTCTAAACTTGCAACAGAAGAATATCCAGATATAAATGTTTCACTAAGAGGAGCAATATCAATAGCCAGAAGATTGCAAGATCCTCTTGCAGAACTTGTAAAAATAGATCCTAAAGCAATTGGTGTAGGACAATATCAACATGATGTTGATCAAAAGAATTTATCAGAAAGCTTAACAGGAGTTGTTGAAGATGCTGTTAATAGAGTTGGAGTGGATTTAAATACAGCTACACCATCATTATTATCATACGTTTCAGGAATTAATAAAACAATTGCTAAAAATATAGTTGCATATAGAAATGAAAACGGTAAATTTAAGAACAGAAAACAATTACTAAAAGTATCAAAACTGGGAAATGCAGCATTTGAACAATGCGCAGGATTTGTAAGAATATTTGATGGAGATAACCCTTTAGAAATAACATCTGTTCATCCTGAAAGTTATGAGGTTGCAGAGAAGTTACTAGAAAAAATAGGGTTTTCTAAAAAGGATTTATTAAATAAAGAAAAATTATCAGAAATAAAAGTAAAGTTAAGTTCTATTAATATAAGTAAATTATCAGAAGAATTAGGTGTTGGAAGTTTGACATTAGAAGATATAATTAAAGAATTATCTAAACCGGGAAGAGATCCACGTGAAGATATGCCAAAACCAATATTAAGAAATGATGTATTAAAACTTGAAGATTTAAAAGAAGGAATGGTACTAAACGGAACAGTAAGAAATGTTATAGATTTTGGTGCTTTCATTGATATTGGTGTAAAACATGATGGCTTAGTTCATATATCAGAACTAAGTGATAAATATATAAAAAATCCAAGAGATGTTGTTTCTGTTGGAGATATTGTTAAGGTTAAAGTATTAAGCATAGACTTGGAAAAACAAAAAGTAGCATTAACAATGAAAGGAATATAAAGCAAAAATAAGATTTCGTTTGAAATCTTATTTTTTGGCAATATTTAATTACAAGGAAATGTATTTCTAATTTCTTCAATCTCATCATAATGATTATTTAAAATATCTAAAAATACGTCTGCAATTTTTGGATCAAATTGAGTTCCTTTATTTTTTTCAATTTCCTGTTTTACAATATCAATTGGTAACGAATCTCTATAAGTTCTTCTAGATGTCATGGCATCGAAACTATCTGCAACAGCTGCTATTCTTGCTAAATAAGGGATGTCCTCGCCAGCAAGTTTTGAAGGATAACCGTGTCCATCGTATCTTTCATGATGATGTTTAACAATAGGTATTGCTTTTTCAAAAATAGAAGCATTTGATAGTATATGTGCACCGATTGTTGGGTGGTTTTTTATTTCTGAATACTCATCATCAGTAAGTTTTGATGTTTTTAATAGAATACTATCAGGAACGCCTATTTTTCCAATATCATGGAAAAGACCACCAACTTTTAGTAAATGTATATCTTCTTCAGTTAATCCTAAGTATTTTCCAATTAAAACTGAATATGCAGAAACTCTATCTGAATGACCTCTTGTGTATACATCTTTTGCTTCAACAGTGAAACGCAAAGTTTGTATTGTTTCTAAGTATGCCTTTTCTAATTTTTCATTAGTTTCTTTTAATTCTGCATTAATTTTCTTAATTAAATTCATTTGTTCTATTGCTTTTATTCCAGATTCAACAAGTAAAAGTAATTGATCAAACTTATCACTTTTTTCACAATAACCTTGAATATCTAATCTTTTAATTGTTTCCAATGGTGGAGCTAAATCTTTATGACCAGTAAGTAATAGAATATATAATTCTTTATTGAACTTACGAATTTCTTCAACAACCTGGTCACCATGAATAGGAGTCATTATAAAGTCTAAAAGCATTAAATCAAAATGTTCATTTTTAACTCTTTCAATAGCCTCCATAGGATCTGTAACAGCAACAAAGTCATAACCTGAACGCTTCATAAATATAGATAAAGAATCTAAGATTCCTGATTCATCATCTACTCCAATTATTTTATATCCTGTAGATACATTTTCGTTTATGTTTTTTCTCATAAGAAACCTCCTAATATATCTATTAGCTCACAATTATTATATTAATAAAAACAAATAAAAGCAAGAAGAAAGTGAAAAAATGTTACAAAAAAGGATGAAATTCATATATTTCATCCTTTCTATAACTAAAATTAATTTAATGGTATTGTTATATCAAATCTTGTTCCTTTTCCTTCTTGAGATACAAATTCCATATTTCCATTAAAGTGAGCTCTAATATTTGAGTAAGACATAAATAATCCTAGCCCTGTACCGTTTTTTCCTTTTGTTGTAATCATTTCTTTAAATAATTTATCTTGTACCTTTTTAGGCATTCCACATCCATAATCTTGAATTGTAAATATAATATTATCGCCTTTTTTCTTTATGATAAAATCAATATTCTTATTCGGTTGTCCATTATATGCTTGAATTGCATTTGAAATAATGTTATTAATAACCTGGACTAAACTATTGATATTTCCCTTTAAAGTAAGTGTATCTGGAACCAATACGGAAGTATTTAATTCTACTAAAGCATTTTTCAATTCATGTTTCATTAAAACGTCAACATATTTTAATAATTCAGCAACTGTAAATCCGGAATTTGTTGTTTCAGAAAATGCAACAGCTTGACCTTTAACGGCTGTGATTACATCTGACATATATGATGTATGAGTTTTTATTTTTTCAATCCATGTATTCATATCTTTAACAATAGCATGATGGTCCTCATTAGTAACTGTTGGGTCACCAATTGATATATCGTATTCCTTTGTTAAGTCTGTTAATCCTTCGGCAGCACCAGCAATAGACATTATTGGTGTTTTTAAGTTGTGAGCAATACCACCAATCATTTGACCAAGTGAAGCCAAACGTTCTTTTTCCATAAGCATACTTTGGTTATCTTCAATTATTTGTTTATCTATAACGTGTTGAGTAACATCTTTTAAAAGAATTAGAGTTCCTAAAAAACTTTTTTTAGAGAATATTCCGCTTGCTTCTATATTAAAATAATTATTTTTAATTTTAAATTCTTTTTTTACTAATACAGTTTCATTTGTATTTCTGCATTTTTTAAATGTAGATGAAATAAGAACAGGAGTTATTCCATCAAGATTTCTTGAATTTAGAAAATTTTTAAAGTTCACATTTCTAACATTAATAGAAGATAATTTAAATGTTTTTAAAAATGTTTCATTAAAATCTGTAATTACATTGTCTTCATTTACAACCAAGAAACTATCAGACATTCTATCAACAATTCTTTGCATTGCAATAGGTGTAACTTTAAGAAAGTCAAACTTGAATATTGCTATGGCAAAAAAGGCCATTGCAAAAGCAAATGAAATTGGAGTTATATATACAGTCATAGGTATTATACCAAAAGTCCCTAATAAATTAGTAGTTATTGGTAACAATGCACCTAAAACAAGTAATATAGATTGCTTTGAAAAGAAACCTGCATTCTTAATTGAATATTTAACAAGATAAAGTATACTTAGTGCAAATAAACTATAAGTATAAAACATATGAATAATTGCATATGGACCATATTTATTTTCATTTAAATTTAAAGAATAATTTGAGTAAAACAAGTTATGGTAATTATTAGTCCAAACAGCTATTAAAGATATGACAGGTATTACAAAAAGTAGTAGATGCATTCTTTTAAACTTGATTTTAGTATTCGCAAAGCTTAAGCTTGTAAAAAATAGTGCAACTGGTAAAAAACAAGTACCAATATATATTACATATTCAAAATAAATAGGATTTATACCCATCACATAATATCCAATTGCTTGGCATATTACTCCAAACGATATAATAAATGTACAAAGTAAAACATAGAAAAATAATTTGTTTATTTGACTTGTTTTATTACTTTTTTTAACGTATATCATTAATCCCAATGTCAATAATGCAGAGAAAACAAGTAATAAAAATTGTGTATTAATAAAATTCATTTGTTAATCCTCCTAAAAATTTATAAATCCTATTTCTTTGAAATATTTCATACATTTTTTTAGATATCTTTTGTCAGATTTTCTCCAATAAAAACCTATTTTTGCAAGATATTTATTAGAGAAATCAGAATTTAAACTGATATTTGAAGTATATACTAAGTTTTTATTTTTGTCTAGATCATAAATAATACCAGATATGATTTCTTTTCTACTATCATCTTCCAATATGCCTGTAATTATATCAATCATAAGCTTATTAGATACAGGTGTTAATTTAATATTTAAATCATTTAGCACTTCAATAAACAATTTAATTGCTAACAAGTGGCTGTTGTATATATGTAATACATTACAATTACTTTCATATTGTAATGCTTTAATTATAGCCTTTGCACATAAATCAACAGGGCTTAATTCTAATTCATGTTCTAAGAAATATTCTGGGAAAGCACCTATTTCTATAAAAGATTTAATTCTTTTAGCAAATGCATTATCATTAAAGTTTCGTTGGAACATACCATCATTAAACCTATTTGTAACATTTCCAACACGGAATATCATAGCGTTAAGGCCATTTGCAATAGCATTAAGTACTATACATTCAGCTTGAAATTTAGTATAAGTATAAATACCATTTACTTTTTGACCAATATATAAATCACTTTCTGTGAAGGTGTTTTTTAATAATTCTTCATTTTCATAATTATCAAGTCTTTCACCATTTCCAGAAACACTTATAGTTGAAATGTGTAACAAACGTTTATTATATTTTGTACAGAAGTCAACTACATTTTGAGTTCCGTGTACATTTATATCTTCAAACAACTTACTTGTTCCATAGTGTTTTACTAATGCACCTGAATTAATTATTACATCTACTTTATTTTGAACTACTTCAAGCTCATTAGTTGATAAGCCTAAATTATCTATCGTAATATCACCCTTTAAAATAATAATACGTTTTTTATATTTATCATAACAATTTTTACCAAAATAGAATGTAAATATGTCTTCTAATCTTTGCTCTGGTGACATATTATTTTTTGGTCTAATTAAGCAATATGCTTTACCTTTACAAGTTGTTAAATATTCATATATTAAATGTATGCCTAAATAACCAGTAGTTCCAATAATTAATACATTTTTAAATTTTGCTTTATGGATTGTTGTTAAATTCTTAATGTTGTTGTTTTTCAATAATTCTTCTATTTTTGTATTTGTAAATCTAGTTAAATCAAAACATTCATTACTTTTAATATTTCCAGACAATTGTTTTATTGTAGGATATTTGAAAATATCTGAGTATTCAATATTAATACCAAGTTTCACAGCTTCAATTTGTACTTGAATTGCAGCAATTGAATCTCCGCCAACATCAAAGAAATTATCATTGATATCAATATCATTAGTATGCAAAACATTTTTCCATATAAATAATAGTTTGTCTGCAGTTGTATTTAATGGAGTTGTAGCCTCAATATTTCTCTTATTTGATGATGATACTTTTGTTGGAAGAGGTAATGCTTTTCTATCTATTTTTCTATTAATAGAATAAGGCATCTTGTCCAATTTCATAAAATATGTAGGAACCATATAATAAGGTAATTTCTCCCTTAATGTAGTTCTAAGTAATGTTTCATCAATGCTAGAATTAAGTACATAATAAGCACATAAAGCTTCCTTATCATCTATAGTAACTTTATTTACAACAGCCTCATCAACTTCTGGGATGACTTCAAGTAATTTTTCTATTTCTCCTAATTCAACTCTTAAGCCTCTTAGTTTTATTTGATGATCTATTCTACCTAGACATTGTAATTTACCATCTTCTGTCCATCTACCAATATCTCCAGATTTAAACATCTTTCCAGGAGCAAATGGATTATTTATAAATTTTTCATTAGTTAAATCTTCTTTTCCAAGATATCCATAACCTACTTGAATTCCACCTATGTATATTTCGCCAGAGAAACCTATTGGAAGCGGATTCATGTCATTATCTAATACATATATTTTTGTATTTAGTATAGGAGGGCCAATAGAGATCTTGTCTTCTCCATTTAAATTTTGAACATTTGACAATACAGTTATTTCACTAGGTCCATATATGTTGTACACAGTTATATCTGAAGAAAGAGCTTTCAAATCATGGACAAATTTTTCAGATAAAGGCTCACCGCCAAAAACCATGTTTTTAACATTTGCTAATGCTGAATTTGGTTCTCTATTATCGTAATTTATTTTCATAAGACTTGGTGTTACAGTCATAACGTCGACATTATATTTTCTTATTAACATATCTACTAATTTAGGATTTCTATGTTCTGCGTTATTTGCAAGAACAACTCGCATGCCGTGTGATAATGATACTGTTATTTCATATACAAATATATCAAAAGGAGTAGATGTTACAGATAGTATTGCATGGTTAGGACCATCTTTTAAGTAGTCTAAAACTCGTGTCATTGCTTTACACATATTTGCAAGACCAACTTGGTTTAATACAACACCTTTTGGAACACCAGTTGAACCAGATGTATATATAATGTAAGAAAGACTATCTAAATTAATCTTTAAATTTGGATTTTCAGTATTTTTTCCGTATATATTAGAGTTATCTAAATCTATTTCATAAATGTTTTCAAAATCTTTAACTGGTAGGTCTAAATGTTTTTGTTTTAACACACATTTTGCTTTACAATCATTTAAATAATATGTAGTTCTTTCTATTGGATATGTAGGATCCATATTTACAAAAGCAGCGCCAGCTTTTAAAATTCCAAGCATACTTACAATTGTTTCTAGCGATCTATCAGTCATAATTGCTATAATATCATTTTGTTTGACGTCATGAGCAATTAAGAAATGTGCTAAACTGTTAGCTTTCTCGTTTAGCTCAGAATATGTTAAGGTTTTGTTATCACATATTAAGGCTGTATTATTTGGATATTTTTTAACTTGGTTTTCAAATAAAGTTACAAAAGTATCATCATTTATTGGCTCTTCAATATCGTTAAATTTATATAATATTTTTTCTCTTTCATCATTAGATAACATATTAATATTTGAAATTTGAGTCTTAGTATCATCTAAAATAGAATTTAAAATATTAATGTAATGAGATGCAAGTCTTTTTATATATTTTTCATCAAACAGTTTTGTACAATATTCAAAGCGTAATGAATATTCTCCATTATTTGGAACAATCTCTAAAGTTAAATCAAATTTAGATGTTGTTATTTTGGGGGTATAATATGTAGCGCTAATACCATTTATATTAAGTGGTGGGTAACCTTCATTTTGGTATACGAAAACCGTATCAAATAAAGGATTTCTGCTTGGATCTCTTTTGATTTTTAGATCATTAACAAGCATATCAAAAGGATAGGTTTGTTTTTTAAAATACTCTAAGCAGTTTTCTTTTATATTTGTACTAAACTCTTCAAAAGATAAATTGTGATCCACATTATTTCTTAATGCTAAAGTATTAACAAACATTCCTAAAACATTAGAAAGTTCAGGTAATTCTCTACCAACAATTGGACTACCAACCACTATATCATCTTGAGAAGTATATTTATATAATAATATATAATAGCAAGATAACATTAACATATAAGGAGTTATATTTAATGCTTTTGCAACAGTATTTATTTTATTAAATATGTCTTTGGATAGATTTAATCTGTAATCTTTTCCTTCGAAACTTTGCATAGAAGGTCTAGGGTATGTTGTAGGCATATTTAATAAAGGTATTTCTTCTTTAAATTTGTTTACCCAAAATTCTTTCTTTTTATTAAATTCATCTGTTTTGAATTGTTCTTTTTCCCATATACAAAAATCTGTATAATCAATATTTTGAACAGGTAATGTTTCACCATTATACAAAGAGCATAATTCTTGCATTAATATTTTTAATGATATACCATCGCTGATTATGTGATGCATATCTAACAAAAGTAACATTTTATCATTTGGTAATTTAATAGCTTCTGCTCTAAATAGAGGAGCTCTTGATAAATCGAAAGGTTTTACAAAGTTTCTATAGATTTTGTCTATATTTTCATCATTTGATTCTGTAATTTTTAGTTTGAAATCTATATTATTATCTATAATTTGGACAATTTTATCATCAATTAAATTAAAATGTGCACGTAATGATTCATGCCTATTTATTAATGTGTTAAAACATTTTTCTAGTTTAGATGTATCTAATTCCTTATTAATTATAATTCCTACAGCAGTATTATATAAAATTGAATTACTATCTAAATTTGCAGCATAATAAATACCACTTTGTACGGCAGATAACGGATAAAAATCCATTTTATCATGTTTTGGTATAATTTTTATACTAGAGTTTTTTAAATTGACAATATAATCGGATAAATCCATAATAATAGGATTATTAAATATATCTTGAACAGTTATTGTTTGAGACAATATACTTGTTAACTTAGTTCCCAATGATATTGCTGAAAGAGAATCGCCACCAATATCAAAGAATGAACTTGTTATACTAATGCTAGATAATCCAAGAATTTCTTTTAAGCATGATATTATTATGCTATCGGTTTCGTTTCTAGGATTAGTTATATCTTCTGTATTTATTTCAGGCAAAGGCAATAATTTTCTATCCACTTTACCATTTATGTTTAAAGGTAATTTATCAAGAATTGTTATATATGTTGGAATCATATAGTTTGCTAAATTTTTTCCAAGTTTCTTTTTTAAAGCATTAATATCAATTGTTTTATCTGCAACTATATATGAACATATAGTTTTATTGTTATTAATATTTTGAATAATTGAGATAGACTGTTTAATGTTTGGATAGGCCAAAATATTAGTATCAATTTCGCTAAGTTCAATTCTAAATCCTCTAAGTTTTATCTGATTATCAATTCTACCAATAAATTCAATATTTCCATCTGGTAACCACTTAACTAAATCGCCAGTTTTATATATTATTCCATCTCCAAAAGGATTATTTATAAATTTCTCTTCTGTTAATTCATGGTTATTTAAGTAACCTTTTGATACTCCATCTCCTCCAACCCATAATTCACCGGGAACGTCAATAGGACAAAGTGAACCAATATTGGAAACTACATATGCAGTTGAGTTAGAAATTGGCTTACCAATTGGAAATGTATTTGAATCAGATTTTACTAAGTAATATGTTGAAAAAGTTGTGTTTTCTGTTGGCCCATAAACGTGAACCAAATTTAAATTAGGATTTGTCTTCTTCGCAATTTGCATATGTTTGTTAGAAACTGCCTCACCGCCTGTTAATAAATATGAAACATTAGAAAACATTGTTGGATCTTCTTCACAATATTTATTAAATAATGCAGTGGTTAAGAATAATATAGTTATATGTTTGCTTTTTAAATAAGATGCAAACAATGTTGGATTAAGTAGGTTTTCTTTTTTTAGAAGATAAACAGTTAATCCATTTAATAATGCACCAAAAATTTCAAATGTTGATGCATCAAAAACTACCGAACCTGTTTGAAGAATATTATCATGCTCTTTAAAATTTATATAATTTGTATTTTTTATTAATCTTACAACATTATTATGTTTAATCATTACTCCTTTTGGATTACCTGTTGAACCAGAAGTATAAGTAATGTATGCCAAATCGTATGGTGAAAGTTTGTAATTAATATTAGCAGATATGTCACCATTATAAATGCTATTATCTTGAACATTTAAAGTAGGTATTTTAAATGTTCTGTTATTTAATGTGTTAGAAAATAATAATATTTTGGTATTTGAATTGCTTATAATATAATCAATTCTATTTTGGGGATAATCTGTATCAATTGGTAAATATATGGCTCCAACTTTAAGAATTGCTAATATTGAAATCACAATTTCTAAAGATTTATCAAGAAAAATTGCAACTACATCTTGGTTTGAGATTTTGTTTTCAATTAAATATCTAGCCAATTGATTTGCTTTTTCATTTAGTTCTTTGTAAGTTAATTTTTGGTTTTCAAAAACAACAGCAATATTATCAGGCGTTTTTTCAACTTGTTCTTCAAATAAATCCACAATTGTCTTATCTTTTGGATAATCTACCTTTGTATTATTAAAATCATAGAGAATTTTATGTTTTTCCTCTGGGGTTACTATTTCAATGTCTTTTAAAAGAATAGCATTATTAGACATAACTTGATTTATAATTGTCAAAATTCTTTCATGTAAATCAGCTATGTCTTGATTTGTATATTTATCTGTTTTGTAATCATATGCAATATGTATTTTTCCATCATCATTTAAATCTAATAAATGAATCTGTAAATCATCTGCGCAACATCCATTGTTAAGCCATTCTGCTCTATATTTTATACCACTTTCTTCATCAAAAGTTTTAGTAATTTGATAAGAAAGAACAACACTATATAAATTAGGAACAGAAGAATCAATTTTTCTTAAGTCTTCTAATATATACTGATAAGGATATTTTTGGTGTCTAAACAATGAAATTGTACTTGTTGAGATATCTTTTATAAAATCAATAAAGGACATTTCATGTTTTAAATTTATTCTTAATGGGGCAGTACTAATAAACATACCCATTGTATTTTTTTGTTCAAAATTTGTTCTATTTAATATTGGAGTGCCAATAACGAAATCATCTAAATTACTAACTCTTCCTAAATATAAAGAATAAACAGCCATAAAAAAGTTATACAATGATATTTTATTTTCTTTACAAAAATTATTCAAAGTATTAACTAAATTATTATCAAAACTAAAATTGGCTCTATTACCATTACATGAAACATCGTTATTTTTTTGACAAGATGGAATAGTAGCTATTTCTGGAACAGTTCTGAAAACTTGGTTCCAGTATTCTTTATCTTTTTTGAATTTGTCGCTTTCTAAGTATTTTCTTTCATCTTCAATATATGATGTATATGAAGGATACGATTTTTCTGTATAATTATTGTTTTTAATATCTGCATATGCAACCATAACTTGCTTTACCACTAAGCCTAAAGACCATGAGTCACCAATAAGATGGTGAGCACTTAAAAAGAAACCACCATAATTATTTGGTAATTTATATAAGGTAAACTTAAATAGCAGATTATCTTCAATAGAAAAAGGAATTTTTGCAAGTTCTAATGCCTTTTTTTCTATTTCTTCCTCAGATGATAATTCAACTACTTTGATATCAAGAGAAGTGTATTCTGAAACATATTGAATGCAAGAATTATCCTTTTCCTTTATTTTTATTCTCATTGCATCATTTGTTTTTACTACTTCATTTATAGCTTTATTCAAAATTTTAAAATCTACTTTTTCAGAGATATAAGTATAACCACTTATATTGTTTATAGATGTCCCGTTATAAAATTTTTCTGTAAGCCATATTGAATTTTGAGGATTAGTTAGTGAATAATCCATTACGCAAAAGCCCCTTTCATTTACGTTATTGTATAAAATACAACCATATTATATATTATAATAAACGTTTTTTATCGATTTGTAACATAAAAAATATATTTATGTAACATATATGTAATATATCATAAAACGTATGCGAAACTTGTCGAAATTGGCACTTTGACATAAAACTAAAAAAATTCATTTTTTATAAATATACAATTGACAATCAAAAGAAAACGTGGTATTATTATATATGCGTTTGGACGACTAACATATGGGTCAGTAGCTCAGTTGGATAGAGCACAGGCCTTCTAAGCCTGGGGTCGGGGGTTCGAATCCCTTCTGGCTCACCAAATAATAAAAGTCATACAAGTATTGAGAAATCAATATTTTGTATGACTTTTTATTTTATGGTAATGCAACAAAAGTTATATTTGCCATAAAAAACTCTAAGAAAGCATTAAATAATCAAAGAGAATACTACAAAACTATTGTAAAAAAATGTAAAATATGTTATATTTATACACGAAAGGAGGATGGATATGTACTATTTATACAAAATAAAGAGACATTTAATTAATTGGATTGAATATATTAGAGAACATCTTGTAAGAGTTTTTGTTGTTTTTATTATAATTACTGGTACAATAATTGCGTTTACTTTTCTTCCCAAACAAACTGTTGTAGAAGATGAGATTATAAAATCTCAAAATATGATTGTTTTAGGAATTACGTTAAACAACTGGTGGACATGCTTTAACATATTTGGAATAATTGTTACTGCAGTTTTTGCTATGTATCAGTTTGATAAAACTATTGCAAGGAAACAACATGAAAAAAGTGCAGAAATAAGCAAAATTGCAGCTGAGAGTTTAATGTATAAATGCAGTATACTTGGAAATGTAATTATTAAATCAGAATTAAATGATTTATTTAAATTTGATTTGCTAAAACCATCTACCTTTAAAAATTTTGACAATGGGGAATTATTTGCATTATTGAATAATAATGACTTTTCTGCATTAAAAGTAAAAAGAATATATTATTCAAGAAATTTACAACAGATATATTTTAGAATATTAGAAATGAATATAACGCAAAAAACATATAATGATTTGAAAGATAAAACCTATACAGATGAACAGGCACAAAAGCTATTTATTTTAGACAATAAAGATATGCCATTTAAATTTATTCAATTAATAGCTTCAGTGTTAAATGATTTTGAATATATTTCAATGTATATCGCAAGCCAAAATGCTCACTCGAAGTATATATATCAATCATTACACCAGTTTTATATAAAAACAATAAAAATGTTAGGACCATATATTTGTGTATTAAATAAAGATTATAGTGATAAATATTATACTAATATTATCCACGTATATAATGAATGGTGCACTTTAAGAGATATGGACCTGAAAAACGAAAAGAAAAAGAAAGAGAAAGTAAATAAAATATTGAATCCAAAAATAAAGATGGTTTAAAGCCATCTTTATTTATCTTTTCCATCTAATGAAATTTCTTCCATCCAATCAACGAACATATTATTCCTCCTATAAATATATTTTTAGTATACTTATATTTATTACATTATATTCACTTTTATGGATTTTGTCAATTAATATAAAATATTATTACGCAGGAATTAGAATATATGGGGAGCTTAATTTTACATTAATAGGGGGACGTAAAATAAAGGGAGCTAATTCCTGCAAGATTAAAAACACGATTAATAAAACTAAATAAATTAGTTATTTAATATCTAAATATTCTTTTAATTTTTGGGATTGTTTTTGAATTATCTTTTTCCTGACAAAAATAAATATGGAAAAAAATAAAATTAATTTGATTAAAAACATTTTGATTCCTAAAATATTTTGAAATTAATAAAATAAATATACCATAAAAATTTAAAAAGTCAAGAAAAACATTACGACATAATTCGCCAAAAAATCACAGACGTAAGCATTCCTGCAAAATCAGCTAAAAGAGCAGCAATTAATACAAAACGTGTTTTCTTTATTTTAACAGCACTTGTATATAGTGCAATTGTGTAAAGCGTTGTTTCTGTTGAACCCATAATTGTAGAAGTCATAAGGCCAATTAAAGAATCAACGCCGAATTTAGACATAATATCAGTTGCAACTGCCATTGATGCACTTCCGGATATAGGCCTTAAAAGAGCAAGAGGGAGAATTTCTGGTGGAATTTTTAATAAATTAAGAACGGGAATAATGAGTTTTGTAATAGCATCAATTACTCCGGATTCTCTGAGTACATTTATTGAAAGAAATAATCCAAGAAGTGTTGGAAAAATATTTACAATGATTTGTAATCCTTCTTTTGCACCTTCAACAAAAACATCAAAAATAGCTTGTTTTTCAATTAAACCATAAACAATAATAAGAAGTATTGTTCCAGGAATTGCAATGTTAGAAATATAGTTTATAATTGACATGCAATCACATCCTTTTAATTAATATTTTTCCAGCAGTAATTGCGGTGGCAAAAGCAACAATGGTTGCAACCCAAACAGCAATTATAATTTTAGTTGGGTTTTCAGAACCTAGTGAATTTCTTATTGAAATGACTGTTGTAGGGATTATTTGTAAGGAAGCTGTATTTACAAGAATAAACATAGCCATTGGATTACTTAATTTATCTTTGTTAGAGTTTTCTTTTTGCATTGATTCCATTGCTTTAAGACCAAGAGGAGTTGAAGCATTTCCTAGTCCTAATATATTTGCTACCATATTCATTGATATTTCTTTACTTATTTTTTTGTTTTCTTTAATTTCAGGAAAAAGAAATGAGATTAATGGCTTTAAAAACTTTGTGAGTTTTTCTATCATAGAGGTTTTAACAGCAATTTGCATAATACCATTCCAAAGACAAAGCGTTCCAAGTAAACTTAAACAAAGTGTTACAGTTTGTTCTGCAGAAGCAAAAACAGCATTGCTTACATTTAGAACCTTTCCAGAATATATTGCAAAAACGAATGATATTATTATAAAGGATGGCCATATTTTGTTTAGCATAAAAATCACCTATAAAAATGTATTCGATATGGAGAAATATAATGATAAAATAATTAAAGTTTGATATAAATTATAAAAAATAATGAATATTTTTTATTTTTGTGGAATATAATACAATAAAAGTGTTGACAATTAGTTTTCACTGTATTATAATAATTAATGTTCATACATCGCGGGGTGGAGCAGTTGGCAGCTCGTCGGGCTCATAACCCGAAGGTCGTAAGTTCGAGTCTTACCCCCGCAACCAAAGAATATATCACTAGAACTGTAACGGTTTTAGTGATTTTTTGTTGTCTTAAAATTGGTTGCAATAATGCTTAAAAATGGCATTATTATGTCAAATTGGGTAAAAATTGGGTAAAATAACCACCTCAAATGCCCGAAACTCTAATAAAAATTCAATAAAAAATTTACTATAAAGTTATAATTTTTACAAAAATCTGCAAGTAAAAAACTATTGGGAAAGAGATATAAAATCTCAAAGTTTTTTACTTTTTTAATATCGTGAAAATTTGTAATTTGTGAAAATTAGAAAAAAGTAAAATTAAGACCTTGTTGGTAATAGTAAGTTTTCTAGTGCATATCCAGCTTTTCTATTATGAGAAAGTAGTGGATGTACATAAAAGTCAAGTGTTGTACTTATTTGTGCATGACCTAGTCTTGCAGAAACAACAGCTATATCAATATTTTGTGCAACTAGTAAACTTGCATTTGTATGTCTTAATCCGTGAAAATTAATTACAGGTAATCCTATTGTACCTACATATTTAACAAACCATTTGCTTATAGAAGAAGGATGCATAGGTTTGCCATCAGCTTGTACAAATAACCTATCAGAATTCGTCCATAATTCGCCATATAGCGATTTTTGTTCTTCATACCATAACTTATATTCCTCAAGCAAAGAAATGATAAATTCGGGTATTGCAATCTCTCTTATAGAACTTTCTGTTTTAGGTACTTTTGTAAAGACTCCTAAATCAGCTAAATACTGACTTGAACGATTTATACAGATTATTCCGTTCTTAAAATCAATGTCTTGCCATTCAAGTCCCATTAATTCACCTAAACGAACACCAGTAAAAACTGTTAAGATGATTGCAACTTTATATTTAGTATCTTCTATAGATAGATGCTCTAATTTTTCAAGTAGTATTTTAGTTTGCTCATCATTGTAAGATTTTCTTTTTGGTTTTCTTGCTTTAGGTGGTTGTACACGTTCTGCAGGATTTGTAACTATTAATTGCCAATAAACTGCTTTGTGTAACATTGCTCTTAATAATCTGTGATGTTCTAAAATGGTTTTACCAGATAAAGGTTTTTTAGTTTTTGTACCATTATTGCCTTGTTTTCTAACTAATTGGGTATCTTTTTCAAGTAAATCATAGAATTTCATAATGTCAGTTGGTTTAATTTTATTAATGTAAAAACGTCCGAAGTAGGGTAGAAGTCTTGTTTCTAACATTCTACAATATCGTTTATATGTTGATGGAGCTAGTTCTTTTGAACCATAATCTCTTTTCCATATTTCAACGAATTCAGAAAATCTTAAGGCTTTACCATCTATAACTAAACCATTTTGCACTTCAGTAACAAATTTAGCAAGTTCTACTTCAGCTTCTTTTTTTGTTCCGTGTACTGTTTTTCTATGTATTAATGGTTTTCCATGTAAGTCATATCCTTCAGATACTATTAGCCTGTAACTATTTTTGCCTCTTTTTTCTATACTCCCAGCCATTACTATTTTCACCTCCTTTCGAGCATACCTATGGGTGGGAGGAGTGTTATTATATGTGTATTATATAATAATGTTAGAAAAATTACCAGCCATATTTGGCTATTTTATGCATGTTTCAAAGATTATACAAAAATTCATAAAAGAATATATAAGAAACAATAAAATACAAAATGAAATGTAAAAAAATAAATAGCAAAAAATGTGGTCAAACTGTAATTTTTATGATAAAATACAACATAAATACACTAATGAGAAAAAAATAATAAGTATAGTGTAGAGGATAGAAATGAATAAAAAAAGAAAACATAAAAAGAGAAAGTTTCAAATAAATAAAACAAATAAAATAATGAGACAAAAACATAGAGAAAAATATAATCATATAAAAGGCATGAAAAGTGGGGAAAATGGCAAAAAAAGATACATTCCTAATAAAGTTATTAATTTATTGGATTTAAAGAAATTTTACCAAAAAATAGAAATAAATAATAATATTGTGATTATAGAAATTCCAGAGAAATTTTCTCTCATTACAAATCCAGAAGAATCATTACAAACATTAAAGAAAATATTTACTGCAATACAGAATGAAAAAGTACAAGAACTGTTCTTAGATTATTCTAAATGTGAAGAACTGGGATTATGTGCTTCTTCTGTAACTGACATAATTATACTCAATGGTATTAAATATAGAAAGATTATAAATAAGCCATTAAATACAAGAGGAAATGTACCTAAATCTAAAGAAGCAAGAGAAATTTTTATAATAAGTGGTTTAGTAAAACATCTAGGAATTTCAAAGATAGAAAACAACAATACCGTTAGATTGGATATATTAAAAAATGAAGAACAGAGTAAGATGACAGATAAAATTATACAATATTATGATAGATGTTTAAATACACAAAATTATCAGTTGACAGTACAAGGAAAAAGTAAATTTGCACATATGATAGGTGAAGTTTTAGATAATGTCAACCAACATGCAGGAGATTTAGCAACATGGTATGCATCAGGACATTTTAATATAGATAAAGATAGAAAAGATGGAAAATGTAGATTAGTATTATTTGATTTTGGAGATAGTATATATGAGGGATTAAATAGAGAAGATACAACAGAATATACAAAGAAACTCCTAAAGGATAAAACAAAAGAACATTATAATATATTTAATAAGAAATGGAATGAAGAACCTTTATGGATGTTATATGTTTTACAGTATAATGTTAGTAGAAAAAGAGTAGATATAGATGACGATAGAGGAAAAGGAACTATAAAATTAATAAATAATTTTATGCACATTGGGAAAAATATGGATGGAAATAATCCGATAATGGCGATATTAAGTGGAAATGGTTATATTTTATTTGACTCTACATATAATTTAAAGGAAGAAATAGTTAATGGAAAAAAGATACCAATTATAGCTTTTAATGAAGAAAATGATTTATCTAAAAAACCAGATAGTAAATATGTAAAAAGAATAGATGAAAAATTTCCAGGAACTATGATAAGTATGGAATTTTATCTAGATAAAGAATATATAGAAAAGCAAATGGAGGCAAGGATATGAAAAAGATAGATTTAAGTAAATTAACGCAATATATAAAAGTTATTTCTGGCAGAGATAGAGGAATAACTCTTAGGGAAAAACTTAAAATAGATGAAAAAGATAATGATGAAGAAATATATGAATTTGAAATAGCACAAGATGTATACTCTTTTAACTCTTCATGTTTTCTTGGATTATTTAGCGACAGCATAAAAAAGTTAGGAGAGAAAAAGTTTAGAGAAAAATACCAATTTAATTGTAGTGATTTAATAAGAATGAATATTGAAGATGGCATAAGAGATGCAGTAAATAAAGTTAATCCATTGGGGTGATAGAAGTGAAAAGAAGAATTTTAATAATTAGTATAATTATATTGTTTATGTTTATAGGACAAGTACATGCTACAAATGAAATTGGTGATAAAATAGTAATAGATACAACGAGTTGGACAGATGTATTCGTAATGATAATAAGCTTTATAAACTTAATATTTATTTTTGGATTTTATATTAACGACCAAAAAAACAGAAAAAGTGATAAAAAAATAGATTATAAATTTTTTTGGTATAAAGATTATGTATTGAAAGATGCTATAAAGATTATCGAAGAACATATAGAAAATTGTAAGAATATAATAGATGATTGCAAACAATATAAGGCATCAAGCCCAACAGTGGAAGAATATAGTACATATTTGACAGAAACAACGATTTGGAAATTTAATGCATCCAACAACAATACTAAAAAAAGAATATCAGAGTTATTAAGAACTATAGATGGAGATATATCAAATGAGATAATTGAAGAGTTTAGAAATATTCAAGATATTTTTACTGAGAAAGTCCAAAATGTAAGTGAAGACATAGATAGTTTATATGGGGAAATAGCAGAAAAGAAGCCTAAATTAATGAACACATTATACAAATATGGATTAAATATTATAAAATGAAGTCTATACAGAATAAGTATAGACTTCATTTTATAGATTTCTATTAAATTTTATTCATTAAAGTAACATATATCTTGTAATTAATTTGAGTCTAACCATTCATTAAATTCTTTATAAGTTTTCTTTTCTGCTCTAATGGCATCCATAAATTCCTTTGCTTCTTTTTTCCAATTTTCATACTCTTTTTTATAAACTTCTATATCAGGATTACGTTTTACTAACATCGCTTTTTTTGCGTAAATCTTACGATATTTACCATAAACAATTTCGTTTTCTTGCTTAATTCTTTGGGCAATTTGATTTCCAATATCTCTGCAAGTGTTCTTACCTTTAAACAGATTATTACAATAATTAATGCGTGGATTATCTGTTATAAAGTATTTGCTACAGTTCTTACATTTTTTTATAAGAAATTTATTATTAAGAACAAATTGAAATAATGTAACATATAAAACGCCATAAATATTTTCATTACTAGAACTATAATCTGGTTCAATATCATAATTTGGAGCAGACTTAAAGAAGCTTATTAAATCTTTTTCTGTAGAACCTTTAATATCAGATATTGTTCTAAAAGAAAATCCTTGTGGCATTGAAAAATAGTTATTTATAAATCTATCAAGTTCCTTAAAATGAGAATTATAATAAATATAAAATCTTATTTTTGTACTAAAGTCATTTATTTCTTTAATGTTATCAAGGTTAAATATATAATCAACAAATTTTGATAATAGTTCTTGACCATGTTTTGAGTCTTTTTTTATTTCTTCATAATATTTTTTAAATAAATTTTTTACTTTACTAAAAGAATAAAATTTATTAATTTCAAATTTATTTATATCTTCTTCTCCAGTATATATTATGTATGAAGTGAAAAACTTAGTAAACCACATAAAACATTCATCAATATTATCAAAATCACAATTTAAGAAAGAGATGAGTTCGCTACAAAGTGGTTGTGTGTTAGTTATAGTATCAATAGTAAAATAGCCAGTATCTCCATCTTTTAAATCATAATACTTAGGTTTTGATGATTTTGTTTTTCCATATAAAAATGCCTTATGGGTAAATTCTTCATTTGTTGAAACAAAGATATTTATAGGTTCATCATATTCTAATTTATTCATAATTCCTCCGTTAACAGTTTATAAATTCACTTAAAGTTAACCTGCTATCAAAATAAAATAAAAAGTATTTACAAAATTAACTATTGACAATATAATACAAATGTTAACAAAAGTCAATACTAAATTTCAAAAAAACAGGAGGTGATATTATGGAATTACCAAAAATTCAAAGGACAACACTAACAATGAAAGAAGTAGCAGAGTATTTAGGTGTATCTTACTGGCTGATAAATCAATTAGTAAGAAAAAAGCAAATACCATGCTCTAAAGTTGGTGGAAAATATTTATTTAGAGTACAAGCGCTAGATGAATATTTAAAAAATATGGAACAAAAATCTATAAGTTAGATTACAAAGAAAGCGAGGAAAGGAGGATATGTATAGTTTACAATGGTTGAAACTAGAATTAAAAATATTTTCAAATAGGAAAATTCAAATACTGTTAAGAGAGCCAGATGGAGATACATATTTTAGAGTATGGATTCAATTATTAATTATTGCTGTAGAATGCAATAGAAATGGAAAATTAGTAATAGGCAATAATAAACCAATGACAATAGAAAATTTTTCAAAGATTATGGGAAAATCTAAGAAAAAAATTGAAAAAATTATTCAAAAATTTCTAGAATTAAATATGCTAATTGTAGAAGATGGAGCATATAAAATTAAAAATTGGGACAAGTATCAAAGCATTGAGCCATATGAAAAATATAAAGAACAAAATAGAATTAGACAACAAAAATATCGTGAAAAGTTGAAAAGTGAAAAAGAAGAAAGTAACGTTGGATAACACACAAGAAGAAAATAAGATTAAAAATATATTAAATAAAGAAGGAGATGAGAATAGAAGTGGATTTAGAAAATGTGAATTTTAAAGTTATCACCAATGAAGGTGCAAAATGTGGATTTTGCAATAAAAAATTAAAGCCAGTAGGATTAAGTTATCTTTATGCAAATGTTAATCACGATATGGTAGAATATGAAAGGTGTGATTGTAGTGAAGCAATTGCATTTTTGAAACAATATGATTCAAATCAAAATGAAAAAGAAAAACAAAGAAAATATAGAGAAATAATAAATAAAATATATAAGGAGGGTTGTATAAAAAGAAAACTGAAATATTGTGATTTTGTAAACTTTAATATTAATGAAGATAACCTAGAAGCATTAACAACATTAATAAAATATACACATTTATGCACAGAAAACAAAGTAAAAGATGGAATTATTATATATGGAAGTATAGGATATGAAAACACTCATTTAGCAGCAAGTATCGCTAATGAGATTATTAGAAATAAAAAAATTGCATTATTGGAAAGGACTAGTTCTATAACAGATAGAATAAAAGAATCTTTTAATAAAACTGTTACGACAGAGTCAGAAATTATGGAACTTTATTCTAATGTTGATATGTTAATTATCGATGATTTTGGGAGTGAAACAATAAGTAAATGGGCTTTAGAAAGGTTGTATAGAATTATTAATAATAGATATGAAAACGAGTTACCAATAGTAATTACAACTAGATATACAAGAGAAGAATTGATGGAGAAAATTGCTATTGAAAATAGGAAATTAGCAGAAGAATTTATACAAATTTTATACAAAATGTGTTATGGAATTTCACTCATAAAAAATGATAGAAATGCAAAAGAAAAAGCTAGCAAAAGCGATAAAATTAAATGCTAACTTAATCCAAAATCTAAAAATATTATAATATATTTTTAAACAAAAGTAAAGCAAAAAAGTTCAAGTTTTTATTTTAGAAATTTGAACTTTTTTGAAAATATTTTGAAAAAATTTATATCAAAAATATCCCTCGGAGAGCCAAAAAGGGTATTAGGGCATTTTGCCCTAAACAGCAAAAAGGGTGTCAAAACACCACGCTGGCGAATATTAGGTACTAAAAAATACTACCTATATTCGAGCAAAATAAATTTTGCTAACTATCAATGCTACGTAGACTAGCATTAATAAAATTAAAAAAGTAGGAGTGATGAAAAATGAAAATGGATTCAGAGCAAGTTTTAGATAGTATTTTCTTATCATATAATAAAATCTTAAAGAGATTTCAATTACTAGGTGTTACTACTAAATATGGAAAAGAAATAACACATAAAGATTTAAGAAAAGCTATAGAAGTTATGCTAAAAAAACATCCAATTTGCAGATGGAGGAGTGAGAAAGTAAAAAGTAGGAAATATTTTATTTTAGCAGAAGGATATGCATGGTTAAATCAAGTGTATTTTCAAAATGAAAAATCACTAACAGATGCTGACATAGATTTCTTTGAAGATAGAATTGGACAATATGAAGAATTGTTAAAAGTAGAACATTATGAGAATTGGTGGAATGAAGACATGGATATAAAACAGTTATGCAATTACTTCAATAGGAAAGAAAATACCGTTAGAAAAGCTATTAAAAGAATGTGGGATAATGGATTTGAACAATATAAATTTTTAGTTGATGGTAAAGTTGTTATTTCTAGTAAAGGTGTTGAGTGGATTTGTAAAAATGTCTTTAAACAAAAGTATTTGGAATTGTTAGAAAAGTATAAGATGGAGTTAACAGAGTTGTATATAAAAGCAGGTTATCCTTATGATCATTTTTTTGGAAGAAATTAATTGTAAATATTTAGAAGTACCTGTTGAGAAAAATGTCATTTTGTGATAGAATACATCATGTAATAATGTAACTATTGGAGGAAAATATGGAGCAAGAAACAAAAAGTATTATAGATAGGATTTGGACAAACTTTTGGGAAGGTGGAGTAACCAATCCCTTAACAGTAATAGAGCAAATTACATATCTTTTATTTATAAAAGGATTAGATGATATAGATATTGCACATGAAAAAAGTGACCATATGTTAGGAATAAAAACAAAAAGAATCTTTGATGAAAAACATCAGGAATGTAGGTGGAGTATATTTAAAAACTATCCAGCTGAAAAAATGTATAAAATAGTTGGGGAAGATGTATTTCCATTTATAAAGTCATTAAGTAATAATAAAAATTCTGGATATGCAAAATATATGGAAGATGCAATATTTATTATACCAACACCTATTATGTTACAAAGAGTCGTAACAGCAATAGATAAATTAAAAATGAAAGATAGAGACACAAAGGGAGATGTATATGAATATCTTCTTTCAAAATTATCAACAGCTGGTACAAATGGGCAATTTAGAACACCAAGACATATTATTAGAATGATGGTAGAATTAATGAAACCTACACCAGAAGATATAATTGTTGATCCAGCTGCTGGGAGTGCAGGCTTTTTAGTTGAAGCAGGAGAATATCTAAGAAATAATAGAAATGATTTATTTTTAACAGAAAATTTAAAAGAACATTTTAATAATACAATGTTTTATGGATTCGATATGGATAGGACAATGCTTAGAATTGGAGCAATGAATTTAATGCAACATGGTATCGAAAATCCAAATATATCATATAAAGATTCATTATCAGAAGATAATGAAGATAACAGTAAATATACATTGGTACTTGCAAATCCGCCTTTTAAAGGTTCTATTGATAGCGAAAGAACAGCCAAAGATTTATTAAACATTACAAAAACAAAAAAGACAGAACTATTATTTTTAGCATTGTTTTTAAGAATATTAAGAACGGGGGGACGAGCTGCTTCAATAGTTCCAGATGGAGTGCTATTTGGAAGTTCAAATGCTCATAAAGCAATAAGGAAAGAAATTATAGAAAAGCATAAATTGGAAGCAATAATATCTATGCCAAGTGGCGTGTTTAAACCTTATGCCGGAGTTTCAACTGCTATTATGATATTTACAAAAACAGGTGATGGTGGAACTGATAAAGTATGGTTTTATGATATGACAGCAGATGGATTTAGTTTAGATGACCAAAGACAACCAATAAAAGAAAATGATATACCAGATATTATACAACGATTTAACAATAGAAATTCAAAAGAAGAACAAGAAAGAGCAAGAACTGAAAAATCTTTCTTTGTATCAAAAGAAGAGATAGTAGAAAATGATTATGACTTATCTATAAATAAATACAAAGAAATAGTTGTAGAAAAGAAAGAATATGAGAAACCAGAAGTTATATTAAAAAGAATTATGGATATGGAAAATGAACTTCAACAAAAATTAAAAGAGTTGGAGGAAATGTTATAATGAAATTAACAGATGTATGTGATTTTCAAGGTGGAAGTCAACCACCAAAGAATCAATGGAGTGATGAACCTAAAGAAGGATATATCAGAATGTTACAAATAAGAGATTTTACTCAAGATAATTCTAAAGTAGAATATGTTAAAATAACTAATTCTACAAAGAAATGTGAAGAAAAAGACATATTAATCGCAAGGTATGGGGCATCTATAGGTAAAATCCTCACAGGGTTATCTGGTGCATATAATGTTGCAATGATGAAAGTTGTAATAGATGAAAACATAGTTGATAGAAAGTTTATATATAATTTTTTAAAATCAGATGTGTTCCAAAATTATATAAAAAATGTTGGACAAAGAGCAGCACAAGCAGGATTTAATAAAGGAGAATTATCAAAAATAAATATTAATTTGCCAACGTTAAAAGAACAAAAAAATGTTGCAAAAGAATTGGATAAAGTTCAAGAAATAATAGATATTAGAGAAAAACAAATAGAACAACTAGACGAGTTAATCAAATCCCAGTTTGTCGAGATGTATGGAACAGAAAAAGATACTAAATATAATACCAAAACACTTATTGAAATAACAAAAAAAGAAGCTAATTCTATAAAAAGAGGACCTTTTGGAGGGTCATTAAAAAAAGAAGATTTTGTAGCAGATGGATATTTAGTATATGAACAAAGACATGCAATTCATAATGATTTTGAATACGAAAAATATTATATAACAGAAGAAAAATACAAAGATATGCAAATGTTTAAAGTTAAGCCAAAAGACTTATTAATAAGTTGTTCGGGAGTGACTCTTGGAAAAATAGCGGAAGTCCCAGAAAATGCTAAAAAGGGAATAATAAATCAAGCTTTATTAAAAATCACATTAGATTCTAATATAATGAACAACATATATTTTATACAATATTTTAGAAGTGATGAAGTTCAAGAAAAATTATTTGGTTTTAGTAGAGGAAGTGGAATTCCAAACTTTCCATCAATGAACGAAGTAAAAAAAATAAGATTTATATGCCCACCAATAGAACTGCAGAATAAATTTGCAAATTTTGTTAAACAAATCGATAAACAAAAATTTGAAATACAAAAGAGCTTAAAAGCAACAAAAAAGTTACAAGAAAGCTTAATGAATAAATATTTTGGATAAAAGTTGAGAGGTAAAATGAGCAAAAAAGATGCAATAAATTCACATATATTTATACCAAAAAGTATTTTAAATAGATTTGCTAAAATTGATGAAAAAAATAGAAAGATAATAAAATATATTGATTGTAATGACATGCAAATAAAAAGTTCCACGACATCAAGCTTTAATACTCAATTAGGATATTATAACAAACAAAATGAAAAAATTTTAAGCAATGAATCAGAAAGTAAGATAGGTAATGTAATCAGAAAAATACAAAATATAAACGACAATACAGTACTTAATGAAAAAGATATAGAATATATATTTAGATATTTATCATATCAGATATTAAGAACAGAATTTTTTCCAAGAGAATTAAATAAACGATTTGGAACAAATTTAAATATCAAACTTATAAAAAATGAACTTATCAAAGAAGAGGTTGAACTAAATACGTTATATAATGTATTAAAAAATGAAGATATACATGTAATAATAAATAATTCAAATGTAAGATTTGTTCTTCCGACAAGCTCAATGTATACTTTTAATCCAAACTCTAATGAATACACATGGATATTAATTTTATCTCCTGTTATTGCTGTATCATTTATGCCTCAAGGTACTATAAAAAAACTAAGTAATAACAAAGATTGCAGTAAGGTAAAAATAATAGAATTTAGAGAAGAACAAGAAGAAATAATTAACAGTTTTAATTTAAGAGCAATAGGAACACAATGTAAAGATTCCTCGAAAATTAAATGTGTAATTGGATTAGAAAAAGAACTTAATAATTTGATGAACATAATAAATAAAAATAAGGAGTAAAATATGTCAAACTTTGATTTTTTAAAGCAAACAGGAATATTTAGAAGTTTTGCAGATGCTTCAATAGAAGCAGAAAATGGAATAGGATTAAATACAGTAACATGTAGTATATTAAGTAGGCGAGCATTAGAACTTGCAGTAAAATGGTTATATGCTAATGATATGGACTTAAAAATGCCATATCAAGATAACATATCAACATTAATACATGAAATTTCATTTAGAAATATATTAGATGCAAAACTATTTCCACAAATTAAATATATTATAAAACTTGGCAATTTTGCTGTCCATAACAACAGGAAAATAACAAGACAAGAGGCAGTAATGTCTTTAAGATATCTATTTAATTTTATGCAATGGATATCTTATTGTTACGGACAAGATTATCAAGAATTAAAGTTTGACGAAAGTATTTTACCAAAAGAGAATGCTAATATTTTAGCTGTTAAAGAAAAAGAAAACTTATACGAAGAATTAAGCAAAAGAGATAAAAAATTAGAAGAAGCAATAAGAGAAAACAATGAATTAAGAAAACAAATAACTGAAAATAGAGAAAACAAGAAAAAGGTTTATGATTTTAAAGTAGAAAACATATCAGAGGCAGAAACAAGAAAGAGATATATAGATTTAGAATTAAAGCTTGCTGGATGGGATTTTGATACAAACATGACAGCAGAACTACCTGTATCAGGAATGCCAAATAATGAAGGAACAGGATATGTTGATTATGTATTATTTGAAGAAAATGGATTACCACTTGCAGTAGTAGAGGCAAAGAAAACAAGTGTAGATGCAAGAGTTGGACAAAATCAAGCTAAACTATATGCAGATTGTATTGAAGCAGAGCACCATCAAAGACCAGTTATATATTATACCAATGGATATGAAATATATATGTGGGATGATAAAGAATATGCACCAAGAAGAGTTAGTGGTTTCTATACACAAGATGAATTACAGTTGCTTATAGATAGAAGAAAAAACAAACAAAGTTTAGAGCATGTTTATATAGATCCAAATATTGCAGGAAGAGAGTATCAATTAGAAGCTATAAAAAGTGTATGTGAAACTTTTGAAGAAGGTCATAGAAAAGCACTTCTTGTTATGGCTACTGGTACAGGAAAAACAAGAACAGCAATATCAATAGCTAAAATATTAACAGAGCAAAATTGGGCTAAAAATATATTATTTTTAGCAGATAGAACAGTGCTTGTAAAACAAGCAAAAAATAACTTTAATAAATTATTACCTAATATGTCAGGCTGTAATTTATTAAGTTCAAAGGATAATCCAGAAGAATCAAGAATTGTATTTTCAACATATCAAACTATGATGAATGCAATTGATGATATAAAATCTAAAACTGGAAATAAATTATTTACTCCTGGACATTTCGATTTGATAATTGTTGATGAAGCACATAGAAGTATATATAACAGATATCAAGCAATATTTGAATACTTTGATGGCTTAGTTGTAGGACTTACAGCAACTCCTAGAAGTGATGTTGATAGAAATACATATAGATTTTTTGAAATAGAAAATAATGTCCCTACATATGCTTATGAATACGAACAAGCTGTAAAAGATGGATATTTAGTAGAATACCATTCTATATCTACAAGTACCGATTTTATGGATAGAGGAATTAAATATGATGAGTTATCCGATGAAGAAAAAGAAGAATATGAGAACTTGTTTGAAGAGGATGAAGCGCCTGAAGAAATAAATGCAGCTGCGATAAATAGTTGGCTATTTAATAGAGATACTATTAAGAAACTTATAGAATTACTAATGGAAAAAGGAATAAAAGTTGAGGGTGGAGATAAGCTAGGAAAAACAATTATATTTGCTAAAAACCACAGACATGCACAAAAAATAGAAGATGTATTTAATGAATTATATCCATCATATAGAGGCGAATTTGCAAAATTAATAGATAATCAAGTAAAATACAATGATACTATAATAGATGACTTTTCAAAGAAAGATGATTTCCCTCAAATAGCAATATCAGTTGATATGCTCGATACAGGAGTAGATGTTCCAGAAGTAGTAAATTTAGTTTTCTTTAAACCCGTAAAATCTAAAATCAAGTTCTGGCAAATGATAGGAAGAGGAACAAGACTTTGCAAAGATTTATTTGGAATAGGACAAGATAAAAAAGAATTTTACATTTTTGATTATTGCAAGAATTTTGAGTTCTTTTCTGTAAATTCAAAAGGGATAGAAACATCATCTCAAGTTAGTCTTACAGAAAAAATATTTAACTATAAACTTGACTTAATTGTTGAATTACAACATATGAAATACCAAGCACAAGAAGAATTTAAACAATATAGAGAATCTTTAATTAATGAATTTATTGAAGAAATTGCTAAGCTTAATAAAGATAGATTTATGGTAAAAGCAAAACTATATTATATTGATCAATTTTCTAAGAAAGAAAATTGGAATTACTTATCTATATTAGATGCAACAAATATAAAAGAAAATATTACACCTATTTTACTTGCATCAGAAGAAAATGAAGATGCAAAGAAGTTTGACAACTTATTATATGGGTTACAAGTAAAAAGGATGAATAATCAAAAAACAAATAGAATAGAAGAAAATATTTCTAGTTTGGTAGCTGAACTTGAAAAATTAGGAACAATTCCAAAAGTAGTAGAAAAACAAGAATTAATTATAAAGGTAGCTGAAACAGATTATTTAAGTAGAGCAGGTTTCTTTGATATTGAAAAAGTAAGAGAAGAATTAAGAAATTTAATTCAGTACATAGATCCATATATGAGACCACCAGTATATTCGGATTTTGAAGATACATTAATGGAAGTAAGCGAAGAGTATGTATATTTGAGCAGTGGAAATGATTTTACTAATTATAAGAAAAAGATAAGCAAATATTTCAATAGTAATCTAGATAATATAATTGTTTGGAAAATAAGACATAATGAAAAAATAAATGAAGTAGAAAAGAAAGATTTAGAAAGAATACTATTTGAAGAACTTGGTACTAACAAAGAATTTGAAAATGCCTATGGAGATAAAAATGTAGTAGAAGTCGTCAGAAATATTGTTGGATTAGATCCAGCGACAGCAAGTGAAATTTTCTCAAAATATATAAATGAGAATCAATTAAATATGAGACAAATTCAATTTGTTAAATTATTAATTGATTATGTTATAAAGAATGGAACAATTGATATGATTGCATTAACAGAAGATCCATTTAGAGCTGTAGGGGAAGTTGGAGAACTATTTGAAGATAAATATAGTACATTTATGGAAATAAGGAAAGATATTGAAAACATAAATGAGAATGCTAAAGAATTAGCATAGATGAGGTAAAAATTGGGGGATTATAATGAATAATCTAAGTTTAACAGCATGCAGTATATGGATAAGGGAAAAAAATCCTAGTAAAAAGAATACTGTAAATATAGTAAATTTAAATAAAAAAATTAAGGGTAAAAAAAAGGAATATGATGATTTCTTTGACTTATTAAAAGATTTTTGTGAAAAATATAGTAGGAAATTTGTCTTAAATGATTATGAGCAAAAAATGTTTAAAGTAGAAACAGATAATATAATTGTAGAAGAAAATGAAAAATTTAGATATACATATATTGATATTAATTCTGGAGGTTATGGAATAGAAGCTAATATTGTGAATACAAAGACTAATAAAATTTTGTATACTAGAAAAAAAGAACACGCAGAGACTATACATTTTAGAGTATTTTTTGCTGTGCCAAAAGGTGATGATACATGTAAAGGTATTATTATATTTCAAAATATTGGACAATATGGAATAAAAACAATAACTACAGATTATTTAAGAAAATTTATTAATGATGAATTGAATTTATATACCACTACAGGAAATATTTGCCCTCAAGTTTTTGTAAAAAAGCTCTTGGATAATAATGGATTGATGAAAATTATATACACAAGAAATAATATTTCAAATGACAAAGCTGATACAGATACTATGGGATATGGTAAAGAAGAACGAATAATAGCTGGATTTTCAAATATTAAAAAATGGAAAGAAATGATTTCAGGGTATTTTAATGGTAACAGTAGAATATATGAATTCGAAGACATAGATTATAGTGGAGTAAAATTTGTTACATCTATATATGGAAGAACAAGGACTATAAATATAAATAATATAAATAATCTAAGTATTATTGAAGGTATTCCGGATGAAATAACAAACAGTTTTGGAGATATAGATGATCAAAAACTAAAAGAGCATTTTATTAAGGTTACTAAAGAATATTTAGAACATATGGTTTATAACAAAATATAAGAGGTGAATTATGAAATTAAATATAGCTTTTTCTTTGATTATATTAAGTTTAGTTATATTATTTATTTATGGAATAAAGAGAAATAATAATTTTATAAATATATTTAAAATAGTAACAGATCATTTCAAAATATTCGATGGAGCAAAAAAACATATAATAGTACTTTACTTTGTTCCTGTACTTACTGCAATAGGGATATCAATATTATATACATTTTCTGATTCTATGGTTGAAGCTATAATGGTTGTTATTTCAGTTGTAATATCAGCATTATTATCATTTCAGGGAGGAATATTAAACATAGAGTCAAATAAAAATGAAGGAAGAAAAAAAGTAATATTAGAAGAAACAAACGCTTCGATAAATTTTACGGTTCTTATTAATATTATTTTAGTATTTTTCATGTTGATTTATGTAGCAATAGATAATAGTATTTTTAGAACGATTTTTACAGCTATTATTTCTTATATATTATTAATTACTTTTTTAACAATAATGATTATTATTAAAAGAATAAGAATATTGTTTAAACAAGATGATTAAAAGCTAAATAAATATAGAAGACTTTTTTGAAGCTATGGCATGAGATAATTATTTTTATAATAGATTAATACAACTAAAATCTTTTTTAGAAACAAATTGCAATAAATTTAATAAAAACTTTCTTTTTTGGAAATAATATGATATAATAGTATTATAATCTAAAAAGGAGAGTTTTTTATATGTTAGGAGATAAAATTAAATTATATAGAGAGAATAAAAAAATGACTCAAAATGAAATTGCTAATATACTAGATGTAAGTCCAGCTACAGTTTCAAAATATGAGTCAGGTGCTTTAGAACCAAATATTGAGTCTTTAAAAAGATTAGCTGAATTGTTTGAAATATCAATTGATGAGTTATTAAATGATGAAGAAGATAAATTTGATATTTCAAAAATAAATGTATTAGATATACTTAGAGAACAAAAAGAAATGAAATTAAAAGGAAATTTATATCATCGAACTCAGGTTTCGTTTGCATATAATACAAATCACATTGAAGGAAGTACATTAACTGAAGACCAAACAAGATATATTTTTGAAACAAATACTATTTTATTTGAAGGTGATACAATTGCAAAAGTAGATGATATATTAGAAACAGCTAATCACTTTAAATTAGTTGATTATATGTTAGATGTAGCAGATAAAAAACTAACAGAAAAGCTGATAAAAGAATTTCATAAGATTTTAAAAGATGGTACTTCAGATAGTAGGGTGGAATGGTTTAATGTTGGAGAATATAAACAAAGAGCTAATACAATAGGAAGTGGAATTAAGACAACATCACCTAATAATGTTGAAAAAGAAATGTCAAAATTAATTGATTGGTATAATTCACTTAAACAAATTACTATAAATGAAATAATTGAATTTCATTATAGATTTGAAAGCATCCATCCATTTCAAGATGGTAATGGCAGAATAGGAAGAATTATTATGTTTAAGGAATGTTTAAAAAATAATATAATTCCATTTATTATTTTTGATAAAGATAAATTATTTTATTATAGAGGTTTGAAAGAATACAAAAATGAAAAAGGATATTTAGTTGACACTTGCTTGAATGCACAAGATCAATATGCTAATGTAATAAATTACTTTTTAAAATAAAATAATTATATTGAATATAAAGCAAATTATAGTAGAATAGTCAATAAAGAGGAAATAGTATGGTAGAAAATAAGATTACAGAATATACAAGACAAGATATAGTAGATTTATTAACTAGTGGTTATTACGATAAAAAGAATGATAAGAAAATACAATACTTTTGGAGTGGAAGACTTGATGAAGTTTCATTCTTGTCGAGACTGTATAATTTACAGCAAATAGAATCTACAGATCATAGATTTAAAAATGCTTATGGAGACATAACTCAACATAGAATAAACAATTGGGATTGGGAAAATGATTGGGTATTTTATGATCCACGATTTGGAATAAAAAATTTGAATGATAAAGAATTTTTAAGATTTATTTTGGAAATATTTAATCCAGCAGTGAGAGATGAAAGTAAAAATTGGGAGGAAGCGTTAGAAAAAATAAATGAATTTTTAAAGAGAGATGGATTTGAAATATATGAATCAGATAATATTTCAGGACGCCAAATCTTTCAATATAGAAGATATTCAGAAATGAAAATAAAATTAGAGTCTCAAAGTAATAAACATGCCAATTTGCATCTTATAGGGGAGGGCTCATATGCTTTGGTGTATTACTATAAAGATGATTTTTATGATAAAAAAATAGCCTTAAAAAGAGCTAAAAAAGATTTAACGAGTAAGGAATTGGAAAGATTTAAAAGAGAATTTGACGAACTAAAATCTTTTAAATCTCCCTATATAATTGATGTATATTCATATAATGCTGAAAATAGAGAATATACAATGGAATATATGGATTCTAATCTTTATGATTTTATAAGGGCAAATAATGATAAATTAACAATAACTAAACGAAAAAACTATGTTTATCAAGTATTAAAAGCTTTTAAATATATACATTCAAAAGGTAGATTGCATAGAGATATTAATCCAAAAAATATATTAATAAAAATATATGATGATGTACCAGTTGTTAAAATATCTGACTTTGGTTTAATAAAGCAAGAAGAAAGTACCTTAACAACAGTGAATACAGATTTTAAAGGATGGTTTAATGATCCGAATTTGAGAATAATAGGTTTTGATAAATATAGTATGTGCCATGAAATATATGCTCTGACTATGACAATTTATTATCTAATGACTGGAAAAACTAATACAACAAAAATAGAAAATAAAAATTTACAAGAGTTTGTAAAAAGAGGAATGAACACCGATTGCTCTAAAAGATATAAAGACGTAGAAGAACTACTTAAAGAATTTAGAAAAATTTAATGTGCTATTTAAGGGAGAATAAAAATGGAAAAGATAATAATACTAGATACAAATTTTTTAGTTGCTAATACTGGTAAAATTAACGAAATTATACCAAAGTTAGAAAAAAATAATTATCATGTTTATGTGCCTAAAATGGTACAGGAAGAATATATAAATATTCAGTTAAGAAAAATAAAAGAATTATATAAAAAAATTGAGAATATAAAAAGTAGTAATGATTTTTTAAATTTAAAATATGAAAATGAGGAAAAAGTATTAAAATGGAATGAAAATGGATATAATAAATCTTTTAAAGAGTATTTTGGAGATAATGTTATTGGGTATAAAAAAGCTAACATTCTAGAAAATGTTTTAGCAAGGAATAGATATAAGGAACCTCCTTTTTATGATGAGCCAAATAGTAGTGATAAGGGATTTAAAGATACAATTATTTGGCTATCTATAAAAGAATTTATAAACAAGTATGAGAACAAAGAAACATTTTTTTATTATATTACATCGGATAATGGATTTGTAAAATATAAAAATTCATTAGAAAAGGAAATAAAAGATAAATATTTTGAAATTGTGGACATTAAGGATGAAAATAAATTATATTCCAAGTTTAATATAGAAATACTAGAAAATAAAAAAGAAATTGAGGAAAATGTTTTTGATTCTCTAATAGATGGAGTAAACCTAGATGAAGCAAGAGAAAAAATAAATAATTTAATGTGGGATTTTAATAATTATGTGGATGTAGATTATTATGGAAATGAAAATATAGGAAATAGATACGAAATAAAGAAACCAATTTCGTATAATGAAACAGAGATATTATTAAATCATATTCAAAGAGTTCTAAAAGATAATTTTTTTAGAAAGACTATAAATCCAGAAAGTATTTTTCCATCAGAGTGCCAAGTTTATTCAAAGGGATGTGAAATAAGTCTAGATACACTAAAGGATATAGATAGATTGTATCACCAAATATTTAAAACTGAGTACAAGAATGCATTTATACAATTTGTAATGCAAAAAATAAATGAAAATAAAATAGAGGAAGTTGCATTTATTAATGCAGAAGATGATGAGTTACCATTTTAAAACCAATAAATTATATGAGAAATCGATAAAGGCGAGAGCAATTCTCGCCTTTTAAAGTGCAAAATTTGCACTTTAAAATGAAACATTATTGTCAAAACATCCCATTATCAACTGCACTCCATCACAAAATCCATTCCTATAATACTTCTCATTCCAATAACCAAGATAATCCAAAAAATTATCATCAAGAACACTAAGCTGTTTTTGAACAAAAGCCCTATTCTGTTTAGGAATACTATTCAAAATTCTCTCAGAAATCTCATCAAAATAAACCCAATGATTTCTATCCTCATCACAAGATAGAGAAGAAATCTCATCCTCTCTAAACAATAACCAATCCTTCAAAATATCATTATTAACTTCTCTTAAATTATTCATAATCTAAATCCTCCAAAATTAAAATTTTTATTAATAAAATTATCCTTTACAAGAGCTTAAAATACTAGAACAGACGTACTGTATGAATTGGGTAAAAATTGGGTAAAATCATCTCCAAAAATGCCATAAAAATGCACAAATGTTCCATAAATAAAAACTCTCGTAAATACCGAAATACCAACAAAAACTCTAATTTTCACAAAACCACAAAAACCGGTCAAACCTCGCTCATAACCCGAAGGTCATAAATTTTCTTATGAAATTTACAAAAAACAAATGCCGACACTTTATTGTAAAAATCATTGTTAAATGCTATACTCTATATAAATTTAAAAGCTTCTAACTTTTATTGTGAATAATTGTGAAAAATACGATTATTTAGAGTTATCATTAATTTAATAAATCATTTTGGTATATAGTAACAGATAAATGCAAAAAATATGATTTAAATAGACAATGTGCTGTTAAAAAAGAAGCGGTATAAAAACTGGATTATTTAATAGACAGAGAAATATACAAATAGTAAATGTAGCAAAACATGGAGTTGAAAATGATATACCCAAATAGTAAGTTATTAAAAATAGTATTTAATAGATATAAGTTAAAAATAGGGGCTAAAGTAAATTATAAATTATTAAATGAAATATCAGAACATGAAGAAATTCAAATTAAAGATTTGTTGTGCTTATTGCAAATAAATTATAAAACATATTATAAACTAAGGAAAAATAGTAAAGCCTATACAAAAATAAAGCTTAACAAATATGAATATTCTATAGACGATAAGTTAGAAAAAAAGGGAGAAATTACTAAATATGAATTTTATAGAATCCAAGATGAGTGGCAAATAAAAAGAGATACTTTGCTCAGGCTATTAGGATCATCCAAATACCAATACAATAAAATGAATAAAGATGATACATATAAAATGAGAATAATAAATATAAAAATAAAACATATAGTTGATCTAATAAAATTAGATTTAAAGTATGTAGATAAAAGAGATGAAAAATATTATACAAAAGTAGAAATTAATTATTATTGTAAACAAAGAGGAATCTCGTTAGAAATGTTCTTAAAATATTATAGTATTAACCTAAAACATTATAAATTTAATAAATTGGCAATAGAGAAATCTGATAAAGGTCTATGGATAAATGATGTCGAGATGATGCTACCAACAGAATTCGCAGAAGAAAATTATCCTAATTTAAATAAAAGATGTGAGAGGTTAGCGAGGATAAAAGCAAAAAAATGGAATTGCCCAAATTTAACAGATGATTTTTTTCGTGTTGGAAGTGATAAAATAATAATGGGAGGTCTAATAGTAAAAAAATTCTATTTTGATTTACAAATAATATATAACATATTAATGGTAAAAGCTAAATATGCAATGTTAACATATTATAAGAAACATCAAAACAAATATATTTATTATGATAAATATGAAGGAAATTATATTGACCATTTGAGCATTTTAAAAGATAGCAAAATTGAATTATAGAAAATAATTAATAGGAGGATAAATAATGAAAATTAAATATATTGAAAAAACGCCAACACCTACAGAATTTAACAAACTAACAGAATCAGTGGGATGGGGAACAAGAAAAAATAGTATAGTAAAAGAAGCATTAAATAATACGTTATATTCACTTTGTGTTTATGATGTGGATAAGTTAATTGGATATGGAAGAATTATTGGAGATAAAACAATATTCTTATATATACAAGACATAATGGTGATTCCAGAATACCAAAACAAAAAAATAGGCACAGGAATAATGAATAAATTAATAGAAAAGATTAATGAATATAAGAAAATAAATCCAGATATAAGAACATATTTAGGAGCATCCAAAGGCAAAGAAAGTTTTTATGAGAAATTTGGATTTGTATCAAGACCTAATGAAGAATTGGGCTCAGGAATGATTTTGTATAATGATTAAAAAAGAAACAGAAAGTTTAATTAAAATTAAATTTTCTGCTTCTTTTTAATAAAGCTTGAAATAAGATATATTGTATTTTATTAGAATATAAATTTAATCTAGAAAAAAGGTTTTAATAACTCTATTAAATTTACTTTATCTTCAAACCAATGTATTGATTCAATAAAGTCATTGAAATCACACCATTTATAGTCAATATGTTCTTCGTTCAATATAACATTAATATTATTTACTCTTGATAAATATACATATTCAATACAATTCTTATCCAAGGAGTTATATTGAAAAATCTTATTTAAATAAATAGTTTCAATAACATCTAAATTAGTTTCTTCTTTTACTTCTCTTTTTACAGTTTCAATTTTGGATTTGTCTTGTTTTTCACAAGAACCAGTTACAACATAGTAAAAACTTCTATGAAATTGAGGATCATTTGAGTTAGTTTTTAATAATAGTAATTGGTTGTTTTTATTAACAATAAAGGTTAAGATTTTTTCTTGTATATTAGTATTCTTCATAGAAAACGCTCCTTTAAAAATATTATATCATTTTAAAATTATAACAACAATATTATGATTAACATATGTTAAATATTTAAAATACAAATAATGTCGAAAAAAGATGAAAACAAAATCTGACAGATTTAAACCGAAAAGTAGTAAAGGATAAACAATTATGATAGAATATGAATGTAAAAAATAGGATGAACAAATAAAATATATGTAAAAAATATTGCTATATACGAAAGAAATTTGGAGGACTTGATGAACAACCAAAAATATTTAATTATAATTAAAGGAGAAGATAAAACCGAAGAAATACTAAACTATGAAAGAGATGGATATTATATACGTATTAATTACAAAAATACTCAAAATGCGTATAAGTATACAAAAAAAGACTTTGAGTTTTATAAAGATCCAATTGAAATAGATATGAAGAAAAATAAAATCTATCTAAAACAAGGATATGTTTATAACATTGTAAAAGTTCTAAAATTTGATAAATATTATAGAATTTTTTTGGAAAATAATAGCACAATAGTTATTGGCGAAAATGATATAAAAATAGTGCAGAATGATAATAAAATGGCAGTACCATCAAATAAATTCGAATATTTTAAGGAGATTTCTAAAATAGTAAGCGTAAAAACAGAAGAAGGAATAGGATTACTAACTAAAGAGTATGAAAAAATAAACTTTATTGAAAGAGATACAGCATTATATAAATATATAACTCCTTTAGCTAGAGCAGAAATACCAATTAGTAATAGATTAGATAAATTAATATTTCCATTTGGAGCAAATAAATCTCAGCTTGCAGCTGTTAGAAATGCAATGAACAATCAAATTAGTATAATAGAAGGACCTCCTCGGAACTGGAAAAACTCAAACAATATTGAACATTATTGCAAATATTATTAAAAATGGTCAAACTGTTGCAGTAGTTTCTAATAATAATGCGGCAACGGATAACGTATATGAAAAATTAGACAAATATAATTTAAGTTATTTATGTGCTAGATTAGGTAAAAAAGAAAACAAAGAAGAGTTTATAAATAATCAAACAGGAGAATATATAAAATTTAATAAACAAAAAGAAGATAAATACGTTTTAGAGGAAAAATTAATAACTTTAAATAAAGACATAAGTGAAATTTTTGATATTCAAAATGACATTGCTAAGTTAAAAGAACGACTTTCTGAAGTTAAAACTGAACACAAGTATTTTAATACATATGATGGAAATAAGTTAACTAATATTCCTAAAATTAAGAGTCTTAATAGAGTCACTTCTAATAATATAATGAAATTAAAAGTAGAATATGAGGAACTAAAAGGAGATAGCTTATGGTTTAGATTAAAGTCACAGTTTATGTATGGAATTGGAAATCGAGATTTTTATAAACAAACTCGAAATGACATATTAAAGTATTATAATATGATTTTCTTTGTAGTTAAAGAAATAGAATTAGCAAATGAAATAAAAGGAAAAGAAAGAAGACTTAGGAGTTTAGGTACTAATAAATTAGAATTGTTAACGTCAACTTCTATAAAATTATTAAACGAATATTTGAGGGAAAAATATAAAGAGGAAACTGAGAGAAAAGTGTTTAATATTAAAGAGTTATATACTAATTCGAGAGAGGTTAATAAAGAATACCCAATAATATTTAGTACAACTTATTCAATAAAAAATTCACTTTCTGAAAATCATAAGTACGATTATATAATAATGGATGAATCATCACAAGTTGACCTGATTACTGGAGTTTTAGCGCTATCAGTTGCAAAAAATGCAGTAATAGTAGGAGACTTAAAACAATTACCGAATGTAATTACAAATGAAAATAAAAATATTATACAAGAAATTTCAAAAAAGTATAACATTGAGGAAAATTATGACTACTTAAAACATAGTTTCCTAGAATCAGTGAAGGAAACATTAAAAAGTGCGCCTAGAACATTATTAAGAGAACATTATAGATGTCATCCTAAAATCATACAATTTTGTAATAAAAAATTTTATAATGATCAATTAATAATAATGACAGAAGATCATGGGGAAGAGGATGTATTAAAATCATATATAACAACTGAAGGAAATCATGCAAGAGGACAGTTAAATCAAAGACAAATAGATGTTATTGAAAAAGAAGTTATACCCGAGCTTTCGAAGAAAGTTGATAGCAAGAATATTGGGATAATATCTCCATATAGAAAGCAAAGAGATAAAATACAACAAACAGTAGATAATAATTTCAAAATAGATACTGTTCATAAATTTCAAGGAAGAGAAGAAGAAGCTATTATAATAACAACAGTTGATAATGAGATAACTGAATTTGTAGATGATCCTAAAATGCTAAATGTAGCGGTAACTCGTGCAAAAAAATATTTGAGATTAGTAGTGTCAAATAATGAAAAAAACGAAAGCACCAATATAGGTGACTTGATGAGATATATAAAATATAATAATTTTGAAATAATAGAGAGTAAAACCAAATCAATATATGATCTGCTATATAAGCAAAATAGGCAAAAACGCTTGGAGTACCTAAAAGATAAAAAAAGAGTTTCAGATTTTGATTCTGAAAATTTAACATATAATTTAATTGAAGAAATATTAAAAGAAAATAACTATGATAATTTAGATATTGCGGTACATGTGCCACTAATAAATATACTAGCTAATATGGAATTATTAAATGAAGAAGAATTAAATTTTACTACAAATACTTGGACACATATCGATTTTGTTATATTTAATAAAATGGACAAGAAATTAGTTATAGCAATTGAAGTAGATGGATATTATTTCCATAAAGAAGGAACTAAACAACAAGAAAGAGATAATATAAAAAATAAAATATTATATAAGTATGATATTCCTTTGATAAGGTTGAATACGAATGGAAGCGGGGAAAAAGAGGTCCTAGAAAATAAGATTAAAGAAATATTTAAATAATAAAAATTTATGTTTTATGATATAATATAACTCAGTTAAAAATATGGAGAATGAAATGGATATTAATCAAGAAAAAAGAGACTTATATGATATTGATAGGAACTTAACATCAAAAACAATATTTAAAGGAGAAGCAATTCCAAAAGGAAATTATATTGTTGTAGTTTTAGTATTTATTCAAAACTCAGAAGGAAAATTTTTAATTCAAAAACGAAGCAAAATAAAAAATGGAAAATATGCTACAACCGGAGGACATCCGAAATCTGGTGAAAGTAGTATTCAAGGAATTATTACGGAAGTAAAAGAAGAAATTGGAGTATCATTAGAAAAACAAAATCTAGAATTATACTTTTCTGGAAGGTCAGATGAACAAAGAGTTTTTTGGGATGATTATTATATAAAACTTGATATTTCAGATATAGAAAAATTAAAATTGCAAGAAAGTGAAGTAGAATCTGTTTGTTGGTTATCTGTAAATGAGATTAAGCAATTGGAAAAAGAAGATAAATTTTTTAAAAATCATTATGAGGAATTTAAAATACTTCTTAATTGGCTAGAAAAGAATAAAAGATAGTAAATCTTAGATGGTGCCCTTTCTACAAAAAGGGCTATCTTTAGTTTATTTCACTTAATATATTTTTATTATTTGTGAATTCGATTATATATATGAATAAGTCTCCTTATATAAATAATTTATTTTAAAATATTATACCATAAGAAGCAAAGTACACAAGGTTATTTTTATAAAGCACATAACCTAAAACACTAAAAATGACAGTATTATCTTACATCCGACAAAATAGACGAAAAAACACCAAAAGTTAATTACTTTAAATGTAAAAAAAGTAAAAAAATTACATAAAACGCATTGACATTTACATAAAATGAAATTACCATATAATTATAGCACTCAAAGTGTTATAATTATATGAAAGGAGGGGCTACATATGGCTTACAAAGATAGTCAGGACTTCCACAATGATTATCCTGGTGGATACTCTGAAAATGGAACAGTCTATGATGGCAATGGCAACGATATTGGTTATGTGACTGGCGATGGCGATTATCGTATTAACGATGGTAGTGATAATGATCGACAGTTGTATAGCAACAATAAGTAAGTAACCCCTGCGATGTGGCCTAGTATTTTACTGGGCCACGTTCTTAAATTATTAATAGAAGGAGAATTAAAATGGTAAAATATAAAACAATTATTAAATTAGATAATAATTATGTTTTACAGATAGTTAATAATGAAAATGAACTGCCTGAGAATGGAATTGATATAAAAAAAGTGAAATTATTAAATGTTTTAAAAAGAAAAAAATTTATATTAAAAATTGATTTTAATAATATAGAAAAAAGAGAATATAAAAGACTAATAAAAAGATTATTAAGTATAAAAAATATAATTAAAAGAACTAAAATAGAAATTGGAACTAAAAATGAAAATGAAAATTTGTTAGGATATATACTAAACTACAATGAAGAAAACGAACAACAGAATAGTTTTATTTTAGCCATAAATGCTATTTTTTATGATACAAGAGAAAGATACAATTACATATACGATACAGTTTGTAACTATCTAGATAATTTTTTCTATGGCAAGAATTTATGTGATTTTAAAAATGATAAATGTGGAGAAAAAAGAAATGCAAAATCACTTATTGGCTGTTGCCATCATTATAAAAATAGAATTTTAGGTCCATTTACTAAATTTGTCACATGTGAGTATTTAAATAAAAAAACATATACTTGTGATGCAAAATGTATTTCATGTAAATTATTTACTTGTGATTACTTAGAGAAAAAAGGAATCAAATTTAAAATAAAAGATATTCTATTATTAGATGTTTTCTTTAATCCATTACAAAAGTATTTTATAAAATTTATGGTATTTACACCAAAAGAAAAAATAATAAAAAGGTTAATGATTTTATAGATAAGTCAGAAAAAATTCTGACTTATTTTTAATATACTAGGAAATTTTTAATTTCCTAGTATATTAAAAATGTTATAATCGCTATTGCCTTTGAGATTTCCTCATTTCATTCGGAAAATCAAAGCGGCGAGAACAAAGGGCGAATAAAGTCACTTTGTTCTATAATTTTGTGTTTTGTATTTATAATTTTTGATATGTAATCTGTATTTGTTGAAAATTGTCTAAATTAATAGTATAATAAATAATGTATTAAATAATTGGAGGATGTTTATGTTTGGATACAGATCAGATGGGAGAAAATTAAAAAATATCCCACCGTTTTTTAGAATTATACCACAGGTAATGAGAACAAGAAGTGATTCTCAAGTTTATTATGACTATGATATGCCCATAAAAGAAATGGATGAATATATCAATAGAAAAGCTGCAGAAGGAATAAAAATTTCGTATATGAATATCGTTTATGCAGCATTAGTTAGATTGATAGCCTTAAGACCTAGACTTAATAGATTTGTTATGAACGGAAGAACTTTTGCTAGAAATGAAATATATATATCATTAGCAATAAAGAAAAGTCTAAGTGATGATGGACAAGAAACAACAATAAAACTACCATTTAATGGTTCAGAAAATATATTTGAAATTAAAGAGAAATTAGATAGCATGATTAGTGAAAATAAAGAAATAGTTAAAGTGAATGAAACAGACGCATTAGCAACAGCATTATCATTAATACCTAATTTTATTTTGAAAATGGCAATAAGTATAATAATGTTTCTAGATAAGCATGGAATATTGCCAAGGTTTATAATTAAAGCAAGTCCATTTCACACAAGTGCTTTCTTAACAAACGTTGCTTCACTTGGAATAGATGCTATATATCATCATTTATATGATTTTGGAACAACTGGATTATTTTTAGCAATGGGAAAGAAAAAGAAAAGTTACATATATGATGACGAAAATTTTAAAGAAGAAAAATGTATTTCATTAGCATTTGTTTGTGATGAGAGAATTTGTGATGGCTATTATTTCGCAAGTTCTGTTAAAATGTTTAATAGATATTTAAAAAAACCAGAATTGTTAGAAGAAAACATACAAAAAGTAGAAGATGTAAAATAAAGGTGAGAAGTTAAATTCTCATCTTTTTTCTTTACAAATGAGTTCTAAAATAAACTTGTCTTTAATATTATTAAACAAATTTATTTTGGAGGTTAAATATGAAAAACAAAAAAATTATACTGATTATATTATTAATAATTATAATTATTGCTGCTATTATAACATTTGCACTAGTTAGAAAAGGAGAAAATGCAGATAACAATAAAATACAAGAATATACACCACAAGAAGAAATGTCTGATGATGAAATTAGAAAAACAATAATTTCATTGTATTATAAAAACATAGAAACAAATTCATTAATTGCTGAAGCAAGATGCATAGATGTAAAACAGCTATATAAAGATCCATATACATATTTAATAAATTTATTAATAGCTGGACCAGAAAGCGATAAGTTGGAAAGCGCAATTCCGGAAGGAACAAAAGTAAATTCTTGCAAATTAAATGGAAATACGGTATATGTAGATTTATCTAAAGAATTTATTGATAATGCTGCAGGTGGAACTGAAGAAGAAAGTTTAATAATATATTCAATTACAAATACCCTAACAGAATTAAATGAAGTAACATCAGTTAAAATTCTAATAAACGGAGAAGAAAACAAAGCGTTTAAAGATAATAAAATAAACTTCAAACAGAGCTTTACTAAAAACGATTAATTAGAATTTATATAGAAAATAGATAGTATTTTTACTATCTATTTTAATATTTTAAATAATTTAATTCCTTTCCAAGCACGTTTCCAATTACCTAAGAAATATTCCACTTCATTTAAAGATTTTAAAGTGTTATCTTTGTATATTTTAAATTTACCTTTTTTCTTTTTGTTTTCACCTCTGAATCCATCCAAATCTTTTATATTATACTTTTCAACCATATTGCCTCCAATTGCATTTTTAAATAATTTATTATATAATATGTATAATTTTTTATAAAAGTTAGGATAAATATGGAAATAGAATTAAAAGATAATGAAAGAATTGATGATTTACAATTAAATAACTTAAAAATAATTCAAAATAAAGATGGCTTTTGTTTTGGAATTGACAGTGTATTGTTATCTGATTTTGCAAAAGAAATATCGACCAATTCAACTGTACTAGATTTAGGAACAGGGACAGGAATATTAGGAATATTACTTTGTGGAAAAACGAAACTTTCTAAAATATATGGAATTGATGTTCAAGAAGAAGTATGTCAAATGGCAAGAAAAAGCATAAGCCTTAATAATTTAGAAGATAGATTTGAAATTATTAATGATAATATAAAAAACTTAAATACTATTTTTGAAAACTGTTCAATTGACGCAATAGTTTCAAATCCACCATATAAAAAAGATAATTCTGGTCTTAAAAATGAATCTAAAACCAAACTTATTTCGAGACATGAAATTACAGCTTCATTGGAAGATTTTATAGAAATATCTTCTAAACTTTTAAAAGACAATTCAAGTTTATATATGGTACATAGACCAGAAAGACTATCTGATTTATTTTACTTGCTAAGAAAATATAAGTTAGAACCTAAAAAATTAAGAATGGTTCAATCGTATTTTGATAGCAAACCAAAATTAATTTTAGTTAAAGCAACAAAAAATGCAAAATCTTTTTTAAATATAGAAAACCCATTGATTATATATAACAAAGATGGTACATATACAGACGAAATATTAAAGATATATGGAAAGGAATAAAAATAAATGGCAGGAATATTATATTTAGTTGCTACACCAATAGGAAATTTAGATGATATAACATTAAGAGCTATAAAAATTTTAAAAGAAGTAGATTACATTGCTGCAGAAGATACAAGACACTCATTGAAGCTTTTGAATCATTTAGAGATATCTAAGCCTTTAATTAGTTATCATAGACATAATGAGGATATTAAAACAGATATACTAATAAACAAATTATTAGAAGATAAAAATATAGCATTAATTACAGATGCGGGAACACCTGGAATATCAGACCCAGGAGAAGCGGTTGTAAAAGAGGCAATAAAAAATAATATAAAGATTGTTCCAATTCCTGGAGCATGTGCTTTAATAAACGCATTAATTGCATCAGGTATAGATACAACTGAATTCGCATTTCTTGGATTTTTAGCATTAAATAAAAAGAATAGAAAAGAACAGTTAGATAAAATAAAAAAAGCAAATTTAACAACAATTATATATGAAGCACCACATAAATTATTATCAACATTAAAAGATTTAAGTGAAATACTAGAAAATAGAAAAATAGTATTAGCTAGAGAAATTACAAAAATTCATGAAGAATTTATTTATGGAACTGCCAATGAGTTATTAAATAAAATTAATAATCCAAAGGGAGAATTTGTAATAATAATAGACAAAGCAGAAAGAACAGAAAATGAAGATATTGATTTTTTAAATAATTTATCTATTGAGGAACACTATAATTTTTATCAAAAACAAGGAATGGAAAAGAATGAAATTATAAAGAAAATAGCTAAAGATAGAAATGTAAAGAAAAATGAAATTTATAAATTATTCATATAAGAAAAGTGGCTTCAACATATGTGCATTTTGCTTCGCAAATATGCACTGCCCAAGGTAATTCAAACTTGTTGTATACGTAAAAATATTCAATTTTTCCGATACAATAAAAATAGAGCTAATTAAATTTATTTTAATTAGCTCTGTTTTTATGTATATTATTAATTATTCTTCTTTTTCAGCAGCAACTTTCTTTCCTATTTTTTCTGCACATTTTTCACAGATTAATTTATCATTGTGAGTTATTAAATTTTTCGAACTACCACAAAAAATACAATTTGGCTCATATTTTTTTAAAACAATTGAACTTCCATCGACAAATATTTCTATTGGGTCTTTAACTTTTATATCAAATTTATTTCTTAATTCTATTGGTAAAACAACTCTACCTAACTCGTCCACTTTTCTTACTATTCCAGTAGCTTTCATAATTTAATCCTCCTAAATGTAAACAAATATTAAAAAGCTTTCGCCATTTTTCGACAAAATACTTCTATAAAAATAATACCATATATAATAAAAATAGTCAATAAAAAATATATGAAAATATTGGAAAATGAGAGCGAAAATGGAAATAAGCTATTACCTTAATAATAAACAGGTATTGATAAAGTTTAAAAAAGCAAAACCTACGGCTGTTTGAATTTAAAAGAAAAAATTGCTGAAAAGTATTGACAAGCATTCTTAAAAATAATATAATAATAATATTGTAAAAGAGAAGGGTGATTAAAATTAAAAAACTATGTGCGCAAAAAGTTTTTTAAGAATATAACATATTGTTAGGTAAGTTGATAAAAAAGAGAGTTTATCAGCCTACTTTTTTGTTGCCTTTTAAAAGTTATTTATAAAAGAGGAATTACGCATAAGAAAGTGTGTTTAATCTTACGGGAATAATAAGCAGGGCCTATAAGTTTAAATAAATACCTTATATGTTAAGAAGGACTTTTATGAATATTTATTTACTACCTGCTAATTTTAAAAACAGGGGTGATTAGTTTGGTAAAAGATATCAAACACGAAAAGTGCATTCGTAAAACGTTTGCAAAAACAGAAGACGCTATTGTAATGCCTAATTTAATTAAAGTCCAAAAAGATTCATACGACTGGTTTGTTAAAGAAGGTTTAGGAGAAGTATTAAAAGATATTTCACCAATAATAGACTATTCTGGAAACTTAATATTAGAGTTTTTTGATTACTACATGGAAGACACAACAAAATATTCTATTGAAGAAGCGAAAGAAAGAGATGCAACATATGCAACAAGATTACATGTAAAAGTAAGACTTATCAACAAAGAAACAGGAGAAATTAAAGAACAAGAAATTTACTTAGGAGACTTCCCACTTATGACAGATACAGGAACATTTGTTATAAATGGTGCAGAAAGAGTTGTAGTAAGCCAATTAGTTCGTTCTCCAGGATGTTATTATGCTTTTACATACGACAAAACAGGTAAAAAATTATTTACATCAACAGTAATGCCAATAAGAGGCGCATGGCTAGAATATGAAACAGATGCAAACGATGTATTCTATGCAAGAGTTGATAGAACAAGAAAAATACCAGTAACAGTTCTTTTAAGAGCTATTGGACTAGTTTCAGATGAACAAATTGCAGAGTTATTCGGAGACGAAGAAAAATTAAAAGCAACATTTGCAAAAGATACTATTAAAACTCAAGACGAAGCTTTAATAGAAATCTATAAAAAATTAAGACCAGGTGAATTACCAACAGCAGATGCTGCAAGAAATTTATTTAGTGGATTATTATTCGACCCAAGAAGATATGACTTAGCAAGAGTTGGTAGATACAAATATAATCAAAAACTTTGCTTAGCTACAAGAATTACAAATCAAATAGCATTTGCAGACATAATAAATCCAGAAACTGGTGAAGTTTTAGTTGAAAAAGATACAGCTATAACAGCTGAAATTGCAAAAGAAATCCAAAATTCAGGAATTAACATAGTAGATGTTAAAGTTAACGACAAAAAAGTTAGAATTATAGGAAACGGAACAGTAGATATACATGAAGTTTTAAATAATATAGACTTTAAAGACGTTAAAATAAAAGAAGCGGTTAATTATGAAATATTAAAAAATATAATTGACACAACAGACGAAAAAGATTTATTAAAAGTAATAGTTGAAAGAATGGACGAATTAGTTCCAAAACATATTACTAACGAAGACATAATAGCTTCAATAAACTACATATTTAACTTAGACCATGGATTGGGAGAAGTAGATGATATAGATCACTTAGGAAACAGACGTGTTAGATGTGTTGGTGAATTACTACAAAATCAATTTAGAATTGGTTTAACAAGATTAGAAAGAGTTGTTCGTGAAAGAATGACAATTCAAGACCTAGATGTTGTAACACCTCAAACATTAATAAACACAAAACCTATAACATCATCAATAAGAGAATTCTTTGGAAGTTCACAATTATCACAATTCATGGACCAAACAAACCCACTTTCAGAATTAACACATAAAAGAAGAATATCAGCTTTAGGACCTGGAGGTTTAACAAGAGAAAGAGCTGGTTTCGAAGTTAGAGACGTTCACTTTACACATTATGGTAGATTATGTCCAATAGAATCTCCAGAAGGACCAAACATTGGACTTATATCAGCAATATCTTCATTTGCTATAATTAACGAATATGGATTTATTGAAACACCATATAGAAAAGTAGATAAAGAAACACATAAATTAACAGATATAGTTGAATATATGCCAGCTGATGTTGAAGAAAAATTTGTAATAGCTAAAGCATCAGAACCAGTTGATAAAGATGGCAAATTTATAAACAAAAAAATAAAAGTTAGAATTGCAGAACAAATCGCAGAGGTAGCTCCAGAAGAAGTAGACTATGTTGATGTTTCACCACAACAATTAGTTTCAGTTGGTGCAGCAATGATACCATTCTTAGAGCACGACGATGCTCACCGTGCACTTATGGGTGCAAACATGCAACGTCAAGCAGTTCCATTATTGAAAACTGAATCTCCAATAGTCGGAACAGGTATGGAATACAGAGCAGCAAAAGACTCTGGAATTATGATATTAGCAGAAGACGATGGAACAATTGAAAAAGTTACTGCAGATGAGATTGTTCTAAAAACTAAAAAAGGATTAAAAACATACAAACTACGTAAGTTCAAAAGAACTAATGGTGGTACTTGTATAAATCAAAGACCAATAGTTGTCAAAGGCGAAAAAGTTAAAGCAGGAGATGTTATAGCAGATGGACCTTCAACAGATAAAGGTGAAATGGCACTAGGAAGAAACGTTTTAATTGCGTTTGCTACTTGGGAAGGTTACAACTACGAAGATGCTGTTTTAATTAGTGAAAGATTAGTTAAAGACGACGTATATACATCAATTCATATAGAAGAATATGATTGCGAATGTAGAGATACAAAATTAGGACCAGAAGAAATAACAAGAGATATACCAAATGTTGGTGAAGACAGCTTAAAAGACTTAGATGAAAATGGTATTATAAGAATTGGTGCAGAAGTAAGACCTGGAGATATATTAGTTGGTAAAGTTACTCCAAAAGGAGAAACAGAATTAACAGCAGAGGAAAGATTACTTCGTGCAATATTTGGAGAAAAAGCTAGAGAAGTTAGAGATACATCTTTAAGAGTACCACATGGAGAAGCAGGAACAATTGTAGATATAAAAATATTTACAAGAGACAATTCAGATGAATTAGGACCTGGAGTAAACCAAGTAATTAGATGTTACATAGCTCAAAAAAGAAAAATATCAGTTGGAGATAAAATGTCTGGACGTCATGGAAACAAAGGTGTTGTTTCAAGGATACTTCCAGAAGAAGATATGCCATTTATGCCAGATGGTACACCAGTAGATGTTGTTTTAAACCCATTAGGTGTTCCTTCTCGTATGAACTTAGGTCAAGTTTTAGAAGTTCACCTAGGAGCAGCAGCTCGTGAACTTGGATGGAAAATTGCAACACCAGTATTCGATGGTGCAACAGAAGAAGAAATAGCAGAATTACTAGAAAAAGTTGGACGTACACCAGACGGAAAAGTTACACTTTACGACGGAAGAACAGGTGAAAAATTTGATAAACCAGTTACAGTTGGTGTAATGTACATGCTAAAACTTCACCACTTAGTTGATGATAAAATACATGCTCGTTCAACTGGACCATACTCATTAGTTACACAACAACCTCTTGGTGGTAAAGCACAATTTGGTGGACAACGTTTTGGAGAGATGGAAGTTTGGGCATTAGAAGCTTATGGTGCAGCACATACACTTCAAGAAATATTAACAGTTAAATCTGATGATGTTGTAGGAAGAGTAAAAACCTACGAAGCAATTGTTAAAGGTGAAAATATTCCTGAACCAGGAGTCCCAGAAAGTTTCAAAGTTTTAATAAAAGAACTACAAAGTTTAGGACTAGATGTAAGATTATATTCTGAAGATGACAAAGAGTTAGAATTAAAAGAAAACATTGAAGACGGAATAGACTTTAATTTAGAAAAAGAAAAAATCTCATTAGATGAAGAAAATGTAATTGAAAATGATGAATTAGAAAATGCATATATTGAAGAAGATTTAGATGATGATTTATCAGATACAGACGATTTATTAGATGATGAAGATTTATATGATTCAGATTTAGCAATGGACAATATAGAAGACGAAGAAGACAGATAAAATTAGTTAATAGTGAAGAATGAATATTGAATAATTAATAAAATTATTTATCTTCACTATTGACCATTTATTAATATTAATTAAATAAAAATACATAAATCAAATAAAATAGCAAAACAAATTGCTCAGCGGTGTAAATTTTAAATGTAGAGATGTATTTTAAAAGTGGATTTTATACTATTAAAATTATTAACAATTCATATTAACTACTAATTAAGTGGGGAGGAAAAAAATTGGACGAATTAGAAGTTTTTGATAAAATAAAAATTGGTCTAGCATCAGATGAAACCATAAGAATGTGGTCAAAAGGAGAAGTTAAAAAACCAGAAACAATTAATTATAGAACACTAAAACCAGAAAAAGATGGACTATTCTGTGAAAGAATATTTGGTCCAACAAAAGACTGGGAATGTCATTGTGGAAAATATAAAAGAGTAAGATATAAAGGAATAATATGTGACAGATGTGGTGTTGAAGTTACAAAAGCAAAAGTAAGAAGAGAAAGAATGGGACATATAGAACTTGCTGCACCAGTAGCACATATTTGGTATTTTAAAGGAATACCAAGCAGAATAGCTTTAGTATTAGATATCTCACCAAGAAATCTAGAAAAAGTTATATATTTTGCTTCATATATAGTTACAGACAAAGGAACATCTGGATTAACAAAATGTCAAGTATTAACAGAAAAAGAATATGTTGAAGCAGTAGAAAAATATGGAAAAGGTTCTTTTAAAGCAGAAATGGGAGCAGAAGCTCTTGAAAAACTTTTAAAAGAAGTTGATTTAGACAAATTATCAGCACAAATAAAGAAAGAACTTGAAAAAGCTAGTGAACAAAAGAAAATTAAACTAGCAAAAAGATTAGATACTGTTGAATCATTTAGATTATCTGGAAACAGACCAGAATGGATGATAATGAATGTTGTACCAGTAATACCACCAGAACTAAGACCAATGGTACAATTAGATGGTGGAAGATTTGCAACATCAGACTTAAATGATTTGTATAGAAGAGTAATAAACAGAAATAACAGATTAAAAAGATTATTAGAATTAGGTGCACCTGAAATAATTGTAAGAAACGAAAAAAGAATGTTACAAGAATCAGTAGATGCATTAATAGATAACGGAAGACGTGGAAGACCAGTAACAGGAGCTGGAAATAGACCACTTAAATCATTATCAGATATGCTAAAAGGAAAACAAGGTAGATTTAGACAAAACCTATTAGGAAAAAGAGTTGACTATTCTGGACGTTCAGTTATAGTTGTTGGACCAGAATTAAAAATCTATCAATGTGGTGTTCCAAAGGAAATGGCAGTAGAATTATTTAAACCATTTGTAATGAGAGAATTAGTTGGACGTGGAATAGCACACAACATAAAAAATGCAAAAAGAATGGTTGAAAGATTAAGACCAGAAGTATGGGATATATTAGAGGAAGTTATAAAAGATCACCCTGTAATGTTAAACCGTGCTCCAACACTACATAGACTTGGTATACAAGCATTTGAACCAGTATTAGTAGAAGGTAGAGCTATAAAATTACACCCATTAGTATGTACAGCTTTCAATGCCGATTTCGATGGTGACCAAATGGCTATACACGTACCATTATCAGCAGAAGCACAAGCAGAAGCAAGATATTTAATGCTATCTGTTAATAACTTACTTAAACCACAAGATGGTAAACCAGTTACAGTACCTACACAAGATATGATTTTAGGAAGCTATTACTTAACAATGGAAGAAGAGGGAGAACCAGGAGAAGGAACATACTTTAAAGACGTTGAAGAAGCACTTCTTGCATATCAAAATGGTGATCTAGGATTACATGCAAAAGTATATATAAGAATGTACAAAAAAATAAATGGAGAATTAAAATCTAAAAAAGTTCAAACAACAGTTGGTAGAGTTATATATAACCAAGGTATACCACAAGATTTAGGCTTTGTAGATAGAAGCAACCCAGATGAAGAATTTAACTTAGAGATTGATTTCCCAGTAGTTAAGAAAAATCTTGGAAAAATAGTTGCAAAATGTATTGAAAAACATGGATTAAGCGAAGCAGCAGAAGTATTAGACTATATTAAAGCAACAGGATTTAAATATTCAACCAAAGGTGCTATTACAGTTAGTGCTGCTGACGTAACCAGCCCTAAAGAAAAAGAAGAAATATTAGCTGCGGCAGACAAAAAAGTTGAAGAAATTGCTAAACAATATAAACGTGGTTTAATAACAGAAGATGAAAGATACAATGAAACAATTAAAGTTTGGGAAAATGCAACAAAAGAAGTTACAAAAGCAATGGAAGCAAACTTTGATGATATGAACCCAATATACATGATGGCAAGATCAGGAGCCAGAGGAAATATAAATCAGTTAAGACAAATTGCTGGTATGAGAGGACTTATGGCCGATACACAAGGTAAAGCCGTTGAAATACCAATTAAAGCAAACTTTAGAGAGGGACTAGATCCACTAGAATACTTTATTTCATCACATGGTGGAAGAAAAGGTCTAGCAGATACAGCCTTAAGAACAGCCGATTCAGGATATTTAACAAGAAGATTAGTTGATGTAAGTCAAGATATAATTGTTAGAGAAGAAGACTGTGGAACTACTGAAGGAATTGTTGTAAGAGATATAAAAGATGGAAATCAAGTATTAGAGCCATTAGAAGAAAGGCTAATAGGAAGATATGTATTGGAGGATGTATATGATCCAAATACAAAAGAATTAATTGTAGATAAAAATACAATGATAACAACAGACATAGCTGCTAAAATAGTTGCAACAGGAATTGAAGAATTAAAAGTACGTTCATCATTATGTTGTAGAACAAAACATGGTGTTTGTGCAAAATGTTATGGTAAAGGATTAGCAACTGGTGAAGAAGTAACAATTGGAGAACCAGTAGGTATAATTGCTGCTCAATCAATTGGTGAACCTGGTACACAGCTTACAATGAGAACATTCCACGAAGGTGGTGTAGCTGGTGGAGATATTACACAAGGTCTTCCAAGGGTTGAAGAGTTATTCGAAGCTAGAAAACCAAAGGGATTAGCAATAATTTCTGAAATAGCAGGTAAAGTAAAAATTAAAGAAGACAAAAAGAAGAAAGAAGTTGTAGTTACATCAAAAGAAGATTCAAAAACTTATACAATACCATTTGGTTCAAAACTACGTGTTAAAGATGGAGACGTTATAGATGCAGGAGACCAAATTACAGAAGGTTCTGTAAATCCAAACGAAATACTTGCAATAAAAGGACCAGACGGAGTATATAACTACCTAATTCAAGAAGTTCAAAAAGTTTATAGAAATCAAGGTGTTGACATAAACGACAAACACATTGAAGTTATTGGTAGACAAATGCTTAAAAAGATTAAAGTTTCTGATGGTGGAGACACAGACATGTTCCCAGGCTCTTTAGTTGATATGTACGAATTTGAAGAAAGAAATGAAAAAGCTAAAGAAGAAGGAAAGAAACCAGCAACAGGAAAAAGAGCCCTTCTAGGAATAACAAAAGCAGCTTTAGCAACAGAAAGCTTATTATCTGCAGCATCATTCCAAGAAACAACAAGAGTATTAACAGATGCAGCAATAAAAGGAAAAGTAGATCCATTAATAGGATTAAAAGAAAATGTTATTATAGGTAAATTAATACCAGCGGGAACTGGAATGGCAAGATATAAAAATACTAGAATAAACACTGAGCCAGAAAACACAGTAGAAGATTCAGCAGTAATTAAAAATCATGATTCAAATCTAGTAGGTTAAAAAATAAGATGAAAGTGGACTTTAAAATCCACTTTCATTTTTTGTCTTTTTAAGGTAAAAAGCGTGACAAAAAAATAAAATGTGATATAATATTAAATATTAATTTAAGATAATTATGACTTATTAAGGTTAGAAAGGACTTTTATGAAAAACGAAATAAATTTTGGTATTGGCTTTATAAGTGGTAGACCCAATGTGTGCAAAATTATAAATAATTATGGAAAATTTATGGTAGAACAATTAAAAGAACTTGACACTAAAGTAAATCTAACAATTTATATATTATTTGATTTAAGCTACCAACATACAATTAGAACAGAATTTTATAGCATATTGCCAAAAGTTTATAAAAACATAAAAATAAAGTATATTACACCTGAAAATATTCTGGAATATCAGAAGGTACTAATGTCAAGATATAAAATGACCAAAGAAGAGGCAAAATTATTTATAGGAAATGGCTATGCAAAAGCAAGAAACACTATTTTATATTGCGCAATGCAACATAAAATGGATTACATTTTGTTTTGGGACGATGATGAATACCCGGTAGCAGGTGTCTTAAATGAAGATAATACGTTATCATGGATAAAACAAAAAAATTTGTTGGAGCATATTAAAAATATAGAAAATGCTAATATTACTCAAGGATATCGATGCGGAATGATGAATCCAGTGCCATATGTAAAATACACAAAGGACATAACTAAACAAGATTATAAAAATTTTATTGATGCATTAGAAAATGAAGTGGTTTCGTGGAAAAAGATACAAGAAGCTAGAAAAAATCCAAGTTGTATAGCATATGCTGATTCTGAAATCGCAAATGGAAATTGTAAGCCACAAAAAATAAAGAAAATTGGAAAAGAAAATTTCGTATTAGGTTCTGGATTATGTCTAAACTTAAGAGATATAGATAAAATACCGGCATTTTATAATCCGCCAAATGCTAGAGGAGAAGACACATTTTTCTCATGTGCTTTAAGAGAAAAGGAAGCAACAGTATTAAGAGTGCCTACATATCATTTTCATGATTCGTTTTTACAATATTCAAAAATAATGAAAGAAAGATATCCTGAACAATTAACTGGTAAACAACTTGTTGACGCAGAGGTTGAACAAAGATTTTTAAAAGCAACAATTGGATGGGTAAGGTATAAACCTTTACTTTACTATATTAAAGATAGAGAGAATTATAGACAAATTATCGATGAGGCAAGAGAAAATCTTAAAAAAAGTGTTTATAAAATTAATACAAAATTTAAAACATGTGATTTTTCATGCTTGATTGATGAATTAGATAATTATGACAAAAATGTTGAACTACATTATGAAGAATATTTAAAAGTAAACAAATTATGGGATAAATTCAAGCGTAAAGTAGGAGAAGAACATGAAAATAAAATTAAAAAAGAATTATTATAAAAGGTATACTGCAACAGTAAAAGATTTACTTAAAGGATTTAAAATAAAAAGTCCAGAAGAAACAATAGAAAAAATAGTAAATGAGGGTTGTTCAATTACAAGATATGGCGATGGCGAGTTCGATATGATTTGTGGAATTGGAATGAACTATCAAAAGTATGATAAAGATTTAGCAAATAAATTAGAAGAAGTATTAAATTGCAATGAAGACAAGTTGCTAGTAGGAATTAATAATATAATTGATTTAGAATACTCAGAAAAATATAACGACTTTGCAAATAATTTCTGGAAAAAATGGCTTAAACAAAATAAATTTAAACTACTAAAACTACTTTCAAAAAATAAACAATATTATTCTTCTAACATAAGTAGATTTTATATAGATTATAAAGATAAAAGCTTTGTAGAAGGTTATGTGAAGAAATTAAGAAAAATTTGGGATAATAAAAATATTGTTATAGTTGAAGGAGAACAAAGCAGACTAGGAGTTGGAAACGATTTATTTGATAATGCAAATTCAATACAAAGAATAATCTGCCCATCTGAAAATGCTTTTGATTGTTATGAAAATATTTTATCAGAAGTAAAAAAAGTTGAAAAAGATAAACTAATTTTACTTGCTTTAGGACCAACAGCAACAGTATTAGCATATGATTTATATAAAAGCGGATATATAGCCATAGACATAGGACATGTTGATATTGAATACGAATGGTTCTTAAGAAAAGCAACTGAAAAAATAAGAATAGAAAACAAATATGTTACAGAAGTAAAAGATGGAAGAAGTAATATAGTAGACATTAAAGATGAAAAATATGCAAAACAAATTATAGCAAAGATAAATTAAGAGAAGAGAATACACAAAAAATACTATTGTGTATTCTCTTCTTTAGGCTTAGAAACTTGACAAAACTGCCTTAAATAGAGTACAATGTATATGTTATAAAGGGAGGATTTTATGCCTAAAAATGATAAAAGCTTTAAAAGCTTAATTTCAAGAACAAAAATATACTTAGCATTAATTGCTATTTTATTAATACTATTATGCATAAAAGATGTTACTTATATAGTTCCATCAATTATTGCTTATGCTTTAATAGTTATTTATTCATTATGGACTAATAATAAAAGAATAGATGAAATATCAAAACATATACAAGACGTAACTCTTAATGTAGATTCAACAATTAAGAGCTCTCTTGTTAATTCTCCATTCCCATTAATAATAATGGAAACTGATGGAAGTGTAATATGGAAAAGTTCAAAATTTGTAAGTGAATTTGCTAATACTGATATAACACATGTAATTAAAAGCTTAGCAAAAGAAATTAAACTGGACATATTAGAAAGTAAGTTAAATAAAGAAACAGTAAAAAATCAATCAATAGAAAAGGAAATTGAGATAGGCAAAAGAACATATAAAGTATTAGGAGAATATGTAAAATCTAAAAAGAAAAAGCAAAGTGAATACATGATGACATTATATTTTCTTGATAATACAGAATATTTAAACACACTTAATGAATTGAAAAATAGAAATTCATGTGTAGGATTTATAATGGTAGACAACTATGACGAAATGATAGAACTATTGCCAGACGATAAAAAAACATTAATATTAGCAGAAGTTGAAAAGAAAATATTAGATTGGGCATATAAAAATAATGGAGCAATAGTAAAATCAGATAGAAAAACATATGCATATTTAACAGAGCAAAAAGATTTAGATGAAATAAAAGCACAAAAATTTGATATCTTAGATGAGATAAAAGAAATTGATACAGATGAAACAGTTACATTAACTTTAAGTATAGCAATATCTAATGATGGAAATACAAATTATGAAAAATATAAATCTGCTCAAACAGCAATGGATATTGTTTTAGGACGTGGTGGCGACCAAGCAGTAGTAAGAGAAAACGAAAAATATACTTTCTTTGGTGGCAGAACATTAGAAGTAGAAAAAAGAACTAAAGTAAAAGCAAGAACAGTTGCAAGAGCTTTAGAACAAATAATAGAAGAAGCACCAAATGTTATAATAATGGGACATAGCAATCCAGATATAGATAGTATGGGATCTAGTTTGGGTATATATAAATTAGCTAAAAGCCTAGGAAAAAATGCTAATATTATAAACACATCAAATGGAGCTTCAATTGAAAATTTTGTTGAAGCAATAAAAAAAGAAGAAGAATACAAGGGTGTTTTCTTAAACAAAACTGAGGCTTTAAGTGAAATAACAGAAGATACAGTTTTAGTTATTGTAGATACAAATAAGAATAACTATGTTGAAGTTCCAGAGTTACTAGAAAAAACAAACAAAATAGTAGTAATAGATCACCATAGAAAAAGCCCAGAATTTATAAATAATGCAATACTTACATTTCATGAAGTATATGCATCTTCAGCTGCAGAGCTTGTAACGGAGATATTACAATATGTAGAAACAAATGTTGAATTAAATGATTTAGAAGCAGAAGGCTTGTATGCAGGAATTATGATGGATACAAAAAACTTTACATTTAAAACTGGTGTAAGAACTTTTGAAGCAGCAGCATTTTTAAGAAAAAAAGGCGTAGATATATTAAAAGTAAAAAAATGGTTCCAAAGTGATTTAAAAAGCTATAATCAAATAGCTGCCATAGTAAAAAATGCAGAAATAATTAATGAAACAATAGCGGTATCAATATATGAAAAAGAAGATAAAAATGCAAATTTAATATGTGCAAAAGCAGCAGATGAATTGTTAACAATAAGTGATGTAACAGCATCATTTGTATTAGGAAAAACAGGAGATAAAATATTTGTAAGCGGACGTTCAATAGGAGACATTAATGTTCAAGTAATATTAGAAAAATTAGGCGGAGGCGGACATATAACAGTTGCAGGAGCCCAATTGGAAGGAATGACAATAGAAGAAGCAAAACAAGAGTTAGTTATTAGAATTAATGAGTATTTTACAGAAATAGGATAAATTAAAAGTTTGGAGGTAAAAAGATGAAAGTTATTTTAACACAAGACATTAAAGGGGTAGGAAAAAAAGACGAAATAATAAACGCAAACGATGGATATGCAAGAAATTTTTTATTACCAAGAAAATTAGCTGTTGAAGCAAATACAGCAAATATGTCACAATTAAAAGGTAGACAAGATTCAGCAAACTTTAAAAAAGAACAAGAAAAAGAAGAAGCAAGCAGAACAAAAGAAAAACTATCAAAAATAATACTAAAAATAAACGTAAAAGCAGGAGAAAATGGAAAAATATTTGGCTCTATAACAGCTAAAGAAATAGCAACAGAACTACAAAAACAATATAAAATAGAAGTAGATAAAAAGAAAATTTTATTAAAAGAACCAATAAAAGAAATAGGAACATTTACAATAGATATAAAACTATATGAAGGAATAATTGGAAAATTAAAAATAGATATTAATAAATAGTAATTTGCAAAGCAAATTACTATTTATAAAGGAGAAACAATTATGGAAATAGGGAAAATACCACCAAGTGATATTGAAGCAGAACAAGCTGTTTTAGGTAGTATGCTTACAGACAAAGACGCTGTAATTGCCGCAATAGAAGTTTTAAAACCAGAAGACTTTTACAGAGAAGATAATAAAACAATATATACTGCAATATTAAGTTTGTATAATAGAGCTGAACCAGTAGATATTATAACCTTAAAAGCAGAATTATCATCTATGGGGAAATTTGATTCTGTTGGTGGATTAGAATATTTGGCAGAACTACCAGAAAAAGTACCAACAACAGCAAATGTTGATAAATACATAAAAATTGTTGAAGAAAAATCAATTTTAAGAAATCTAATAAAAACTGCAAATGAAATAATAACCTTAGGTTATGACCCAACTGAAGAAGTTGAAGATATAATGGACAGTGCAGAAAAGAAAATCTTTGACATAATGCAATCTAAAAATCAAAAAGGATATACCCCTATAAAAGACATATTAATAGAAACATTTGCACAAATAGAACAGCTATATAACCAAAAACAACATATAACCGGAGTCCCTACAGGTTTTGCGGATCTAGACTATAAAACAGCTGGTCTACATGGTTCTGACCTAGTGTTAGTAGCAGCACGTCCTGCAATGGGAAAATCAGCATTTGCGCTAAATATAGCATCAAATGCGGCTGTACGTGCAAAAGTTCCTGTTGCAATATTCAGCCTAGAAATGTCTAAAGAACAAATGGTTAACAGAATTCTTTGTAGCGAAGCAATGGTAGACAGTAACAAGGTTAGAACAGGAAAATTAGATGAACAAGATTGGGGAAAATTAGCAAGTAGTTTAGGACCATTATCAGAAGCAGACATATATATAGACGATACACCAGGTATATCAGTAATGGAAATAAGAGCAAAGTGCAGAAAACTAAAACTAGAAAAAAACATAGGGCTAGTTGTAATAGACTACTTACAATTAATAACAGGAAGCAATAAACGTGGAGGAAGTCGTGAACAAGAAATATCTGAAATAAGTAGGTCTTTAAAGATACTTGCAAAAGAAATAAATGTACCAGTAATAGCGCTATCACAATTATCAAGAGCACCAGAACAAAGACCAGATCATAGACCAATGCTATCTGACCTTCGTGAATCAGGAGCAATAGAACAAGATGCAGATATAGTAATGTTCTTATATAGAGATGATTATTATAATGAAGATAGCGAAAAGAAAAATATTGCAGAAGTAATACTTGCAAAACATAGAGCCGGTTCAACAGGAACAGTGGAACTATTATGGCTAGGAAACTATACAAAATTTGTAAACATAGATAAAAATAGATAAATAAAAAATGGATTAGAAGATTGTTTCTGATCCATTTTTGACATTGAGTAGAAAAGATAGTATAATGTAATTAAGTACTGAGTTAAAACACTTATGATTGGAGAGGGCAAGATGCATACTATATGGATGATTTTAACAGCGAACTCGTTTATTTTTCTTTTTTCTATTATTGTGGGAATTATTGCTTGTGCAAAAACCATTTATGATTGGTCTAAAAGAAAAATATGCTCAGTTATAGGTTTATTTATTCGGATTTTAATAACAGCAATAATAGCTTTTCTAGCATCGTGGATAGCTTTAAATATTTTATACTTTTTGTATAGATGTTTAGTTAACTATGGAGTAGTAATTATAGTTATAATTGCTGTGATATTAATATTCTCACTTAAATAAATCTTAAAAGAGGAACTTAAATTTAAGTTCTTCTTTTTTATTGTATAGGTAAAATTGACTAAATATCAATAAAATGCTATAATATGGCTTATGGAAGATAATATTTTAGAAATAATAAAAAAATATAATTTAATAGAAAATGGAGATAAAATAGTAGTTGGAGTGTCTGGTGGACCAGACTCAATTACTCTTTTAAACATTCTAAAAAATATTAAAGAAAATAAATATATAAACTTTGAAATAATTGTATGCCATATAAATCACATGATAAGACAAGAAGCAATAGAGGATGAAGAATATGTTAAAAAATATTGTAAAGATAACAATATAAAATGTTATGTAAAAAAAATAGAAGTTGAAAAGATGGCAGAAACTCAAAAGATTGGAACTGAAGAAGCGGGAAGAAAAGCAAGGTATGAATTTTTTAATGAAGTTCTAGAAAAAACAAATAGTAATAAAATAGCAACAGCACATACAGCAAATGACAATGCAGAAACAGTATTAATGAATATAATTAGAGGAAGTGGAACAGCAGGTTTAAAAGGAATAGAAATAAAAAGAGATAACTTAATTAGACCGTTAATTGAAAGCACAAGAGAAGAAATAGAGAACTACTGCGCGAAAAATAGTTTAAATCCAAGAATAGATAAAACAAATTTTGAAAACATATATACAAGAAATAAAATCAGGAATATGCTTATTCCGTATATAAAAGAGAATTTTAATCCTAATATAATAGATTCAATAAACAGATTATCAGACCTTTCTAAACAAGAAAATACATATTTAGATAAAGTAACTAAAAAAGCATACAACCAATTGTTAATAGAAGAAAAAAATGGCGAAATAATTTTAGATTTAAAAGCATTTAATTCACAAGAATTAGTCATAAAAAATAGGCTTGCGTTATATACTATTAATAAGGTACTTGGGACAAGAAGTGGTATAGAAAAGAAAAACATAGAAGATATAATTAAGTTATGCAGTAATAATATAGGAAATAAATTTTTAATTCCTAATAAAAAAGTAAAAATTTTAGTAAAAAATAAAAAAATTTTTTTTATGGCAAACTAATTTCTTCCGTAAGGAAACCTTAGAAACAGTGGGGTTTCCTTTAAAAAACTTTTAAAAAAAGTATTGAAATGGGTAAAATACTGTGTTATATATTATTTAAAATTGTTTATATTGAATTTATTAATAAGAAAGGAATAAAAAAGTGAAAGGAAAATTAAAAACATTTGCCGTATGGTTAATATGCGGAATAATATTTGTTGTGTTTGTATCAACTGTACTTGATAGAACAAATACAAAAATGACATATTCAGAATTAATTTCAAAAATGGAACAAGGAGAAGTAAAAGAGATTTCTCTTGCATATGATGGAAAGTCTGCTAATGTAAAATTAGAAGGTCAAACACTTCCTAAAGAAGTAAATATTCCAAGTGTAGAAAGTTTTATGAATTATGCAACAGATTATTTAAAAGATGGAAAGATAAAATTTGATGAAAAATCACAATCTATATTTATTACAATATTGGGATTAATTTCACCATTTGGACTAATAATAATCTTCTTTATATTCTGGTTTTTATTAATGAATAATAACGCTGCTCAAGGCGGTGGAGGCAATAGAACAATGTCATTTGGAAAAAGCAAAGCGAGAATGACAGGAGCAGATGATAAAAATAGGGTTACATTTAAAGATGTAGCTGGTGTAGAAGAAGAAAAAGAAGAATTAGAGGAAATAGTAGAATTTTTAAGAAGTCCTAAAAAATTTACAGATATGGGTGCAAGAATACCTAAAGGCGTATTGCTTGTTGGAGGACCTGGAACAGGTAAAACATTATTAGCAAAAGCAGTAGCTGGAGAAGCGGGAGTACCATTCTTTATAATGAGTGGTTCTGACTTCGTTGAAATGTTTGTTGGTGTTGGTGCATCAAGAGTAAGAGATTTATTTGAACAAGCAAAGAAAAATGCCCCATGTATAATATTTATAGACGAAATAGATGCAGTTGGACGTCAAAGAGGAGCAGGACTTGGTGGAGGACACGATGAAAGAGAGCAAACATTAAACCAATTACTTGTTGAAATGGATGGATTTGGAACAAATGAAGGCGTTATAGTATTAGCTGCAACAAATAGACCAGACGTACTAGATAAAGCATTACTAAGACCAGGAAGATTTGATAGACAAATAGTAGTTCCAGCACCAGATGTTTTAGCAAGAGAAAAAATATTAGAAGTTCATGCAAAAAACAAAAAACTTGCAGACGATGTGGATTTAAAACTTATAGCTAAAAATACATCAGGATTTTCTGGTGCAGATTTAGAGAATGTTTTAAACGAAGCAGCATTGCTTGCAGCAAGACGTGATTTAAAACAAATTGGAATGAAAGAAATAGAAGATGCCATGGTAAAAGTTACTATGGGACCAGAAAAGAAAACAAGAGTAAGAAGCGAAAAAGAAAATAAATTAGTAGCATACCACGAAGCAGGTCATGCTGTAGTAAGTAGATTCTTAGAATCGCAAGACCCTGTTCATCAAATATCAATAGTACCAAGAGGAATGGCTGGTGGCTATACAATGTATAGACCAACAGAAGACAAATCATTTATGTCTAAAACAGAAATGGAAGAAAATATCGTATCACTTCTTGGTGGTAGGGTAGCAGAAAAATTAATATTAAATGATATATCAACAGGAGCAAGCAACGATATAGAAAGAGCTTCAAAAATAGCAAGAGAAATGGTTACAAAATATGGTATGAGCGACAGAATAGGATCAATAATGTTTGGTTCAGGACAAGAAGAAGTATTTTTAGGAAGAGATTTTGCTCAATCTAAAAACTATTCTGAAGAAACAGCAGGAATTATCGATGAAGAAACTAAGAAAATTATTGATACAGCATATAACAGAGCAGTTCAAATTTTAAGCGATAATATAGACAAATTACATGCAGTAGCAAAAGTATTATTAGAAAAAGAAAAAATAGATTCAGAAGAATTTGAAGCAATATTTAGTGAATAATATTGACAAAATGAAATAAAATAGTTATAATTAAAAAAGAAAATAAGGATCCACAAAGTGTGGTATCATTAGATTAGATTAAAAATCGTATCTCTAATGCTTAGCAGAGATGCGATTTTCTATATATATAATTATAGTTAAAACTATAATTAAAACAAAAGAGATGATAGTAAGAGATATATTCGTAATTAAAGATAGAATCAGTAATTGAAATAATGCACTTTCTAACATATGTATCACCTCGCTTTCATTAAGAAATGAGGAAAAAATCACGAAAAAGATTGACAAGCTATATAAAATTAGAGTATAATAATAGGCGAAGAAAAAAATCCCACATACTGTGAAAAGTACTGGAAGGAGGGGAATAAATGTCAGAAATTAAAGTTAATAATGGAAATATAGAAGATGCTCTTAAAAGATTTAAGAGACAATGTGCAAGAAATGGGGTACTTCAAGAAGTACGTAAAAGAGAACATTATGAAAAACCTAGCGTAAAAAGAAAGAAAAAATCAGAGGCTGCTAGAAAAAGAAAATTTTAAAAATACATAAAAATTTAGATTACACAAATATGTGTAATCTTTTTTTGCATATATGTTAAAAAACATTGATTAACTAAAAAAATTAATATAAAATACTAATGTAAAATTCAAAAGAATATAATTCAAAATAATGGAAATAATAAAATCGTTCAAAAGAGGAGGAAAAATGAAAAAAATAAATATAAAAAAAGGGATAGATTTACATTTAATAGAAACAAATAAATTTAAAACAAATTTATTAGCTGTATTTTTAACTACGCCTTTACAAAAGGAAACAGTTACAAAAAATGCACTTATACCAGCTGTTTTAAGAAGAGGCTCACAAAACATGAAAACACAAGATGAAATAAGTATAGCTTTAGAAGAAATGTATGGGGCGTCATTTGACTGTGGTATAGATAAAATTGGAGATGACCAAGTCTTAAAATTCTATTTAGAAACAATTAATAATGAATTTTTGCCAGAACAAGAAGATAATTTAAAAAAGGCAATAGGCATTTTGCTGGAAGTGGTATTTAATCCGTTGTTGGAAAATAATCATTTCGACAATGAATATGTTGAAGGAGAAAAAAATAACTTAAAACAAGTTATAGAAGGAAGAAAAGACTCTAAAGCAGCATATGCATCAGAAAGATGTATAGAGGAAATGTATAAAAATAAACCATATAGTTTATATAAATATGGAAATGTAGAAGACTTACAAAACATAAATTCAGATGATTTATATGAACAATATAAAACACTAATAAATAATTGTAAAATTGATATATTTATATCAGGCGATATAAAGGAAAACGTAAAAGAAGATATATTTAACAATGAAAATATAAAAAATCTAAATGATAGAGAAGCTAAGTATATAATAAATAATAAAGAAAATAGAAAAAAAGAGGAAAAACAAGAGCAAGAAATTTCAGATAGCATGGATGTAAATCAAGGCAAACTAATTATTGGATTAGATATACTACAAGAAAATGATAACGATAAATATACTGCCTTAGTATATAATGCAATACTTGGTGGAACTCCAACATCAAAAATGTTTCAAAATGTAAGAGAAAAAAATTCATTAGCATATACCGCATCCTCAAGCTTTATAAGGCAAAAAGCTAATATATTCATAAAATGCGGAATAGATATTCCAAACTATAAAAAAGCCTTAGAAATAATAAAAGAACAACTAGAAGATATGAAAAAAGGCGAATTTACAGATGCAAATATAGACGAGGCTAAAAACAATATAATATCAACAATAAAATTCATACCAGATGAGCAAGATACAGAATTAATGTATTATTTCTCACAAGAGTTATCCGGATATGAAATGAGCTATGAAAACTATATAAATAAAGTAAATGAAATAAAGAAAGAAGATATTGTTGAACTTGCAAAAAGAATACAAATAAATACAATATATTTTTTAACTAATAAATAACTTATACAAGAAAGGGAAAAAGTTATGCAAATTATTGAAAATATAAAAATAAAAGAAAAGCTATATATAGAAAAGCTAGAGAATGGCTTAACTGTAATGATAATTCCTAAAAATAATACAATGAAAAAATATATTATGTGGGGAACAAATTTTGGTTCTATAGACAATCATTTTATATTGCCAAAAACAAAAGAAGAAATTAAAATACCAGATGGTGTTGCACATTTCTTAGAACATAAAATGTTTGAACAAAGAAGCGGAGTAAACAGTTTAGATAAACTTTCAAGCATAGGAGTGGATGCAAATGCATATACAACAAACGATTATACAACATATTTGTATGAGTGCAATGATCACTTTTATGAAGCTTTAGACGAATTTATGGACTATGTGCAAAATCCATATTATACAGACGAAAACGTTGAAAAAGAAAAAGGAATAATAGCTCAAGAAATAAAGATGTACGATGATCATCCGTTCTGGCAAGTGTATTTAAATGCCATGAAATGTTTATATAAAGAAAATCCAGTAAAACTGGATATAGCTGGAACTGTTGAATCTATAAGTGGAATAAACAAAGAAATGCTTTATTCTTGCTATAACACATTCTATACTCCATCAAATATGCTTATGGTAGTAAGTGGAGATTTCGTACCAGAACAGTTAATAGAAGAAATAAAAAAGAGATTAATAAAAAAGGAAACTAGTTTAGAAGTTAAAAGAATATATCCAAACGAACCAGACGAAATAAACGAAAAAGAAAAAATTGTGAAAATGGACGTAAACAATCCTTTATTTGTAATAGCATTTAAAGATACTGTATTAGATAATAAAGAAGAACTTGTAAAAAAACATATAGCAATAGAAATATTACTATATATGTTAATTGGCAAAAGTTCTAAGTTATATCAAAAATTGTACGATGAAGGACTTTTAATATCACAACCAGACTTAGACTATGAATTTTCAAAAGAATATGCACACATAACAATATCTGGACAATCTAACAATCCTAAAAAAGTAAAAGAAGAATTTGAAAAAGAATTGCAAAACATTAAAGAAAAAGGCATAGATGAATCAATATTTAATAGAATAAAGAAAAAAATATATGGGGGATATGTAACTGAATTTAATGATGTATCAAACATCGCCAGAATGTTTATGAGCGATTACTTTAAAGGAATAAATAGTTTTGAATATATAGAAAACTTTAACCAAGTAACAAAAGAATATGCGCAACAAATATTACAAGAAACATTCAACGAAGAAAAAATGGTTTTATCAATAGTAGAAGGAAACAACAGTGTAGAAAAATAATAAAAAAATATTTTTTGCGTCGAAAAATAAAAAACTCAAAAAAAATATTGCAAAAAATATTGAAAAAAGACGTACGAAAAAGGCTATTTATAGCCTTTTTTTGTTGACTTGGCTGAGAAAATATGGTAATTTTAATTTAATAAAGAAAAAGCTCAAAAGGAGGAGGAATGTGTATGTTAGAAGACGAAATTACAAAAAAAAGAAAAGAATTGAATGAAAGCATAGAAAATGCTGGAAATTACGAAGACGTATACAGGCTGAGTATTGAGCTTGATGAATTAATAACTGAATTTTATAAAGACTCCAAAGAGAAAAATAAAAAAAGATTATTTTTTAAGGGGAGAAAAAATATAAAAAAAATATTGTATATTGCTTAGAGCACTTTAAAGAGTGCTCTTTTTTAGTATATTATTACAAAAATATTATTTTTTCAAAAAAACTATTGAAATATTTACAAAATCATGTAAAATTAAAGTAATAGTCCAAATAAACGGAGGAAGAAAATGAAAAGAGTTGTATATAAAATTCTTGTAGCTATATTTTTTATATTGTTTTTACAAATAATAATTAGTAGCAAATCATATGGAGTAGAACTTGATGTTTTGAATAGTGAAAATAAAAAGATTGACAGTATTAGATGCCAAAAGGGAGATTCTATTACATTGAAAATTGCAGTAAATTATAATAAAGTTAATAGTGCTAATGCCAATTGGGATGGTGACAATATATATATAAAAACCAATGGACATAAGGTAGTTCAGGTTAGTGGATATGATTGGGTGGTAGAAGCATATTTTGATACTATACAAGCTGGTGAAGGAAAAATATCAATTACTGTAAATACTAAATTTTTGGACCTCGCTGAAGTAGATGAAAAAAAAGTTGAAATACCTGTTACAATACGAAAAACTGACGAAGAGGTGGAACTTGAAAAACTTGAGGGATTTTGCTATAACAATAATGTCAACAATATAACGACAGCTGCAGATCAGTTAATGTATCTAAGAAGTGTAATTCATAATGATAAAAAGAACGGAAACAGTAGTTTATGGGATGCATTTGTATCAAATACTACTCCGGATAAAAGAAAAGAATGGTATAAAAACATAACTTATAATATAAGAAGCGCCACTGATGAAATTCAAACAGTAGAAGACAAACTAAAAGCACAAATTGATCTTGATAATGCACAATCTGAAGAGGAAAAAAATAAGGCACAAGAAAAACTTGATGAGGCAGGCAAAAAAGCGGCTACAGCTCAGGAAAATGCTTATAGAAAAATATTAGCCCAGTTAACAAAGGGTACATCAAGCTCAAGAAATGTAGTTAATTTTATTGATGTATTTGATGATATAAATAGTTATGCTCCACAAGATACTATTTCAGGAAGTGATGCACAGAAAATAACAGCAAAAGCAAGTTTAATCTTAAGTGTTATAACTAATATAGGAATTGTACTAGCCATATTAATTCCGGCTATATTAGGAATTAAATATATGCTTGGAAGTGTTGAAGAAAAAGCAGAATATAAGAAGGATTTATTGCCATATTTTATAGGCTCAATATTGTTATTTGGTATATGCACAATAGTAAAAGTATTACAAACATTAGGCGAAAGTATAAATAATATTTAAAAAAATTTGCAAAATGTTGTTAAATATTGTATAATTATGTTAAACTAATAATAAAGGAGGGGATTATAAATGAAGAATACAATTAAAATTTTGATTTTGACATTATTAATTGTTATGTTTTTTATCCCCAATACATTTGCGATAGGAAATATTTTAAGTAAAGGAGAAGATTGGACTGGAACTGGTTCACAACACACTGCACAAACAATGGATACAAACCAAATAAAGCAAGTATCAAGTGATTTATATAATTTGCTACTTGCAGTAGCAACTGTAGTTGCAGTTGTTGTTGGAGCAATATTAGGAATTAAATTTATGACAGCAGGAATAGATCAAAAAGTCCAAGTAAAAGAATCTTTATTTCCATATTTAATAAGCTGTATAGTTGTATTTGGATCATTGGGAATATGGAAGTTAGTAGTAAAGATTATGAGTAGTTTTTAATGTTATCTTAAATTTAAAATTAAGATATTTAAAATAAATTATAAAAAAGAAAAGGAGGAAATTATATGAAAAAACTAGATAAAGTTTTAAGTATAGTTATGATAGTACTTATGTTAGCATGTGTTTGTACAAGCATATTTGCAGCTGTTAATCCTGATGAAATAACAGGGAATACAGGTACACAAGCTGATAAAACTATAACAAATATAGGTAACTCTATATTAAGTATTATAACAAGTGTTGGTATAGTACTTGCAATAGTTTTAATTGCTATTCTAGGTATTAAATACATGATGGGAAGTACAGAAGAAAAAGCCGAATACAAAAAATCAATGATACCTTATTTAGTAGGTGCTGTATTAGTATTTGGTGCTTCTGCAATTGGTAAAGCTGTAATACAATTCGGAAAAACAATTGTATAATATATATTGTTACAATAATGTTACAAATATATTAAAAATTTAATATTTTTAGACAAAAACCTTACAATTTGTAAGGTTTTTTGTTATAATATAATAAGATATATAATGCTATTATTGGGAGGAAAAATATGGGAACATATATGATACCTAGAAACACAAAAGGCGAAGGAAGAATATTGTTTATATTCTCAACTAAAGCTTTAATATATACAGTGATTGGTGGAGGAATAGGATTACCTATTTACTGGCTTTTAAAATCAATGAGTTTATCAATTGTTGGAATAATCATAATGGCATTGTTGGCATTAGTTGGATTTTGTATAGGAACTTTTAAAATACCAAATTCAAACGCATTTAAAGTAACCAGATTAGTTGGCGGAGAAAACATTGATGATGTAATATTAAGATATATAAAATTCAAGAAGAGAAAGAACAAAATCTACATTACAAAAGAGGAGGAAGTATAAAATGAGTGGTCAAGACTTAACTAATTTATTGATGATATTTTTAGCATTAAGCGTTATAATATTGTTTGTTTTAATAGTGGTGTTTGTAATACTTTCAATAAAGAAAAAACAAAATGAACAAGCTCCAAAAAATAATAGCATAAAAACAGACACAAATACTAAACAGAATACTAATATTATTCAGACTAAAATGTATACATCTGAAAATATAAAAAAATTTATGGACTTTGATGATATAAAAGATAATATGATTGTTCAAAAGGATGGAAAAAGACTTGTAATGGTAATTAAATGTCAGGGTGTTAATTACGATTTGATGAGTTCTATTGAAAAAGTTGGGGTTGAACAAGGATTTATACAATTTTTAAATACGTTAACAAGACCAATTCAGTTATATGTACAAGCAAGAAAAGTTAATCTTGAAGATAGTGTTTCTAACTATAATAAAAGATTAAAAGTTATTGAAATGAATTACAATAAAATAAGAATGCAATATGAGCAAGCACAAAAAGATACAAGTATTAGTGATGCAAAGTTTAAAGAAATAAAAATGGAATATATAAGGCAAAAGAATTTATACGAATACACAAAAGACATAATCTCTAATACTGAAAAAATGAGTTTAAATAAAAATATATTAACTAAAAATTATTATATAGCAATATCATACTACCCAGATAATAGTGAAGATTTATTTAAAAAAGATGAAATACTAGATATGGCTTTTTCAGAATTATATACAAATGCCCAAGCAATACTAAGAACATTATCTGTTTGTGGTGTTACGGGAAAAGTTTTAAATTCAACAGAATTAGCTGATTTGTTATATGTTGCGTATAACAGAGATGCTTCTGAAATTTATGGCGTTGACAAAGCTATAAAAGCCGGATATGATTCTTTATATACTACAGCGCCTGATGTGATAAATAGAAAGATAGAAGAATTAGATAAAATAATAAATGAAAGAGCATTAAACTTGGCAAATGAAACGGTAGATAGAGTTGTTATAAAAAACAGAAGGCAAAAAGAATTAGAAATGAAAGAACAAAACCTAGATTCTTTAATAAAAGAAATGGCTAAAAACCTTATAGAAGAAAATGAAGGATATATACCTAAGGAAATAGCTGAAGAATCTATAAAAGAAATAGATAAAAATCATGAAGAGAAAGAGACAAAGAAAAGAAGAACTAGGAAAGGAGCTTAAATAATATGAGTAAAAAAACTAAAGAAATTGAAAGAGATGACTTAATTGAAGATAATAAAAAAGAACTTAATATGTTTGAGGCAAAAAATATAAAAGATATAATAGCTCCTTCTGGAATAGATGCCTCAAACCTAAATCATCTAGAAATAATATCACATACAAATAGATTAGCAAGAAGCTTTTTTGTATCAACTCTTCCTCGTATGGGAACATTTCCAGAATTGTTAAGAGAAATGTATGATTTTGGAGATATAAATGTTTCTGTATATATAAATCCAGTACAAGAAGCAACTTCGCAACAAGAATTAAATAGAACAATAAATGAACTTGAAACTGAAAGATTAGTTGCAGCTGGTAAAGGAAATATAAACAGAGAAGCTGTGCTTGCACAAAAAAAATACGAAACAGAACAATTAAGAGACGAAATAGCAGCAGGATTTAATAAAATGTTTGAAGCTTCCATTATATCAACTTTATTTGCATATAATATGGAAGATTTAGAAAGATATACAAAATTGTTATCTACTGAAATGGGAAAAACACAAATAGGATTAAAAACTGCGTGGGCTATGCAAGAAGAAGCATTTAAAAGTAATGTCCCATTATGTAATAACTTACTTGCAAATAAAAAACATACATTTGATAGAAATTCAATGGGAACAGTATTTCCATTTACATCTTCTGAAGTAGGACATCCTACTGGAGTTCCAATAGGGTATAACAAACAAACTGGAACACCAATACTTTTCGATAATTTCCATTCATCGCTTACAAATTACAATATGGTTATATTTGCTAAGTCTGGTGCTGGTAAATCTGTTACAATGAAAACATTAATATCACGTTCTAGCGTGCTTATGGGAATAGAAAGCTTGGCACTTGATGCAGAAGGCGAGTATACAATAGTTGCAGAAAGTCTTGGAGGAATAAATGTTATATTAAGTCCAACATCTCCAACTATAATAAATGTATTTGATATAGAACCAGAATTAATAAAAGACGAAATAACAGGAAGAGAAAGAGCAGTACTAAACGTACCTAATAAAGTAGAAGATGTTACTCAAGCATTACTTACAATGGCAAAAGGAAGTACGAGAAGTACAGAAGTAAACGAAGTAACAAAACAAATTATAGCGGAAGCGGTTGCAGATGAATATGAAGCTTATGGAATAAACAACAATATAAACAGTTTATACAAGAGTGATGTAACTTTAATAAACGAAGGACAAATAGAAAAAGAAAAGAAAGAGATGCCAACAATTGGTTCTTGGTACAAAAGAATAGTAAAAATGTCAAAAGAAAATACAAACCCAGATTATACAAAACATTATAGCTATTTAATAAAAGTTATGAAACAATACATAAGAGAATTTGATGGACAAATGGCATACTTTGATGGACAATCTACATTTGAATTGTTAGATGGAGCACCATTTATAAATCTTGATATTTCTCAATTAGAAGAAAGATTTGCAAGACCACTTGCACAACAAATATTACTTTCTTGGATTTGGGAAAAATTTGTTAAGAAAAACAGTGAAGATAGAAAAAGAGCAAAACAAAAAAGAGTTATAGTTGATGAGGCGTGGATGTTACTTCCATATCCAGAAGCTGTAGATTTCTTAAATAAAATGGCACGTCGTGCAAGAAAAAGAAATGTATCTTTAGCAATTATTTCACAAAGATTTCAGGATTTTTATGAAAAACCAGAAGCACAAGCTGTTCTTACATCATCAGATACAAAATTATTCTTAGCACAAGATAAATCTGAAATACAATATTTAAAAGAAGTATTCAAATTATCAGAAGGAGAAGCAAGTTATTTAATAACTGCTCAAAAAGGTGAAGGTTTATTAAAAGTAGGAAATGATACTGCAATACTAAAGATTACACCAACAAAGAAAGAATTTGAATTTGTTGAAACAAACTTAAATAAATTAGCCAATAGATAGAAAAGGAGAACATTTAAATGAATGTGTTTTCAAAAAAACAAATAACCAAAAAGTTCATATTAGTATTAGTGTTGCTTATATTATTTAAATTTATGTTGCCACTTAACGTAAAAGCTGATGAGATTTTTGGAGGCACTACTATTAAAGATTCGGCTGGCACATATAGTTATGAAACTAGTAATCAAAGTAAAGAAGGTGGATTTTTTGATATAGGAACAAACTTCACAAAATTACTATTTCTTGGAGAAAGAGCAATCATAGGATTATTAAATGATATTTTTTGCGATGATGGAAACAAATTTTTATATGGAATACAAGGTCAAGATATAGTTGTTAAAAATCTTAACTTAACACCAGAAAATATAATAAAAGGAAGTTTTGTTTTATTTGATGCAGATATATTTAAAAATATAACAGATACTTCTAAGTATTTTGATGCTGGTAAAACAGGCACAGTAAATGGAAAAATGGAATTAAGGAACACTGTTGCTGGATGGTATTATGCTTTAAGAAATTTCGCAATAGTGGCTCTTTTATCTGTATTAGTTTATGTTGGAATAAGAATGATAACATCAACAATATCGCAAGATAAAGCAAAATATAAAGTGATGCTTAAAGATTGGCTTGTAGCCTTGTGTTTAGTAGTAGTTATGCACTATATAATGATAACAATATTAAATTTATCTAGTATGATAACTGATGCAATTGCAGGTCCAGGAGGATCAGCAAGTTCACAGACAGCAGTATTAATGCAAAAAATAGGAACTATTACAGAAGCTGATAAATCATATACTGTAACTTATGACGGAAAAGCACATGATGATATTAGAGCAATTATGGTTGATAATGATGGAAAACTAGAATTTTACGATATAGGAAATGCATTAGCATTTATGCTATTATTATTAGTTATAATATTCTATACTGGATTATTTGCAGTTAAGTATTTAAAAAGGGAATTTACAATAATATTTTTAATACTATTAGCGCCAATTTCTGCTGTAACATATCCAATAGATAAAATCTCAGACGGAAAAGCACAAGCATTTAATAAATGGTTTTATGAATTTTTATATAATGTTATAATACAACCATTTCATTTGTTAATATATATTGTATTAGTTGGTTCTGCTACCCAATTAGCAGATGACAATATATTATATTCAATTATATGCTTTGCTGTTATGATACCAGCAGAGAAATTTATAAAAGAGATGTTTGGATTTAGAGATAAATTAGGTTCACCTCTTGGCGGATTTACAGGAGGAGCTATAGCTAGTCAATTATTTAACAAAATGAAAGGAGGAGGGTCTTCTGGCAAGGGTGGAAAAGAAGAAGAAAATAATAGTACACCTAATCAATTGCCACCAAGAACTGTTGATAATGCCAATTTAACAAATGGAGAAAATGGAGAAAGTTTACCAGCTTCGGAAGAAGGTAGCACGGCTAATATTAATGAGACAAATGTTGAAACTGAGCAAAATAATTTGGCAACTGGAGAAGATGGTACATCCAATATTAGTGATACAAGTGGTGCAACTGGCGAACTTGAAGATGGTGAAAATTCAGCGGGAAATGAAAATAATAATCAAATAAATAATGGAGGAAACGCAAATACTGATAATTCTAATAAAGAACAAAGTTTGATAAGAAGGAAAATTTCACAAGCACGAAGCATACATAATCAAAGAATGACTAAAAAATGGGGATCAACGAATAAATTAAAAAGATGGAAAAATAGAGGAAAAAAATACGGAAAAGGTCTTTTAAAGGGAACATTAAAAACTGTAGCAACTGGAGCGGGAGCTTTAGCTGGTGGAACATTGAGCTTTATGGCAGGAAAAGGATTTAGTAAGGGAGCATTAACAGGAGGAGCCATTGGAAATACCTTATATAAAAAAGGCGAAGGAGCAGTTGGAAATGCAGTAGAAGTTGGAAAAGACTATGCAAGTGCATTGAAAGGTGATAAAGGAAAAGAAAAACAGGCACTTTCTGAATTTGGAGCAAATAAGAAACAAATTGATAATGCTGTAAATAGTTTTAGAAAGAGAAATGGAAGAGATCCAAAAGTAGGAATAAAAGAAAATGAGTTACAAAAAGAAATAGAAGATAGATTTAATCTTTCAAGATATGGTTTGTCTGATGATGAAATTGATGATATATTACCTGAATATCAAGACAAAGTGCAAGAACTTATGGGTAAGGGAAAAACGGAGGATGAGTCAAGAAAAATAGCAGGAGATCAAGCAAAATATACTTCAAAATTGGCTAAGGCTTACAGTTTAAAAGATTTTAGAGATAGCAAAACAATGAATGGAGCATTGACACAATTAACTAAAGGATTAGGTTCTGAAGACGCTGCAAGAAGATATCTAACAAATGCTGCTAAAATGAAAGGGGTTGATGTGGCAGAAGTTGCATTACCACCTAAACAAATTAATTTGCCACCAGAAGTAGTTGAAAGAAATAATGCAATAGGAAGGCTAAACTCTAGAGGAATAAATAAACCAACAGAAGTTGAAGTAAATCAAGAAATTGATTTGAATAGAAGTTTGGTTGATAATGGATTTACAGATAGTCAAATAAAAGAATTAAATGATATATCAAGTGGAAATGATGATTATATTGTAAGAGCAAATACAACATTAAAAATGCATGCAGAGTGGCAAAAAGGAAAAAATGCTAATGTTAATAAAATAGTGGGAAAAAATGCAAGTAGAGACGAGGCAAATACTGAAATAATTGAACAAGTTAAGCTAGAAAAAATGGGAGTAAGCAATGAAAGAATTACTGATGCTAGAATGCTAGAATTAGAATATTCAAAAGGTGATACTAAGAAACTAGAAAAAGCAAGAGAGTTAGGAAGAAAAGCAATAGCAAATGGAGGAAAACTATCTGCTAAAGATAAATTATCAAACGATGAAGGTGCAGTAGCATTAGCTGAACTTTATATAGATACATTTTAATAATAAAAAGGAGGTTTACTATGGATATAAAAAGAAATATAAGATTGTTTTTTGTATCATATGGTAAACTTCTTTTTGAAATTTTATTTGTTATAGTGTTGGCAATATTAGTTCTTCAATGGTTGAATAATAAAGCGGTAGAACAAAAACAATCAAATACAGCGATAGTAAATATTGAAGACCAAAATAATACTGAAAAAAATAATATTAACGAAAGTAAAATAGACAAAAAAAATATTGAAATATTTATAGAGTACTGCAAAAATAAACGATTACAGGATGCATATTCAATGGTGTCTGACAATTGTAAAAAGGCAAGATATAATTCAATAGATTTATTTAATGAAAATTATGTACAGAAATATTTTAATGTGGATATTGAAGAATATAGAATCTATACCTCAAAAGAAAACTATATAGTTGTTCTTAAAGAAAGTGCAATATCAACTGGAAAACAAGACTTAACAAAAGAGCTTAAGTTTAGCATAGAAAATGAAATACTAGATAGCAAGATATATGTTTATGATTGATAATAGGAGAAATTTATGGGAGACGGACAAAACATAGGAGATATAATAAAAAATAAGTTCAAATCAGCAAGTAAAAATGTAGGAAAAGCAATGCTAAATAAACTAAAATTTCTTATACCATATATAGCAATGGGAGTAGGAATATTATTAATAGCATCTTTGATTCTATGTTTATTTATTGATGCCGGAAGTATAGGAGTAACAGCATTAGGAGATGATGAATATTATTATGGCAGTGGAATAAGTGTAAATGGTACAAATATAAGCAAAGAAAAATTTGTTGAGTGTATAAAAAACTTTAAAACTGATGAAGGGTATCAAGAAAGATTTGCTCAATATGCGGATAAGATATATGATATATGTAAAGAAAAAAATATAAATCCAATTATTTGTGCAGCTCAAGCCGGACAAGAAAGTAGTTTTGGAGAAAAAGTTCCAGCAAATTCAAAATGGAACTATTGGGGGCTTGCAGTATATAATGACCAATCAACTGGAAAGGAATTTGAAAGTATTGATGATGCAATTTCTTTTTACTGTGATATAATTTTAGGATATCAACAAGAGGGGAGTATAGCATATACAAAAGCTACATTATATGCACCATACAATGAAAAAATAACAGGAAAAATGAATTCTATTTATGATATATTTTCAGCATATATGTTTTTGGGAAGATATCATAATGGACATATTTCTGGAGATATAAATGTAAAGATGTATTTGACTGAATATATGAATTTTCCATGCTCACATTCAGAAGATGAAGAAACAACTCTTGAAGAACAAGCAGCGTACGTTGTAAATTATATAGATAACAATTTATTAAAAATTGCAAGACAAATATTTGGTGATGATATAATAGATGGAGGATATAACTCTGATTTTTATGGTGAAATCGAGATTTATAATTCAGATGGAAGTGTAAATGAAGATAGAATAAAAGAATTAGATGATTATCTTACAAGAAATGTTTTAAATACTAGTCATCACTATGCGAATTCGGCTGATCAAAGTGGACCTTTTGCACAATGGTGGAACTCATCAAATAACAGATTGCAAGCTTTTCAATGTACATGGTGGGCAATTGGTAGAGCAAATCAATTCCTTGAGTTGAATGGAACAAAATACAAAAGTTATCCTGGGGATCTAGTGAACGGTGGATACTATTATGATAATATTCAAGCTAGTGGATATTTCAATTGTGGAATAACTCCAAAGAAGAATTCAATTGTTTCTTGGAAAGATGGAGAATATGGACATGTCGCATATGTAGAGGCTGTTGATGTTAATGGAGATATTTGGGTATCTCATGCTGGTAGTGGCGAAAGCTGGTTTGGAATTTCTAAAGTAACAAAAGCAAGTGGATATGCACCTACTAGTGGAGGAGGCCCATGGAGTGGATATACATTAAGTGGTTTTGTATATTTAGGTGAACCTAAATAAGTGGAGGGTTATATGGACAAAAAAAATAAAATTATATTGTGTATGATAATTATTATGATACTAATTATTATACTTTTAGGAATGATTTTATTATTAAATAAGAAAAATCCTGACAATATTATTAGTGGAAATAATATATCTAATAATACAAATGTGGATTATAACAATACACAAACATCTGAACAAATGCCTAAAGATGGGGATTATAGTAATATACCATATTCAAACGAAATAAATAATAAACTAGAATATGTTAATAATAGATCAGATTATTTTACAATGGTATCAATAGTTGATAATTATATTAGCATACTTGAAAATAAAAATGAAAATAAATTAATGTCAATTTTATCACCAGAGTATATAAATAAATATAACATAACTAAAAATAATATTTTTGATAAATTAACAGTTCCTGAAAAGGATAATAACTATCAATATTATAAATATACAGTTACTGATATGACAACAGTTCAATTAGATAGTTCTACATCTTTATACATAGTAAATGGTAAATGTAGAATAGTTGGAAAAAATATAATATTTAGTATTAAAGCAATGATTGAAGTTGATTCAGTTAATAAATTATATAATTTATATCCTTATCAATATATACAGGACAATGGAATTGATAAAATTAAAATTGGTGAGGTAGTCTCAAACTACAATAAAGAAGATATTAATAATAGAAATAATAACACATTTTCTTACATAAAAGTTGAAGATGATGAAATGGTAAATAAGTATTTTGAAAATTTAAAAGAATTGTTATTATATTATAAAGATGATGCATATAATAAGTTGGATTCGGAATATAGCAGTAAAAGATTTGGTAGCAAAAATGAATTTGAGAGTTATTTAATAGATAACAAGGAAACTATACAATTAATGCAGTTATCTAAATATGGAATTGAGACAAATAATAATTATATAGATTATAAATGTGTAGATAGATATAATAATACTTATATCTTTAGAGAACAAAATGGAATAATGAGATATTCATTCTTTTTAGATAATTATACAATATTGCCAGAATCAACAAAGAAAGAATACCAAGATGCTACAGAATTAAGTAAATCTAAATATCAAGTTGAAGCTTTAATACAAAAAATAAATGCAAAAGATTATAAATCAATATACAATAACCTAGATAGTACTTTTAAAAATAATAACTTTAAAACCATTGAAGCTTTAAAAACATATATAAATAAAAACTTCTATTATTTGAATGATTTAAGCATAATAGATATATACCAAGAAGAAAATTACAATTTGTTTAAATGTGAAATAATTAATTTAAGAAATAATAATGAAAGCAAAGAGCTTACAGTTGTAGTAAGCATAAAAGATGGAATGAATTACACAATGTCATTTAGTTTTGAATAATTTGTTAATATTTTGATAGCATTTGGTAAACATATATTAAAAGGAGAAAAAATATATGTTTATACCGGATGCTATTTTTTTTGAACCCAAATCATATGAATATGAATTTGGAAAGAGGTTACTAGATAACTATAAAAAACAAAATATCCCAATGATTGAAATTGAAAATCATAATAATATAGAACAGATGAGAAAAAAACAAAATAAAGAATTTCCATATATGAAAAGAAACTTAGTTATTGCAACAAGAAAAACACATAAATATGTTCCAAATCATAAAGTTTCAGATTTTCTTGTGCCATATACTTCTTCTGGATGTATTGCAATGTGTATGTATTGTTATCTAGTTTGTAATTATAATAAATGTGCATATTTAAGACTATTTGTAAACAGAGAATATATGTTAGATAAAATAAAAAAGACTGCAGATAAAGCAGAGAAAAATCTAGTATTTGAAATAGGAAGTAATAGCGATTTAATTCTAGAAAATACAATTACGGGTAATTTAGAGTGGACAATAGAAAATTTTAAAAATCAAAATAAAGGAATGCTTACATTTCCAACAAAATTTGATATGGTTGATCCTATTTTAAATCTAAACCATAATAGAAAAATAATAGTTAGAATGAGTGTTAATCCAGAAGATATAATTAATAAAATTGAATTTGGAACGTCAAGATTAAGTGGAAGGCTTGATGCAATAAATAAATTAGTGGAAGCGGGATATATTGTTGGTATTTTAATTGCACCAATAATTCTGGTTGAAAACTGGCAAGAATTATATGAAAAATTACTACAACAGTTAAGTGAAAAATTATCTGAAAAAGCTAAAAAAGAAGTGTTTTTTGAATTGATATTTATGACGTATAGTTTTGTGCATAATGCAATAAATCACGATGCGTTTCCAAATGCAATTGAATTATATAACAAGGAAATTATGACGGGTAGAGGCAAGGGAAAGTATGCATATAAACCAAGTGTAAAAGCAGAAGCGCAAAAGTATATGGAGGAACTTATGCATAAGTATTTTCCTAATAACGAAATTAAATATATTGTGTAATTATCATAAACTTACCTTTTACGAATACAATTCGTATAGGTGAGTTTTTGTGTTTAAAAGAATAATAAGTATAGGCATTGCATTAATATTGTGTTTGAGTTATGTAACAGTAAGTTACGCAGATGATGAGATAGATACGGTGGACGTTAAAGGAATTAATAAAGTTATTGAGACAGTGTCAAAAATTGATGAGTTACCTAAAATCAATTCGAGATTTGCTGTTGTTTTAGATAGAAATAGTGGTGCAGTAATTTATGGAAAGAATGAATATAGCAAAACAAAAATGGCATCAACAACTAAAATTATGACGTGTATTGTTGTGCTCGAAAACACAAACTTGAGCAATATTGTTGAAATGTCTGCAAAAGCTGCTGGTACAGGAGGTTCTAAATTAAAGTTTAAAAAAGGTGATAAAATAAGTGTAAATGATTTATTATATGGATTAATGTTAAGGTCAGGAAATGATGCGGCAGTAGCACTTGCTGAATATGTTGGAGGCAGTGTGGAAGGCTTTGCAACTTTTATGAATAAAAAAGCAAATGAATTAGGATTAGAAAATACACATTTTGAAACTCCACATGGACTAGATTCAGATAATCATTATACAACGCCATATGAACTTGCAAAGTTAGCTAATTATGCTTTAGGTAATAAAACATTTAGAAATATTGTTGGAACTAAAAGTTGTACTATAAATATAAATGGTGTTCCAAGAATAATATCAAATACAAATGAATTACTAGGAAATTTAAATGGTGTATATGGTGTAAAAACAGGATTTACTAATGGTGCTGGTAGATGCTTAGTTACTTCTATTAAACGTGATAATTTAGATGTAATATGTGTTGTTTTGGGTGCAGATACTAAAAAAATAAGAACTGCTGACAGTGTCAAGCTTATAGAGTATACTTTTAAAAACTATACAAGTGAAGATATAAGCAAAAGTATTGAAGAAGAGTTTGGCAAATGGAAGAGGATAAATGAAAACAGAATTAATATAAATAAAGGAATAAAGACAGACATAAAAATAGGATTAGAAGAATATAATATAAAAAACTATCCTATAAAAAACAATACAAGTCAAAAGATAAATGTACAAATAGATGTAAACAGAAATTTAGAAGCACCAGTAAAAAATGGAGCTATAATAGGAAAATTAACAGTTAGTTATGAGAAGAAGTGTATATTAGAAATTAATATAATTATAAAAGAAGAAATAAAGAAAAAAGGGATAGAAAATTACATATATGAAATATTTAAAAATTATAAAGATTATTTAGAGAAAACAATATAAGATTAATTTTAATTGCAAATTATATAAACTTTTACTTGACGAAAAGGGAAAAATCTGCTATTATATTAATGTTATATTTAATGCGGGAATAGCTCAGTTGATAGAGCGCTGCCTTGCCAAGGCAGAGGTCGCGGGTTTGAGCCCCGTTTCCCGCTCCATTTTATCTTTATATGGCGAGTTAGCCAAGCGGTAAGGCACGAGTCTGCAAAACTCTGATTCATCGGTTCGATTCCGATACTCGCCTCCAACAAAAAGCAACCCTTTTGGGTTGCTTTTTTGTTGAAACAAATCTACAATGAAGGAATAAAAATGTAATTTTTTCCATAAAAAATCCTCAAAGCCTTACGCAAGCTTGATTTTTCCAAATCTTTTTTACATAATCTGTTGAAAAATAATTTAAAATGTTATATAATTGTAATATATGGCTATTTTGAGTATGCTAATCTGTGAAAAATAGCTTCCGTAGAGCTTTATAAAAGAGTTTTGTAAAGCTCTTGAAATATGGAAAAATAGCCTATTGACTTATATTTTAAAAAACATTAATATATTATATATAATATATTAAAATATAATTCCAAGAGAGGTAAAAAATGAAGAAGAGTAAATTATTAAGATTATTTGCAATTATACTAGTAACATTGATGTGTTTTGGATTTAAAGAAACAAAAGCAATTGAAATAACATCAGCATTTAGTAATTTAACATTGAATAGAGCCAATGTTGTTAGAGCTTCAAGCAATAATACAACCACATCAAAAGTAATAGGAATAGTAAAGAACAGGGCTTCTGGAAATTTCTATCAATGGAATGTTCCAACAGTTGGTGAAGGAAGCAATGTGTGGAAAGTTGCACAATATTCTTCTTTAACTGCAACAACGCCAAATTGGAATATAAAAGATGGAATGTATTGTTTAAATGCTAGAAGAGGATTCCAATTTAATGGTGAAATGAGAGAAAAAAATGGCATTTACAACATTGAACTTGATATGGCGGAAGAAACAAATAAATCAAGAATTGAAAGCTATGCAAGCGGAGATTTAATAAAAAATTATAACAAGATTATGTGGATTGCCGATAATTCTTATATAGCAACAGGAAATGAAAATTATCAAACATCAGATGCATATAAGGCTTTTATGAAAAAAACAGGTATAACTATTGACAATGAAGTATTATACAATTTAACAGAAGACGATATAGAAGTAGTTCAACAAATGGCAATATGGTATTTTACCAATGAAGATGATAGTATATATCATAACGAAAATTTACCAAACCTTTATTTAAATGGCCATGAGATGTCATCAGTAACAGTAGGAACGGATAAATATGGTAGAGCAATAACCGGTGCTAAAAGGGCTTCAAAAGCAAGAGATTTATATAATTATTTTATAACAAATGCAAATGAGAATGCAGATTACACAAGAAAAACACCAGTGATTAAAATAACTGGAGCTAATAGTGTAGTTAAAGAAAATGAAAATGACTATACTGTTGGTCCATATTATTTATCAGCAGAAAATGCAGAATATGCAAAATCAATAGAATTTAGTGTTAATAAAAATTATACATTACTTGATGCTTCAGGAAATGTAGTATCAGAAAATGACTTCTCAAAAGTAATGAATAATAATTTTTATTTAAGAATTGATAAGAGTGAAATAACAACAAGTACAGTTGTAACTATTGAAGCAACATACTTATATGATACAAGAGATTTAATATTCTCTACTAATACATCAGATCCAGAATCTGTTCAACCAGTTATTATAATTAGAAATACAGAACATGAAGTTCCATTAAAAATTGAAATACCAATTAATATAACTAAAATTGAAGTGGAGAAAAAATGGGAAGATGCTAATAACCAAGATGGTGTAAGGCCTACTTCAGTAAAAGTACAATTATATAGAGATGGAATTGCTTATAGAGAAAGTGTAACTTTAAATTCTTCAAATAATTGGAAGTATACTTGGGATAAATTATTAAGCGGATATACATACACTGTGAAAGAATTAAATTCAAACAATACAGCAGTAGAAAACAATGAAAGCTTAAATGCAAACTACAAAGCAACATATGTTATATCTGGAGATAAAACTACAATAACAAATACACATATTCCAGAAGTAGTATCAAAAACAGTAGTGAAAAAATGGGATGATGCTAACAACCAAGATGGAACAAGACCGAATGAAATAGTAGTTAAATTATTTAAAACTGTAAATAATATAAAACAACAAATTAATGGTGATGTTATATTAAATGCCTCAAATGGTTGGACATATACATGGAATAATCTACCTAAATATGAAAATGGTAATCTAATAAAATATACAACTGAAGAAACAGTTCCGAATAATTATACAGTATCATATTCAGACGATACATTTACAATAACAAACAAATACACACCAGGTACAGTAAATAAAACAGTAACCAAAGCATGGGACGATAATAACAATTCTGATGGAATAAGACCAGATAGTATAACAGTTAGATTATATGCAAATGGTTTAGCTGTTGGAGAAGATGTTGTTTTAAACATGGAAAATAGCTGGACATATACATGGACAGGATTACCAGAAAAAGAAAATGGTGTAACTATCAACTATACAGTAAAAGAGATAAAAATTGGAGACACAGTTGTATCAAATGAAGAAGGAGCAGCAGGATATCATATAAGATATGATGTAGATGGAAATACAACTAAAATTACCAATATACATGAACCAAATAAAACTTCGAAAACAGTAGTGAAAAAATGGAATGATGGAGACTATGTAAATAGACCAAATGTAATAAAAATCCAATTATATAAAAATGGTGAACCATATGGCGAACCTATTACATTAACTGCTGGTGAAGATAATATTTGGCAAGAAAATGAATTAACATACACATGGACAGATTTACCATTAAAAGAAAATGGTGTAGAAATTGAATATACTGTAAAAGAATTAGATGAAAACGGAAATGTAGTAGAAAACAATCAAAAATATAACTCAGAATATACAACAACATATAGCGAAGATACATTTACAATTACAAATACACATAAAAGCTTTGACTTAGCATTAAGAAAATTTATAACAGAAATAAGTGGAACCAAATATTCAAGAGAACCAATAGTTGATACTTCAACAATTGAAACTACAGGAACAGCAACATATAAACATAGCAAACAACCAATTGCAGTACAAAAAGGTGATGTTGTAACATATAAAATTAGAGTATATAACGAAGGTGAAATTGCTGGATATGTAAATGAAATAACAGATCATCTACCAGAAAACTTATTACCTATTATAGAAGGAATAGATGGAATAGATGCTACAAAATATCAAAACGAAATTAAATTTAACCTTGATTGGGGATGGACATATACAGACAATGGAAAAACAGTAAAAACAACTAAAACTTCAAAAGATAGTAGTGATACATATTCACTAATTGAAGGATATGAAACTGTTGAAGATACAAAACTTGAAGCATATGTTCCAGGATCTGATACACTAGATTATATTGAAGTTCAAATAAAATGTTTAGTAACAGATAGTGTTGTTGGAGATGAATATTTAACAAATATAGCTGAAATCACAAATGCAGAAGATATAAATGGAAACATTGGAGATGGAAAAGACTCAAGTTTAGCAAATGTAGATTATAGCAATTTATCAGATTATAAAAATGAAGAAGCTTTATCATCAGACAAAAATACATATATTCCAGGACAAGAAGATGATGATGACTTTGAAAAGTTAATAGTAAAAGAATTTGACTTAGCATTAAGAAAATTCATTACAAAAGTTAACGATACAACATATTCAAGAGAGCCAATTGTAGATACAAGTAAATTAGGAACACAAGGACTAAATGGTAAAACAATAACAACAGCTACATATAATCATTCAAAAGAAACAGTTATAGTTAATACTGGAGACATAGTAACTTATACAATAAGAATATATAATGAAGGAACTTTAGCAGGTTTTGCAAATGAAATAACAGATGACATGCCAGAGGGATTAGAATTCTTACCAAACAGTTCAATAAATGTTTCATACAAATGGAAAATGCTAGATAAAGATGGTAACGAAACAACTAACTTGGATGAAGCAGTTATGATAACTACAGATTATTTATCAGACGTTGATGTTGCAAATAAAATAAATGCTGTATCATTAGACGAAAACGGAAATAAAGTTTTAGCTTATAAAGATGTACAAGTACAATTTAAAGTAGTTGCAACAGCTAAAAAATTAGAAGACAATATAATTAAAAACGTAGCTCAAATATCAGCAGATAGTGATAGAGATATAGACTCAATTCCAAACAGGGATGAAAAATATGACTATGAAACAGGAAACAACGAAGACGATATTGATTACGAACCAATAAAGCTACAATACTTTGACTTAGCATTAAGAAAATTTATTACAAAAGTTAACAAAGAAGACTATAACAATAGATATCCAGAAGTTATATTTAACGAAGATGGAAGCATAACATATAAACATACAAAAGACCCAGTAATAGTTACAACAAATGATGTAATTATTTATACAATAAGAGTATATAATGAAGGCCAAAAAGCAGGAACTGCAACAGAAATTAAAGATAACATTCCAGAAGGATTAGAATTCTTACCAGATAACGAAATGAATAAACAATATAATTGGAAAGCACTTGATGAAAATGGAAATGAAGTAACAGATGTTACAAAAGCAAAATATATTGTTTCTGACGCATTAAAAGATGAAGTTATAGAAGGCTTTGTTCAAGAAAATGGACAAAAAGTATTAAGCTATAAAGATGTTAAAGTTGCATTTAAAGTTGTAGCAGAAGGAAAAACAAATAGTATAATAGTAAATACAGCTGAAATATCAAAAGATAATGGAGACGATATAGACTCAGTACCAGATAATAATGTTGAAACAGAAGACGATTTAGATAAAGAATATATTAAAGTAAAATACTTCGATTTAGCACTTAAAAAATGGGTAACAGAAATAAGAGTAACTGTTAACGGAAAAACAACTACTACAAAAACAGGATTTACTGAAGATACAGACGATATAGCAAAAGTTGATATAGTAGCTAAGAATTTAAATAAAACAACTGTAAAATTTGTATATAGCATAAAAGTTATAAATGAAGGAGAAACAGCTGGATATGCATACGAAGTAAAAGACTATATTCCTAATGGACTAGAATTCAGACAAGAAGATAACAAAGATTGGAAACAATTAAAAGATGGTCAAGTAGTAACAGACAAACTAAAAGATACATTATTAAATCCAGGAGAAAGTGCAACAGTAGAAATAGTATTAACATGGAAAAACTCTGCAACAAACTTAGGAGTAAAAACAAACTATGCTGAAATAAGTGATGACTCAGGAGATGATATAGACTCAACACCAGACAACTTTAAAAAAGACGAAGACGATATAGACGATGCAAAAGTAATATTATCAATAAAAACAGCAGGAGCGAAAACATATATATGGTTAACATTTATATCAGTAACAATATTAGCAGCAGGTGTATGGACAATTAAAAAATATGTAATAGATTAATTAAAGAAATAAAATGGCGAATTTTATAATCGCCATTTTATTTTTGCATTTGATATAATAAAATTTAAGCGTAAATATTGATAAATATAGCAAATTAATATATAATAAATATGTTATTTATAAGGAGGCATTATAAATGAGCGAAGAGAAAAAAGCACAAATAAAAGATATTATAGAATGGATATATTGCATTATAATAGCAGTTGTATTAGCGCTATTGGTTAGATATTATGTTGGGACTCCAACAATAGTAAAGCAAACATCTATGTATCCAACATTTAATAATAAAGATAGACTTATATTAAATAGATTATATAGAACATGCAAAACAACACCTAAAAGAGGAGATATTATTACCTTCGAAGCACCAAGTGTATCATACTTAAACGGAGAAAAAGCGGATTTAGAACATCCAACAGCAATATATAATAATGAACCTAAAAGCTTAATAGGAAAGTTTTTTTATAATGTTGTAGAAATTAACAAAACAAGTTATATAAAAAGAGTAGTGGGACTTCCAGGTGAACATGTGCAAATAAAAGACGGAAAAGTATATATAAATGGGGAACAATTAAAAGAAGAATATTTATCAGATGATGTTATAACAGACGACGTACAAGGTGGACAATTCTTAGATGTAATTGTTCCAGAAAATACAGTTTTTGTAATGGGTGATAACAGAAGTCATAGCATGGATTCCAGAAGATTAGGATGTATACCATATAGCAAAATAGAAGGAAAAATTGTATTTAGATTTTGGCCATTAAATGTATTTGGAAAAATAAATTAAGGAAATAATAATGTTTGAAAAGTTAATAGGAAATGATAAAATTAAAGAAAATCTAGAGAAAGTTTTGAATGCCAATAATGTATCACATAGCTATATGTTCATTGGTCCATCAGGAATAGGAAAAAAAGAATTTGCAAAAGAGTTCGCAAAAGGAATATTATGCCTAAATGAAAATAACAAACCATGTAATAAGTGCAAATCTTGTATTAGTTTTGTAGATAATAATAATCCAGATTATTATGAAATAAACCTTGCAGATGACGAAAATAGCATAAAAATAGATACAATTAGAGAATTACAAAAGAAAATACAGGAGTTGCCAATAGTTTCAAACAAAAAAGTATATATAATAAATGATAGCGAATACATGACAAAAGATGCTCAAAACTGTTTGTTAAAAACATTAGAAGAACCACCAAGTTTTGTTACATTAATATTAATTGTGGCAAATGAAAATATGATTCTAAACACAATAAAATCTAGGTGTTTAAAACTATATTTTTGTGGAATACCTAATAATGAACTAATGAATTATATAAAACAAAAACTTGATTTAAACACATTTACACCAAATATGTTAAAGGCATGTGAAGGAAGCATAGGAAAAGCTCAGGATATATATTCTAATGCTAATACATATTTAGAGGTAGATAAAATATTTGATAATATAGAAAAATATACATTAATAGATGTAATCTCTAAGCTAGAAGTATTGTATAAAAACAAAGAACATATAAAGGAAATATTAGAATATATAAATACAATTTTTATAGAAAAGGCAAAAAAAGATTTTAAATATATTGAATATATAAAATATGTTGAAGAGGCTAAAAGAGATATAAAACAAAATTGTAATTATGATATGTGTATAGATAATTTATTATTTAAGATTTTTGGAGGAGAGTGAAAAATTGAATAAAACAATAATAGGAATTAAATTTAAAGAAGCTGGAAAAATATATTTCTTTGATCCTAAAGGAGAAAAACTAAAAAAAGGAGACTATGTAATAGTTGAAACAGCAATAGGAGAAGAATACACAGAAGTTGTTGTGCCAAATAAAGAAGTTTCAGCAGATAAATTAAAAACACCATTAAAACCAATAATTAGAAAAGCTAATTTTAAAGATAAAAAACATTATGAAGATAATATAAGAAAAGAAAAAGAGGCTTTAAAAACTGCAAATAAATTAATAAAAAAATATAAATTAGATATGAATTTAACAGAAGTTAAATATACTTTTGATAATAGCAAATTATTATTTTACTTTACTGCAGATGGAAGAATTGATTTTAGAGATTTAGTAAAAGAACTTGCAAGTATTTTTAAAACAAGAATAGAATTAAGGCAAATAGGTGTAAGAGACGAAGTTAGAAAAATTGGTGGAAATGGAATTTGCGGTAGAGAATTATGCTGTTGTACATTTTTAGATAATTTTGACAGTGTTTCTATAAAAATGGCTAAAGAACAAAATATAGCATTAGGATCTTCTAAGATTTCTGGAAACTGTGGAAGATTAATGTGTTGTCTAAGATACGAGCATGATGTATATCAAGAAAAGTTATCAAGATTACCTAAAGTTGGAGCAACAGTAAAAACAGCAGATGGAGAAGGAACAGTTGAAGGAATAGAAACATTAAAAGAAAAAGTTAAAGTTAAATTAAAAGATGGAGATGGATTCTTTTATAAAAAATATGATGTAAAAGATGTAAAAGTAACAAAAGATATAGAAGTTAAAGAAGAAGAAATTGATGAAGAAGAAGAATTAAGAAAGATAGAACAAGAGTAGAAAGGAAGGTGAAAAATATGGCATACAAAATTACAGATGCTTGCATATCTTGTGGAGCATGTGCAGGAGCATGTCCAGTAGAATGCATAAAGCAAGGAGATAACAAATATGAAATAAATCAAGAAGCATGTATATCTTGTGGAACATGTGCAGGAGTTTGCCCAGTAGAAGCTCCAGTTGAAGAATAATGTTTGTTAAATAAAGTAAAAAGGAGATAATTTTTTAATTATCTCCTTTTTGTTTTTTACTCTTTGTTTGTCATTTCTTCTAAATCTAGAAGCTCTTGCCATCTAGCATCTACTTCTTTTTGGAATTCTTCTATCATCCACTCATTTCCAGGTTTAAACATATGTTTAAATCTCTTTTGTGGTCTTAAAAATTCTTCTACTGGAAGTTTTTTTGCTGGCTTATAATTTATTGTGTATTTACCATCTATAACTTCGTATAATGGCCAATAACAAGTTTCAACAGCTAATTTATTTAATTTCATTAAATCATCAGTAGAATATCCCCATCCTCTAGGACATGGAGCAAGTACATTTAAGAAGCAAGCTCCTTTTGTATATATTGCTTTTTCAGATTTTTCATATAAATCTTTGAAATTTCCATAAGCAGCAGTTTGAGCAACATATGGTAAATGGTGACCTACCATAACTTTTGCTAAGTCTTTTCTTGTTTGCATTTTTCCAGGAATAACGCTACCAGCAGGAGAGGTTGTTGTGTCTGCAAATTTTGGTGTTGCAGAAGAACGTTGAATACCAGTATTCATATATGCACCATTATCATAGCATACATATACCATATCATGTCCTCTTTCCATAGCACCAGATAAACTTTGAAGACCTATATCGTAAGTTCCACCGTCTCCACCAAAGGCTATAAATTTAGTGTCTTCATTCTGTGGTAATTTTCCCTGCTTTTTCATAGAAACATATGCAGCTTCAGCACCAGATAATGTTGCACCAGCACATTCAAAAGCTGTATGTATAAACGAATCTGTCCAAGCTGTATATGGATATATGAAAGTTGAAACCTCCATACAACCAGTTGCATTACAAATTACTGCGTGATCTTCAGGTTTTAAAGCTCTTAATACCATTCTTCCAACAACTGGAGCACCACAACCAGCACACATTCTATGACCTGCTGTGAATCTAGAAGGTTTATTTGCTATAACTTCTTTTAAATTATATCCCATTTATTTTTCCTCCCTTCTAAGTCCTAAATATCTATATGGATTATCAATTTTTCCATTGTCTTTAACAATTTTTTGTAAATCATTAAATACTTCTTCTATATCATTTGATTTTGTATCTCTACCACCAATACCATAAACATAATTTACAACTGGTACATCTTTTTTATTAACATATAAGCTAGATACAACATCTTCAAATAATGCACCACCAATAGCATTTAATGAATCAGCTTTGTCTAAAACTGCAACAGCTTTAACGTGTTCTAATGCTTTTGCAACTTCTTCGCCTGGGAATGGTCTATAAACTCTTATTTTTAATAGTCCAGCTTTAATTCCTTGCGCTCTTAATTTGTCTACAACAAATTTTGTGGTTCCAGCTGTGGAGTTCATACAAACTATTGCAATTTCAGCATCTTCCATATTATATTCTTCAAATAAAGAGTAATGTCTTCCGGTCATTTTTTCGAAATCTTTTGAAACTTCTAAAATAACTTTTTTTGCATTTCTCATAGCTTCAGCCTGTTGGAATTTATGTTCAAATAAATAAGCTTGTAAATCTAAAGGACCAACAGCAATAGGTTCTTTTTTATTTAATAAGTAATGTTCTGGATGATATTCTCCAACGAATTCTTTAACTTTATCATCTTCTATAAGTTCAATATTTTCTATAGAATGAGATGTTATAAATCCATCTTGGCATACCATTAATGGTAATTGTACATCCTTATGTTCAGCAATTCTATGAGCCATTATTGTGTTATCATAAGCTTCTTGGTTGTTTTCGCTAAATAGCATTACCCATCCAGCATCTCTAACTCCCATTGCGTCTGAATGGTCATTGTGTATATTTAAAGGTCCAGATACAGCTCTGTTTACCAAAGATAAAACAATAGGTAAACGTAAGCTAGATGCAATATAAATCATTTCCCACATTAAAGATAAACCATTTGCAGAAGTTGCAGTCATAGCTCTTGCACCTGCTGCTTCGGCACCTATACAAGCACTCATTGCACTGTGTTCACTTTCTACTGCAACAAATTCTGTATCAACTTGCCCATTACTAACAAAAGTTGAGAAATACTGAGGTATTTCAGTAGAAGGAGTAATAGGGAAAGCGGCAACAACATCTGGATTTATTTGTTTCATAGCTGTAGCGACAGCTTCATTTCCACTTAAACGTTCTCTTATACTCATAATTTATTTTCCTTTCTTATTCCATTGTGATTGCACCGAATGGACAAACTTTTGCACAAACACCGCAACCCTTACAATAATCATAATCAAAATCTTCTCTTTTTTGTTCTTTGTTTACTGGTATAGCATCATCTGGACAAACTGGAAAACATAAACCACATTGTTTACATTTTTCACTTAAGAAAATAGGCTTAGAAGAACGCCAATCTCCAGTTTTAAAATTTCTTGCATTACCAGCTTCATATATATTTCCACCAACTGTTAATTCTTCAGCAGGTGTATTTGGTGTTATTTCCATAAAACTTAACCTCCAATTTATATTTGTTTAACAGCTTTTAAAGCAAGCTCTAAAGCTTTCATATTGCCATCAATAACTTCAGGTTTTTTAGCAAATTTATGTTTAAAAGATGATTTCATATCTTCTAAAAGTTCTTCATCTGTCATAACCCCAGAAACCTTAACTATTGCTGCAAGCATAGGTGTATTAGGAAAATATTTACCCAAAGCCTCAATAGATATTTCTCTTGCATCAACTGTAAAAATCTTTCCAGAATAATTTTTTAATTTTGTTTTAACTTCATCTGCATCCTTAGTTGTATTTATAACTATCGCACCATCTTGTTTTAAACCAGAAGTTACATCAACGCAATCTAATAATGAATCATCAACTACAACGACATAGTCAGGTTCATAAATATTAGAATGGATAGTTATTGGTTTGTTACTAATACGGTTATATGCTGTAATAGGAGCTCCCATTCTTTCTGGACCATATTCAGGGAAACCTTGAATATATTTGCCAGTATTAAAAGCAGCATCTGCTAATAATAAGGAAGCTGTTTTAGCACCTTGACCGCCTCTACCGTGCCATCTAATTTCAATTAAATCGTTCACAAAGATTCCTCCTTTTTTAATAAAAATCAACACATTAAGTATATAATTAAAATATAAATAAGTCAATTGGAATAAGTAAGAAATATTAATTTGGAAGTTAGCAATAATAAAAATAGAAATATATATATTTCTATTAGATAAACTATAATTTATATAGTTAAACTATTGAATTTTTTAAAATTTTATAATATTATAAATGTGGCAAAATGGGAAGACTATAAATATACGCAAAGGAGAAAAAATAATGAAAGAAGCAAAAGGTTCAATTTCAATATTTACATTGGTAACTTTATTATTTATGATAGGCTTTTTAATAATATCATATGCCAATGTTATAAATAATTCTAAATCATTAAAAGAACAATTTAGTTTAATCAAAGAAATCTATTATAAGTCAAATGATAGTTCATCTTATACAGATGTATATACCGATTTAAGAAAAAAGAATAGACAAAATTTAACTGCGTATGTTGATAATTCTAATACCTTAGAATTGGAAAAAACATTTGAAAGTAAATTAGTTAACTATAGAATATACGGAAACACGACCCAAAGTGTTAATTTATTTAATATAAATTCAGTAACTGATTTTTATTACTCAAATGGTTCTAAAACTAACATTTCTACTATTTCAGATGGAGTAATTACAAATACAGTTAGTAGTGGAGTAAGCTATTGTTTTATGAAATCTAATGTTAGTGTTCTTAAAGCAGGAACATATACGTTTTCATTTGATGTAATGGCAGATGATGATGCGGGAACCAAACAAGTTAGAGTAGGAGTATTATTTAAAGACAATAGCTCATATAGAGAATATGTAAATATAACACCAAAACAATGGGAAAGAAAATCAATAAAATTCACAATAGAAAGTGATTTAGAAGTATTTGGGTTTAACTTGCAAGGAAATAATGGAGCAAATACTAATCTTAATGTAAAATTTAAAAATATACAGCTAGAAAAAGGATCAACAGCCACAGATTATGTACCTTGCGAAATGCAGAGTGTTGGAGATGCAGTAAATTTAATAAATATACCAGATTTTAATGTAGCATATGAAGATTTCTATTATAGGGATACAGCAACAGGATTTCTTTTGAAACCTAATTGCACATATACATTATCATTTGACTATAAAGTAAATTCGACATCAGGTACTCTTTATTGTGGTATTGGATATGGTACAAGTGCTTATTCAAGTGATATGAGAGAATTAAAATATCCAAATCAAGTAAATGGAAGACATGTTGTTACATTCACTACGCCAACCGACATAGGGGATGAGAAGTATTTATTTGTAAGATTTGTAAGAACAAATTCAAAAGCTAGTGTAAATGTAGATATTAGTTCTATGCAACTTGAATATGGAACAATAGCAACAGCGTACACACCTTATGGCAAATACAGAATACAAATAAAGAGCGAAAATGTAAAAAATGCAGTTAACTTAATAAATGTGTCGGACTTTAATTTGTCATATGAGAATAATTATTTTATAAATACAACCACAGATTTCTTTTTACAACCTGACTGCACATACACATTATCATTTGATTATAAAGTGAATTTGACAACTGATGACATTGGGTGTGGCATTGGATATGGAACAAAATCTTATAGCAGTGACATAATCTATACCAAGAAATACCCAAATAAAACAAATGGAAGACATGTTGTTACATTTACTACACCATCTGATATAGGTAATAACAATTTTCTATTTATAAGATTTGCAAGAACAAATTCAAAAGCTAACGTAAATGTAGATATTAGTTCTGTACAACTTGAATATGGAGAAACTGCAACAGACTATGTACCTTATAAAGAACAAGTAAGTTCAGTAGTAAATATATATTTAGATGAACCATTAAGAAAAACTGGAAATTATGCTGATTATATAGATTTTAGAAAACAATGCATAGCAAGAAATACAGGAGTAGATTCAAATGGAAATTTATATTCTTTAAGTGAAACTGTATATGAAAGTATTGCATTACCAGAATTACCAGCATATGAAGATTATACTAAAATTGAAATTGTAACAGAAGTTGCACCATCAAAAATAGAAATTGAATATGATGGATATACATTAGATTAACTATATAAATAGAGGTAATAAAATGGAAAATGCATCAAAAGCGTTATTAATAGCAGCAGCAGTATTAATTGTAATATTATTAATAACATTTGGAATACGAATATTGGGTACATCATCTAATAATGTAGATGATGCTGCTTATGTTGTTGGACAAGAAATAACATCAAAAACAGACGATGCATCAGATATTATTGCTGGTTACTTGGTAAAAAGGTATTCGGATACAGCAGTTAATGATCCATACAATGGATATTATATAGATTATTTTACTGGAATAGAAATAAATGAAAAAAATACCTATATAATTTCATTTGATTATATAATAAAAGAAAAAAAGCCAGATACTATTATTTGTTGCGGAATAGGCATGGGTATAGATACGCCTAATCAATATAAAAAAGATTTTGTATATCAAGTTAGATATCCTAGTCAGAATATTGGAACAAAAAATACTTTTACTTTTAAACTTAAACCAAACCTTTATAGAAATTATATAAAAAATAAAGATAAGAAAATATATTTAAGTCTTAGACTTGCTAGAACAGATCCTCCTAGCAAATTTAAAGTTGATATTCAAAATATAAAAATAAAATATAAGGCAGAGTAATATTATGAAAATAAATATAGTAATGGTAGAACCAGAAATACCACAAAATACAGGAAATGTTGCAAGAACATGTGCTGCAACTGGAGCAAAATTACATTTGGTTAAACCACTTGGATTTGAAATAAATGATAAATATTTAAAAAGAGCAGGACTTGATTATTGGGACAAGTTAGATATAGAAGAACACGAAAATTTAGAAGCGTTTTTAAATAAATATGCATATGAAAATGGAAAATTAAAAAACAATGTTTTTTTAGTTAGTACAAAATCAAAACATATTTATTCTGAAATTGAGTATAATAAATACGATGAGATATTTTTATTGTTTGGAAAAGAAACAAAAGGATTGCCAGAAACTCTATTAAAAGAAAATATAAATAATGCTATAAGGATTCCAATGAGAGAAGGACTAAGGTCACTTAATTTATCTAACTCAGTGGCAATTGTAGTTTATGAAGTTTTAAGACAAAAAAACTTTGAGGGATTACAACAGATTAGCCAGTATTTTGCTTAGAAAATATGAGATACAAAGGTTTTGTTAAATTTTAACAAAACCTTTATTTATTGATAAAGGTATACATAATTTGACATTTGGAACAATATGTAGTATAATAATATTTGTTGCACTAAAAGATGCAAAAAAGGAGAGTGTTAATTTATTTTAAACAACAATATTAAATACTACACAAAAGAGTTTATAAAATTATTAAAAATAGCATTTGTTGCATTTTTAATTATAACTGCAATAATATTAATTAAATACAAACCACAATATGAAGTTTCTATAAATAATGAAAAAATAGGATATGTAACTTCAAAGAATGATATAAATAAATATATAGATGAAAATATTGCTTCTTTAGAGAAAAATAACATAGCATTTGTAACATTAGAAAATTCACCATTGTTAAAATTGAAATTAGTAAATAGAAATATTGATGAGCAAGAAGAATTAATAAAATCTGAATTAAAAGACCAGTTAAATATTCAATACACAACATTTGCAATTTCGATAAATGGAGAAAATAAAACTTATGTATCAACACAAGAAGAGGCACAAAATATAGTAGATGAATTGAAAAAAGAATATGATGAAAAATATACAGATAAGTTAGGTATTTTGCAGGTTTATTCAGAAAACGATGCAGAGATATTAGCTGTAAGCAATGAAAAAGCCAAAGAAAATATTTCTAGCGAGTTAAGTAATATGAAAAAATCAAATGCGACAGTTAAAGTTGCATCTACCAAAAAAACTACAACTAAAAGTAGCACAGTAAAAAAATCAGATAGTATAAATGGAATAAAATTATCTGTTAAACCTTTATCTGGAACAATAACTTCAAGATATGGTAGACGTTCATCACCAGGTGGAGGAGTAGGAAGTACAAACCACAAAGGGTTAGATATAGCTGCAAAGCAAGGTACAACAATAAGAGCTACAGCATCTGGAAAAGTAACTTTTGCTGGAAGCAAAGGTTCTTTAGGAAAGCTAGTAATAATAGACCATGGAAATGGAGTTCAAACATATTATGGACATTGTAGTAAATTAAATGTTTCAGCAGGAGATAGCGTAAATGCAGGAGACAATATAGCAGCTGTTGGAAAAACAGGGGCTGCAACAGGATATCATTTACATTTTGAAGTTCATTTAAATGGAAAAGTTGTAAATCCACAAAAATATATATATTAACAAAGTACACCATAAAATCTAATAGGTTTTAATGGTGTATTTTTTAGTTAGAAAGCAATGCGAAAGTATTGAAATTTTGAGCAAATTGATATATAATGTGTTCTATATGTGATTAGGAGATGATAATTAATGAATGTAAGTAAAGAAGAGATTTTGCATATAGCAAAACTTGCAAATTTAAAGTTAAAAGAGGAAGAAATACCTGAATATATAAAAAATTTACAAGATATTTTAAACTATGCTAATATAGTTGATAATGCACCAATAGAGGGGCTAGATACATCAATAGGAGCATTAGAAAATTATAATGTATTTAGAAAAGATGAGATAAAAGTATTTGAAGATAACAAATCTTTACTTCAAAATGCTCCAGAACAAGAAGAAAATATGTTTAAAATACCTAAGGTTATATAGGGAGGGAACACAATGGAAATTACCGATTTAACAGTACATGAATTAAAAGATAAGTTAAACAAAAATGAATTAACAGTAACTCAAATAACTAAGGCATATACAGATAGAATTAATGAAAAGGAAAAAGATATAAATGCTTTTGTAACTACATTAACAGAAGATGCAATGACAAAAGCACAAGAAATAGAGAATGAAATAAATAATGGCAAAGTTTCATCAAGAGGTTTAGCAGGTATTCCTATTGGGATAAAAGATAATATTTGTACAAAAGGAATAAAAACAACATGTAGTTCAAAAATGTTAGAAAACTTTGTTGCTCCATATGATGCAACAGTAATGGATAAAATAAATGCAGAAAAAATGATTAATTTAGGAAAATTAAATATGGACGAGTTTGCTATGGGGTCATCAACAGAAAATTCAGCATTTAAGAAAACTAGAAATCCATGGAATCTAAATAAAGTACCAGGAGGTTCATCAGGAGGAAGTGCAGCAGCTGTTGCGGCAGGTATGTTACCTTGGGCATTAGGTTCAGATACTGGTGGATCTGTGCGACAACCAGCAAGTCTATGTGGAATAGTTGGCTTAAAACCAACATATGGGTTAATTTCAAGATATGGATTAGTTGCATATGCATCATCTTTGGACCAAATTGGAACACTTACAAAAGATGTAGAAGATTGTGCATTGCTTTTAAATGTAATCGCAGGAAAAGATGAAAAAGACACTACATCTGTTGAAACTGATAAAAAAGATTATACAACTTCATTGAAAAAAGATATAAAAGGTTTAAAAGTTGGTGTGCCAAAAGAATATTTTGGAGAAGGAGTAAATCCAGAAGTTAAAAATGCAATTAAAGAAGCGATAGAAGAATATAAAGCTATGGGAGCAACTGTTGAAGAATGTAGCCTATCAATAGCAGATTACACCTTGGCAACTTACTATATTATATCTTGTGCAGAAGCAAGTTCAAACTTAGGAAGATTTGATGGAATAAGATATGGATACAGAACACCAAACTATGAGAGTTTAGAAGATATATTTGTTAATTCAAGAACAGAAGGTTTTGGGTCTGAAGTAAAAAGAAGAATAATACTTGGAACATATGTATTATCTTCTGGATATTATGATGCATATTATAAAAAAGCTCAAAAGGTTAGAACATTAATAAAAAATGAATTTAATAAATTATTTGAAAAATATGATGTTTTAATTACTCCAACATCACCAGTAGCAACATTCGATATAGGAGAAAAATCAAACAATCCTTTAGAGATGTATATGGCAGATATTTGTACTGTTCCAATAAATGTAGCAGGTTTACCAGCAATATCTATTCCTTGTGATTTAGATAAACAAGGAATGCCAATAGGAATGCAAATAATAGGAAAACATTTTGCAGAAGAAACAATTTTAAATGCGGCATATGCTTATGAACAACAAACTAAGTTTAGAGAACATAACAAACCAACATTTAAAAAATAATAAGGAGGAAATTATGCTAAGAGAAGATTACGAAATGGTTATAGGTCTAGAAGTACATAGCGAGCTTTCAACTAAAACAAAGATATTTTGTTCTTGTCCAACAGAATTTGGTGGTGCACCTAATACACATGTGTGTCCAGTTTGTATGGCAATGCCAGGAAGTTTACCAGTACTTAATGAAAAAGTTGTTGAATATGCAGTTAAAGCAGGACTTGCAACTAATTGTACAATTGCTAAAGATAGCAAAAATGATAGAAAAAATTACTTTTATCCAGATTTACCAAAGTCTTATCAAATTTCTCAATTCGATAAACCACTTTGTGAAAATGGATATGTAGAAATAGAAACTTCACAAGGAACTAAAAAAATAAAATTAGTAAGAATCCATATAGAAGAAGATGCTGGAAAACTAAATCATGATCCTTATGGTGGCGGAACATTAGTGGATTTAAATAGAGCAGGAGTTCCGTTAATAGAAATCGTATCAGGTCCAGATTTTAGAAATACAGAGGAAGTAGAGGCATATTTAAGAAAATTAAAATCAATACTTGAATATATAGAAGTATCGGATTGTAAAATGCAAGAAGGTTCTTTTAGAGCAGATGTTAATGTGTCTGTACGTAAAAAGGGAGATACAAAATTTGGAACAAGAACAGAAACAAAGAACATGAGCTCTTTTAGAAGTATAGTAAGAGAAATTGAATATGAGGCTGAAAGGCAAGTACAAGTTCTTGAAAATGGTGGAAAAGTTATTCAACAAACTTTGAGATGGGATGATGTATCTGGAAAAACATTTCCAATGAGAGACAAAGAAAACTCAGAAGATTATAGATATTTTCCAGATCCTGACTTAGTTGCAATAAAGCTTTCAGATGAATATATAAATAATATAAAAAATAATCTTCCAGAGTTACCAGAAAGCAGAAAGAAAAGATATATAGAAGACTACAAATTAACAGAAAAAGAAGCAAAACTTTTAACAGCGTCTAAATATATATCTAATATTTTTGAAGAAGCTTCAAAAATATCTGGAAATATTAAAGCAGTAGCAAATTGGTTATTGTCTGATGTATCTAGAATATTAAATGAAAAAGAATTAGAAGCAGAAAACATTCCATTTAGCTCTGAAAATTTTGCAGAACTTATAATGCTAATAGACAAAGGAACAATAAGTACAGCAATAGCTAAAAAAGTTCTAGAAGAAATGTTTGAAAATGCAGATAAAAAACCATCTAAAATAATAGAAGAAAAAGGATGGGTTCAGATTTCAGATGAAAATGCTATAAAAGAAGTAGTGTTAAAAATATTAGCAGAAAACAATCAATCTGTAATAGATTATAAAGCTGGAAAAGATAGAGCATTGGGATTCTTGGTAGGGCAAGCAATGAAAGCAACAAAAGGAAAAGCAAACCCACAAATGCTAAATCAAATGTTTATAGAACAAATTAATAAAATGTAAGGAATAGATATAAAATAATATCTAGTAATTGACATAAAGTAATAAAAGTGATAAAATATAAATATAAAAAATTTTTTGAAAGGGTAGCTAAAATGAAACGGTGTAAATTTCAAAATGTAGCAATTTGTAGGGAAATTAAAGAAAGAGAAATCTTTCGTAAAATTTTTAGAATTCAACATCCTCCAATTCAAATATGTGATAAAGCTTTGTATAAAATAACAAATAATGCAGGAAAAAGCTTTATAATTAATAGTTTATACTGCATTGAATATGAAGAAAATAGAGAATGTTCAGTTACAGATTTTTTTACTGGAATGCCAATTTTCTTAAATAATGAGAATTTTTCGATATTATGTCCTTTGAGTGAAGAAGAATGTGAATGTTCGGAAGATGAAGTTGTTTTAGAATATAAAGTAAAAAAAATCCCAAGTAAAAAAGCGGAGCATTAATATGCTCCGCTACTTTTTTGATGTTTTTAGGCCATTTGTTTTTTTATTGTATCAAATCCAATACCTAATATTATAAAATATGCAAAAAACATAAAAGATGTTTTAAGAAGAATTAAACCAGAATAATATATAATTGGTAATTTATAAAATAAATATACCAATAAAATAATTGACGAAAAGATACAAAATAAAAAAGAAAACTTAATGCCATTATTCATAATCTTTTTTACTTTTTCATCTAAGTTTTTAAATTTATCTATAATCATTTTTATCATATGTATCACTCCTATTTATAATGATACCATGATTATTCATCAAAAACAAATGTAATTTTTGGTAAAAGAAAAAAGATTTCTTTTAGAAATCTTTTTATTATTATTTACTCATTGAATTTAATTTTTTTGCTAAAGCAGATTTTTTTCTTGCAGCAGTGTTTTTAACTATAACACCTTTTGAACAAGCTCCATCTATTTTCTTTGTAGCCTCTGAAAATAATGCTTCAGCTTTTTTAACATCACCTTCAGCTACAGCGTCTTCGAAACTTTTAACAGCTGTTTTATAAGCTGATTTTATCATATTATTTCTTAATGTTTTTTTCTCAATAACATTAACTCTTTTAATTGCTGATTTAATATTTGGCATTTATAAGCACCTCCTCTTATATGAGTCTAAACTATAACGTATATTATTTTAACACAAAAGAGCAAATATTGCAAGTCTAATTTATTAAATAATCCTAAATAATTGAAAAAATACTAATTTGAAGGTATAATATAGTATAAAGAAAAGGAGAAATAGATGGAAAACATATTTGATACAATAAGATTAGAATTACTAAATAGAGAAGACATTTTATCACCATATGCATGTAAAAGCAAAGATGCTATTTTATTAAAGGAAGATACCAATGTAAAAGAAAATGAATTTAGACCAGTATTTTCAAAAGATGCAGATAGAATTATACATTCGCTAAGTTATACTAGATATATAGATAAGACGCAAGTATATTCATTAATTAAAAATGACCATATAACACATAGGGTTTTACATGTTCAATTGGTTTCTAAAATAGCGAGAGCGATAGGAAGTGTATTAAATCTTAATTTGGATTTAATAGAGGCAATAGCACTTGGACATGATGTAGGACATGCACCATTTGGACATACTGGAGAATATTTTTTAGATAATATATGTAAAAGAGAAAAAATTGGATATTTTAAGCATAATGCTCAAAGCGTTAGAGCTTTAAAAGACATAGAAGGGTTGAATATAAGTCTTCAAACATTAGATGGTATTTTAGCGCATAATGGAGAGATTTTGCAAGATAAATATAAACCACGTAAAAAAACTGTAAAAGAGTTTATAAATGAATTAGATAAATCATTTACAGAAGAAAGTTATTCAGACTTAATTGTTCCAATGACATTAGAAGGCTGTGTTGTAAGAATATCTGATATTATTGCATATATAGGTAGAGATATTGAAGATGCAATTGTGGTTGGAAGTATAAAAAGAGAAGATTTACCAATAGAAATTACAAAAGTACTAAAAAATAATAATTCAATGATAGTAAATAGCTTAATAAAAGATATAGTTAAAAATAGTTATGGAAAAGATTATATTTCATTTTCAAAAGAAGTTTTTGATGCACTAATGAAATTAAAAGAATGGAATTATAAGCACATATATACTTCAAAAGAGGCATGCAAAAATAATGACATTATAGAAAAATATTTTTATAAATTGTATGATAGGTACTTGGAATTCCTAAGTGAAGGCAGTGAGAATGACAATATAAGTAAAATTAACTTAGTAAAATTTATAAATGAAAAAAGCAAAGAATACAAACAAAAAACATCAACCAAAAGAATGATAATTGATTATATGGCAGGACAAACAGATAGCTTTTTCCTAAGAGAATGCGAATATAATTTTAAAGAATTTAATCAGGAAAAATTATATGAATAACAGAACAAAGAGCACATTAAGTGCTCTTTATTTTCTTAATCTTCTAATTTTGAAGTGCAATGTGGACATCTTGAAGCCTTAATATTAATTTCACTTAAACAATAAGGACAAATTTTTGTTGTTGCTTCAATTTTAACTTCAGGATTAGTTGTTGATTTTGATTTCTTAGTAAGTTTTTGTAATAACTTGCTTTTGTTTTTTAATTTTGCAAACTTTTCAGATTCTTGAATTTTAGCCTCTTCTAATTTTTTATTTACTTTATTAATATATTTCACAAACAAGAATAAAGAAAAAGCTATAATTAAGAAATTAACAACAGCAGTTATGAAAGAACCATATTTTATAGAAGAATTTCCAATCTTTAAGACCAATGAAGAAAAATCCATGCTACCAGTAAAAATATTTATAAGAGGCATTATAATATCTTTAACTAATGAATTAACAATGCTTTGAAAAGCACCACCAATTATAATACCTATAGCTAAATCGACAATATTACCCTTAAGAGCAAACTCTTTAAATTCTTTAAACATAAAAAACCTCCATATATAATTATATATACATAATACGACAAAAAAACAAATAAGTCAAATATTATATGATTTATAGTAATGTAGTGATTTGTTCTAATTTCATTGACATTTATAAAAACTTCAGTTATAATAAATATAGGAAATGACAATTCCACAAATGTGGTTTTGGCCAAATAGATATAAAAACTCACATCTAAATCGTCAAATTTACAGATGTGAGTCTTTTTTTATTTATGTAGTTGCTTATCAACCCAGTTCTTATATAGAACTGTTGCCAAGGCAACGTTTAATGTTAAAGATAACATGAAATTTATGATAAATCAATACAAAAAGAACAAATTTTCGCAAAAAATTAAGGATTTATAAAAATATTCGAGAATAGCACAATTGTAAAAAATGTATAAAAGCGCTTGAAAAAGTAAAAATTTGATAATTTGTATTGTAGACAAATAGCTGGAAAAGTTGTATAATATAATTTGTGTTTAAGGAGCAATTATGAATGCTATAATAAAAGAAATTGTAGACAATGAGAAATTTAAAGATTGCCTAGATAATATAAATAAAAAAATAAGTCCAATAAATATATTGGGCTTAACTGACGTTGCAAAAGTTCTAAGTTTAACTGTGGCAAAAGAAACCTGTAAAAGACCAATATGTTTAATAACATATAATGAAATACAGGCTAAAAAGCTTTTAGAAGATATTAAATATTTTAATTCAAAAGTAGTATATTTTCCTAAAAAAGATATAGTAACTTACGATTATATTGCAGAAAGTAAAGATTTGCCATATGAAAGAATAGAGGCTTTAAATAGAATATATAATGGTAGTGCAGATATTGTCATTACTACAATTGAAGCATGTATGCAAAAAATGATAAGCCCTAAAGAGTTATATTCAAATGTAATTAAATTTGAGTTTAACAAAGAATATAAATTTGAAGAAATAAAAGAAAAATTAGTTAAATTAGGTTATGAAAGAGCTGAACTTATTGAAGGAAAAGGTCAATTTAGTGTTAGAGGAGACATTATAGATATTGCAATTACCAGCAATAAAGGTGTTAGGGTTGAATTTTGGGGAGATGAAATAGATTCAATAAGATACTTTAATATTTTTTCACAAAGGTCAATAGAAGAGCTAAATGAAATAGTTATATATCCAGCACACGAATATATAGTAACAAATAACATAGAAAACATAGTGAATAATATAAAAGATAAATATATAGGTGAATATGTTCAAGAGGATATAGAACAAATAAAAGAGGAAAACTATATTTCTAAAATTGATAAATATTTAACTTGTTTTTATAATAAAACTGCAAATGTATTAGATTATTTAAAAAGTAATACAATAATATTTTTAGATGAAATAGGAAAAATAAAAACAAGGGCTGAAAATATTAGTAAAGATACCCAAATGCTAATTCAAACTTTAACAGAAAAAGAAAAGAGCGTTCCAGAGATTTTACGATACCTAGAAAGCTATGAAGCAGTAGAACAAAAAATAACTAAGTATCAAAATATATTTTTAGAAAAACAAGATATAGCTTTTAATAGACCTAACATGTATAGATTTACTTTTAAAGAACTTAACTTTTATAAATCTTCAATTGATTTACTTGTAAATAAAACAATTGAGAGTTTATCTGACAATAAAAAAGTAATAATATTAACAGGAAATGAAGATAATAGTAAGAAATTAATTGCATTATTAGGTGAAAAAGAAATACCACATAAATATGTAGAAAACTTAAATATTCCAATTAATACTGGAATAGTAATAGTTTCTAAAGGAACATTATCTTCTGGATTTGAATGCTTTGATAATAATTTAATTGTAATAACAAGTCAAGAGTTATTTAGTACAGAAAAGAAAAAAAGGAAATCTTCTTCTGTTTTTAAACAAGCAGAAAAAGTAGTGTTTGCAGACCTAGAAATAGGAGATTATGTTGTTCATAGAACTAATGGTATAGGTCAATTTATAGGAGTAAATACTATAAAAACAGGTGACGTTACAAAAGATTATATAAAAATAAAATATAAAGGCGAAGATATATTATATGTTCCAACAAACTCATTAGATAATGTTAGAAAATATATTGGTGGGGGAGAAGTGGCTCCTAAACTAAATAGATTAGGAAGCAAAGAATGGGAACACACAAAGGCAAAGGTTAAGGCTAATTTAAGAGAAGTTGCAAAAGAATTAATAGAATTATATGCAAAAAGAAAAAAGGCAAAAGGATATGCATTTTCTGCTGATACAGCATGGCAAAAACAATTTGAAGATAGCTTTCCATATACAGAAACAGAAGATCAATTAAGATGTATTGAAGAAGTTAAAAAAGACATGGAAACTTCAATGCCAATGGATAGATTGCTTTGTGGAGATGTTGGATATGGTAAAACAGAAGTTGCAATAAGAGCAGCATTTAAAGCCGTAATGGATCAAAAACAAGTAGCTTATTTAGTTCCAACAACTGTACTTGCAAACCAACAATATGAAACATTTAAAGAAAGAATGAAAGATTTCCCAATAAGAGTTGAATTATTAAACAGATTTAAAACTCAAAAGGAGCAAAAAGAAATAGTAAAAAAACTAGAGCTTGGAGAAATTGATGTTGTAATAGGAACTCACAGAATCCTAAGTAAAGATGTGATATTTAAAGATTTAGGATTATTAATAATTGATGAAGAACATAGATTTGGTGTAAAAGATAAAGAAAAGATTAAAGAAATAAAAACAAATGTAGATGTTTTAACAATGACTGCAACTCCAATACCGAGAACTTTACATATGTCTATTGTTGGAATAAGAGATATGTCTGTTATATATGAACCACCACAAAATAGAAAACCAGTTCAAACATATGTATTAGAATATGATGAAGAGGTTATAAAAGAGGCAATAACAAAAGAATTAGAAAAAGGTGGCCAAGTATTTTATTTATTTAATAATGTTGAAAAGATAGTAGCAAAAGCAGAACAAATTGCAGATTTAGTTCCAGAAGCAAAGGTTGAATACGCACATGGCCAAATGAGCGGTAAAGAACTAGAAGAAATAATGGAAAGATTTGTTGCTGGAGAAATTAATGTTCTTGTATGTACTACAATATTAGAATCTGGAATAGATATACCAAATGCAAATACAATTATTGTTGAAAATGCAGATAGATTAGGCTTGGCACAACTGTATCAAATTCGTGGAAGAGTTGGAAGAAGTAATGCTCAAGCATATGCATATATAACATATAGAAAAGATAAAATGTTATCAGAAGTAGCAGATAAGAGATTAAAAACAATAAAAGAATTTACCGAGTTTGGTTCTGGATTTAAAATTGCTATGAGAGACCTAGAAATTCGTGGTGCTGGAAGTCTACTTGGAGAAATACAACATGGACATATGGAACAAGTAGGGTATGACACATATTGCAATTTACTAGATGAAGTCGTAAAAAATATGCAGGGTATAGAAGTAGAAGAAGAAAGAGATATACAAATAGACTTAAATGTTTCTTGTTATATACCAGATACATATATAGAAGTAACAGCACAAAAAATAGAGATGTATCAAAATATTGCACTAGCAAAAACAGAAGATGATATAGCAGATGTAATAGATGAATCAACAGATAGATATGGAACAATGCCAAAAGAAGTTGAAAACTTAATTGAAATAGCAAGAATAAAAATGCTATGTAAAGAGAAAAATATATTTAAAGTAACACAAAAAATGAATAATATAGTATTTTATTTTGACCCTAAGTTATTTAATATGGATGTAGTAGATACATTAGTAAAAGAATATAAAGATAATCTAAGATTTTCAGCAGGAACAGAACCATATATAACATTAAAGTTAAGAGATAACAATAGTAAAACAATATTAACAGAAGTTAAAAGATTTTTAGGCATTATATAGGAGTTTTAATTATATTTCTTATTATACAATTTGAAAGCATAATAAAAATTCCTATATATAAATAGAAATTAGAATATGGCATTATGTGTTGAGTAGATTTTGTAATTCTTTCAATAGTTTGCGTTGTAAGGAAACTAATTAAAATAATTACAGAATAAAAAACTGCAGGATTATAAATAATTGAAGATTTTATATCGAATTTTAATAAAGCCTCAAATGCTCTTGTGCAACCACAACCAGGACAATATATTCCTAATTTATCATATATAACACAATAGCCAATTTTAAATTTGCTAAAAAAACATTTATATATAATTCCTAAAATAAATAGTACAGTACAAGTTATTATTAGTGAAAAATAAACATAATCATCTAAACTTCTTTTTTTCATAAGTACCTCTTTAATATAAAATACAAGCTGCCAATTTAATTATTAGCAGCTTGTATAAGAATTATTTTAAAATTCTTATTTTTCCAATTAATGGAACTTCTTTTTCTTCTTGATTTATAGCTGCTATTAATCCCATTACCCAACAAATTAACATAAATATTCCCCAAATCCATCCTACACAAGGTATGACTGATAATAAAGAAAATAGGAAGATTACTAATGCTTGATTTAAGTGGAATTTTGCACCTTCTTTATCTCCAGCACAAAAAGCAACTATTAAACCAATCCATGTAATATATCCAACAATACTTGTTGTTTTTGTATCCATAACAACATCTCCTTTCGTAAATTTTTACAAAAAATTTATAAATGCAACATTATATTACCATAACCCGCAAAAAAACACAAGAAAAAAATTATATTTTATATTTTGGTTAAATTTTATTGAAACATATTATTAAAATGGGTATAATAAGTAATATGAAATATTAAGGAGATTTGTTATGCAAATTATTACTAGTAAAGATAACGAAATAATAAAAAACATTAGAAAATTAAAAGAAAAAAAATATAGAGACTTAAACAATTCATATATTATTGAAGGAATAAAGTTAATTAAAGAAGCAATCTCAGAAAACAAACAAATAAAACAAATTGTTGTGTGCGAGGAAGATATTAACAATGGAGGAATAAATCAAAAGCTTTTATATGAAATTGCCAAATATGAGTGTATATATGTTACTAAAAAGATATTTTCTTTAATAAGTGATGTTCAAAATCCACAAGGAATAATGGCTGTTATTGAGAAACAAAATTCGGAAGATAACATAGATTACAAAGAAGAGGTAATTGTTGTATTAGATGGAATACAAGATCCGGGCAACTTAGGAACTATCTTAAGAACAATAGATAGTGTAGGACTAAAACAAGTTATTGTATCTAAAGAAACAGCAGATGCATATAATCCAAAAGTTGTACGTTCTACAATGGGAGCAATATTTAGGGTAAATATAATTGAAAGTGATAATTTAATAGAAACTTTAAAAAACTTAAAAAAACATAAATATAAAGTAATGGCAACATCTTTAGAAACAAATAATAACATATATGATGTAGATTACAATAAAAAGGTTATTGTTATAGGAAACGAAGCAAATGGTGTATCAAAAGAAATTCAGGATTTTGCAGATGAAAAAATAAAAATACCAATGCTTGGAAGAACAGAAAGCTTGAATGCATCAGTTGCAACTTCAATAATTTTATACGAATATGTAAGAAGAAAAATAAAAGAATAAAGCACTGATTTTTCAGTGCTTTATTCTTTATTTGTTAATAAATTAATTATTTTTGGATAAATGTTTATTGCATTTTCTTTCCAATTATCAGAGATTGCTTTTGCTTGTTCACGGGAACCGGCAAAAGTTGAAACTTCGAATATAGTTTTGTTTTTTTCTACGATTTTACAAGTAACATTAAAAAGATTATCATCTTCAGGCATAAACTCTGAAACAATAGAAACTTCTTCTTCAATATTATCTAATTCACCCTTTATTGTGCTATCAATTTTTAATTTTACAATACCAGGAATTAAATCCTTTGTTAATTCTAAAGTGGATTTCCCTGCATTTGTAAGTCTATATATTGGCTCGGAATTTTCTTCTTGTCTGTATTCTTCAATATATTTGTTTTCTAGTAAATCTAAAATGAATTGTTGAAAATAAAAATAATTCATATCTTCAATAGATAGAACAAGCTGCAATAATTCGTTATTACTAATAGGAGTATCTATCTTGTTTAAAATATATAAAATTAATACTTTGTTTTCTGCTAAAGTTTCATTGTCAGATGTTAGTTTCATTGTTTGTCTCCAATCTTTTATTTCTATACATTTATATATTTTTCTAGTTTATCCCAAACTGACTCGGTATAAATCTTTTTCTCAGAAGAGAAAGGAAGAATTATATCTGTTTCATTTGCCTGTAAATTTTCTTTCAAATCTTCTACATAAGAATTAACTTTTGTAGGTGCAATTTTGTCAGCTTTATTTGCTAAAACAATATATGGTGTACCTATGCTTCTTATATAGTTAAACATAAGAATATCATTTTCACTTGGTTTATGACGAATATCAATTAAAAGAATGATTAAAGCAATTTTTTTTCTAGTAAATAAATATTCTTCAATAAATTTGCCAACTTGTTCTTGCTGTGTATGTGACATTTTGCTATATCCAAATCCAGGCAAATCAACAAAATAAAATTTAGAATCTATATTATAAAAATTAATTTGTCTAGTTTTCCCTGGCTGACTACTTGTCCTAGCTAAGCTTTTTCTATTTAACATAGTGTTAATAAAAGAAGATTTACCAACATTAGATTTACCAGCCAAAACAATTTCAGGCAAATCATTCTTAGGGTATTGCTTAGAACCAACAGCAGAAATCTCAAATTTAGGATTCTTTATTATCATCTCATATCCTTTCAAAAATGACACGATTGGGGACGGGGCAAAAACAAGTCATTTTTTAAATTTATTTAATGTTAAATGTAACAATCAAAAATGACTTGTTTTTGCCCCGTCCCCAAAATCGTCATTTTTTTATTAGTTATTTCTTAGGTATTAATTTTTCTGTACCACCCATGTAAGGTCTTAACACTTCTGGAATATTTACACTTCCATCTTCGTTATAATTATTTTCTAAAAATGCAATTAACATACGAGGTGGGGCAACTACTGTGTTATTTAATGTATGTGCTAGGTAGTTACCTTTTTCGCCTTTTATACGTATTCCTAGTCTTCTACTTTGTGCATCTGTTAAGTTAGAACAACTTCCAACTTCAAAGTATTTTTGTTGTCTTGGACTCCAAGCTTCTACATCAACACTTTTTGCTTTTAAATCTGCTAAATCTCCACTACAACATTCTAATGTACGAACTGGAATATCCATGCTTCTAAATAATTCAACTGTGTATGACCATAATTTGTCATACCATTTGTAGCTATCTTCTGGTTCACATACAACTATCATTTCTTGTTTTTCAAATTGATGGATTCTATAAACACCACGTTCTTCTATACCATGAGCGCCTTTTTCTTTTCTGAAACATGGAGAATATGATGTCATAGTATATGGCATATTTTCTTTATTTAAGATTTGACCTTTAAATTTACCTATCATTGAATGTTCACTTGTACCAATTAAGTATAGGTCTTCACCTTCTATTTTGTACATCATAGCATCCATTTCTTCAAAGCTCATAACACCATCTACAACATCACTTCTAATCATGTATGGTGGTATGCAATAAGTAAATCCTTTATTAATCATAAAATCTCTTGCATAAGATAATATTGCAGAGTGTAATCTTGCAATGTCGCCAACTAAGTAATAAAAACCATTTCCAGCAACACGTCTAGCAGAGTCTAAGTCCAATCCGTTAAAGCTTTCCATTATATCTGCATGATATGGTATTTCATAACTTGGTACAACAGGTTCTCCAAACTTTTGCACTTCGACATTTTGGCTATCATCTTTTCCAATAGGAACAGATTCGTGCATAATGTTAGGAATTTTCATCATTCTAGTTTTGATTTCTTCAGCATATTTTTCTTCTTTTTTTTCATTTTCTATAAGTTCATTATTTATTTCTTGAACTTTAGCTTTAATGCTTTCAGCTTCTTCTTTTTTTCCTTCTTTCATTAAGCTTCCTATTTGATTACTTAATGTTTTTCTTTCATTTCTTAATTCGTCACCGTGCATCATAGCTTCTCTATTTTTTTTATCTAAATCAATTACTTCATCAACCAATATTAATTTATGGTCTTGAAATTTTTTCTTTATATTTTCCTTAACAATATCAGGATTTTCTCTTAAAAATTTTATATCTATCATAATAATCTCCTAAACTAAATAATTTTTACTTAAATCTTCTACTAATTCAAATCTGTGCTTTTGACCAGTTATATTATCTGATCTTTCAGGTATTTCCTCTAAAAACATTTTTAAAGGTCTAACCCAAATGTAACAGTTATCTTCTCTAGGGTATAAAGGTTTATAAATAACAACATCTTCTTGCGATTCCGAGTCTTTACCAACATTTTCTACAAAATAGTAATTTCCTTTAAAATGTCTGTAAACTTTTCCGATTTTAATACTCTCCATATAATACCCTCCTTAATTATAAATATCTACATAATTTTATCATTTATCAGTCTGAAAATCAATACAAACACGTAGAAAAATCGCATAAATCTATTGGACGAGCATATAATAAAAAACAGGAGGAAAGATATGCAAGAAGAATTTTTAAAAGAGGAAAAGAAAATAATTATTAAAAATGATAAAGAGCTTAATACAATATTAATTCAAAGTATAATAAATACTTATAATAGTCTGGAAGTTGCAAGAAAAAATTATGAATTTGCAGAAGACGATTTAATTGATTATTATTTGTATGAAATGAAAGCAAACCAAGCAAAACTTAATTATTTGTTAAAGCAATCCAAAAGAAATGGAATAGAGCTAGATAGAATTGAAAAAATTCAAATAATGAACTTAGAGGAAAATCAAGTTGGGTAAAAGAAAAAAAGGCAAGTGCAAACTTACCTTTTTTGTTCTATGTTTGGAAAAATGACTTGTTTTTGCCCCGTCCCCAAACGTGTCATTTTTATAGATAGTTGTTTATTAATATTCCTGCTATAAATGATAAATATATAAATGCAAATAGTGAAAGACCAACAATTCCTAAAATTAAACCTGCTTTTCCAATTTTACTACCTACTTTATTAATAGCTTTTTTTCCAAATATTATAGCTAAAATTCCTGTTGGAAGTGATATATACCAAAATATTGCGAATACCACAGATATTATACCTAATGTTAATGCAGCTACTCCCATAGATGATTTGTTTTTTAATTCATTTTTTTCGTCCATATTAAATTACCCCCTTAAATTTAGTTTTGTTATAAATTCCATATTGTCTAAGTTATTTACTTGTATTGCATCTTCTGAAATTGTATATAAATTATTTTCTATATATAATCCTCTTAGAAGACGTGAATTTGTATAATATTGATAACTAGATTTTTCAGCATTATGAGTAATTGTTCCTTTAAGTTTAAAGCCGTCCTCTAAATTGATTTTATATACTAAATAACCTTCAGAAATATATGGCTTGTTATAGTTTTTATAAGAGTTTATTGCTGATGAATATGTATTATTTGAAGAAGATGTTATTTCAAAATCTTCTGCATAATTGTTTACTGGTATTGCAATAAGTTCTTTTTCTTTAGAAAATAGTAAAGCTTTATGGTTTGTTAATATTGAAGAAGTTGTTCTACTATCTCCAATTACAGTGCTTGATATTTGTACAGGATTACTTACATTTGAAACATCAAATAATGCCATTTTCATTCCAACAATACTAGCAGTTGTTGAGGTTATTTTTCCAGAACTGTCTCTACGTATATTCTCTTTTGTTTCCATACCAATTCCTATAATATGATTTTCATCATATGAATGAAGATATGTACTATATCCAGGAATCTTTAATTCTCCTAATACGGTTGGATTTTCCGGTTTACTTAAATCTATAACATATAATGGATCTATAGTTTTATATGTTACTAAATAAGCCTTATTTCCAATAAATCTAGATGAATACATTTTTTCACCTTTAGCTAAGTAGTCTGTTTCACCAATTTTTTCTAGTTTATTATTAAATATAACTATTTTTGAACCATTGTTATCATATATTGCAACTCTTAAATTATTGTTAAACTCATCTAACGAAAATTGGTTAATTGTTCTTCCTTCGGTTTTTGTTTTTGAATCAAACTTAATTGAACCATCATTGTTAATATTAAATTTATAAATATGAGTTGAATAATTACTTTTTGTAGTATTACTTTCATATACGAATGGCCCAAATATACCTTTCCAAGTAAACAAAGATGAAATAGGTAAGTATGAGTAACTGTATTCATAGTTTTGATCTAATAAATAAATATTATTTTCTGTAATGTAGGCGTTACTAATATCTATTAGATAAGATTTAACAGATACATCTTCTTCCACATTATTTAAGTCCATTGTTGATATTAATGTTTGAACTTTAGATTTTACATTTTTTAAGTAGTGTATATCTTTTAAATCAATATTTTTTGCATTATTATTTTCGTTGTAATATGTTACAATATCAGAACCTTCTTTTCTTAATTTTCCAGAAGAAATAATATATAATCTATTATTAATACATCTAGATGTATAATATGGTTCATATAGTTTGTAATTTTTTACTTTAATAGGAAGTTCTTTGTTTTCAATATTGTATATATCAACAATGGTGTTGTTATTATAACGGCTTGTAGAACTTTCTGCAGATATTACAACAAGTTTATTATTATACAATATTAAATCTTGTGGAATACCACTTGGAGAAATTTTTGAAGCTATTTTTATTTCAGATGGATTTTGAACATTTGTAATTACTACATTATTTTCTGATATTGAGTAAATGTAATCTCCATCTGTTTTGTTTATATCTGCTTCATCAACGTTTTCGACTTGAATATTTGTAGTTGAATAATCCTTTGAAGATGAAGTGGTAGAATCGCTTCTAATACCATCACTTTTTGAAGCTGATTCGGCAATATCAATACCATTCATACCTGAAGTATTAGCTTGTGAAATGTCAGCAGTAATATATTTTGCATTATTACTTAATAAACTCCATGGCATAGTGAAAATTGAAATTAGCCTTTCTTGTATTGGATAATCTGTTCCATTATTATAAAATCTTTTTAATTCATTTTTAGAAGATACTGTTTTTAGCTCTGTTTTTGAATTAAAAACGCATATTGTTATGCAAAATGCAATAATAAGTAGTATTAATAGCGTAATTATTATTTTTGCTTTTTTCATATTGTCCTCCTTTTATTTTAATAAAAATTTAAGAACATATCATTTGTTCATTATTTAAATTTTATCATATGAAGATTTTAAATACAACGATTTTATATAAATATATCTTTATGGAAAAGTAGAGTTATATTTTATGGTGTTTTTGTCATAAATAAGAAATTTAATTAATATTATTAAAAAAGGACAGGTGGTATTATAATGAATTTTGAATTTAATAATGTTATTGCATATATAGCTTGTATTTTTTTCTTATTTATTTTTGGAAAAATTTTTATAATACCAATAAAAACTATATTGAAATTAATACTAAATTCACTTTTAGGTGGAGGCATTATATATATAATAAATTTAATTGGAAGTGCATTTAATTTTCATATTGGATTAAATATTATAACTGCCATATTTGTTGGAATACTAGGAATACCTGGTGCGGTAATTTTAATAATATTTAAAATTTTCTTATGATTTAAAAGAGATACAAAAATATTAAAAAAAGAACGAATAATGTTGAAAAAAGGAACAAAGTATAGTATAATTCTTAACGTAAACAGTTTACGTTAAGAACAGTATTACTGTTCTTAATAGCTTTTACAAAAAATATAGGAGGAAATTTCTATGTCTAAAATTTTTGTGCTGCGCACATCTGCACTTTTGTCTTCTCGGGAAAGTACTTTAAAGTTTGGTGATGACAATATAATTGTTATACCATTAGCCGTAGTAGATGAACTGCGAAAAATGAGACATGAATCAGCCGAAAAAGAACGGATTGCAAAAGGAATACTGGAATATCTAAATTCTTTTCCTGTTTCTGAACTTATGGAGAAGAAGGGTGTTGTACAAAAAAACGGAAGCACCTTAATGGTTGCCCAAAACTTTAATGACATTAACATTGAAGTTGAAGGTTTAACTATTCCTGAATTGAGAACACTTCAAGTTTGTAAAGGACTTAAAAGGGAAAATATAGGGATGGAAGTTATTCTAGTAACAAACAATTTGAGTTTGCAACTTAAAGCAAAGCTTTTTGGTATTAAAGCGGAAAGTTTTAAGGATGAAATATTCCCAAAACTATCTGACCAGTATACCGGAAGGCAGATTGCATACACTTCAGATGACACTATTGATTTGTTTTATGGAAAAGGAATGATAAACAAAGAAGAAATTTTCGATTATAAGAAAATTGAATTTGTTGAAAATGAATTCTTTGTTTTAAATTCAGAAAGCAAATCAGCACTTGGAGTATTTAAGAACGGAAGGATTGTTAAACTTAATTATTCAAATAGTTCTCCGTATGGTATTACTCCGAAGAATGTTGGACAGAAGTTTATGCTTGAGGCATTGCAAAGTGATTGCCCGCTGGTTGTGATTAAGGGAAGCGCTGGCACAGGAAAAACTTTTTGTGCACTGGCTGCTGCTCTTGAACAAACAGAAAGAAACAGTACGTTCTCCAGAATACTTGTTACCAGATCTGTTACTTCAACAGAAAAATATGGCTATTTACCAGGTGATATTGAGAAAAAGCTTTCGCCTTATCTTGCTGGTGTAAAGGATAACCTAGCCATATTAATAAACGGAAAACACAAGAAAAACAAAATGAACGATGAGACTTATGAAGAAGGTGACTATTACTTTGAAAAAGGAATAGTACAAATTCAAGCAATTGGTTTTTTAAGAGGAAGGTCAATTGTTGACACGTATTTCATTATTGATGAAACGCAAAACATTGAACCAGATACTATTAAATCAATTGTTACTAGAGCTAGTGAAGGCTCAAAGTTTGTTTTCTTGGGTGACCCAACTCAGATTGATAATCCAAGCCTTACAGAAAGGTACAATGGATTGGTTTATCTTTCTGAAAAAATGAAAGGGAATCCGTTATGTATGCAGGTAGCTCTGGATGATTCAGAATCAGTAAGAAGTAAACTGGCACGAGAAGCAGCAAAAATTTTGTAAAAGCGAAAAAGGGACACTTTTTTAAGTGTCTCTTTTCATAATTATTCAACTGTAACTGATTTTGCTTGGCTTGCCATGAGTTGCCCATCTTGCATGAGCAATACCAATTTGAGAATTTAAATTATTATTTTTTAGTAACAGTTCTAAATTATTAACTATTCCTTTATCTTTAATAACTATCAGTTTATTTTTTTCTAATATAGAAATTCCGGATGAATCGTAACCTCTATATTCTAATTTTTTTAAGCCATCAATTAATATAGGTATAGCATCTCTATTACCTATATATCCCACTATTCCACACATTATAAATACATCCATGTAATATAAACTAAAAGTAACTTACAAAAATAATTTTTTGCTCTAATAAAGTTAAAACTGGATTTTGAAGCAAATATCTTTTTTAATATATTGCCTTTTATATAAATATATTATACAAAAGCCTAAATTGTTTCAATATATGTTTATTTTTACGAAAATATATGATATAAAATAATTAAGAAAAATAAAGGGAGAAATTACAAATGAAAAGATTAAAGTTTTTTATTGTTTTTTTATTATTTGTATTATGCTTGCTAGTTTGCAATAAAGTAGAAGCATCAAATTATTCAATAGATTCTATAAATATGGAAGTTACATTAAATGAAAATGGAGATTTATCAATAAATGAAAAATTAACATATAGATTTGATGGTAGCTATAATGGAATTTATATAACTTTACCATATGGCGTAAATGATAGTAAATACGATCAAATAAGAAAGCAAACCTCATTAATTAATGATAGTTTTTATAATGCTAGTTCTGTAATAATAAATAATATAGAAGTAGCAGGAGTAGAGTATACTCAAACTAATTATGCATCAAATGGAAAAACTGGAGTTTATACTGTACAAGATGAAAATAATATAAAGAAAATAAAAGTATATTCACCATCTAGTAATCAAACAAAAAATTTTAATATAAGTTACACTTTAAAAGATGTTGCAGTAAAACATAATGATATTGGAGAAATATATTATAACTTTATTGGTGGGGCTTGGGACAAAACAATAAAACAATTAAATATAAATATTAAACTGCCTAACAACACAACTAAGGAGAATTTGTACGCTTTCGCACATGGGCCGGAGAATGGAAAAGTTGAAATTATTGATGAAAATACCATAAATTTATATGTGGAAAATATTAAACCAGGAGAATATGTGGCAGGAAGAGTTTTATTTAATTTAAGCAATATAGAGAAAACAAATAAAGCATCTAATAAATTTGCTTTAGATAGAATTATGCAAGAAGAAAGAAATATATATAACAAAGTTAAAGAAAAAGATAAATTTAATAATAGTTTGTTAATTTTAGCTGGATGTTTATTAGTATACTGGTTGATATTAATTTTAATATTTGAAAAAGATAAAAAATATAATGTTGTAAGCAATGATGAAGAAATGTTTGAAAAATATAATCCATTGCTAGCAGGTTGCATACAAGGAAGCAGAAATGTATTATCAAGAGATATAATTGCTGTTATTTTAGACTTAGTAAATAAAAAATATCTAGAAATAGATATTATAAACCGAAATCCAAATGAAGATATAAGTGTAAAAGATAAAATAAAAAATTATATAACTGGCAACAATTCTGATTATTTGTATTACATAAGTAAGAACGAAAAAAGTAAATATGAGCCAGATGAAATTGAAGAATTTGTGGCTAAATGGGTATTAAATACTTCAAAAGTAAATTTAGAAGATAGATTAAAAGAACTTCCTGAAGAAAAACATGCTAAAGAAAAGTTAGAAAAGCTTGATGAATTGGCAATGAAAAGACTAAATAATTTAGGGGCTAATAAAGTTTGCGTACCATGGTTTTTAAAGGCATTTAATGTGTTCCTATTTATTATTATATTAATATTATCAATATATAATTTTAATAATATGTTGTCTTCACAATTAAGTATTAGCACTTCAAAAAGTTTTTCTATTATTTCACCTATATTACTTTGTGCATTAATGTTTTTCCCAGTATTATTATATATTATATATATTCCTTTAAAATTAATAAATGTAGCCAAAAAAGGAATTAATAAATTAGTGCAAAAAGTTTCTGGACAAAAAATAGTAATGAAATCAATTAGTATAGTGCTTGGATTTTTAATTATATTTGTAATTACAGCAATATTAACAAAAAATAAATATTTACTTGTAAATGAAATATTAATTTGTGTTGGAACTTTAATAATGCTTACAGATAATCTAATGCTTAAAAACAACCCCAAAGCCATAGAAGATTATAGTAGATTAAATGCATTAAAGTACAAAATAGAAGAATATTCTATGATTGATAGTAAAGAAATAAAAGAAATTGTTTTGTGGGAGAAATATTTAGCGTATGCGGTATCTTTTGGAATTGCAAGTAAAATTGTATATTTAATACAACCAATGCTTGATGCTGATAAATTTACTCAATTCTTATACAATTCTGAAATACTTGACTATATTAATAATGACTATAGTTACTTTGATATGCATATGAGAAATGCTGGATTAGAATCAATAAAAAATTTAGCTGATAGTGTTATTAGTTCAATTGGAACTGGTGGCGGAGGATCAGATAGTTTCTCTGGAGGAAGCGGAGGCGGATTCTCCGGAGGAGGCGGATTTTCTGGTGGCGGTGGAAGCGGCCGGAGGAGGTGGAGCATTTTAGATGTTTAATATAGAAGCAGAACTTAAGAAACTTCCTTCGAAGCCAGGCGTTTATATAATGCACGATAAAGATGATAACATTATTTATGTTGGAAAGGCAGTTTCTTTAAAAAATAGAGTAAGACAATATTTTAGAAAAAATAATAAAACTACTAGAATTGAAAAGATGGTTAGTTTAATTGATCATTTTGAATATATTATTGTAGATAATGAAGCTGAGGCGTTAATTTTAGAGTGTAACTTAATTAAGAAAAATAAACCTAAATTTAATGTTTTATTAAAAGATGATAAAACATATCCATATATAAAAATAACTTTAAATGAGGAATATCCAACCATTTATACTACTAGAAAAATTTTAAATGATGGTGCGAAATATTTTGGACCATATGCAAATCCAGGAAGTGCCAAAGAAATGGTGGATTTTATTAAACAAAAATTTAAAATAAGACAATGCAAGAGTTTTAAATCTAATAAAAGAGTTTGCCTAAATTATCATATTGGTAGGTGTCTAGGACCATGTGTTAATATGGTATCAAAAGAAGATTATAAAAAGCAAATTGAGGAAATAATTGAGTTGCTAGATGGAAAGTCTGTAAAACTTATAAAAAAACTAAAAGATGAAATAATGGAAGCGGCAAGCAAACAAGAATATGAAAAAGCAGCATATTTAAGAGATAAAGTTATAGCAATAGAAAATATATCACAAAAACAAAAAGTATCAAATATTAATGAAAATGCAATAGATGTAATAGGAATTGCAAGAAATGAACTAACTGCATGTATAGAACTATTCTTTGTAAGACAAAGCAAAATGATTGGAAGAGAGAATTATTTTTTTAATGATTTAAATGAGTTAAAAGATGAAGAATTATTATCTCAATTTGTTAAACAATATTATTTGAATAATGAAAACTTACCTAGTAAAATAATGATAAGCAAAGAAATAGAAGATAAAGAATTGATAGAAGAAATTTTATCTAAGAAAGCAAATAGGAAAGTGGAAATAAGACATCCACAAAAAGGTGAGAAACTTAAATTTGTGGAAATGGCAGAAAACAATGCTAAAGTTACATTAGAAAATAAAGTTAATGATAAATTTAATATCTTAAATGAATTAAAAGAAATATTGAATTTAGAAAATCTTCCAAGAAAAATTGAATGTTATGATATCTCTAACTTGTCTGGAACTAATATTGTTGCAGGCATGTGCGTATTAAAAGATGGCGTTATAGATAAAAAGTTATCAAGAAGATTTAAAATAAAAACTCTATTTGATCAAGACGATCCTGCTTGTATGAGAGAAGTAATAACAAGAAGATTAAAGCATTCAATAAATAGCTCAAACAGTGGTTTTGGAAAATTACCTGATGTAATATTTGTAGATGGTGGAATAACTCAAATACGTGCAGCCAAAGAAGCTATAAATGAGTTGAACTTAAATATTCCAATTTATGGTATGGTTAAAAATGATAAACATAGGACTAGAGCCCTAATTGATGACAAAAAACAAGAAATAGAATTAACAGAGGATCTAATGAATTTAGTTACTAGATTTCAAGATACTGTACATGATACAGCAATTGAATATCATAGAAAATTAAGAGATAGTGAGATAACAAAATCTAAATTAGATGAAATTGAAGGAATTGGAGAAGCAAAGAAAAAAGAACTTTTAAAGAAAGTTGGTAGTGTAGATAAAATTAAAAATGCAACAATGGAAGAATTAATGCAAACAAAAGGAATAACAAAAAGTTTGGCAGAAAAACTAAAAAACGAATTATAATGTAAAATGTCAAAGAAAAAGAATTACCGTAAAGTGTTTAGAATATAAACAAAAAAATGTAAAAAATGAACATACGATTATTGTAATAAAAAAACTTCTAAGGAATATAATTTTAAAAGAGATATTCTTTAGGAGGTTTTTTTATGGAAAATATCAGATATATACCACAAGGACAAGCGAGAGGAGTAAGTTATAAAACATCACGAACAATAGAATTTATTAAAAAAAATAAATTAGCACTTGTAATAGGAAGTGCGAGTTTAGGAGTATTAGCAACATATATTGTGCTAATTAATACTTTTATAAATTTATTAATTACATTATAATTTTTATTCTTATTTATTCCTAAAAGATAGAAAAATAATTAAAAATATGTTAAAATATAGGGTATATGAAAAGAAGGGAGTGCAATACCTTTATTTTGGTGTGCAAAAATATTAATGAATTTAGCAAATAATTGGAAAGATTATGAAATTTTAGATATGGCAAATGGTGAAAAACTTGAAAGATGGGGAGATATTGTTTTAATAAGACCGGATCCACAAATAATTTGGAAAGAGAAAACTTTTCCAGAAAAATGGAAAAAAGCAGATGCTAAATATAATAGAAGCAAAACTGGTGGAGGTAGTTGGGAAAATACTAGCAAACTACCTAAAGCGTGGCAAATTAATTATAAAAATCTAACGTTTAATATAAAACCAATGGGATTTAAACATACTGGGCTTTTTCCAGAACAAGCTGTTAATTGGGATTGGATGATTAATAAAATACAAAACGAAAAAAGAGAAATAAAAGTATTGAATTTATTTGCATATACAGGAGGAGCAACAGTTGCTTGTTTATCTGCTGGTGCTAGTGTATGCCATGTTGATAGTTCAAAAGGAATGACAGCTTGGGCTAAAGAAAATGTAATTTCTTCTGGTTTAGAAAAAGCTAAAGTTAGATATATCGTTGATGATGTTGTTAAATTTGTAAATAGAGAAATAAGAAGAGGCAATAAATATGATGCTATAATTATGGATCCACCATCATATGGTAGAGGCGCAAATGGAGAGGTTTGGAAGTTTGAAGAAAACATATATGATTTAATAAAATTATGTATGGAAGTTTTGTCAGATAATCCTTTATTCTTTTTAATTAATTCATATACAACAGGCATTTCTTCTACGGTGTTAGAAAATGTATTAAAAATGAATATGAATGAAAAGCACAAAGGGAAATTTTCTGCAAGTGAAATAGGACTTCCGATGACTAATTCAAATTTAACATTGCCATGTGGAATCTTTGCAAAATGGGAGAAATAAAATGAATCTTAAAATAATATACGAAGATAATCATATAATCGTTGTGGAAAAACCACCAAATATTCCCTCACAAGGAGATAAAACAGAAGACGTAAATATGTTAACTTTAATAAAAGAATACTTAAAAGAAAAGTATAACAAACCGGGAAATGTATATTTAGGTTTAGTACATAGATTGGATAGACCGGTTGGTGGAATTATGGTATTCGCAAAAACATCTAAAGCAGCTTCAAGGCTTAGTAATCAAGTTAGAGAAAAGATTTTCAAAAAAGAGTATCTAGCAATAGTTGATGGAAAGCCTGAAAGAAACAAAGGAATATTAGAAGATTATTTATTAAAAAATGAAAAAACAAACACAAGCAAAATTGTTAAAGAAAATACACCTGGTTCAAAATATGCTAAGTTAGAATATGAAGTTTTAAAATATAATGAGGAAATAGACTTATCTTTGCTAAAAATTTTACTACATACAGGTAGACATCATCAAATTAGAGTTCAATTAGCAGGAATGGGACATAGCATATGTGGCGACCAAAAATACGGAACTCGCGGAAGAGGAAAACAAATTTCATTATGGGCGTATAAACTTACAATAGAACACCCAATAACTAAAGAAAGCATGACTTTCACAGATATTCCAGAACCAATTGGTCCGTGGGTAATGATAAAAGATTTTGACATTATGTGAATTTTATAAAAGGTTATAAATTGTTTATGAAAATGATTTATAACCTTTTTATATATTAAAAAACACCTTTTATATTCAAAATAAATTATATAGAAAAAATTAATATAAAATAGCCTCATAAGAAAACAAAAGAGGAGACAATTATGGTAGATAAAATCTGTGATTATTTAACCAGTAAAATAAAACAGAAAATGCCAGAAATAAGTGAGGAAAGAGCAGAAGTAATAAATTATGGCATACATTTAATAGTAGGGGAAGTGCCTAAAACATTTATATTTATTGCAATTGCCATTATATTAGGAGTTTTAAAAGAGTTTTTCTTGTGTGTGTTAGTTATTTTCCCTTATAGAGCATTCTCAGGTGGTTTTCACTTAAAAACGCATTTGGGATGTATTATAGGAACAAGTACATTTTACTGTGGAATTCCATATATTAGTAAAACATTTGAATTAGATATACAAACTAAGATTATTTGCATTGTTTTAACATGGATATTTGGAATGATAATGTGCAAGTTATATTCACCAGCAGATACTGAAAATGTACCAATATTAAGAAAAAAAGATAGAAGGATAAAACAAATCTTATCATATATAGTACTTAGCATAACTTTGGCAATAGGGATATTTATAAATAACAATGTTATATCAAACATAATAATACTAGGAATATTTATGCAAAGCTTAATGATAACTAAGGTTGCATATAAAGTAGCTAACTGCAAATATGGATATGAAGTCTATGCAAATGAAAATAATTTAAGTTAATAAAATTGTGGCCGGCACGATTTATTATAAAGAAATTAACTAAGGAGGATTTTGTTATGTTAAAATTATTAGCTAAAGTAGCAGAAAAATATGCTAAATCTACAAATACAGCTTGCAATATATTTGGGTGGTGGCATCAACCAAAAATGCCAGCTTCTTTAATAAAGAAAGACTAGTAAAAAAATAAAGGATAGAAATAATTGTGTAATCTTAAATTTCTATCCTTTAATCTTGTTAATTATTATATATTTCAAGTTGTTGTTTAAAGAACTTTTCGTTTTTTGTAGTGAAGAGGTTTAAATTATTATTTCTATTTAATATTTTTCTAACTTCCCATAAACCAAGTCCACTATTTCCGGATTTTGTAGAATAATTCTTTTCATATATTTGTTCTGTATTGACATCTTTATTGTTAAAAGTATTTTCAATTATTAATAATTGTCTGTTACGATTAGAATCTTTTCTCATTTCAATATTTATTATTTTTTCATTGCATTCTTTTGATGCTTCAATTGCATTATCTAATAATATTCCTAAAATTCTTGTGAATTCATAAATTTTCATATTAAGTTTATTTAGATCTATAAAAATATTTATATTCATTTCAATTCCAAGTTCTAAAGCTTTACTATATTTTGAAGAAATTAAAACAAAAACAGCCGGATTGTTTATTGTTTCTGGGTTTAATGCACCTAAATTATTTACTTTATTTATATCTTTTTGAATTTGAGAATAATATTTGCTTAATCCATTCATATCTTTAACTTGTACATAACCACCAATTGTACACATTATATTTGTAAAATCGTGTCTAAAGCCATGTAAGTCATCTTGTAAATCTTTTAATATCTTATTACTTTCTTTTTCTTGTTCTAAGTTTAATGATGTGAGTTCAAGTTGAGTAGTTTTAGTAAGACTATATAAACTAAGAATGAAATATAATATTAAGCTTAAATTACTAAATAACACAATGTATACTGGTAATTTATTTAAATAAAAACCTGTAATAAAAAATTGAATGGATAAAGCTAATATTGCAAAAATTAAGTTTATAATAATTAAAATCTTACTTTTTTTAGAAATATTTTCGAGTATTGATATTTGTATCTTAAAGTATTTAATAAAAATATAAATAATAAATGCTAAAAATTGTATGCTTAAAGCAACTAATAATCTATATATTGGAATAGTTCGTAAAGTTAAACTGTTAAAATCTAAAGCGAATGAGAATAATCTTGTGATTACTGATTCACATAGTACAGTTACTAGTATTGGAAGTATTACTGCTAAAATAGTTTTTATAATATTGGTTTTAAATAATATTTTAATAAATATTAACATTAATGCTAAGTTTATAAATGAACGGTATGGATTTGGAATCACAAAACTAATTATATTAGCTAATATTGAAAAATATATTATATATTTTATTTTTGTTTTCTTAGAAACAGTAATATTTAGTATGCTTGTAAAAAGTAGCATTCCAATAAATGTTTCTAAAAAAGTTTCAGGTATAAAAAGTATTTTTGTTAACAGTTCATTTTCTGTTGTTAAAGCTGTCCAAATTATTTGTAAAATTTCCATAATTAAAAACCCCCATTATATTATCTTTATATTTTTCACCAATATCGCATGTTTGGTTGTTAGTAAAGATAATTGAATTATCCTTTTTATTAATATTTAATATTTGCTGTGTATTTGCTATGTATGATTTATGACAACGTACAAAATTAGTTGGTAATGTGTTTTGTATTTTTTCTAATGAATTATATGTCTCAAATTCTCCAGAATTAGTACAAAATACAAGCTTCATTCCATCCTTTTTTATAAAATAGATTTCTTTTTGGTTAATAATAGTTTTATTATTAATTTTTATAAAAGTGTTAGAGGGATTATTATTTAAATCTTCTAATAATCTATTTAATGTTACTTCTAACCTTTCTAAAGTTACAGGTTTAGGAAGATAGTCAAATGTTTTTACAGAATAAGCAACAAGAGAATACTCTAGATGACCAGTTGAAAAAATTATATAAATTTTTTTATTTTTTTTTCTAATTTTTTTGGCCACATCTATACCTGAAATATTAGAATTTAAATTTATATCTAATATTAACACATCAACTGTGTTATTTTCTTCATATTCCAAAACTTCATTTGGGTTATCTGTTACAAATTTTATTTCTGCTTCAATATCATTTTTGACAAATAAAATCTCAAACATTTCTTTTAGTTTTTTTGCGATGTTTAAATTATCATCGCAGATAACAAAGTTTATCATTCTTAAATTCCTCCATATAATAAAAACATTATATCAAGGTAGTTTATTTTTTCTTTAGTGTGTTTTTAGAAAAATAGACAATTTGAAAATTACCTATTTTTTCCATTTCTAAAAATATACCAATTTTAAGATATTGTCAAGATAATAATGCATTAAATTTTAACTATTAGTAAAATTATTTTAAAAAAATCACTAATTAATATTAACAGAAAATTAATGTTTCTTTGAAACTAAATATCCATAAAGTTCCAAATCAACCAGTGGTAGGTTGGAACTTTATAAATAAATTATTGCATAATGAAAACCTAGTACTAATAGAATGTAAATGGGAGATGATGCTATGAAATCAAAAATTAAAATTTGGGCTTGTATACTACTGGCTTTAATATTAATTATTTTAAGTATAATTTTAGAATTTAACCAAAGCAAAGATATTGTTGCAACAAGTGGAAATATACAACCTTCAAATTTAAAAATTGAATGGGGAATAAAAAGAGAAGACAATCATAAACAACCAGACTTAGGTAAAAAAAATAGAGAACTAATAGAAAAGTATAATGGCTATGCAATGGGAAATGAAAATGATAAATATGTATATATGACATTTGATTTGGGGTATGAAGCAGGTTATACAGAGAATATATTGGATACACTAAAGAATAATAATGTTTCAGCTACTTTTTTTATAACAGCGCACTATGTAAATACTGCCTCTGACATAGTTCAAAGAATGATAAATGAAGGACATATTATAGGAAATCATACAGTTAATCACAAAAGTATGCCAAGCTTAGCACAAGAACAACTAACAAATGAAATAATGAATTTACATACAGCAATATATGAAAAATTTGGTTATGAGATGAAATATATGAGACCACCTAAAGGCGAGTATAGCGAAAGGTCACTAGATACAACAAGAAAACTAGGCTACATACCGGTAATGTGGAGTTTTGCGTATGCAGATTGGGATGAAGCAAAACAACCATCAGAACAAGAGGGAATAAATAAAATAATTAACAATACACATAACGGAGAAATAATGCTTTTACATGCTACATCGAAAACTAATATGAAGATTTTGGATAGTGTAATAAAACAAATAAAAGAAATGGGATATGAGTTTAAATCTTTAGATGAATTTGCTAAATAATTAAAGGAGGCATAATGAAAAAAAATAAGCCAAGAAAATATACAAAACTTGATAGTTTATTGGAAATTCCTAGAGAGGTTGCATCAACAGATATAAAAATAACAATGAATGGCTTTGACCAAGTGTTAATTGAAAACTATAAAAATATATTAGAATACCAAGACATACTTATTAAGGTTAATACATTTGAAGGTGCAATTACAATTTATGGATTTAACTTAAAACTTGAACAAATGACAGATGAAGACATAATTGTTAATGGAAAGATTGATTCAATAGAATTCGAACCTTTTGAAGACAATACTAAAAAGGGATAGAGTTAAAGGAGAACATATGCTTTTAAAAATATTATTTAATTATTTAATTGGATTTATAAATATAACAGTAGAGGGATTTTTTGTAGAAAGATTTATTAATAATTGTATAAACAACAAAATAACTTTATGGAATATTAAAAGAAAAAATTCTACATTAATTACTACCAATGTAAGCATTAAAGATTTTATGAATATAAGACATATGGCGAAAAAAACAAAGTGCAAGTTAAGTATTAATTCTAAAAAAGGATTACCTTTTATTATGCATAGATACAGAAAAAGAAGATTGTTGTTATTATTGCTAATACCAGTTGCTTTAATAATTCTAATATCTTCAATGTACATATGGAATGTAGAGATTATTGGAAACGATGAAATAAATAAAGACGAACTAATTAATCAACTAAAAGAAGAGGGAATTTATTCTGGAAATAGAAAAAACAAAATTAATGTTAAAAAAGTAATAGATAATATAAGGTTGAAAAGAAATGATATTTCTTGGATGTCTATTAATATGAAAGGAACTAATATCATTATTAATATTGTTAAGGCGGAGTCTAAGCCTAATATAATTAATGAAGATGAACATTGCAATATTGTTGCTATTAAAAATGGAGTTATAACCAAAATTACAGCAGATAATGGAACTGCATTGGTCAAAAAAGGAGATATGGTTCAAAAAGGAGATATTTTAATTGGCGGCTATATGGAGGGAAAATTTACAGATAAGAGATACCTTCATGCAAAGGGGAAAGCATATGCAAAAGTATGGTATACAAAAAAAGCAAAATCATATTATACTAGGGAAATAACAGAACAAACGGAAAATAAAAAGAATAGATATTCAATAAATATTAATAATTTTAAAATAAATTTATATAAAACTCTTCCAAAATTTGAAAACTATGATACAATAAATGAAACAAATAAAATGAGAATTTTTTCAAACTTTTATTTACCTCTTCAAATTAATAAAACAACATATATTGAATTAAAAAAATCTAAAGTTACTTACGGAAAAGAAGAGTTGAAACAAATACTAATACAAGAACTAGAACACGAATTTGAAAAAGATGAGGTAAATAAACTTAATGTTGCAAATAAAATTATTAATATTTACGATAATGATGATAAAGAATTAGAAATAGAAATGACATATGAAGTAATTGAAGAAATTGGCACTGAAGAAAAATTTGAATAAAGAAAGGAAAGAACTATGGAAGAGAGAAGTTTAAGAGTATACGAGCAAAAAACCTTTTTTTCAAAAATTGGTACTACAATAAGCAAAATATTAATACCTACAAAAATAGGTTTTAATGGAATGATGATTTCTGTAAAAAGGAATAATTTATTAAAAGCATATGAAGCATATAAAACATTTAATGAAGACAACACAGAAAAAAGAGAACATATTAATCAAAAATATGAAGATACATTCGCTTTATATTTAGAGTCAATAGATAAGTATGTTATGGATTCTATATATAAAAAAGTTAAAAATGGAAATGCAAGTCCATTTGAACAAGATGCATTATCAAGATATTATGTAATAACCCATTTAAAAGAAACACAATATCTAGAATATAAATATAGAAAACAAAAATATTTATTAGAATTAGATTATGAAAGTGTAAAGGGTTCTAATAAAGAGAAACTTATTCAAAAATATAATAGATTTTATGTAGAAAAAATGGATACCTTGTATAAGGGTATACTAAAAAATTATTCTGTTCAGTTAGCTGATAATTTAAAAACATCAGCAAATGATAAAGCAGAAATATATGATAAAGTATTTGACACAATAGAAGAATACATTGTTAATATATTAACAATAAAGATGAAATCAGAAGAATATAAAATTGATAAAGAAACTTTAGAACAATATGATAAATATTCAAAATTCTTGGCAGGAAAACCAGATTCAATAGATGTGTTAGAAAAGAAAATGATAATACTTGCAATAAGCAGAAAAATTTTCACTCACAGCTTGCCATTAATAATAGCAGAACAATGTTATGAACAGCTATTAAATGAAGTAAGGTCAGAATTAGTTCATGCCAAAAATGACAGAAAATTTAAGAAAGCTTATAAAATGCTATTAACAATATTAGAAGAATACAATATTAATTTATTATCTACAAAGGTATATTGGGAAAGACCAAAGGAAAGAGAAGAATATAAAAAATTCTGGGAAAAGTATAAAAAAATAGAAGACGCAAAAAATACAAAAAACAAAGATGTAAAAAAAGAAATATTATTTATAAAAAAAGATTTAAAATATATAAGTAATGATCCAAAAAGATATAAACTTGTTATAAATGCATACAAGAAAAAATTAGTTGAATTAGGCGCAATGAAAGTAGTTAAAGACCTAGCTGTAAGTGACACTAAAAAATATGTTAAAAAAAGAAAAGAGGAAAAAAATGACTAAATTCTCAGAAGTAACTTTTTTAGATATTGAGGAAAATAAAGCTTATGCAGAATTAATAGAAAAAGTTGCAAAAAAAGCATTTGAAATAGAAAAAATTGATGAAATTAATTTATATATAAATGTAATACTAACAAATCCTATAAACATAAAAAATACAAACAAAAAATATAGAAATATAGATAGAGAAACTGATGTGTTATCATTTCCAATGTTTGAAAAAGAAGAAATAGATAATATGAGAAAAAATGGAAACAGTATAGAAGATACTTTGGGGGATGTAATGATTTCAATTCCTAGAGTAGCTGAACAAGCAATAGAATATGGACATAGCTTTGAAAGAGAATTATCTTATATGTTAATTCATGGCTTTTATCATCTTATGGGATATGACCATATGGAAGAAGAAGATAAAAAAGTTATGAGAGAAAAAGAAGAAACAGTATTAAATTCTTTAAATATAACAAGATAGGGTGAAATAATGGAAGAAAACAATAATGATAATAAAAATCAAAATGAAAAAAGATTAAAAAATAGAAATTTTATAGATGCATGGTCAAATGCATTTAATGGAATTATATATGCTGTTACAACGCAAAGCAACATAAAGAAACAATTGGTTATTGCAGTAATTGTAATGCTAGTTAGCTTGTTATTTAATTTATCTAGAGCAGAATTTTTATGTTTAATGTTTACTGTAATTTTAATTATCGTTGCTGAAATGATAAATACAGCAATAGAAACAGTTGTTGATTTATATATAGATGTTTATCATCCTAAAGCTAAAATAGCAAAAGATGTTGGAGCTGGAGCAGTTGTTATAACTGCTATAAATGCAGTTATAGTAGCATATTTCTTGTTCTTTGATAAAATAAGTGATATTGGACTAAATTTTATAAGAAATCTTGCTAATTCTCCAGTGCATATGGCTTTTATAGGGATATTTTTAACAACAATTTTAATAGTAACATTGAAAGCAGCAATTTCAACCAAGAAACATAAAATATTTAAAAAGGGATTTTCTCCTAGCGGACAAGCAGCAATAGCTTTTGCGGCTAATACTATAATTTGGCTATCAACTAATAATATTGTAGTATTAACTTTATCTTTGGTAATGGCAGTTTTAGTTTGTATAACCAGAATGGAAAAGAAAAATAAAACTCTATTAGATATTATTGCTGGAGTTGCAACAGGAATTGCAGTTGTTGCTCTTCTTTATGGATTAGCAGGCGTATTTTTAAGATATTGGGGTTAAATAGTAAAAGGTGAAAATATGAAAAAATTTCTTATTGTTTTATTAATATTATTAATACTTGCATTAGCAGCGTTACTTGGAATAAGAATTTACCAGACTGAAAGTTCAGAAAAAAAAGTTCTAGAACAAGCAAAGAACGAAATAGAATACGAGACAAAAGATCTAGTAGAAGAAAAAAAGGTTGAGATATTTCAAGGAAATAGTAGACCGATTGCTGTTATGATTGATAATGTTGGTGTGGCTAGGCCACAAGCAGGATTAAATGATGCATATATTGTTTATGAAATTATTGTTGAAGGAAACCAAACAAGACTTATGGCGTTATTTAAAGATAAAGATATTTCCAAGATTGGTCCAATAAGAAGTTCTAGGCATTATTTCTTAGATTATGCACTTGAAAACGATGCTATATATGTCCATTTTGGATGGAGCCCAAAAGCTAAAAGTGATATTTCTTCTTTAAAAGTAGAAAATATAAATGGAATAAATGAAAGTTCTAAATCATTTTGGAGAGTAAAAGATAAAGCAGCGCCACATAATGTTGTTACATCTACACAAAAAATACTAGACATTGCTGAAAGAAAAGGATATTCGCTTACTTCAGAAAAAGACAGCGTATTAAATTATGTTGTGGATGAAGTTGAATTAGAAGATGGAGAAACAGCTAATGAAGTTGTTATTCCTTATTCTGGTACATATAAAGTAAGTTATAAGTATGATGAAGAAACTAAAAGATATACAAGAAGCTATAATAAAACAACTCAAAAAGATTGGGTTACAAAAGATTTAGTAACAACTAAAAATATAATAATAACATTTGCAAAAAATACAACACTGAATGATGGTTCTGGAAAAGGAAGACAGAATTTATCAAATATAGGAACTCTTGAAGGGTACTATATTACAAATGGAAAAGCAATAAAGATTAAATGCTATAAGACAGCAAGAAAGGAACAAACTATATATAAAGACTTAGAAGGAAATGAAATAGAAGTAAATGATGGAAATACATTTATACAAATAGTTCCAATAGATTCAAAGGTTACAATTGAATAAAATAAAAAAACTAATTATTAAGAATGCATTAATAATTAGTTTTTTAATTTGGACTTAAGAAACTAGATGTTTAATTTAATAATTTATTAAACCCTTGCATGTTTTGACAAATTATGCGACAATAGAGTAGTAAAATTAGATAAAGAAAAGGAATAGAAATGGAAGAAGTAAAAAAATTTAAATCAGGTTTTGTATCAATAATTGGAAGAACAAATGTTGGAAAATCAACTCTTATAAATTCTTTGGTTGGTGAAAAAGTTGCAATAATGGCTAATAAAACTCAAACAACAAGAACTGCAATTAGAGCAATAGTAAATAGAAAAAATTCACAAATAATATTTATAGACACACCAGGAATTCATAAACCAAAAACTAAACTTGGAAATACTATGATAGAAACAGCATTTGGAACAATATCTGAGGTGGATTGTATTTTGTTTATGGTAGAAGCAACCTCAAATGATATTGGTAGAGGAGATACAAGAATCTTAGAGAAGCTAAAAGAAACAAACAAGAAAGTTATATTAATAATAAATAAAATTGATTTAGTAAAAAAAGAACAAATTGCAAAATTAATTGAAATGTACTCAAAAGAATATAACTTTGAGGCAATAATTCCAATATCAGCAATAAAAAATAAAGAAGTTGAAACAATATTAGATGAAATAGAAGAAATATTAAAACCTGGACCTGCATATTACGATATTGATGAATATACAGATCAAACAAGTAGACAACTTGCAGAAGAAATTATAAGGGAGAAAGCATTAAAACTGTTAGATGATGAAGTACCACATGGACTATATGTTGAAGTGGAAAAAATGAAACTATCAAGAACAAAAACAAATGAACCTATATATAATATAGAAGCAACTATTTATTGCTTAAGAGATTCTCATAAAGGAATAATAATAGGCAAAAATGGTAGCATGCTAAAGAGAATAGGAAGCTATGCAAGAGAAGATTTAGAAGAAATGCTTGGAACAAAAATAAATCTAAAAACTTGGGTAAAAGTAAAAAAAGATTGGCAAGATGATAATAGTATAGTAAAAAAATTTAAATTTACAGATTAATTTTCTAAAAAAGAATAAAAATCAAATTAATGCAAAAGATAAGATTAAAGGTAAAAAATACTTTTAAGCTTGGGAGTGGTGGTATGCGTATGATAGAGAAATTAGCTTGGAATGCCTTTAAAAATACAGGAGATATAAATACATTTTTAGAATTAAAACAAATGGAAAATATAGAAATAAATTTAAATGGAGAAATAGATGGGACAAATAAGGACAAAGGGGATAGTATTAGTAGAGAATAATTTAGGCGATTATGATAAAATGGTTACAATATTAACGCCAGGAATGGGAAAAATAAGCTGTGTAGCAAAGGGCGCAAGACGCCCTAAAAGCTTATTAATGGCGGGAACACAATTTTTATGCTTTGCAGATTATATGATGTATAAAGGAAATAATACATACAATATAAATTCGTGTGAGACAATAGAATTTTTCTATAATATTAGAACAGATTTAGACAAGTATAAATATGCTGTTCATATTACAAAAATAATTTTAGATGTTACAAACGAAAATGAGAATTCATATAAAATATTACAATTATATTTAAATACTTTATATACAATATCTGAAACAGATAAAAATTTAGAGTTGATATTAGCGATATTTAAATTAAGACTAATGTGCATAATAGGATTTAAACCACATGTAGAAAAATGCAGTAATTGTGGTATAGATACAGATATAAAATATTTTAGCTTAAAAGATAATGGGGTAAAATGTAGTAGCTGCGGAAAAGTTGATAAAAGCAGTATTGAGTTACTACCAGCAACATATGATGCTATAAAGTTCATAACAATGGCACCAGCAAAAAAAATATTTTCATTTAATGTACCAGAAGCATCAATAAAAGAATTAGAAATAATATCTAAATTATACTTAAATGAGAAATTAGAAAAAGAATATAAATTAGAAGATATATTTAAAAAATAAACTAAAAATTAAATTATAATAAAAAATACTTGATAAATTATATATTAAATTATATAATAAGAGTGGTTTTAGATTAGCTCTTGTATGGAGAGTATATTTTGATAAAAAGCTATGAACCTTGTCAGGTCCGGAAGGAAGCAGCAATAAGTAGTGTATTTATGCAATATTATACTTTCCATAGAGGAGCTAAATCTTTAAAATGTGAAATTAAAGGATGTTGAATAATATGGCATATACAGCATTATATAGAGAATTTAGACCAAAAACATTTGGGGAAATGGTAGGTCAAGAACACATAACAAAAACATTAAAAAATCAAATAATGTCTAATAGAGTTGGACATGCATATCTTTTTAATGGTGGACGTGGAACAGGAAAAACTTCAGCTGCCAAAATATTGGCTAGAGCTATAAACTGTTTGAATCCTAAAGATGGGGAACCATGCAATGAATGTGAAATATGCAAAGGAATAATGTCTGGAGCCATAACAGATGTTGTTGAAATGGATGCTGCTTCAAATAATAGTGTTGAAGATATTAGAACTATTCGTGAAGAAGTAAACTTCTTACCAACAGTTGCAAAGTACAGAGTATATATAATAGATGAGGTACATATGTTATCAACAGGTGCTTTTAATGCTCTTTTAAAAACATTAGAAGAACCACCAGAGCATGTAAAATTTATTTTAGCAACTACAGAACCTCAAAAATTACCAGCGACAATTCTTTCAAGATGTCAACGTTTTGACTTTAAAAGAATATCAAATGAAAACATAATTAAAAGATTAAAAATTGTTTGTAAAGAAGCTAAAATAGAAATAACAGAGGGAGCTTTAAATACAATAGCTGTACTTTCAGAAGGCGCAATGAGAGATGCCTTAAGTATACTTGAAAGATGTGTACAAGATGGAGTAAATAATATTGATGACAATTATATAAAAGAATTAGTTGGAATCCCAAAACTAGAATGTGTAGAAAATATCTTAAGTGGAATTATAGAGTATAATATTGAAAGTGTACTAGAAAATATTGGAAAAGTACTTGACGAAGGAAAAGACGTAACAAATTTTGTATGGGAACTTATAAAATTTGCAAAAGATTTGCTTATATATAAAACAAGTGGGAAATTAGATTTGTATTCTGAAGAAGACTTGAAAAAAATAGCAATTATATGTGAAAAAACAGATAAAGATAGATTACTAGGAATAGTATATAGTTTATCTGAACTTGCAAATGATATAAAAACATCTTCTCAAAAACTTATAATTTTCCAAGCTGGATTAATAAAACTATGCAACAAAGAAACAGGAAATTCTAATAGTGATTTAGAAAGAAGAATTGAGCAATTAGAAGATAAAATCAAAAATGGAATTACTGTAAATAATGTACAACAACCAAGAAGTAGCAATATAGCAAATATGAAAAGTACTTTAGCAGTCAATTCAAATTCTGGAGTTGCACACAATAAACAAGATAATGAAAAAAAATTAAATATACAAGCAGGACCAATTACGAAACAATGGCCTAATATAATAAATGAATTAAAGAGTAATGGTAAAATAATGTTATATACTAATCTTTTAAACACAAACGCAGTAGAAATAAACGATATGACAATAGGAATTGAATTTCCAAATGGACTTACAGAGTTTAGACAGAGAATGTTAGATATGCCAGAAAATAAAAATGAACTTATAAAGGCTGTATCAATGGCATCTGGTAAGGAAATGAATATAAAATATATTGATTTAAAGGCAAATGAAAATACACAAAAACAAGATAATAGTGTTGAAGGAATTATGAGTAGTTTGGATATTCCATTTAATGTTATAGAATAAAGAGTAATTTAACATATTCTTAAAGTATGAATTGGTAATTAAAATTTATTAACTTTTGAATATGATAGGAGCCTTCGAACAAATTCTTAAATTTTATAAATGAGGGTGCAAAAACTTGTTCTTTGGAGAGGCTCATTTTTGAAATTTTAGAATTTGTAGAAGGTGTATTGAATTGAAAAATTAATAAATTTTAATTACCAATTCATTTAATAATGATATTAATTTGTATAAAAATATAAAATGAATTTTAAGGAGGAAATTTTAATGGCAAAAAGAGGAGGATTCCCAGGCGGTATGGGAGGATTTGGCGGAATGAATATCAACCAATTAATGAAAGAAGCAAAAAAAATGCAAGCAGATATGGAAAAATCTCAAGAGGAATTAGTTTCAAGAGATTTTGAAGCAACAGCTGGCGGTGGAGCAATATCTGTTAAAGTATCTGGAGATAAACAAATAAAAGAAATAAAACTACAAAAAGATATAGTTGATCCAGATGATGTTGAAATGTTACAAGATTTAATAATTACTTGTGTAAATGAAGCTTTAAGAAAAGTTGATTCTGCACAAGCACAACAATTTGGTAAATACAATATTCCAGGATTAATGTAGGACAATAGATTTAAGTCTTAAGGAGAAAGCTTATGAGCTACTACTCACCATCGATTGAAAAATTAATTGAAAGTTTTGAAAAATTACCAAGCATAGGGCATAAAACGGCTGCTAGGCTTGCTTTTTATATTTTAAATTCTTCAGAAGAAGAAACTAATGAATTTATTAACTCAATAAAAAATGCTAAAGCGAATTTAAAATATTGCTCAAAATGCTTTAATATTTCAGATACAGATCCATGTATAATATGTTCTAATCCTAAAAGAGATGAAAATACAATATGTGTTGTAGAAGATGTTAGAGATATAATTGCAATAGAAAGAACTCATGAATATAAAGGAGTTTATCATGTGTTACATGGTTCAATATCACCTATGAATGGAATTGGACCAGATGACATTAAAATAAAAGAATTGTTAGCAAGGATTACTCCAGAAACAAAAGAGGTAATATTAGCAACAAATCCAAGAGTGGAAGGTGAAGCAACTGCAATGTATATTTCTAAATTATTAAAACCATTAGGTGTAACAATTACAAGAATTGCACATGGAATTCCAATAGGTGGAGATTTAGAGTATACAGATGAAATAACCTTGTCCAAAGCATTAGAAGGAAGAAGAGAATTATAATATTAACAAGAAATATTTAAGTTGTCATCTTTATTATTCGTATTTGAAGAACATTGAGCTGCAATTATTGAAAGATTATCGCCAACAGTAGTAAGAAAAGCTGCTAAAATATTTATCTCATCACAATCTAAACCTTTAGATAAAGCAATTGCAAAACTACTAGCAAGATATACAAGTTCACAACTTGATTTATTAGATAAACAAGACATTAAAAAATCACCCATATATATAATATGAGTGATTTTTATTATTGCTATTATTTAAAAATTATTTCACATATTTCTTGTGTAGAATGAGGTTTAGCAAGTAATTTTGTTTTTTCCTTCATAGAATTTAATTTTTCAGGATTATTGAATATATTTTCTAAAACTTCTTTTACATTAGAGTCTTTTTTAAGCCAAATTGCAACACCGCTATTTTCTAGAAGCTCCGCATTTTCTTCTTCTTGACCTGGAATTGGGTTTATAACTATAATTGGTAATCCAGATGCTAAACTTTCTGTTGTTGTAAGTCCACCAGGTTTGGTTACTACGGCGCTTGATATACTCATGAGCTCTGGAACCATATTTGTATAATCTAAAACTTTTATTGAATCTTCTCTTGAGCTTTCTTTAACAATCTGTTCGAAATGTTCTTTCATTGATTGGTTTCTACCAGCTATTGCAACTATTTGTAAATCTTTGAAATCCTCTGCAAATGTTCTTAAAATTTCTAGAGTGGTGTTTTTTCCAAGTCCAAATTCTCCACCGGCAAAGAATAAAACAGTTTTTTTAGAATCATCCAAATTAAATTCTTTTAAAATTTCATTTCTATCATACTGTTTTAAAAATCTATTAGAAAGTGGTATGCCTGTTGCAAATACTTTAGTAGAGTCAATACCTTTTAATAGAAGTTGGTCTCTCATTCCTGAATGTGCAACGAAAAAATAGTCAACATATTCTGGATATAATAACCATTGGTCATGTGGAGCATAATCTGTTAAAATTGTTGCAAGTTTAAAACTAGCTTTCCCTTTTTTCTTTAAATAAGCACACATTTGGCTACTAAAAGGGTGAGTAGATATAACATAATCCGGATCAAATTCTTGCAAAATCTTATTTAGTTTTAATGCCATAAGTTTATTTGAATCACTAGATATTTTGGCTATTGGTCCATGTTCTGATTGTTTATACATAAATCCCCATATTTCAGGAGCTTTTTTAGCAAACTCCTCATATGCTTTTGTAGTAATTTTATTAAATGCCTTATTTACGTACTTAACACAATCAATCATTTCAATTTGTGTGTCTTCAAAATTATTTTCTATATATTCTTTTATAGACTTAGCAGCAGATAAATGTCCACCACCATAAGAACCATAAAATATTAAAATCTTTTTCATAAAATCTCCTTTGTAATTTTCTAATGAAAATTTTATCATATAAATTTAAAAATATCAAAAAAATTGTAATATTTTTCAAAATTAATGAAAAAATATTATCAAGTATAAATGAGGTGAAAAAATGAGTTTAAAAGAATTTGAAAAAAAGCATATTTTAACTATTAGTGTTATCTTATTGGTAATTAGTATTTGCGGAATTGCATTTGCATATCAAAACCAAAAAAAATATATGAGAGTATCTAATAATAAATATAATATGGCATTTTATGAACTTGTAGATGAAATGGGGAGCGTTGAAAATTATTTAGCTAAATCATTAATTACAAATGATTCACAACAAAGTGCAGAAACATTAATGTATATTTGGAGAGAAGCAAATTTATCACAAGTATATTTATCACAAATACCAATTTCAAACGAAGGTTTATCTAATACGCAAAAATTCTTAAATCAAGTAAGCGATTATAGTTATAGTCTAGCAAGAAAAAGTATAAAAAATGAGAATTTAACACAAAAAGAACTTGATAATTTAAAAGATTTATACAATTATAGTACAGAAGTTAATAATACTTTAAATCAATTATTAATAGAAGTTAGTAATGGTACTTTAAACTGGAAAGAGTTAGAGAATACTGGTTCTATAATGTTTAATAAAGAGATAGATAATCCGTCAAAAGATAGCTTTAGTAACATAGAAGATAATTTTAAAGAATATGATGGATTAATTTATGATGGAGCTTATTCAGAACACATGACAAATTCAGAGAAAAAAGGTTTAACAGGTTCAGACATAACAGAAGAAGATGCAAAAAAAATAGCAATAGAATTTGCTGGAGAAGATAATATAAAGCAAGTAAACCAAAAAGGCTTGTCTGAAAACGGAGAAATAAAAGTATATACATTTGAAATAGAAACAAATCAAAACGAAAATATAACAATAGCAATTACTCAAAAAGGTGGGCATATATTATTTATGACCTATAACAGAAATGTTACTGAAGAAAAAATAAGTATAGAAGAAGCAGATAAAATGGCACTAAAATTTTTAGAAGAAAAAGGTTTTAAAAACATGAAAAAGACGTACTATACAAAAGAGTCAGGAGTTTTAACAATAAATTATGCATATGAGGAAGATGATGTAATAGTATATGCAGACTTAATAAAAGTTAAGATAGCTTTAGACAATGGTGATATTCTAGGAATAGAAACAACAGGATATTTAAATAATCATGAAAAAAGAAATATAAATAAAACAAATATAATTTCTAGTAACCAAGCAACGAAAATGGCAAATGATAACTTAAAAATAGAAAACACAAGACTTGCAATTATACCAACAGAATTTAAAACAGAAATCTTTTGTTGGGAAGTAAAAGGAAAAGTAGAAGATAGAGACTTTCTACTATATGTAAATGCCAAAACAGGAAAAGTAGAGGATATATTAGTAATAATAGAAAGCGCAAATGGAGTTTTAACACAATAATTCTAATTGAAAAAATTGTTAAAATAAAAAATAAAAATCTCCTAATAATATAAATAAGATAAATTGTAATATTATATGATATTTATAATTATAATTTATTTATTTGAATTAAAAGGAGGACAATATGTCTAGAAAAACAAATATTATGACTGACAAATTGAAAGAAGAAATTGCAAAAGAATTAGGAGTATATGACACAGTGAAAAGAGATGGTGGATGGCAAAATGTTTCATCAAAAGATTGTGGAAATATAGTAACAAAAGCAATAGAAATAGCAAATAGAAAAGTATAAGTATAATTCTAAAAAATGAAATGCAGTGAGTAGTTGATAGTTAATTACTCATTGCATTTTTATTTTATAAAATCACATATATACATATTGTAATAATTAATTTTCTATCATATAATATATAAAAACTATAAGAGGTATAAGATGAAAAGTATATTAGTAAAAGATATTTTAAGAGAATGTAATGGAGAATTAATATGTGGAAACGAAAACGAAATTTGCGAAAGTTTTTCTAAAGATACAAGAGAAATAAAAACAGGTGATATATATTTAGGAATAAAAGGCGAGAGGTTTAATGGTAGTAATTTCTATAAACAAGCTTTTGAAAATGGAGCCAAAGGATGCATTCTACAAGATATAAAAATAAATGAAGAAGATATAAAAGAATGTAGTGATAAGTTTATTATTGTTGTTGATAATGTGGTTGAGGCTATTCAAGTATTAGCAAAATATAAAAGAAGTTTATATAATATACCTGTAATAGGAGTAACAGGCAGTGTTGGAAAAACAAGTACAAAAGATTTAATTGCCAGTGTACTATCAACAGAATTTAATGTTTTAAAAACTGAAGGAAATTATAACAATGAAATAGGACTTCCACTTACAATTTTGAAGCTAAAAGACCACAATGCAATGGTTTTAGAAATGGGAATGAGTGCATTTGGAGAAATAAGTTTACTTACTAATATTGCAAAACCAACAACAGCTGTAATTACTATAATAGGAAGTTCACATATTGGAGAACTAGGGTCTAGAGAAAACATTTTAAAAGCAAAACTTGAAATATTAGAAGGCTTAGCACCAAATGGAAGCTTGATAATAAATAACGACAATGATTTATTAAATATGTGGAATAGAGATAACAAAGATAAACACAAACATATTACATATGCAATAGAAAACAAAAGTGATTTAGATGCTACTAACGTAGAAATATTGGAAAATAGCAGTGCTTTTGAAATTGAATTGAATAAAAAGAAATACAAAGTGGAAGTTCCAGTTGGAGGAAAACATTTTGTGTATAATAGTTTAGCGGCAATTGCAGTTGGACTAGAATATAATATAGATATTGAAAATATAATTAAAGGAATAAAAACATTTTCACTTACTAAAAGAAGAATGGAAATATTACAAACAAAAGACAATGCTACAATTATAAATGATTCATATAATGCAAGTTACGAATCTACAAAAGCAGCATTAGAATATTTGAATTCAGTTAAAGCAGATAGAAAAATAGCAGTATTAGGAGATGTGCTAGAATTAGGAAAATTTTCTAAACAAATGCATGAACTTATTGGAGAAGAAGTTGTAAAGAATAATGTGAATATACTAATTACAGTTGGAACGGAAGCACAAAATATTAACAATATAGTAAAAGATAAAAATATAGAAGAATATTCATTTAAAACAAATGAAGAGGCTATAAAAAAATTACAAGGAATAATAAAACCAAAAGATATAGTGTTGGTGAAAGCATCTAATGGAATGCATTTTGAAGAGATAGTAGATGCTATAAAATAAGGAGGTAATTATGGAAAAGTTAAGAATAGGTGTAATATTTGGAGGTGTCTCATCAGAACATGATGTTTCAAAAGTTTCAGGAACATCAGTTATAAAAAACTTAAATAAAGAAAAATATGAAATTACTCCTATATATATTGATAAAAACGGAAAATGGTATACATATGAAAGGGCTCTTGAAGAAATAGAAATTTTAGATATAGATGCAGATGTATCTAACGATATAAAACCAATAGACAATATAGAAAGAATAGTAAAAAATGTTGATGTAATATTTCCAGTATTACATGGACTTGGCGGAGAAGATGGTTCTATTCAAGGATTATTTGAAATGTTTAAAGTTCCATATGTAGGTTGTGGAATACTAGCATCAAGTGTTGGAATGGATAAAGTATACACAAAAATTATTTTTGAAAAAGCAAATATAAAACAAGCCAAATATGAATATGTAAGAAAATATGAAGAGGGATATATTTATATAGATAAAGAATTTAATGAAGAAATAGTAAATTTAAATGAAGTTGCTATAAAAATAGAAAAAAGCTTATCTTATCCAATGTTTGTAAAACCTTCAAACTCTGGTTCAAGTGTTGGAATTAATAAAGTTACAAACATAGAAGAACTAAAAAAAGCAATTGAATATGCTTCGAACTTTGATAAAAAAGTATTAATAGAAGAAGGAATAGTTGGAAAAGAAGTTGAATGTGCAGTATTAGGAAATGAAGATGTTATATCATCTTGTGTTGGAGAAATTAAACCAGCAGAATCCTTCTATACATTTGATGCTAAATATAAAAATCAAGAATCAAAAGTATTAATACCAGCAGATTTGCCAAAAGAAATGTCTAACAGAATAAGAGATTTAGCAATAAAAGCATTTAAAGCAATAGATGGAAAAGGTTTATCAAGAGTAGACTTTTTTGCTAATGAAAAAACAGATGAAATCTATATAAATGAAATAAATACATTACCAGGATTTACAACAATAAGTATGTATCCTAAATTATTTGAAAATGTAGGAATACCTTATACCGAATTGTTAGATAAATTAATACAACTAGCATTAGAAAAATAATCTATAAATATATTTATTTAAATAGCAATATATATAATTAACTTATATATATTGCTATTTTTGAAGCAATTAATAAATTGTATTTTTTAAATTGTTTTTTGTCGATTTCTATTGAATTATACATAATAAATTGATATAATAAAACCACTATTATAATGGGGGCTGGAAAATGATTTTTAAGGACTATTATAAAATTTTGGGATTAGAAAATAGTAAAGTATCTATCGCTGAAATAAAAACAGCTTACAGAGAACAAGCAAAGCTTTATCATCCGGATGTTAATGTTGGAAGCAAACTTTCAGAAGATAGATTTAAAGATATAAATGAAGCATATAGAGTTCTATCTAATTCATCTTCAAAGAGAAAATATGATAGAATGTGGAATAATCATGCTGCAAAGAAAAGTATTAAATATGAAGAAAGTTCTACTAGCACAGGCTCAACTGTTAGTGACTTTTTTAATATGTTCTTTGGAGATGTAAAAGAAAAGGAAAATGATGAGCCTAAAGAAAGAAAGAAAAACAAAAAAGTTCCTGTAAAAGGAGAAAACATAGAGACATCAATAGATATTTCAATTGAAGATGCATTTTATGGTGTGAATAAAAAGATTTCATTAAGAACAGTTGAAGGCAAAATGAAAACATTTGATGTTAAAATTCCAGCAGGAATACGTAACAAAGAAAAAATAAGGCTATTAGGTCAAGGAAAAGTTGGAATAAACGGCGGAAATAATGGGGATTTATTTATAAATATTAATATTGAAAATGATAGTAGATTTAAAATAAAAGGATATGATTTATATACAGATTTATTTTTAACACCGTGGGAAGCAGCATTGGGAACAAGAGCAAATGTTGTTGGAATAGATGAAGAATCTAGCGTATTTATACCTCAAGGAATCCAAAGCGGAGAGAATATAAAAATCCCAGGCAAAGGTTATAAAGATGCAAAAGGCGGAAGAGGAGATTTAATAGCAAACATAAAAGTAATGGTACCTAAAAGGTTAACAGATGAAGAAAAAGAGGCTTTTCTAAAATTAAAAGAAGTATCTTCATTTAATCCAAGAAACGTGTTTTAGTTTTTAAAATTTGAATCTGACCAAAAGTTAACATAACTTTAATAAAAATATTGACTTTTATTGCAATATAGGCTATAATAGAAATAGTTGCGAAAACAAAAGAAAAAAATATTGCATCATAAAAGTAGAAAGAGGTGTAATAAAATGGCAAGCCTAGAAGGTAAACATTTTAGTATAACAGACCCAAAGGATGTAAGTACAGTAATATATAAAATAAATGAAACAGAAAAAGAATATCAAAAAAATTCGCCTAGATATACGGTAGAAAGATTAGATAGTACATCGGAAATAAGAGGCGAAAATACCAAAAGAACATACTTTGTTGATATGCCATCACCTGATTATGACCAGTTAGTTATTTTGTCATTTGGAAAAGATAAAGTAGTAGTTAATAGCGGGATGTTAGAAGGGGATAAAATAAAAATATCAAAGCAACCATCTTTTGTAAAATTTGATACTCTTTATTCAGAAGATACAGCATATAAAGAATTTAATTATACTCCAAATTTGCAAAGACCAATATCAATTATAGATCCAGAAACTACAGAAGAAATCAAACCAGTTTTATATTTTGATGAAAAAACAAATGAAGTAAAAGGAAAATGTAAGTTGAAACCACATAAATCTTATTTCGCATTCGAAGTAAGAGACAAAAATTAAGAAGGAGAGTTGAACTTAAATGAGTGAAACAAAAAAATCGAATAAAACAATAACTTGTATGGTGTATGGTTGTGAAAAAAACAATGAATTAACTATAAAGGATAGTAATGAACAGCCAACTGAGATTCCTGGAATTCCAATGGAAATCAATGTAGATACACATAATTGTGAAATAGCACCAAATGGTGAAATAATACGAAGAGATGTAAAAACTGGACAAGTAATGCCTGGAAAAGTAACAAATAAAAAAGTTATAGAAACATTAAAAGGGAAAGAAGAAGAAAGATAAAACAAAAGAGAAGGTGAAGTTATATGGGCTATAAGATTCAAGGGGCAATTAAAAAAACAAGAAAATATATTATAATTTATGCAATACTATGGCTATTTTGTGTCATAGTATTTGTTATGCCTGTTGGTGCAGCAATAGCAGAAAGCAATGTAAATGGAGCATTTGATTTTGGAAAATTTGTTTCAATATTTACATCATATGCGCTAAAACCATTTTCAAGTTTTGGAAAAGTGTTCTTACCAACATATATAGGTAGTTTTATAGGAGTACTTTGGAAATTTACATTTATATATGTAATTATAGCAATTGTAGGTATGATAAAAAATGCACCTAAAAATGAATACGAAGATATAGAACATGGATCAAGTGATTGGAGTCAAAGAGGAGAACAATATAGAATATTAAGCAATAAAAAAGGGATTATATTAGGAGAAGATAATTATTTACCAGTAGATAAAAGAGGAAACGTAAACGTATTAGTTGTTGGACGGTTCAGGTTCTGGTAAATCAGCATCTTATTCAATTCCAAATGCTTACCAAATGTTAGGATCATATGTATTCACAGACCCTAAAGGAGAACTTTACGATAAAACAGCTGGATTCTTAAAGAAAAATGGTTATGAAATAAAGGTATTAAACTTAGTTGACCCACAATTCAGTGATGGATACAATCCATTAATGCATATATCAAGTGAACTAGATGTTGACGTTATTGCAAACACAATTGTAAAAGGACAACAAACTGATAGCGGAAAAGCAGACCCATATTGGGACGATATGGCAGAAATGTTACTTAAATCATTAATATATTATTTAATTGCAACGAGACCAGAAGAAGAACAAAACCTAGCAAGCTGTGCTGAACTTGTTAGAGCAGCAAATAACAATGGTGGAAGTAACTTGCTTACTCAATTAATTAATGAATTACCATATGACCATCCAGCTAGAATGTATTATAAATCTATCGAGATAGCACCAGAAAAAACATATAGTTCTATTCTATCTTCTTTACAATCAAAACTAGGTAAGTTTGATTCTAAAGAAATAGCAGAACTAACATCAACAGATACAATTAGTTTTGAAGATATTGGAACAAAGAAAACAGCTGTATATGTAATTTCTTCAGATACTCATACGGCATATGATTTCTTACTTACAATATTCTTCTCTCAAATGATACAACAATTATATAATTATGCAGATAAAAGTGGTGGACAATTGCCAATGCCAACATACTTTATATTAGATGAGTTTGCTAACATTGGTAGAGTTCCAGATTTTGATAAAAAAATATCAACTTCAAGAAGTAGAAAAATATCATTCAGTGTTATACTACAAAACTTAGATCAGCTAGAAGCAGTATATGAAAAATCATATGAAACAATAATTGGTAACTGTGATACGCATGTGTTCTTAGGAAGTAACTCGCAAAAAACAGTAGAATATTTTTCTAAAGCATTAGGAGAAAAAACAATTTCTAAAGATCAGTTATCTAAAAGTAGAGATAAGCATAATTTCTGGACACAAGGATATAATGCATCAGAACAAATAATGGCAAGAGCACTTATGACACCAGATGAATTAAGAAGAATGGATCCAGATTTATGTATTATATTTGAAAAAGGTTTAAAACCGGTAAAAACCAGAAAATATTATTACTTTGAGAAACCAAAAGTATTAAGAGAATTACAAAGTAATATGATAAATCACAATGAATTTCAAGGAATAGAAAGAGGAGAATGGAGAAAATATAACCCATATAACCCATATGTTCCAAAAGATGATAAACAAAAACAAGAAGAAAATTTAAAAATTGATTCGTTAGATGACTTATTTGAAGAACCAACAGAAAAGAAAAAAGAAGAAGTGTCTGCAAGTGTAAAAGAAGACGCACCAGTACTTCCACAAGAAGAAATTAATAATACACCGGGCCCAGCAGAAATTTCAAAAGAAGAACAAGAAGAAATGGATTTACAAAAAGAACTAGAAGCAAAATTTGATGAGTTATTTGGACCAATTGACGAAGAATAAATGTATATTAAAAGATATTAGGATTAAATTTCACCTAATATCTTTTATTTTTGAAACAAATTTTCGCAATAATTACTTGATTTTTTGATAATTAAATTATATAATCACAAAAAAGTCAATCATTTAACTAGGAGAAAATAATGAAATTTGTACATATAGCAGACGTTCATTTTGATATGCCATTTACTGTTTTAAATAAAAACGGGTTGGCAGAAAAAAGAAGGTTAGATCAAAGGGATGTATTTGAGAAAGTAATAAAATATATAAAAGAAAATAACATAGAGCTTTTATTTATAGCTGGAGATTTGTACGAAAATGAGTATGTAAGAAAAAGTACAATTGATTATATAAATAATTGTTTTAAACAAATACCAAATACAAGAATATTTATTACTCCTGGAAATCATGACCCATATATAAATAATTCATATTATAACAAATACGAATGGAATGAAAATGTAAAAATATTTACTAATTTAGAAAAAGTATCAGTAGATAACATTAATATATATGGCTATGGTTTTACATCTTTTTATTCAAATGCAATAAGTTTACCAGAAAACTTAGATAATTCAAAAGTTAATATTTTATTAATGCATGCAGATTTGAATGGTACATCAAATGAGTTTGGAGAATATAATCCAATATTAGAAAGTAAGCTTAATAATTCTAATTTTAATTATATTGCATTAGGACATATTCATAAAAGCAATATTGGAGAAAATAAAAAAATTGTATATCCTGGTTCATTAATATCAGGAGGTTTTGATGAATTAGGAAAACATGGAATGGTAGTTGGAACAATTAACTCAGAAAATAAAGATATAAAAAAAGAATTTATACCATTGGATAATAAAGAATTCATAGAATTACAATTTGATATATCAAATATTAGCTCAAAGGAAGAGTTAATAGAACAAATTAATAAAATCCAATTAGAAAATGATAAATACTATAAAATAATTCTAGTTGGAGAAAAACAAATAGACATTGATACAATAGATTTATTGAAAAATATAGAAGATAAAAAAATTATAAAAATAAAAGATAAAACAACTGTAAAATATAATTTAGAACAAATTTCAAAAGAACAAACCTTAAAAGGAATATTTGTAAAAGAATTATTAAATCAAATGAATGAAGAAAACAAAGAACAAATTCTAGAAAGTATTTATATAGGATTAGCGCTGATGTAATAGAGAATATTTAAAAATGAAAAAAATTCATTTATAATAAAATAGGAGAAATATAAAATGCAAATCAAAAATTTAAAGATTAATGGATTTGGTAAATTAAAAGACAAACAAATAGATTTTAATAATGGAATAAATATTGTGCATGGAAAAAACGAAGCAGGTAAGTCAACAGTTTTGAAATTTATTACAGGCATGTTTTATGGATTATCAAAAAATAAAAATGGACAAAACATACCAGATTCAGAAAAATATGAGCCATGGAATACAGAAGAATTCTCAGGAAGAATTTCTTATGAATTAGATAATGGAAGCAAATATGAAGTTTATAGAGATTTTAAAAAGAAAAACCCAAAAATCTTTAATGAAAATTTAGAAGATATAAGTAAGGAATTTAACATTGATAAAACCAAAGGAAGTCAATTTTTTTATGACCAAATTGAAATAGAAGAAGATATTTTTAATTCATCAATTATAACAAAGCAAGCAGAAGTAAAACTAAATGAAAAAGAACAAAATGGTTTAATACAAAAAATCTCAAACATATTAGGAACTGGAGAGGATAATTCTTCGTATACACAAGTAGTTACAAAATTAAAGAAAAAGTTAAATGATGAAGTTGGAACTTCTAATACTAAGGAAAAACCGATAAATATTGTAGAAAACAGAATTGCAGAACTAGAAAATACTAAAAAAGAGTTATTAAGTTATGAAGATAGTAAGTTTGATATAGATAATAAGATAGAAGAAATTAAATATCAAATTAATAAAAAAAGCGAAGAATTAAATCAATTAAGACAAGCTAATCTTAAAAAAGAAAGTTTAAAAGAAAAGGAAAATTTAATAGCTATTAATGAAAATATTGCTAATGATATACAAGAGCAGATATCAACTTTGAAAACAGAAGAAAAAGAGAATAGAAATTTAAAGAAAAACGCTCCAAATAAAATAATACCAACTATAATTAGTATTGTTATAATTGCCTTAGTTATATTAAGCATATTAATTAATAGTATAATAATTAAAAGTGTAGCTTTAAGCGTAGCTGTTGTTTTGACTATTATATTAGTAGCAACATATATAAAAAGAAAAAAAGAGACAGATAAAGTAAAAAATAATAATAGAGAAATAAAAAGCAAAATAAGAATATTAGAAAACAATTTAATGCCAAAAGAAGAAGAAATAAAAAAATTACAAAAAGAATATGGAGCACAAATTAATGAAATAAAAGAACAATATAATATAAATAATTTGGATAGTATATTACAAAATATTGATAAGGCTCAAAATGAACTTAATCAAGACAATATAAAATTGCATACTCTAGAAATAGATAAAAATAATGTAATTCCTAAATTAGAAAAACTAGTAAATGTAGAAGAAGAACTTGAGGCACTAAAAGAAGAAAAACAAGAATTAGAATTAAAAAGAGAAAATATAAAGAGAACTTTAGAATACCTAGAAATTGCATATAATAAAATGAAGGAACAAATAACTCCTAAATTTACAGAAGAATTATCAAGAGCAATAAACAAAATTTCTGATGGTAAATATAAAAATGTTAGAATAAACACAAATGGTGAAATAATTGTTGAAACACAAAATGGCGAATATATAAATGCAGAAAACCTAAGTGTTGGAACAATAGACCAACTATATTTATCATTAAGAATAGCTGCAATAAAAGAAATAACAAGAGAAAATATGCCAATAATACTAGACGAAGCATTTGCATATTATGATGATATAAGAATAGAAAATATATTAAAATACTTATCAGAACAATATAAAAATAAACAAGTGATAATATTTACTTGTACACAAAGAGAAAAAGAATGTTTAGAAAAAAATAATATACAGTACAATCTTATAGAATTGTAATTAATAGTTTAGAAATGTGTTGTGCTGAATTGGTTTTAAATTGGATAATTTCCATTAATCTTATTGAAAATAATATAAATCTATTGTATAATAAACAATAGATTTTTTTAATTAAATAGGAGAGAGTTTATGTTTGACAAATTAGAAGCTGTAGAAAAAAGATATGAAGAATTAACTAAAATGATTGCAGATCCTGAATTGATTGCAAATCAAACTGAATGGCAGAAAGCTATAAAAGAACATGCAAGCATTGAAGAGGTTGTTGCAAAATTTAGAGAATATAAAAAAGTAAAAAAAGCTATGGAAGAAGCAGAAGAATTAATGCAAGATCCAGATATGAAAGATTTAGCAGAAGAAGAGTATTATTCTTCTAAAGAAAAATTACCTAAAATTGAAGAAGAGTTAAAAGTATTGTTAATTCCAAAGGATCCGGATGATGATAGAAATATAATCTGTGAAATAAGAGGAGGTGCTGGAGGAGACGAAGCAGCCTTATTCGCAGGAACATTGTTTAGAATGTATTCAATGTATGCAGAAAAAAAACATTGGAAGTTGGAAATATTAAATGAAAATGCAACAGAACTTGGTGGTTATAAAGAAATATCATTTATGATTACTGGTAAAGGCGTATATAGTAGGTTAAAATTCGAGAGTGGTGTTCACAGAGTACAAAGAGTGCCAGATACAGAAAGTAGTGGTAGAATTCATACTTCAACAGCAACAGTAGCAGTTTTACCAGTTGTAGAAGACGTTGAAATAGATATAAATCCAGCAGATATAAAAATGGAAGTGTTTAGATCTTCTGGTGCAGGTGGACAACACATAAATAAAACATCATCAGCCGTAAGATTAATACACGTTCCTACAGGAATGGTTGCTGAATGCCAAACAGAAAGATCACAATTACAAAATAGAGAATATGCAATGAGAATGTTAAAATCTAGATTATATGAGCAAGAAAAAGCAAAACAAGATGCAGAACTTGCAAATGCTAGAAAATCACAAGTCGGAAGCGGCGATAGAAGTGAAAAAATAAGAACATATAATTATCCTCAAGGAAGAATAACAGACCATAGAATAGGAATGAGTATATTTCAATTTGAAAACTTCTTAAATGGAGACCTAGATGATTTAATAGATTCATTAATAGCAGCAGATAGAGCAGAAAAATTAAAAGGAGAAGAATAAAAGAGTTTACAAAAAGTCAACAAGATTTTAAACAAATGTTTGAAAACTTGTTGACTTAATTTTTTAGATAAGATATAATTTCAAATGTTAAAATTGTAAAAAAAGAGGTAACAAATGAGTAATATTTTAGATGGACTAAACAATAAACAATATGAAGCCGTAGTAAATACAGATGGACCATGCTTGGTAATTGCTGGGGCAGGAAGCGGAAAAACAAAGGTGCTAACACATAAAATAGCATACTTATTAGAGGAAAAAGATATAAAACCATGGAATATATTAGCAATAACTTTTACTAATAAAGCAGCAAACGAAATGAAAACTAGAGTTGAAGGATTAGTTGGAGAAGCTGCAAAAGATATGTGGATTGGAACATTTCACTCAATTTGTGTAAAAATATTAAGAAGATTTATAGATAGAATAGGATATGATACAAGCTTTATAATATTTGATACATCAGATCAAAGAACATTAGTAAAGGAATGTTTGAAATCTTTAGACTTAGATGAGAAAATGTTTTCAGATAGGTCGGTTCTTTCAGAAATATCAAATGCAAAAAATGAAATGTTAGAACCAGCTCAATATATAGCAAGAGTAAATGGAGATTTTAGAAAAGAAAAAATCGCAGGAGTATATGCATTATATCAACAAAGACTAAAAGAAAATAATGCAGTGGATTTTGATGATATTATAAATTTAACAATAAAAATACTAATGGAAAACCCAGAGGTATTGGCATATTATAACGATAAATTTAAATATGTTTTAGTTGATGAGTATCAAGATACAAATAAGGCACAATTTACATTAGTTACAATGCTTGCTTCAAAATATGGAAATATAACAGCCGTAGGAGATAATGACCAATGTCTAATTGAGGGAACAAAAATAATAACCCAAAGAGGAGAAAGAAAAATAGAAAACATAAAACCAGGAGATAAGGTACTATGTGGATGTGGTTTTGGAGAAGTAAAAGAAGGAACAGTTGAAAAAAATAAAAAGAGAAAATATAGTGGATTAGTCATAAATATAAAAACTGATAAAGGGATTGAATTGAAAGGAACACCAAATCATATTATATTTGCAAAACTTAAGCCAGATTGCGATAATTTTTATGTATATTTAATGTACAAAGAAGGATTAGGGTATAGAATAGGACAAACAAGAGGCGTTAGAAAAAACAATTATAGTGAATTAGAAAATGGTTTAGCTGTAAGACTAAGACAAGAAAAAGGAGATAAAATTTGGATTATAAAGATTTGCGACACACTTAATGAAGCAACTTATTTTGAATCTTATTATTCATATAAATATGGTATTCCTATGCTTGTATTCCATTCAAAAGGTAGAGAAATGGTATGGAAACAAGATGAAATAAACAAACTATATAATAACATAGCTACAGAAGAAAGAGCTAATAAACTAATGAAAGATTTATATTTGTATAAAGAATATCCTCATGTTGTACCACAAGCTTCCATGAAAGGTGGAACTCAAAGAAAAATTATTAATTTGTCTTTCTTTAGTGGCAATGCAACAAAAGGAAGAAAACATGATCATAGGGTATATATTAATTCGGCAAATGAGGAACTAAAGGACTTGCTTATAAAGAACAAATATAATGTGCGAAAAGGTAAAGCATCAACTTGGAGAGTTGAATGCGAAAGAGGAAGATATGAAGACGCATACGATATTGCAAATGAAATAAAAGACACAGATAATAATATTATTATGTCACAAAAAATTAAGTTGACTGAACAGAAAAGTTTTCAATTTATGCCATTATCTCATATTAGACCTAATATGATAGTTGCAATATATGATGCGAAAAGCAATAAAATAATAGAAGATGTAGTTGATTCAGTAAGCGTTGAAGAATATAATGGAAATGTATATGACATAAATATACCAGAATATCATCAATATATAGCTAATGGAATTAGTGTTCATAATTGTATATATGGATTTAGAGGATCTGATATTTCTAATATTTTAAACTTTGAAAAAGATTTTCCTGGAACCCAAATTATTAAACTTGAACAAAATTACAGATGTACAGGTAATATTTTGAAGGCCGCAAATGCTGTAATAAAAAATAACGAAGTAAAATATAAAAAAGAATTATGGACAGAAAATGATATAGGTGAACTTCCAAATGCATTTTGCGGAGATAACGAATATGATGAGGCTTCATATGTTATAGAACAAATAAATAGATTAAGAAGAGAAGAATATTTTAAATATTCAGATTTTACTGTATTGTATAGAATGAACGCACAATCCAGAGCAATAGAAGATATTTTAAGAAGAGAAGATATACCTTATAAAATTATAGGTGGACTTAAATTCTATGAAAGAAAAGAAATAAAAGATGCAATTGCATATTTGAGATTAATATTTAATCCATCAGATAATTTGAGCTTGAAAAGAATAATAAATGAGCCTAAAAGAGGTGTTGGAAAAACAAGTCTAGATAATGTTGCAAAAATAGCAGAAGATAATAATGTATCAATGTATGAAGTTATTAAAAATGCAGCAGATTATGGACTAAATAGAGTGTTTGTAAACACCAGAGAGTTTATTGAACAAATTGAATATTTAATAAATAAAAAAGAAGAATTAAAAATATCAGAATTAATAAAAGAAACTTTAAACAAAACAGGTTATACAAAAGCTTTAGAAAACGAAAATACAGTAGAAGCAGAGAGCAGAATACAAAACTTAGAAGAATTATTAACTGTTGCTATTGAATTTGAGGAAGAAAGTGCAGAAAATTCATTAGGTGAATTCCTAGAAGGAATAACTTTATCAAGTGACATTGATGGCATGGAAGAAACTGACGATATGGTTACTTTAATGACTTTACATAGTGCAAAAGGGCTAGAATTTCCAGTTGTTTTCTTAGTTGGAATGGAAGAAGGAATTTTCCCAGGATATAAATCAATAGGAGAACCAAAAGAATTAGAAGAAGAAAGAAGACTTTGCTATGTTGGAATAACAAGAGCAAAACAATATTTATTTTTAACTTGTGCAAAACAAAGAACAATATTTGGTTCAACAACTTATAATAGTCCATCAAGATTTTTAAGTGAAATACCAGAAGAATATTTAAAAGGCTACAAAGAAGCGTTTGAAAAAGAAACAACTAATAATTCATATAGTAAATCATATGATTGGGAATATGGAAAAACTTCTAAAATTACAACTAGAAAATTACAAACAAATGAAATACAATCTGCATATAAAAATACAAGTAGTTATAATTTTAAAACACCAGAAAGCTTCTTAGCAAACTTAAATAAAAAAGAAGAAAATAACGTGGACTTATCAAAATATAAAGCAGGAGAAAGAGTATATCATAAAAAGTTTGGAGAAGGAACAATTAATTATGTAGAACAAGAAGGAGATGACTTGAAAGTTGATATAAACTTTGATAAAGCTGGACATAAACGCTTAATGGCGAAATTTGCAAACTTAGAAATTATTTAAAAAATTTGGTTAATGGTTTTTTATAAAACATTGACAAAAGAAGTAAATAAAATATATAATAGCATCGTAAAAAGATAAAAACAATAAACAAAGGAGAAAAACAGATGAAAAGCGTTGTAACTGTTGAGGCTGTACACACACACACACACACACACAACTGTAATCTAATAAATAATAAAAAAAGCATGAAATATGCTTTTTTAAAGATATATGCGAGAGATGGGTAGTTTTTACCTGTCTTTTTTGCGTTATAAATTAATTTGTAATAATGTTATTAAATTTTTAAAGTTTATATAAATAAAAAATAAGGAGGAAAATTATGAAACAAAAATTAAAAGAACACAAGGGTATAACGTTGATTGCATTAATAATAACAATAATTGTATTATTAATATTAGCAGTAGTAGCAATAAGTGTTGTAAATGGAAATGGAATACTAAATCATGCTCAAAATGCAAAGATTGAATATTCACAAGCACAAACAAATGAGCAAGCAACATTAGATGGATACTTAGAAAAATTAAATACAGAAAGCGCTAAAATAAATGGTGGAGGAGTAGGTGGAAAAACAGTAAAAGGTAGCTTAAATAAAGTAATAAATACACAAGATAATACACCATTAACAGACGAATATGGAAATAAAATAACAGTACCAGCAGGATTTAAAATATTGGTAGATGACACAACAAATTATACAGCAGACAATATAAATGTAACAAAAGGAATAGTAGTAGAAGATGGAGAAGGAAACCAATTTGTATGGATACCAGTAGGAACAATATATAGAAATGCAGAAAAAACAGAAAGTAAAACAATAACATTAGGAAGATATAGGGTCTTTACTAAAAATGAAGATGGAACATATACAGTAGCACAAGATGCAAATACAGCAACAACCCAAACAGTAGTTGATGGTTATACAGAAGATACAACAGCAAATCACAATTCAGAGTATGGAAATGCAATAGCAAAAAACATAGGAGAATTTTGTACAAAAGCAAATTCAAGCGGAGGGTATTATATAGGAAGATATGAAGCAAGAACAGAAACAGAAAGGAAAAGCGAATCAGATGCTTTAAAATCAGTAACATTAAAAGCAAATGATTATGTGTATAATTATATAACACAACCACAAGCATCAGAGAGATGCCAAAGTATGTATACAAATAAGCCATATGAAAGTGATTTAGTAAATAGTTATGCATGGGATACAGCGATAATCTTTTTCCAAGAGTTTGGTGAAAATTCAACATATGCAAGTAAAACAAGTGTAAATAGTGCTTTAGCAAATACAGGAACATCAGTCACAAGTTATACTGGAACAAAAGATGTAATATGTAATGTATATGATATGGCAAGTAATTACGCGGAATACTCAACAGAAACCTCTAGCATTAACGATACTTACACTAGACGTGGTGGTCATTCGTACTATGGTAGCTTATACACGAGTGCTCGTGGCACCACTGGGCTCAGTGCCTTCCATGACATTTCTTTTCGTCCACTTTTATATATGTAGTATTTAAGTACTTAAGGCTAAATACATCAGTCTTTTTTGAAATATTATGCAAATTCTCTTGAATAAATTATAAAAATAGTATAAAATGTAACAAAGATGTAATAAAAGAGGTGCATTAAAATAATTAGAGTATTTAAGAAGATATATGTATATATGAGAAGCGCTGTAAAGCTTATTTCCCTAGTTATGTTAGCCACTGTTTTAATTGGTGCTGCTATTGTTTTAATATATAAACCAATATATAAAGTAACACTAAATGGTGAAAAAATTGGATATTGCCAAGATAAAGAGGCATTACAAAATAAAATAAATGACTATATGGAAAACGGCGAAGAAGGACAAAAGAATGTAGCTTTTGTACAAATAGATGATATGCCAGAATACAAAATGTGTTTGCAGAAAAAAGGCATTACTACTAATGATGAAGAAATATTTTTGGCTATCAAAGAAACAGGAATTACATATTATAGATATTATGCAATTGCAGATGATGGGGAAGAAAAAGTATATGTGGCTTCTTTTGATGATGCAGAAAATGCAGTAGAAGAATTAAAGGATAAAAAAAGTCAAAACAGTTCAGATTTAACAATAATTGAAAAATATGAAGTTGAATTGCCTAGTTTATCAACTAAAGAAGAAACTGTATCTAAGTTGTATGAGAAAAAAGTTGTAACTACAACAGTAACAAGATATGCATCAACTGGTTCTAAAAACTTTAGTACAAGTAGAGCTTTAAATTACAATAAAGTTAATTTAGGAATTTCATTAACAAGACCAGTTTCTGGAGTGTTAACATCAAGATATGGATATAGATGGGGAAGAACTCATACGGGTATAGATATTGGAGCCCCTACTGGCACTGCTGTAAAATGTGCTGCTGCTGGAAAAGTAACATTTTCTGGATGGAAAGGTGAACTTGGGAATTTAGTTGTCGTAACACACTCAAATGGAATACAAACATATTATGGACATTGCAGTAAATTATTAGTAACAGCAGGACAAACTGTTTCAGCAGGAGATGTTATTGCAAAAGTGGGGTCTACCGGAAGATCAACAGGTTCACACTTACATTTTGAAATCAGAGTAAATGGAGGCTCTATAAATCCACAAGGATACATAGGTTATTAATAGAAAGTAGTGAATAAGTTATTCACTACTTTTTGTATATATTAAAATTTGATTGACAAACATAAAAAATATCTATATAATAAATCTGAAATTAAGATTTCAAACATATTAACAAAGGAGTGATTACTATGAACATAATAATAACAGGAAAAGATTTAAAAGCAACAGAGGCAATAAAAGATTATGTAGAAAAGAAATTAGAAAGAATAGAAAAATATTTTGAAGGAGAAGAAATAAAAGTTCAAGTAAAGATAAAGAGCGAAAAAGGTTCTCAAATTGCTGAAATGCAAGTTAATGTAAAAACATATAGCATAAGAGCAGTTACAGAAACTAAAGACTTATATGCTTCAATTGACAAAGATATTGATATTCTTGAAGGACAAATAAGAAAAATTAAAACTAAAAAAGAAAAGATGAACAAAGATGAATCTATAAGATTAAAAGAAAGCAATTTATCAGATGGAATATCAGTTGTAGAAAAAGAAGTAATAAAAACTTTATACTACGATATTAAACCATTATCTGTTGAAGATGCAAAATTAAAATTAGAAGAAAAACCAGGTAATATTTTCTTTACATTTATAAACGTAGATACAGGAAAAGTAAATGTATTGTTTAAATTAAAAGATTCTGATAATTATGGTGTGGTTGAACCAGAAGCATAAATTTTAAAAATAATCAGCATCTTGCTTCGTTACACTGCATTTTAAATTTAATTAACGTACATAAGTACGCCTCATAAATTTAAAATTTGTGTGCCTTGCAATATACTAATTCTTTTTAAAATTAAATTAATAATAAAAAGGCAGGAACATAATTCCTGCCTTTTATGTATTCATAAAAGATAAGATTTATATCCCTGTCTTAAAAACTAGTAACTAATAAACTTATTTCATGTTGTTTTCAGCTTGTTGGATTAATTTTCTAACCATGTTACCACCGATTCTACCAGCGTCCTTTGAAGATATATCTCCGTTGTAACCTTGTTTTAAGTTAACACCAACTTCGCTAGCTACTTCATATTTGAATTTTTCTAAAGCTGCTTTTGCTTCAGGAACTACTTTTTGATTACTTCTTGCCATTACTAATTCACCTCCTAGGAAATTTAATTAATCTACTGAAAAAACTTAATGTTTTTCAATAATTATAATTTGCAATCTTGAAAAAAATAAACTGGAAATTTTTACAAAAATAGAATAATAAATATATGTGATAAATTTTAAAGAAATATGAATATTAAAATTTGATTTGTTAATTTTAATAAATATAGAAATTTTGATATTGAAAAAAATTCTTTTAAAAGATATAATAAAACATATAACGAAAATGGAGGAAAATATGTATAAGTTAATTGCAATAGATTTAGATGGAACTCTTTTAAATTCATATGGTGAAATAACAAACGAGAATAAACAAGCAATAAAATATGCAATAGATAAAGGGGTACAAGTTGTTTTAGCATCTGGAAGAGATCCTGGAACTATGAAAAAGATAAGCCTAGAATTAGGAATAAACAATTATTTAATAGCTGGAAATGGTGCAAGCGTATATGATATTAAATTAGATAAGAATATTTATGAAAGTTTTATTGAAAAAGAAAAAGCATTACAAATAATTAAATTATGCAAAGAGAACAGCATCTTTTTTAATATATATACAAATAAAGGAATTATAACAGAAAGTTTAAATTACAATGTTAAAGTTTTTAATAACGAAAACAATTATAAACCTAATAATAAGAGGACTAATATAGAAGTAACTACTGATATATATAACTATATTAGGAATAATGAATTAGACATTTTGAAAATAATAATATGCGATAATAGTAAAATAATATTTAATAATATTATGGATAAACTAAAGAAAATAAAAAATGTTGAGGTACTTGATGTTTCACATATGTCTAAAAAACTTATCAGATGTGGAACAGAAGAAATTAAAATAGAATATTTTTATACAGAAGTTACAAATAAAAATACTAATAAATGGGATGCTATAAGTTTTTTAATAAATAAGTTAGATATCCCAAAAGATGAAGTCATATGTATAGGAGATAATGTAAATGACATGAAAATGGTGGAAAATGCAGGTGTTGGAATTGCTATGAAAAATAGTGCACTTGAAAAAATGCAAATAGGAGATTATGTGACATTAGATAATAATTCAAATGGCGTTGAAAAGGCTATTTATAAGTATATTTAAGAGTATTACAATTGTATTACAAATAGATTAATTTTACGTTACAAGGCGACTTAAATCATTGATTTAAGTCGCCTTTTATTGTAGAATATTATTAAATGTAATATTATGCGATTAGTGTATCGAGGAGGAATTAATATGGGAGCAAATCCAATGCAAAAAATGAAGAGAAATGCAATATTAACAGGGCTTATAATAGGTTTAGTAATAGGACTTATAATGTGTTTAATTGCAGTGTGGTTCTTTACTAAGAGTGGAACAACAGTTGGCACGTCTAAAAGTGGAACAATAAATGTAAGTGTTTTAAACAAAGATATAAAATCAGGTAATAAGGTTACTTTAAATGATTTTACAATAAAAACAATAAGTGCGGATGGGGTACCATCAGATGCAGTAATTCCAAGTTCGGAATCTGTTGCCAAAATAGATTTAAAAGCTGGTACAGTTTTAGCTGCTGGAATGTTAAATCAAACAACTAACACGCTAACAAATGATTTGAGAGAACAAGAATATAATATGATAGTTTTACCAACTCAACTTTCAGCAGGAGATTTTATAGATATAAGATTACAACTTCCAAATGGTGGAGATTATATAGTTGTTTCTAAAAAACAAGTACTAAATTGTAATGCATCAACAGTATGGTTGAACATGTACGAAGAAGAAATAGAACTAATGAGCAATGCAATAATTGAATATTATATAATGGCTGGTTCTAAATTATATGCTACAAAATATACAACACCTGGAATTCAAACAGCAGCAGTTGGAACATATGTGCCAAATGATACAGTTGCAAGATTAATAGAAAACAATCCCAATATTAAAAATTATATAAATACAGAGAGATATTCAACTGAATTAAGAACTATAAGAAACAACTTTATAAATTCAGCAGTAAATAGTTATAGCGATGATGCAATAGGCAATATAGAAAAAAATATGCAAGAAGAAATAAAAACCTTAAAAGAAACAAGAGAATCATATTTTGGAACATTAAATTCAGTTAATAGCTAAAACTTAAAGGGAGGAACAAATGAAAAATATTTGTTTTATTGGAGCTTTTGATAAGCTAGATTTAATATTATATGTGGCAAAAATATTAAAAACCTTAGGAAAAAAAATACTAGTTATAGATGCTACAACATTACAAAAATCTAGATATATAGTTCCAACAATAAATCCTACAAAATCATATATAACAAGGTTTGAAGATATAGATATAGCAGTTGGATTTGAAAATTATGAGGAAATAGAAAGGTATATAGGATATACAGAAGGACAAAAAATAAAATATGACTATGCATTAGTAAACATTGATGAAGCTGAACTTTTTGAAAACTTTAACAATGAAGATACAATTAAAAACTATTTTACAACTTCATTTGAACTTTATTCAATTAGAAAAGGCTTAGAAACTATTAAACAGATAAAAAGACCAATAAAAATAACTAAGTTGATTTTTTCTAGAGAAATAAATGAACAAGATGATTATTATTTAGATTATCTAGCACTAGGGTATAAAATTATATGGGAAGATAATAAAATTAATTTCCCGTATAATACTGAAGATATTGAAAATATGATAGAAAATCAAAAAAATTCTAAGATTAAGATTAAAGGACTAAGTCAACAGTATAAAGACTGTTTAGAATATTTAATAATAGACTTAATTCCTGATATAAATATAAATAACCTAAAACGAGTGATGAGAATTATTGAAAGGGAAGGATAAAAATGCCTATAACAACTTTTTGGAGCAATAATAGAGAAACAATTGGACAAACTGTTGCTGCTGCTTGCATGGCAACAGAAATGGCAATAGAACATAATTATAAAGTCTTGCTAGTTTCAGCAGACTTTAATAATAATACAATGCTAGATTGTTTTGGCGCTCAAGAATCCAATAAAGAAATTCTAAAAGGTTTAATAAGAAAGCCACAAATAAACTTAGATTCTGGAATTAATGGATTATTAAAAATGGCGAACAGCAATAGAGTAACTCCAGAAATAATTCATGATTACACTAAAATAGTATTTAGCAATAGACTGGAAGTACTATATTCTCCTAATAACATAAATGAAAAAGATCAAAATGATACAATGGAAAAAATAAAAAACATAATAATGAATGCAGCAAGATATTATGACCAAGTTATAGTAGATTTGAAAAAAGAATTAAAGATTAGTGAACAACTAGAAATTTTACAAATGTCAGATATAATTGTTTTGAATATAAATCAAAGATTGAATAAGATTAAAGAAACATTTCAAATAAAAGAAATAAATAATATGTATGATAAAATATTATGGAATATATGCAAACATGACAAAAATTCAAAGTATAATTCTAAAAATCTACTAAGAACAGTATTGAAGAAACAAACAGTTTGCGAAACACCATATAATACTTTAATATATGATGCTTGCGGAGAAGGAAAATTGGCTGAAGTGTTACTTAATTTTAAAACACTAAGAGAAGAAGATGAAAATTTAATGTTCGTTAATAGAATGAAAGAATTACAAGAATCAGTATTATTAAGATATCAAGAAAGAAGAGCTAGATTGTAGGAAGGGAGGAAATTCTAATGTTATTTAATTTTTTAATAATTGTTTTAGTATTAATTATTACTGCAGCAGTAGTCTTAAATACCATAAAGAAAAAACAAAATGCGGAAGTAGAAGGAAAAGTTGAAGTTGATGAAAAAACTTATAATATAGATAAAATGACAGCATTTGTTAAGAGAAGATTGGATGAAATAACAAAAGTTAATTTATATGATATTGGTTTATCTGAAGCGGAACTTGAAAGAAGAAAAAATAAAAAATATGAATTAAAAAAAGCTTTAAAAGGATGTACATATGGAGATGTTAATGATAAAAAATATGTAAAAACACTTATATATGACCTTCTGCTACAAGAGTATGGTGTTAATGAAATTAACATATCAAAAGCAATCCCTTTTGATTTACCATCACTTCTTACCCCACAAGATAAATTTGATATTTTAATTTATACATATGAAAAAGAATTTGGATATGAAGCTTTAACACAAATGATAAAAAAATATAATTTAGCAACTTTAAAATATGTGCAAGGAGAAGCAAAACCATCATATGTAATAACTTGTGAAGAAATAAATGATATATATGAAAAAGAAAAAATACTATTATCATTTCCTGACAAATTAAACGTTGTTGTACAAAGAATATACCAACATTATAAAGGCTATAGTAGTATAGATGAAGTTAGAGATATGAATATAGATGGTGTTTCAGGTGGTGTATCTGGTTTGCCAGAATCATTCCTAAGCCAAGTTGCTCAAACTGATGGAGATTATTTAAACCAAGTACTAGACAAAAGAGTACCAAGAGCATGCGATAGTATATGGATTTTCTTCCAAGGTAAATCAATAAGATTAGAATTCTTATCATTTGGAACAGAAAGTGAATTAAAAAGGGTATGTCAAAATATATACAAATACAATAACCCAGGACAATTATCAGATACTAATGGTTATAAAATTAATGAAATGAAAGATGGCTCTCGTGTCGTTGTTGTTAGACCGAGCTTTTCTGAAACTTGGGCATTCTTTGTAAGAAAGTTTGATGTTAAGAGAGCAACATTAGAGCAATTAATAACTTTTGAAGGAAAAGAAAAAGCAATAAGCTTATTAAAGTTCCTAGTTAAAGGTGCAAGAATCATATCACTTACAGGTGAACAAGGTTGTGGTAAAACAACTATGCTTATGGGTATGATTGAAAATATATATGAAACCATGAACATAAGGGTTCAAGAAACTGCTTTCGAGTTACACTTAAGAAAAATATACCCAACAAGAAACATATTAACATTTAGAGAAACAGATACAATTTCAGGACAAGAAGGTTTGGACGTTCAAAAGAAAACTGACGGTTCTGTTAATATAATCCGGAGAGGTTGCAACAGACCCCGTAGCATCTTGGATGATACAAGCAGCCCAAGTTGCATCTAAATTTACATTATTTACTCACCATGCTAAAACATTTCCAGATTTAGTAACTGCACTTAGAAACTCAATGTTAAGAACAGGTGTGTTTAAAGACGAAAAAACAGCAGAAGAACAAGTAATTCAAGTATTAAACTTTGATATTCACTTGGTAAAAGACTTTAGGGGTAGAAGATACATAGAAAGAGTAACAGAATGTATACCAATTAGAAATAAAAACTTATATACTTTTGACCATAGAAATGAAAAAACATTAGAGGGAAAATTAGATAAATTTTTAGACAATGCAACAAATTACTTTACAAAAATAACAGATAAAGAAAACTATAAGTATGTAAACATAATGGAATATAAAGATGATAGCTACATACTTACAAATAAAATCTCAGATTACAATATTAGTGAAATGAGAAAAAATATGGACGAAAATGACCAAGAAGAATTTGATAAGTTCGTAGAAGAAAACTGGGGAACTAGTTCAAAAATAAAAGAAACTGAATTGGTATCAGCCACTCCAGTAGCAAAAAAACGTGGAAGAAAACCTAAAAATAGTATTTAGAACCTAGAAAATAAATTTCAAGTTCGAATTTCTAATATTAAATAGAATTAGGGAGGTGAAAAACATATGGGCGATTCATTGTTTTATGTAATAATAGCCGTAGCTGGAATTGGGCTATTGGGAATAATGGTATGGTATTATTTAATATCTAAAAGAATGAATAAAGAAGATCTAAAATATATTAGAGAATTAAAAAAAGGAACAGAAAATACAGGTTATTCATTAGATGTAATATACCAAAAACTATATGTTTTTTACACAAAAATACCATTCATTAAAAGATATTTAGCTAAATTAAGAAGACGTTTGGAAATAATAAACGTAGAAGATGAATATTTAACTAGAAAACAAGCTTCAGAATATTTAACAAGGGCATTACTTATAATACTTCCTTTAACGATTGTTATAATTGCGCTAACCAAAAACAATACATTATTAATGTTTATTTTGTTAATATTTGAATTGTTTATTACAGAAATAATAATTGAAGGCAGTGTAGATAAGTTAGATAACAAAATATTAAAACAACAAATAGATTTTTTTGCAGAAATAAGACATGCATATCATGAAACTAATATGGTTGAAGAGGCTATATATCAAGTGGCTCAAGATGATGAAAAAGAAGTTTCTCTTCAAGCACAAAAAATCTATGAAATATTAATATCAGATGACCCAGAAACAGAATTAGAAAAATATTACGATACAGCTCCAAATAGCTATTTAAAAGAATTTGCTGGAATTTCATTTTTGACAAAAGAATTTGGAGATAGAACAATAGATGGAAGTTCGTTATATTTAAAAAATGTTAATAATATAACAGAAGAAATGCAAATTGAGATTTTGAAAAGAGATAAATTAAATTATGTATTTCAAAGCTTATCAATAATTGCAATATTGCCTGTATTGTTTATTGATGCAATTAAAAATTGGTCAATATCTCAATTTAGTTTTACAAGTACATTTTATAATGGAAAATGGGGATTTATAACTCAAACTTTATTATTAATTATAACAGCAGTATGCTTTTTGTTGGTGAGAAAAGTAAAAGATAACGGAAGTATACAAACAATAACAAATGAAAATCCATGGCAAAGAAAATTATATGAAAAACCATTAATTAAAAAAATAGTAAACTTATTTGTACCTAAAAAAGGAACAAAAGAATATAGGAAAATTGTTAAATTACTTAAAGACGCAGCTAGTAAACAAAAAATGGAATGGTTATTTATAAACAGAATAACTATGTGTATAGTTGTATGTATACTTTCATTGTTTACATTTGAAAAAATACATAATGTTGCAGTTGACCTGGTATATACAGATACATCAAGTTATAGCGAAAGTATAATTGGAATGTCTGAATCAGAAGAACAAAAAGCTAAAGCAGAACTTGAAAGTGACAATGTTTTTTTAGATAAATATAGAGGAAAAAAAGTTACTAAAAGTCAATTAAGAATAGCAATAAAAAATTCAGCAGCATATAAAGAAAAAGATGACAATACAATTGATGAGGCAGTAGATAGAATATATACCAAATTACAAACAATTGATAATGAATACCTAAAATGGATAGAGCTAGTATTAGCATTGGGATTTGCCTATGTTGGATATATGGCACCTATGTTACTTTTATATTTCCAAGCTAAGATGAGACAACTTGAAATGGAAGATGAAGTAATGCAATTCCAAACTATAATACTAATGCTTATGAAAATTGAAAGAGTCAATGTTGAAATTATATTGGAATGGTTAGAAAGATATGCAAATATATTTAAAGAACCAATTACAAAATGTGTAAATAACTACGAAAGTGGAGCTTGGGAAGCATTGGAACAATTAAAAAATGATACTACTTTCCCATTATTTATTAGAATAGTAGAAAGTTTACAAGCTGCAGTTGAAAAAATACCAATTGTACAAGCATTTGATGAACTAGATTCTGAAAGAGATTATTATCAAGAAAAAAGAAAACAATCTAATGAAAGGTTAATCTCTAAAAAAGCCTTAATAGGTAAAGTAATTGGATTTGCACCAATGGTATGCTTGTTTGTAGGCTACTTAATAATACCATTAGTAGTAATAGGATTAGGAAGCATGACAGGAACATTCTCTGGAATGCAGGCAGCTATGTAAAGGAGGAAACTTATGGAAAATGCATCAAAAGCCTTACTTATGGCTGGTGGAATATTAATAGCATTAATAATTATAGCTTTATTAATAAGAACATATACTAATGTAAGCATATTTCAGAGAACTAAGCTTTCACAAGAAGAACAGGAAAAAATAGTAGCGTTTAATGAACAATACACTAAATATATAGGACAATATGTTTATGGAATAGAAGTTAGAACATTAATTAATAAATACGAAAATGATGGACAAGTAATTGTCGAACTTGAAAGAGGGAGTAGCCTTCCTCCAACCGGAGTAGGACAAGATACAAAATACTATAAATGTACTGGAGTTGAATACAATAATTCTACTGGAAAAATATATAAAATAAAGTTTTCAGAAATAAAACTTAATAAATAGGAGAATTAAAAATGGAAAATGCATCAAGAGCCTTATTAATGGCAGCGGGGGTATTAGTAGGAGTATTAGTACTTGCGTTAATGGTTACAATGTTTCTGAGTTCAAGAGATTTATCTTCTGGATATTCAAAAGTTAAAGATTCAGAAGCGTTGCAACAATTTAATGTGAATTTTTCAAAATATGTTGGGCAAAAGTTAAATATAAATCAAGTTGTTACTATATGCAATTTTGCTTTGGAAAATGGAATTGACGAAAGAAATATTACTGGAAATATAGGATGCAAAAATGAAAAAAATATTTTGGAAGAACTAGAAAAAAAATCTGAATATGAACGACAAGGACTAAACTACTATTATGTCATTCAAATTTCGGACTATGGAGAAGACGGAAAAGTATCAAAAATAAGAATTGATTATAAAACTAGTAAAATTTCTTAATTTGCAAATATTACCAAAAAATGAAAAAATATTGCAAAAATAGTGTATAATATAGTATAATATAGAAAGGGAAAAGTTTTGAAAAAGAATATTATAATATTATCTTTGTTGCTACTAATTATAATAATTATTTGCATTGTGGGTATAAAACTAAATTCTAAAATTAGTATATCTACAAAACAGCAAAATCAAGAATATGAAACATACTTATCAAATGAAATCTATGGAACAGATGTAATAACATTAATAAATAAAGCAATAAGCGATAATGAATATAATAAAATTCAAAAGGATGAAAAAGGTTTTTATATTGAAAATAATACAAATAGTATAAAAATAGAAATAGTAATGATTACAGATGAAGAAAAAAAAGAAACCACAACATATAAAATGGAAGCAATTTCAAAAGTTGGAATAGTGGAATTTATAAAAAATTTTAACACAGTAAAGTTCAAATGCACTAAAAAGGAATATCACAAAGAAACAGGAAAGATAAAATACATTGAAATTACACAACAAACAATATAAAATACGTTATTAAGTTTAGATTTTTAAAAAATCTAAAATGTAAATATATATATTTATAGAAAGAGGAGGAAAAATTTATGGAGAACGCATCAAAAGCATTATTAATTGCAGCAGCTGTATTAATAGTTATATTATTAATAGCATTTGGTATGAGAATATTTAGCTCAACAGGAGATGTATCTGGACAAGCACAATCAACAGGTGAAGCATTAACAAATCAAACAAATGCAGCTACTGACTCAGCTAAAAATGCATTATCAGGACTAAACAAATGGACAAGCAAATAATATAAGCTTATGGAATATCCATAAGCTAAAGCGTAATATTATAATTATGTTTTAGCTTGTGGATAGTCAAAAATAAAATGAAAGGAAAGATAATTTATGGAAAATGCCTCAAAAGCTTTATTAATTGCTGGCAGTGTGTTAGTTGTAATATTGTTAATTGCAATGGGAGTTAGAGTTTTAAATTCAACTCAAGGTACTACAGATGCTACTCAAACTACTATGCAAGCAACAGAAATTGCTATGTTTAACAATAAATTTACTCAATATACAGGTGACAATAAAAAATATGCACAAGTAAAGTCTCTTCTTGATTTAATATCTGCAAGCAATTCAACATCAGATAGAAAAATTACTGTGTTTGCTGGTCCAATTTCTGGTACAGCCACAGGTTATATGTTACCTAATAATTATGGATCTATTCAACTTGAATTGGAAGATAAAACCAATTATTCTTTCTCAATTTTTGTTGGTAATGCTTCCTACGATTCAAATGGGTTTCTAAAAACTATATATATTAGATACTATAAATAGTGAATGTGAGGTATTAATATGGAAAATGTAGCGAATGCATTAAAAATGGCAGCAGCAATTTTAATATTTATAATAGCAATTGCAAGTTCATTTTCTTTATTTGGTACTGCAAAACAAACAGCGGATTCTGTTATAGGAATGAGAGATAAACAAAAGTATTTAGATGCAACAGAATTAGATACTGTTTTATACATATCCTCTGATACAATATCTAAGGAAAATACTTCAAATGGAAATTCTCAAATTGTGGGACTTACTACAAAAGGTGATAGAATTGTTGGTATAGATGATGTTATTTCAACAATTTATAGATATAATAAAGAAAAGTATGGAGTAACAATTGTAAAATCAAATGGAAATGTAATTGCAAGATTTGATAGTAATACTGAAAATATTATGACACAATATAATAATATAAAATCAGGATTTGATACATATGTTAGTGAACTAGAAAAAAATACAAATACTTCATATGTAAGCCCTAAATTTTCATCAGGGAAATTGCAAGCATTATATGAAATAACTGTTGATGGAAACAGCAAAATAAGATATGGAGCACCTTGGTATGGAAACGATAATCAAATTCAAAAAAGAATTTCAGCTGATATAGATGGAAAAATATATAAATTTAATGGACAGACATATCAAGGAAAAGGAATTTATGATGCAATAAAAAGATCTCAAAAGATAATAGAAGTTGTAAATGAAATAGACCAAAGTCAATACTTAAAAGATGGAACAAATGAAACAGAACTGTTACAGCAATATAAGATGCCAACAGTTGAAGTTATTTATATAGTTTATTAATTAAAAAGGAGAAAAAGATGGGAGATTCATTAATAACAATAGTAGCCATTTTCTTAGCAGCAATACTTATGTTTGTATTTCCGCTTGCAGCAATATCAGAAATGAATGATAACGAAGCTTTAGCGATGGTGCAATCATATACAACGGAGTTTGTTGATACTGTAAGAAGTAAAGGAAAAATAACCAAAGATGATTATGATGCATATATTCAAAAATTACATGCTACTGGAAATTCCTATGATGTAAATATAGAAATTCAAATAGCGGATGCAAACCCAGGAAAGAAAACTCAAAACCAACAAATAGGAGATACAACATATTATGGAGTGTATACTAGCCAAGTCCAAACAGCATTAGAAAATTCAGGGAAGTATACATTAAAAGAAGGAGATTTTGTTAACGTATCTATAAAAAATACAAATACTACAATATCACAAATGATTAAAAGTGTATTATATAGTGTGACTGGCGATTCTTCTTATGTAATATCAGCACAAGCCTCTGGCAGTGTAGTTTCAACAGGATATTAATATAAGAACCTTAATTGTTAAAATTATTTGAATATGAGGGGGCAAGGTTCTATACTTGTCCCTTTTTTATTACATAGGAAAATAACAGGCGAGAACAAATGATGACTGTGTCAATGTGTTCTAGAAAGGTAGAAATATGAAGCTTCAAAATTTAACAATAATTTTTGTGGTAATAATAATACCAGTAATACTTTTGGTATCTTTATATATAACAACTGGTATAAAAACAATAAAATATCAGTCGTTATATGATACAGGTCTGCTTACTGCAGCACATGATGCTATTAATGCTTTTGAACTTAATACTACAAATGACCTATACTCAGACAATGCAGAAACAAAAAGAAATATATTAAAGTCATCAATAAAAATGTTTGAGAAAAGTTTATGCAATACATGTGGTATTTCTTCTTACAATACATCTGAAATAGAACAATATATACCAGCTATTGCTTTTGGAATGCATGATGGCTTTTATATGTATGCGCCATCTGAGTTAGAAGAAAATGGTAAAAAAACATATAAACATAGTCTGAAAAGCTATGTATATTATTCTGAAACATTATCAGATGGAACAGTTATAAGATATTCATTAGACAATTATGTGGTTGTATCTGGAAAGTTTAATGGAAACTATGAAATAAGAGCAGGGTATTTAAGTGTTCTTAATGATTCAACTAGTGATGGAACACAATATAAAGGGGTTAGTATAGATACAACAGATAAAGATGCAATTAATTATTATAAAGAGGCATACTATTTTACATATAATTTATTAAATCAATCAGATTGGGATGTACCTGATTACTTAAAAATTTCAGAAACAAACGATCCAGAAGATGAGAACTCAGCATTTGTACAACATAAAAGAAAAATAATTAAAAATAAAATTGAAAATGTATTAAACTCTTCAATTACAGCATATTCAGAAAAAACATTTGGAAGAAGCTATAAAATGCCAAGACTTTCAGAAGAGGATTGGCAAAAAGTTTATAACAATATTTCAATGATAAGCTTTTTTCAAGGAAAAAATATTGGGCTTACTAAATATAATGGGTATTGTGTATTAAATAGTACAAATAGTAATGAATATGTAAATCCTAGTTTAATGTATTTTATAGATGAAGGAAGTAAAACATATCATGACATAAGATGTACTCAAAAAGGAGAAAATTTAAAAGGGTATAAAGTAGGAGATTTTAAAAAAGTAAAAAGAGAAAGAAAGGTTATAAAGAAGACAGAAGACGGCAAAGAAGAAAAAACTATTGAATATTATTTTGAATATAATCATAAAGAATTAGCTTGCTACAATTGTATAAATGGATCATTAAATACAGATGAAACAGTATATGATTATGTAAATAGTTCAAGTACTAGCAATAAGATAAAAACAGAATATTGGACGTCACTTGCAAGGGAAAGACATAATACTGCTAAGATATTAGATACACAATGTGTTATAACATATGAATTAGATGGATTAATGGCATCAAATAGAAACATGGTAGTACGGATATGGCGATTCATATACAACAATTATTACCCCAATTCAATCATTAACTAACAGAAGACCTAAAGAAATAACAATAATAATGGGTGGAAAAGTATTAACAAATGGATACACATATAATAATGTGACAGGAAAAATAGATATTTCTGAAGTTACTGGAGATATAAATATTATAGCATCTGCTTTAAGGGATACTAGCAATATATCATTTGGAAATGCTAAAAAAATTGAAGTTGGTAGTAGAGAGACGGCTTCAATCGATCAATCTTATAGGGTAAGGATATTTGAATTTACACCAACAGAAACTGGAATATATGAGTTTTGGTCAGAAGATTATGCAGCAGCAGATTCTATAACAGATCCATATGCTTATTTATACGATGGAGTTACAGACTTAGATTTAGATAATTTACTTGTTGAAGCGTATATATCATCTAAAGATGCTTGGTCAGTATTTGATGAAAACGATACAGTTATGCCATTAGCTTATTGCGATGACGCATGGGGATTTTATACAAGAAAAAGTGAGGATGAATATTATGAAGAAATATATAACAATTTTAAGCCAAGTGTGCAAGGATATAATTTCTATATGAGATATAATTGTGAAGCAAATCATAAATATTATCTAGTTATAAGAACGTATACTTCAGATTACATACAAACTTTTGAGAATATACGTGTTGGAAAAGTTAAATAAATAATTTTTAAAATAATGGTTATCCTAATCTAAAGAAAGAAGGGTAACCATTGTTTTTTGTTAAGAAAAATTATATTTATTTTATTTTAATTTTGTTTTTATTAATAATATTATCTTATGTAACAAATATAACTTCTATACCGGATAGTATAATATTATTTCAAAATCAACAATTAGAGATTAAAACTATAGCTGGAGTACAGCTAGAAGAAACTGTCCCTGTTGGAGCAGAATTAGTAGAAACATCTAACAGCAAAACTCAAAGCTCAGAAAATGAAAGAAGAGAAGAAATCCAAATAGCTAATCTACAAAAGAAACAGTATAATTTAAGTCTATTTGGAATTAATTTAAAAACAATAACAGCAAATGTTTTACCAAATACTAAAGTTGTGCCATTAGGAGAATTAGTAGGTTTAAAATTATATACAAAAGGCATTCTAGTTGTTGGAGTAAGTGAAATAAAAGGTTATGATAATAAAATCTATAAGCCATATGAAGAAGCAGGAATAGAACAAGGAGATACAATATTAAAAATAAATAGCGAAGAAGTCAATACAACTGAAGATTTGATTGCGTGTGTAAGTAAGTATAAAGGTAACAAAATGAATATAACATATATAAAAAATGGAGAAACAGTTGAAAAAACGATTACACCGGTAAAAGCTTCGGCAAATACTTTTAAAATTGGTTTATGGGTTAGAGATTCTGGAGCAGGAGTTGGAACAATAACTTTCTATTCGCCATCCACAAATTCATATGCAGCCTTAGGACATGGAATACAAGATGTAGATACGCAGGAATTACTAGAAATATCATCAGGTGAATTTGTAACAGCACAAATAACAAAGGTGCAAAAGGGAGAAAAGGACAATCCTGGTAAAATAGAAGGCACAATAGAAAATTGCAAAACAATAGGAAAGATATATAGTAATACTGAATATGGAGTATATGGGAAAAAAGCAAGCAACAGCGAAAAAATTGATGAACGAAATGCAATCGAAGTTGCAAATAGAAATGAAATAAAAACAGAAAAAGCAAGTATAATATGTACAGTAGAAAATGGAGTAAAAAAAGAATATGAAGTAGAAATAGAAAAAGTATACGCAAACAATTATAAAAATAATAAAAATATGATAGTAAAAATAACGGATAAAGAATTATTAGAAAAAACAGGAGGAATAATTCAAGGAATGAGCGGTTCTCCAATAATTCAAAAAGGAAAATTAATAGGAGCATTAACACATGTATTTGTAACAGATCCAACTAAAGGATATGGAGTATTTGCAGACACTATGCTAGAACAATTGACATGATTGGGGACGGGGTAAAAACAAGTCAATTTTCATTTTTGACCAATTTTCACACCGTCCACTTTCATACTAAATTGGATTAACATGGACTATTGCACGTGCAATATTTTCCATAGCTTCAATATTTTTTTCTAAATCATCAGCAATATGATGACTATTAAAAGTAGACATATTTCCATCCAAACTTATAGTAACAGTTACAATATATTGATAGCCTATAGGAGTAGAACTTATTTCATCTACACTTTTAATTTCTTTATAATTATTAATTAAATCTAATATTATATCTTTAGAATATGAATCTAGAGATTTATCCATTAAAACATTGTAACTTTCAATAAATATTTTGATTCCAGTATAAAAAATCCAACCAGAAATAGACATACCAACAATTCCATCAACCCAAAAGATTCCAAACAAACTAAAAATAATTGATATTAACGTACATGATGTTAATATACAATCATTTCTATGATCTGTCATACTAGCTTTTAACAATAAATCATCATACTTTTTATATATTTTTTTAGTATACATATATAAATGAAGTTTTGTTATTATTGTAATTATACAAACTAAAACTAAAAACCATGAAAAAGTAAAAGCCTTTTTTTCAATTAATGATATACCTGAATCGTATAAGAGTTTAGCAGAAACAAAAAACATAGATATACTAATAAATAGTGAAAAAACATACTCTGCTTTTCCATGTCCAAAGTTATGACTTTCATCGCTAGGTTCGCTTGCAATCTTGTTACCTATAAAAGACATTAAAGAGGCGAAAATATCCCCTGCACTATTTGCCGCATCTGCAATCATTGCCTGAGAAGAAGAGAGAACACCCACTATTCCCTTTATAATAAGTAAAAATAAATTTCCAATAATACCAAGAACACTTGCCTTTTTAGTTTGATTAAATCTATCCATATAAAAAACCTCTTTAAAAAATATATTCGTTACATTATATAATAAATCACTAAAAAAATAAACACATTTTCATAAAATTGACATGATTGGGGACGGGGCAAAAACAAGTCAATTTTCATTTTTGACTTGTTTTTGCCCCGTCCCCAAAATTGCAAAAATTGTTTTTGTTATCTTAAAGTTCTTCTATTATTACAGCCACAATTATTGCTATTATCATTTATTAAGTTTGACAAGATATCAGTTAAATTGTCAATATTATCTTCTAATGAGTCAATACTATTTTGTAGATTTTCTATATTATCATTTAAATTATTTTCATGGCATGAAGATTTAAACTTCTTTGATAAACAGCATATTAATTGTACAATTGCAGCAGTTATAAATGCAAGTAAGGCATATATTAAAGCGTTTATTAAAAACTCTGTTGTAAAGGCTGTAAATGCTAGTATTAAATATATTGCAAAAACTAGTATAGCAACTAATATAGGACTTTTAAGAATCTTTTGCAATACAATTGATATTAATATAGTAGCTAAAGGTAAAATTACAAAAAATAAAATATTCATATTATCTCCTCCTTTACCGGTTTTAATATATTATATGAAGAAAGATAATTTTTGTTACTTGCGTTTCCGTAAGAAAAAAATACTTGCAATATTTGAATAACGTGATATAATATACTAGCTAAAGTATATAAAGCAAGAAAGGATTGAATTAAATGAGTGTTAAAGTTGAAAAAACAGAAAACAATAATGAATTAAAATTAGAATTCACTATCGAAGCAAAAAAATTTGATGAAGGAATGAAAAAAGTATTTGAAAAAAGTGCTAAATACATAAATATTCCTGGATTTAGAAAAGGAAAAGCACCAATGGCTATAGTTGAAAAACATTATGGACCAGAAGTGTTCTATGAGGATACTTTTAATGAAGTAGTGCCAGAAGAATACGAAAGAGAATTAAAAGAAAATAATATAGAGGCTGTTAGCAGACCTGATATAGAAGTTAAACAAATAGGAAAAGGAAAAGACTTAATATTTACAGCAGTAGTTCAAGTAAAGCCAGAAGTTAAATTAGGTAAATATAAAGGTATACAATTAAAGAAAGTTGAGTATAATGTATCTGATGAAGACATTAATCATGAATTAGGACATATGCAAGACAGAAATTCAAGATTAGTTACAGTGGAAGATAGACCAGTTGAAAAAGGTGATATAACTGTAATTGATTTTGAAGGATTTGTTGATGGAAAAGCATTCGAAGGTGGAAAAGCAGAAAATCATGAATTGACAATAGGAAGCAATACATTTATACCAGGTTTTGAAGATCAAATAATAGGTATGAAAATAGATGAAGAAAAAGATATAAATGTTAAGTTCCCAGAAGAATATTTTTCAGAAGAATTAAAAGGAAAAGATGCAACATTTAAAGTAAAACTTCATGAAATAAAGAAAAAAGAATTACCAGAATTAAATGATGATTTTGCAAAAGATGCTAGCGAATTTGATACATTAGAAGAATTAAAAGCAAGCATTAAAGAAAAATTAGAAGAAGAAAATGCAAATAGAGCAAAATATGAAACTGAAGATGCTGCAATAAAAGCTGTAACAGATAGTGTTGAAGTTGAAATACCATCAGGAATGGTAGAAACTGAAATAGACAATATGATAAAAGATATGGAAGCAAGAATGTCTTACCAAGGAATTCGCCTAGAACAATACTTACAAATGATGGGTAAAACAATGGACGAATTTAGAAAAGAAAATGAAGAACAAGCTAAAACTACAGTAAAAACAAGATTAACATTAGAAGCAATAGAAAAAGCTGAAAATGTTGAAGCAATAGAAGAAGACGTAAACAAAAAAGTAGAAGAAATGGCAAAAGCATATGGCAAAAAAGAAGAAGAATTAAAAGCAAATGAACAATTTATGGCATATGTAAAAGATTCATTAAAAAATGAAGCAGTTATCAAACTTATAATAGATAATGCAAAAATAAAATAATAAATTTAATGTTAAAAACAGTAGGGATAGGCACAAAATACCTATCCCTACAATATAACATGAATATAAAATCAGGAGGTAAAATATGATAGACAATAGCCTAGTACCCTATGTAATTGAACAAACAAGCAAGGGAGAAAGATCTTATGATATTTTTTCTAGATTATTAAAAGATAGAATAATATTTTTAGCAGAAGATGTAAATCCAACTTCTGCAAGTTTAGTTGTTGCACAACTTTTATTTTTAGAGTCAGAAGATCCAGACAGAGAAATACACTTATATATTAATAGCCCAGGCGGATCTATAACAGATGGTATGGCAATAGTAGATACTATTAATTATATTAAATGCCCTGTTTCTACAATATGTGTAGGATTAGCAGCAAGTATGGGAGCTGTATTATTAGCTTCTGGAGCAAAGGGAAAAAGATTTGCTACACCTAATGCTGAAATATTAATTCACCAACCATTAATAGCAGGTGGAGGACTTTCTGGACAAACAACAGAAATCAAAATTCATGCAGATCATATGGTTAAAACTAGAGAAAAATTAAATAAACTATTAAGTGAAAGAACAGGTCAAGATTTAGCAACAATAGAAAAAGATACAGAAAGAGATAACTATATGACAGCAGAAGAAGCATTAAAGTATGGATTGATTGATGGAATTATGGATAAAAGAGTTTAATAAAAGGAGTAAGATATAGTATGTCTAAAAAGAAAGATGAGCCACAAAATGTAAGATGTTCTTTTTGTGGAAAATCTCAAGAGGCTGTTAATAGAATCGTAGCTGGACCTGGTGTTTATATTTGCGATGAATGTGTTGGTGTGTGCCAAAATATTATTGAAAATAATACTTATGAAGAAGAGGAATTTGGCTATTCTATTCAAGAAGATGAAAAACTTATCAGCCCAAGAGAAATAAAGGAAATATTAGATAAGTATGTAATTGGCCAAGAGGAGGCTAAAAAAACTCTTGCAGTTGCAGTATATAATCATTATAAAAGAATTAACAATGAAGACGAAAATAATGATGTTGAAATACAAAAAAGTAATGTTTTGTTACTTGGACCAACTGGATGTGGAAAAACACTTTTAGCACAAACTCTAGCTAAAATATTAAAAGTTCCATTTGCAATAGCTGATGCCACAACATTAACAGAGGCTGGATATGTTGGCGAAGATGTTGAAAATATTCTTTTAAAACTTATTCAAGCTGCTGATTATGATATTGCATTAGCTGAAAAAGGAATAATTTATATAGATGAAATAGATAAGATAACAAGAAAATCCGAAAACCCATCTATTACAAGAGATGTAAGTGGAGAGGGTGTACAACAAGCATTATTAAAAATAATTGAAGGCACAACTGCCTCTGTTCCACCACAAGGTGGAAGAAAACATCCTCACCAAGAGTTCTTACAAATAAATACAGAAAATATATTATTTATTTGTGGTGGTGCTTTTGAGGGGTTAGATAAAATTATTAAAGACAGAGTTGGAAAAAAATCAATAGGTTTTGGGGCTAATATAGAAAGCAAAAAAGAGCTTGATAAATATAAAATTTATGAACAAATTCTGCCACAAGACTTATTAAAATTTGGACTAATTCCTGAGTTTGTTGGACGTTTACCTATTATAACAACATTAAAAGAGTTGGATAGAGACACGCTAATTAGAATTATAACAGAGCCAAAGAATGCTCTAGTAAAACAATATAAAAAATTATTTCAATATGATGATGTTGAGCTTGAATTTGAACCAGAAGCACTAGAAGTGATAGTAGACAAAGCCATAGAAAGAAATACTGGAGCAAGAGGATTACGTTCTATTATTGAAGATATAATGAGAGATATTATGTTTGATATACCATCAAACCCTAATATTGAAAAATGTATTATAACAAAAGCAACTGTTGAAAACAATGAGCCACCAAAACTTATTATAAATGAAGAAAAAGAAACAAAGAAACCTGAAATAAAAAAGAAAAAAATAGTTGTAGAAAATAAAGAAACTGCATAAAAAACATAACAGGAATTGCATAAAAATGTGTAATTTCTGTTTTTGGAAATTTTAAAGGAGAAAAAATATGCAAAAAGAACAGGAAGTATATATAGAATCATACCTAGAAAAACTTGTTTCACTAACAGTAGAGGCTAATTATAAGATAGATAAATTTGGAAATATAGTATTTGAGAATAAAAAGGCTTTAATAGAAAGAATAAAAGATATTCTTTTGGAAACCGGTCAAGAATTAAATATGCCAGTTGAAGAGATAAATGAGTGCTTATTAAATGTATATAAAGAAAGAAGCGAACATTGTGAAAATCCAGGAGAATATTTAGAAATAATTGAGTTATTGCAAAAACTAAATGAAGATAAAGAAGAAAGCAAAGAAAAACAAACTAGTGAAGAAAAAGATAAAACTGATTAAAAATATCTTTTCTTAAGGGTTGCTTTATTAAAATTAATGTAGTATAATATTTAACATATAAAAAACAAAAATAAAGACAACATAAGTCTTGTTTCCCTAAAGAGAGCTTTACATTTGCTGTGAGTAAGGTAGGAAGAAATTTTACTTATTATCACTTTATTAGTTGCTATTTGAATTAATAGTAAAATAGTCGTAGATCTGCGTTAAAGATGTTTAAGATGTATATTAATTTTAATATATAAATTAAGGTGGTACCGTGAGATAAAAATCTTGCCCTTATTATAGGGTAAGATTTTTTTGAGTTAATAGTGTATTAATTATTAACAATTCGTTATTCACCAAAGTAGAGGGAGGAAATATTATGTGCGAAAAGAAAGATTATAGTTCAACACTAAATTTACCAAAGACTGATTTCCCAATGAGAGGAAATCTACCAGAGAATGAACCTAAAATATTAAATGAAATATTTGAAAATGGTTTATACGAAAAAATGCTAAAAAAGAATGAAGGAAAAACACCATTTGTATTACATGATGGGCCTCCATATGCCAATGGAGAAATTCATATTGGACATGCATTAAACAAAATTTTAAAAGACACAATAGTGAGATATAAAAACTTACAAGGCTTTTATACTCCATATATACCGGGTTATGACACACATGGTATGCCAACAGAAAATAAAGCAATCCAAGCCCTAGGTCTAAATAGGGATGAAATTCCTGTAAGTCAATTTAGAGATACTTGTAAAAGCTTTAATAAAGACTATATAGAAAAACAAACAGAAGGATTTAAAAGATTAGGAGTTTTAGGAGATTGGGAACACCCATATATAACATATCAACCTGAGGTAGAAGCAGAGCAAATAGGTGTATTTGCAGATATGTATAAAAAAGGGTATATATACAAAGGCTTAAAACCTGTATATTGGTGTACAGACTGCGAAACAGCATTAGCAGAAGCAGAAATTGAATATAAAGACATAAAAAATACATCAGCATATGTTAAATTCCCAGTTGAGGATTCAAAAGGATTATTCGATAAAGAAAATACATATGTAGTTATATGGACAACAACACCTTGGACTTTACCAGGAAACATGGGAATTACAATAGATCCAGAATTTGAATATTCAATAGTAAAATATGAAGACGAAAAGTATATAATGGCTAAAGAATTAGTTTCAAAAGTTATGGAAATGGCTGGAAAAGCAAACTATGAGATAGTAAAAACTTTTAAAGGTAAAGAACTAGAAGGAATACTATGTAAGCATCCATTTTTAGATAGAACTTCAAGAGTAATAATGGGAAGTGATGATACTGTTGCAGTAGAATTAGATACTGGTACAGGTGCTGTTCATACTGCTCCTGGATATGGTAAAGAAGATTACTTGGCAGGTTTAAAAAATGGATTAGACATTGTAGTTACAGTAAATGAAAAAGGACACCAAACAGAAGGCGCAGGACCATTTGCTGGAATGTTCTATGCAAAATCAGATAAGGCAATATTAGAATGGCTAGAAGAACATAACTTATTATTCTACAAACAAGATTTAATGCACTCATACCCACACTGTTGGAGATGTAAAAAACCAGTAATATATAGAGCAACAAATCAATGGTTTGCATCTGTTGATGGATTTAGAAAAGAAACTCTAGAAGCTATAAAAACAGTAAAATGGATTCCAGCATGGGGTGAAGATAGAATAACAAAAATGGTAGAAGACAGAAACGATTGGTGTATATCAAGACAACGTACATGGGGAGTTCCAATACCAATATTCTATTGTAAAGAATGTGGCAAAGAATATGTAACAGCAGAAAGTTTAGCAAAAGTACAAAAAATATTTAAAGAAAAAGGTTCGAATGCATGGTTTGATTTAGATGTAAAAGACCTAATGCCTGAAAATTGTAAATGTCAAGAATGTGGAAGCACAGAATTTAAAAAAGAAACAGACATTATGGATGTTTGGTTTGATTCTGGTTCAACACATCAATCTGTTTTAGCACAACGTGGACTTCCAAGTGCAGACTTGTACTTAGAGGGAAGCGACCAATATAGAGGTTGGTTCCAATCATCACTTTTAACTTCTGTTGCAACAAAAGGAAAAGCACCATATAAAGAAGTGCTAACACATGGATATACAGTTGATGAGCAAGGAAGAAAAATGTCTAAATCTATTGGAAATGTTATAGCTCCACAAACATTAATAAAAGAATTTGGAGTAGATATTATAAGATTATGGGTATTATCTTCAGATTACAAATCAGATGTAAGTATATCAAAAAATATAATGAAACAAGTTGCAGAAGTGTATAGAAAAATAAGAAATACAGCAAGATATATATTAGGAAATATAAATGATTTTGATGTAAATAACCCTGTAAAATACGAAGACTTAGAAGAAATAGATAAATTTGCATTAATAAAATTAAATCATTTAATAGAAGAATGTACAAAGGCATTTGACGAATATGATTTTAATAGAGCATATCAAGCAATAAATACTTTCTGCGTTGTAGATATGAGTAATTTCTACTTAGATATAATAAAAGATAGATTATATACAAGTAAAAAAGAAAGTACCAAAAGAAGAGCAGCTCAAACTACTATGTACGAAATACTAAGTGCTTTAGTAAGAATAATCGCTCCAATGACTTGTTTTACAGCTGAAGAAATATGGAAATATATGCCACATAAATCAAACGAAAATAATGAGAGCATAATGCTTGAATATTGGCCAAAAGTTAATAAAAAATATGAAAATAAAGAACTTGAAGAAAAGTGGAATAGAATAATAAAAATAAAAGATGAAGCAGCAAAAGCGTTAGAAGTTGCAAGAGCAGAAAAAGTAATTGGCCATTCTTTAAATGCGAAGGTTATAATAAATGCAGATAAAGATAACTATGAGTTTTTAAAAGATAAAGAAGAATTACTTCAAGAAGTATTTATTGTATCTGGAGTAGAGGTAAAAGAAGCGGAAGAATTTAGTGTAAATGTAGAATTAGCAGATGGCGAAAAATGTGAAAGATGTTGGGTATATTCTACAACAGTTGGTGAAGACAAAGAAAATCCAACAATATGCAAAAAATGTAGTGATGCATTAAAATAAGAAAGGAATAATTTATGCAAATAATTGTATTAATAATATTAATAGCCTTAAATGCATATTTTGCATGTAGCGAAATAGCATTTATATCATTAAATGATGCTAAGGTCGAAAAAGATGCTAAGGAAGGAAATAAAAAGGCTAAACAAATACACAAGATGATAAAAGAACCAAGTAAATTCCTAGCAACAATACAAATAGGAATTACATTGGCAGGCTTTTTATCTAGTGCATTTGCAGCAGACACATATGCAAGCGAATTAGCACCTGTTTTGAACAATTTAATACCACTTGGACTAGGAGTATGGAATACAATTTCAATAATATTAATTACAATGATTCTTTCATATTTTACATTGGTTTTTGGAGAACTTGTTCCAAAAAGAATAGCAATGAAAAATTATGAAAAAATTGCTTATGGAACAGTTGGAGTAATTAAGGCTATATCTGTAATTACTTCTCCATTTGTAAAACTTTTAACAGCGTCAACTAATATTATTTCTAAATTGTTTGGAGTATCAGCTCAAGACGAGGAAATAGTAACAGAAGAAGAAATTAGAATGATGGTTGATGTTGGCGAAGAAAAAGGAACAATAGAAGAGGAAGAAAAAGAATTAATAAATAATGTATTTGAATTTAATGATAAAGTAGTTTCAGAGGTTATGATTCACAGAACTGAAATTTTTGCAGTGGATATTAAAAGTAAAGTGTCTGAAATACTATCAGAGATTGATGACTTAAAATATAGTAGAATACCAGTATATGAAGAGAGTATAGATGATATAAAAGGAATTTTGTATACTAAAGATTTAATAAAAGTTTTAAAAAGTCAAAAAGACTGTCATGTTGGGAAAATAATGAAAGAAGCTTACTTTGTTTCAGAAAATAAACCAATAAATGATCTATTTAAAGATTTACAAAAAAATAAAAAACAAATGGCAATTGTTGTAGACGAATATGGTGGAACTTCTGGAATTATTACAATGGAAGATATACTCGAAGAATTAGTTGGTAACATATTTGATGAATATGATGAAGTTGAACTAGAATATGAAAAAATTGACGACAACACATATTTAATAAATGGAAATGTTTCAATATATGATGTTAAGAAAATATTAGGAGTTGACATTCCAGAAGGCGAATATGATACATTATCTGGTTATTTAATAGAGTTACTAGGAAGAATACCATCAGACAATGAAAAACCAGTAATAGAAACTCAAAAAGTAACATATAAAATAGAAGAGTATGAAGACAAAAGAATATTAAAAGTGAAAGCTTGTAAAAACAAGGAAATAATACCAAAAGAAGAATAAAAGCTATAAATTAGAAATGAGGAATAAAAAATGGGAATAATAGAGCTAATAGTATTAAGTATAGGATTAGCTATGGATGCTTTTGCCGTATCAATATGCAAAGGATTATCAATGCCAAGAATGAAATGGAAAAATGCAATAATCATTGGAGCATATTTTGGATACTTTCAAGCATTAATGCCAGCATTAGGATATCTTCTTGGATTTAACTTTCAGGATAGAATATCAAATATAGACCATTGGGTTGCATTTATTCTTCTAGGTGTTATTGGAATAAATATGATTAAAGAAGCCGTAAGTAAAGATAATGATGTACATAATGATAGCGTAAAATTTAAAGACATGATTGTTTTAGCTATCGCTACAAGTATAGATGCTTTGGCAGTTGGAATAACGTTTGCATTTTTAAATGTTAACTTAATATTAGCAATATCTTTAATTGGAATAATAACATTTATAATATCTGTTTTAGGAGTTAAAGTAGGTAATATATTTGGAGATAAATACGAGAAAAAAGCAGAATTTATGGGCGGTATAATATTAATATTATTGGGAATAAAAATATTATTAGAACATTTACTTGCTTAAATCGATAGGAAACCCCAAAGGGTAAGACAACTTTTGGTTCCCTATCAAAGAGTAATAAATATTTACTAATAGAAGGAGGAAATTATGGAATATAGATTTACACCCAAAGGTGTTTGTTCACGAGAAATGATTATAGAACTAGATGGAGATATAATTAAAAGTGTAAAAATAATTGGCGGTTGTGCCGGAAATACAGTAGGCGTTTCTAGACTTGTAGAAGGAATGAAAATTGATGAAGCAATAAAAAGATTAAAAGGAATACCTTGTGGATTTAAAGGTACTTCATGTCCAGACCAATTAGCAATAGCACTTGAAGAAGCAAAACAAAAAATGTAATTGATTTTAGGTGATTTATGAAAAATATATTGAATAAAATTAATAACTTTTTAAACATATTAAATGAAAAGCACATTGGGGAACTTACTGCCAATTGTGCATATTATACATTATTGTCCTTTATTCCATTATTAATGTTAATTTTAACTTTAACTAAGTATTTTGGAATAGAACAAACTACATTATCTGAAATAATCTATAAATTATTTCAAAGTAATAGAATAAGTGGTTCAGCAATAAGCATTGTACAAGAAGTATATTCAAAATCTCTTGGAACAATTACAGTGTCTGCTCTATTTGTTTTATGGTCAGCAGGAAAAGGATTTTTAGCCTTATGTAAAGGGCTAAATGTAGCGTATGATTTAAAAGATAAAAAATTTGTTTATTATAGAATTAAAGCAACAGTATGTACTGTAATATTTATATTATTAATAGTTTCAACATTATTGTTAGTTGTGTTTGGAAATAGTATTAATACAGTATTGCAAGAAAAATTTAATATATTTAGTAAGATAATAAATCTAATCTTAAAAAATAAAGTATTTATAAGTGTAATAGTATTATTTGGAGTATTTATAATGGTATATAAATTTATACCTAAAAATAAATATAAAATGAAAAGACATATTCCAGGAGCTATTTTTGCATCTATATCGTGTACAGGTATTTCAATATTTTATTCTATATATGTGGATATGTATACAGGTTTTTCATTAATGTATGGTAGCTTAACTATTATTGTATTAGCAATGATGTGGGTGTACGCTTGTATGTATTGTATACTCACTGGAGCAACAATAAATAAATACTTAATAGACAAAAATAAGGCGTAAAAATAAATTAGCTAATTTTAATAAAAGATAGATGTTTTTTAGTATGAAAGTCATCTATCTTTTTTTGCACAAATTTGCAAATTTACATAAAATATGTTATTATATAAAGAGGTTAATTTGTGGAGGAATTTATTAGTGAAAAATAATAAGTTGAACATAAAAGAAATATTAGACTGTCTAGAGACAATGATAATAACAGGAGAAGATTTTGGCTACATATTTAAAAACAAAGAAACGAGTGCTTCTTTTATTGAGTTTTATAATATGTATTCAAGAGGCGAAGTTGAATATGATGTTATAGAACAATTTCTATTAGAAAATGAAGATTGTATAAACAAAGAAAATTTTATTTTAATATTAGCTAAAAATAACATAATACAATTATGTGCTTTAGATGAAACTATGAAAAGCAATATGGAATCTGATGATAACAAGGATTTAAGAAAAAAATTTGTTGCAGAGAGCGTATTTAGGAAGAGAAAACTAATAACAGAGAAGTCTCTACAAGCAATAATTACGAAATGGAAAGGTATAAATACAATTCTACCTTTTTATAGATATAACGAAGAAGAAGAAAGGTATGTTATTGATGTTGCCGATTCAAGAGAACTAATTGATGGAAAACATGTTAGTTCTAGTAAGAATAGAAAAAAACTAAAAAAAATAAATGAAGCTTTTGTTGAAGAAGATGAAGAAACAAGAGATATAGGAATTGAATATATTCTACAAGTATTAAACTTAAATGATTTTAAGCAAGCATTTCCAAATACAGATTTTCATAATTGTATAACAAGACTTGTATATAATAGAAAAATATCAAAAGAAAAGGGAATGAGCAGTAAAGAAGCAGATAAATATTTAATATCAAATAAAAAGGAATGTTATGAAATTATTGATAGCATGAAATATGATAATTTCTCACCATATATAAGGCAAGTTTTAGAAGAGCAAATTAAATATGTGGATTTTGACAAATTATTAATGATGGCAGCATGCCGATTGGAAAATGGCTTAGAGCAACTTAAAGATGAAGAACAAACACATGGCTATGAAGAAATTATAAAAATTATAGCATCAAACATAGAAGATAAAGAAAGAAAAGTTACATTCAATTTAGAATATGAAGTAAATGGAAAAGAACTAATTGGAATTGAAGCTGAAAACTCATATGAAAATATAAAAAGGTTCTTAGGAAGATTTGTTAATGATACATATTTATCAAAAGCAAGAATTGAAGAATACAGAGAAAAGATAGATAGCAAAGAACAGTGTCTAGGAGATTTACCAGAAGGGTATTTAGATGTAATTTTCTTACCAAGTGAAATAGAAGAAAGAATAGGTTTAAGTGAAGAAAATTTTATATTTGCAATTGACAAATTTAATTGGAATAGCAGTGAAGTAGTTGAAAGAATAAAAAAATATAATATTAAATCAACAGACTTTTTAACTCAATTAGTCTCTTTAGAGAAACTATCTTCAACTGATATTGCTAATTTATATATTGATGAAGTTATAAGTATAGATGAAATCAACCAAATGGCTATTATATTAGATTTATCTAGTTTTGTTAATACAAATGAATTAAATAAAAAATACAGTGATAATTTAAAAAATTCTAAACAAGAAGATAACCAACAATATAAAAGATACATTGATTTATTTAAAAGTGTATATATTGATGGAAATAGTGAAGAAGAAAAGGAAAAAATATCAGAAGAAATAATAGAGTTAATTATAGAAAATAATCCAAATAACAGTAAAAAAATATATATAGAAGCGTTAGAACATTATTATGAAAATGGAATAATAACATTGGATTCAATAATTCATTGGGGAGAAATGCTACTAGACTTGGATAAAGAGCAAATAGTTACAAGACTTTGTACAGATGGATTGGTAAATGTAAAAGATATAAAAACTTTAGTTGTAAAAAAAGAATTGGATTTTGATTTCTTTTCAAAATTAGTTACAAGTGGAAACATAAGTGATGAAATAATACTATCAATTGTTTTAGAAGGATTAGTTGATGAAAAATGTATTGTTAATTTATATAAACAAGGAAAATTAACAGATGAAGTAATAGAACAATTAGCACAGCAAAATATAATTAGTCCTAAGAAAGCAAAAAGATTGTTAGATAAAGTATCTGAAAAAGAATTACAAGAAGCAGAATGGATTTTAGGTGGAGATTTTGAGAAAGTAAGTTCAGAAAAAGATGTGGATTCTAGCATTTATTGTGAAAATAATAGTACAAACTACGAAAAAACATCTAGATTTATTATAGATCCAAATCAAAGAGAAAAATTATTTTCACTAATGGGAGCATATAAAAAAGCTAATAATATTAATGTTAATGAAGAAAATCCATTTTATAACTATGATTTTTATGTAATACCGGACGAGGATGGAATAAAAGGAAAAAATAGTATAGTTATTGCTGAAAGAATATATGAAGATAAAAGTACACAAGCTAGATTTGCAGTAGATAACGCAACATATTTCTTTTATTATAAAGATATTCCAAAGGTTATTAGTGGAGCATATAAAAACAAAGAAAAAGCCTTAGAAGATATGGAATCACAGAGAATAATAAAACATAGAGTTAATCATTTTATACTAGATGAACAAAGAAATGGACATTGGGCTTTAGGAGTATTATTTAAAACAGCTTTGATGATGAGTGACGATGATGAAATATTTAATAAAGACAAACCAGCTCAAAAGGAAGAGGCACTTAGGATATTACTTGAAAAATATTCAATAGATGAATTAAGAGAACTTTTTGAACAACAAGAAAAGATAGATAATACAAATGAGTGTATATGTGAAATATTAGAATATTCTGGAACTGAATTATCTGGTGGAGAAGATGAAAAATCTAGGTAAAAGTATTGACATTATATTTTAAAAATATTATAATAAATCTCACGTTTTAGAGATTGGCAGAGGGGTACATATGAAAATATGTATCTTTTTGGCGTTTATGTGCAAATTGAGATTTTATTTATAGGAGGTATAAAATGGACCAAGATACTTTTAAAAATGAATCAGAAAAGTTGCGAAAAACACTAAAGAAAATGGAGGAAGAAGAAGAGTATTTAAATAATTCTTTGATGAGTAATACATCTATATATAGCAAAGATGATTATGTTAGAGCACATTTAATTTACCTAGGAGAAAAAAAGCTAAAAGAACTAAAGAAGATGAAACAAAAACCATATTTTGCAAGACTGGATTTTAAAGAAAAAAACGAACCTAAAGAGAAACTATACATAGGAAAATTATCCTTAATAGACAAAGATACGCATAAACCAATAATAATAGATTGGAGAGCACCAATTGCAAATTTATATTATGATGGAAGAATTGGAAAAGCAGAATATGAGTGCTTAAATGAAAAGATTGAAGGCGATATTCTTTTAAAAAGGCAATTTATTATTGAAAATGGGAAACTAGAAAAATATTCAGATATAGATTTAACTACAAACGATGAATTGCTACAAGAAGCATTGGGGCAAAATGCGGATAGCAGATTAAGAAATATTGTTTCAACAATACAAGAGGAACAAAACAAGATAATTAGAGCGAATATGTTTAAACCACTAATTGTTCAAGGAGTTGCTGGAAGTGGAAAAACAACAATAGCATTACATAGAATTGCATATTTAATATATAATTATGAAAAAGAATTTAACCCAGATGAATTTATGATAATTGCACCTAATAAATTTTTTCTAAATTATATTTCAGAGATTTTACCAGATTTAGGAGTGGAAAATGTAAGACAATACACATTTGAAGATTTTGCTTATGAGGTAATAGGGAAAAAGCTAAAAATATCAGACGAAAATGAAAAGTTAGTGCAAATAGTAAATAACCCAAATTGTGCAAATACAGATTTATTAATCAATGAATCAAAATTCAAATCTTCAATTAATTTTAAATATATTATAGATGAATTTTTACTAGAATTAGAAGAAGATTTTTTACCCAAAGAAGATTTTGTTGTAGAGAATTATACTATTATGAAATACAATGAAATTCAAAATTTATTTAAAAATCAATATTCTAAAAGTGACTTTGCAGAAAGAATATTAAAAATCAAATCAGATTTAATTTTCAATATAAAAAGAAAATCTCAAGCAATAATAGAAAAAATAAAAAATGAAAGAACTAAGAAAATAGAGAGTTTATATAATCAAGATTTAAATGAGGAAGAAATAAGGAAAAAAAGAATAGAGATATTTGAGGAAAATGAGAAAACATTAAAAACACTAGAAACTAAACCAGAAAAAATAGTAAATGATTATATAAAAAATATAAAAAGAAAAAATGGAATAGAGTATTATAATAATTTTATAAAAGAATATATGCCTAAAGTTAAAATTGATGAAGAATTAAAACAATATATAATAAATAATACTTTAGAAAATTTAAAAAAGAAAAGTGTAACTTATGAAGACTTGGCACCAATAATTTATTTAGAGTACAAAATTAATGGCTCAAAAATAAAAGAAAAGCTAAAGCATATAGTTATAGATGAAGCACAAGATTATGGAGAGTTTCAATTTGATGTTTTGAAAACAATATTAAATAGCACTTCAATGACAATCCTTGGAGATATTTCACAAGGAATACATTATTATAGAGGCATAGAAAACTGGAAAAGATTTATGGATGTTGAATTTAATAATAAAGAAGTAGAATTTAGAGTATTATCAAAAACATATAGAACTACAAAAGAAATAATGAATTTAGCAAATGCAGTTATTTCACAATTACCAGATTATGAAAAAGAATCTATTGTACTTGGAGAGCCAGTAATAAATATAAAAGATTGTATTAAAATTAGAAAATGCGAAAGCAAAAATGAAATAATAGAAAAAATAAAAGAAAGAATTGAACAATATAAAAAAGACAAGTATAAATCAATTGCAATAATTGGAAAAACTAAAAAAGAATGTGAATACATTTATAACAAATTATCAAATGAAATAAAAGATGTGAACCTGATACAAAGCAAAGATGCAGAATATAATGCTGGAATAAATATTGTACCATCATATTTAGCAAAAGGTTTGGAATTTGATTGCGTAATTATATTTGATGCAAATGAAGAAAATTATAAAACTACCAGCCTAGACATAAAGATATTATATGTAGTAATAACAAGAGCAATGAGCAAGTTGGATATATTTTATACAAATAATAACAGTAAATTATTTAATATTTGACTAATTAATTAAAAAGAGATATTATATAAAACATATGAAAAAATGGAGGGAAAAATGAAAGAAGAATTTTTAAATTTACTAAAAAGCGTAAAAAGAGATGGAATGGAAGAACTAATAAAATTTATAGAAAGTACAGATTTTTTTAAAGCACCAGCAAGTACAAGATTTCACGGAAACTTTGAAGGTGGACTCTTAGCACATAGCTTAAAAGTATATGAGATATTAAAAGAGAAATTAAAACATACACCGGTAGAAATGAATATAAGTGATGATACTGTAAAAATAGTAGCATTGCTTCATGATATATGCAAAGTTAATTTTTATAAGGTTGATTATAGAAATGCAAAAAATGAACTAGGAGTATGGGAGAAAGTGCCATATTATACAGTAGAAGATACAATACCTTACGGGCATGGAGAAAAATCTGTAATGATGATTACTGAATATATGAAATTAACAGTAGAAGAAAAATATGCAATAAGATGGCATATGGGATTATCAGAGCCTAAAGAAGTTTATGGAACAATTGCAGCAGCATTTGCTAAATATCCATTAGCATTAATGTTATTTGAAGCTGATTTAGAATCTACATATTTGTTTGATATGTAATTAAAAAATAACATGGAGGTATAATATGAAAAAAGAAAAATCATGTGGATGTATTATTTTAAATGATAAAAACGAAATATTACTTGTTCTTCAAACAGCAGGACATTGGGGATTACCTAAAGGACATGTTGAAGAAGGTGAAACAGAAGAACAAACAGCAATAAGAGAAGTAAAAGAAGAAACAAATGTTGATGTAATAGTAAATACAAATTTGAGATATAGTATGGTATATAGCCCTAAAGAAGACGTGGAAAAAGAAGTTGTATATTTTATTGCAAAAAATACAAGTAACGACTGTAAACCACAATTAGAGGAAGTACAAGAAATGAAATGGCTAGACATAGATAATGCCATAGATACAATTACATATGAAAATTCAAAAGACTTGTTAAGAGAAGTAAAAAAAGATTTAAATTTATAATTGGAGGGAAAATTATGTTAAAAGAAAAATTAATGGAAGATTTAAAAAAATCAATGAAAGAGAAAAACGTTTTAAGAAAGAACGTTATACAAATGGTAAGAGCAGCAATACTTCAAATAGAAAAAGATAAAGGAATAGAAGTAAACGACAATAAAATTCTAGAAATAATTGCAAAAGAAGTAAAAACAAGAAATGACTCATTAGAAGACTTTCAAAAAGGCGGAAGAGAAGATTTAGTAGAACAAGCAAAACAAGAAATTGCAATTCTTTCAGAATATTTACCAAAACAATTAACAAAAGAAGAATTAAAAGAAAAAATAATGAACATAATAAATGAGATAGGAGCTACTTCAATAAAAGATATGGGAGCAGTAATGAAAGAAGCAAAAGCACAAATAGGAACAGCAGCAGATGGAAAATCAATTAATGAAGTAGTTAGAGAATTATTAAACTCTTAAAGTTAAATTTGTTTTAAAATTTGAGTTGCAGAATATAATTGATAATGATATAATATCACTATTGTAAATTAGAAAGGATGATTAAACTTATGAAAATATGCGTATATGGAGCAGCAAGCAGTGAAATAGATAAATGCTTTGTTGAAGCTGGAGAAAAACTTGGAAGAAAAATGGCAGATAGAAATATAGGCCTTGTATTTGGTGGTGGACGTAATGGAATGATGGGAGCAGTTGCAAGAGGTGTTGCACAAAACGGTGGAAATATATTAGGAATATCACCAAAATTCTTTGAAGAAAATAATGCAGAAATTTCTTTCCCAGAATGTAGTGAATTTATTCATACAGAAACTATGAGAGAAAGAAAAAGACTATTAGATGAAAAATCAGATGCTTTTATTATTACACCTGGTGGAATAGGAACATTTGATGAGTTTTTTGAGATATTAACTTTAAAACAATTGGGAAGACATAACAAAGCTATTGTTATATTCAATATAGATAACTACTTTGAGAATATGTTAAAAATGATGCAAAAGTCAATAGAAAGAAGATTTATAACAGAAGATTGCATAGAACTATATAAAGTAGTAACTTCAGTAGAAGAAGCACTAGACTATATAGAAAAATATGATCCTACAGATATTGATATAAGCAAAGTTAAAATAAGATAAAAATTAAAGAAAGAATTTATGAAAAATTCTTTTTTTTTTTTATTGACATTTTAAAAATTAAAGAATATAATAAAACATATGAACATTTATTCATATGTTTTATTGATTTTTTAGGGGGAATTATGGAGGATATATGTGAAATAAATACTATACATCAAGATATAGTAAACAATGTTAAAAATGTTATGCCACAAGATGATTTAATATATGATTTGGCAGAATTTTATAAAGTTTTTGCAGATTCAACAAGAATGAAAATTATATACGCACTAATGGAAAATGAATTATGCGTATGTGATATAGCAGCAATTGTTGGAACTACACAATCGGCAATATCGCATCAGCTTAGAATACTAAAGCAAGCTAAATTGGTAAAGTATAAAAAAGATGGAAAAGTAGTATATTATAGTTTAGATGATGAACATATTGCAGAAATAGTTAAGAAAGGTCGTGAACATATTGAAGAGTTATAAATTTTTATTACAAAACTTAGATTGCGCAAACTGTGCAAAGAAAATTGAAGATAAAATTGCTTCAAAACCAGAATACAAAGAAGTAGTAGTTAATTTTTCTACTCTAACATTGTCATTTAAAACAGATAAAGAAAAAGGTGTAGAAGAAGATATTAAAAAAATAGTAAAAGCAATAGAACCAGATACAGTCGTTATATCAAAAGATAAGAAACAAATAGAACAGGTTCAAAGAAATAATAAAGATATAATTAGACTATTTGCAGGTTTAGCAATATACGGATTAAGTGTATTATTAAAGCAACAAATAATAATAAGTTATGTTTTATTGGTAATTTCAGCAATAACACTTTTATATAGAACAGCAATAAAAGCATATAAACAATTAAAAGGAAAAATACTAGATGAGAACACTTTAATAATTGTATCTGTAATTGGTGCTTGCTTAGTTGGAAAAACTATGGAAGGAATTATGGTTATAACTTTATACGAAATAGGAAAAATCTTAGAAGCAAGAGCTGTAAATAAAACAAGAAAATCAATTTCAAGTTTAATGGATATAAAACCTGAGTATGCTAATTTGAAAATAAATGAAGAAATAAAACAAGTTAGTCCAGAAGAAGTAAAAATAGGAGATTTAATAGTTATTAAAACAGGAGAAAAAATCCCATTAGATGGAGAAATAATATCTGGAAATGCTAAAATAAATAATTCAGCCTTAACTGGCGAAAGTAGATTAATAGATTCAAGCGTTGGAGATAAGGTATTATCAGGAGGAATCGTTTCAGAAGGATTAATAGAAATAAAAGTTGAGAAAACTTACGAAAATAGTACAGTAGCTCAAATATTAAACTTAGTAGAAAATGCAACAGATAAAAAAGCAAAAACAGAAACAACAGTAAGTAAATTAGCTAAAATCTATACACCAGTAGTATTTGTTTTAGCAATACTTGTAGCAGTATTTATGCCATTAGTTGTAAAAAATGTAACATATTCAGATAGTATATATAAAGCGCTAACATTTTTAGTAATATCTTGTCCATGTTCAATAGCAATATCTGTACCACTTAGCTATTTTAGTGGAATAGGAAAAGCATCTAAAAGAGGAATATTAGTAAAAGGAAGTGACTATTTGGATGGATTTAAGGATATTGGAGAAGTGATATTTGATAAAACTGGAACAATTACAACAGGTAACTTTAATGTAAGTAAAATTCAGGCTTTAACTGATGAATACTCAGAAAATGATGTTTTAGAATTATTTGCAATTGGAGAAAGTTTTTCAAATCATCCAATAGCAAAATCTATAATAACTAAATTTGAAAAAGATATAGATGCTAGTAAAGTTAAAGAATATAAAGAAATTTCTGGAAAAGGGATTGAATACCAAATAGATGGTAAAAAAATAAAAATAGGAAATAAAAATTTTGCAGGAGAACCAACAATAAAAGAAGACAAAACAGGTACAAACTTGTACTTAAATGTGGATGGTAAAACAGTTGGTAGTATAATTCTATCAGACGAAATAAAACCAGATGCAAAAGCAGCAATAGACAAATTAAACAAATTAGGAATAATCACAAAAATGTTTACAGGCGATTCAAAAGAAATTGCTTTAGAAATTGCAAAACAAGTTGGAATAGCAAAAGTGGAATATGAAATGCTCCCACAAGATAAATATTCAAAATTAGAAGAAGAAATAAATAACAATAAAACAAACAAAAAGATATCATTTGTTGGAGATGGAATAAACGACAGCCCAGTTTTGGCAAGAGCAGACATAGGAATATCAATGGGAGGAATAGGCTCAAGTTCTGCAATAGAAGCATCAGACGTAGTAATAATGACAGATGAATTATTAAAAATAACAGAAGGAATACAAATTTCTAAGAAAACAAATAGAATAATAAAACAAAACTTAATATTTGCAATTGGAGTAAAAATACTTGTTTTATTATTAAGCATATTAGGAGTTGCAACAATGTGGCAAGCAGTATTTGCAGACGTTGGTACAACATTAATTACAATATTAAATACAATTAGAATATTGAAATAAAATAGTATAAGAAATTATAAATATAATGAAACACTAGGAAAAACAAAGAGAGGTTGATACCTTTTAATTTCTAGTTTTAGAAGAGGTAAAAATGGCACGAAGGAAAAATATAAAAAAAATTGAAAGAAAAATTATATATATACTAATTTTATTACTATTTAGTTTTATTACGTATTATTTTGCTAATATTCAAGTGCAACAGATAAATAATAGTAATGAACTATCACAAGTTTCATTTGATTTATCAAGTATTCCAGAATATTCTAATGAACCATATGTTATTATAAATAACAATAAACCCTTGTTTACAAAAGAAGATGAGAATATCAACCCGATTGAACAATATGGAGATTTAGATTACCTAGGAAGATGTACCAAAGCTTTCGCTAAAGTAGGAATAGATACTATGCCAACCAAAGAAAGAGAGTCGATAAGTAGTATAAAACCAAGTGGTTGGAAAAGTGTAAAATATGATATTGTAGATGGAAAATATTTATATAATAGATGCCATTTAATAGGTTATCAACTTACAGCAGAAAATGCCAACAAAGAAAATTTAATAACAGGAACTAGGTACTTAAATGTAGAAGGAATGTTGCCGTTTGAAAACCAAGTTGCAGAGTATATACGAAAAACTAAAAAACATGTACTTTATAGAGTAACTCCAATATTCGAAAATGAAAATCTGGTGGCAAGTGGAGTAAATATTGAAGCACAATCCATAGAAGATAATGGGAATGGAATATGCTTTAATGTGTATGTGTACAATGTGCAGCCAGGAATAGAAATAGACTATAAAACTGGTATAAGTTCATTAAAAAATAATGAGTAAAAGGAGATTTAATGGAGTTAGAAAAATTACAAAACAATTTAGAAAAAGAAGAAACAAAAACTGAGAGAGAGCAGAAAATGGAAAAATTTATAAATCAATTAGAAGAATTTATAAATAATAATAATCCAATAAGAAATAATAATATAGAAAAAAACGAAGGAATATGTGTTGTAAAAGATAGAAATAATGAAAAACTTACTTTAGTAGATATATCAAATGGTGATGAATTTGATATATTTATTACAAAATCTCCAAAGAATTTTGAAAAAATAAATAATGAAATGGTAGAAAAAATATATGAAACATCAGAAGATTCATTTTATAATATAGATTTAGGAACAAATGTAATATTAAAAAATAAGAATTGTGAAATATATGAAAAAGACATAAATATAACAAACAAGACTGCAATAAATAAACTAGAAGAGTTATATTTTAACTTAAATGAAGAAGAGGGAAATAAATATATAGTTTATAAGATAGAAGATGATAAAATATATCTGAAGGGAGATGAAGGCGGTTACTTTAGCGTATACAAACAATCGTATCCGGAATTTAAAGAAAACGATAGAGTAATAAGAAAAAATAAAAGATATATGAAAATATAAGCTACAATTCATTTGAACATTGACAAGAAAATTTATTTTGATATAATAAGAGTGATAATCAAAAATATAAATTTTTGAAAAAATAAGGAGATAAGAAAAAATGGAAAATACCTCAAAAGCTTTACTAATTGCAGCCTCTGTTTTAATTGTAATTATACTAATAGCATTTGGAATGAAAATCTTCAACTCGGCAGATGATACAAGTAAAGATTCATCTGCAATAGGAAATGATATAACAAAGCAAAGCAATGGAGCATTGGCTGATTTAAAACAAACATTTAATAAAATTAATGGTCAAAATTCTCAATCTACAAATGGCAAAATATCTCCACAGAATTTTAATAATTTAATTTCTTTTAATGTTGAGGGTCATACACATAGCATTGAATATTGTCAAAATAATTGTGGAAAATTATGGGCTATAGATTTAGATGGGCTTAGAAAAAGAATTGAAGAGTTAAATCAGAAATACGGAAATGAACATTATATAACTTCAGATATACCATCATCATATTATTCTAGCAGTAATTATCCAATAATTAGTATAGAAAAAGATAGTAATGGTTATATAACAGAAGTAAAAATAACAATAATGGATATTGGACCGGTGCCTTAACCTTGACAAGAAGATTTATTTTGATATAATAAGGATGCTAAATAGAAAATATAGGAGGTAATAATATAATGGAGTTAAAAGGAACAAAAACAGAAAAGAATTTAATGGATGCTTTTGCAGGTGAATCTCAAGCTAGAAATAAATATACATATTTTGCAAGCAAAGCAAAAAAAGAAGGATATGAACAAATTGCTGCAATCTTTCAAGAAACAGCAGACAATGAAAAAGAACATGCCAAAATGTGGTTTAAATTATTAAATGGTGGACAAGTTCCATCTACTGTAGAAAACTTAAAAGCAGCAGCTGAAGGTGAAAACTTTGAATGGACAGATATGTACGATAGAATGGCAAAAGAAGCAAAAGAAGAAGGATTTGACCATATAGCATATTTGTTTACAGAAGTTGCAAAAATAGAAAAAGAACATGAAGCAAGATATAAAAAATTATTAGAGAACGTTGAAGGAGATTTAGTATTCTCTAAAGATGGAGATAGAATTTGGAAATGTAGAAATTGTGGACATATAGTAATAGGAAAATCAGCTCCAGAAGTATGCCCAGTTTGCAATCATCCAAAAGCGTATTTTGAAATAAAAGCAGAAAATTACTAAAAAATAAAAACATTAATACAAAAAAAGTGAAACTATGTTTCACTTTTTTTGTTTATTTTCTCATAAATTAAAAGTACAAGCATATTATTTATTATACTTTATAAACAAAAGGAGATTAAAATATGTGGAGTACTTTAGATGTTAAAGATGTACAAAGAAAACTTAAGACAAGCATAAATGTTGGATTAACAGAAGAGGAAGCTCAAAGTAGAAAAAAACAATATGGAGAAAATAAATTAGCAGAAGGAAAAAAAGAAAGCTTATTTATAAAATTCATAAAACAATTTAATGATTTTATGATTATTACTCTACTTATTGCTTCAGGAATTTCAGCAGGTATATCATATATTCAAAAAACAAATGATTATATAGATTCAATAATAATAGTTGCAATTGTGGTGCTAAATGCAACAGTTGGAGTTATACAAGAAAGTAAAGCAGAAAAATCAATAGAAGCTTTAAATCAGCTTACAGCACCAAAAGCTAAAGTTAAGAGAAACAATATGTTAAAAACAATAGATAGTAAAGAATTAGTGCCAGGAGATATTATTATAGTAGAAACAGGAGATTATATTCCAGCAGACTGTAGACTAATTAACTCATATAATCTAAAAGTAGAGGAATCTGCACTAACAGGAGAAAATTTACCAGTATTAAAAGATGCAAACTGTATTGTAAGTGAGAAAGCAGCAGTAGGAGATATGCAAAACCTAGTTTTTGCAACAACGATGGTGGTAAATGGACATGCAGAAGCAATTGTAACAGAAACTGGTATGAATACAAAAGTTGGAAAAATTGCGGGTATGATAATAAAAGACGAAGCACCAGAAACACCACTCCAAAAAAGATTAGGTGATGTTGGAAAAAAACTTGGAATAGTAGCTTTATTAATTTGTGTGCTAATATTTTTTATAGGGCTAATAAAGAAAATACCTGTAATGGAAATATTTATGACGTCTGTTGGATTAGCAGTTGCTGCAATACCGGAGGGACTGCCAGCTGTTGTAACAATAATGTTATCAATAGGTGTTACAAAAATGGCTAAAAAGAATAGCATAATTAGAAAATTGCCAGCAGTTGAAACTTTGGGAAGTAGCAATGTTATATGCTCAGATAAAACAGGAACATTAACTCAAAATAAAATGAAGGTAATGGAGATAATAGGCTTAGATCAAAATCCATTTAGAAAAAAAGAAATATTAGAAATGGCATGTATGTGCACAGACTGTAATATAAATTATTCTACTAAAGAGGTAGATGGAGAAGCAACAGAAAAAGCAATTGTAGAAGCTGCCTTAGATGTTGGAATAGATAAAAATGAATTATATAGTAAAATGCAAAGAGTGAATGATATTCCGTTTGACTCAGAAAGAAAAATGATGTCAACAATACATAAAGTTGGGAATAAATATAGAGTCATAACTAAAGGTGCACCAGAAATATTAATAAAAAAGTGCAATAGATATTTAGAAAATAATAGAGAACAGAATTTAAATAGTGAAAATATAAGAAAAATAAATAAAATTAATGAACAAATGGCAGATAAAGCATTAAGAGTTATAGCTGTGGGATATAAGGATTTAGATGAATTACCATTAGATGTAAATACAAGTCTGGAAGAAAACTTAACATTTTGTGGTTTAATTGGAATGATAGATCCACCAAGAGAAGGTGTAAAAGAGGCTATAAATATTTGCAAACATGCCGGGATAAAAACTGTTATGATAACAGGTGATCATATATTAACAGCAAAAGCAATTGCAAAAGAGTTAGGAATATTAAGAGTTGGAGATTTAGCAATTACAGGTCAACAACTTGATGAAATACCAAATGAAGACTTTGAAAAAAATATAATGCGATATTCTGTATTCGCAAGAGTATCACCAGAACACAAAGTAAAAATAGTAAAGGCATTTAGAAAAAGTGGAAATGTTGTTGCAATGACTGGTGATGGAGTAAATGATGCTCCTGCTCTGAAAAATGCAGATATAGGAATTGCAATGGGAAAAACAGGCACAGATGTTGCAAAAAATGCATCAGACATGATTTTAGCAGATGATAACTTTGTAACAATAGTTGAAGCTGTAAAAGAGGGAAGACATATTTATGATAATATAAAAAAAGCTGTGCACTTTTTGCTTGCAACTAATATAGGTGAAATTGTTGCTATATTTGTTGGTTTACTTATAGGTTTAGATACACCACTTTTAGCAATACAACTATTGTGGATAAATTTAGTAACAGATTCTCTTCCAGCAATAGCATTAGGATTAGAACCAATAGATAAAAATATAATGAATAAAAAACCTAAAAAATCAAATGAAAGTATTTTTGCAGGTGGACTATGGGGAAGCATTTTTATAGAAGGAATGATGATAGGAATATTAACATTATTTGCTTTTGCAATAGGAAATAATAAATACGGAATTGAAGTTGGAAGGACTATGGCATTCTTTACATTAAGCGCATTAGAACTAGTTCATAGTATTAATGCAAGAAGCGAAGAATCGATTTTCAAAATAGGAATTTTTAGTAATATATATTTAGTAGGAGCATTCATTGTAGGAATAATGCTACAATTCTTAGTAATAGCAATACCAAGCTTAGCGCAAATTTTTGAATCAGTGCCATTAACTTTAAATCAATGGATATATGTTGCAGTAATTTCAATTTTGCCATTAATAATAATAGAACTTCAAAAAAGAATAAATGAGTTTAAATTTGGAAAAGTAATATATTCTCCAAAGGAAATAATAATAGAGAAGCAAAAGAGTGCAAATTAATGTACTCTTTTCTTGCATTTTTTTTATACAAATGGTAATATATTTTTGAGGTGAAAAAAATGTCAAATATTATAGATTATATAAAATGGAGAGGAGATTTAAGTTTTAGTCAAGCCCCAATAAATGAAATAGATAATATTATACTTGCAAGATTCTCATATTTACCTTTTAAGTATATTGAATTAAATGATATGGAAACAATAGAAAGTATCTCAAATAAAATGAAAGACTTTGATATAGAAAGATTTTTATGGGATGATGATAAAGAATTTATACAGATTTTAGGACAAGCAAATAGATACAAAAATCTGAAAACATTAAATTATGTTGAGATATTTGATGGGGCAGCAGAAAAACAGTTTGCAGCAATAACAATAATGCTACCTAATAAAATAAGTTACATATCATTTAGAGGAACAGATTCGTCACTAGTAGGCTGGAAAGAAGATTTTAATATGGGCTTTATGGAAAATGTTCCATCTCAAAAAGAAGCAGTAAATTACTTAAATAATATAGCAAAGAAAAACAGGGATAAATTAATAATAGGTGGACACTCAAAAGGAGGAAACTTGGCTGTATATTCTGCAATATTCTGCGAAGATAAAATTAAAAATAGAATTGAAAGAGTTATAAACGCAGATGGTCCGGGTTTTGATAAAAGTGTAATTCAAACAGAAAATTATAAAAAAATTCTAAATAAGATAGAAACATATATTCCTCAATCATCAATAGTTGGAAGATTACTTGAACACGAAGAAGAATATCAAGTAGTAAAAAGTATTCAAAAAGGAGTAATGCAACACGATATATATTCTTGGCAAGTAGAACCATTAGAATTAGTAAGAATACCAACATTAACAAATAATAGTGAAATATTTAATGGAATAGTAAGAGACTGGGTAAAAAATACAACGCCAGAACAAAGAAAAAACTTTATAAATTTAATATATGAAATAATAACAACAACAGATGCAAAAAGCTTAGGAGATTTTTCAAAAAACACAGCAAAGAAAATAGGAATAATACTAAACAGCTATAGAAATGTAAACGAAGAAGACAGAAAAGAGATTGAAAGAATGGTAAAACTAATATTAGAAAGTGCATTTAAAGTATTAAAAGAAAATATGACATCTGAAAAATAATTTATAATAAAATTTTATAAATGGAGATGGGGTATGCTTATTTTTAAGCATACCCCATTGCAGTGTAATGAATAGTTTGGTCAGAAACTAATGCATTCCAAAGCTTCATCCAATTGCTTTTGAACTATAGCCCTATTTTTTTATTTGAAAAATTACTCTCTTGGAGCATTTGTATATTTAAATTATAACATAATTTCCTGAAAATGTAAAAAATATCATTGAACTTTACTTCCTTTTATACATATCTACTCTTATAGGTAGTTTCTGAGCAAGTTTTGCAGTTTTTTCGTTGAATAATAATTCCGGTTTTATATTAAATGATTTGGCTATGAAATCTATATTTTTACAAGTTAAATTAGCATGACCAGTTTCAATAACACTAATATAGGCCATTTTAAATTTTGTTTTATTTGCATATTGTTCTTGAGTTAAATTATTTTGATATCTATACCATTTAGTATTAAGCCCAACTAACTCCATAGAAGTCATAATTTCCTCCTTCTTTTATATTAATTTAATAATATAAAAATTATTTATATATAAATTATAAAGATAAAATATAAATAACTTAACACCATTAAAACTTGTTAAGATATATCTAAAGAAAAAGCGTAAAAATATTGACAGATAAAATTACAGACTATATAATAGATGTTGAAAATATAAGAATTGTACATAAGATGAGGGGGTGAAATACTATTGGTGCAAAAATTGCAGAATGGATTATAAGAGTAGTATTTGCGTTAGTTGAAATAATTATTACAATAGAGTGTAAATAATAGATATCCATATGCTGTAATTTGCAATTGAAAATATAATCTTGCAGGAGAATTAACAACGTTTAAAAATGAAAATATTATTTATAATTAGAGAAAATTGAAAAGGAGTAAAATATTATGAAAAAACCAAGTGTTAGTTTATTTTGTATAATTGCACTAGTTGCTGTAGTTGTAATTATAATGGTTAGTGGATATAACGGTATGGTATCAAAGCAAGAAGAGGTGCAAAGCACATTATCAAATTTAGATGTGATGTTGCAAAGAAGAGCTGATTTGATACCAAATTTGGTAAATACCGTAAAAGGATATACAAATCATGAAAATGAAGTTATTAATAAAATTACTGAGGCAAGAACAAAGCTAGTAAATGCTAATGGAGTAGATGAAAAAGCAAAAGCTAATAAAGAATTAACAAGTTCATTAAATTCATTATTAGTTGTTGTAGAAAATTATCCAGATTTAAAATCATCTCAAAATTTTATACAATTATCAGATGAATTAGCTGGTACAGAAAACCGTATAGCAGTTGCCAGAAGAGATTATAATAATGCAGTAAAAATACTAAATACTACAATTAAAAAGTTTCCAAATAACTTATTAGCATCAATGTTTGGATTTGAAAAGGCTGTATATTTTGAAGCAGATGAATCAAGTGCGGAGGTACCAAATGTTAATTTTGAATAAAAAGAATGTTATTATAAAGATATTAATAATATTCTTTATAATAATGAATGCTTTTGTTGCAAATTCATTTGCTGTGGTAAAACCTACTGCGGACTTTTATGTTAATGATTATGCAGGGTTGCTAAGCCAAGAAACTAAAAACTATATTATAAATACAAATAAAAGTTTATGCAGTAAAACAGGAGCTCAAATAGTTGTGGTTACAATTCCAAATTTAGAAAATAATTCATTAGAAGAGTATGCTACGGAGTTATTTAGAAATTTTGGTATAGGAGACAAAAACAAAAATAATGGTGTATTATTATTATTATCATTACAAGAAAGAAAATTTAGAGTTGAGGTAGGATATGGCTTAGAAGGAATATTGCCAGATGCTAAAACAGGTAGAATACAAGATGAATATATCATTCCATATTTAAAGCAAAATAACTGGAATGATGGAATAAAGAATGGTTTTAGTGCTTTTCTAGATGTTATTTCTAAGGAATATAATGTTGAAGTTGGTGGAGAAACGCCAATTGCAACTGAAGATGCAAAATCAAATACAGAAAATTCAAATATACTAATGATTGGATTTATTGGAATACCAATGATTTCATTAGTAATAGGAGTAATAATAGGAACTCTAAAGAAAAACAAAAATATAAAAAAGAAAGCTGGAATAATAGTTTCTGTTTTATATTTTAGTATTATTGATATAATATATATGAATATGTTTAAAGAGCTTGGAATTGTAGGTATAGAAAATTTTGTTTTAAAGCAAATAGTAATAATTGGGTTCTTTACAATATTTAATCTAATATGTTTTGCCTCAGGAATGACTAAAAGTTCCAGAAATTCTGGATTTGGTAATAATTTTTATAACGGAGGATCTTCAGGAGGATTCTCTGGAGGCGGTTCTTTTGGCGGAGGTGGTTCTTCCGGTGGAGGAGGAAGTTCCAGAGGTTTTTAAAAGTAAAATAATTTATATTTTTTAGTTTATATTTACTATTTAATGTTATATAGCCTATAAAAATTTATTAATAAACCTCTTGAAAAAATCGCGTTCTAATACAACCTTCATACGAATACAATTAAACAAATGTAATCGTATGGAGGTTTTGCTTTATGACCAAAGTTTCAATAGAAGAACGTGCAATAGAACTTGCACAGTATATAATAGATTCAAAAGATACAGTAAGAGGAGCAGCCAAAAAATATGGAATAAGCAAAAGCACAGTACATAAAGATGTAAGTGAAAGATTGCTAAAGATAAATCCAGCATTAGCTCATGAGGTTAGAATAGTGTTAGATGAAAATAAAGCAGAAAGACATATAAGAGGAGGCATGGCTACAAAACTGAAATATGAACATGATAAAGCGATCAAGAGTGGATAACACTCTTGATTATTTTTTTGTCACTGTTTTGTCATATATAAGTGATACATTATAAATAGTATGATATAATAGACCATAGAAAGGTTAATAAAAAATGATTAAAATTTTGTTAGTAGAAGATAATAATTCAATAATTCTAGGTTTAGAGTATTTGTTCAAAGAAGAAAGATTTGAGTACAGTATTGTAAAAAATAAAAGGGATACTTTAAATATTCTAGATAAAGAAACATTTGATGTTGTTTTATTAGATGTGTCACTTCCAGATGGAAATGGATTTGATATTTGCAAATATATAAAAGAGAAAAAGAATATACCAGTTATATTTTTAACAGCAAAAGACGAAGAAAAAGATGTGGTTATGGGATTTGATTTAGGTGCAGATGATTATATTATAAAACCATTTAGAAATAGAGAGTTAGTGTCAAGAATTAAAAATGTTTTAAGAAGAAAAAACAATTTGGATAATTGTTTGCAAATTAAAAATATAAAAATTAATACTGAAACTGGTAAAGTATATAAAAACGAAGAAGAGATAACTCTTACAAAACTTGAATATAAAATATTAGTCAACTTATTTTCGAATAAAAATAAGTTAATAACAAGAGAAGAAATATTAAATGATATATGGGACATAGCAGGAAACTTTGTGGAAGATAATACACTTACAGTATATATAAAGAGAATAAGGGAAAAGATTGGAGACAAAGAAGGCAAAATAATAGAAACAGTTAGAGGGATAGGTTATAGAGTAATAGACTAATAAGGAGCAAAAATGAAAATATTAAAAAATAAAGGGATAAAGAATTTAATATTAACTAGTACATTAATAATTGTTTTGGCAATTATTTCGGTTGTTTGTATTAATGGTTATTATAATAATAAATATAAACAAACCATTAATTTATATATTTCTAATATTTTAAATGTTGTAGCAAAAGAATATCCTAATGTTAATGATGAGGATTTAATAAAAATATTAAATAACAAGAAAACTGAAGAAGGGAACTCTTTATTAGAAAAGTATGGGATATACAATGAACCAGCAATAGAAATATTAAAACAAAAAGATAAAAATATTATAATGTATAACTTAATAATATTAATAGCAACAAGTGTAGCATTAACAGTTGTATTTTATTTTTATTTAAAATATAGACAAAATGAAATTGATAAAATTACTAAATATGTAGAAAAAGTCTCAAATAAAAAATATATTTTAGATATAGATGAGAACACAGAAGACGAGCTAAGTAGTTTGAAAAATGAATTGTATAAAATAACTGTAATGCTAAAAGAAGAAGCGGATAATTCAGAAAAACAAAAAGAAGCTTTAACAACATCAATTTCAGATATATCACATCAATTAAAAACACCACTTACATCAATATTAATAATGTTAGATAATTTAAGTGAAAGTGATAATATGGATAAACAAACTAGAGATAAATTTATAGCTGAAATATCAAGGCAAATTGAAAACATGAATTGGCTAGTAATTTCACTTTTAAAATTGTCAAGGTTAGATGCAGGTGTTGTTGAATTTGAAAGTCAAAGCATAAATGCTAATAAGCTAGTAAATGAAGTAATATCAAATTTAGAAATAATGACTGAACTAAAAAATGTAGGCTTTGAAATAGAAGCAAATAAAGATTGCTATTTTATTGGAGACTATAACTGGAATAAAGAAGCAATTCAAAACATAGTAAAAAATGCGATTGAACACACAAAAATAAATACAAAAGTAAAAATAAGAATTGAGGAAAATAGTGTATATACAAGTATAACGGTAAAAGATGAGGGAAGCGGAATAAAACCAAAAGATTTAAAACATATATTTGATAGATTTTATAAATCAGAAAATTCATCAGAAAATAGTTTTGGAATAGGCTTATCACTTTCTAAAAGTATAATAGAAGAGCAAAACGGATATATACAAGTTGAAACCAAAGAGAATGAAGGCACAAAATTTATTATAAAATACATAAAATAGGGAGGTAAAGCTCCTTATTTTTTTCATAGTCATAAAAAAGTCATTTTAGATGTGTAAAATATAAACAAATAAGGAGGAAAATAAAATGGAAATTTTAAAAGTAGAACATTTAACTAAGAAATATGGAAAAGGGGAAAATGAAGTTATAGCTGTAAATGATATGTCTTTTTCAGTAAATAAAGGTGAATTTGTTGCAATAGTTGGTAGTTCTGGAAGCGGCAAATCAACTTTGTTACATTTACTAGGTGGCGTAGATAGACCAACTTCTGGAAAAGTATTTATAGAAGGAAAAAATATATATGAATTAAATGATGATAATTTAGCAATTTTTAGAAGAAGACAAGTAGGATTAATTTATCAGTTTTATAATTTGATACCAATATTAAATGTAGAAGAAAATATAACTCTTCCATGTGATTTGGATGGAAAAAATGTAAATAAAGAGCAGTTAAAAGAGTTATTAAAAACATTAGGATTAGAAAATAGAGTAAAACATCTTCCAAATCAATTATCTGGAGGACAACAACAAAGAGTTTCAATAGGTAGAGCTTTAATTACAAATCCAGCAATAGTATTAGCAGATGAACCAACAGGAAATCTAGACTCAAAAGCAAGTGATGAAATAGTTGAACTATTAAAATTATCAAATAAAAAATATAATCAAACTGTTATAATGATAACTCATAACTTGGAAATTGCAAAAGAAGCAGATAGAATTATTAGAATTGAAGACGGAAAAATTTTAAATTAAATATAAAAATTTAATTTAAAATTTATGTATAAAAGAAAGGACGAACAAAAATGAATTTGTTAAATAAATTAACTATTACAAATTTAAAGTTAAATAAAAAAAGAACAATAGTTACAATTATTGGAATTATTCTTGCAACAGCATTAATAACAGCAGTGGCAGGAATGGTCACAAGTTTTAGGCAAACTTTGATTAATTGGACTATAAAAACAGACGGAAATTATCATTATAGCTTTAAGAACGTTCCAAGTGAAGAGCTAAAATATATTGAAAATAATAGAAGTATAGAAAACTATTATTTGACCCAAGATATTGGCTATGCTAAATTAAATGAAAGTAAAAATGAATATAAACCTTACTTATATGTGATGGCATATAATAAGGAAGCATTAAAAAATGCTCCAATTGACTTAGTAGAGGGAAGATTACCACAAAATGAAAATGAACTTGTAATATCAGAACATATTATTACTAATGGAAAAGTAAATTATAAAATAGGACAAAAAATTTCTCTAGAAATGGGAGAAAGACTAAGTGAAAATTCAGAATTAGATCAACACAATCCATATAATAAAGATGAGGAAAAATTTAATACTAAACTTAACAAAACATATGAAATAGTTGGAATAATGCAAAGACAAAGAAATAATGTTGAACCATATTCTGCACCAGGATATACTGTGATTACATATCTAGATGATAGTAATATTAAAGAAAATACAAATATATATGTGTTACTTAATAAAAATAAATTAAAAGACAGATATAAGGTATTTGCTGATATTTTGAACATTCCAGAGGATTTAGCAGAAAAAAATGTAAAAGGTAATATTACCATAGAAGAATTTGATAAGTTAAATGAAACTGCTAAGTATAAATTTGAAATTAATAAAGATTTACTAAGATTTCAAGCTTTAGAATTTGGAGATTCAATTTTAAGTACATTATATGCATTAAGTATAATAATTATTTCGATAATTATTGTAACAAGTGTATTTTGTATACGAAATAGTTTCGCAATATCTATAACAGAGAAAATGAAACAATATGGAATGCTTGCATCTGTTGGTGCAACATCAAAACAAATAAAGAAAAATGTATTTTATGAAGCATTAATATTATCTGTTATTGCTATACCAATAGGCGTACTTTGTGGAATGCTTGCTGTATGTATAGTATTAAAAGTAATAAGTGCAATATTGGCAGAATCATTAAACGGAATGATATTTGTGTACAGTATTCCATGGGCAGCAATAGGCATTTCAGTAATACTAGCGATGATTACAATATTCTTATCAGCCAGAAAATCTGCAAAAAGAGCAGCTAAAGTTTCTCCAATTGAAGCAATAAGATTAAATGAAGATATTAAAATAAAATCTAAAAAACTTAGATCTCCAAAGATTATTAAGAAAATATTTGGAGTTGGTGGAGATATTGCATATAAAAATCTAAAAAGAAATAAGAAAAAATATAGAACAACGGTTATTTCAATAGTTGTAAGTGTTGCAATATTTATACCAACATCAACATTTATTAATTATGCATTTAAAACTTCATCAATGTATTATCAATATGGAGAAGCAAGGCATAATTTAGTGGTAAGAGTTCAAAAACAAAACCAAGCAGATAATGAAAGTATAAACAAAATAATTGAACTAGATGGTATAAAAGAGTATTCAATACAAAGATCAGTAATCGCTAGTGTAGATATTAAAGATGTAAAATATTCAAGTATGGGAAGAGAATATATAGAAAAATTTGAAGAAGAGGGAGGATCAACTACTACAAACTTTAGTATTTATTCAGTTGACAAAGAAGAATATAATAGATACATAAGTAAACTTGGATTAAAATATGATGATGTAAAAGACAAAGCAATATTAATAAATAGTGCAATAACCTATGTTGAAAATGATAAGGGAAAATATATAAATACAAAATTTGAACCATATGAATATAAAGTAGGAGATATAATAAAAGTAAAATTAGTAGGAGATGGCATAGAAGATAAAAATACTCAAATTGAAATAGCTAAAACAACAGACAAAGTTCCAATGGGATTTGAGGGTAGAACAAGCAATGGATATATTATAGTAAGCAATGAATGGATTGAGCAAAATAGTAATTATCTACTGAATGGAATCGAGCTTTATATAAATTGTAATAATTCAGATGTATTAGAAGAAAATATAAGAAAGATAGATAAAAATCTTAATATAACTAATATAGATTCATATATAAGAGAAGAAAAAGCAATGTGGATAGTAATTGCAATATTCCTTTATGGATTTATAACAGTAATTTCATTAATTGGCGTTACAAATATATTTAATACAATAACAACAAATATGAACTTACGAAGTAAGGAATTTGCAAACTTAAAATCTATTGGAATGACAACTAAAGAATTTAATAGAATGATAAGATTAGAAAGTATATTTTATGGAACTAAATCATTATTAATAGGAATACCAATTGGAACATTATTGTCTTATTTAATGTTTAAGGCCTTTGGAGAAAGTGTAGACTTTGGATTTATATTCCCAGTAAGCGGAGTATCAATTTCAATAATAGCAGTGTTTGTATTGATAATAAGCATAATGAAATATTCATTAAATAAAATAAACAAACAAAATATAATTGAAACTATAAGAAAAGATAATATATAAAAATATAGAAATAGTACAAATGATAGGCACAGCCTATCATTTGTGTTCTTAGTAGAGATTATTTGTCACAATAATATGTTTTTCGACATAGTATATATAAGCCTAGATTAATAGAGGTGGTACTATGGAAAAAATAAAAAAACGGAGATATTGTTGCGAGAAAATCTCACGGATTTGATATATTATTTACAGTAGAAAAAATTATTAGAAGTACTAGTGGAATGCAAATAGCTATTTTAAAAGGAATAACTGTTAGAATTGTAGCAGATGCATATTTATATGACCTTATTGTAATTGGAGAAGAAGAAGCGGATAGTTGTTTGAGAAGTTTGGACACTCAGATTGAAAAAAGAGTAAATACTTTTTTAAAACAATATAACAAAATAAAACATAAAGATAGGAAAATAGAAGGTGGGAAAGCAGGACTTATTTTACATTTAGATGGAGATAAGTTGTATTCTGAAAAAACAAGTAGATATTACAAAAAGATGGGGCTTGATGCCATAGTTTTAAATATTCCAGAAGTTAAACAGCCAATTCTTGTAAGAGGGTACTTAGAAAAGTATAAGCCTGATGTTTTAGTATTAACTCGGACATGATGGAATGATTAAAAGTGGTACTAAATATGGAGATTTATCCAATTATAGAAACTCGAAATATTTTGTTAAAGGAGTTTTAGAAGCAAGAAAAATTAATCCATCAAGTAATAAACTTGCTATATTTGCAGGCGCATGTCAAAGTTTTTTTGAAGCCATAATGGCAGCAGGCGCTAATTTTGCTTCATCTCCTGGAAGAATATTAATAGATTTTATGGATCCTCTTATTGTTGCTGAGAAAATAGCCATTACAGAAAGAAGTAAATTTGTAACGATAAACGATATTGTAAAAGATTTACGAGACGGGAGAAAGAGCGTGGATGGCAGTGGAGTAATGGGTAAAAAAACATTGTAATATAAATGTAATATTTCTGTAACATAAAAGTAAAATATACCAATAAAAAGCCTGAAAAAGTATTGAAATACACTATTACAGCGTTTTATGTAGAATAATGTTATTTTGACTTTTTATGTAGATAATGATATAATGTGACCATCTTGAAAAAGTAGGTGGTCAAAATGATATTGCCAAATGATATCACAAATTTAAAAACTGATATTACAGACAAAATTGGACAAAAGATAATAGTTAAAGGAGCACTTGGAAGAAGCAAATTTTTTGAGAAAGAAGCCACAATAGAAAAAACATATCCTAATTTATTTATAGTTAAATATGATGACGAAGAAAGAAACGTTACATATAGCTATAAAGATGTTCTAACTAGAACTGTTGAAGTTGAAGTTTACGACGGAGAGGGATATAGCCCTTTAATTCCACCACCTGTGGAAACAAAGAAAATAAAAAATTTTTAACAGTATAAAATTTATAGGATAAAATAATAATAAAATACAAAAGAAAAATCCTTTGATGAAAGAACCTAAAATGTTTAACGTTTGGGGTTCTTTTTTTTGATTTCTTTAATATATTTTACTAAATATAAAAAAATATAAGGAGGTTATTATGGAGGTAGAAGCAACAAGACAAACTATAACAGTGAATAAACTAATAAGTTCAAAAAAGGAATTCATAACAATTGAAGGAGATACAATAGTTCCTGATGTAAAACCAGACATACTAAATACAATAGATACGGCTGGAAATGTATGCATATATAAAAAAGAAGTACTAGATGGAAAAGTAAGATTTGACGGTAGTATAAACTTGAATATAGTATATTTAGCTGATAGTGACAACGAATTTACAAGAGGGTTAACTACTACTTTAGACTTTACACAAATGATTGAAGTAGACAATTGCAAAGCAGGAATGAGCATAAAAAACAATATATCTATTAAAGATATAGATTGTAAGGTACTAAACGGAAGAAAAATTAACACTAAAGTAATGTTAGAAGTAGATATAAAAATATATTCAAATGAAGAGGTTCAAATTTTAAAACAAATTGATAACATTGAAGAGATTCAAACACTAAATTCGAGTATGCAGATAAATAATCTAGTAGGAGAAGCAAACTGTAAAGCAAGTGCAAAAGACAATATTTCGTATGATGCAGATGACAATTTAGCTGAGATATTAAAAACAGAAGTAAAAGTTATAAATAGTGAAATGAAAGTAAGTTATAATAAAATATTATTAAAAGCTGATGCAAATATAAAGGTTATGTATTTAACAGAGAATGGGGATATAAAGCTTATTTCATCTAACATACCTATTATGGGATTTGCAGATATAAATGATGTATCAGAAAATAATATATTAAGTTGTAATTATGAAATGAAAAACATGATTATAAAACCTAATTCTGCAGATCAACATTCAATATATGTGGAGATTGAGTTTGAAATTAATTGCGATGCTGTTGATACACTTGATGTTAATTTAATCCAAGATATGTACTGCCCTTGTATGAAGCTAGAATATAATCAAAAGGAAGTTTCAACAATAACTAATAAACAAATTAGTAGAAATGTTTTTAATATAAGAGAAAAAATATCAGTGCCTGAAATTTCAAGCAATAAGATATATGATGTAGAAATGATTCCCAATATAACTAACACAAATGTATTAAATGGAAGAATAGTATATGAAGGCGAAATAAAATTAAATTTCATATTCTCATCAGAAGCTAACACTAGAATTGATACCAAAAGATATGTTTTACCATTTACATATAATTTAGACAATAATGATATTGAAACTAATAAAATTGTTAATACAAAAGTAGATTGCACAAACAATGAATTTGTTGTAGCAACAGATGGAATGATAGAATGTAAAATAGATTTAATGTTTGAATTGGAAATGTATAATAATACAAATATTAATATAATGGATGAAATAAATGTAGAGGAGGAAAATATTAATTCTAGTCCTAGTATGATAGTACATATAGTAAAACAAGGAGATACACTATGGCAAATAGCTAAACAACATAATACAACAGTTGAAGATATTGTAAATGTAAATAAAATTGATAATCCTAATAATATCAACATAGGTCAAAAATTATTTATACCGCGTTTTAGTAGAACTAAAATAGGAAACATCGCATAATATGTAAAGAGCAAACAATTAAGTTTGCTCTTTTAAATAATATAAAATTTTTCATTAGGGGGAAAGATGTCATTAATATATTCAAGACCAAGACTAAAATTGCCACGATTATATATATTTAATTCTAATAGGAATAACAGTAATAATAAAAAGAAAAGAGTAATTATTATAACTATATTAATAATGGTGTTGATTTCATATATAGTATTGAAATCTGTAACCCCAATATTTAATGATGTGTGTATGGATAAAGCTAAAAGTGTAGCTACAATTGTTACTAATGAAGAAACTGGCAAAGCAATAGAATGGTATAGATATTCAGATTTTATAACTATTCATAAAGATAATAATGGAAATATAATTATGCTAGAATCAAATATGGTAAATATTAATACTGTAATATCAAATGCCTCTAACAATATTCAAATACATTTTGATAATATAAAAAGCGAAGATATAACAATTAGTTTGGGTAGTTTTACTGGAATTAGTATATTGGCAGGAAGAGGATATCCTGTACCAATAAGAATATCAACAGTTGGAAATGTAAAAACAGAAGTAAGAAGCGAATTTATAGAAAAAGGAATTAATCAAACTTTGCATAGATTGTACTTAGACATAGAATGTGAAGTAAGCATATTAACACCATTTAATACAATAAAAGGAAAAGTCAATAATCAGCTAATTATAGCTGAAAATGTTATTGTTGGAAGAATACCAAATGCATACTACAATTTGAGTGGAATGAGTCAGAATGAGGCAATGGAAGTTATTGAATAAAAATTGTCAAAAAATAAAATTATTTTGACAAAAAGTATTGACATTTTGAAAAATGTATATTAAACTAGGTTCATAAATAATAGGGGAAAGAAAAATATGGGGAACTAAAATTTTTAAGAAAGGAGGTTCCCATTATGAATAATTTAGAACAAAAAGTTGATAAAATTCTTGAAAAGCAAGACATAATACAAAAAAGCATGTTCAATATTCAAAATAGTGAAATCAATGTAATAGAAACTCAAAAAGATATGTTGACTACGCAGTTTGAAATGCAACAAAACATAAAACAAATGCAAGAAAACATTGTTAAAATGCAACAAGACATAAACAGATTAGACAATAAGATAGATATAAAATATGAAGAATTAAACAACAAAATGGATGTTCAATATGAAAAACTAAACAACAAAATGGATGCACAATATGAAGAA